>CAWETC010000027.1:0-489161 GCA_963811915.1 uncultured Alphaproteobacteria bacterium
CGCAAAATGTTCAGGTAAGCCATCTGCGGCTGGACCTGTTGAATCTCTTTCAGCGCCGTCGCCGAAGCGTCGCGGATCGCGGCGCGGCGGCCGCGTGTTTTCGTGTAGCCGTTCTTCCTGATCGCAGCGAGCAATTCGCTGGTGCCGGTCTTGGCGTCTGATACCACGGCGGCATCCGGCGTATATCTTCGCATTTCCGACGGATCGATATCGATACGAACCGACTTCAGGCCATCGGGCCGGAATGGCCAGCGGAACATGGTCGGCAGCTCCATGCGCGTCCCGATCCCGATCATGAGATCGGTCTGCGGCCAGAGTTTATAGGCTGCCGCCATCGTCAATCCGAGTTCGTGCGCATTGCTGACGATGCCGCGCCCGCTGCGAAACGTTACCACAGGCGCGTCGATCAATTCCGCGAGTTCCAGAATTTCCTCACGGGCGTGGATCGCGCCGCTGCCGACAAAGATCATCGGCGTCTTGCTGCCCGTAACCAGATCGGCGGCAGCCTTGACACGCCCGGTATCTGGAGGGGGCGCAGGAAAAAGGTCGAACGGTTTCGATGGCGCAGTTTCCGCGCGCTGCGTGAAGACGTCCCAGGGCATTTCCAGCGCGACGGGTCCGCGCCGTCCCGACAGCATTTGCTGAAACGCCCGTGAGACCAGCGCCGGTGCGGCGCCGGGATATTCGATACGGTCGGCCCATTTCACGAAGGTTCGAAGCGTGGCGAGCTGATCCGGCATTTCGTGCAGATGACCGCGGCCCTTGCCGAGGAATTGCGTTGGCACCTGTCCGGTCAGGCAAAGCACCGGTTCGTTCGAGCCGAAGGCTGTCAACAACGCTGCCCCGGCGTTGAGGACGCCGGGTCCCGGCACCACGCTGAACACGCCGGGCCTGCCGGTGGATCGCGCATAGCCGTAAGCCATGTAACCGCAGGCCTGCTCGTGCCGCGCGCCGATGACTTTCAACTGCGCCTGATGGAATGCGTCAAACAGGCCGTAGATCTGCGCCCCGGGCAGGCCGAACACGGTATCGACACCGTGCGCAACCAGCCCGCTGACGATGGCTTCGCCGCCGGAACTCAAGGTCATTTTATCGTCCAATCGCCTACGGGCATTACAGGGCCTCGTCGATCACGCCGTTGCGCAGCACGCCGATATTATCGGCCTCGACCTCGACGACGTCGCCGGGCTTAAGGTAACGCGGCGGATCGAACCGCGCGCCAGCACCGGTCGGCGTTCCCGTGACGATGACGTCGCCGGGCACCAGCGTCGTGAAGGTCGAAACGTAGTTGATTAGGTAGCGGAAACCGAAGATCAAGCGGCCGGTGCGGTCGTCCTGCCGCGTTTCGCCATTGACGCGCGTCGTCAGCCTGATATCGGCGATTTGGAATTCGCTGGTGTAGGGGACGAGCCATGGCCCAAGGCTGCCGGTGGCATCGAAATTCTTGCCCTGCGTGACATTGAATTTCGCGTGCCGGACCCAGTCGCGGATGGTGCCTTCGTTGCAGAGTGTGATCGCGGCAATGTGATCGAGCGCCGTAATTTGCGGGATATGCCGGCCGGCTTTGCCGATCACGAGAACCAGTTCGCCCTCGTAGTCGAGTTGCGCCGACACTCGCGGGCGAACCAGCGGCGTGTTGTGACCAACGAACGAACGCGGCGTGCGCATGAACAGGCTTGGATATTTCGGCGCATCCTGGCCGTCCTTGTATTCCGCGTTGCGGTCCGGATAGTTGACGCCGATGCAGATGATCTTCTCGGGCGCGGGTATGGGCGGCAGCCAGGTGACGGTGTCGAGCGCGTGGTCCGGCGAATGCTTGGCAGCTTCATCGATGAGTTTCTGCAAAGCGCCGGCGGCGATCGCTTCGCGCAATGTTGGATAGCTCTTGCCGAAACGCGCAGACAGATCCACGATTTCGCCGTCTGTGACAGCGCCGTATCTGCTCGATCCGTTAACGGAGTAGGTGGCGAGGCGGGGAGGAGGCATTCGATGTCTTTCTAACCGGGGTTCATCCCCGCGGCCTTGATTACGGCGGTGGCGGCAGGCGTGGCCAGAAACTCGATGAAGGCCTTGGCGGCGTCGGCTTCCTTGCTATCGGCGGCGATGGCCGCGGAGAAAACCAGCTCATGCTGCAGTTCTGCGGGGAATGAGCCGGCCAGTTCGACGCCGGGAGCTATGAGCACGTTAATCAGAAATATCCCAAGTTCGGCCTCGCCCTTGGCAACGGCCTGGGGAATTTGCGTCGTCGCAGTCTGCGGTTTGGTCTTGGCCTTCATTTGTTCGGCAATGCCCAGGCGCTCAAAAACACCCGTAATATAACCTCCAGCCGCGCTCGCCGGTATGTAAGCGATCGATTGCGCATCGAGCATGCTCTGCTTGAATGCGGCCGGCGTATCGAGATCGGGCTTGGGCGCGCCGACGCGCACGGCGACGCCATAACCAGCGCGAGCGATGTCGATGGTCGGTCCGGCGGCAAAGCGTGCTTTGGCGGCGGTGTCCTTGAAGACATCGACGGGAACAACACCCAGATCGAACGGCGCACCTGATGTCGTCAGCTTGATCAGGTTGGGGGTGGAATCGAAGTGAATAACGAGCTTGTGTCCCGACGCGCGCTCGAATTGCGGCGCGAGTTCATTCAACACGGCGGTCATGGAGCCGCCCGCCAACACCTTGAGTTCGGCGGCGTGAAGGCCGTTGATTGATGACAATGCCGGCGCCAGGCCCAGCATTACGGAAACCGCAGCCAGCAAAGGTTTTTTCATGAGACCCGCGCCTCTAATCCGCGATCGTCACGTCGGCGACAAAGCGCGGCTCGCGGACGGCCTGGCCGGGAAATGGCGATCCCTGCTCGAACCAGGAACGCGGCGCCGGCGCGCCCCACAGCGTTTGCCGCCGCGGATCGTTCAGCGACCAGCGCATCGGCTCGTGGTCGTGATCCCCGGTGAAGTAATCGCTGGTGTAGAGCTCGAGGCGGTGGCCATCGGGATCCCTGACATAGAGAAAAAAGGCATTGGAGATGCCGTGGCGGCCGGGGCCGCGTTCGATGTTTTTGACCATTCCGCTTGAGGCCATCACGTCGCACAGATGCAGGATGTTCATCGCGGTCGGCACCCAATAGGCGAAATGGTGCAGGCGAGGGCCCTTGCCGTTGGTAATGGCAAAGTCGTGCACATTGCCCTTGCGATGCATCCACGCTGCGGCAATACGGCCGTTGGGTCCGTCTTCCTCGGCATATTCGGTCAGCCGGAAACCCAGCCGTGCATAGAAGTCGACGGTGTCCTGCACTTCGGCGGCGAACACGTTGAAGTGGTCGAGCCGCTGCGGGTGGCAGCCCTTGTAGAGGTCGTAGCGGCGCAACAGATGCGGACGCCGGTCCATCGATGCATAGAGTTCGATCTGGAAGCCGAAGGGGTCGGTGAATTGCAGCGTACGGCCTTGGAACGGCTGTTCGGCGAAGGCGTAGGCGATGCCGTTCTCCGAAAAGAACGTAGCGGCCTTGTCGAGGTCACCGTCATCGCCGACCTTAAATCCGAGGCGATTGCAGGCGGCAGTGGCGGCCTTGCGCAGCACCAGCGAGTGATGCTGATGCTCCTCGCTGCCGCGCAGGTAGACCACCCTGTCGTTGCGGTCCTCTACATGGAGGCCGACGGCGTTTTCGTAGAACGCGCGGCTGGCATTCAAGTCCACCACGTCAAGCACGGCGTGGCTGCACCGGATGATGTTGAAGGGTGGATCGAAGACGTGTGTTGGCACGGGCATGCGTGTTGTCCTAAGTATCGGTCGAGTTCTGCTTCACCTCTGCCATCGGGAGAGGTCGGCGCGAAGCGCCGGGTGAGGGGTTACGCCCCACCCCCAACCCTCTCCCAACGGGAGAGGGAGCGCACTGCCGCTGCTGCTTTGACTGCGCGCAACATCAGATTCCCAGCCGTTGAATCCTGTGCGTCCCCTTGGCGAGGGAGACGTGCTTGGTTTCCATGTAGAAGTCGAACGAATAATCGCCGCCGTCGCGGCCGATCCCTGACGATTTCATGCCGCCGAACGGCGTCGGCAAATGGCGGACGTTTTCGGAATTGAGCCAGATCATGCCGGCCTCGAGTGCGTCCGCCACACGCAACGCCCGGCCCATGTCGGAGGTCCAGACATAGGCGGTGAGGCCATACTGCACGGCGTTGGCAATATCGAGGGCATCTTGCTCGTCGCGGAACGAAATCACCGTCAGGAAGGGACCGAACACTTCCTCTTGCGCGACACGCATTCCGGCATGTGCGCCCGTGACCAGTGTCGGTTGCACATAGTGCCCGCCGCCGGGTCCGTCATGGGTTTTGCCGCCGACGGCAATCACGGCGCCATCCCGGCGGGCTATGTCGAAATACGAGCAGACTTTCTCGAGATGACGCTCGTGAATCAGCGGGCCGATTTCGGTCGCGGGATCGAGCGGGTGGCCTACCTTGAGCGCCTTGACGCGGGTGGTGAGCCTTTCAATGAATTTTTCCGCGATGCTCTCTAAATCAAGAGCCGGCTCGACGAGGTGCAGCGCTCGCCATTGAGCGAGTAGATCATGAACACCACGGCATCGAGTGCGCGGTCCATATCCGCGTCATCGAAGACGATCACGGGGTTTTTGCCGCCGAGTTCGAAATGCACGCGCTTGAGCGTCGGCGCGCCCTGCGCCATGATGGCCGAACCGGTCGAGCTTTCGCCGACAAAGCCGATCGCCTTGATCGCGGGATGCTGGGTCAATGCCTTGCCGGCTTCCTCGCCGATGCCATGTACGGTGTTGAGGACGCCGTCGGGTACGCCGGCCTGCTTGACGAGCCGCGCCAACAAATCGGCGGTGACCGGCGACCATTCGGCCGGCTTGTGAACCACGGTGCAACCGGCGGCAAGCGCCGGCGCGATCTTCCAGGTCGACAGCATGAACGGCGTGTTCCACGGCGTGATCACGCCGACCGGGCCGATCGGCACCCGGGTCGACACGTTCCAGTGCTCGTCGCTGGGCAAATTCAGGCCGTCACGCGCGTCGGTGCACTTGTCGGCGAAGAAACGAAAATTCTCGGCGCCGCGGATCGCGGCCTTGGCCATGAAGCGATGGGGCTGGCCGGTGTCGATGCATTCGAGCACGGCAATATCGTCGGCGCGCTCCTCGATGGCGTCGGCCACGCGATGCAATAATTTCCGGCGCATGGTCGCGGGCATGTCGCGCCAAGCCTTGAAGGCCAGCGCCGCCGCCGTTGCGGCGCGGTCGATATCCTCTGCGCCGCCGCGCGCGACCTGCGCAAGTGCCGCGCCGTCGATCGGCGATTTCGTCTCGAAAGTCTCGCCCGAGATCGACGGCACGATCTCGCCGCCGATGATGTGACCGATGCCGTCGGCCCTCAGTTTGGCCAGCAACGGCGCGGCACGGTCGCGATTCGCCTGAAACAGCTCGGATGATTTTGGAGCGGCCTTATCCATGCGCTGCCTCCGCCTTCAGGGCCTCGTGGATATTGTTGCGCTTCCAGCTGGTTTCCTTGTCGTTGATCTGCATATCGAACGATAATGCGAATTTGCCGTTCGCAAACACCGGATCGAGATAGTCCGACAGCGCCTTGAAGATATGCTCGCCGGCCTTCTTGCAAGTCGCGACTTCACGTCCCTCGCCAAGCCGCAGCACCATGTCGAGAAAGCCGAAATCCGCGCGCCCATCGGCAATGGCGTAGTGCTCGCAACGGATAGCGCGAACCCGAATGCCGCCAAGCGGAAAGATCCCGGTCTCGGCTGCGGCCTTGCGAACCACTTCGACGACCTTTCCCATATCGACGCGGGTATCGAGATTGCCGGAATATTCAAGGGTGAAATGCGGCATCTCGGGATCACTCCAACAATTCTGCGGGCGGATCAAACGACGTAACGGCTGACCGTCCATAGAGTTAGCTCAAATCGTGTCGACTTTGCGGGTCTCGATCGGTCACGAAGGCGGGTGCAGCGAAAGAGGATGCGGGAATTTGATTAACATGTTAAGTGCATCGGTTCAAACCGAATTGACGCTTGTTGCATTGCAAACCTGTCGCGCCGCAGGCCTTCAACCCGGCCGTCACTGATCGTGGATAATCGATATGGCGCGGAAAAAATCCTCCGGCGCGGGTTCGAGGCCGGTGGCCAAAACAAGCGTCCGGCGCGTGCCGATGCGTGAATTCTCCCGTTCGCTGCCGATGTCGCTGCTGCGCGCGCGCGAGGCGGTGATGCGGCATTTCCGTCCCTCGCTGCGCGATCACGGGCTGACCGAACAGCAATGGCGGATCCTGCGCGCGCTCACCTCGGTCGAAACCATTGAAGTGACGGAACTCGCCCGTGTTGCCTTTCTGCTGGGCCCGAGCCTTTCGCGTATTCTGCGCGACCTGGAAGCGCGCCACCTGATCGAACGCAAGGTGGTGAAAGCCGATCAGCGCCGCGTGGTGGTGTCGATTTCCGCACGAGGGGTGCGACTGATCGAGGCGGTCGCGCCGACATCGGAAGCGATCTACGCCGCCATGACCGCGCGCTATGGCGTCCGCAAGCTCGCCAGACTGGAGGAAATGCTGCGGTCGCTGGAGGGCTGCCTGTCGGAGTTGCGTACTGGCGACGAAGGAAATACCGAGCCGAGCGTTCCGTAGGGACCACCTATGCTTACGACTTAGGCACTCCCGCAACAAAGTTCGTGGATTCGGAGCGGCCAGCTACGCAAAAATACCAAAAAGAAAAAATATTCAAAGAGTTCCAAGACCGATCGACGCTTGTCACGACACGCCATAGACATGCGAGCGGTTTTTCGCTCAAACTCACAAACTTAAAAGAGCCAACGCAAAAGTTGGCTTCCGGGGAGGAATGAATGAAACTCACGCGACGTGACTTTACGGCTGGATTGGTTGCTGGTATTACCGCACCGTACGTTATCGGCAGCGCCCAGGCCGAAGGCGCTACTATCAGGATCGGAATGTGCGTGCCGGTCACGGGTCCGGCGGCCGAGCAGGGCCTTTGGGCGCAGAACGGCGCAAAGCTCGCGCTTGCGGCCGTCAACAAGGCCGGCGGCGTGCTCGGCAAGCAGGTCGAACTCGTGATCGAGGATGATCAGACCACCAATCCCGGGATCGTACTGGCGTTTTCCAAACTGGCCGCGCAACCGGATATTGTCGGGTTTCTGGGATCGATCCGCTCGACCCAGGTGCATGCGATGGCGCCCGATGTTCTCAAGCTGGGCAAGCCGGTCATGATCGGCGGAACCGATCCCAATCTCACTCACATGGGCAACCAATGGCTGTTTCGTTTTCGCCCCAACGACAGCTATTCCGGCCGCGTTATCGCCGACTATGGTGTCAATACGCTTGGCAAGAAAAAATGGGCGATCGTTCACTCGACCGACGCCTTCGGAACGGCGGGCGGCAAGGCGCTGGCCTCGGCGCTCGAAAAACTCGGCAACCCCGCGGTTCTCGATCAAGGCTATGCCAACCAGAATCAGGATTTCACCCCGGTCGTACTGGCGGTGAAGCAATCGGGCGCCGATATTCTCGGTACATATTTCACGTTCGAAAATGACCTCGCCATTTTCGCGCGCCAACTGCGTCAGCTCGGCGTCAATATTCCGTGGGTCGGCTCGCCCTCGGTGGTGGCGGTGTCATCGACCAAGCTCGCGGGCCCGGCGTTGTATGGCACATATGGCGTGGCCGACTACGCCGAAGAGTCGGGCGACGCGCCGAGGGCTTTCGGCAAATCGTATCGCGAGGCCTACAAAACTGCGCCCGACATCCAGAGCGCCTGGACCTTCGATGCCGTCACCATCCTTTCGGCGGCGATCAACAAGGCCGGCTCGACCGATCCCGCCAAAATTCGCGAGGCGATTCTTTCGTTGAAAAAATTTCCCGGCGCCGAAGGCGAATATAATTTTGACCAGAATGGCGATGGTCTGCATGGTTACAACGTTGTGAGAAACCAGAAGGGGGCGATCGTTTTCGACAAGCATATCGAGTTCAACGATTGATCGGATCGCCGGCCCCTCCGGCTGCGGAGGGGCCGGCAAAGCGGCTAATCCCTCCTGCCGGGCGTTTTCATGGATCTCGCACTGCAATTATTGTTCACCGGTATCGGCATCGGCGCGGTCTACGCGCTGGTGGCGCTCGGTTTCGTCCTGATCTTCCGTGCCACCAACGTGGTGAACTTCGCGCAAGGCGAATTCTCGATGGTGGCGGCCTATCTGATGGTCGTGTTCGCCGTCGATCTGGGATGGCCGTACTGGCTGTCGTTCCTGCTGGCGCTTGCCGGCATGGCGCTGTTGGGCGCGATCTTCAATCTCGGGGTTTACTATCCGCTGCGTCACCGCAGCTTCTTGCCGGTGATCATCGCGACCATCGGTGCCTCGATTTTGATGTCCAATTCCGTGTTGGCGATCTACGGCCCGCAGCCGCAGGTGCTGGAAGGATGGTTCGATACGCCCGGCATCCAGCTTGGCCCGGTCTATCTCGACAGCCAGTATCTCTTGATCATCGCGGTCACGATGATCCTGGTGGTGTTCAATTACTGGTTCTTCGAACACACCATGCTCGGCAAGAAATTGCAGGCGACATCGCAGGACAAGGAGATGGCGTCGCTGCTCGGCATTTCCGTCTCGACCATGATCATGATCACCTTCATCTACTCGGCGGTGCTCGGCGGCCTTGCGGGCATCCTGGTGGCGCCGGTGCTGTTCGTTTCGATCCAGATGGGATCGACGATCGCGCTGAAAGCCTTCGCTGCCACCATCATCGGCGGATTTGGCGACGTTGCCGGCGCCATCATCGGTGGGCTGGCGCTCGGCATCATCGAGACATTTGGCGCGGCCTATATTTCGGTGCCCTACAAGGATGGCTTCGCTTTCCTGGTGCTGGTGCTGTTCCTGGTGTTCCGGCCTCAGGGCATCTTCGGCGAGCGCGTCGCGGAGAAAGCATGAGCGTGCGCAGTGACAACATGCCGATCGCCGTATCCGCCGCGCGCGCAAAACCGCTGCTGCTGCGTCACCTGCCATATTTCATCGGCGCCGCGATCCTCGTTGTGCTCGCCGCGATGATGCGGTTCGACGGCTACGTCCTCAACATTTTGATGGAAGCGACGACGTTTGCGATCGCGGTGTTCGGCCTCTCGGTCGTGCTTGGCCTGTGCGGCCAGATCAACCTGGCGCAGGCGGCGTTTTTTGGCATCGGCGCCTATGCCGTCGGCATCGGCACATCTGATTACCAGATGAGTTATTGGCTTTGCCTCGCCGGCGGATGCGTGATCGCGCTCCTGGCCGGCGCGTTGCTCGGCATGACGACCTTGCGGCTCGGTGGGCACTATCTGGCGATGGTGACGATTTCGTTCCAGCAGATTGTCACGCTGGTCATGATCAACACCATCTGGCTCACCCACGGTCCCGACGGAGTATCGCGGATCGGCCGGCCGGGCTTGTTCCAATCTTCGCAATCCTATCTGGCGTTCTGCGTCGCGATGCTGGCGCTGGTCGGTTATTTCGTGTGGCATTTGTCGGACATGCGGCTTGGCCGCGCGATGCGGGCGGTGCGCGATAACGAGCTGGCGGCCGGCGTCGTCGGCATCGACGTATTTCGCACCAAGGTGTCCGCGTTTGCGTTGAGTGCCGTGCTGGGCGGATTGGCCGGAGGGCTTTTTGCGGGCGGGTTCGCCTATGTCAGTCCGGATCAGTTCTCGTTTGCCGAGTCGGTCGTGTTCATGACGATGTCGCTGTTGGGCGGCGTCGCCTCGCCGATCGGGTCGGCGATCGGTACCGGTTTGCTGATCCTGATTCCGGAATGGCTGCGATTTCTCAAAAGCATTCCCGGGCTTTATCTGGCGATCTATGGTTTGTCGGTTATCCTCATCATCCGCTACATGCCCGACGGCATCTGGGGATTCGCCAAGATCGCAACCGAACGCTGGCGCGCCAAGGCGAAGGTGCACGCCGCGGGTCCGCCATTGCAACTGGTACCCGCGACTATCGGCGGCGACATCGTGCTCGACGTCAAAGGTCTGTCCAAATATTTCGGTGGCCTCAAGGCTGTCGATAATGTCGATATCGCGGTCCGGCGCGGCGGTGTACATGCGCTGATCGGCCCTAACGGCTCCGGCAAGACCACGACGCTGAATGTGCTCTCCGGCCTCTACAAGGCCACCGCGGGAAAGGTGCTCCTCGACGGCACTGACGTCACCGACATGCCGCCGCATCTGCGCGCGGCCGCGGGTCTCGGCCGGACGTTCCAGAACATCCGCTTGTTCCGTTCGATGACCGCGCTGGAAAACGTCGTGATCGGCGCCGAGCGGCCGGGCAATACGCTGATCGGTGAGGGGGGCGATGAGGCCCTCACCACGCGCGCGATGTCGGCCTTGACCTTTGTCGGGCTGGGCCCGCGCGCCAATGAACTGATCTCCAGCTTTTCCTACGGACATCAGCGGCTGATTGAGATCGCGCGTGCGCTCGCCGCCAATCCGACGCTGCTGCTGCTCGATGAGCCCGCGGCTGGATTGAACTCCACCGAGAAGCTCGAACTCCATGAATTGCTCAAGCGCATCGCCGCGCAGGGCCTGACCATCCTGATTATCGACCACGACATGACGCTGGTCTCAGAAGCGGCCCAGCACATCACCGTGCTCAATTTCGGACGCCGTATCGCGGACGGCGAATCGATGGCGGTGCTGCGTCATCCCGATGTCGTCTCCGCCTATCTCGGGACCGAATAATGCCGCTGCTCGAAATCCGCGATCTGATTGTGCGCTATGGCGAGATCGAAGCGCTGCGCGGCGTCTCGATCGACGTCGATGAGGGGCAGGTGGTGACCTTGCTCGGCGCCAACGGCGCCGGCAAGTCGACCACGCTGCGGGCGATCTCGGGGTTGACCAAACCGGCGGCGGGCGAAATTCTGTTCGACGGCAAGTCGATCTCGGGCCTCGGGCCGGAGAAGATCGTCCGGCTCGGCATCTCTCATGTGCCTGAGGGACGGCGGGTATTCCCGGGCCTCTCCGTCAAGGAAAATATCATGCTCGGCGCGTCGAACCGTCGGGTCGCGAAATCAGCGCTGGCGCGCGAGGCCGACGCGATGTTCGATCTGTTTCCGGACATACGGCCGTTTTCCAATGCACTCGGCTGGACCCTGTCGGGCGGCCAGTTGCAGATGGTCGCGGTGGCACGCGGGCTGATGGCGAAGCCGCGCCTGTTGCTGCTGGACGAGCCGTCGCTTGGTCTCGCCCCCGTGATCGTGCAGGCGGTATTCCGGATCATCTCGGAGATCCGTCGTAACACGACGGTCTTGCTTGTCGAACAAAACGCGCGCATGGGACTGTCCGTCGCCGACCACGGCTACGTCCTCGAAACCGGACGCATCGTGCTCGGTGGCAAGCCCGACGAATTGTGGGGCAATGAAGCCATCCGCGCCGCCTATCTCGGCGGCCACGCCAAAGTAAGCGCCTAACCGGCCAACCAATAATAAGAGCGACATCTCCATGGTCACACTCCAGGTTCAAAATCTGATCAACTTTGTTGCCGATGTCTTCAGCCATTCGGATTCCTCGCCGGAGGAAGCCCGGCGCATCGCGACCTATCTCACGACCGCAAATCTGACCGGACATGACAGTCACGGCGTGATCCGGGTGCCGGTCTATATCCGGTGGAAGAAGATGGGTTCGGTGGTTCCCGACCAGACCGTCGAACTCGTGGTCGATACGCCGTCGCTGGCCGTCGTCGATGGCAAATTCGGGTACGGGCAGACTGTCGCGCCGCAGGCTGTCAGGATCGGCATCGAAAAATGCAAGGCTGCGGGCCTGGCCGCCGTGGCGCTGCGCAATGCCGGACATATCGGCCGCGTCGGCGACTGGGCGGAAATGGCGGCGGCCGAAGGGCTGGTATCGATCCACTTCGTCAATGCTGCCGGTTCGGTACTGGTTGCGCCCTATGGCGGCGTCGAGCGGCGGCTGTCCACCGCGCCCTATTGTGTCGGCATCCCGCGCGCGGGGCAGGCACCGGTCGTGCTGGATTTCGCGACCTCGATCGTGGCGGAAGGCAAGGTGCTGGTCGCAAGCCGCGGCGGCAAGAAATTGCCAAAGGGCGCGCTGATCGATCTCGACGGCAACCTGAGCGAAGATCCCGCGGTGTTGTACGGACCGTATGAAGTCGAGGGGCCGCGTGACCACAGCAAAGGTAAAGGCGCGATCCGTGCGTTCGGCGAACACAAGGGATCCGGTCTGGCACTGATCTGCGAACTGCTCGGTGGCGCGCTGACCGGCACCGGCGCGACCGGGCCGAACCGGCGTTTCGCCAACGGCATGTTCGCGGTGTATGTCGATCCCAAGGTGGTCGATACCGCCAATTTCTTTGATGGCGAAATTTCGCGCTATGTCAGCTACTTCAAGGACACCAAGCCGGCTGCCGGCGTCGATGCCGTGCTGATCCCGGGCGAGCCGGAAGCAAGGATGCGCGCCGATCGTACCAAAAACGGCATACCCTTGCCGGACGATACCTGGGCTGCAATTGTAAACACCGCGCGCGAAGTCGGCGTCAGCGAAATAAGCATCCAAAGAGCAACGCAGTAATCGCGCCGCCATTGACCGCGAGCTTGACTCAAGAAAAAGGAAACATAATGGCAAACAAAGTCAAAGAAATATGGGCCGCAGGCAAGGTCGCGGTGAATGCGTGGCTTGCGATTCCTTCGGGCTTTTCGGCCGAAGTGATCGCGCAATGCGGTTTCGACAGTGTTACCGTCGACATCCAGCACGGCGTGCAGGATTACCAGTCGATGGTGCAATGCTTTCAGGCCATGCACGGCCATCCGGTGACGCCGATGGTGCGGGTGCCGTGGAATGAACCGGGGATCATCGGCAAGGTGCTCGATGGCGGCGCCTATGGCGTGATCTGCCCGATGGTCAACACCAAACAGGAAGCCGAAAATCTCGTGGGATATTCCAAGTATCCGCCGCGTGGCACGCGCTCGAACGGCCCGATCCGTTCCGGCATGTATGGCTCGGCCGGCACCTATCAGAAGACGGCCAACGACGAGATCGTGCTGCTTCCGATGATGGAGACCAGGACCGCGATCGAGAACATGGAAGCGATCCTCGATGTCGAGGGCATCAGCGGGGTCTATATCGGCCCGTCCGACCTCGGCTTCTCCTATGGCCTGGTGCCGAAGCTCGATCGCGACGAGCCGGAGATCCTCAAGATCTATGAGAAGATCGTGAAAGAATGCGGCAAGCGCGGCCTTTACCCCGGCATTCACTGCAGCGGCGCCGATGGCGCGGTGCGCGCGATCAACATGGGCTTCCGGCTCGTGACCTTGTTCAACGATAGCGGCTTGATGGCGACCTATGCCAGGATGCAGATCGCGCAGACCCGCAAGGAATCCGGCGGCAAGGCTTAAAGAACCGCGTACAATGTCCTCGTGCTGAGGAGGCCTGAAAGGCCGTCTCGAAGCAGGAGGGCATTGGGTAGTGCAGCCATCCTTCGAGTCGCGGGCTCGCGCCCGCTCCTCACCGGATGAGGTCTGCCTGTTCGGCAAGAGGAGAGACATCCATGACCCCAGCACCGGTCATTCGCCTGCATCCCGACGATGGCGTGCTGATCGCGCGCTCGAGCCTTCCGCCCGGCATGGTCGTAGAGGATGGCGTGACCACGATTGAGCGCATTCCCGCCGGTCACAAGGTCGCGGTCAGGCCGATTGCAGTGGGCGAGCCGGTCCGCCGCTACGGCCAGATCATCGGCTTTGCCACCGCTCCGATTACGCCGGGCCAGCATGTCCATACCCAGAATTGCGGCATGGGCGACTTCGCCAAGGATTATGCGTTCGGCGTCGACGTCAAGCCGGTGCCGAACTTCGATCTGCCCGCGACTTTCGACGGCATCCGACGCCCCGACGGGCGCGTGGCGACCCGCAATTACATCGGCATCCTCACCTCGGTGAATTGCAGCGCCCATGTCGCCGGCATGGTTGCCGATATCTTCAAGAAGAATCCGTTCACCGGCGACAATCCGCTGGCCGATTTTCCCAACGTCGATGGCGTGGTCGCGCTGACGCACAAGACCGGCTGCGGCATGACGCAGAGCGAACCGTTGACCGTCCTGCGCCGGACGCTCGGCGGTTACGCCCGGCATGTGAATTTTTCCGCCGTGGTCGTGCTGGGCCTGGGCTGCGAGGTCAACCAGATCGGCGGACTGATGAAAGAGCAGAAGCTCGCCGGCCGTTTGCGCGAACTGGAGATTCAGGAAATCGGTGGCACCCGCAAGACCGTCGAAGCCGGCGTCGCCTTTGTGCGCGAGGCGCTTACCGATGCCAACAAGGTCAAGCGCGAGAAGGTTGCGGCCAGCGAGTTGACGGTGGCGCTGCAATGCGGCGGCTCCGACGGTTATTCCGGTGTTTCCGCCAATCCGGCGCTGGGAGCGGCGAGCGATCTGCTGGTGCGGCACGGCGGCACCGTCATTTTATCGGAAACGCCGGAGACTTATGGCGCCGAGCATCTCCTGACGCGCCGCGCGGTCAGCCGCGAGGTCGGCGAGAAACTGGTGGCGCTGATGCGCTGGTGGGAAGAATACACCGAGCGCGAGGGCGCGGAGATGAATGCCAACCCCAGCCCCGGCAACAAGGCCGGCGGGCTCACCACCATCCTGGAAAAATCATTGGGCGCGATGGCCAAGGCCGGCAGCACCAATCTCGTCGATGTCGTGAACTACGCCGAAGAAATCACCAAGAAGGGTTTTGTGTTCATGGACACGCCCGGCTACGACCCGGTCGCGGCGACCGGGCAGGTGGCGGGTGGCGCCAACCTTGTCTGCTTCACCACCGGCCGCGGCAGCGTGTTCGGCTGCAAGCCCGCGCCGTCGATCAAGCTGGCGACCAACACGCCGATGTACACGCGCATGGAAGACGACATGGACGTCAATTGCGGCACCATCCTCGACGGCGAGGAGACCGTCCAGCAATGCGGCCAGCGCATCTTCGATCTGATGCTCAAGACAGCCTCGGGGCAGCCGACCAAAAGCGAAAGCTTCGACTTCGGCGGCGCCGAATTCGCGCCATGGGTGCTTGGGGCAACGATGTGATGGCGTCCCGGCCAAACGAAGCGACCAACGACATTCTGGCCGGGAACGATCACATCGTTGTGGCGGTCGGGCGGGACTTTTCCGACGTCTCGCCGGTTGACGGCATCATCGTGGGATCACGCAAGCGGGCGCTCGCGGTCGCAATGGATGTGCTGCTGGTGGAATGACCCGGAACCGCAATTCATCCCTGAACGGCCATGATGTCATCATACTCGGTGCCGGTGCTGCGGGCCTGATGTGCGCTGCCGTCGCCGGCCAGCGCGGGCAGCGGGTGCTGTTGCTTGAGCAGGCGAGGTATCCCGCTGAGAAGATCCGGATATCCGGCGGTGGGCGCTGCAATTTTACCAATCTACATACGAGCCCAGCGAATTTTCTGTCGAACAATCCGCAGTTTTGCCGCTCGGCGCTGAGCGGCTACTCGCAGCGAGATTTCATTGCGCTGGTCGAGGCCTACGGCATCGCCTATCACGAAAAAACACGCGGGCAACTATTCTGTGACGGCTCTTCGCGGCAAATCATCGACATGTTGTGGGAGGAATGCCGAAAGGTTCATGCGCAACTGCGGTTGGGTGTGCGTATCTCCGCGCTTTCGAGGAACGAAAGCGGCTTCGTCGTCGTCACCGACCATGGCGAGTTTCACGGCCGGTCTCTGGTGGTCGCGACCGGCGGCCCGTCAATTCCAAAAATGGGATCGAGCGGGTTCGGCTACAAAATAGCCGAGCAGTTCGGGTTGGGGATCGTGCCGCCGCGGCCGGCGCTGGTGCCTCTGACGTTCGACGACGCGTTGCTGACGCAGTTTGGGAGTTTATCGGGGGTGTCTGTCGGGGCGGTCGTGAGCTTCGGCAAGACACGGTTCGACGAGGCGCTGCTCTTCACCCATCGCGGGCTGAGCGGTCCAGCGATTTTGCAGATATCCTCCTATTGGCGTGAAGGCGACGACATCGTCGTCGATATGGCGCCGGAGGTCGACGTTTTGGCCAGTTTGAAAAAAATGCGCAGTGATCATCCCAGGCAGGAAATGGCGACCGCACTGGCCGAGTTTCTTCCGAAGCGGCTGGCGCGGACCATTGCGGAGGTGATCGCAGGTCCGGAGCGGATCGCCGACTTCTCCGACATTCGTCTGGCAAAGGTGGCTGCGGCGGTCAGGCAATGGTGCGTCAGGCCCAACGGCACCGAGGGCTACCGTACCGCGGAGGTGACGCTCGGCGGCGTCGATACATCCGAACTATCGTCGAAAACATTCGAATCCCGGTCCGTTCCGGGACTGTATTTTATCGGCGAAGTCATCGACGTCACCGGCCACCTTGGTGGCTTCAATTTTCAATGGGCATGGTCTTCGGGATACGCGGCAGGCTGTCACGTCTGATGCTTTTTCGAGACAATTTGTTGCGTTAGAGTCTCTTATTTTTAACCAAGTTTTTACGATCCGATCGATCGAAGTTTCCGCCGGGCAGCCGGTAAGGCTCTCCTTAATGGAACCGTCGTAGGCTGTTCCCATAGACGAGAAATTGTTTTTACGAAACTCGCAGGGGAAGGGCGTCGATCATGTCTAATATGCGGAAGATTTTTGTTCGAGCTTGGAATGCAATTTGTTCAATCAAATTGCATTGTTCAGCGCTGCCGGCCTTTTTGTGTCGTTGGCCCTGGTGCTGGCCTATGATCTGCAGATCGATAGCTGGGCCTGAGCTTACCGGCGGCGCGGGCTGCCTGACATGCTGATCTCGACATTGGATGCGTAAATCCTGGTCCCGGTGCGATTTGCCGGGACCGGCACAAGATCGCATCGCAAGCTGAATTGTCAGCCGGCTACCGCTCCGGTCCGTGGTGCGTCGGCGCTGCCGGCGCGCAGATTGTGAAAGAATTTGTCAACTTCGCGCGACAGAAGTTTGGCTGTGGCGGTCAGGTCGCTGGACGCCGAGAGCACCGATGTCGCGGCCTTGTTGGTATCGCTGATGGCGTTGCTGAGCGAACCGATGTTGGTGACCAGGGTCGAATTGCCGTCGGCGGCCAATTGCGCATTTGCGGAGATCTCGCGGGTCGCGGCATCCTGTTGTCCGACGGAGCCGGCGATACTCGAAGTGACCTCATTGATGTCGCGTACAGCAGTGCCGATTTCGCGAACGGCATCGACGGCATTGCGCGTCGAGGTCTGGATCATGCCGACATTCTGGCCGATTTCAGCGGTCGCCTTGGCGGTCTGGCCGGCGAGCGTCTTGACCTCATGAGCCACCACCGCGAAGCCGCGGCCGGCCTCGCCGGCGCGCGCGGCTTCGATCGTGGCGTTTAGCGCCAGAAGATTGGTCTGCTCCGCGATCGCCTGGATCAAACTGAGTACGCCGTCGATCCGCTGGGTAGCGGCGGCAAGACTTTCAATTTCGGCAACCGACTTTTCGGTGCGCTGGCCGGCCTGTTCAACCACGTTTGCGGAATGACGGACCTGCCGGCCGATCTCCTCGATGGAAGCCGACAGTTCTTCGGCGGCGCCGGCGACGGCGAAAACATTGGAGGAGGCCTGCTCGGTCGCACGCGCGGCGGCGGTCGCACGGCCGCTTGCATCCGCCGCCACCGCGCTGATGGACTCCGCGGTACTGCGCATCGCCGACGCATTTTCATTGACCGCGTCCAGCACGCCGCCGATCGCGCCCCGGAATGCTTCCACCGAGGTTTCGATGTGCCTGGCGCGCTCTTCACGCGCCTTGGAGTCCTGCAGCACCTGCGAGTTGAGATTGCGGTTGCGGTCCATCGCCTCCTTGAAGATCTGGATTGCCCGCGCCAACGCACCGATCTCGTCGCCGCGATTGGTATGCGGGACTTCGACATTGTCGGCGCCTTCGGCGACCTGCTTGATGGTGGCGGTGATGGTCGAAAGCGGACGCGCGACCGAGCGGAAGATGATCAGGACGCCAACCCCGACCAGAACCAGTTGCAGACCACCGAGACACGTCAGCAGAAAAGCCAGTTGACGGTTGGACTCGGTCTGGAGTGCGATCCGCTTGCCGCGTTCGGTATAGAGCTTGCTCAGCGTTTCAAGATCCTTGTTGAGGGCGATGCGAACCTGGCGATTGGCATCATTGTCGCCCCACTCTCGGCCTGCGGCAGGACTGACCTCGACAGCGCGGCGAACGAGTTCCTTGCGGAACGCGACGAACTGCTCGATGCGTTTTTTGACGACAGCGAATTGCTCGGCGTCATCTGCCTGGACAATGGATTCCCAATTTTTGATGACGGTAAGCAGTTGGTCGCTGAATTTGAGGAGTCCATCGCCATACTTCTTCACGATGACAGGTTCGGTCGACATGTAGACGCCGCGGGATTCCATCACGATGGCATAGACCAGCGAATTGACGCGCTCGACGTTGAACGCTGCACGACTGGCGGTCGCGACTGATTCCGTGAGCGCTGCGTTGCGACGGGTATTGAAGTCGGACAACGCAGTGATCGCCGCGGTGAGAAGCGCAAACAGCGTGAAGATCGAATATAGCTTGGCCGCGAGCGAAAGCCGGGACGCGAAACCAGGCCACGCCGCCGGAGATTTCATGTTTGCAGGCATCGGTGTGGCAGGCATCGCGGGCCTCTCTCAGGGAGCCGGTCAGCGCATGACGGCCGTCACAAAATTATGTAAAATTTTCATGTAGAAGTTGTTAACCTTTGCCCGATTTCAGGACATCGCGCGGCTGGGCTCGCGGCTCGTTCACTTCGCGAATGAAGGCGAGGGATGGGGCTGCTGCTTCGTCAATTACATCATATATATCAGATAGTTGATCTATCTATGGAATATTGGCCCCCTGATTGGGAGGCCGTCAGGAACGATGGTCGCGTCCTGAACTGATGGCCCGCGACAGGGGCATGAAACCCCGCAGGACGTTTTGTCGCGGATCGCTTCTGCAATTGGCTTCGTGAAGCGATTATGACCGTCGTTAAGATTCCAGAAGAGAGACCTCAACCAACGGCGCCGCAAGGTGATAGTGTTTACGGTGGTTGTTGGCGCAGGCGCGCCGATGGTCTGGAGCATCCATGGTCTATCGCCACGCCATAGATTCCACCATTTATGTCTTTGACGATCTGCGTGATCTCCTGGCCAAGGCGACGCCACCACGCTCCGGCGACCGCCTCGCCGGGATCGCGGCCGACAGCGCCGAGCAGATGATCGCGGCGCGGATTGCGCTGGCCGATGTCCCGCTGAAGCAATTCCTGCACGAGACCGTGATTCCCTACGAAGACGATGAAGTGACCCGCCTGATCGTCGATACCCACGATCCGTCGGCCTTTGCAGCCATCTCTTCGCTGACCGTCGGCGCGTTCCGCGATTGGCTGCTCTCGGACGCGGCGACGACGGCCATGCTCGGAAAACTCGCGCGGGGCATCACCCCGGAAATGGCCGCGGCGGTCTCAAAACTGATGCGCAACCAGGATCTGATCCTGATCGCAAAAAAATGCCAGGTCACCACGGCTTTCCGCAACACGATTGGCCTGCGTGGCCGCATGAGCGTCCGGCTGCAGCCCAATCACCCCTTCGACGACGTCAAAGGCATCACGGCGTCAGTGCTGGATGGCCTCCTGCTGGGGGCCGGCGACGCCTGCATCGGCATCAATCCGGCAAGCGACGACCCAGCGGTGATCGGCGGCCTGCTGCGGCTGCTCGACGACATCATCGCGCGGCTACAGATTCCGACGCAGAGCTGCGTCCTGTCCCATGTGACCACGACGCTCGGATTGATGGATCAGGGTGCACCGGTCGACCTGGTGTTTCAGTCGATTGCGGGGACACAGGCCGCCAACCGGAGTTTCGGCATCGATCTTGCGCTGTTGCGGGAAGCTCACCAGGCGGGACTGTCGCTGCGACGGGGCACCGTTGGCGAAAATGTGATGTATTTCGAAACCGGGCAGGGCTCGGCGCTTTCGGCCGGTGCCCACCACCGGGTCGACCAGCAGACCTGCGAAGCCCGTGCCTACGCCGTCGCCCGTGCTTTCGATCCGCTGCTGGTCAACAGCGTCGTCGGATTCATCGGTCCGGAATATCTCTATGACGGCAAGGAGATCATCCGCGCCGGGCTGGAGGATCACTTTTGCGGCAAGCTGCTCGGCCTGCCGCTGGGAGTGGATGTTTGTTACACCAACCATGCCGAGGCAGATCAGGACGATATGGACAACCTGTTGACACTGCTCGCGGCCGCTGGCGTGAGCTTTATCATGGGGGTGCCCGGAGCCGACGACGTCATGCTGAATTATCAATCAACCTCGTTCCACGACGCACTTTACATCCGCGATCTTTTCGGCCTGAAGCGTACCCCCGAGTTCGACGATTGGTTGTTCCGTGCGGGGCTTGCCGATGCCGGGTTTCGCCTCGCCGGTAACACCGGCCTGCTACCCGATATTGCGTCGCGATTGATCGCCTGAGGGCAGTCAGCCGCCGCCGGTAACCTTCGGCAACCATCCGGCCATTCCGGAGTTAAACGGCCGCCACAATGTTGAGAAATTTGTAGCCCAATTTGGGCGACGAGCTTAAGCTGGGTCGATGTCGCAGAGGAAGTTTGATGAGAGCTGAGAGCGCTGAGACGGGGCGGCGCATCCTGTGCGTCTTTCCGCGCTATACGCCGTCGTTCGGCACGTTCGAATACGCCTACCCGCTGACGGATGGCGTTCAGGCCTTCATGCCTCCGCAGGGCCTGCTGCTGATCGCGGCCTATCTGCCCGAGAACTGGCCGGTTCGTTTCATCGACGAAAATATCCGCCCCGCCACCACGGAAGATTTCGAATGGGCGGAAGCTGTATTCGTCAGCGGGATGCATATCCAGCGGCAGCAGATGAACGATATCTGCCGCCGTGCGCACGCGTTCGATCTGGCCGTTGCGATCGGCGGGCCGTCGGTCAGCGCCTGCCCGGACTATTACCCCTCCTTCGACTACCTTCATGTCGGCGAACTCGGCGATGCGACCAACGATTTGATCGCGCGGCTGGCGCACGATGCGTCCCGTCCGGAGCAGCAGGTGGTTCTCAAGACCGCAGAGCGCCTGGACATGACCAGTTTTCCGCTGCCGGCCTATGAGCTGGCCGACCTCAAACGCTACTTCCTCGGCAGCATCCAGTATTCGAGCGGATGTCCCTATCAGTGCGAATTCTGCGATATCCCGGGACTTTATGGTCGCAATCCACGTTTGAAATCCCCTCAGCAGATTACCGCCGAACTCGACAAGATGCTCGAATGTGGCATCAGAGGCTCGGTCTATTTCGTCGACGACAATTTCATCGGCAATCGCAAGGCCGCGCTCGAGCTGTTGCCGCATCTGGTCGAATGGCAGAAGAAGACCGGCTATGTCCTGCGCTTCTCCTGCGAGGCGACACTGAACATCGCCAAGCGTCCGGAGATCCTGGCAGGCATGCGGGAGGCGTTCTTCTCGACTATTTTCTGCGGCATCGAGACGCCGGATCCTGTGGCGTTGAAGGCCATGCACAAGGATCACAACATGATGGTTCCCATCATGGAGGCGATTCGGACGCTTAACAATTTCGGCATGGAGGTCGTGTCGGGGATCATTCTCGGACTGGATACCGATAAACCCGAAACCGGAACGCATCTGCTCGAATTCATCGAGGCGTCACAAATTCCGCTATTGACCATCAACCTGTTGCAGGCGCTGCCAAAGACACCGCTGTGGGATCGCTTGAAGCGCGAGAACCGGCTGATCGAGGATGAAGGCCGCGATTCCAATGTCGATTTCCGCTTGCCGTATGAAGATGTCGTGATGACCTGGCGTGCCTGCATGGGCAGCGCCTATCAGCCTGCCAAGCTGCTGGAGCGTTACGAATATCAGATCCGCGAAACCTATCCGAACCAGATCAAGCGGCCGCGGACACCGCAGCAGGCATCATGGGCGAATATCAAGCTCGGCCTGACCTTGCTGCGCAATATCTTCTGGAAAGTCGGTGTTCTCGGCGACTACAAAATCCAATTCTGGAAATTTGCGTTGCGGCGACTTGCTCGCGGCGAGATTGAACATCTCATCAGTTCGATTCTGGTCGCACATCACCTGATCAATTTCGCGCGTGACGCTTCGGACGGGCACACCAACGCGTCCTACTACTCGCTCAAGCTGCAGGAAGCCTCCGTTCCGGCTGAGTAGCGATTGCAAAGGCAATAATGTCCGGACCGCCCGGCAGACCGCTCCGTGATCTCAGGAATTTAACTCCGGCGCGTGTCGGGCTTGGCCGCGCCGGCGTAAGCATGCCGACCGAGGCACTGCTCGAATTTATGCTGGACCATGCGCGCGCGCGCGACGCCGTCCATGCCGCCTTCGATATGTCCGCCATCATGCGGGGCCTCAAGGATCTCGGTCTTGAAGCGTTTGATGTCGCCAGTTGTGCCCGCGACCGGAAGGACTATCTCAGACGTCCGGATCTCGGGCGAATGCTTGATCCGGCCTCGCAGCGTCTCTTGGCGGCCCAGACCCGCGGTTCGCACCGGCTTGTCATCGTCATCGGCGACGGGCTGTCGCCCGCGGCGGTCCATGCGCATGCCATCGAAGTCGTCCGCAGCCTCGTTCCGCGGTTGGCCATCGATGGCATCGAAATCGGCCATGCCGTGGTTGCAGCGGGTGCACGGGTCGCATTGGGCGACGAGATCGGTGCCATTCTGGACGCGCGCATGATCGTCATGCTGATCGGCGAGCGGCCCGGCCTTTCCGCACCAGACAGTCTCGGAGCTTATCTGACCTTCGCGCCCAGGATTGGTCTTACGGACGAAAAGCGCAATTGCGTTTCCAACATCCACCGCTCGGGGCTTGGCTACGATGAAGCCGCTTTCAGGATGGCATGGCTGATTCGTGAAGCCCTCGCCCGGGGCGTGAGCGGCGTTGCGCTCAAGGACGAAAGCGGTGCGCAAGCGGCCCGGCGCATCACCGCACATTCAAATCAGCATCACAAATCCGAGACCTGAGAGCCATTTTTCGCTGTGTGCACGCTGATTTGCACGGCGGCGTGCGCTTGCGAGATGCGGTGCAGACCTGCTACACCTCTGGCCGCGAATTTACCGCATGTTTTCAAGGGCTAGTGTCGACCAGGCAATGCCGATCGAGGCTTCTTTTTCGTCCCGGAACTTAAGTCATTTAGACCACAAGCTATTTAAATTGAGCCGATGTGAGAATTGGACAGGGTATGCTCGAAAAGAACAGCGACAGTGAAGTTCATGTCGAGAAGGTCGAGCACCGGCCGACAGCCAGCATCGCCTTTGGCCTGGAGCAAATCGGGCTGATCGCGGTTCAGGCGCCGATCCTGTCCTGCATCGTTCTCGTCGCGCTGATTATCGGCGCGTTCTTCGGAATCGAGCGCATCAAGATCGACAATTCCCTCAGCCAGTTGTTTCGATCCAATTCCAAGGAATACCAGCAATACGAATCGGAAATTAAGCGCTTCCCGGCAACGGAATTCGACGTGCTGGTGGTGGTCGAAGGCAAGACGCTGCTGACGCGCCCCAATCTTGAGAAGCTGCGCGATCTCGTCACCGATCTGCAACTCGTCCAGGGCACCCGCGGTATTATTTCGCTGTTCTCTGCGCGCCAGGCGCCGTCGCCGGGCAAGCTGCCTGCGGCGCTGTTCCCCTCTGAACTGCCGCAAGGTGCCGACTACGACAAGTTCATCGAGACCGTCAAATCCAACGAGATCATCCGCGGCAAGCTGTTGTCGGAAGATGGCACGCTGGCATTGATCGTGCTGTCGCTCGAACCGGACGTTGTCGGCAGTAACAAGCTAACCAAGACGATCGGCGACATCCGCAAGCTGATGGCCGAAGATCTCGCGGGTAGCGGCCTCAACGCGGAATTATCCGGCGTTCCCGTGATGCAGCTCGAAATCCGCAACGCGGTTGAGCGCGATGGGCTGACCTACAATATTCTTGGTATTCTGGCCGGCTGCGTCATCGCGATCATCTTCTTCCGCAAGATATCGTTCATGGTGGTCGCCGCTTTCCCGCCGATGATTGCGATCATGCTGGCACTCGGTGGTCTCGGATGGGCAAATTTCAACCTCAATATGTTTTTGAATGTGATGACGCCGCTGATCATGGTGATCAGCTTTTCGGATTCGATGCAGCTCACCTTCGCGGCGCGCGACCGCCTGATCGCGGGCCAGGACAAATACACCGCGTTTAAAAACGCCGTACTGGTGGTCGGACCGGCCTGCGTGCTCACGCATGGCACCGCCGGCATATCGTTTATTGCCTTGCAATTTTCGGATTCGGACCTGATCCGAAAATTCGGTGAGGCGGGACTGGCCGCCACGGTCATCGCGCTGATCGCCGTGCTCTCACTGGTTCCAGTCTTTGGCGTGCTGCTCGTGCGTAACGAGAAGACATTCGCCGTGAAGTTTCAGGGCGCCGACGCCGGCGTGCAGATGTTGCGCAATTTTTGCTACTGGATCGCGGTGCGCATGGTCAGCCGCCCCGGCCTGTTCAGCCTGATCGCGGTTCTCTTTGTTGGCGGTCTGGCCGTGGTCTATGCCAATCTGCAGCCGCGTTACCAACTCGCTGATCAGGTGCCCGACAAGCAGCAGGCAGTGGCGGCAAGCGGGCGTCTCGACGCCAAGCTGACGGGCGCCAATGCCATCGACGTCCTGATCGAATTTCCCAAGGGAGCCTCGCTATATGATCCGCAGACGCTGCAGACCATCGCCGATGTTCATTCAACGGTAGAAAAGCAGGCGGGCGTCGGCAATGTCTGGTCGCTGGAAACGCTGCGGCGCTGGCTCGCGGAAAAGGCCGGCAGCTCCGACGTCGCAACCTTGAAGGCTTACGTCAACGTGATTCCCGAATATCTGGTGCGGCGTTTCATTTCCGCCGACCAGCGTGCGGTTGTGGTGTCGGGCCGGGTCCCCGATCTCGATTCGAGTCAAATTCTTCCCGTGGTCGAGAACCTCGATCATTCGCTGGATGCCGTGCGCAAGGCGCATCCCGGCTACGAGATCGCGGTCACAGGTCTTTCGGCGATCGCTGCGCGCAACAGCGCCAACATGATCGAGAAGCTCAATCGTGGACTGACGATCGAGTTTGCGCTGGTCGCGATCTTCATCGGGCTGGCGTTCCGTTCGGTGGTGGTGATGTTCTCGTGCATCCTGCCAGGCATTTTCCCGGTCGTTTTATCGGGCACGGTGCTGTGGTTGCTGGGGGAGGGGTTGCAGTTCGCAAGCGTCGTGGCGCTTACGGTGTCCTTCGGCCTCGGACTGAGTGCGACAATTCACTTCCTCAATCGGCTAAGGCTCGAGATGGGGCCGGACGTCAGTGCGGAACTGGCGGTCGAGCGTGCAACCGTTCTGGTCGGTCCGGCGCTGATCCTGACCACGGTGGTGCTGGCCTGCGGTCTCGTGGTGACGGTGTTTTCCGACCTGCCGTCGCTGCGCCTGTTCGGTTGGCTCAGCGCGTTCGCGATGGTTGCAGCCCTGATTGCCGACCTCTTTATCCTGCGGCCGACGGTGATGTTCCTGATCAAACTGTCGCAGCGGATTCGTGGAACGGCAGGTGGCGCGAAACCGGCAGAGCAGCCCGGCGCCAACGGATAGAGGATGGTCAGCTCTTTACCAGCGTAATCGAGACGCCTCTGATATCGCCCTTGGAACTGATCTGCACCGTCTGTTTGTTGCCGCTGGTCCGCAACGTCAGGTTGGCGGAGAATCCGACCCCCTCGACGAACACGTCCATCCTGCCAGCGCCCGCGGTTCCCTGCAGGCTGCCGAAAACATTTCGATTTGTCTCACTCCAGTTGCCGGAAATCCGGTCACCCTGGCTTGTCACATCGCTGCTCAGGTCGAATTTGTAGCTGTCGCTGGCGCAACGCAGATTTTGCTTCAGGCCCAGTCCGCTGCCATCGACCTTATAGTCTGCCCGGCAGCGGATGCGCTCGGTTGATCCGTCTGAAAGCGAAACTGTTCCGTTGCCGGACCAGGCGCCGGCAAAGCCGGCAAACGGACGAGACTGGGCATGGCTCGCTGATGCCGAGAAGATCAGTGCGGCGCCGACAAAGGCAGCCATACTGATCTGTCCAACCAGCTTCGAATCAAATAATTTCATCTTGAATTTCCCGTTCAAATTGACGTCCGCATCCGCGATACATCTCGCCGCAACAAAGATTTGGTGTGGCCGCAGTGCGTTAGGTTCAAATGATAAATCGACAGCGGCGGGCAGTTGCGCTAACCGGTCGCTACTATTGCATCGGAGCAGCGCAAACGGCATTTTCGCTTTTGCAAAATCGGGGAAGCTTCGGATGTCGTCAAAACTCCTCCACAGACGTATCGCTGCCCGGCCAGTGCCGCCTGCAACACGAATAAACAGTGCGAAAAAAGAGTCTGAAAAATAAGCATGTAATATCAGTTGGTTATGGATATCACTAAGTCGGCCATCTGCGTCCCCAATTCAAACTCCGGCCCGCCGCAAATTTGGCCGCATTTGGCAGCGCTTTTGGTTCGTTCGTCGCAGCGGTCTGCTGCTGCATGGTCTGCCCCGGTGACGCCATGTGCTATTCGGGTTGGAATTCTCTTTATTAGAATGAAGGAAAACGATGCATAAATCTTTCTTGGCACTTGTCCTGCTGTCGCTGTCGGTTTCCACCGGGGCCGTTGCCCAGGAGCGTGGCACACCGGAAGAGCAAAAAGCCTGCAACCGTGATGTTCAGCGCTTCTGCCGTCCCGTCATAGACCAGGGTGATCTCATAGTTCTGTCTTGCCTTCAGCAAAATCGTCCCAAGATTTCCGTCGCCTGCGATAGGGTTCTGAAAACCCACGGGCAATAATACCTCCCGCTACCGGCAACGCCGCGACGAGGCTATTGTGGCCTCGTCCCGGACGCTGCCGGAATTTGCGATAAATCGCATATAGCATTGGTTTTAGTACCGTATTCCCCTATATGGGGTTCGCGATCGGTAGGCATGCGCGGCAGCGCCGAGCCATCCGCAACCACCGTTTTCAGCGAATGTAGCCAGTTCTCGATGACCACCGCGAGCGAATTGCGATCCGGCAAGACCCACCGTGACGAAAACTTCCCGGTGGCGTCGTGGATCATTCATCCGCGCCATAGGGCGCTGATTCTCGCATTCTACAATTTTGTGAGAACTGCCGACGATATCGCTGATCACGCGACGCTCGGTGAGCACGACAAACTGGCCTATCTCGACCTGCTCGAAGCCGAATTGCTGGGCCGTGGCGACAGCCAGCCCGAGGCTGTCCTTCTGCGGCGCGCGCTGGCAGAGCGATCGATGCCGCCACGCCATGCGCTCGATGTTCTGGTCGCTTTCCGGATGGATGTGACCAAGCTTCGCTATGAGAGCTGGGATGAGGTGATCCACTATTGCCGATATTCGGCGATGCCTGTCGGACGCTTCATGCTCGACGTTCACGGCGAAAGCACGTCGACCTGGCCTGCGTCGGACGCGCTTTGCGCCGGTCTGCAAATCAACAATCATCTTCAGGACTGCGGCAAAGACTACAGGGATCTCAACCGGGTCTATCTTCCGCGCGATGCGCTTGCCGCAGCCGGGGCTTCCGTCGATGAACTCGGAGCCGCGCGATCATCGGTGCCGCTGCTGCAATGCCTGCACTCGCTCGCCGTGCGGACCGAAATCCTGCTCAATGAAGGCAAATCGCTGGCCGCCGAAGTAAAGGATTTTCGACTGGGGCTCGAGATATCCGTGATTCAGGCGTTCGCAGACAAGATCGTTGGTCTTTTGAAAGTGCGGGATCCCCTCAGCGAAACCGTGCACCTTGGCCCGATGCAACTGCTCGCCCACAGTATCGGCGGGATAGCCGGCGAAATGACGCGCCGGGTAGTTGGACGACGGCCCGTATCCAAACCGGCGGCCGGCGCATGACGCTTGAGACGGCGGCAGCCAATAGCAGCTACGGAACGTCGGCCTCCGGCAGTTCATTTTACGCGGCGATGCGAATTCTGCCGCACGACCAGCGCGAGGCGATGTTCCAGATCTACAGTTTTTGCCGACAGGTCGACGACATCGCGGATTCGGAGGGTCCTCGGCCCGAGCGGCTGGCCGCGCTTCAGCAATGGCGCGAGGACATCGACGCGTTGTATCGGGGCCATCCGCCGGCGCGGTTGCGCGACTACGTCGCGTCGGTTCAACGGTTTGGCCTGTTGCGGGAGGATTTTCTGGCCATCGTCGACGGCATGGAAATGGACGTGCCGCAGGATATCCGGGCGCCGGATCTCGCCACGCTCGACCTGTATTGTGACCGTGTAGCCAGCGCCGTCGGGCGCCTGTCGGTGCGGGTGTTCGGCCTCGCGCAGGACGATGGGATCCTGCTCGCGCATCATCTTGGCCGCGCGCTGCAATTGACCAATATTCTGCGCGACATCGACGAAGACGCTGCGATTGGCCGCCTGTACCTGCCGCGCGAGGGCCTGATGCACGCCGGCATCACCAACATCGAACCGCTCAGGGTCATCGCTGACCCGGCGTTGCCGAAAGTATGCGTGCCGCTGGTAGCGCGGGCGCGGGCGCATTTCGAGAAGGCCGACGAGGTCATGGCCCGCAATCCGCGCCGCGTCGTGCGCGCGCCGCGGATCATGTCGAAATATTATCGCGCGATTCTGGAATTGCTGGTGGCCCGGGGGTTCGCCGCGCCGCGTACGCCGGTTCGTCTCAACAAGATAGCGCGCCTCGCTATTCTGCTGCGCTACGCGCTGATCTGATGCAAAAAACCGTCCATATCATTGGCGCTGGAATTTCGGGCCTTTCGGCCGCCGTGCGGCTGGCGAATGCCAATTACCGGGTGCATGTCCACGAGGCCACCCAGCAGGCTGGCGGCCGCTGCCGGTCCTATTTCGATGCGGCGACGAACCTCACTATCGATAATGGCAATCACCTGCTGCTCTCGGGCAACCGGCAAGCGCTGGCTTACGCAAGATCGATCGGCACCGAGGCGGGACTGGTCGGGCCGAAGCGCGCGCAATTTCCATTCGTCGATCTGACGACCGGCCAGCGCTGGCAGCTCGACCTCGGGGAGAGCCGGCTGCCGCTGTGGGTGTTCGATGAGGCGCGCCGCGTCCCCGATACCGGCCTGCTCGATTATCTGGCGTTGCTGCCTTTGGTCTGGGCAGCGCCAAGCAAGCTGGTGGGTGACTCCATCCCCTGCAACGGCACACTTTACCAGCGGCTGGTGCAGCCCCTGCTGCTGGCGGCGCTGAACGTCGATCCACCCGAGGGATCCGCAGGCCTTGCCGGGGCGATCGTGCGCGAGACGCTGCTGGCCGGAGGAATGGCATGCCGGCCGTTGATCGCGCGCGAGGGTCTCAGCGCGGTCCTGGTCGAACCCGCGATCAAGCTGTTGCAGGGCAAGGGCGCCGGTATCCAATTCGGGCATGAACTGCGCGCATTGGGCACGTCGGCCGACCGCGTTGATGAGCTGAAGTTCGGGGACGACGTCGTCGTGGTCGAACCCGCCGATGCCGTGGTGCTGGCTGTTCCGCCTCGCCCGGCTGCGGCGCTGCTGCCGGGCCTGAAAACGCCCACCAAATTCCGGGCGATTGTGAACGCGCATTTCCGCTTCGATCCTCCTCCCGGCATGCCTCCCATTCTCGGGGTCGTGGGCGGGCTGGTGGAGTGGCTGTTCGCGTTCCCGCAGCGCCTGTCGGTCACCATCAGCAACGCCGACCGGCTGGTGGATATGCCGCGTGAGGAACTGGCGCAGGCGATTTGGCGGGATATCTGCAAGGCTTCGGGCATGGCGGCGAGCGAGCTGCCACCCTGGCAGATCGTGCGCGAACGCCGCGCCACATTTGAGGCCACGCCGGAGCAAAACGCCCTGCGGCCGGGCGCCTCGACGGCCCTGAAAAACCTGTTTCTCGCCGGCGACTGGACTGATACGGGGGTGCCGGCAACCATCGAAGGGTCGGTGCGGTCCGGGAACCGCGCCGCCGATCTCGTTTTGGCCATGCGGCAGGGCTGATTGGCCATGCATGGCTGATCGGGACATTGCAAGGCCGCGAGTTTTCGACCAGACCGGACAGGCAAATTCAGGGGGTGGCGGACGAGATGCATTCCGGAAACAGCACAGTTGGAAGTGTGGTCGGCGAGGCCCTGGAGGCGAGCATCGATTCGGCCACCCGCGCCTTACTCGGCTATCGCCAGCCGGATGGGCATTGGGTGTTTGAGCTGGAAGCGGACTGCACCATTCCGGCGGAGTATGTGCTGCTTCGCCATTACCTCGGCGAGCCGGTCGACACCGTGCTGGAAGCCAAGATCGCGAATTACCTGCGCCGGGTTCAGGGCGCCCATGGCGGCTGGCCACTGGTGCATGACGGCGATTTCGAAATGAGCGCCAGCGTGAAAGCCTATTTCGCGCTGAAGATGATCGGCGATTTCCCGGATGCACCCCACATGGTGCGTGCGCGCGAGGCGATCCACTCACGCGGCGGCGCCATCCACAGCAACGTTTTCACGCGCTTCATGCTGGCGATGTTCGGGGTCCTGACATGGCGCAGTGTGCCAGTGCTGCCGGTCGAGATCATGCTGCTGCCGCTGTGGTCGCCGTTTCATCTCAACAAGGTTTCGTACTGGGCCCGGACCACCATGGTGCCGCTATTGGTTTTGGCGGCGCTGAAACCGAGCGCGAGGAATGCCAGCGGTGTCGGCATTGATGAACTGTTTTTGCAGGAACCGCATTCGATCGGCATGACGGCCAAGGCGCCGCATCAAAGCTGGGGCTGGTTTCTGCTGTTCCGCGGACTGGATGCCGTGCTGCGGGTGCTCGAGCCGCTGTTTCCAAAAAAATTGCGAGCCCGGGCGATCGACCGCGCCGTCGCCTTCGTTGAAGAACGGCTGAACGGCGAAGATGGGCTGGGCGCGATCTACCCGCCGATGGCCAATGCCGTGATGATGTACGAGGTGCTCGGCAAACCGGCGGATTATCCGCCCCGCGCCCTCACGCGCAGGGGGCTCGACAGGCTTCTGGTGATCGGCGAGCACGAGGCCTATTGCCAGCCCTGCGTCTCGCCGGTGTGGGACACCTCGCTGACGTGCCATGCGCTGATCGAAACCGGCGGCGAGGCGGCATTGCCCGCGGCCAAACAGGGGTTGGACTGGCTGGTGCCGAAGCAGGTACTGGACGTCAAGGGCGACTGGGCCGTGAAGCGCCCGGACGTTCGCCCCGGTGGTTGGGCGTTCCAGTACAACAATGCCTATTATCCCGACCTCGACGACACAGCCGTCGTGGTCATGGCGATGGATCGTGCGCGGCGCGCCAGCCCGAATCCCGTCTACGATGCCGCGATCGCCCGTGGCCGCGAATGGATCGACGGCATGCAAAGCCGCGATGGTGGCTGGGCCGCCTTCGACGTCAACAACCTCGAATATTATCTCAATAACATTCCGTTCTCCGATCACGGCGCGCTGCTCGATCCTCCGACCGAGGACGTCACCGCCCGTTGCCTCTCGATGCTGGCCCAACTCGGCGAGACCATTGAAAGCAGCCAGGCCGTTGCGGCCGGCGTGGACTACCTGCGCCGGACTCAATTGGCCGAGGGGTCGTGGTACGGCCGCTGGGGCCTGAATTACATCTACGGCACCTGGTCGGTGCTTTGCGCGCTCAACGCCGTCGGGGTGGATCACCAGGACCCCATGATTCGCAAAGCGGTGGCCTGGTTGCTGTCGATCCAGAACGAGGACGGAGGCTGGGGCGAGGATGCAACCAGCTACCGATTGGACTACAAGGGATTTGAGGGTGCCCCGACGACGGCCTCGCAAACGGCATGGGCCTTGCTTGGGCTAATGGCGGCCGGCGAAGTAGGGCATCCGGCGGTGTCGCGTGGTGTGCAGTGCCTAATTGCAACACAGTCCGAAAAAGGGCTGTGGGACGAGCAGCGCTACACGGCAACGGGCTTTCCTCGGGTGTTTTATCTGCGCTATCATGGTTATCCAAAGTTCTTTCCGCTCTGGGCGTTGGCGCGGTATCGGAATTTGAGGAGCACCAACAGCAAGGTGGTAGGGGTCGGAATGTGAATTTGGGGGCGGGGGTAGACGCGTCCGTGGGCGATCCGATTGACCTGCGGCCGATATTGATTGTGACTGGTCTGGTGCAGGAGGCCCGCATTGCGGCTGGGCCCGGCATGACCGTCATTTGCAGCAGTAGCGATCCTCAGCAATTGCGGGCTCTTTTGACCGTTTTCGACCCATCGACAATTCGGGGCGTGATCAGCTTCGGCGTTGCTGGTGGACTGGACCCCACACTGCGGTCGGGCGATGTCGTGGTGGCGACCGAAGTGTTGGCCGGTGACACCCGCTGGCTGGCCGGTCTCGCGCTGAATGAAGAACTGATCGCCAGCGTCGCGCTGGGGCGTCGGCGAGTCGTCAGGGGCGGCCTAGCCGGTGTGGAAGAGGTGGTGGTGGCCCGGGACGGAAAGGCTGCGCTCCGGTCGGAAACGGGGGCTGCTGCCGTCGATATGGAAAGCCATATTGCAGCCGCCTACGCGGCCGAGGCGGGCCTTCCATTTGCGGCCCTGCGGGTCATCAGTGATCCCGCCTCGCGCGCATTGCCGGCATTGGCGAGGTCCGCGATCAAGCCGAATGGCGAGATCGATCTGCGCAAGGTACTGCGCGGCCTCGCGCGCAACCCGATGACGCTGCGCGCGCTGGTCTCGACCGGGATCGACTTCAATCGCGCGCTGCGCAGCCTGCGCGGCTGTCGTAGCTTTCTGCTGGGCGGCGAGGGCCTCGTCACGGCGGATCTCTGACAGGCGCTTCCGCACCTCTGCCGAGAACTCGGACCCGCCGCGCGCATGCAGCAGGGCCACCCACATTGCCTTCAGCGGAGCAAAGTTCAAGTTCGTCTTCAGCGGGCAAAGGGCTGCGCGGCCTCGCGCGCAACCCGATGACGCTGCGCGCGCTGGTCTCGACCGGGATCGATTTCAATCGCGCGCTGCGCAGCCTACGCGGCTGTCGAAGCTTTCTGCTGGGCAGCCAGGGCCTCGTCGCGGCGGATCTCTGACAGGCGCTTCTGCACCTCTGCCGAGAAGATGTACTGAGCCGGACGCTGGTTATCGAGATTGATCTCGGGCGCCATCGGACCCGTCGTGCGCACGCCGCGCAGGGCCACCCACATCGCCTTCAGCGGATTGGTCAGGGCGGCATTCGCGGCGGTCGGCTCGTAGCCGCAATGCGCCATGCAGTCGGCGCATTTCTCGTACTTGCCGGTGCCGTAGGTCTCCCAGTCCGTCGTTTCCATCAGCTCCTTGAAGGTCTTGGTGTAGCCTTCACCGAGCAGATAGCAGGGCTTCTGCCAGCCGAAAATATTGCGCGCCGGCATGCCCCACGGGGTGCATTCGTAATTCTGATTGCCCGCGAGGAAATCCAGGAACAAGCCGGAATGCATGAAATTCCACTTCTTGCCCTTGCCGAGCGCGAACACGTCGCGGAACAGCTTCTTGGTCTTGGTGCGGTTGAGGAAGTGCTCCTGGTCGGGCGCGCGCTCATAGGCATAGCCAGGCGACATCGAAACGCCGACACCGAGTTCCGTCGTGAAGTCCAGGAACTTGGCGATGTCCTCCGCCGCGTGGCCGTCGAAGATCGTGGCGTTGACGTTGACCGTGAACCCCTTGGCCTTGGCGGCCTTGATGGCCGACACGGCGCGATCGAACACGCCCTTCTGCGAGACCGCCTTGTCGTGATGGTCCTTCAGACCGTCGAGATGCACCGAGAAGAACAAATAGGGCGACGGCTCGAACAGATCGAGCTTCTTCTCCAGGAGCAGCGCATTGGTGCACAAGGACACGAACTTCTTGCGCGCCACGAGGCCGCGCACGATCTCGCCGATCTCCTTGTGAATCAGCGGCTCGCCGCCGGGAATCGCCACCATCGGCGCCCCGCATTCATCGGCCGCATCCCAGCATTCCTGTGCCGACATGCGGCGATTGAGGATCGCGTCGGGATAGTCGATCTTGCCGCAGCCGACGCATGCGAGATTGCAACGGAACAACGGCTCGAGCATGAGTACCAGCGGATAACGTTTCCGGCCCAGCAGCTTCTGCTTCATCAGATAGCCGCCGATACGCATTTCCTTGAAGAACGGTATTGCCATTTCAAGTTTCTTTCTGGCTCAGTGAAGTGGATCAGCCTGCCGTCAGTTCAGCCGGAAGCCGAAATTCGATATTTTCTTCGCGGCCCGGAAGCACCGAAACCACGACCGGTCCAATGCGCCTCAGGGCCTCGATCACGTCGTCGACAAGGACTTCGGGTGCTGAGGCGCCGGCAGTGATGCCGACAGCCTTTGCGTCCTTGAGCCAAGCCGGGTTCAACTCGCTACCGTCAGCAATGAGGTAACTGGCTACCCCGACTTCGGTGCCGATTTCGCGCAACCTGTTCGAGTTGGAACTATTATTGGCCCCCACCACCAAAATAACATCCACGAATTTGCTAAGATCCCTTACCGCGGATTGGCGGTTCTGTGTCGCATAGCAGATATCCCGGATGTCAGGGCCTTGAATATCTGTAAAACGTTGCTGAAGGGCCGCAATAATGTCCTTGGTGTCGTCCACGCTGAGGGTGGTCTGGGTAATATAGGCCACCGGCGTGTCCGCCGGAATCGTCAGAGCCGCGACATCGTCGACGTTCTGGACCAGCAGCACAGGGCCGGAAACCTGGCCCATGGTTCCCTCGACCTCGGGATGGCCGGCGTGACCGATCAGGATCAGTGCCCGGCCTTTCGACATATAGCGTTTGCCCTGGTTGTGTACTTTGGTCACCAGCGGGCAGGTGGCGTTGAGGACGGGCAGGCCGCGCGCGGCGGCTTCTTCTTCCACGCTGCGGGCCACACCGTGGGCGCTGAATACGGTGACGGCGAGCGGCGGTACTTCCGACAGGTCCTCGACAAAGATGGCGCCCTTATTCTTCAGGCTTTCGACCACGTATTTGTTGTGGACGATCTCGTGGCGGACATAGACCGGGGGGCCATATTTCTCGAGCGCGCGCTCGACGATCTCGATCGCTCGTACGACACCCGCACAAAATCCGCGAGGCTGCGCAAGATACACTTCCATGGGACGCCCGTTACGCAAATTGCACCAAATTCATTCGGTATCTCCGTCTTGCTCGGATTTCTGCAATATCCGCACCATCCCCAGGGACTTGAAGGCAGAACTTGGAGGCAGAGGACATGAAGGCAAGGACTTGAAGACAGGGGCTTGAAGACAGGGGCTTGGAGGCACGGCACTTTGTGTCAAAAAAAGACCCGCTAGAAAAGGCGGATCGCGAAATGATTTGCCATAGTTGCAAAGCTGCCTTCGGTATAATGATACAGTACTTGCTATCCCGGCGACGGCTACTCACTTGTTCGTCACTTCCCGGAGGTCAATCTGCGGTATAGCGCCTCCGGCATGGTTTCGGCGTGTTTTGAACTATTTGTTCGTGTCCCTGAAGAGAAAACACCGAAAAACAACATTAGATCGGTTCGCGGAACTCCGGTAGATAGCAGGCGTTTCCGGCAGGCCGTTAACTTAGAAAGAAAAAATGTGCTGACAAGTATTGTTGTATCGATTGTCAAAGCCTGCACGCGGTTTGCCACTATTACTGTCCTGACCGCCGTCGTTCTTGCGATCGCGGCGGGCTTCTATACTGCCCGGAAGTTCGAAATCAACACCGACATCAATACGCTGATTTCGCCTGATCTGGATTGGCGCAAGCGCGACAATCAATTCGACCAGGCATTCGACCGGGACAGAACCATCCTTGCCGTGGTAGAGGCTCCGACGCCGGAACTCACCAGCGCTGCGACCGCCGCGCTCGTGCAGAAATTGTCCGGCGATACCAAAAATTTCGAATCGGTCCAGCCGCTGGGTTCGGGAGAATTCTTCGAGAAAAACGGCCTGCTGTTCCTTCCGGTGGCCGAGGTTGGCCAACTGATGGGCCAACTCGAATCAGCCGCACCGCTGATCGAGATCATGGCCGGCGACCCCAGCCTGCGTGGACTGACCGGCGCGCTGGAGACCGGGCTTGCCGGGGTCAAGCGCGGTCAAGTCAAGCTCGACAATACCGTGCGGCCGTTCTCGCTGATCGCGCAGACAGTGGAGAATGTGCTGAGCACGGGATCCGCCACATTCTCCTGGCGTGAACTCGTCAGCGACAAGCCTTTGACCGATGCTGATCGCCGCGCTTTCATCGAATTCAAACCGATCCTCGATTTCAACGCGCTGGAGCCCGGAAAGGACGCGACTGACGCCATCAGAAAGGCCGCCAGCGATCTCAACTTCGCCGGTGAATATGGCGCGCGCGTCAGGCTCACCGGGCCGGTTCCCATCGCAAACGAGGAATTCGCAACCGTTGCGGACGGCGCCGTCGTCAATGGGATCGGCACCGTACTGGTTGTGCTGTTCATCCTCTGGATGGCGCTGCACTCGGTGAAAATCATTTCCGCCGTATTCGTGAACCTCTTTATCGGTCTTTCCATCACCACCGCGGTCGGGCTGATGATGGTGGGTTCGCTGAATTTGCTGTCGATCGCGTTCGCGGTCCTGTTCGTTGGGTTGGGCGTGGATTTCGGCATCCAGTTCAGCGTCCGCTACCGGTCGGAACGTTTCAAGAGCAACGACCTGCAGACCGCGCTGGAGAAGGCCGCAGAATATTCCGCGATCCCGCTTTCGCTTGCCGCGATGGCGACGGCGGCCGGATTCCTCTCGTTCCTGCCGACCGATTACAAGGGCGTTTCAGAACTCGGAAAAATCGCCGGCGTCGGCATGCTGGTTGCTTTTTTCTCCAGCATCACCGTGTTGCCGGCGTTACTGAGCCTGCTCAATCCGCCCGGCGAGAAAGAGGCGGTTGGCTATGCGTTCCTGGCGCCCGTCGATCATTTCCTCGAAAAGCATCGCGTCGTCATCATCGTCGGCACGCTTCTGATTGCGGTTGCCGGGCTGCCGCTGCTTTACTACCTCAGGTTCGACTTCAACCCGATCAACTTGCGCAATCCCAAGGTCGAGTTCATCGCCACTTTTCTCGATCTGAGAAAAGACCCCAACACCGGCGCCAACGCCATCAATGTGATGACGCATTCGGAAGCCGATGCGAAGAAGATCGAAGCCCGGCTGGCGCAGGTCCCGGAAGTCCTCCGTGTGATGTCGCTGGACAGTTTTGTGCCGGAGGACCAGCCGGAAAAGCTGAAACTTATCGCCCAGGCCGCCAAAGTTCTTAATCCGGTGCTCAACCCGGAATCCATTGATGCCGCCCCGTCCGACGCCGAGAATGTCGAGGCCTTGAAGGGGACGGCCGAAAATCTGCGCAGGACCGCCGGCGATGCCAAGGGGCCGGGGGCCGCGACGTCGCGGCGGCTGGCCGATGACTTGTCAAAGCTCGCGGCTTCGAGCGAGGCCATCCGCAACAAGACCCAGGCCATCTTCGTGACGCCGTTGAAGATCGTGCTCGATCAGCTGAAGAACTCGCTCCAAGCACAGCCGGTCAGCCTGAAGACGCTGCCGGCCGATCTGGTGAGTAGCTGGAAAGCCAAAGATGGCCTGATGCGCGTCGAAGCGCAGCCGCGCGGCGACCCCAACGACAATGACACGCTGCGCAAGTTTGCAGGCGCTGTCCTCGCCGCCGAGCCCAACGCGATCGGCGGGCCGGTCTCGATTCTCAAATCCGGTGAAACCGTCGTCAAGGCATTCATCCATGCCGGCCTGACCGCATTGATCGTGATCGGCTTTCTGCTCTGGCTGACCTTGCGGCGTATCACCGACGTGCTGTTGACGCTGGTGCCATTGCTGGTGGCGGGAGCGGTCACGATGGAAATCTGCGTCCTGATCGATATGCCGCTCAACTTCGCCAACATCGTCGCGTTGCCCTTGCTGCTCGGCGTCGGCGTGGCATTCAAGATTTATTATGTCACGGCGTGGCGTGCGGGCAGAACGAATCTGCTGCAATCGAGTCTGACGCGAGCGATATTTTTCAGCGCGCTGACGACTGCGACCGCGTTCGGCAGCCTGTGGTTATCGAGCCATCCGGGAACCGCGAGCATGGGCAAGTTGCTCGCGCTCTCGCTGGTCACGACCCTTGCCGCAGTGCTGTTGTTTCAACCCGCGCTAATGGGTAAACCGCGCGATATCCGGGAGTAGACAGATATCGCCGACCGAATCGGCCGCGGCCGATTTTTGACCGGCGGGTTTGGCCGCCACACTGACGGCACCGGTGGTTCTTGGCGCCGCAGTCTTGGGTTGCGCCCCCGGCGTCCCCTTGGCCATGTTGGTCGTGCTGCTCGGGATCGGGCCCGAGACGCGGGTCCAGGTTTCGCCGCCGCAGAGAAAGCCCAGCACGCATCCCTGGATTTCAAGCTGATCGGAACCGATCGGCTTGATCGTCGAACTATAGAGTTGGCCGTCCTTGCCGTTATAGACTTGGCCCTCCCACTGATCGACCCCCGGCTTCTTCTTCATGTCGATCAGGATCGGCATGCCCAGGGTCGGTCTGCTGCGCCTTGAGGGATCCGGATTGTGGATGTCATGCCCGCCAGGCGCTTTTTCCCAGGACACCGCCCCCCACATGGCTCCGTTACACTCGGCAACGCGGATGTTGGCGACGCCGTCCGCCACTCTCCAGTCGCCTGTCGGATCCGCCGCCAAGGCGTGTGCAAGACCTGTCGCTAAAAATAATCCGCAATATACTACTGTAGTCATGATATTTCGTTGGCAGTGCAACATGGCTTAAACCTGTGCTTAAGTGGACGATCCGAACGGGGTCAAAACGCCGCATTGCGCGTTTTCAGTTGACGAAATGGCCATCAATCGAAGTAAGTAGATAATGCTATATTCAAATCTAGACGTTTCCGAGATGTTCGTGGACCGGCAGTCGCAGCGCAGTTCCATGCATGCGCGCCATCTCAATGAGCAACTGGTCCGGGTTCTGAAGACAATTGGCTATGATGTCGGCTTTCAAAAGGGCCAAGGGCAGTACCTGTTCGATCGGGACGGTGCCAAGTATCTCGACCTACTAAGCGGTTTTGGCGTTTTTGCGATTGGACGGAATCATCCTGCGCTGCGTCAGGCCTTGAAGAGTGTCCTCGATAGCGACCTCCCCAATCTTGTGCAACTTGACGTTTCGACGCTGGCCGGGGTGCTGGCCGAGCGCCTGTTGAAATATGTGCCTTACCTGGACAAGGTCTTTTTTGCGAATTCCGGGGCGGAATGTGTCGAAGCTGCGATCAAATTCGCACGCGGCGCGACCGGCCGGCCGGGTATCGTTTACTGCTCCCACGCCTTCCATGGATTGTCGTATGGCGGGCTTTCGCTGACCGATGACCCCAATTTCCGCGGCGGTTTCGAGCCGTTGCTGCCCGGATGTACGTCGATCCCTTTCAACGATCTCGCCGCCCTGGAGCAGGCGCTGTCGTCGCGCCAGGTCGCCGCTTTCATCGTCGAGCCGATTCAGGGCAAGGGCGTCAATATGCCCACCGACGAGTTTCTGCCGGGCGCGGCGGCGCTCTGCCGTCGCTACGGGACGCTGCTGGTCGCCGACGAAATCCAGACCGGGATCGGTCGGACCGGGCGGTTCCTCGCGGTCGAGCACTGGAATGTCGAGCCCGACATGGTGCTGCTCGCCAAGGCGCTGTCAGGCGGTCATGTTCCGGTCGGCGCGGTGCTGACGCGCAAGAGCATCTTCGACAAGATATTCAATCAGATGGATCGCGCGGTGGTCCACGGATCGACCTTCGCCAAGAACGATCTGGCGATGGCGGCCGGGATCGCGACGCTCGAGGTGATCGAGGCCGAGAAGCTGATCGACGCCGCCGCCAAACGCGGCGCCGAACTTCGGCTGGCCCTGACCCGAATGGTTCCGGGCTACGAACTGCTGAAAGAGGTTCGCGGCAAGGGACTGATGATCGGTGTCGAGTTCGGCCCGCCGAAGTCGCTGCGCCTGCGAGCATCGTGGAACGTGCTCGAAACCGCCAGCAAGGGTCTGTTCTGCCAGCTCATCACGGTGCCCTTGTTCAAGGATTACAAAATCCTGACCCAGGTTTCCGGCCACGGCAGCCATACCGTCAAGCTGCTGCCGCCGCTGACGATCACCGAAGAAGATTGCAAGTGGATCGAGACGGCCTTCGATTCCGTCATCGCCTCCAGCCACAAGGTTCCCGGCGCGATCTGGTCGCTCGGCAAGACCCTGGTCGACAACGCCGTGCGGAAGTCGGCGTAGGGCCGCAGATCTTGCGGTACCGCTACTTGCGCAAGGCAGCTCTCAATACAACGGCTTGCCGCGAGGTAGAGCCGATCTGATCTTATTCGACATGGCGACTGTAGTCAGCTTCGTCACGGATCAGATGCTCCCAGAATCGCCGCTGAAGATGCCGCGCTCGCCGCGTGCGACCCGAACCGAACTGAGCCGTTCCCGCTTCGGCAACGCCCTCGCAAAATGGCTCTTGATGAGCTGCCAGCGGGTCGAGAAATCGGCATCGCCCAGGGTCCAGACCGCATGCAGGTGATCGGGCAGCACGACGAACGCATCAATCGTGCGATGCCGGCTTTGCCGTGTCTTGGCGACCGCCTGGCGAAACGCCGCGATATGGTCGACGAGCAGAGTTTGTCGTCTCTCCAGCAAATTGACCGTGAAGAACCAGCAGCCGCCCGGAACGAACGCACGACGATCGTTTGGCATGGGAGCAGGATAGCACGTGTCTTGTTCGCTGTGCGTAAGGGCGGCGGATTACGCCTTCGGCTAATCCGCCCTACGGGTTGCCGGCCGGCGATTTCGCGCAAAAGCTATTTTGCTGAACCGGATCAAAGTGATTTGGGTGGTCCAGTCCCAAATCAAAAAATTTTCCATTTCGCGCCCGACCCAAATCAGTCGCATATCCGCATCCGTCCCGCTCCTCTGAGGGGCGTATCGCGATCGTCACGGACGCGGAGCGGGATGCGGTGGACGCGAGCGGCGCTTCTGACGAGGGCGCGTGTTCGCGGACGGCGAAGTCGTGTGGTCCTGACGCCTCGACGCTGGCGTCAAGTTTGCGGATTCAATTCGCAGGCGAGGGTGACAAGAAAGCCGATCGCCCGGGAGAGCACGAAGGAAACCGTTAAAACCATTGCGCGGGGAATGCCGGGCGTTTTCCGGTGTGACCGTGGTGACTAACGCGCGTGTTTACTACACCACGCGCGGCTACGGGCGCTCCGGGCGCCCGGCATTCCCTGCGCCCTCTGATGTCAGAGGGCGGGAAATTTCCGGCAAAACTCGCGCGCATGCGCGGCGAGATCGCGAAGGTGTACCTTGATGTATTGCCTGCGACAAACGCGAAGCGTTTGCGCACGGGACCGGAGCGACGCAGCAATCCATCTTTTTCATGGCGCGGTGATGGATTGCTTCGCTTTGCTCGCAATGACGGTCCCCCGTCGCTATCGCGAATCCTCAAGGATCATCGCCGCGCCTTTTTCGGCAATCATCGCGGTCGGGGTATTGGTATTCCCCGAGGTGATCGTCGGCATGACGGAAGCATCGGCCACGCGAAGTCCGGCAATCCCGTGAAAACGCAGGCGCTCATCGACAACAGCCATGGCATCGCTGGCCGTACCCATTTTCGCGGTTCCCACGGGATGAAAAATCGTGGTGCCGATATCGCCGGCGGCTTTCGCCAGCGACGCATCGTCGTCGCCGACCGACGGGCCCGGCAGGAATTCCTGGGGATGATAGGGCGCCAGCACCGGCTGCTTCATGAGGCGCCGCGTGGTGCGGATGGCGTCGGCGGCGACCTGGCGGTCTTCGTCAGTCGACAGGTAGTTCGGGGCGATCGACGGCGCCTGATCCGGCTGTGGCGAGCGAATGCGGACGGTGCCGCGCGAGGTCGGTTGCAGATTGCAGGCGCTCACCGTGATCGCCGGGAAACGATGCAGGGGATCGCCGAATTTGTCGAGCGACAGGGGTTGCACGTGGAACTGGATGTTGGCGCGGTCGCGATGCGGATCCGAACGCGTGAAAATGCCGAGCTGCGACGGCGCCATGGTCAGCGGGCCACGGCGGCGGAAGGCGTAATCGAGGCCCATCAGGCCGCGCCGCACCAGCGAATAATAGGTCTCGTTGAGCGTGCGAACGCCGTCGACCTTGTAAATCGCGCGTTGTTGCAGATGGTCTTGCAGGTTGCGCCCGACGCCTTGGCGGTCGAGGACGCTCTCGATCCCAAGCGGTGTCAGCCACTCCGCCGGTCCGATACCGGAGCGGTGCAATACCTGCGCCGATCCGATCGAGCCGGCGCACAGGATCACTTCGCCCCTGGCGCGGGCCTCAATGATTTCGCCGCCGCTGCTGAAACGTACGCCGGCAGCACGGCCGTTCTCGACGATCAGGCGATCGACCAGCACGTTCTTTTCAAGACGCAGGTTGGCTCGATGCAATGCCGGTTTCAGAAAACCCCGCGCCGAAGACCAGCGGCGTCCGCGCTTCTGGTTGACGTGGAAATAGCCGACGCCTTCATTGTCGCCGGTGTTGAAATCCGGGGTTTTCCGGATTCCCATCTGTTGCGCCGCATCGGCGATCGCGTCCAGAACGGCCCAGGATAGCCGCGGCGCCTCGATCCGCCAGCCGCCGCCGATGCCGTGATGCTCGCTTTCGCCGAGAAAGTGATCTTCGAGCCGCCGGAACGCGGGCAGCACGTCATCATAACCCCAGCCCGACAGGCCAAGCTGGCGCCAGTGATCATAATCGGCGGCCTGTCCCCGCATCGAGATCATGGCGTTGATGGCCGAGGAGCCGCCGATCACCTTGCCGCGGGGATAGGCCAGCGAGCGGCCGTTGAGACCGGCTTCGGTCTCGGTTTTGAACATCCAGTCGGAACGCGGATTGCCGATGGCGAAGAGATAGCCGACCGGGATGTGAAACCAGATCCAGTTGTCGTTGCCGCCGGCCTCCAGGATCAGGACGCGGTTTTTGGGATCGGCCGACAGCCGGTTGGCGACAATGCAGCCGGCGGTGCCCGCACCGACGATAATATAGTCGAAATCACCTTCAAGCCGCTTCATAAGCCATCACCGTACAGCCCGCCTTGGTGCCTAAGTAATAGCCTTGGGCGTGCAAGGCCATAGCGTCGCCGGTCGTTGCTGTACAGCGCTCGCGGAGTGTTGGGTGGATAGGGCTCGCGTGCTAGATAAACCAAGCCTCTAACCTGGACCGAGCTTTGCCATGCCCATCGTCAATCGCGTCGCCGATCTGCAACCCGATATTCAGGCCTGGCGCCGGGACATCCATGAACATCCGGAATTGCTGTACGACGTTCACCGCACCGCGGCATTCGTGGCGGAGCGGCTTCGGGAATTCGGCTGTGACGAGGTGGCGACGGGTTTGGGCCGCACCGGCGTCGTCGGTGTCATCAGGGGCCGCAAGCCGGCCGGCAAGGGCGATATCAAGGGAATCGGGCTTCGCGCCGATATGGATGCGTTGCCGATCGAGGAGGCGACCAACCTTCCTTACGCCTCCAAGACACCGGGCAAGATGCATGCGTGTGGCCATGACGGGCATACCGCGATGCTGCTCGGCGCGGCCCGCTATCTCGCCGAGACCAGGAACTTCGCGGGTGATGCGGTGGTCATCTTTCAGCCCGCGGAGGAGGGCGGCGCCGGCGCCGCCGCGATGATCAAGGATGGTCTGTTGGACCGCTTCCCGATCGATCAGGTCTACGGCATGCATAACGGTCCGGGAATTCCGGTTGGTTCGTTTGCAATCCGGTCCGGTCCGATCATGGCCGCCACCGATGCCATCGATATCCAGATCGAAGGGCTGGGCGGACATGCGGCGCGTCCTCATATATGCATCGATTCCGTTCTGGCCGGCGCACAGTTGATCACGGCCTTGCAGTCCATCGTGTCGCGTAGCGTCGACCCACTGGAATCGGCGGTTATTTCGATATGCGAATTCCACGCCGGCCATGCGCGCAACGTGATACCGCAAACCGCTGAACTGAAAGGCACCGTCCGTACTCTGACGGTGGAGATGAGGAAACTGATCGAGAAGCGGGTGCGCGAGGTTGTTGCCGGCGTCGCGCAGATGACGGACACGAAGATCGATCTGAAATACGAGCGCGGCTATCCGGTGGTGGTCAACCATGCCTCGCAGACGGATTTCGCAACGCAGGTGGCGAAGGAAATTGCCGGCGATGCCAACGTTCGCGAAATGGCGCCGATGATGGGGGCGGAGGATTTCGCCTATATGCTGGAGCAGCGGCCGGGTGCATTCATTTTTTGCGGCAACGGCGACAGCGCCGGGCTGCATCATCCCGCCTACAACTTCAACGACGACGCGATCGTCTTTGGTACGTCGTACTGGGTCAAGCTGGTCGAGAACACGCTGGCGGCGTGATGACGTTCAGTGGCGCCACAGCGTTGCGTATAGGAAAAGGCCCGCGCCGATGGAGCGAGCCTTTCTTTCGCTTCGAAGATACGAGGACCCCGATTCAGAACAGCCGTGAGAACAGCAGATACAGGATGCCGGAGATGATCATCGCGGCCGGCAGGGTGAGGACCCAGGCCAGCGCGATGTTGCGGATCGTCGACCATTGCAGCCCCGATCCGCTGGCCGCCATGGTGCCGGCGATGCCGGAGGACAGCACATGGGTGGTCGAAACCGGCAAGCCATAGCCGTCCGCCGCCGCGATCGTCGCCGCCGCCGTGATCTCGGCGCAGGCGCCCTGCGCATAGGTCAGATGGGTCTTGCCGATCTTCTCGCCGACCGTGACCACGATCCGCTTCCAGCCGATCATGGTGCCAAGGCCGAGCGCGATGGCGACGGCGATCTTGACCCAGCTCGGAATGAACTTGGTGGCGCCGTCGAGCGAGCCCTTGTAGCTGTTGAGGGTGGATACCTCGTCGGCGCTGAGATCGCTTTCCTTGTCCTTCATCAGAAAGCGGATCGCCTCGGACGCCAGATACATGTCGTTGCGGGTGTTGCCGACGGTATCGGCCGGGAATTTGGCCAAAGATCCGTACTGGGTCACCTGGTTGCCGATGTCGCGGATCAGAACCGCCAGCGACGGGTAGGTGCCCTCGTTGATCTGACGCTGCGCGACGTAGTTCGTCACCGCCGGCCGCGGATTGCCGATCACGCTGTGGCCCGCGCCCTTCTTCTCAATGACCGCGCTCGCCGCCGTCGAATTGGTGACGAACTTCGCGATCTGGCTCTCCGGCAGCGCCCGGTTGAGCGCATAGGCGGTCGGCACGGTGCCGATCAGGATCAGCATGATGAGGCCCATGCCCTTCTGACCGTCGTTGGAGCCGTGGAAGAAGCTGACCAGGGTGCAGGTCAGGATCAGGATGCCGCGGATCCACCACGGCGGCGGCTGGTCACCCTTGGGTTCGGCGAACAGCGCCGGGGTGGCGCGCTGCAACACTCCCTTGAGCACGAACAGCAGCACGGCGGCCAGCGCGAAGCCGAACAGCGGCGACAGCAGCAGCGCCTTGCCGATATTGGCGGCCTGCGACCAGTCCACGCCGGAAGTGCCGTCGCGGCCGCGCAGCAGGGCATTGGTGATGCCGACCCCCATGATCGATCCGATCAGGGTGTGCGAGCTCGAGGCCGGCAGACCGAAATACCAGGTGCCGACGTTCCACATGATGGCCGAGATCAACAGCGCAAAGACCATCGCAAAGCCGGCGCCGCTGCCGACCTGCAGGATCAGTTCGACCGGCAACAGCGACACCACGCCGAAGGCGACCGCGCCGCTCGACATCAGGACGCCGAACAGGTTGAACATGCCCGACCACACCACGGCGATATTGGCCGGCAGTGAGCGGGTATAGATCACGGTGGCCACCGCATTGGCGGTATCGTGGAAGCCGTTGACGAACTCGAAGCCGAGCGCAATCAACAGCGCCACGAACAGCAGGATATACGGCGCAAAGGAGGTCACCCGCGTGCCGGTGGCATCGACGTCATCATAGATGCTGTAGGCGACGAACAGCAGCGCGGCTGCGACTACCCCCATGTAAATGATGCCGGTCAAAGGGTTCATGCCGCCATCAAGGTTCGGCCCCTTCCGTGCGGGCTCAATCGAACCGGGTAACGCAACGTCGCTCATAAATATTCTCCTGCTCCAATGCCCCTGATTTTGCTTGAGGCATGTGACAGGATGGTGAAATGACGGGGATAAAGCCTGCGTCCGGGACGTTATCCCGCGGGAAAGACGCCTTTTGAGGTCTGCGCGTTCCGCGAGAAGTTCAGGCTGCTTTTTTCTTGTTCAGCAAATCAGCCGCAATTTTCAAATCATTGACAAAGCGCTCGTATTCCTGCGCCTTGGCCTGTGCATCAGGCAGCCGCAACAGATAGGACGGATGCACTGTTATCACTGCTTTTATTCCGTCCTCGAGATCGATCGGGCGCCCCCGATTTTTGTTGATGGGGGTGATTTTCCCGAACACACTTTGCGCTGCGGTGGCGCCCATCGCCACCACCAGTACTGGTTTGATCGAGCTCAGTTCGCGTTCGTACCATTGCCGGCAGGCCCTGATTTCAGACGTGTTCGGCTTCTGATGCAGACGGAATTTTCCGCGAGCCAAAAATTTGAAATGCTTCACCGCGTTGGTGACATAAACCTTCGACCGTTCGATGCCGGCCTCTTCCAGTGCACGGTCGAGCATTTGCCCGGCCGGTCCGACAAACGGTTTGCCGGCCAGATCCTCCTTGTCACCGGGCTGCTCGCCGACCAGCATCACTTGCGCATGTTGCGGGCCTTCGCCGAACACGGTCTGGGTCGCATCTTTCCAGAGCGGACAGGCGCGGCAATCGGCGGCCTCCTCACGCAGGGCTTTGAGACTGCCGCCGTAGGGGCGTGACGTAGCTGTCATGGGACGTTTTTCCGGATCGTCAGAGCGAAGATCGTTACGGTGACCAGGGCTTCAATGCCGGCAGGTTGCCCTAGGTTCCCTGGATGTAATTGAGATTGCTTATGAAAGTCATGAACACCAATCCTGATTGACTCCCGGGGCCATGTTAGCTTTATATTAGAACATATCATGAACAAATGAGCTGCCCGCAGGTTTACCTGTGACGGCTCAAAACATCCTGAGAAGGAGCGGCGCATGACCGGCGCACGCGCGAGCATGCTTGCGACTTTGCGCGGCAGCATCGAACGCATCGAGGCGCCCGGCGATGCATATGCGCCGGGCAGGGTGGCGCTCGGACACACGGACGCCGATGCGGCGCTGCAAGGGGGCCTCACGATGGGAGCGGTGCACGAGGTGTTTGCCGAGGGACGCCAAAGCGCCGCGGCGACGGGATTCATCGCAGGGCTGGCAGGACGGGCGGCGGTACGCCGGCCGCTGGTGTGGATACGGCAGGATTTCACCGAAATTGAATCGGGCGCGCTGTCGATGAGCGGACTGGCCGAACTCGGCCTCGATCCACGTCTGCTGGTGACCGTGCGCGCGGCCGATGTGGACACCGCCTTGCGGACGGCCGCCGATGCACTGGCCTGCGATGCGGTTGGCGGTGTCGTGCTGGAAGTCTGGGGCGAAGCCCGTCAGTTCGATCTCGTCGCCAGCCGCAAGTTGACGCTGGCGGCGCAGGCATCGGGCGTCACGGGATTATTGCTGCGGGTGGCGGCGGAGCCATCGCCCTCAACCGCGGAGACCAGATGGATCGTTCGCGCGGCGCATTCGCCGCCTGCGGCATTTTCGGCTTTATCGCCTGCGGCGGCCTGGGGCGCGCCCGTCTTTGACGCGCAATTGGTTCGTAATCGTCATGGCCCTGTCGGGCGCTGGATCATGGAATGGAAATGTGATGAGTGCCTTTTCGCGAAACCGGCGGCGTATCCTCAGCCTGTGGCTGCCGCGCCTGCCCACCGACCGCATCAAACGCCAGTTCGCGCGCGACAGCGCCGCGCCAGCTAATAGTTCTCCTTGCATCGTCGTTGCCAAGCAAAACAACGCGCTGCAGATTTCCGCGCTGGATGATGCTGCGGCCCATCTCGGTCTTGAGATCGGCATGCCGCTCGCCAATGCGCGCGCCATCTGTCCGCAATTGCAGGTCTTTGATGCCGATGAAGTGGCCGATGCCAGAGCGCTGAACGTCATCGCCGACTGGTGCGACCGCTTCACGCCGCTGGTGGCGCTCGATTCCCCGCATGGCCTGTTTCTCGACATCACCGGCTGCGCCCATCTGTTCGGTGGCGAGGCTGCGCTGATGCAAATCATCTGCGAAGCGCTGACGCGGCAGGGCTTTACGGTCAGCGCCGGGATTGCAAGTACATCGATCTGCGCCCGCACGATGACGCGCTATAGCTCCGGGCAAATCATCCGGGAGGGCGAAGAAGCCGATGCGGTCAGGTCATTGACGGTATTTGCGCTCGGCGCCGAGGATGCCATCACCCGCGGCCTGCGCCGTGCCGGGCTGAAAACCATCGGCGATGTCGCTTCGCGCGCGCGCCACGAAATCACGGCAAGGTTCGGCGCCGGCTTCACGACCTTGCTGGAACAGGCATTGGGGCAGGGCGATGCGCCGATCAGCCCGCGCAAGCCGCTGCCGGACTACATCGTGGAGAAGCGGTTTCCTGAACCGGTCGCCACCGAAGGCGTGATCGCGGCAATGTTATCCCGGTTGGCGCAAACCCTGGTCACGGCGATGGACCAGCAGGGCAAGGGCGCGCGACGGCTGGAAGCGAGCTTCTTCCGTACCGACGGCGTGGTCCGCACGATCGTGGTGGACACCGGACAGCCCGTCACCAAATCAGGCGTCATGGATCGTCTGTTCCGCGAACGGTTCGATGCCCTCAATGATCCGCTCGACCCCGGTTTCGGCTTCGATCTGATCCGGCTTTCTGCAAGCCGCACTGAAATCATCGTGCAGCAGCAGCGCGATCTCGATGCCAATGTGCACGACAATGATGAATTGGCGGCGTTGATCGATCGCATTGCCGCGCGGATCGGGGGGCGGCGCGTGGTCGTGCATCTGCCGCAGGATACCCATATTCCGGAGCGTGCGATGCTGGCGGCGCCGGCGCAGCATCACCTTGCCGCCTCGATGCAGGCGGCGTGGCCGGCACGTGTGGAGGGTGAGCCGCCGTTGCGGCCGCTGCGGCTGTTTGAGAAGCCCGAGCCCATCAAGGTGCCCTTTGCCACGGTTCCTGATGGGCCGCCGCACCATTTCACATGGCGGCGTGCCGATCACGCGGTGGTGCGGGTGGAGGGACCCGAGCGCATCGCCATGGAATGGTGGAAGCACAATGGCCAGACCCTGACGCGCGATTATTTCCGGGTCGAGGATGACGCGGGATTGCGCTTCTGGATTTACCGCGATGGGCTTTACGGCAGCGAACTCGTCACCGGGGAGGGCAAGCCGGCTCCCTCCAACTGGTTCGTGCATGGACTGTTCGCATGAATATTCCCGGCGGCACCAAGGCCAAGTCCACCGGCGTTAATACGACGCCGGACTATGCCGAAATCGGAATCACGACGAATTTCTCATTCCTGCGCGGCGGGTCGCATCCGCAGGATTATGTGCACCAGGCGAGCGAGCTTGGTCTTCCCGTCATCGGCATTGCCGATCACAACACGCTGGCCGGCGTGGTGCGGGCTTACAAGGAACTCGGCAATCCCGCCGTTACCCGCAAACCAAAATTTCTGATCGGTTCGCGCCTCGTCTTTATGGACGGCACGCCGGACATTCTGGTTTATCCGCGCGACCGCGCCGCCTACGGCCGGCTCTGCCAGTTGCTCACCCGGGGCAAGCGAGGGGAAGATACCGCAAAGGGCGAATGTCATCTCAAGCTCGATGATCTCCTGGCGTTCGCCGAAGGGCAGCTTCTGGTTCTGACGCTGCCGCACCGCTTCGAGGCGGTAAAGGCCCTCAAAGTTCTGGACCAATTGCAACGCAGCCGCGCGGAGGGTGTATGGCTCGCAGCGAGCCTTTTATATCGCGGCGATGACAAGCGCCGTCTGATGCGGCTTCATGACGTCGCTGCGAAGGCCCGTGTCCCGCTGCTGGCGACCAACGAGGTGCTGTATCACCATCCCGCGCGCCGTCCCCTGCAGGACGTTCTCACCTGCATTCGCGAGAAGACGGATATCGATACCATCGGCAAGCGTCTTGAAGTCAATGCGGAGCGCTATCTCAAGCCTGCCGTTGAGATGGCGCGGCTGTTTCGCGAGTTGCCGGAGGCGATCACGGAAACCATGCGGTTTGCCGATCACATTACGTTCTCGCTCGATCAACTGAAATACCAATATCCCGACGAGCCGGTGCCGCCAGGCAAGACCGCGCAGCGTCATCTCGAAGATCTGACCTGGCAGGGCGCCCATAAAAAATTCCCGATCCGGATATCACCCGCGATTAAAAAAGTTCTGCACAAAGAGCTGCGCCTGATTCGAAAACTCAAATACGCGCATTATTTTTTAACCGTGCATGACATCGTTAGTTATGCGCGCACCCAAAACATTCTCTGCCAGGGCAGGGGGTCGGCGGCAAATTCTGCCGTGTGCTACGTGCTCGGCATTACTTCCGTTGATCCGACCAAGGTCAATCTGCTGTTCGAGCGTTTTATCTCCAAGGAGCGGCTGGAGCCGCCCGATATCGATGTCGACTTCGAACATTCACGACGCGAGGAGGTGATGCAGTATGTCTATCGGCGATATGGCCGCCACCGCGCCGCTGTCATTGCCACCGTGATTTATTACCGTCCGCGCAGCGCCATCCGCGACGTCGGCAAGGCACTTGGGCTGACGGAAGATGTCACCGCCTTGCTGGCCGACACGGTGTGGGGAAGCTGGGGCGATGGCCTTAACGAGATGCAGGTACGACAGGCGGGTCTCGATCCGGAAAATCCCATGGTTTATCGCGCGGTGGCGCTGGCGACAGAATTAATCGAATTCCCGCGGCATCTGTCGCAGCATGTCGGCGGCTATGTGCTGACCCAGGACAGGCTCGATACTTATGTGCCGATCGGCAACGCTGCGATGGAAGACCGCACCTTCATCGAATGGGACAAGGACGATGTCGATGCCTTGAACATGATGAAGGTCGACGTGCTGGCGCTAGGGATGCTGACCTGCATCCGTAAATGTTTTGACCTGATCGCGGAGCATAAAGGCAGGCGTTACGAACTGGCCGATATCAAGTCGGAGGATAACGACGAAGTTTATCAAATGCTGCAAAGGGGCGAGTTGCTTGGTGTGTTCCAGGTCGAGAGCCGCGCGCAGATGAACATGCTACCGCGGCTGAAGCCGAAGACATTTTACGATCTTGTTATCGAGGTGGCCATCGTGCGGCCCGGACCTATTCAGGGCGACATGGTCCATCCTTACTTGAAAAGGCGCAAGATGCGACCGGAAGATATCGAATATCCTTATCCCAAGGGCGGCAATAAGGATGAACTGCGTAATGTCTTGCACAAAACCCTCGGCGTGCCGCTGTTCCAGGAGCAGGCGATGCGTATCGCCATCGAGGCCGCAGAATTTACATCCGAGGAAGCCAACGGATTGCGCCGCGCCATGGCAACATTCCGTAACGTCGGCACAATCGGAAAATTCGAATTCAAGATGGTCGAGAACATGGTCCGGCGCGGCTATGACCGCGAATTTGCAGAAAACTGTTTCAACCAGATCAAGGGATTCGGCAGTTATGGTTTCCCGGAAAGCCATGCCGCGAGCTTCGCGCAACTCGTCTATGTCTCGTCATGGCTCAAGCACTTTCATCCCGATGCATTTTGCTGCGGGTTGCTCAATTCGCAACCGATGGGCTTTTACGCCCCGGCGCAGATCGTCGGCGATGCCCGCAAGAACGGTGTCGAGGTGCGCGAGATCGATGTGTCGTTCAGCCATGCGCAGAATACGCTGGAGGAGAAAAGCGGAAAGTATCACGCCGTGCGGATCGGCTTTCGCCAGATCGACGGCTTCAAATGGGCCGACCCGGACGAGGAGTTTTTGAGACAAAAGGCCGGCAAGCCTAAACCGGAAGACTGGGCCGAACGCATCGTTGCCGCGCGGCAGCGGCGTCCTTTCACCTCGCTGGAAGATTTCGCCCGAGACACGGCGTTGCCCAAGCGCGCGCTGATCCTGCTGGCGGATGCCGATGCGTTTCGCTCCATCGGCCTTGATCGTCGCGCCGCATTGTGGGCGGTGCGACGGCTGCCCGATGATGTGCCGCTGCCGCTGTTTGAAATTGCCGTCGCGCGCGAGCAGCCTGACGAGAATGTGCAGCCATTGCCGGAGATGCCGTTACCTGAACAGGTGGTGGCCGACTATCAAACCATTCGGCTGTCGCTGAAAGGCCATCCGATGGAATTTCTGCGGCCGATGTTTACAAGAGAGCGCGTCGTCGCCTGCAAAGCTATTTCTCATGTCAACGATAAGAAGCATGTGAGTTGCGCTGGCGTGGTGCTGGTGCGGCAGCGTCCGGGCAGTGCCAACGGGGTCGTCTTCATGACGCTGGAGGACGAAACCGGCATCGCCAATATCGTGGTCTGGCCAAAGGTGATGGCGCAATTTCGCAAGGAGGTAATGGGCGCGCGGCTCATTCTGGTCGAGGGCTATATTCAGAGCAGCCCGGAAGAGGTGACGCATCTGGTGGCGCAGCGGTTGTTCGACCGTTCGCCTGATCTGGTAAATCTGGGCAATGATGCGCTCGGCCGAAGGCACATACCGCCCTACGGTACAGCGCTCAATGATGACCGGCGCGATCATCCGGACAATCCGGCGCAGAAAATCCGCCATCCGCGCAATGTACGGATTCTGCCGCCTTCGCGTGATTTTCATTGAGTACGAGTCGTATACGCACATGTCATAGCCGGGCTTGACCCGGCTATCCATCCGCCTTGATGATCGATGGATACGCGGGTCAAGTCCGCGTATGACAACGGAACAAGTGGAATCTCCATGCAAACACCCCGCGAAATCCTCGCTGATCTCTGGATGCTGGCCGGCGGCGAGCTCTCTGCGCTCGAGGCCGTCAGGTTGACGGGCGAAGAGCCGCAACTGCCGTCGTCATTTCGCATCGCTGCCGCGGCGCAAGCCAGCATCGCGGCGGCCGGACTCGCCGCGGCGCAAATCTGGAAATTGCGTAGCGGGCAAAGCCAGGATGTCGCGGTCGACATGCGTCATGCCGTCGTAGAATGCCGTAGCGAGCGGTATCTGCGTGTCGATGGCACCGAGCCTCCGCCGGCATGGGATGTCATCGCCGGCGTTTACAAGACCCGCGACCGCCGCTTCGTACGGCTGCATACCAATTTCCCGCATCATCGCGACGCCGTCTGCAAGGTCCTCGGCTGCAAGCCGGAACGCGACGATGTTCAGGCCGCCCTGATGCAGTGGGAGGCCGAGGCCTTTGAGACCGCGGTGTATGGCAGCGGCGGCGTGGTGGCGATGATGCGCTCGCACGACGAATGGTCCGCTCTGCCGCAAGCGAGGGCGCTGGCCGCGTTGCCGCTGATCGGAATCGAAAAAATCGGAGAGGCCGCGCCGAAACCATGGCCCGCCGGGGATCGACCGCTGGCTGGTCTGCGCGTGCTCGATCTGTCGCGCGTGATCGCGGGCCCCGTCGCAGGCCGTACCCTTGCCGCGCACGGCGCCGACGTGCTGTTGATTTCCGGTCCCGACCTTCCGGCGATTCCGTGGCTCACCATCGACACCGGCCGCGGCAAGTTGACCAGCTTCATCGAGCTCAAGAGCGAACAAGGCCGGGGCAGTCTGCGTGCGCTGCTGGCGCAGGCGGATATTTTCTCGCAAGGCTATCGTCCGCAGGCGCTCGCCAGCCTTGGTTTCTCGCCGCAGGAGGCGGCGCGGATCAATCCCGGCGTCGTCTATGTGACACTATCAGCTTACGGCCATGCCGGGCCGTGGGCGGACCGCCGTGGTTTCGACTCGCTGGTGCAGACCGCGACCGGCTTCAATTATGCCGAGGGGCAGGCGGCCGGCGTCGATCGGCCGAAGGAATTGCCCGCGCAAATCCTCGACCATGCCACCGGCCATCTGATGGCATTCGGGGCGATGATGGCGCGGGCTCGCCAGTCGCGCGAAGGCGGCAGCTGGCATGTCCGCGTATCCCTGGCACAGACCGGACGATGGCTGTGGAATTTGGGCCGCGTAGCCGGCGGCTTATATACCGAGGATTTAAGGAAGGACGCGATCAGTCCTTTTCTGGAAGATGTGCCGTCGGGCTTCGGTCCGCTGAGTTCCGTCCGCCATTCGGCCGCGCTATCGAAAACGCCGGCATCCTGGGCACGCCCGGCGATGCCGCTTGGCACTCACCCGCCGCAATGGCCCGGCTGAACGCCCCTCGCGCCAATTTCGCACGCCGCGAGAAGCCGCGGCGTACGCCTGGAAAGCCAATGGGCTGTCAGAATCCGTACAGCTTCACCGGATTGTCGACTAAAATCTTCTTGCGGATCGTCGCGTCCGGCGCCCAAACCGGCAGCTGATTGAGCAGACGTCCGTCGTCGATCTGATACAGCGGCGTCAACTCGGTTGCCGGCTTTCCGGATGACGAATTCGGATGCGGCCAATCCGAGCCCCAAATAATGCGGTCGGAGTTCGCCGCGATCAGCGCGCGGGCGAACGGGGCGGCGTCGGGATAATCGGGCGCGAGCTTTGAGACCCGGTAGGCGCCGGAGATCTTTACATACGCCTTGCCCGATTTCACCAGCGCCAGCAGATCTTGAAAACCTGGCTGTTCCAGACCGAGGTCGGCTTGCGCACCGCCGAAATGGTCGAACACCACGGGCATCGGCGCGGCGGCAACGAGATCCTTGACCGCTGAGACCACCGGCGTGTCGGCATACACCTGGATATGCCAGCCGCGCGACTTCATCCGCTCGATCGCCTTCTCAAGACGTGCGCGCCCGATTTTGGGATCGTTGACGCCGCTGGTGGCGAGATTGATCCGGATGCCGCGGATTCCGGCCTTGCCCAGGGCATCGAGCTCGCTCTCCGTCGTCTTGTCGTCAATCACGGCGACACCGCGTGCGTCGTTGCCGCGCGCTTTCATGCCATACAAGGTCGCCGAATTATCCGTGCCATAGACGCTCGGTGTCACAATCACCACGCGCTGGATGTGCAGCGCCTTGTGCAGCGCCGCCATCTCTTCGGGGGATGCCGGCTCCGGGGTGTAGACGCGCCCGGCGAAGAACGGAAATTTCGCGGGATCGTGAATATGCGTGTGGGTGTCGACGGCGCCGGCCGGAACGTCAAAATTAACAGGTGTCGAAGGTTGTGACGCTTTGGCAAGAACAGTTCGGCTGGACATGGTTACTCCGGCAGCTGCCGAGGCGAGCAGAAGATGGCGTCTGTTGAGCATGGCTAGTCTCCTTTTTATTTTTTATTCTCGTTGATTTCTATTCGGCTGCCGCGGCTGCATTGGCGCGCATCACGGCCGCCGGGTCGCCTGCCGCGCGCGCGGCAAAGTAGGTGATCACGGCGCACATCAAAGAGCAGGCGGCGAGGAAGTACAGGCCTGCCTCGAACTTGCCGGTGGAATTCTTGATCCATCCCACGATAAAGGGACCGAAATAGCCGCCGAGATTACCCGTGGCATTGATCAGCGCGATTGCGCCGGCTGCGGCCGTGCCCGTGAGGAAAAGCGACGGCATCGGCCAGAAGGCGGCACGCGAGCCGTAGATGCCGACGGTGGCGGCCGACATCCCGAGCAATGCCCAATAGGAGGCGCCCGACCACGCGGCGAAAGCCAGACCGAAGGCGCCTACGGTCGAGGCCACGATCAGATGCCAGCGGCGCTCCTTGTTGCGGTCGGACGACCAGCCCCAGGCGATCAGGCCGATGGTGCCGATGATGTAGGGTATCGACGACATCACCCCCGTCATCATGTTGGTCAAGCCGATACCCTTGATGATTTGCGGCATGAAGAAGACGATGCCGTAATTCGCGGTCACGCTCATGAGATAGATCGCCGAAAGCGCGAGCACGCGGGGATCGGCCAGCGCGCGCCACAGCGTCAAGCGGCCTGCGCTTTCGACCTGGCGATTTTCGCCGTCAATTCGTGCCTGCAGCCGAATTCTTTTCTTCCGTGCTGAGCCAATCGGCGCGGGCCGGCCGGTCCGTCATGACCCTGAGGATGACGATACCCAGCAATATCGCCGGTATCGCTTCGAGGATGAAAATCCACTGCCAGCCCCTGATTCCCAGCAGGCCGTCCATTTCAAGAATGGCGCCGGAAGCGATGGACGCGGCTGCGTTGGCGACCGGTTGGGCGATAAACAAGGTCGATATTACACGGCCGCGATATTCGGAGGGAAACCAGTACGTGAAGTAGAGGATCATGCCCGGGAAAAATCCGGCCTCAGCGGCCCCGAGCAGAAAACGGATGATCAGGAAGCTGGTGGTTCCCGTCACGAACGCCGTCAACCCGGAAATAAGGCCCCAGGTGATCATGATCCGCGCGATCCATATTCGCGCGCCGACTTTTTCCAGAGCCAGATTGCTCGGAATTTCGAACAGGAAATAGCCGAAGAAGAAGATTCCGGCGCCCCAGCCATAGATATAGGCGTTGAAGCCGAGGTCCTTGTTCATGGTCAGCGAGGCAAAGGAAATGTTGCTGCGGTCGATGTAGGAGATGCAGTAGGCCAGCGCGACCAGAGGCAAGAGCCGCCAGGATACTTTGGCGATCGTCCGGCGTTCGATCGTCTGCAAATCCTGCGGCGTGGCCATGAGTTTCTTCCCAAAGTCCTGTGCGGCGCGCTTGGTTCCGCGCCTGTCGTTGGTCTTTAGCGTGAACTTTTCCGCCTCTGTTCGCAAGCCGGATTCGACGCGCTAGTTGACGTTCGGAATAAACAACTTCGTGTCTTCTTCCAGCAGCAGCCGATCCTTTACCAGTTGTTGCGCGGCCTTCGCAATCGCAGCGGCGCGGTCGCCGTCGTTCGGGTAACGCTCCTTCATCGAGAAGCGTGGATCGTGGTTTTTCTGCCGCTCCTCGCGCGTCGCTGCGAACGAAATCATGCTGCCGTTGTTGTCACACAATTCGTCCTCGCCAAAACCTGGTTTGCGCAGATTCCAGCCGGTGTACGTGGCCGCCGGCGCTTCCAGCGTCGGCAGATGCAGTCCGGCAACGTCGCGGCCATCGGCATCTGTCTTCGGCACGAACACCGGATAGGCCGCGCCCTTGGCCGGCGGCATCTCGTCGGACTTGATGACGGTAGGCCGCGCCATTCGGCTGGTATAGGCAAAGCCCGGAATATGCGGAAAGCCGACGTCGTCGGCTGTCGGGGGGACCAGCGTGCCGTCGCTGCGGCTGGGATATCGGCTGGCCGGCGGCAGGGTGCCCTTGCTGATCCAGTCATCGAGTGCCACCAGCAATGCTCGCACCGGCGGACCGGCATTCAGCGGATTGGTCGGGAAGGCGCAGACCTTCACCATTTCCGGTTTGGCATTGGCCAGCGAGTAATGCTGCAGGTTCGACAATAGAAACAGCCTGATGTTGTCGGGCATCGCGAGCGCATTGCCCTCTGTGTCCGTTACCACCAGCGAGGCGCGCTGCTGATAGAATTCGAGTTCGCTGTCGGATTTGATGATTTTGGGGCAATTGCCGGCGGCAAGGCAGCGCGCCAGGAAGCCATCGGTCTTTCCTGTCAGTGTGTCCGTGATGACGGGATAGGTGAAAGGAAAATCCGCGCCGGGATAGAGCATGTCCGCATGCTGATAGGGCGAACGTCCAGGCTGGCTGAAGCGGTAATTGGTGAACGTCTTTTTGCCGCCGGAGATATGCGGCATCAATCCTTCAAAGACCACGCGGCCGGCTTCGTCCGCATTGAAGCCGAGATAGAGATAGTCATGCAGATAACGGCCGCTTTGCGAAAGACCGAAACCGATGGCGCGGTCGATCCGGCCGGCGAGGGGATTGGCCGTTCCTGTCGCGTCGGTGGTCTCGTTGCGCAGGAACGAAACCACGTCACGGGTCGCCGCGAAACCAAGACCCATCACTTTGGGATCTTTGGCGGTGTAGATGAATTCGTAGATCGCGCCCGCATCGAAGCCGTCGGGCCGCTTGATCGATATTCTGGTCGGCCCCTCGAATTTGACTTCGAGACCGGCAGGCGTCGCGCGCGGATCGGCCTCGCGCTCGCGGACACTGAGCCTGGCATGCGCCGGATCGAGATCGGCAGCCGGATAACTCAGCGTCGCGCTGGCGGGATTATCGGTATGGTCGAAGATGAAGTCCTCACGCGCGAGGCCAGTGACACCAGGCACGATCGGCGGGGAGAATGTCATCCGACCGGCGCCTGGCGCGATGTCGCCCTGCCATCCGCTCCACACCATTGTATAGCCGCGATTTATCAGAAAGCCGTTGCCGGCGTCGGCGGCTTTCTCGAGATCGTTGACGACCGCCGGAATGTCGTTGAACAGCGCGAAGCCAAGTTTGCCGCCGCGATTGAGTACCTCGTAGAACAGCCGACGGTTGCCGTTGGCCGCAACGGTCGGACGCAAGATCTCCACGTCGGTCACGGCCTCGACCAGGCCCTGCGCGTTACGCGGCGCGCGGTCGAGATCGACAATGATCGTATTGTGCGGATCGCCGGGGGCAACCGCGACGGTCGCGCGCGCTATAATTCGGTCGTATGTCCCGACGGACCCGAAGCTTCGCCCCTCGAACGCAGGCGATTCCACCCGAACAATTTCGAACTTGACGACTTTTGCGGCGGATGGGCTGGCGAGACCGACGATACCAGCGATCAACACGATAGCGCTCAGCCAATGCCTCATGGCGTCTCCCCGATGTCTGATCCCGGCGTTACGCCACGGTCTTGAACGGGAGATTATAGCGGGAAGCGCCGGACGGGAAGGGCCGGCGTGACTCAGGCAGATTCTTCGGCAATGGCCTTGCGAACCGCCGCTCGTTCGGACATTCGGTTGCGGTGATCGCTGACTTTCGGAAACCGCGAAGGATCAACGCCATCTCCCTCCATCCATTGCGCTATGGTGAATAGATACGGGTCGCAGATCGTATAGATATCGCCCATCACCCAGGGCCCCCGCAGCATTTTATGCTCGATCAAGTCGTAACATGCCCCAACGGATTCCGGCACCTTGCGTTTCATGGCTTCTACAGATGCGGGGTCGTCGACCCAACGATGTCCGCGCATGCGATGGGCATGGGCCACGTGCACGGTCGAGCACAGATAGCTGTTGAACGCCTGCACTTCGGCAAACAGGAAAGGATTGTCCAGCGGCGCCAGCTCTGCCTGCGGAAAGCTCTGGGCGATGAAGGCCAGCATCGCAGGCGTCTCCGTCAATATTCCCTTGTCGGTGACCATCGCCGGAACGCGCCCCTTGGGATTGATGGCGAGATATTCCGGCTTGCGCTGCTCCTCGTTGGCGAAGCTGATCCGCACGGTGGTGTATTCGGCGGCAGCCTCCTCCAGGGCGATGTGAGATGCCAGCGCGCAGGTGTGAGCGGCATAATACAACTTGATCATTGTGTGCTTTCCCCTGAGGTTACAAGCGCTTGCCGAGTTAGGACGTGACCGCAACGACGGTGCCAACGATTGATAGCGCGGCGGAGCAAATACGGCTAGGCGGGATATTGCCGGCAACGGCCGCCTCGATCCTCCGTGCCGTCAACGATAGTGAAATCACCGTCCATTATGATGTGTAGTTCTCGCTCTCTTCCGATCGTGCACCGATAAGGGCCTATCTTCCTCATAGAACACGAACACCGAAGTATAATAGCGTGACGCCGCGACGCGCGATTCTTGGGGGCTGCCGGGTATTCCGGTTCGTCGCATGCCAGACGGAATGTTCATGCCGAAACTGTTCACCGACCCGGAGGCGATTGCGGAGGATATCATTCGCGAAGTCGGGACCAATCTGGTGGTCGGATTGCCGCTCGGGCTCGGCAAAGCCAACCATATCATCAACGCGCTCTACGCGCGTGCCAGCGCGGATCGCAGCATCAACCTCGCCTTCCTTTCCGCATTGACGCTGGAAAAGCCGAAGCCGTCGAACCTGCTTGAACGGCGCTTCATCGCGCCCGTGATCGAGCGACTGTTCGGCGGCTATCCCGATCTTGCGTATGCGGATGCGCTGCATGCGGGTGCGCTGCCACCGAATATCAGGGTGATCGAGTTTTTCTTTCTGGCGGGAAGGTGGCTGCACGTGCCATTCGCGCAGCAGCATTATATCTCTGCCAATTATACCGATGCTTCGGCATATCTGTTGGATCGCGGGCTTAATGTGGTCACCCAATTGGTGGCCAGGCGCGTTGTCGACGGCGTTGCGCGCTATAGCCTGAGCTGCAACACCGACACCACGCTCGACATCCTGCGCGCCCGCGCCGAGGGCCGCGCATCGTTCAAATTGATCGGACAGGTCAATTCCGAATTGCCCTTCATGCCCGGCGCCGGGGACCTGCCAGCCGGAGAATTCAGCGCGATACTGGATGGTCCCGCGACTGATTTTCCGCTGTTTGCGCCGCCGTCCGAGCCGATCACCGACACCAAATATGCGATCGGTCTTCATGCTGCGGGCCTCGTGCGCGACGGCGGCACGCTCCAGATCGGTATCGGACAGATCGGCGATGCGCTGGCACAGGGCCTGATCGTTCGCCACCGCGACACGGCGCAATTCGAGGCGGTCATCACGCGATTGACGCCGGCAACCGAACAATTTTCGGAATTGCAAACCGGACCGTTCGAAAAGGGTCTCTATGGCCTCAGCGAAATGCTGTTCGAGGCGTTTTTAGGCCTGATCGACGCCGGAATTCTCAAGCGCGACGTTGACGGCGTGGTGCTGCACGGCGCGTTTTTCCTTGGACCGAAATCGTTTTATCGCAGGCTGCGCGACATGACGCCCGAACAGATCGCCCGAATCCAGATGATGCCGGTATCCTTCACCAATGAGCTTTATGGCGACGAGGACGTGAAGCGGCGCGCCCGCGTCGATGCCCGCTTCGTCAACAACGCGATGATGGCGACCTTGATGGGGGCGGCGATTTCCGATGGCCTTGAAGACGGGCAGGTCGTGAGCGGTGTCGGTGGCCAATATAATTTCGTGGCACAGGCATTTGCGTTGCGGGGGGCGCGTTCAATTCTCACGGTCGAGGCGACGCGGCAGGCCGGCGCGAAAACCCAATCGAACATCCGCTGGAGTTATGGCCATGAGACCATTCCGCGGCATCTGCGCGATATCGTAGTCACCGAATACGGCGTCGCCGATATCAGGGGAAAATCCGACACCGATGTGATCGCGGCAATGTTGCAGGTTGCGGATTTGCGGTTTCAGGATGAACTGGCGCGGCAGGCCAAGGACGCCGGCAAGCTCCCGAAACTTTTTGAAATTCCAGCGGCCTACCGCGAAAATCACCCGGACCGGATTGCCGGCGCGCTGGAGCCCGCCCGCGAAGCCGGCCTGCTGCCTTCGTTTCCGTTCGGCAGCGATTTCACCGACACCGAGCAGCGCCTGATCCCGGCTCTGCAATTGCTGCAGGATGCGCAGAGATCGCCACAGCGCCTCCCCGGATTGTTGTGGCAAGGCTTGACGCGCAACCCCGATGCTGCCGATCAGAAATGCCTGGCGCGGCTTGGTCTCGACCGGCCCGCGACATTTTCCGAACGTGCCTATCGCGCGCTGGTGAATGCGGCGTTGGCGAGAAGCCGCCAAGCCTGAGATATCTCGCCGTCACAGCGAGGAGCGGTGGCGTTACCTGTTCTTGTTCACCGGCTTGCGCTTTTCGATGAACGCGGTCATGCCTTCAAAACGATCTTCCAGCGCGAAGGTCGAATGAAACAGGTCGCGCTCGACATTGAGTCCTTCCGACAGCGGTGTTTCGAACGCGCGGTTGATAGCGCGCTTGGCCATCTCGGCCGCGGGCCGTGACATCGAGGCGATTTTCTCCGCGATCGCCAGCGCCTCATCCATCAGATTTTCGGCAGGAACGATGCGGCTGACAATACCCGCGCGCTCCGCCTCTGCGGCATCCATCATTCGCCCGGTGAGGCATAGATCCATCGCCTTCGACTTGCCGATCGCTCGCGTCAGCCGCTGGGTTCCGCCGATCCCGGGAATCGTGCCCAGCGTAATTTCCGGCTGACCGAATTTCGCGGTGTCAGCGGCAATTATGATGTCGCACATCATCGCCAGTTCGCAGCCGCCGCCAAGCGCATAGCCGCTGACGGCGGCGATCGTCGGCTTGCGGCAGGTGGCGACGCGGTCGCCGCCAATCGCGATGAAATCGCTCGAAAACATGTCGATAAAGCTCTTCGGCTGCATTTCCTTGATGTCGGCCCCCGCGGCGAACGCCTTTTCGCTGCCAGCCAGCAGGATACATCCAATGCCGTCGTCAGCTTCGAGATCGTCGACCGCGGTGGCGATTTCGCGAAACACGCCGAACGACAGCGCATTGAGCATCTTCGGGCGGTTGAGCGTGATGACGCCGACCGCGCCTTTGCTTTCGACAATGATGTTTTCAAACGTACTCATGGTCCACCCCGTGTTTGACTCAGCGGGCAATGTGCCCGCTGAGGGGATGGGCTTCAAGTGGGGATGGGGCCGGGCCTTGGCGCATTCGCAGCGCCCAGAGGCACGTAACTCCTTACGCGATGAACATGCGCGCGGCAGAAGCCATCGTTAGTAGCGCGCCGAAGCCGATGAAGATTTTTCCGATCAGGGATGTCTGGTCCCAGGTCGAGCCTTCACTGCTATTGCGGCTGCTGCTGGCCATTACGGGCGCGGCAGGCGCTGCGGAGGTCTGGGCCGAAGCCATCGCCAGAGGCGGTGCGGGCGGTGGGCTGGCTTCGTGCAGCGCGCGATCGACGTCGTTGAGCTGATCGGCGGCGACCACCGGGGCATCGGCGCTGGCCTGGGCATCGCCAGGATTGGCCGGCGCAGCTTGCACAATATCATGGGCCCGCGTGGTCATCGCCTTGGCATTGCCGCCCGGGACGTCGCCAGTGGCCATTTGCGCATTGGCGTTGGCCACTTCAGGCGGGATAGCCGATGAATTGTCGCTGTTGTCGGCGGCGGCATCGGTTGCCGCGCCTTTTTTGTCGGAGGATTTTTGCGCCGACTTGCTGGATTTATGATGGGCATCGCTTTTCGCGTGGTGCGCGCTATGTTTGGTGTATTTGTTGAGCGCAAGCGGTGCCGCACTTTCCGAGTTCGCACTTGCAGCCGTACTGTCTGTGCCTGCGGCTTGCGATGGTCCTGCGAGACAGACCAAAAGTCCTGTTGCTAGTATCAACGCCGAGCGCCCGTTGGCTTTTATAGTCATTCGGCAATCTCCCCATTTGCCAGCTCCCGAAACGAAATGAGACCTCAGGGCGTGTCCGCATCTAGGCAAAAAAAGGGAATCTTCGAGCGAATCCAGGCGAAAACGCGGCGAGGGCATCGCGCCAGGCAAAGTGCTTGCGAGGGCTCCTTCACGAAGTCGCTCGGGAGCCATGGCGCGCGTGTCAGCCGAACCGATCGGTGTTAAGAGCCTTCCGAAGAAAAGTCTGCTGTTGCGATTCCCGATCCATGCACCATCCGAATGCTTTCGGATAACAATTTATCACGACTTCGTGATCAAGGCCTGATGGCGTAACAAATTGAAAGATCGACCGAATTGAAATGTGGGAGCGCATGTGCGCGAAACTGAGGACGAATGGACCGGCCTGATGCGGCTGGCTATTTCAGGGGATAGTGCGGCGTACCATCGTCTGCTCAAGGCCGTCACGCCGGTGCTGCGGGCCGGGGCTCGGCGTGGGCTGGCGCGGGCCGGGCAACCGGTCGATCAATCCGAGGACGTCGTGCAGGATATTTTGTTGGCGGTGCATCTCAAGCGGCATACCTGGGACGCCAACGCGCCGTTCGCACCATGGCTGTTTGCGATTGCCCGCAACAAACTGATCGACGCGCTGCGCCGCCGCGGCCGCCGGGTTTTCGTCAACATCGACGACTTTGCCGAAACGATCCCGAGCGAGCCCGCCGCCGAGACGGCGCCAGCCGGTGAGATCGCAGCCCAGCTTCAGTTGCTTCCGGCACGCCAGCGCGACGTATTGCAGTCGATCGCGGTTGACTGTGCGTCGATAAAGGATACGGCCGCGAAATTGGCTATGACCGAAGGTGCGGTGCGCGTGGCGCTACATCGCGGGCTCGCCAGCCTCACCGCCAAACTGCGGGGGCAATGAGCATGGAAACCGAACAACTCATTCGAACCCTTGCCGCCGACAACGCGCATCGCGCGCGTCCGGTCGCGTTCGTGCTGACGGTGGCATTGCTGTCAGCGGCCCCGGTTTCGGTGGCGATGTTCTTCGCGGGATTGGGTGTGCGTCCGGACGTCATGACGGCGATGCATAACCCGTTTTTCGATATGAAGTTTGTGGTGACGCTGGCAATGGCGATTTCGGCCATCGCCGTGAGCCTGCATTTGTCGCGGCCGGAAGCCTCGCTGAGGGGATGGGGATGGTTGCTGCTGATTCCGGCCGGAATTCTCGCATTGGAGATCGGAAGCGAGATGATGATGCCGCAGCGGTTGCCGATGATGACGCGTCTGATCGGCAGCAATTCGCGGGTCTGCATGGCGGCCATTACGCTGATGTCGCTGCCGTTGCTGGCGGCGGCGCTGATCGGCTTGCGGCGCGGCGCACCGACCCGGCCCGCCGTTGCCGGCGCCGTCGCCGGCATGTTGTCGGCAGGCTTGGCGGCAACATTGTATGCTTCGCACTGTACTGACGACTTACCGCTGTTCGTGGCGACCTGGTACACGATCGCTACCGCGCTTGTTGCCGCCATCGGCGCGTTGGCGGGATCGAAGGTGCTTCGGTTTTAAAGCTGCAATTCCTCATGCGATTGCTGCATGCGCATCGCGGGCCGCAGCCTGTCGATTGAACGATGAGAGAGGCCTGCTGCTACAATCAACTGCGGTGGTTGTGGGTCCTCGCATTCGCGAGGCGGACACTGATTGAGGCCTCACGCCGCTGGCACTGTCGTCTGCTGCATGCGATGGAAGCGAAGCACCTGCTGCGCGGTCGAGGGCCGCAGCCGCTCATAGGTGGCCTTGCAGGCCGCGAGATCGGCCGGCTCATTTCCCGAGAGCTCGTCACGCATGTTGATGATCGCCTTGACGGTCGACCACGACATCCCGGAAACCTTGGCCAGGATCATGACGCCCTCGGCGCGGGTCTCCACCATCATGTTCTCGGCAACCGACACTGACACATTGGCAAGTGCCGCAATGGCGGCGTTGGCTTCATCGAATTTGCCGGCTTCGGCAAATGCCGCGACCTGATGTTCGTCGAGCCTGCCATCTTCGTACAGTGATTTGACCAACGCGTGGGCGATGGCGGTTTCCTGGGTGATGGCCGAGGGCGCGGAGCGCGCCAGCCGTGTTGCCTCCTGCACCGCGGTGGACACGTCTCCTGCCAGCGGCGGGTTGGCCGCCTCGAGCCGCGCCCGTACCGTCGCCGACGCCTTGGCAATCAGTTTCAGATAGAGGTGCCGCGGAATTGTCGGGCGCAGGCCGATACAGGTTGTGAGGTTGTCGTCGCCTTCTGCGCGATTGACCAGCCGGGTGAAGCCGCGTTCGGAGAATTCCGCGCCGGGATTGTTGACGGTGCTCTGGATCACTTCATCATTGCCACGCAGCACCAGCACGTCGGTGACCGCGCCGCTCAGCACCCTGCGGGTTGAAATTGCCATCAAATGCGCCTGGCTCTTGTTGCGCGCAGTCTCGATCAGTGCGTCATCGTCGAGCCGTTCTGATTTGGACAGCACGGGTGCGGCGACCTCGATGAGATCGTCGAATGCCAGCGCGCGAATGGTGAGCGGCGGCGCGCGATCCACCGGAGCCAGCCGATTGGAAAGAAGCGCCTTGGCCGATGTCTCGATGTGATGCATCAGGCACTGGAAAACATCGTCGAACAGCTCGATCTGATCGTTCGAATAGTCTACCGCGCCGTTGATGAAAAGATCGGTGACGCGACGCAGGGTTTCGACCCGGCGCGCAACGGTGCCGTGCGCGAGCGTGGCCTGCAACTCGTCAAGCAGGCTTTCGGAGATGGAGAGGGATTTCGAACTCATGACTCTGTCCTGGAGCATTCGAGCATACTGACCGGCGACGGTTTCTTCGCCACCGGAAACGGAATTGGTCGGATCAGGCACTGGCGATGCGGTTGCGTCCTCGTGCCTTGGCTGCATAAAGCGCGCCGTCGGCGCGCGCGAGAAATGTGTCGGCGGTTTCGTCCGGTCTCAGCGTCGTCACTCCGGCGGAAACAGTTACCTGCATGCCCGGCGAGAATGCGCTCCAGTCCAGATCGGCAATGATCGCCCGCAGCCGGTCGAGCAGGCGTGTGGCGGTGTCGCCGGGCGTATCGGGAAGCACCAGCAGGAACTCCTCGCCGCCGTAGCGGCCGAACCGGTCGACGGTGCGGATGTTGGCAAACACCGTAATGGCGAATGTCCTGAGCACTTCGTCGCCGGTGGGATGGCCGTAGCTATCGTTGATGCGCTTGAACCAGTCGAGATCGATCAGCGCGATTGAACAGGGGGCCTTGGTGCGTCGGCTGCGGGTGATCTCGTCATCCAGCATCCGCATGATGCAGCGGCGATTGAACGAACCGGTCAGTTCGTCGAGCGCGGCAAGTTCTTCGATACGCTTGTAGGCTTCCTTGAGCTCGCGCCCGTTCTTGTAGAGCGTTTGACGCATCGTACTGGAGAATATCCCGAGAAACATGCAGCGCCCGATGGTCAGGATAAATACCGTCATCGTGGCGAAGCGTTCCAGGTACGTCCCGTGGGGCATCGAGATCGGTTTGCCAGTCAGCAGGAACAGCCAGGCCAGGCCGAGCGCCATTGCGGTCCAGACCACCGCCGTTTGCAGCGGCGTCGAGCGCAGCGAACTGAAGTTGAACACGACGAACAAGGTGCATAGAAACATCACGCCGACTTCGGGCGCGATGTAGATGAAAGCCAGCATGATCGCCATGCTGGCGATAGCTTGTTGCGTGACGCAATAATGATCCCTGAAGCGTTCGGTGATCCCGATTTCCGAGAGCAAAATATAACCAGCGACGGAGATGAGGCCGCAGACGGCGAATGCCGGACCGATCGTCGCCGGTATCGTGCCGGCATGGGCATAGATCAACAGAACGATGGCATCGATGACGTAGCTGATGCCGATCATTCCCTGGATTTCGCGGCGCTGTCGCGCGCGGCGCAAAAGCGCCTCCGCCGTCGGTTCGGTGGGACCTACGCCTTCCAGTTCGTCCGTAATTGGATTCAGGAAAGGCGACGCCGCGGTGCCCATGATCTCGCCATTGATGGAACCAAGTCCAAAAATCTACGAGGGAAAGCCTTTAGGTTTGGTATCTTTCAGTGCCGAATTTTGCCCGCCCGAGGCGGCCTTTGCCGTTGTTTTACGGGCGGAATTGGCAGATCCGGGTAGCGTGTGGTGATGGGGCTGAATTAACCCGGGCGATGGCGGCGCATCATCATTGTGGTTTGTGCGTCAAGCCTTGGTAAGGTCAGGCTGGCGGTTGCGCTAGGCGGCCATCAAATGCGAAAAGTGTACTGCTGTATTATGGTACCAATTGCCCGGCTTTGGTCGCCGCTCGAGCCTCGATGGCGCGATACGCAGGCGGTTTCTGTGCGGTACATCACAGATTGAGACGGGCGCTTGTTATAATTTGAGAAATCTTGCCTGTCTGATCGAACCACCCGCCAACCCAATCCGACCAACCCTGCGAGACGGCCATTGAGTTCGACATAGGCGGCTACGGACGACGTCCTGATCGCTCGGATCGCTCAAGGCGACCGCCTCGCCATGCAGGTGCTGTACGGACGGCACCATGTCAGGGTGTTTCGCTTCGGACTTCGGGTCGTGCGAGACGAGCAAATCGCGGAAGACCTCATCAGCGAGGTTTTTCTCGATGTGTGGCGACATGCTGGCAAGTTCGAGGGCCGATCCGCCGTTTCCACCTGGCTGCTGGCGATTACGCGGTTCAAGGCCCCGTCTGCGCTGCGCCGCAGGAAAGACATTGAACTGGATGATGAACCCGCCAATGCGATCGAGGATTCGTCCGACGATCCGGAAGTGGTGGTGCAGAAGAAGGATACCGGTGACGCGTTGCGTAAATGCCTGACCGCTTTTTCGCCGGACATCGGCAGATCGTGGATCTCGTTTACTACCATGAGACGTCCGTAGAAGAGGTGGCTGAAATCGTCGGCATACCGGAGAACACAGTGAAGACGCGGTTGTTTTATTCGCGCAAGAAATTGGCCGAACTGCTGAAGGCAGCCGGCGTGGAGCGAGGTTGGCCATGATGGCGACAAGCAAAAAAATACTGGAGCAACAGCCCCAAGAGCCCAGTGAAACCGAAATGCTGTTGCCATGGCATGCCGCCGGTACGCTGAATGCGCGCGATGCCCGCCGCGTCGAGGAAGCGCTCGCTCACGATCCCGAACTCGCCAAGCAGTATGCCGTCATCCGGGAAGAATACGCCGAGACCATTCATCTCAACGAAAGCCTCGGTGCGCCATCCACGCGCGCGATGCAGAAGCTGTTCGCGGCCATCGACAGCGAACCGGCGCGCCGAACGTCGGGGGCATCTGGCGTGTCCATCTCCGCGCGTATCGCCGGTTTTTTTTCCAGCCTGTCGCCGCGAACACTGGTCTGGTCGGCTAGCCTCGGCGCATTGGTGTTGCTGTTGCAGGCCGGCGTTATCGGTGCGGTGTTGATGAAGGGCGAACCCGCCTCGTTCCAGACCGCTTCGTTGAGCACGAACGAGCCCATCACTCGGGCATTGGGGCCGCAAGCGCCGCCACGCGCGCTGGTGCGGTTCGCCCCGGACGCGCGCGTTGCCGTCATCACGGCGCTGCTCGACAATTATCACGCATCGGTCGTCGATGGCGCCAAAGGCGGCCTGTTCAGGCTGCAATTCGGCAACAGGGCGATGTCGAAGGATGAAATTGCCGGCCTCATGAGCAAGCTGCAAAGCGAGAAGATTGTCAGTCTCGCGGTGGCCACGCCTTAATTGTTCCGCGCCGCGCTTTCCCTGCCTCCCGCGCAGGTGTTTTTCGGTCGAAAAATGCCTGTCAAAAAAGTCAAAAGCGCTTTGAACGTCAGCGACCCCTCCCGCGACCTATAGGGGTGGGAGCGGCAATCCCTCCCCAACGAGGCTGTATCTGGCGCGAGCGCCCATCCACCCCCAAGCGCCCATATAGCTTGACCCGTCCGGTTGTCCCCCCGGACGGGTCTTTCGTTCCCTGCGATATTCACGCAGCCTGATGTTCGCGGCCACAAATCGCAGCCTCATACTGCCGATCCGCATCTCCTCTGCCGCAAAACAAAGCCGTCGCCACCGCGCAATGCCGCCATGTCAGTGCGTCGCTTGACTGTGGCTGGTAAGAAAACCCAGGATTTCTACGGCTTTCTGACAATGTGTGGTGTCTGGTAGAGGTACGCGCTGGACAAAATTAAAGTTTTCCACAAAATATCTCTGTCACGTCTATTGATTCGTTCCGGTTGCGTCGGTGTCCGTTTTTCTCCTCACGGGCTGATTTATGACATATCGATCCGACGTGACCCGCGGCCGCAACGTCGTCGCGCGCTGGTGCGCCCTTGCCGAGCGGCGGCTGGAATATCTTACTGAATTGTTCGAAACCGGCCGTTGGCGGCGCTTTCACAGCGAAGTGGCCTTTCTCGAAAACATCAGGGAAGCCAAGTCAGCGGTCGAAACCTGGCGCAATCTGTTGATGCGGGAGGCCTCTGTCGACAATTCGGCAGTGGAGATGTCCCGGGGTGTCCGCCCGAGCATGGCGACGCGGCCGCGCAGTCAAACGATACACGACCAGCCTCGTCGGCTTTCGCCGGCGCCGATCGCGCAACCATCTCCAAGGCCGATTGTGGTGAGGTCCGCAAAGGCCGGCCGCGTTTCTTCCGACCAAGCGCCTTCCGTGCCGGCGATGGACGTGCCCGCTTTCGGCGGCGTTGCCGAACTGCTGGCGGACAACGCGATCGAGAGACGTTATCCGCTGCTGCGTAACGCATTGTAATTTTATTCGCTGTCTTGCAGGCGCGGAGACAGTGCGGGATCTACCTCCTGACCGCATTGGTCCCGATTACGACCTGAGCAAAGCGCTGGGCGCCCTCGGTGCAAAGATCCGGCGTGATCGGCCGGGCGTGGTCCAGACCCACCACGGCGCCGCGCGGCGTTTCCGAGATCATGTTGTTGTTGACCAGCGCCGTACCCGCGCCCGGCGTCACCGATATGCCGACACCGACAAAAGCCTTGCGGATCACGTTGCCCGATATCACGACGTCGCGCAGATATTTGCCCCAGCCGGCGACGATGCCAAACGACGGCGCGTTTTCGATTACATTGCCTGACACCGATGTGTCCGCCTCGACATAGATGCCGATGCCGGCATCGTCATCGGGCGCGGTGCCGATCGGCCGCTTCGGCAGCAGGTTGCGGATGATGTTGCCCTGGACCACCGCGATCCTGCCGCCCTCGTTGAAATTGCAGACCGAAACACCCAGCGCCGCGCCGTCCACGGTATTGTTGGCGATCACAGCACCCTCGAAGGCAAATTCAGAATACAGCGCCACCTCCCGGACATCGCTGACGCTATTGCCTGATATCTGGATGTTGGACGCCGAATTGCCGCGCACCGCCGAATAATCGCAATTGCGGATGCGGTTGCCGCGCACAATGACATTGCCGGCGCGAAACGCGTTGATGGCATTGCCGTACTGTCCGGAGCCGCCGGGACCGGCCTTGATGTCCTCGATACGGTTGTCGAGCACCTGGGTGCCGTCGTCGCCAATGCTGGTGCGCAGAATTTCGATGCCGTTGTCGTTGGTGCCGATGATGGTATTGCGCGTCACCAGCAAACCTTGCGCGTCGAACGAAACAATGGCGGTAGTCGCGGTGCCCGTGATGGTGTTGCCGCTGATATCGCCGGAGACGTTCTCGACCCAGATGCCGTTGCCGCCGCTGCCGGCGATTTCGCAATTGGTGATGCGGATATCGCGGCCGCCAAGGCAGTGCACGAGGCCGCGCCGCGTCGGCAGCGGAATGCCGCTGCCATCGAGCATGATGTTGTCGAGACCGACGTTGCCCGCGCCTTCGCCCGACAGCAGCGAAGCGCCGCCATTGAAAACAAACCGCGTCGCGCCGCGCACGCCGATCAGTTGCGTGCCGTTTTGCAGCCGAAGCATGCCGGTGCGATAGATCCCCGGCGGCAATGCCAGCGGCACCTGTGCCCGCGCCGCGTCATCGATCGCGCGTTGCAGGGCCCTGGTCTGATCGTCGGGGCTGCCGGGATGGACGCCATATTGCGTGATATCGCGCCCGAGCGTCGAGGTCGGCGGCGCCGCACGCGCGGCGGCAGTCGGCATCGCCAGCGCGCCGGCAATACCTGCCGTGGAGGCTCCAATCAGATGGCGGCGATTGACGTCCATGATGGTTTCCCGGCGGATGTGCGAACCTGTCCGCCACGCTGAAGTAACGCAAAAATAGGGCGGCGCATGATGAAGGCAGGGGCGCAAGTTGGCGATTGTTGGGGGTAGGGTTAACGTTAACCTCGTCCAGCTTGCAGAGTGTTAGATGCCCTCCGGCGCCGCTCTTCGCGTCAGCTTCACCATCTCCAGCAGCATGGCTTCCCCGGCATCGACCAGTTCGTCCAGTGTGATGCGATGCGTCGCGCCCTTGCGTTGTGAGACACTGTCGCGCGCAAGCAACGGCACGTGGACAAAGGCCGCGAGACGGGGCCCGGTTTCGTTACCCATCGCCTCCAGCGCGCGCCAGCTCAGGTAATTGCAGAGATAACTGCCGGCATCGCGCGAAACTCGCGCATCGATGCCGGTGCTATCGGCCGCGCGCAGCAGTTTGGCGGTGTACGGACCGAACATCATGGCGTCGGCGCCGCCGGCGATTGATCCCTTGCGTGCCCGCGTCCGGTCGGCATCCGGCCATCGCGTGGTGACGGCATTGCGCGCGCGGGTCTCGATCCGAACGTGCGCGGTGCGGGTCGCCAGACCGAACATCAACAGCGCCCGAGGGCGATACTTCCCCAGCAATTCCGGCAATTCGCGATCGACTGCCTGGTAGGTAACGGGAAAGATGTGGCCAGATAATTCGACGTCATCGAGCGCAGGACGGCGCAGCCTTAGCAGCCGCGCGACCAGCGGCTGCGTCGGGTTGAAGGGTGCGCCGGGAAACGGACCGAAACCGGTGATGAGGATGCGGATTTTTTCGCTCATCTCACTCACCTCAGCAGCTCCATGATCTGCTCGGCCGCCAGCGCCGGCGTAATGCGGCCGTCGGCTACTTCGGATTCGGTCTTCTTCACCTTGGCGCGGATGGCCGGATCGGAACGCAGCTGCGCCATCATCCGTTGCTCCAGCATCGACCACATCCATTTTACCTGCTGTTGCCGCCGGCGGGCGGCGAATTCGCCCGAGGCGTTCATCGCGGTGCGATGATCGAGAATTTTCTGCCACAACGCGTCGATGCCGGTGCCCGTCAATGCCGAATAGGTCAGGACCGGCGGATGCCAGTGCTCCGAGCGCGGGCTGAGAATATGCAGCGCGCCACGGTACTCGGCCGCCGCGAGATTGGCGCGCTTGATGTTGTCGCCATCGGCCTTGTTGACCGCGATCATGTCGGCCAGTTCGACCAGACCCTTCTTGATGCCTTGCAGTTCGTCGCCAGCCCCTGGGAGCATCAACGCCAGGAAAAAGTCGGTCATGTCGCAGACGGCGGTCTCGGATTGCCCGATGCCCACTGTTTCGACCAGCACGACATCGAAGCCCGCGGCCTCGCACAACAACATCGCCTCGCGCGTTTTCGCGGCGACGCCGCCGAGCGTGCCGGAAGCCGGCGATGGCCGGATGTAAGCCCGGTCGGAGGCGGAGAGTCGCGCCATCCGGGTCTTGTCGCCGAGGATCGAACCGCCGGTGCGCGCCGAAGAGGGGTCCACCGCGAGCACCGCGACCTTGTGGCCGCGCTCGATCAGGAACATCCCGAGCCCGTCGATGGTGGTGGATTTACCGACCCCGGGCGAGCCGGTGATGCCGACCCGAACAGCCTTGCCGGTATCGGGCAGCAGGGCCTGCACCAGATCGCGCGCCGCCGCCTGATGATCGCCGCGCCGGCTTTCGATCAGCGTGATCGCCCGCGCCAGCGCCGCGCGGCTTCCGGCGCGAAGGTCCTTGGCCAGGCCGCTGATGTCGATGGGGGCATTCTTGGGCAGGGGCATGCCTTTGTTTACAGCGGCGGGGCCGCGTAGGCGAGGGGGGGGGGAACGCAGAGGGTCGTGTCTAATTCGATTTTCATCTGTTTCCAAACGTCATGCCGTGCACGTTCACTAATTCGCTGATTGAACGAGCTGGGTTGCGGCACCGATGTTGAGCAGCAACGCGGGGGGCGCTTCGAGGGAAACGAGGCAAGTGCCATCAAATGGCGGTCCCGCCTGCTTGGCCGACCTGTCGTACCGCAGAGCAACCGCCCCAAATAGTGGCGCAAACACAATGTCCGCCATCGGCCTCCCGTTGCCCGAAGAGGCTGGTTGGAAATCCAGCAAATGTAAGCAAGCCCCGTGCCCTGGTTGCGCCGATGCCGTTGTGTGGCCTACCCTGAAAACTCCGTTTCTGTCGGATTGGCTACCGTTTGGGCGACTTCCTCGATATTGTCGGACTTTCGATCAGCGTTAGCCTGGCCGCGACAGCCATAGCGGCAGGCGTCAGCTTGCCTATCGGGGCCGTGCTCGCGATTTTTCGTTTTCGCGGGCGGCGACTGATCGTCGTGTTGATCAATGCATTTTTCGGTTTACCGCCGGTCGTTGTCGGCCTCGTGCTGTATCTCGTCCTTTCGCGTTCCGGGCCTTTAGGCTCGCTGGCCCTGCTCTTTACGCCGACCGCCATGGTGATAGCGCAGACCATACTTGCAATTCCGATCATCACGGCGCTTGTGCACCGTGCCAGCGAACGAGCCTGGGCGCGCTATGGCGACGAATTGACTAGCGATGGCGCGACGATGTTGCAGGCCATTCCACAAATTCTGATGATCATTCGCGCGGACCTTATCACAGCCGTTCTGGCGGGCTTTGGTCGCACCGTATCGGAGGTCGGGGCGGTGATCTTGGTCGGCGGCAACATTCGCGGCTTGACCAGAACGATGACCACGACCATTGCACTCCAGACAAGCCAAGGCGACCTCTCGCTGGCTTTGGCTCTCGGTGCGGTGTTAGTCGGGATTAGCATTTCGATCAGCGCGACGGTCTTCGCATTGGCGGGACAGGCGCGCACGGCAGGAAGCGACGAAGTATGATCAAGTTTCGAGACGTATTGGCTCTGGTCGCGCTCCTCGCTGCTATCAATGCCAGTTCTGCCGACGAGCAATCGATAGTGTTGGCCTCGACAACTTCGGTCGAAGCATCCGGGCTGTTGGCAAGCATTCTCCCACGGTTCACTGCCAAGACCGGTATCACGGTCAACGCTGTCGCCCAGGGCACGGGCAAGGCCTTGGATACTGCGCGGCGGGGCGACGCTGATCTCTTGTTGGTTCACGACCCCGAGGCTGAACAACAGTTCATGGATGAGGGCCACGGCTCAACGCGCCGACAAATCGCATGGAATGATTTTGTCATCGTTGGGCCGTCCGCCGATCCCGCTCATGTGAAGGGTGGCAGCGACAGTGTCGCGGCATTGAAGGCGATTGCCAATTCGCAAGCGCCGTTCGTTTCGCGTGGCGACAAGAGCGGCACGAACGCGGCTGAGCTAAGGCTTTGGAAAATCGCCGGTCAGACGCCGGATCTGCTGATCAAAGAAAAATGGTATCGCGACATCGGCGGCGGCATGGGGCAAGCACTCAACGCCGCGAGCGCGATGGATGCATATACGTTATCTGACCGCGGCACCTGGCTCAGCTTTAACAACAAGGGATCGTTGATCGTCGCTATCGAGGGCGACCCACGCCTGCTCAATCGATACGACGTGATCGAATTAGATCCCCGGAAGCACCCGGGAGCAAAGCTTGCCGCCGCAAAGGTGTTCGCAGATTGGCTGGTTTCGCCCGAGGGTCAGCAAGCAATCGGCGCGTATCAAGTGAACGGACAAAAATTATTCAAACCTTCTGCCGCCTCGCCGAAGTAACCCGCTCTCAATTTTTGAGCCGAATAATCATTCTCAGACACAGCCGAACCCTGACTTCGGTTGGTTAGGCTCGGCGCGGGACCTACGGCTCGCGCCGAGCCGCCATTTGCATGCTTTAATGGACCGGATACCTTTTGAGTGATCTCACGTAACCGCATAGTCCGTTCTACCAAATGAACATACATCGTCAGACCGGGGCGACTTGCCCATTTCGTCCCACAACCGGACTTATGCGCCGCTGTGTGGATCGCTCATCGCTGCAGTCTTCTTCGGCCTTGCGCGCCTTGCTGCCCCGGTCATTTCGACGGCCTCCGCTCGACGTCCATGGTTGCTATGAGCCGTTCAATCCCGCCGTAACCGCAGATCAGACGCAGACTCGCACCCGGCGGACTTGCCAGTCATGGCCGTCCCAGAAACGCTGCGTCACCCATTCGCAAATGCCAAAATCGTAAGGCCCGGGACCTGGATAGTAGCCCGGAGCCGAGACGCCTGCAGCAACGCCCCGCTTCGCGCTTGCCGGCGTCGCGGCGAGCGAACCAGCGATCGTTGCGACCGCGATGAAGGCAGCAAATGTCTTCTTCATTCCTGGGCCCTCCTGCAGATGACGGCTTCGGTCAGCGCCGGGTGGATGCACAGAAGCCGCTCGGCCGCGCCGACCACAGCCGCCGCCATCGAAAAAAGCTAAATAAGATGTCAACGCGCAGCGGGCCATCGTATCAGGTCAACTGAGTGCATTGATAGGGGCTGGCTTAGAGTTGCTTGTTGTAAAGTCCTGATGTCCGTTGTGGGGAAAACTCGGCACTCGGACCGCAACAGAGCCAGGTCCGCTCACTGCCTCATATCGGAGGTGCCGTGAAAGCACAGGCACGCTTCGTGCCGTGAACGGGACAATGCACAGGCTCGTCAGCGCGACTTGCGGACAATCGATCTATTTTCAGATCTGGAAAGGCGCAGGACGTTTCATGAGCGGTTCCGCGACCGACGTGCAAGCTGATAAAGCGACGGGCGATTATTTTGCTTGCCATGGCGTTCGGATAAGTCTCAACGAAATCCTCAACAAGGACATGCTGACGTCGGCGGGCATCAAGGCGATGCGCCAGTACGCCGAATTCGACGATATGAAGTGGAACGACTGGCGCGTCGCGGCGACGGCGGAAGAGATCAAGCGCGGTTCGCTGCCGAACGCGACGTTCGGCCCGGCGGCGCAGATCTATTTCCAGACGATCGCTTCCGGGTGGTTCATCGATATCCTAAAACAGATCACCCGGATCGACGGTCCGGTCTGCGATGCTGTACTATACAATGGCGGGTTGCATGAGATCCCGAACCGCGGCCATTTTCACGTTCATACCGATTTTACCCACCATCCGGTCACCAATCTCGACAACCGGTTGGTCGCGATTACGTACCTTAACGAAGGCTGGATCGAGGACGACGGTGGTTTGCTGGAATGATGGGACAAGGAGGCAAATGCCTGCGTCAGGAAAGTTGTGCCCTTCATGGGGCGCACCATCCTGTTATACCAATCGGCGCTCAGCCTGCATGGTGTCAGCCTGACGAAGAAAGCGCGGGACGCCAAGCCGCAGCGTTCGGCCGCTTGCTACTATTATTCCAATGGCCGTGAAGACGGGAGCGAACTCGCCCCCACGGAATATTTCCAGTCCGTGCATGACAAGTTCCGCTTTAACCAAAATGTGAAGATGTTTATTCCGCCGGTTCTGGTCAACCTAAACCTAGTCCAGACGTTCCGGCGCGGTTTCTTCTCCTGAAGCGCCGTATACCTTGAACTTGGTTGCGCGCTGCGCTTGAGCCGAGTTTCGTGTATCAGCCACCACAAAGGTCGGGAGGCCCCGGCCCACGCGGATAGCTCAGAACGAACCCACCAGGGAGCCGAGCACGATAATGGCGGCAAGCGCTATGAGGGCGCCGATGATGCCGACCACCACGATATCGCGATAGCTGTCCCGGTGCGTCGATCCGCAGACTGCAAGCAAAGTGACCACCGCGCCGTTATGTGGCAGGCTATCGAGTGTGCCCGAACCGATCACCGCTACACGATGGAGCAACTCGGGATTGAGCCCTATCTCTGCCGCGCGCGTCATGTATGTCGCCCCGAGCGCGTCGAGCGCAATGGTCAGCCCACCCGATGCCGAGCCGGTAAGTGCTGCTAGTACGTTAGTGGCGACAGCCAGCGACACCAACGGGCCGCCACCGATGCCGAGCACGGCGTCGCGAACCACCGTGAAAGCAGGCATCGCCGCCACCACGGCGCCGAATCCGACCAGGCTCGCTACGCTCATCGCCGGCAGCACTGCGGCATTGGCGCCGGCATCCATGGTAGTGCGCAGAGCCGGCAGTCGCCGAAAATTGACCGCGAGCACGGTGACGATCGCGCAGGCAAGCGCCGTGATCACGGCCCATACGCCTCCGACGGCGGCGAGGGACGTCTCTCCCCAACGAGCTTCAGTGAGAAAGTGGGTGTCGAGTGCCGGCAGGATGAACAACGACATCGCGAGATTGACGACAATCACCACGACCAGGGGCAGCGCGGCGAGCATGGCTGGAGGCGGCATGTCGGTCGCTGCGCCGTGCGTGATCTCGGCTGGATCGAACTCGCGCGCAGTGGTGGTGCGTTCACGCAACTTTTCGTCGGTGGCGAGACGTTCGGTCGGCATCGGTGCGCCCTCGCCAAAGCTTTCGCCGTTCCTCTTTGCGATCGCCTCTTCGCGATTGAGCCACCACAGGCCGAAGCCGAGCATGATGAGCGATGCCAGAACACCGAGGCCGGGCGCCGCAAAGGGCGTGGTGCCAAAGAACGGCATCGGGATCGCGTTCTGGATCGACGGCGTGCCGGGCAGCGCCGACATCGTGAAGGTTGATGTACCGAGAACGATTGCCGCAGGCATCAGACGCCGCGGGATACCAGCCACACGGAACAGCTCCTGCGCCATCGGCGCCAGCACGAAGAAGGCGACGAACAAACTGACGCCGCCATAGGTGACGAGCGCGCCGGCGAGCACCACCGCCAGCACGGCCCGCTGCGGGCCGAGCCGCTGTGTCATGAAGCTCGCGATCGCGGCGACCGAGCCGCTGTCTTCCATTAACTTCCCGAACAGCGCACCAAGCAGAAACAGCGGAAAGAACTGCGCCAGAAAGCCTGCCGCGCTGGTCATGAAGGTTTGGGTCCAGTGGGCGAGCAGCGGCTCGCGGGAGAACAGCGCTGCGATCAAGGCGGCGAGCGGTGCAAGCAGCAGCACGCTCCAGCCCCGGAAGGCGAACAAGATCAGCAGGCCGAGCCCAATCAGGATGCCGAGAAGCCCCAACACAATCATCACCTCAGCATTCCGCGAGCAGAACGTCGATATCGGCTGTGGAATGCTTTCCGATATCATCGGCGTGGGCCGTAAGGAATGCGTTGGCGCTCTTGCGCCCCTCTTCCTTCAGCAACGAAACGAACGCCCACTCGGCGTTGAGCTTGGACGAGGCTCCGAAGTTTGCGAGCGCATCGCTCATAATCCGGTGCATGCGCATTCCCGCCCAACGCGCGCCTTCGCCGTGTCCGGGGTCAGCCACCTGGCGCAGCAGCGCGATCATGCGCAATTCCTTCATCAGCGGCGAGTTGAAGGAAATCTCGTTGAGCCGGTCCAAGACCTCGGTTGCCGTACGCGGCCGGTCCGACCGTTCGCGTGGATTGATCTGCACCAGGATGGTGTCATGCGCGTCGCTCTCGCGTACCAACGGCGTCAGCGTCGGATTGCCGGCATAGCCGCCATCCCAATAGGGGTCACCATCGATCTCGATCGCCTGGAACATGGTCGGCAGACAAGCCGAGGCAAGCAGGACCTCGGCCGTGATCTCCGCATTGCGGAAGATGCGGCCGCGGCCGGTACGCACGTTGGTAGCGGTAATAAATAACCTGATTGGTGCGCGGGCGAGTCGGCCGAAATTGATGCTCTCGTCGAGGATGGTGCGCAGCGGGTTGAAGCCAGAGGGATTGAGATCATAAGGCGAAAGCACGCGCGCCATCAGGTCCATGACGAGGTAGGCGGGCGACGTGTCGAGCGTCCAGCGGCCCATCAGCCGGTCGAGCGGCGAGCGCTGCAATGGGCTGAACGCCGCCGCGCGCGACACGCGCCGCCAATAGGCATCGAGTGCGGCCCGCGCGCCTTCGGCTCCGCCTTGCATCCATCCGTCCACTACCAAGGCTGCATTCATCGCGCCCGCCGACGTGCCGGAGATCGCTTCGATTCGCAGCCACGGCTCCTCGATCAGCCGATCGAGCACGCCCCAGGTGAACGCGCCGTGGGAACCGCCACCCTGCAAGGCGAGATCCACCAAAACCGGCTCGCGCGCTGTTTCGTTCATCGTCACCCTCTTCGGTCGGAGATGAAACGACACTTAGTTCAGGACGAACCCATAATGTTTCGTCTCGACCCTTCGTACGATCGACGCAACAGTGCGAACAGGCTGCCGCCCGTTGCCGCGCCCAGCAGATAGGCGACGACAACCAACAGGGCGAGCGGTAGGCGGGCATTGAAGCCCAGAAAGGACATGGTGACGATCTCGAAGTTTTGTAGCGCGAATATGATCGTCGCCACTGCGAGCAGAATTATGATGGCGAGATAGATCCAGCGCATGGGTGCCTCATTAATCGTCGATCAGGAGAGTGCGTGGCGCGCACGCACTCTGCCTGCCACACTTCAATGAGGTTGGCGCAGGCCGAAGCCCAGTCCGATCCAGGCCGCGCCGGCCATGATGAGATCGATGCCAAGGAACAGGCCGAGGATATAGAGGCTCGAGACCGGCCAGTGCGCCAAAATCAGCAGGCCGAGCAGCAACGTGATCACGCTTGACAGCAGCACCCAGATCCAGGGTGTTTCCCGTTTCATGCTGAAGGCCAGGATGATCCGCATGATGCCCGAGGCCACCAGCGATGCGCCGAGAATGAGGGTGAGCAGCGCGGCGGCGAGCAGTGGATTCTCGAACGTGACGAAGCCGGCGATGATGTAGAGCACACCGAGCAGGACCCAGAGCAGGAATTTGCTCCAGCTCTTGATCTGGAAGGCGCTAAATACTTCGGCGACGCCGGCGACGATCATCATCACGCCGACGACGAGGACGCTCGCGACAGTGGCCATTACAACGCTGCCAAGCGCGATAAACCCGGCGAGCAGATAGACGACGCCGAGTGCGACGATCCAGCCCGACTTGGCGCGTAGCGGCGCCGTATCAGAACTGATTTGAGAATTGCTCAGGGTCTGTGAAGTATTGGTCATGACGGTCCTCCGATACGAAAACCTATCCGACGTCCGTCTGCAGGAGACGGGAGGATGAAACATATCGAACAAATGATACCGGCCGCAATCGCTATCTGTTGCTATTTCGACTTTTTCGGCTTTCGATATAGCCTTGGCGTTGCTGGTAATTTTAGTAAAAGACCTGGAACGGCGGAGTGTTCGTATCTCGTAACGCATCCGTTCTTCTCCTCGCGGCTTTGTGGGCGGAGAAAAAATGGAACGGCCGTTCGCGCGACGGTCTTGGTTGAGGGCGACAGAACGAGTGCCCGCATCCATTGTCCGAGCATTGCTGCGGATAGTATTGGTGTGACGGGGCTCGTGCTTTCCAAGAGGAGCGTGCACGATGGACTTAAGAGACCTTCTGAGTGCCTCATTTGCCTTGACGATTGTCGGGGACTTGCGGCGCACGCTGTGTCCGATGCTGCTGGCGGCAGCTTTTCTGATTGGACCTTGCCAGCCGGGCAGGGCGCAATATGAGGCGCTGGACCTAGGGCCCGATGAACCCGCTGCTCCTGCATTGCCCGCCGCCGGGGTGACGCTTTTTCAGAATGTCCGCATCTTCGATGGCAAGAGCTCCGCGCTGTCGGCACCTTCCAGCGTGCTCGTCAGGGGCCACATCATCGAACAGATATCGGCCAACCCGGCTGCTATCGAGGGGGCTGCCGACGTCCGCGTAATCAATGCCAACGGGCGCGTGCTGATGCCAGGGCTGATCGACGCCCATTGGCATATGTTCATGGCAGCCGTGTCGCCTGCGGTCCTCGTGACGGCGGATCCCGGTTACCTCAACCTGTTGGCTGCGCGAGAAGCCGAGGCAACGCTGATGCGGGGTTTCACCACCATACGCGACATGGGTGGTCCGGTATTCGGATTGAAGCGCGCCATCGACGAGGGGGTCACGGTTGGTCCACGCATCTATCCTTCGGGCGCGATGATCTCGCAAACCTCGGGCCACGGAGACTTTCGGTCTCGCTATGAGGTGCCGCGGGCGCTGGGAGGGCCGCTGAGCCAATCCGAGCTCGCTGGCGTCGCAGCCATTGCCGACAGCCCCGATGAAGTACGGCTGCGCACGCGCGAGCAACTGAGACAGGGCGCCAGCCAGATCAAGCTGATGGGAGGCGGCGGCGTCAGTTCTCCCCACAATCCGATCGAGTCGATCCAGTTCACCGAAGCGGAGCTTCATGCCGCGGTCGAGGCGGCCGAAAACTGGGGCACCTATGTGGCCGTGCATGCGTATACCCCACCTGCGATCCGGCAAGCGATCGCCGCCGGCGTCAAATGCATCGAACACGGCCACCTCATCGACGAGCCCACCGCCCAGTTGCTGGCGGACAAGGGCATCTGGTGGAGCCTGCAGCCGCTGACCTACGATGCAGACGTTTTCGCGCGGATGAGTCCGGTGTCGCAGAAGAAGGCGCTGGAAGTGTTCGCCGGAACCGAGAACGCCTACAGGCTGGCAAAGAAGTACGGGGTCAAGACGGCCTGGGGCGCTGATATCCTGGGCGATCCGGGGGCTGCCAGCCGGCAGGGGCAATATCTCGCCATGATGGTCCGCTGGTATACCCCCGCCGAAGCGCTCAAGATGGCGACCGCCGACAATGGCGAGTTGATGGCGCTGTCCGGCTTTATCAATCCCTATCCCGGCAAGCTTGGCGTCGTGGAAGCCGGCGCACTTGCAGATCTGCTGCTGGTCGATGGCAATCCCCTCGACGACATCAACCTCGTCGCAAATCCCGACAAGAATTTTGTCGTCATCATGAAGGATGGCAGAATTTACAAGGACACACTGAGCAAGTGAGATCGCAACAAGAAACGAGTCGGAGAGGCCGTTGAGTTCACGTCGCGGGTTCCTGCCCAGATCTTTCGGCTGGCTGATCGCAACGATCTGGTTTCTGTGCTGGGCCGCGCTGATCACGTGGACCACGCTTGCCATCGATTATTCGAATCTGCCGTCAGCAGGGCTGCGTCTGGGGTTGGCGGGCAGCTTTGCGGCGTTCGCGGTCTGGGCTCTCTGGCTTTCGCGTCAACGGCGGCGCATGTCCGTGATCGTGATCGCACTGTTTCTCGGTGTGGCCGCCTGGTGGGTCACCATCCGTCCCTCGCACGAGCGTCCCTGGCGGCCGGAAGTCGCGGTGATGCCACGGGCATTTATCGACGGCGATCATGTGCGCCTCACCGGTGTGCGCAATTTCGATTATCGAACCCGGGATGATTTCACGGTGCGCTATGAGGAGCGCGAGGTGCTGCTGTCGCACTTGACGGCCCTCGATTTCTACGTGTCCTACTTTATGGCGGGCCCGGTCGGACATACGTTTTTGAGTTTCATCTTCGACAACGCGCCGCCGCTGAGTATTTCCATCGAAACACGGCCGGAGGTCGGCGAAAGCTTTGCGCCGATAGCCTCCCTCTTCAAGCAATTCGAGTTGATCTATGTGGTGGGTGACGAGCACGACCTCGTAGGTGTGCGCGCCAACTACCGGCACGAGGCGGTATACCTCTATCGTCTCAACACCTCACCCGACGATGCCCGCCGGCTGCTCCTGGTTTACTTGACGCGGATCAACGAACTGGCCGATCGGCCGGAGTTCTATCACCTGCTGACCAACAGCTGCACCATCAACATCGTGCGATATGCCAACGCCGCCGGCCGGGTCGGCCGCCTCGATGTCCGGCATCTGCTCAACGGTCTGATCGATGGCTACCTCTATTATTCGGGCCGAATCGATACAACGCTGCCGTTTGAGGAACTGCGGCGTCATTCGCTGATTAACGAGGCCGCGCAGGCGGCCGATAATGCGCCTGATTTCTCGCAGCGCATTCGAGCATCCCTGCCGACGATGCCTCACTGATTGCTATACTTCACGCCTTGCGGTAACCCCGTTCCTGTAGCACCCAGCTATTGCCATCCGGGTCCGAGAAGTCGGCGAAACTGGCATAGTCCCTGCGCGCGGGATCGAGCCCGGGTGCGAAACCTCCATCCCAGGCATCGATGGGCACCTTGTGCCGGATCTCGCCGACTTCGACCCCGCGCTCGAGCAGGCGGCTCCGCACGGCCTCAAGGTCGGTGACGACGAGATAGACGTTGCGAAGTGATCCGGGGGGCACGTCGGTTAATCCGCGACCGATCTGTATCGAGCAGCTGGAGCCTGGCGGAGTGAACTGCACGACGCGGAACGCGTCGTTCGGCGAATAGTCGACGTCGAGCGTGAAGCCGACCTGGTCGACATAGAATCGCAACGCCCGCTCGACATCGCTCACCGGCAACATGATCACTTCGATTGAGAGTTTCATGGCCGCTGTGCTGGTTGTGTTCATCGCGCCTCGCCTTGTCTTCGGTCCGATATGCGCCGCCCTGGTCCTTCATTTTGCGGCGCGAAGTGAACCGTGACGGTTCTTCAGTCTGAGATCGAATCCCGGTCGGGATTCACAAATCGATGACGACGTCACCAATCGGTTGTGAGCAGCAAACCAGAAGGTTGCCGTCGGCGGGCTTATCGAGTGGCGGCGGGTCATAGGCGACCGCGCCCGAAACCAGACCGCTCTCGCAGCTATGACAAACACCACTCCGGCATGCCCAGCGGACCGGGACGTCGCACGCCTCGGCCAGCTCCAAAATGCTCCGGTAGGCTGATGGCTTCCAGTGTGCGGCGATGCCACTTCGTGCGAACGATACCAGCGGACCGGTGTCGGCGTCGTCCTTGAGTATATGTGGAGCTCGCGTTGTTGCGCCGACCACACCAGGAGTCCTCAACTCGCTGCCATTGAAGATTTCGACATGAATCCGCTGCGGCGGCTCGTTCCGAGCTGCGAGCACCTCCTTCATGTCTGCCATGAAGCGAGTTGGCCCGCAAATGTAGACATCGGCCTCACTCGGGATACCGACTCCGTCGAAGACCGATCGCGACAGGTGACCGACAGCGTCGAAATCCTCGCCGATCTTATCGCGTGAGCCCGGCCTGCTGTAACAAACATAGCTGCGACCTTGCGCGAGCGCGGGCATAAGGCGGCGGACTTCGGCGGCAAATGGATGATGTTGCCGGTCGCGAGCCGCGTGCAGCCACAAGACCGGCCGTGTGGAGCGGGCCGCCGCCAGCGCGTACAGCATGGCCAGAAGAGGCGTTGCCCCAATGCCCGCGCTGAGCAACACCACGGGCTGCTCTCCAGACTGCAGAATGAAGCTTCCGCGCGGCGAGCTGACGTCGAGAACATCGTTCACCCGGACATGCTCCCGCAGGTAGGTTCCAGCCGTCCCATTCGGCTCGATCTTTACGCTGATCCGATAACGCTCCGTCGAGAGGGGACCCGAGAGCGAGTAGCTGCGAAAGAGGGGCGGGCCGCCACCGTTCGGTCGAAGACGCAAGACGACGTACTGACCGGGCAGGGCCGGTCGCAGCGGCTGACCGTCCGGATGCCGCATCGACACGGAAAGGACGTCTGCGGACTCCCGTTCGATCGCCGCCACCGCGAGCGGCCGAAATCCTGGCGCAACCGGATGCGCGGCCGCTGCCGGCGCGAGCGCTGCGTTGCCGCTCCCCGGGCCAGTCGTTTGACTCTGCAGTAATGTCTTAAACGACGAGCGCCATCCGCGCGAAAGCGCCTCGATCCGCAAGGCGCGCTCCAGTTGTTCGTGCGGATGATTGGGCGAGTAGAGGAGCGCGTTGATCGCTGCGACGGTCATTCGCTCGTTCGCCTCACCCACTTTCACGATTTCGTCGCCGGCGCCGACATCGCCTTCCTGCAGGACGCGGAAATAGAACCCCGGCCGGCCGCTGGATGTCAGCAATGCCGGCATCCGCGGCTCGTTCATCCGAATGCCAACGCGATAGCAGGTAACGCGGGGTTGAGTGACCTCGAACAGTGCGCCGCCGATTTGATAACGGTCGCCGATGCAAACGGTATCGTCGGGCAATCCTTCGATCGTGAAGTTCTCGCCGAACTGTCCGTGAGCGAAGTCGGTCCTCTTCAGCTGCTCCTGCCAGTAGCGATACGATTCGATCTGGTAGACGAAGGCGGCTCGCTGCTCACCGCCGTGGCCGGCCATGTCGCCTTGACCGTCTCCGTCCAGATTCAATCGGCCGACGCGACAGCGGCCACGCACCGGATTTTTCCAGATCCCGGTGTGTACCGTACGACCCTTCCACTCTATGTCGCGCGGAAGTCCGACGTTCACTGATAGTAGTCGAGCCATGTCCCGCTCCGCTTTGATGGCGACCGGAGGCCCGTCCTAACCGCTCGCCGCCGCTCCAGGCCCGCCACCCGGTGTTTGCTTATCGCCGCTTGCCGGGCTGACTACCTCGGCGACGGTGAGGTTGCGATCAGGGCCGTGCGCTACCACCGTCTGGCCGGGCTCAAGATGGAGCTGGGTGCCATCGAGATGCACGGAGACGATGTCCGGTTCGAACGACACCAGGTCGGAGATCCGTCCGACCTCAGGATAGGCGTCAGGATACGACCAAGCCGCCAGATGCGCGTCGCCGATGCTGTAATAGCTGCAGACCCCTTTGTAGGGGCAGAAGGTCTGGTGCTTCACCGGAGTGAGGGCGGAATCATCGATGTCGGCGCGTGGAACGTACCAGCGCGGCGCGAAGCCGGATTCGTAGAGTACCAGCGGCCGCTTGGTATCGGCGATAATCCGGTCGTGATGGCGGACTACGAGGTTACGGGAGGCCTGCCGAATGTCGATGCGGTGGTAGCTGTCGGCGGCATGGCCTACGATTCGTTCGTCTTCTTCGTAGAAAGCGTCCATGGCCCGCCAGGCGAAAGCGACACGTGACTGCAGTTCGCTTGCGTGGGTGGGCAGGTTGGTGTGCTGCCACGCTCCTCGCGCCGCGATGTGCTGCTCGCCCGCCCGCACGCTGTACCACGACGTGAGCCCGAGATCGGGGTGTTGGGTGGTATGCTCGATGCGTTCCAGGGTGTGTGGAGAGACGTCGGTTTCCGGGAAGTAGGCTACCGGATAGCGCCCCGGTTCGAAGAGCAGGAGGGCGTGCTCGCTATCGGCGATCCAGTTTCCCCCGAAGCGCACGCGCATGCGGCGGCGCAACGGCTCGACGTACAACAGCCTCTCGGGCAGCGGTTCGGGCATGAGGAACCGGCCGATTGCTCCCGTCGAGAGCGGACCTTGTTGCCAGGACAATCCCACTGATCTCTCCCGATAGGTTTGATGATCGAGGCCGGTAGATGTCCGCCAGGTATTCCCGACCTTCGAACGCGGACACGTCGGCAAGGTTCCACGGGAAGATGGCGACTTTCCGTCCGGCTTTATCGCTCATCCGTCACGGCCCCGTCGGCATGTCTCATATGGTACAAAGGCGCACGCAGATTGGACGCGCAGCCGGGGCCTAGTTCATACCGAGAAATTCAAACGGCTTGGCGTTTTTGACTTCTTTCGTCGCGTTGCCCGAATAAGTGTGATCCTGGTTGGAACCCAGATCGAGCGTCGGCACGGTTCCCGTCTCTACTGAAAAGTCGATAGCCCTCAGGTCGACCCAAAACGTGTTAGGGGTCAAAGCCGACTCAAAAAATAGAGCTTGCGCTTTTGGTCTATGACCAAACGCGATCGCGTTGACGAGATGTTCGGCCCTCGGGCGTGTTCAACCCATAGGGCACCGAGATGTTGCGGATCACACTGAATATGCTGGCGCCATGCTGTCGAAGGACCTCGATGATTTGGAACGATCCCCCTGCGCGCCGGTCTTTGTTCAACCACATTTGGTATCGACTTTTCGATGATCCCACTCGGCGGAATGAGCCGGGCTCATGAAGCGCTAATGTCATGCCCTTCCTGGGTACCGGACGAGAGCCGCTCTGTCGCGGTCGCTGATGTGTTCGTCGACGATGAGATAGAGGCCCGAAGTAGCGACACAATTGATTGGAAATTGGAGAGGGGTGGAACGGCCGCTTCCATTCCGATACGCCTACTGACCTGTTCACTCCGGAGCCACAAAATCCACAACACGGAGAAAACCTATGCCCCAAGCAGAGCAGTTTGAAGTTCTCGTCATCGGCAGTGGAACAGGCGGCAAGCTGATGGCTTGGCACATGGCTCAGTCGGGACGGCGAACTGCCGTCGTAGAGCGGCGCTGGATCGGAGGCTCCTGTCCCAACATCGCCTGTATGCCTACCAAGAATGAGATTTCGGGCGCAAGGGTTGCGTATTTGACGCGTAACGCAAAGAAGTTCGGGATGGCGGCCGGCCCGGTAACGATTGACATGAGTGCGGTTCGCCAGCGGAAGCGGGAGATGGTTGACCGGCAGGTTGCGACGCACCTGCAGAAATACAAGGCAAGCGGTGCGGAATTGATCATGGGCGCTGGGCGTTTCACGGGGCCGAAAACGCTTGAGGTTACCCTGAATGACGGGGGCACACGCCTGCTTTCGGCGGGCACGGTCTTCCTCAACCTCGGAACGCATGCGGCCCTTCCAAACGTTTCCGGCCTCGATGCCGCTCGACCGCTGACGCACGTCGAGGCTCTGGAACTCGACCATTTGCCGTTGCATCTGCTCATTATCGGCGGCGGCTATTCCGGTCTCGAATTTGCACAGGCTTTCCGTCGCTTTGGTAGCAACGTGACCGTCATTGAGTCTGGCCCCAAAATTCTGGGTCGAGAGGATTTGGACGTTGCGCAGGAGATGGTGCGGATTCTGAGCGACGAGGGAATTGAAATCGTAGCGGGAGCCGAACTCCTCCAGGTACGTGGGCGGTCTGGAGAGAAGGTTAGTCTTGTTGTGCGCACGCGTTCCGGCGAACGAACCATAGAGGGTAGCGATATCCTGGTGGCAGCCGGGCGTATTCCCAGTACCAGAGGAATCGGACTTGAGGAGGCAGGGATTGAGTTGGACGATCGTGGGTACATTCGCGTCAATGAGCGCCTCGAGACGAGCGCCCCCGATGTCTGGGCCATGGGGGAATGCGCGGGTAGCCCGCAATTCACGCATATATCTGAAGATGACTTTCGCATCGTTCGCGACAATCTCGCTGGAAACGCTCGCAGCACGCGCGATCGACTAGTTCCTTACTGCATGTTTACAGATCCTCCGCTCGCTCGCGTGGGACTTAGTGAAGGTGAAGCTGAGCGTCGAGGAATCGTGACACGCGTTGTAAAGCTGCCGATGAACTCCGTGTTGCGTGCGCAGGCCACCGACGAGAGGCAAGGCTTCATGAAGGCGCTGATCGCTGGGAATGACGATCGCATTCTCGGTTTCGCAATGATAGGCGCCGAGGCGGGGGAAGTTCTGGCTGCGGTGCAAACAGCAATGTTGGCCGGCCTTTCGCACGCGAAGCTTGCTGATGCCGCCTTCGCGCACCCGACGATGGCCGAAGGGCTTGGCTCGCTCTTCTCGCAGGTATCGCGTCATTAACGGCGCCGCGTCGACGCGCGACCGGTATCCGAATTGGCAACTTTGCGGGCGCATTCAATAAAACGCTCCGCCAGCGGAGTTGCGAAAGCTTGCCGGTCTTTTCCGAGTTCGGACTACTGCGGCATTTTGCACTCTGTGCCGGCCGGGAATGCGGTAGCAGCCGGGATGGTTGAAAGTATCTCGAACCAGGCATGTGGCTCCATGAGTTGCGCAGAGTTCTTGACCTTGGCAATGTAAAGGTCGTGCACCACCATGTGGTCGCTGGCGCGGAATTCGCCGCCATGAGCGAACATGTCATCGAATTTGTGCCCGTCCAGCACGCGGATCACGGCATCGGCTTCCGTCGTGCCCGCGGTTTTGACCGCGTTCAGCCATTGCAGGGTTGCGGAGTAGTCGGCCGCCTGCGCGGCATCCGGCCGAAGTCCGTTATGTTCAGCGGCAAACCGGTCGGACCATGCGCGGGCCGCGGGGTCCAGATTCCAGTACCAAGGCACAGCGGCCACAACCCCTGCATACCCGTCCTTGACCCGGTCCACGTCGGATAGATACAGCAGCGCCGTCGTGATGGTTGCTTTCAGCCTGGCCTTGTTAAGGAACGTAATGCCGACATCGCCCTTGGCGGCGTCATCGAACACCGCCACCACATCGGGATTGGAGCCGCTGATGTCGCCAAGCGCATTCGAAAAATCGGTCTCGGTGTTCTGTTGGGGGATGACGACGGATTTAACGATCTCGCCGCCATGCGCGATCACGATCGGCGACATGAGTGCCGCGCCGCCTTTGCCAAAGCCGGTGTCCTCGGCAATCGTCGCCCACCGCTTGTTTTGGGGCTGTGCCATGAGGTAGTTCGCGGTCGCCGTCGTGATCGAAGGCAGGTCGAATGAGTAGTGGTAGAAGTACTTGCTGCAAGCGGCCCGGGTGAGGGCCGGGCTAGCCGCGATGGTGCTGATTGCGAGCTTTCGTCGCTCGGTGGCCACCTTGGAGATCGCGGTTGCGATCGGCGAGTTCTGTACGTCCATCAGCAGATCGGCGCCGGCATCATAGGCCTGCATGGCGAGCGCAGGTGCCTCCGCCGCCTTGTTGTGATCGTTGAGCGCATCGACCACCACGGATCGGCCAAGTACAGAGCCGCCGAAATCGGCAACCGCCATGCGGGTTGCGTCCACTCCGCCACGGCCCGACCGCGCGTCGTACAGATCATCGTTCAGATCGGAGATCACCGTTATGCGGATCGGCGTCGGCTCCGCCGCATGAGCAACGCCGGCAAGCGTCGTACCCGCCAACAGGCAAACCATCCATTTAGAGATCATGCGAAGTCCTTCCAATCACGATAGGAGTTGCTTTTTGCGGGCTGCCGAACTTGAGAGAGAGTTTACCCTATATCTCCCGAGGCAAAGTGGACTAGGGTGAAACCAGCACTCACGACGGTGTGAACCCATCCCATGCGGCGCCAATCGCGCCAATTTGTGTAAGAAGGGGAGGACGCAGCCGGTTATCGCGTGCCGTCGTCATCGTCGCTTTTGGGCCGTGCGCCGCCGAAAATCTTCGACCCTTCCGGCGTCAAATACGGCTTCAGGCTTTCCCACGGCGCGAATGCGATGTACGGACCCTCGGCATAGGGACCGACCGCATAGGGCGGATAATGAAACGTCAGGCCTGAGCTCTTGCCGGCTTCGGTCGAGGGCGCCAGCGTCACCGCGCCGATCTTGAGCAGTTTTGGCTCCAGGCCCTTGTACCATTCGGCGGTCGCGGTCTCCGTCGCGTCGCGTTTCTTCTTTTCAATGTTGAGCGATGCGATCACGCCTTTCAGTATGGCCTTCATTGTTGGTCCGTTATCGGCGGTCTCGGTGAAGAACGGACGAATGCTGATCCGCTTCTTCACGGCATCGTCCCACAGGATGGTGTCGACATCCGAGTTGGGATGCGCGCCGCCAGTGTTCGTATAGTCGGATCTGACGACACTGATATAACGTCCATCGACCACCGAACTGACGGAGTATGTGCGCTCAAAGCTCCAGCCGCCATTGCGAAACAGGACCGGATCCTGCTTGCGCGAGGCATCAGCCTCGGCAGCATTTTTGTCGATCCACTTCCTGCCTTCGACAAGGCAATCGGCCGAGAGCGCGGCGTTGGCCTTGATCTTGTCGTCGAGGACGACGCTGGCATCGACGCTCCTGTTCTTGATGGATGCGTCGGGCTTTGGATCGGCGGCAAACACCGTGGCCAGTGCGAAGCAGGTGGCGGCTGCAACGAAGCCTATCCGGCGGGCAAACGTAACGGTGGCTGCGGAGCGCAAGGAAAATCCCTCGAACAAACGGTCGCGCGGAGCTACTCAGCCGCCTCGCTGTGCCCGAGTCTCGCATTGAGCTTGTGGATCAGTTCTTCGGCGGCGTCCGATATCACGGTGCCGGGCGGGTAGATCGCCTCGGCGCCAGCTTTGTACAGCGCATCGTAATCCTGCGGCGGCACCACGCCGCCGATGATGATCATGATGTCGTCGCGGCCCTGCTTCTTCAGCGCGGCCTTCAACTCGGGCACCGCGGTGAGATGCGCCGCCGCCAGCGACGAGAGCCCAAGAATATGCACGTCGTTCTCGACAGCCTGCCGCGCGGCTTCCTCGGCGGTGGCAAACAATGGTCCGATATCGACGTCGAAACCGACATCGGCAAAGGCCGAGGCGATCACCTTCTGGCCGCGGTCGTGACCGTCCTGACCGATCTTGGCGACGAGGATGCGCGGGCGGCGCCCCTCGGCGTCCTCGAACGCATCGATCAGCGCCTGAACTTTTTCGACCCGGTTAGACATGGTGGACGCCTCCCGCTTGTAGACGCCGGTGATGGATTTGATTTCGGCACGATGCCGCCCGAAGACTTTTTCCATCGCGTCGGAAATCTCGCCGACTGTGGCCTTGGCGCGCGCGGCATCGATCGCCAGCGCCAAAAGATTGCCGCTGCCTTCGGCGGCCGAGCGGGTCAGCGCCGCCAGCGCGGCGTCGACGTCCTTCTGGTTGCGCTCTTTCCGCAGCCGCGACAGCTTGTCGATCTGCAGCCGCCGCACGGTGGAATTTTCCACCTTCAGCACATCGATCGGCGCCTCGTTGGTCGGCTTGAACTTGTTGACGCCAATCACCGCCTGCTTGCCGGCGTCGATCCTGGCCTGGGTCTTGGCGGAGGCTTCCTCGATCCGCAGCTTGGGTACGCCAGCCTCGATTGCCTTGGCCATGCCGCCGAGCGCTTCGATCTCCTGAATGTGGCTCCAGGCCTTGGCGGCGAGGTCATGCGTCAGCCGCTCGACATAATACGAGCCGCCCCAGGGATCGATGATGCGGTTGGTGCCGCTTTCCTGTTGCAGGAACAATTGCGTGTTGCGCGCGATCCGCGCCGAGAAATCGGTCGGCAGTGCCAGCGCCTCGTCAAGCGCATTGGTATGGAGCGATTGGGTGTGGCCTTGCGTCGCCGCCATCGCCTCGATGGTGGTGCGCATCACGTTGTTGTAGACATCCTGTGCGGTCAGCGACCAGCCGGAAGTCTGGCAATGCGTGCGCAGGCTCAACGAGCGCGGGTCCTTCGGGTTGAAGGGCTTCAGCAGCTTGGCCCATAGCAGCCGCGCCGCGCGCATCTTGGCGACTTCCATGAAGAAGTTCATGCCGATCGCCCAGAAGAACGACAGCCGCGGCGCGAAGCGGTCGACGTCGAGACCGGCCGCGAGGCCAGCGCGCAGATATTCGACGCCGTCGGCCAGCGTATAGGCAAGTTCGAGGTCCTGCGTCGCGCCGGCTTCCTGCATGTGATAGCCGGAGATCGAAATCGAATTGTACTTCGGCATTTTTTGCGACGTGTACGCAAAGATGTCGGAGATGATCCGCATCGAGGGCGCCGGCGGATAGATGTAGGTGTTGCGCACCATGAACTCTTTCAGAATATCGTTCTGAATCGTTCCCGAAAGTTTCTCCGGCGGCACGCCCTGTTCCTCGGCAGCGGCGACGAACAGCGCCAGGATCGGCAGCACCGCGCCGTTCATGGTCATCGACACGCTCATCTGGTCGAGCGGAATGCCCGAGAATAGCGTGCGCATGTCGTAGATCGAATCGATCGCGACGCCGGCCATGCCGACGTCGCCGGTGACGCGCGGATGATCCGAATCGTAACCGCGGTGGGTCGCCAGATCGAACGCCACCGAGAGGCCCTTTTGCCCGGCCGCCAGATTGCGGCGGTAGAAAGCGTTGGAATCTTCCGCCGTGGAGAACCCGGCATATTGCCGGATGGTCCAGGGCTGGTTGACATACATCGTGGGGTAGGGGCCGCGCAGATAGGGCGCGATGCCGGGCCATGTCTCGAGGAAGTCGATGCCTTCCAGATCGACTTCGCTATAGCCGGGTTTTACGAGGATCCCTTCGGGCGTGAGCCATGGTTCGGCATTGCCCGGTGGCGTGCCCGTGGCGACAGCCTCGAACGCCACATTCGCGAAATTGGGAATGCGAGTCATTCCTTGGCTTCCTCAAGCTTGCGATTGCGTTCGATCAACTTTTGAACTTCCGTTTGTAGACGGGATCGTCAAAACCGCTCTTCTTGGCGACGGCATCATTTAGATAACCCTTCGATCGGCCCTCCGCCCAGTTTTTTCCGAGACGCCATACCCACAAGTCGGGGAGACACAATGCCAACAGGTTCAGGATGGCGCCCATTTCAATAGCCCTGCGGTCACGATCTCGACGTGATAGGTCTCGGTTCGGCGCGGACCTTAGCACAACTACCTCTAATCGTCGCCAATGCCCTGGCTCCAAGTTGCTCAATCATGGTCCGGATGCTGGTGGCTGACGATGCCGTTAAGTTTGTCCGCGCCGTAGTTCTGCAGCGTGGTCTGGCTCGGCAGATTGGCGATGGCCACCACCCAGCCTAGCCGGGATTCGGTTCCGAATTGCTGGATCGGCACCACCCGGTCCGGGCGATCGAAGGTGCCAGTCATGATCTCGATCCTTGGACCGCCGATGCGGCGGAAGCTGAGCGGCGTGCCGCAATCCCGGCAGAAATTGCGCTCGGCGATCGATGAGGAGCGGAACGCGGCCGGCGTGCCACGAGTCCAGGCGAAGTCGCGGTTCTCGATGTCGGCGAATGACGCGAACGGTGCGCCGGCCGCCTTCTGGCACATCCGGCAGTGGCAAATGCTGACCTTCACCGGAGGCGCGGACAGCGCAAAGCGAATGGCGCCGCACTGGCAGCCGCCGGTCAGAACGGGTTTTGTCGCCGTCGTCATGCTCACTCCATCAGCCGGTAGGCTTGCTGTAGCGTGACCAGTGCGTCGCACCCGGCAAAGACAAAATCGTTAACGCCGGCACTACGGAGCGCCGCTTTCTGCTCGCCGGGCCGGCCTGCCAGATAGATATGTTTTGCTCCCGCGGCGTGAAGGGCCTTTGCGGCTGCGACCCCCTGTTCGGTGTAGATTTTATCAGACGAACAGAGGCAGGCCAGCGCCGCGCCCGAGGTTTTGAATGCCACAACAAGAGCGGCGAGATTTTTCACCTCTCCCATAGGGCGAGGTGAGGACGGAGATAAGAAGTCGACCGCCTCGATCCCGCCGGTCTCGAAAAAGCTTCTCGCAAAGGTCGCACGCGCGGTGAAGTCGGCGGGCGTGCCGAGATTGGCGAGGAACATTTTTGGCCGGGCGCCACTGGCTTTGAGCATTTCGTCCGACCGGTCGCGCAAGCGTTCGAAGGGAACCGCAAGCCGGATCGGCGGCAGTGCTTCGAATTTGAACTTTTCCTCGCCATAGGGCGCGAGCGCCACCGGCGGCGTATCCAGTACGGCCACATGAGCCTCGTGCAGGTTCGGAAATTCGCTGGCGCCGGTCAGGACTTCCTTGCGCCTGGCGATATTTGCCTCGCGCGCGGCCCGCGTCGCCATAACCTGGCGCTGAATCAGGTTTTGCTCCAGCGAGGCGAACAGGCCACCGGCCTTCTCGGTTTCCTGGAACAGTTGCCATGCCGCCTCGCAGAGCTGCTGCGTCAGGGCTTCGATGCCACCGGAGCCGGCGGCGGGATCGGACACCTTGGCGAGGTTGGATTCCTCCAGCAGCACCAGTTGCGTGTTGCGCGCTACGCGCCGTGCGAACGGATCAGGCAGTCCCAGTGCCAGCGTATGCGGCAGCACGTTGATGCTGTCGGCGCCGCCGAGGCCGGCGGAAAACGTCGCCATGGTCGCGCGCAGCATGTTCACATAGGGATCGCGCTGGGTCAGCATCCGCCATGCGGTATCGGCCGCGATGAACAAGGGCTTTGGTTCAAGACCGCAGGCTTGTTCGAGACGCGCCCATAGCAAACGCAACGCGCGAAATTTTGCCATTGTCAGGAACTGATCGGCATCGGCGCTTAGCCGCGCATAGACCATGTTGCGTGCATCCTCAAGTGCAATACCGGCCCCTTCGATGGCGCGCAGATAGGCGACGCCGGCCGCCAGCACGAACGCGAGTTCCTGCGCTTCCGATCCACCGGCGTCATGGATCACCCGTCCGTCGGCAACCGCAAACGGACCTCTGAAACCCACGGCCGCGAGACCTTTGATCGCGCCGGTGAGCGCCGGCACGATCACGGGCCATGCATAGGGACTGGAGCCCCAGACCGCGCAGGCGCCGATGGGATCGAGGCCAAAGCGGACATCGCATGCCGCGGGGCTAACGCCTTTGCGCCTCACAAATTCAGCGAGGTGGATAGCGGCCATGCGCGACTGCGGGCCGACCTGAAGTTCGATGGAAATGCCGGCATCGATGAAAACGCGATCGAGAATCTTCTCAATCGCCTCCGCCGCAGGCTCAAGGCCAAAGCCGTAGGCGCCATGGGCGCCGGCGAATACCAGCGTCAGTCCGGTGGCGCCATTCTCCAGGTCGTGCAGTGCCTGCACATTGGCCATCGCCGCGTCGGGATGATCGATGCGTTGCATGATCTGCCAGGGCGCGACCGCGGCGCGGCCGGCAATCGGGGCGCTGTCTGGGGCGCGCCGATAGATCGGTTCGATCCGTAACCCGTCCGCGGTCTTGCCGACCAATTTCTCGAATGGCGCGCCTTTCAGCACGCCATCGACCAGCTTGCGCCAGTCGTCATAGGTCGCCGGCGCGAAATTGGCTGCCAGCCGCAGGTCGTCAGTTACAGATGTCATTTGGCGGGTCGCTCCCGGCGGCGGTTCTTGCTGTTATCCGGAAATTGCCACGGGCCGCCCGCCAAGCCAAACGGTTGTTTTTGGACTTTTGGGTCAGCCGAGGTCGGGTAACCGCTCGATCCCCTCGGTCGAGAGCCCGGCCAGCGCGGCCGCGACGCTGCGTCCCGCGATCAGGCGATCGGGCACGATCTCCGCCAGCGGCACCAGCACGAAGGCGCGTTCGAACAGACGGGGGTGCGGCAGCGTCAGTTCCGGTTTCTGGATCGAGACGTCGTCATAGGCGATTAGATCGAGGTCGAGCGTGCGCGGCCCCCAGCGCCTTTCATGGGCGCGGTTGCGGCCGAACTTCGTCTCGATCTTGTGCAACGTGAACAGCAAAGCGTGGGGATCGAGGCCGGTTTCGATCTCGATGCAGGCATTGATGAAGCGGGCTTGCTGCTCGTCGCCCCAGGGCGGTGTGGCATAGTCGGACGACCGCGCCAGCAAGGCGGCCTGGGTCATGCCGCAGATGTTGGCGATCGCCTTTTGGAATGTCGCGCGGACGTCGCCGACATTGCCGCCGAGCGCGATCAGGACGTCAGCCATGCGGGGGATGTTGCCGGGTGCGGGTCAAGACCACGCCGACATCGTCGAAGATCGCGGCGATCGGCGCGTGCGGCTTGTGAACGGTGACCTTGATGGCGCTGATGCGTGGAAACGCCGCCAGGACAGCATCGGCGACGGCGCCGGCAGCGCGTTCCAGCAATTTGTAATTGACGTCCGCGAAGGCGGCCGTCGCGGTCGCCACCACATTGGAATAAGAGACGGTATCGGCGAGACGATCGGTGCGCGAGGATTCCGACAGGTCGGCCGACAGCTCGAGATCGATCACGAAGCGCTGGCCGACCTCGGTCTCATGCTCCATCACGCCATGGCGGGCATGGATGACGACGCCGGTGATAAAGATCGTATCGGTCATTCCTGCTCCTCGATCGCCGCGGCGACGCGCAAGGCTTGTAGGGTCTCCGACACATCATGAGTCCGGATGATCCGCGCGCCGCCCTTCGCCGCGATAAGATGAGCTGCGATCGAGCCGCCGAGGCGTTGCTGCGGCTCGGACGGCGTGACCGAATTGATGAAGCTCTTGCGTGAGGCGCCGACCAGCAGCGGCAGGCCGAAAACGCGGAGTTCGTCCAGCCGGGCCAGCGCCGTTATGCTCTGTTCCGACGTCTTGCCAAAGCCGATGCCGGGATCGAGCACGATGCGATCAGGGGCAATGCCCGCTTTGCCGGCAATGTCGAGCGAGCGGGTAAAGAACGCGGCAATATCCTTCATAATATCGATCGAGGCGTCAGCGCGGTCACGGTTATGCATGACTATGACCGGGCAATGGCGCGCCGCCACCAGCGCGGCCATATCGGGGTCGCGCTGCAGGCCCCAGACGTCGTTGGCGATGACGGCGCCGGCATCAAGCGCCCAGGCGACGATAGACGATTTCATGCTGTCGATGGATACGGGAATGCCGAGCGAAATGACTTCGGCCAAGATCGGCTCCAGGCGTTGTCTTTCCTCATCGGCCGATATCGGCTGCGCGCCATAAGGCCGGGTGGATTCCGCGCCGATGTCGATGATGTCGGCTCCCTCGGCGATCATGCGCCGGACCTGCGTCAACGCTTGCTCCGGCGCGACAAATTGTCCGCCATCGGAAAAGGAATCCGGCGTCACGTTGAGCACGCCCATCACGGCTGGATAGGGCCTGGACAAAAACGCAGGCAACACCAGATGATCTGCCGGGATGGCCGCCGGGGCGGATCTGGACGTGGTCGCGATCATGCGGTCGCTTTGCGCGGTCCGTGGATGGGAGTCAAGATGCGAGACGCGCTTCTGGCGCAGGCACCGGCCCCAATCTCAGTAGGTAATCTCGTTAGTAGGTGATCTTGGGCTGAAGCTTGCGCGCCTGCGCGATCAACTGCTCGACCGACTTCTCCGAGGGCAGGACGCGGACGAGTTTACGCTTGGTGTTCACTTCCTTCATGTTCTGCGCCAGGCGGGCCGGATTGCGCAGTGCAAGTTCGCGAACCGTGGTGACGCCGGCGGCGCGCACCAGCCCGACCTTGGCCTTGCCCATGCCGGGAATCCGCATGTAGTCGGAAACGTTGGCCCATTCCAGCAATTGCTGTTCGCTGATGCCGGTCTTCGCCGCCAGCGCTTTACGGCCTTTGACGGTTCGGGCCGCTTCGAGCAATCCGTCCGTGGTGCGAATGCCCAGCGATTTCAGTTTGGAGGCGGCGAAGGATGGTAAACCATCAATCTCGGAAATCGGGTATGTCATGGTGCTCGATATGAAAAAGGTGCTTTAAGCAAACTGACGGAGGCCTGGGGTCCCTGCGATGATCTCGCCCATTTGATCAGCCCCGATTTTGTCTCGACCGAACCGGAAAAGTTCACGCGCGACGTTCTGGATCTCGCCCATGCCCAAACCAAGTCCCATCAGTTTGGTACCCAATGCCATCAGGCCGCCACCCATCAAGCGTCCGAAGCCGCCGTTATTGCCTGAGGCTGAGATCGCAGCTTCTGCGCCTGGAATCTTGTCGATCAGGGCCTGAACCTTGTCGGCGGGACCTTCATCGCGAAGGAAACCCAGAACGATGCCGATGGTTTTTTCCGCAACAGCATCATCGATGCCGGCCTTGGTGGCCAGCTGTCCTATCAGTTCGTCCATAATGCCCCGCCCTCAACCGGTTGCTTGCCGGATCGTTGCTTGTGAATTTATCTTGATCTTCCGCGATACGAATTACAAGCGATGACCGCAAACGAAGGTGGGATTCACCCTCGATCGCGTATCGAGTGTTGCAGCAATGCCAGAGTCTGGTTGAGATTCACGCTATATTGTGCAGGGCGCGGTGGCTTTCTACCGCGATACTACGGGATCACAGGATACGTTAGCTCCGTTGACCCGTTTCAATCAGCTTGCAAGATGCGGTATAATCATGGTGCTTGGCGGCTGCGACCCCCGATGCGCGCGACGAGGCTAACCCATGGCGACATCCGACAACCAACTGGCCGATACCGACGAGAAGATTTTTATTGGCAAGGGTGAGGAGCCGGCCTGGCTGACGCTCGGGCTTGCAAATCGCCATGGTCTCGTCACCGGTGCGACCGGAACCGGAAAAACCGTCTCGCTGCAGGTGATGGCCGAAGGCTTCGCACGTGCCGGCGTGCCGGTGTTCGCGGCCGATATCAAGGGCGACCTCTCCGGCATTTCCGAAGTGGGCGAGGCCAAGGATTTCATCGTCAAACGGGCCCGCGAGATGGGTCTCACCTTCCAGCCTGACCAGTTTTCAACGGTGTTTTGGGATGTATTCGGCGAGCAGGGTCATCCGGTACGCGCGACGGTCTCGGAAATGGGCCCGCTGCTGCTGTCGCGCATGATGGATCTGAACGATGTTCAGGAAGGCGTGCTGAATATCGCGTTCAAGGTCGCGGACGAGCAGGGATTATTGCTGCTGGACATGAAAGACCTGCGGGCGATCCTGACTTTCGTCGCAGAGCACGCCGCCGAATTGACCACGCAGTATGGAAATGTCTCGAAACAGACCATCGGGACCATCCAGCGTCAGCTTCTAGTGCTGGAAAATCAGGGTGGCGCCCAATTCTTCGGAGAACCGGCGCTGGCGCTGAAGGACTTCATGCGCACCGACAGAGACGGCCGCGGCATGGTCAACATTCTGGTGGCGGACAAATTGATGCAGAGCCCGCGACTATATGCGACGTTCCTGCTGTGGATGCTGTCGGAGTTGTTCGAAGAACTGCCGGAGGTGGGCGACCCGCCGAAACCCAAGCTCGTGTTCTTCTTCGACGAGGCGCATCTGTTGTTCAACGACGCGCCGAAGGCGCTGATGGACAAGATCGAGCAGGTGGTTCGGCTGATACGCTCGAAGGGCGTCGGGGTTTATTTCGTCACACAAAATCCGATCGATGTCCCGGACAAGGTGCTCGGGCAACTGGGTAACCGCGTGCAGCATGCGTTGCGGGCGTTTACGCCGCGCGATCAGAAGGCGGTCGCGGCAGCGGCACAGACATTCCGGCCCAATCCGAAGCTCAATACAGCGCAGATCATCGTGGAATTGGGCAAGGGCGAGGCGCTGGTCTCGTTTCTGGAGGGCAATGGCGTTCCGGCGGTGGTCGAGCGCGTCATGATCCGGCCGCCTTCGGCGCGGATAGGACCGATCACGCCGGAGGAACGCAAGACCATCATGGATCACAGCCCGGTGAAGGGCAAATACGACACCACGATCGATTCCGAATCCGCCTATGAGGTGCTACAGAAGCGCGTCGCCGGCATCGCTGCGGGCGGGGCCGGAGGCGGGGGAATCCTCGGACAGATCGGCGCGATTGTCGGAACGATTTTCGGGAGCAACGTACCGCGTGGCAAACTGTCGACCGGTCAGGTTATCGCTCGAAACGTGACGCGATCCGTCACCAATCAGGTGGTGGGTGGGGCCGTTGCCAGTCTCGGCAGATCCGTCGGCGGCTCGGTCGGCGGTTCGGTTGGCCGCGCCATCGTGCGCGGTGCCCTCGGCGGGCTGTTGCGACGATAGAGTTTTCTGGGCGATCGCTATGGCGTGATCGCCCTCTGATTTTCGGAAAGTGACGTGTGTTAAAATATCCGTCGTTGCGAGCGCCGCTCGATATTCTTTTCCTGGTCTGCTGCATCCTGCTGACAGCCGACGTTCTCGGTCCGGAAATTCTCGGAAGCGGAAAGACCAAGGACTATCCGCTCTGGTTCTGGGCCGGGCATCAGGTCTTGCAGGGCAAGGATCTCTATCCCAGCAATCCCGGCGAATATTTCGAATTCATCTATCCGCCGCTGTCGGCAATCTTGCTCGCGATACCCAGCTATTTCGGCAAGATACCGCTCTATCTGTTCCTGTCGGTGGCCAACGCGGTCGCGTGGTGGATGACAACCCAATTCTCGAACGCGATGGCGGGCTCGGGACGACAGCCCTCGCCGTGGCTGTTTGCGCTGCCGGGCATCGTCACCGTCTCCTTTGTTTTCGACATGTTCGATCTCGGGCAACCCAATCTCATTCTGCTTGTGATGATGTTGTTCGGGTTCTGGTTGTTGCAACATGAGCGCCCATGGATGGCGGGGGGCATGTTTGCGCTCGCGACGGCGATCAAGGTTTTTCCGGTCGCCGTATTTCCATATCTGCTGTGGCGGCGGCAATGGGCGGCCGTCGCCGGCATGGTCGTCTTCCTGGGAGTTTTGCTATTCGTCGTCCCGGCTCCGGTGCGTGGTTTTCAGCACAACGTTTCCGAACTGAAAACCTGGTATCAGGGAATGGTCGGGTCGAGCTCGGAGCAAGGGTTCGGCCAGCGTAGCGAACAGAACTGGTCTTGGGTCAATCAATCCATCATCGCCATGACGCATCGGCTGACGCGTCCGGTGAACTTCAATCAGGACAACCCGGCCAAGGCGCCACAATACATGAATCTGGTCGATCTCGATTTCAGGACAGCTAACTGGGTCGTAATCGCCGTATCGCTGGCGATCGGGCTGGGGTTCATCGCTGTGATGCCGGCCCGCTCAAGGATAACGCGGCTGTCCGAGGCCGAGGAGCTTGGTATCCTGTTTTGTCTGATGACGGTGGCGTCGCCGCTGGCCCGGCAGTATTATTTCATGTGGCTGTTTTTTCCGGTGACTGTGCTGGTGCACCGGGCGGCTTTTGATCCTCGCGCCGGCGTGCGCGCCGCAACGTGGACGGTACTGGCGGTCGCGGGTCTCCTGCTGTGCCTGTCGTTGCCGATTTTTCCGAAAGAGCTGCAGGCCTACGGGAACAATCTGGCGGCAACCGCCGTGATCGCCGGAGGGTTGGTATGGCATATCATGCACCCACTCTTGGGCGACACGGTCGTCGCCTTGTCTTTGACGAAAGGCGAGCTACAACCCGATATGCAGATTAGCCCCCGATAGCGAAGGGAATCCGGAATGTTCGAAGCGCCGCAACTTCAGCCGGTCCTCGACCGCATCGATGCCGATTTCGATAACAGCCTCGAGCGGCTGTTTGCGCTGCTGCGGATCAAATCGATCTCGGCGGATCCGGCCTTTGCCGGGGATTGCAGGGCGGCGGCCGATCATCTGGCAAAGGATATCGCGACGCTCGGCTTTGCCACTGAGGTCAGGCCGACCGCCGGTCATCCTGCCATCGTCGGCAAGACGAACAGCAATGAAAACAGCCAAGGAAATAGTGGAACCCGACCGCATGTGCTGTTCTATGGCCATTACGACGTGCAGCCGGTCGATCCGCTTAATCTGTGGCACCGACCACCGTTCGAACCTGTCGTCACCGACCATGCCGATGGACGGAAAATCATCGTCGCGCGCGGCGCGGAGGACGACAAGGGCCAGTTGATGACCTTCGTCGAAGCCTGCCGGGCCTGGAAATCGGTGACGGGTTCGCTGCCAGTCGACGTGACCATCGTTATCGAAGGCGAAGAGGAAATCGGATCGAAGAATTTCGTTCCGTTTCTTGAATCGAACAAGCAAGACCTCAAGGCGGACTTCGCGCTGGTCTGCGATACCGGCATGTGGGACCGTAACACCCCGGCGATCACCACCTCGTTGCGCGGGCTCGTTTACGAGGAAGTGCGGATCAAGGCCGCCAATCGCGATCTGCATTCCGGCATCTTCGGCGGTGGCGCACAAAACCCGATCCGGGTTTTGACCCGTATACTTGGCGGGCTTCATGATGATGACGGCCGAATCACGATTCCCGGTTTCTACGATGGCGTGAGTGATCTGCCGCCCGATATTCTCGCTCAGTGGGAAAAGCTTAATCTGACGGCGGATTCTTTTCTCAAGCCGATCGGACTTTCGATCCCCGCCGGCGAGAAAGGCCGCTTATTGATCGAGCAGATTTCATCGCGGCCGACCTGCGATATCAACGGCATCATCGGGGGCTACACCGGCGAAGGCTCGAAGACGGTTATTCCGGCGGAGGCTTCCGCGAAGGTCTCGTTCCGGCTGGTGGAAGGGCAGCAGCCCGACAAGATCCGCGACGCATTTCGCGCCTACGTAACCGCGCGGCTGCCCGGAGATTGCCGGGCAGAATTCATCGATCACTCCAACGCGCCGGCGATCGCGCTTGACTGGAACATGAAGCCGCTTGCCGCCGCCAAGCGTGCCTTGACCGAAGAGTGGGGCAAGGAAACCGTTCTGATGGGCTCCGGCGCCTCGATTCCGATCGTCGCGGATTTCAAGCGGACGCTCGGTCTGGATACGGTGCTGGTGGGTTTCGGTCTGGACGACGACAACATTCATTCCCCGAACGAAAAGTACGACCTCAGGAGTTTTCACAAGGGCATTCGCTCGTGGGCTCGCATTCTGGCCGCACTCGCCGACGCGCCGCGTTAGGAAAGTGCATTCACCGGTGGGTTCGCGCCGTAGCGTAGCCCATCGACGAGCAGCGCAATCATGCGCTCCGCGCGGCCGGGTCCCGCATTGTGGGCCGACATGCACAGACTCGCCGCTGCGCCCAGAAGGTCGTCGGCATCGACATCGGCGCGGACCTCCCCGGCGGCGACCGCAGCCTCGAGAAGCGTGCGAAGGGCGGGTTGGAGACGCTGCTCGAAGTACGCGCGCAAGGTATCGAAGGCCGGGTTTCCCGAGTGCAGGGCCGTGGCGAGCCCGCGTTTGATTGCAATAAAGGCCGCGTAGCGCTGCATCCATCTCGCCAGCGCCTCGCCTGGCTTATGCTCGGCAGCGAAAACCGGTGCGGCGTCGGCGCAGGCGTCGATTTCGCGCCGGAAGACCGCCACGATGAGGTCGGAGCGCTCCGGAAAGTGACGATATACGGTACCGACTCCGACGCCGGCCCTGACGGCGATCTCCCGCACCGGAGCGTCCACCCCCGAAGTGGCGAACACCGCCAGCGCCGCTTCCAGCAAGGCGTCTGTATTCCGTTGCGCGTCGGCGCGTACGGGCCGCGACTTTGGGGCCTCGCGCCCAGCGCCATCGCCTTCCTCGGCCGCCTTCTTGCTCATTCCAAAACCTCCACTTGCTAAACGGAACATCGTTCCGTATATAAGCGGAATATTGTTCCGTTTTTGAATCTAACGCAGCAGCACGGCGTTGGCCACACGACATGCGCAACCGGAGATTACCATGCAGGACAAACCCGTCGCCTTGGTCACCGGGGCTAATCAGGGAATTGGTCTTCAGATCGCAAAGGATCTCGCGGTTCACGGCTTCACCGTGCTGGTCGGTTCGCGCAACTTCGAGAACGGGCAGGCGGCCGCGAAGAGCGTCGGAGCCGATGCTCACGCCATGCAGCTAGACGTTACCGATCAAGCCTCCATCACCGCCGCGGCGGAGCGCATCCGCAAGGAGCTTGGCCGCCTCGACGTGCTCGTCAACAACGCGGCTATCTCGAATACGAACAAGCTGCCCGGCCAGTCCGTCGCGGAGTACGCAAAGACGACCCGCCCGAGCAACGTGTCGCTCGATGAAATGCGTGCTGTGTGGGATACGAACGTATTCGGCGTTCTCGCGGTTTACCAGACGATGCTGCCGCTTCTGCGCAAGACGCCGGGCGCCCGCATCGTCAACGTATCGAGCGGCGTGGGGTCGCTCACGACGAACTCGGACCCGGCCTTCCCCTACCGCTCGATCTTCGGCCCGGTCTACCCCGCGTCCAAGACGGCTCTCAACGCATTGACGGTCGCCATGGCGATCGAGTTGGAGCCTGAGGGGATCAAGGTCAACGCCGTCTCTCCGGGCTTCACCAAAACGAACCTCAACGGATATGCGGGCACGGAGACTGTCGAGGAAGGTGCCCGCGAGGCGGTGCGCGTGGCGCTGCTCGGCGCGGACGGCCCGACAGGGACGTTCACGCGCTGGGAAAGCGAAACGATCCCGTGGTGATCCATTCTCAAGCGAGTCATTTGAACGGAGCTGTGCCGCGACGCTTCAAGCCAAGGGTGGCCCGTAGCGTGTGTCGCGTTGATGGATAGCCCCAATCCGCCGGGACGAGTTTAATCCAAATGACTTTTGCTTAAACGAATAAAAAGAGGAGAAGGCCATGCGATACCGCACGCTCGGAAAAACTGGAATCAAAGTCACCCCCTATTGCCTGGGCGCGATGATGTTCGGCGGACTGGGCAATCCCGACCACGACGACTGCATCCGCATCATCCACAAAGCCTTGGACTCCGGCATCAACTTCATCGACACCGCCGACAGGTATAGCCGCGGCGAGTTGGAGGAGATCGTCGGCAAGGCGCTGAAAGGCCGGCGCGACAACATCGTGCTGGCCACCAAGGTGCACGGGCCCATGGGCGAGGATCCGAACCAGCAGGGCAATTCGCGACGCTGGATCACGCGGGCGGTAGAGGCCTCGCTCCGCCGCTTGCAGACCGACCATATCGATCTCTACCAGATTCACCGGCCGGCGCCCGACACGGACATCGAGGAGACGCTGTCGGTGCTCACCGACCTGATGCGGGCGGGCAAGGTGCGTGCGATCGGATCGTCGACCTTTCCTGCTTCGGAGATCGTGGAGGCGCAGTGGGTGGCGGAGCGCCGGGGGCTGGCGCGCTTCCGGACGGAGCAGCCGCCCTATTCGATCCTCAACCGCAGCACCGAGCGCGAGGTGCTGCCCATCTGTCAGACCTACGGGATGGGCGCGTTGGTGTGGAGCCCGCTGGCGAAAGGCATGCTCACTGGCCGCTACCGCAAGGGCCAGCCGCTGCCCGATAGTTTGCGCGTCAAGGCGTTCCCCGAGCAGATGGCCGACGACCGCAACCTGGACGCAGTCGAGCGGCTCATTTCCATTGCGGAGGCCGCAGGGTTGTCGCTGACGCACATGGGGATGGCCTTTGTGATGGCGCACCCCGGCGTGACATCAGCAATCCTCGGCCCGCGTACGATGCAACACCTCGACGATCTGCTCGCCGGCGCGGAAGTCGTCCTTGGCGACGAAATCTTGGACCGTATTGATGAGGTTGTCGCGCCCGGAACCGACGCCGGACCGATGGGTGCTGTCTATGCGCCGCCGGCGGTAACCCAGACCAGTCTGCGTCGTCGTCCGGTCGCTGAGCGCGCCGCTGCGTGATCGGCGGCGTCAGGGGCCGGGAACTCTGGAATCCGGCTCCTCGCCGATTCCTCGGGTTAGCGGATGGGCGTAACTGAGAAGGAGGCAGTCGAGCTTTGAGTCGCAATCTCCAGATCCGGCATGATCGGTTCGGATTGCATCAGAGCCGATCATGCTCTGGTCTTTTGTTTTGACGCGTTTTCTTGACGCGAACCGATATCCACCTCGGATCAAGTCCGGGGCAGGCTTTCGCTCGTAAACGCTCCGGCGATGCAAATAAAAACGCCGCCCGGAATTGGGCGGCGTTTTGAAATGTAGTGCAGAGGTCGTTGGACGAGATACTACACTGAAACCTTAAAATTTCAATTCTTGTAGCTGGGATCGAGGCGGTCGACCTTACGCAGCAGCGCCGGCCACACCAGCGTGGTCGAGCGCAGTTCCTGCCGCTCCGGGTTCGAGAGTAAAGAGGTGTTTTTGTCCACCACGGCCTGGTCGACCGGATAGGCTATTGGCCCCAGGATGCGGGTGCGCACCTGCATGGTGCAGGCCCGCTCCAGATGGAACATGCGCTCAAACGCCGAAGCCACCGAGCGGCCCACCGTCAACGTGCCGTGATTGCGCAGCAGCATGTGGTTCTTGTTGCCGAGGTCTTTTTGCAGGCGCGGGCGTTCGTCGTGGTCGAGCGCGATGCCTTCATAATCGTGATAGGCGAGATCGTAGGTTACAAGCTGTGCGGTCTGGTTCAACGGCAGCAGGCCCTCCTGGCTGCTCGCGACCGCGGTGCCGTCGGGCGTATGCAAATGAAGCACGCAGCCGGCATCCTCGCGAACCTCATGGATCGCGGAATGGATCGTGAAGCCGGCCGGGTTGATGCTGTAGGGGCCTTTCGTGAGCAGATTGCCGTCGAGATCGACCTTGACCAGACTCGATGCGGTGATTTCATCGAACATCAAACCGTAGGGGTTGATCAGGAAATGATGCTCCGGACCCGGCACTCGCGCGGAAATATGGGTGTCGACCAGATCATCCCAACCATAATGCGCGATCAGACGATAGCAGGCGGCAAGATTGACGCGCTGGGCCCACTCGGCATCCGTCATTCCCGACGGCACTTCCTTCAGGCGAGCTTCCGCTGGTGACATGGCCGATTCTCCCGTTGATATCTTGATTTTCGAGCCTAATCCTGCAGCAGGTTCGCAGCAAGGCGTGGGTCTGGTGTGGCAGTCATGCTCTGGTAAGGACGGTCCGTGTCAGGGTGCCGGAATAGCCAACAGGCTGGAAATGCTGCGTCCGCGGATGTCGTAGACGCGGGCGAACACCACATCATCGCGCTTGATTTCCACCATGACCGGCGCGGACAGACCCTTGCAGTAGAATTCGCCGAGCGTCATCGCGAAATCAGCGGCATGGCTGTCCCAGCCGATCGTGAAGTCGGGGCCAAGGGCGACCTGGGCCGGACGTTGCGGGCCGCATACCGCGACCTTCCATTTGCGTCCGTGAGGGGCGACTTCCTGACGTTCGTCGAGTTCCTCGCGCAAGCCGTCGGAAGCCTGCTTGAAGGCGAGGCCCCAATAATCCAGCATGTAGTGGTCGTCGGCGCCGCGCACCGTGCCCGCGATGTGATTGAAGTGGGTGTATTGATAGGGGTGCAGCCGGATCATTTCGCCGAGCGGCAGCAGCAAGCCAAATGAGAAAATGGCGACGGCGGCCGGCTGCCAGCTGCGGCGGTTTTCCTTTAGCCAGTTCATTCCCCAGGCGAATGCGGTGCCGGCGAGCACTGTCATCGGCGGAATCACAAAGATGAAATGACGAATGCCGTTGTACAACGCCGGGCGTTTCACCATCGCAATCGCGAGCGGCAGCGTCGCCGCCAGCATCAGCATCAGGAGGATGGTCTTGCGGCGGCCCGGTACGCCGGCGCGCCCCTGTAACACCACCGTGCCAACGACCCCGGCGAACAAAAGACCCAACAGCACTTCGGGAAGCTGCAGGGCGAACAGCGTCGGCAGATAGAACCAGGGCATATCCGGCACCGACACCAGCGCGCCGTCGAACATTTCCTTCCATGGCTTCTCGAAGAAGTGCGAGAAATACGTCAGGGCGTAGAACGGATTGCCAACCTTGATGATCGACCACGGCCAGATCAGTCCCATCACGAGATAGCCGAGGATCAGGCCGGGCAACAGCGCGTAGACGACCTGCGAGAATCGCCTGATCGCTTCGCGCGGGCCCTGCGTGTGAGCCTCCTCGAGCAACAGCGGCACAAAGCCGATCAGGGCATAAACCAGGGCCAGCCCACCAAGGATACGCGAGCCGATCGAGAGGCCGGCGCCCAGGCCAACGATCAGAATGGTTCGCGGCGAGGGTGAAGGGTATTCCTCGGCCAGACGGACGAGACCGAGCATCAGGATCACCATCGCGACGGCGAATGGCGCATCCTTTGGATTCATGAACATGTGCCCGTAGAAGGTCGGGCACAGCGCCAGCAACAGCAGCGCGGCAAGTCCCGCCAGCGGGCCCCCGACACGCCGGCCAAGCCGCCAGGTGACAGCAAGTCCTATGATGCCGACGATGGCGCCGAGCAGGCGGCGGGTTTCAAACAGTTCGAGTGGAATGACCTTGTGCAGCAATGCCGCGGCCATGTCGAAGCCGCCGCCATACATATAGAGGTTGGCGAACGACAGCGCGCCGGTGTCCTTGAAACCGGAGCCGTACATGCGTAGCAGCAGATCGGCATATTCGGCATGGGTGTAGTCGTCCCAGCCCAATCCATAATCGCGAAATGTCAGGCTCGCGACCAGCGCGACCACAGCCAGCACGATAGCGGCGAGATCGTCGCAAGTCCGCTCCACCGAGCGCCGTGACGGCGTATCGATAGCCGAAGCAGTAATGGATGACATGGCTATTGGTAACCCGGTCCCCTATGGCCCAGCTAGCGCTTTTGGGCCTCGTTCCCCGGCATCCATATAGCGCAGTTCCCTTTCCAAGTAATTGGGAATTGTGGCGTAATTCTCCTGGTGCGCCGCAGCAATGATCTGCCCGGACGTTATCGTGCTGCCGGAACGAAGGATTGGACCAGAATTAAATCCTAGATGGTATAACGGGAGCGGCCCGAAGGCCCTGGTGGGAACTACCCTCGCAATTGCTGGTTGGCGAGGTGTTCAATATGACGGTATCGTGGCGTCGGGGGCCTGCGAGCATTTCGGGCGCGGCCCGGGGGTGAGTTTGATGATGATCGTGATGTTGGTCGTCGGGATCGGCTGTTTGTTGGCCGGTCTGCTGGCGATCGGTTTTGGAATCCCGGTTCAGGAATTCAGTTTTGGCAATACCCTGATCCTTTCGGGTGCTGTCACGGCGTGCACCGGTCTGATCATGTTGGGCCTCTGGGTCGTGGTCGGCGAGTTGAAGAATATCGCGCGGCGGTTGGGCCCCGGCGTCCATCCTGACCTGTCTCTGGATACGGCGGCAACGGCACTACAGCCGGCCGCTTCGGCAGCGACGCGCGCTCAGGCGCCAGGGAGCGGTGGTTTCCTGTTCAGCCGCGACCAGCCGGCACCCGAAGATGCCGATCATGCCGAAGCGGATGCGCAGCCCTCGGCGCCGGCGCCATGGCTCGAAGAGGCGGCGGCACGCGACCGCGCGCGCAACGAGGTGGCGCCGGTACCGCAGCCGGCCGAGACCACGCCCGCCGCCAAACAGCGGCGCAATCTGCTGTTTTCCTCGACGTCGCGTAGGGAACGCGAACGTGCGCAGGCGCGAACCACCGATCCATCCGCAACCGAGTTCCGTCCCGCCACGCCCAGAATCAGGTGAGGTCCAACCCGGCAACTTCGACAATGCCTGGCCGAAATCGGAACGTTCGCGGGGGAACGATGCGCCGCCACGGCGCAGCGGCCGTGCGCCATCGACGTTTCCCGAGGCAACTGCGGACGCGACCGGCGACGACCGTCATCCGCCGGCTGCGCGGACCGAAGATCAGCCGCCGGTCACGGTACTCAAATCAGGCGTCGTCGATGGAATGGCTTATTCATTGTATTCCGACGGCTCGATCGAGGCGCAAATGCCCGAGGGCATGATGCGGTTTGCGTCAATCGACGAGTTGCGCAAGCACCTCGATCAACGCCCGTGAAGGCTCGGGATTTTCCATAATCCGGCTTGAAAAATAGAACACCGTTGTTCTTGTCACGGGCAAAGTAATCCGCTCATATTCGACAGGTTGTGCAAGATACCGAAAGCTAAATGGCGCTGCGGGTTACTGTCTGACATGCAGGATTTGGGCAGGTAATATTTCTTGCGTGATCAGGATTTTCAGAAGGTTCGGGCCATGAACGACGCTGCCGGCAAGAATTTCATCGATCTGACCGCAAGCATTGTGTCGGCCTATCTCAGCAACAATCCAATACCTGCATCGGAAATTCCGGCCCTGATCAGCCAGATTCACGCCGCACTGCTACGGGTCTCGACGGGCAGGGTCGAAACGCCTCTGGAGCCCGCCAAGCCCGCGGTTTCCGTGAAGAAATCGATGACGCCGGACTATCTGGTATGTCTCGAGGACGGCAAGCGCTTCAAATCGTTGAAGCGGCATTTGCGTTCGCAATACAACATGACGCCGGAACAATATCGGGACAAATGGGGTCTTCCGCCTGACTATCCGATGGTCGCGCCAAACTATGCGGTCGCGCGCTCGCAACTCGCCAAGAAAATGGGACTCGGCCAGCAGCGCCGGCGGCGGAAATAGATCGTTTAATTGCGAGAGGTACCCTTCCTGCAAGAGCAGCATTCACGAAGCCGCGGCAAGCGTCTCGCGGGCGTCAGCGCGAATGCGCTCGACCATCGCGCGCAGGCCATTGGAGCGTTGCGGCGTGAGATGCTCGCGAAATCCCAATTCGTCGAACAATGCGATGGCATCGGTGGAAAGAATCTGCTGCGGCGTGTGGCCGGAATACAGCGTCAGCAGGATCGCGATCAGCCCGCGCACGATATGGGCGTCGCTGTCACCGAGGTACTTCAGCAACGGCTCGCTGCCGGGGCTGCGGTCGAGCTGTTTCGAGAGCCAGACCTGGCTGGCGCAACCCTGCACCTTGTTGGCGGCGGAATGCTCGGCTTCCGGCATCGGATCAAGTGTCCGGCCGAGTTCGATGACATACCGATAGCGGTCGTCCCACTCTTCCAGCAGTGCAAAATTATCTCTGATTTCGTCGATCGTCATCGCGTCCCGCGCTCAATACGAACCCTTTATATAGGTTCGAACGCGGCTGAAAGCGATATTCCAGGATAAAAAACCGGCAATTGTTCCGGGCTTGATTCAGGGCGTTGGCGGTGCCTGCCACTCCACCTGCATGTCATCCGGCGACAGCGTGTCGCGCGGCGCCACTTCCATGGATGAAGCGTCGGCGTTCTCGATGTGACCGATCGAGCCGGTATGGTCCGGCGCGCGCTTGTCGGTGATGATCTGATAAAGCTTGCGCGCGCCGGCCTGGGCGCGCTGGCCGATCACGGTCGCGGCCTGGCCGCCGACTTCACATGCTGCCGGCTGGCGCTTGCAAAATTAACTCATGTCCGAGACCGCTGCGGTCGCAGCGGACACGGCTTCGGACGCTCCCAATTGCGGCTGCTTGTCCGATTCAGGTGTCTTGTCTCTGGGCAACAGCACCAGCACCAGCCCGACCCAGAACGCCATGCGCAGCAAAAAAAACATCTCGCGACCCCGGCCGCCTTTTTCGATTGTATTGCGGTTGATCCCGCCGTTTGAGTAGCAGCCGTCGATAAATCGCAAGTGTTTGCATCGAGGTTAAATCGCCGAAAATTCTCGGAAAATTCGAATCGATTCGATTCGGTGTAAATTTTCGATTGATGCCGGCCTGGACGGGTGAAGTAGTGCTCGGGGCACGTCCACCATTTCGAAACCATACCGGATCGGTGCCGGAAACCCCGTGTTCACCATCCAGATCGATTGAGCCGTCCCGCGGCGCGCGAAAACCCCTGGAAGATGCGGTCTTCGGCCGCGGACCTGCGCGCCTTAGTGTTCGCTTAAGTTCGCTCTGACACGGTGAGGCAACGATAAAGGGGGCGTTCCGGCGCGTCTGTTCGACGCACAGGCCGAAGCGCGAGAGTAGTGATAGTCTTGAGTATTTTTCGCGATTGTCTCGATGCGTTGCTGCATCCGTCTGCGCGCTATGATGCGCTGACGCGTGCGCGCCATCGCGCGTTCATGGCGCCGCGGCTGCTGGGCAGCCTCGCGGCCTTTGCGGCATTTCCGGTCTATCTTGCGATGCGCGGCGCGCCCTCTGCCCTTGAGGTCGCGGCCTTCTCATGGCTTATCGCCCCGATCTTGCTGTCGTGGTTCTTGTCGCGCACCGGCCGCTACGAGGGCGCGCATGTGCTATCATCGCTGGCGCTGGCGGGTCTCGTCGTGACGGTGGCGATCAGCACCGGCGGCATCGAATCCTTTGCCGCGGTCTGGCTGGTCGTTGTTCCGCTCGAGGCCGCGCTTTCGGCATCGCGCCGGGTGGTCGCGTTTGCGTCAGCGCTGGCGCTGGCATGCGCTTCCCTGCTGATCGTTCTTGGACATCTTCATATGTTGCCGGTGCCGGAAGCCAATGCGGCCTTGCACGCCATCCTGATGGCGTTCGGTGTCGCGTCGGCGACGCTCTATGCCGCCGGACTTGCGTTCAGCGCCGAGTCGTTGGCGCGGACCAGTGTCTCCTTGCTCTATGTCGAGGAAGATCGCTATCGCCTGCTGGCGCGAAACATGAGCGACGTGATTTCGCGTCATCATCGCAACGGCGTGGTGCAATTCATTTCGCCGGCCGCCGAGACGATGCTGGCAGCGCCGGTCCCGCGGCTGCTCGGGCACGGCCTCTTCGACCGCGTACACGTTGCCGATCGCCCGGCCTATCTCACCGCGCTTTCGGATGCGGCGCGCGGCGGCGAGGCGCGCAGCGTCGAATTCCGGTTGAGGCGCGACGCGCCGCGCGGCCGCGAGCGGGGGCAGAACGCTCCGGTGGATTTCATCTGGGTCGAGATGCGTTGCCGCCCGCTTGAACAAGCGCTGGGATCCTCCGAAGTCGAGGTCGTCGCTGTGATGCGCGACGTGACCGACCGGAAAAACCAGGAACACGCGCTCGATCTGGCGCGGACCGCCGCCGAGCAGGCCGACGCCACCAAGACCCGCTTCCTCGCCACCATGAGCCACGAGCTGCGCACGCCGCTGAACGCCATCATCGGTTTTTCGGAGATGATCGTGCAAGAAGATGTGCTGATGCTGGATGCGGCACGCCGCAAGGAATACGCCCAGTTGATCAACAATTCCGGCCAACACCTGTTGTCGGTGGTCAACGGCATTCTCGACATGTCCAAGATGGAGTCCGGCAATTTCGAAATTTCGCCGGAGCCGTTCGCGCCGCGGGCGGCACTGATCAATTGCTGCAACTTGCTGGCGCTGAAGGCGCGGGAAAGCGCTATCGACCTCGTGACCCGTGCGCCGGAGAATTTGCCGGTCATGACCGGCGACCCGCGTGCATTCAAGCAGATCGCGCTGAATCTGGTCTCCAATGCCATCAAGTTCACCGAGCGCGGCGGCTCGGTGACGGTTTCCGCCAATGTGGAGGGATCACGGCTGGTCCTCCGCGTCGCCGATACCGGCGTTGGCATCGCGGCCGATGATCTCAAGCGGATTGGCGATCCGTTCTTTCAGGCCGGCAAGACCTATCAGCGCCGGCATGAAGGCACCGGCCTCGGGCTGTCGATCGTGAAGAGCCTGGTCGGGCTGCACGGTGGCGAGATGAACGTTCAAAGCACGGTCGACGAGGGAACTACGGTCACCGTCGCGTTGCCGCTGGCGTTTACGCCGCCATCGCGGGAACCCTCAAGCAATATCGCGACGCTCACGCCGTCGTCGCGATCGACATCTCAAGACCAAGCCCACCAGGTGAAGAAAAGTGCCTAGACAGATTTCCAAGGACGAAGATATGCCGCGCCGCCGTCGCGGTGCGAGCGCGGTTGCGATTGAAGCCGATGCCGAGCGCGGTCTGATGATGAGGATTTTTCTGCATAGCCCGAAGGACATGGTTGCGGGCGCGCTGGCATTTGCCGCCGTCATCGCTATCGTCACAAACGCGCTGTTTCTGCAGGCCGGCCGCCATCCGGCGCCGTTGTTCGGCACCGTGGTTGTGATGCCGCCGGTGGCGCCGACATCCGCCAGTCCGTTGCCGCGTCCCCGCCCGGTCGAAGCCGACGCATCTATCTCCGAGCCAAAGCCCGTGGAATCGAAAGCGGCCGAGCCCAAAGCAGCCGATCTCAGAGTTGCTGATCCCAGAACTGCTGATCTCAGAACTGCTGATCCAATGACCAATCTGGTCAAGGCGACCAGCGCGGCGCCCATTGCGCCTTCGATCCCCCGGCCACCCGCATCGATCCCAAATGCAAACGGCAGCGATGCCGTTGCGGGCATAGGCTCACACCGGATAGCGGCGGTGCAGCGCGCCCTGACCGAATATGGCTATGGCCAGCTGAAACCGACCGGTACGGTCGGTACGGATACCCAGGCAGCGATCCAGAAATTCGAACGGACCCGCAGGCTGCCAGTGACGGGACAGGTGTCCGAACGTCTGGTGCGCGAACTCACCGCAGTGATTGGTCACCCGATCGATTAGCGTCCTGGCAGTCTTTTACGCTTTTATGCCGATTCCGGAGCGGCCGCCTTGGGCGGCGCGAAGTGATCCGGAACGGCTTTGAACTTGTTTAAAAGCCACGCTGCGCCCACCATCGTCACCATGCCGGCCAAGCTGACGAGGATCTGGGCCAGGATATCGCCCTTGATTTGGACCAGGAACCAGTGCGCGGCGAATGACAGGAAAACGCCGAGGCAGAACATCGGCAGCGAGTTTTGCCCGATAAGAATGAGCGGGCGCAGCGCGCGTGAGTGCAGCGCTGGCCATTGACGCGGGATATAGCGCACAAACACCACGGCCAAAGCGAGGAAGTGGATCAGCCGGAACATGTCGAGATCGGACTTGTCGATCGGATAGATGATATGGATCATCCATTGCGGGACCAGCGTGCCCAGCGACGGAATGTGCCAGGTCATCACGATCAGGAACGAGAATGCGATCCAGACCAGCGCCAGTATCAGAACCGCGCGCGAGCGGATCAATCCTGCAATCTGCGCAGCCCCGGTGAGGCCGCACCAGGCTCCGAACACAAACAGAAGCTGCCACGCGAACGGGTTGAAGTACCAGTTTCCTGCCGGAAATGAAGGCAGGTTCCAGTCGAAGACGCGGGCCAGCACATAGAGCACGGCCGACGCGAGCAGGGTCAAGCGCGGCGATTTGACGAGACCAAACAGGATCGCCGGCAGCGCCAGCACCAGCACAATATAAAGCGGCAGCACGTCGAGGTCGACGGGCTTGAACTTCAGCATCAGGGTCTGCCCGATCATCACATCGGGGTGCTCGAGAAACAGAAAGATGTTGTACTCATTCCCATACATCGGATTGTCGAAGCGGCGCGCCGCGCGCGCGATCTGCGCGATAAAAAACAGGAACAGGAAAATATGCGCGACGTAGAGCTGCCAGGCCCGTTTCAACAGGCGCTTGGTGGCGGCGAAAAATTGTCCATAAACCACCGACGGACCGTAGACGAAGCCGGCCGTGTAGCCGGAAATGAATACGAAAAACTCCGCGGCGTCGCTGAAGCCGTAATTGCGAAGCGTTAACCAGCTGACTATGTCGTAGGGGATGTGATCGAGAAACACCATCCACTGTCCGATGCCGCGCATCAGATCAAGCCGCAAGTCGCGCTCGGCCGGAGCCAAGAGACCAACACCATCGCGATCAGCCATAGTTCGCCTCCATCGCTTTTGGCGAGTGTGCGTAACTTGGGCCTGTGAGACAAGCTCAAAAGGAACCAGGTCGCTCGCCGGGCCGGCTTTCGCAATTCTGCCGGCGGTGGGTCGGGTCGCGATAACGGCGGTGAACTGGGTTCGGGGGAGCCCAGAGCATAATTCAACTGGGTTGAATCATGCTCGTCGTCCATCTTTTGTTTGAGCATGATCACCGCGCAAACGCCTCTGGCGTTTGCCGCGAGGGAAAAACCGGTCCCCACTTTTCCCGATCATGCTCTGGCGACAATCCGTCGGCTGGCCTATCGTCATCAGATGCGTTTGAAATCCAGCATATGGGTGGCGGCCTATTTGCGCCGTTGCCAGACCGAAGGGATCTTCGGCGCGGTGCGCCGCCGCGGTGCGGAAGAGGCCGGTGCCGTCTTCGTCAAGGTAGCGTTACTCGACGGCAATGCCATGCTGTACTCGCCCGCGCCGCAAACGGTCTACGACGACAGCCGGCCGGTCGAGCGTATTTTCGCCGCCACGTCGCCGCAGCCTGTGCCGGAAGCTTCGGTGGAAGAGCGGCTGGCCAAGGAAGTGCGGTTCGACCCGGATGTGTGGATCGTGGAGACTGAAGACCGGGCAGGGCGGCATTTTCTCGATCTGGCGCGGACCTGAGCGGGCGCCTCTGCCCAAACGGGTTCTGCGCAATACCTAGAGATCCGAGCCTTGCGAACCCTTGCGCGGTACGACGCCGGCGCCGGGCAGCGAGGTTGCCGGGTGGGTTTGGATGGCGGCCGGACGGGCGCGATTGCGTTCGTCGTCGTAAAGGGCAGGCCGGTACTTGGCACGGGTGACCGCCATCGTGGAGCCGCGCCACGCCGCCAGCATGATCAGGGCGGATCGCTCGCTTAGTCTGTCGTAGAGGCGTGACAGCCGATAGACAGTGTTGACGGAAGTTCCGAATTCCGGCTTCAGGAACAGCAATACCCGCTGGAAAACCGGTCCCGGCATATCCAGCGCCCTGACGGCGCAAGCCAGCGGCTCGCCGCCGGGGTCGTCGACGACCTGGGTGGCAACTTTCCACGGCAATATCAGGGCTTCGCCAAGCTCGATGGTGAAATTCTCGACATCGGCCGCAAATGCAGCCATCTCCAGCGTCTCGATGGCACGCGCCGCGCGTACGGCGGGAATGCGCGCCGAAGCTTTCAGCGGCGTGTCGGACAAATTGTGCAGGATCAACGCGCGCTCGCTGGCGCTAGCGCTAAAAAACATCCCGCTGATTTCGGCGGCGTCCTTTGGCTGCATCGACAGGTTAGATGCCATCCGCAATTGCGTTTCGCTCAATGGCTTGACCGGCGGCGCTGACGGGCTTGCAGGAAGCTCGTTCGCGGGTGGCAGGTGCTGATCGGGACCGGAAGGCCTCAGCCCGAATTGTCTCAAGACCTCGACCGGCGTACCCGGGTAGATCGCAAGCCGTGCCCGCACCGCCGCGCGCGTCGCGTCGTCGACCTGATCGATCAGGCGGGAGGTGAGTTCGACAAATTGCCGCGTTTCTTCCTCGCTATGCACGCTGGCCTGAACGTAGAGATCGGTCAGCACGCGCAGCAATGTGGGTCTGATATCGACACCCTCGCGGCGCGAGAGCGTCATCAATCCATCAAAGCCTGGAAACAGCGGAGATGTGGGCATGTCAAAGGTACGCGACTGAGTAATCTTCGCGCCAGCCTACGATGGTTGCTTTAACAGCTCGTTAAGGAAAACAATCCGTGAAGTATTACCATCATATTTGCGATATTTGCCGCGTCGGCGCGCAGGGACGCGGCTCCAGACTTCGAGCACTGACGCTAGCTCGGAGAGGCATGAAATTAAGATGCCGTTAACCACGTCCTGTTCTTAATGCGGGCCTGTCGCCGGCAAATCGAGTCAGTGCGGCAACCAGAGAGAACTTGGCATGGCCACCATCATTGAATTTCCGGCGGATGCGGCATCGCGGCGGCTGGGCCCAACCATGGCTGGCGCTCCGCGCGAGGGCACGGGAACCGTCGTGATCCTTCCCGTTATCCGGATCGAACGCGAGCCCAACGAAACCAGCGGTGGCCGTGGGCCGGAAGAGGGCACGGCGCCAGGCCGCCGTCGTCGCAGACGCTGACAGCGGACATTTCAATATGCCGGAGACGTGTTTTCCGATCCGGACCAGGCTGAGGGTTCCGGTTTCAGCACCGGTACTGACGCTATTGCTGCTGGGGCTGACGCTGGGGGGGTGCAGTGGCGGCGATTTCGGCCGCACCCGCCAGGATTTCGTCAACGACGACATGCATCGATGGATGGGCAGCGAGGCCACGGCAAGCGTCGGCCTGCATGCGTCGCAATTCCAGCTCACCGACAGCGAGCGGCAGCTCCGCGATCTCGCATACCCCCTGGTCGAACCGCCGCGTTCGCGGCCTGCCTGGAAGAGCGTGTTCGGCGATTACGCCGTGCTGCCCGCGCCGTGGCGGCAAAAGCCGGTGTTCGATCGCACCACCTATGGACGCCAGTTGATCGACGAGCCGCACCGTTCGCATTCGTCACGATATGCGCAACTGATCGATGATGTGCGTGACGACATTACCCGGTTCGAGCCGTTCTTTGCCACGGCCGCGAATGTGCTTGACCTCGACAGGAAACGCAACGCCAGCCTGGCTTATGTTTCGCAATTGTCGCCGCGCGAGCGCGCCGACGCGGTCGCCCGCATGGAAGAGAATACTCTGATCGTGCAATGGGTCCAGCAATGCCTGGAACGCAGGATCTCTTCGTACCGCTGGGCGCTGGAACGGCTGGTGGTCCAGGCGCCGGACAACATGGCGGCCGATGCCGACCGATTGATCGGCGAACTCGCCGCGGAGACAGCCAATTCTCCGGTCGCGGTGCGGCCCGTCATCGGGCACGTCGTCAGCACCCGCGGCTAGAGCCTTATCGGTTCTGATTGCATCAGAACCGGGCTCTAATCTTTTGTTTTGACGCGTTTTCTTCGCGCCAACCGGTTCCCACTTCGCTGAAAAACGCTATAGAAAATTCCGAAAAGACCGATCGCGTTTCGATCAGCGTTTGGCTGGCACGGGTTCGGTCTGCACCTTGCAGCTCGATGCGGCGAGGGAAGCTTGGGCCTGCGGCATCAGGCCTGGTTCCGGCGCCAGGGCCTTCAGCACGATCAATCCTGCCGCCGTGGGAGAATCGATGATCAACCGGTCGGCCGCGGTCACATCCTCGTCCTCCGGCAATTCAGAGTGCTGGGCTTCGGTCATGAGATCGAGTTCGATGACCTTGCGTCCGGCGGACCGGTCGTTGATGGCGTAATACGCGACTTCATTGCGCGTATAGAACGACACCGAGGTGTAGGCCTGACTGACGGGGACCGTAAGCTTGATCGGGCCGCCCGACAGGTCATAGCGGCAGATCGCGGTGGCGAAGGCAGGATCCATGAACGGCATCGGGGCATCGTTCGGATCCGCCAACGGCAGCGGGCTGACGGTGTTGAGTTTTGTCAGCGGCGTGAGACGCGAATAGGCGTCCTGGGTCGCAATCCGCGGCAATGCCAAAACGCTGACGAGATGTACGACGCCGCCGAGCAGCACGCCTGCAATGATCGTGAACAGCAGCCGGATCATGGGCAGCCTACGGTCGTAATCGACGGCATCGGCGCATCGCGCTGGGTCCGCGTCGCCACGCCCACCGGCGTATCGTACAGCCGAAGCATCAGTGCGTAGCGCTCGATTCCCCCGGTCGGCAGCCAATTTCCCGCGCGCGATCGCGACGCCACCCGCACCACGAACGAGCCGTCCGAGCTGCGGATGATCTCCTGGCTGGTGAAACCATAACGTTGCAGCGAATTGGCAACGAGGCGTCCTTTGGTATCGTAGAGCGTCAACGTCCAGAACCGTGCCGCCGGCGTGACGCCGCTGACAACCACGTCACAGCGGCCATCGAGCGGACGCTTGCGATCGTCCGTCGTCGCGGAGAATGCCACGCCGTCGCCGGTGCCGATCGGCAGTTCGCCGCTGCGCGCGATGGAAGCGCGTGAATAGGGATCGGCGTCGGCGGTGCCGGTTTTGGGCCGGGCGGTCCAGGCGCCAATTTTGAGGGTGCCAAAATCGGTGCCGCGCGTCGCCGTCATCCACGTCGCGCCGAGGCCGACGACGGTAGCGAGGATCAGCGCCAGTAACGTGATGAATATCAGTCGCACGGTCAGTTCTTGCGCGGAGCTGACGTAGTCGGGTCGCCTGGCGCCGCGGCTGCGAAGCTATCAGGGAAGGGTAACGAGCTGGACGATACCGGCTTGGCCGGCTTTGCCGGATCGCCGGACGGGGTATTTCCAGCAGTCTGGGCCGCGTCGTCGAGCATCTTCTCGACGCGCACCAGGATGTCCGCACCGCGTTTGGTGAGGACCGGCGGCGGCCCGATCTCCGGCGATTTCGGCGCGCCGTGGGCCGCGACAGTCGCGGAGGCCGCGGGAGCGGGCAGCTTCGTGCCGGCACCGACACCCGCAAGCTCCTTGATTTCGACGCCCTGATGGGCCGCGACCATGATGTCGTGCCAGGTCTGCGCCGGCAGCGAGCCGCCGGTCATGCGGTTGGTCGCCGAATAATCATCATTGCCGTACCAGACTGCGCAGGTGAAGTTGCCGGTATATCCGACAAACCACGCGTCGCGATAGGCGTTGGTGGTGCCGGTCTTGCCCGCGGTCGGGATGCCATCGAGTGCTGCGCGCCGGGCTGTGCCTTCGCTGACGACGTGGCTCATCATGCCCGCCATGTCGGCGGCAACCGAAGCCGGGATTGCCTGCCGTGGCTTCGGACCGTCGCGGTCGAAGCGCCAGACCAGATCGCCGGCACCGGTGCGAACTTCCAGCACCGAATGCGGCGTAACGGCGCGACCCTTGTTGGGGAATGTCACGTAGGCCACGGCATGTTCGAGCACGGTGACCTCGTCGGCGCCGATCGGCAGCGACGGCGTGTCCGGCAGCGGCGCCGTGAGGCCGAAGCGGCGCGCGACCTCGACGATCTTCGCGCGGCCGAGCTTGGCCGGGTTCCGCGACTTTGGGTCTTCCTTTTGGCCGAGCGCGATCGACAATTTGACCGGCACGACGTTGATCGAATGGGTGATCGCCTGGGTCAGCGTCACCGGGCCGGAATAAGAGTGGCCGTAGTTCTGCGGACACCAATTGCCAATGCAGACCGGGCCGTCGACCACGATCGAACTCGGCTTGAAGCCGTTGAGCAGGGCGGTGGTGTAGACATAAGGCTTGAAGGAGGAACCGGGCTGGCGATAGGCGTCGACGGCGCGGTTGAACTGGCTCGCGCCATAGTCGCGTCCGCCGACCATCGCGCGGATACCGCCGTCGAGATCGGAGACCACGGTAGCGGCCTGGGTCGCGTGATAATCGCGTCCGAACTGGCGCAGCTGGTTTTCGATGGCGTCTTCGGCGGCGTGCTGCAGGTTCATGTCGATCGAAGTACGCACCACGAAGACACGTTCATTGTAGGATTTCGGAAAAGTGTCGACCAGCTTGCGCATCTCGTCGAAGGCATAGTCGAGAAAATAGTTCGGCGAATTCTCGTCGCGGCGATCGACCGCGGTGGCGGGGTTGCGCCGGGCGCCGAACACCTGGCCCTCGGTCATGAAGCCGGCATCGACCAGATTATCCAGCACCACGTTGGCGCGGGCGCGCGCCGCCGGCAGGTTGATGTGCGGCGCATATTTGGTGGGAGCCTTGAACAGCCCCGCCAGCATTGCGGCTTCCGCCAGATTGACGTCGCGCGCCGACTTGTTGAAATAGAAATGCGCTGCGCCGTCGACACCGAAGGTGCCGCCGCCCATGTAGGCGCGATCGAGATAGAGTTTCAGGATTTCGTTCTTGGTGAGCCGGGTCTCCAGCCAGATCGCGAGAAACGCCTCGTTCACCTTGCGCTCGATGGTGCGTTCGTTGCTCAGGAACAGGTTCTTGGCGAGCTGCTGGGTGATCGATGAACCGCCTTGTCGCACGCCGCCGGCCTGTGCGTTGGTCAACAACGCGCGTAGCGTGCCGGCGATGTCGATGCCGAAATGGTCGTAGAAGCGGCGGTCTTCGGTCGCCAGCGTCGCCTTGATCAGATTGTCCGGAAAATCCTCGAGCGGAATCGAATCATTGTGCTTGATGCCCCGGCTGCCGATCGGATTGCCGTAGCGATCGAGGAAGGTCACCGCGAGATCGGATTTCTTCAGCCAGTCTTCGTCGGCGGTTTCGCGAAATGCCGGCACCGCCAGCGCCAGCATCAATATCAGCCCGCCGAGCCCGAGGGTGGCGGCTTCTGATAATGGCTCGATGAAGACCCAGCGTTTCCAGCGGCCGACATAGAAGTGGTCCATGAACGTCGAGAACCGTTCATAGAGTTCGCGTGCGCCCTTGCCGGAAGAAAATAGCGTTGAATCGATGCGCGCATCGAGATCCAGCATCCAGTGCCGGATCTTCGTCTTCCATTCCGTTGGTACGATCTTGCGCACCGGGACCCTTGGTCAGTTTGCAGCGCTCAAGCGCCCGGTGGGGCACCGTTGAGACGTCTTGCGGGAATGTTACGGCAAACCCAAGGCGCTTTTGCGCCGCCGGGGAACTCGATCCCTATCTATCCGAGCGGGGGCCATAAACCAATGGACCTGCTGCTATTTCAATCGGCAGGGCTAACGCTGTCCCGGCCTTTGTGGCGCCCTCGAACCATGCCACTTGCACCTGTGCCGTTGCAGCCCCTAGAACGGCGTTTGCGCCATCGACCGTCCGGAAACGTCAGGACCCATGACCGTCCCGCCCAAACCACCCTCAGGCCAGGAGGGATTCTTCTGGAAAACCAAGACGTTGGAGCAGATGTCCAGCGCCGAATGGGAAAGCCTGTGCGACGGCTGTGCGCGGTGTTGCCTTGAGAAACTTGAGGACGAAGATACCGGCAAGATTTATTTCACCCATGTTTCTTGCAAATTGCTGGATGCCGGGCTGTGCGCCTGCAAGGATTACGCGAGCCGGTCCGATCAGGTTCCCGACTGTGTCAGGCTCACGCCCGAGAATGTCCGCACCCTGAACTGGCTGCCGCCAAGTTGCGCCTACAAGCTGGTCGCCGAGGGCCGTGATCTCTATTGGTGGCATCCGCTGGTTTCCGGCGATCCGAACACCGTGCATGAAGCCGGCGTTTCGGTGCGCGGGCGAGTGCAGGGAACTGAAAACGAGATTGCGGACGCCGACCTCGAGGATCACATCGTGCAATGGCCGGCACAATTGCCGAAGCGGGCGCGACTGAAAAAGCGCCCCCGATCCTGAAGGTTGGCTGGATTGCCCGATCACGTGGATGCGTTGGTGCGCCCGTGGGACGCACCCATGCGCACAAACCGCTGCCACAACCCCGATTTGCCGCTTAAATTGCAGCTGAGACAATGATTCCCGTGGCCTTTGGTCGCGCATCCCCCCAGTACACACAAACCCGCATGAACAAGTTCGAACCGCAGAGCCGTCGACCGGCTGACCAACAGACTTTGCCCGAAATCCGGCGAATTGGCCCAGCTGTCCCCTGAACTCATCGCTATCAGCGATGCGCCGCCGATCGTGCCGCCCGCGCCGCTGACGCCGGGCGAAGTCCATACCATCCTGATCAGCCTGATGCTCACGATGTTCCTGGCCGCACTCGACCAGACCATCGTCGCCACCGCGCTGCCAACCATCGCGCGGCAATTCCAGGACGTTTCGAGCCTGTCATGGGTGATCACGGCCTATCTGCTGGCGTCGACCGCGGTAGCGCCAGTGTTCGGCACGCTAAGCGACATCTACGGCCGCCGCGCCATGATCATCACGGCGATGAGCCTGTTCATCGTGGGCTCGATCTTGTGCGCCGTGGCGCCGAGCATGCCGATGCTGATCCTGGCGCGGGGGCTACAGGGGCTCGGCGGCGGCGGGATCCTGCCGATCGTGCAGACCGTGATTGCCGACGTCGTGTCGCCGCGCGAGCGCGGCCAGTATCAGGCCTATTTCAGCGGCGTATGGATGGCGGCCGGTATCGGCGGGCCCATCCTCGGCGGCGTCTTCGCCGAACATCTGCACTGGTCGATGATCTTTTGGATCAACGTGCCGCTTGGGCTGACGTCGCTGGCCATGCTGCTGCCGAAGATGGGCAAGATCCCGGTGTTTCACAGAAGGCGCAAGGTCGACTGGCTCGGCGGCGTACTTTTGATGGCTTCTGCTGTGGTGTTCATGCTGGTGCTGACCTGGGGCGGTAACCGTTATTTGTGGCTGTCACCTGTCATCATGGCGATGATCGGTGCGTCGGTCGCACTCGGGCTGGCGTTCGTGTGGCACGCCCTAAATGCTGAAGAGCCTTTCTTGCCGCTGCCGCTGATGGGTGGAACGGTGGTGCCCTACGCGATGGCTTGCGGCGGCTTGGCGATGGGCGCGATGCTGGGTCTGACCGTGCATCTGCCGCTCTACTACGAGGTGGTCTATCATCTCAGTGCCAGCGAGGCGGGGCTCGCGCTGATCCCGCTGGCGGCCGTTTCGACCGGCGGTGCCGCGATTGCCGGCCGGGCCATGGCCCGCGCAAAACACTACAAGCGGGTCGCCATCATCGGAACGTTGTGCGCAGCGATGGCGGGAGGCGCACTTGCGCTGACGTCGATGCCGCTATGGGTCTTGCTGGTGCTGTTGTCGGTATTTGCGTTGGGCCTTGGTACCGCGTTTCCGGTCAGCACGGTTTCGGCGCAAAATTCGGTGGCGCGATCACAGGTCGGCACCATTACCGGGGCGACCAACTTCTTCCGCGCACTGATGGCGTCGTTTACGGTGGCCCTGTTCACCGGCATCCTGTTGATGGCGCTTGGTGCGGATATTTCGCTGAGCGGTGAGCATCGCGGCCCGGTGAGTTCGATCCCGGCTGCCGATATGGTCGCGGCGTTCCGCTATATATTCGGCGCTGCCGCGGCAATGCTCGCCGCGGCCTCGCTGTTCATGGTCCTGATGGAAGAGAAGCCGCTGGCCGGCCCGGCCACTCCGGTGGAGATGGCGGAGGAGGGCGCCCAGCCTCAGTGCAGCCGGCCACGTCATCTTGGTTTGGTCAATGTCATCTTAGTCGGTGACGTCGGCTATGCCTGCGCCGCGATTTGATCTAACAGCGGCGCCAGCAAGCATACCAATTCCGACAAGGAGCCGGCCATGAGCAAATCCACCATTGAGCAGACCCGGATGGGCGTCGAAGGGATCGCTTTTTGTATCGCGCGGACCCTGATCGAGCGAGATCCCTCACTGAAGGCGCCGATGCGCGCCAACTTGCGCAAGATGTGGGAGTTGCTGGAGGAGCGGGAAGATCACGGCGCCGCCGATATGGTGGATACCATGATCAAGGCGCTCAACGATCCCGCTTTCTTCAAGCCGTGAGTTCGCGGGTCAGCCGCCGCGATCCCGACCAATATCGTTGTGACCCTAGCTATCTGAATTGCAATCAATTGGCTTAACCTATCATTTAGCGTGTTCGTCAACACGATTGCAACCAATGATACCTAGCTTCCACGCGGCAAAAGCCTGGACCGTCACCGGAGTTTTGAATGCGACAATTGTTTTCAGATTTCCTGAGCGATGAGTTCGGCGCGACCGCGATCGAATATTGCCTGATCGCAACCGGCCTCAGCATCGTGATCCTCGCCGCCGTCAATAGTATCGGCACTAACCTCAGCAGCAAGTTCACCACGGTGAATACGTCGCTGAAATAGCCCCTGGCGAAATAGCCGATCGGTCGCCGGTAAGCAGACCTCTCCTATTCCTGTTTCCCGTTCAGCGCCCGCATCATCGCGATTCGTGAAAAAATCAGCCAGCCGCCGCCGACCTCCGCGGCGTTGATCAAATTCTCGACTGCTATTTGCCAGCGCTCCTGCTTCTGAACGTCGTCAGGGAGTTCCATGATGTAATCGGCGGCGTGCTGCAGCGTCGCCAACCTGCGGCCGTCGCGCAGCGATATCGGGTCATCGAACGGCATCGACCACGGCATCTCAGGCGAGGCGCGGCACGAGGTGTGACGCGTCGTGGCCTTGATCCGGAGCAATCGCGCGCCGCCGCACGCGTTTGAGCATTATCCCGCCTTTTTCGATCGGACGGGGGTGCGTAACGGCTTTTCGGCCTTTTTCGGCGCCTGCCCTTTTGGCTCTTCCTTGGCAGCGCGCTTGCCGCTGATCGGCAACAGCATCTCGCGCTGGCCAGCGGCGGCTTTGCGCGGCTTTTTGCCCTTGGCTTTTGGGACGGGAGCGGCCGAGGGAGCGGACTGTCGCTCGCTGGCGAGGCTGCGCTTGAGCGCATCCATGAGATTGATGACGTTGCCGCTTGATTTGGGCGCTGCTTTCGCGGTGGTGCTGATGCCGCTGCGTTTCTTGTTGATGAGATCGATCAGCGCGGATTCATAATGATCCTCGAACCTGTCGGGTTCGAACGATCCGGATTTCTTCTCGACGATATGCTTGGCGAGATCCAGCATGTCCTTGGTGATCTTCACATCCTGGATATCCTCGAAATATTCCTTCTCGCCGCGCACTTCGTAAGGATAGCGCAACAGCGTCCCCATCAGGCCGTTGTCGAGCGGCTCCAGTGCGATGATGTGCTCGCGGTTGGTCAACACCACACGGCCGATCGCGACCTTGTTCATGCTTCGTATGGTCTCGCGGATAACAGCGAAAGCATCATGGCCGACCTTGCCATCGGGCACGAGGTAGTACGGACGAATCAAATAGCGGCTGTCGATATCGGCCTTGGGCACGAACTCATCGATCTCGATGGTGTGCGTCGATTTCAGCGCGATGTCATCGAGCTCGTTTTCGAGACCTCGACGTAGGTATCGGTGTCGACCTTGTAGCCCTTCATGATGTCTTCGGCGGCGACTTCCTCGCCGGTATCGGCATCGACCTTGGCATATTTGATGCGATGGCCAGTCTTGCGATTGATCTGGTTGAAGCTGACTTTTTCAGTATCCGATGTCGCCGGATAAAGGGCGACCGGACAGGTCACTAGCGAAAGGCGCAAAAAGCCCTTCCAGTTGGCACGGGGAGCCATGAGATACTCCGAAAACGCAACAAATATCCGCTAACGATACCACCGGGGAACCGGCTTTTAAATGACTTTGGTTGAGGAATTTCCGAACGGCGTTAACCGCCATGGCTTGGAGGACACCGGCATCGTTCTCCCGACTGACCCGACCGGACATAGCAAAGCAGCCCTCAAAAGTCCGGAACATCATCTGAAATCGCGCGTTGCTCCTGGTACGCAGCGCCGAACGCAGCGCCGGCCTTGGCGCAACATCAGGGAACCGAGGGCATCATGGCAACACAACAACAGCACCACATCGTTGAAACGCCAACCGAAGCGCGGCAGGCCGAGCGTGGGCCGTCGGTGCTCGCTCTCCTCCTCGTCTCCACCGGCCTCGCGGTTTTGATCCTCGGTGTGGTCTGGTTCGTATTCTTCCGCACCTGATCCGAGAGAGACGCAAGGGCATAGAAGCAATACTGGCACGCATTATGCTGCGAGATGGACAGGAATTATGCTGCGAGGTGCAGAGGGAACCAGCAGCATAATTTATTTATGCGCTGCTGAACATAAAATGACTTCAATTTGAGACGGAAATGGAGGCTGTCGCGCCGCTTCAGCGGTGTGTGGGGGCATATCGGGCTTGTCGTAAAGTTGCGCCAGTATGTCGTTCGAGTGACGGGGAAAATAAAAAATGAGATCACATTTGGCAAACGGAAACGGATATGCAGAGCGCCTGGGGATCGAGCGCGAAATCCACGGGTGTGAATTTTCGATTGGGAGAATTGAAGAGGAACGCTCTCAACTCGCGATGCAGCTGGCGGAATACAACCTGATCCGTCGGCTGCTGGTAAGCAGAGACATCAACCCTCGAACGCGGTCGCGTAATCTGACGCGATGGGTCAATGGGGACGTCCGTCAGCGGCGCGCCAGCCGGTGATATATTCAGATTGCCGACGGAAGAATGACTGATCGCCTTTCGCTCAGCTCTAAATGAACTAGGCGCCCCTTATCTTAGATGATTCGGGGCGTCTTTTGGGGCTAGGCTTATTGGGCGTAAGTGCAGCCGTCGACGATTGAACGTTGTGCAACCGGCGCCCGTTACCCCGCGGATGCCTGAAGCGTGACCGTCACTCATTAATTTGTAGTATTGAAAACCCCATCAGCCTATAATAATGCCATACGGTGCCGCGTTCGAAAACGAACCGGCAACGTATATTAGGGAGGAGAAGAGGAAGTGAAGCTGGGCAAGTTCAATCTCTCGTCGTTGTCTATCGATGAATTGTGGAGGCTTCATGAAGAAGTTGGGGCAGTATTGTCGGAAAGAATTACGGCGGAAAAACGCGAACTAGAGAAGCGTCTTGCGAGGCTAAACCGCAGCTCAATTTCTGATAAAATCTCGGTTCCGGGCAAGGCGACGCCAAAACGGACGGTTTTGCAAAGCGGTGCCCGACGGCCCCGCCGGAAATATCCTCCGGTGCTTCCGAAGTTTCAAAACCCGGCCGATCCTGCGGAAACGTGGGCGGGCCGGGGTAAACAGCCCCGTTGGCTGGTAACCCAGCTCAAGGCTGGCAAAAAGATAAACGATTTTCTGATAAATCGCCCCAAGCGTCGGTCGGCCTGATCGCGACAGCCGCCGGCCGAGCCATCATTTTTTCGCTCTGACCTGAAAGTTCTGCGGATGTCTGCGCGTGCCCTGCGCGGTCTGTGTGAGAGGTCGCACGAGATGGGCTCATCCCGGCCAATTAGGCTTTGATTCCAAGATCGCAATTAGAACAGTCACGGCGTGTTTCGTCGCAGGGTGGAAGTCGCTGGTGCGATCTGTCCGTCGAGAGATCTTGCTTGCCAGCGGTCGGTTGCTGGTAGCGTGGAGGCGATATCGTAAAAATTAATTGTAAAAATTATTTGAAGAAGCTCTCCGGAAGCAGAATTTTTCTGCAGAATACATAATGAGAAATTTAATCGGGCTGGGTCGAGCGTTTTCGAAATTTAAAATACGAATTTATGGACGAGTGGATTTTCCAGCCGAGACATAATCGTGCATTTAAAATCCAGTACGAATATCGTGCATCAAATATATCTGCGGATCCGCAAAGTTTGCTCGCGTCGATGTGACAAAAACGTTTTTGCAAATGCGCCACGAGATTCCCGTATTTGCACGGCAGATATTTGTGAGGTAAATTCGCTCTCTTCGAAATCTCACATCCATCATGCTCTTCCCGCCGGAAAAAGTTTCGCTACTGGCCAAGGTCAGGGAGAAGGCTTTCTTCTTTGCGTTTTTTGCAACGGCTTTGCTGGCGATGGCTGGATGGATTTACTGGCTCAGTACGATCGTTTTAAAAATCGTGCTTTGGTGCTTCTCGTAAAGATTACGTGAGCGAAAGCTCGCAGTGATTAATAAAGCTCGCGGTGATTAATTGGGTAGCGCGGGGCTGCACATTTTTTTTGGTAGATGACACAAGTTTCGGCGCCGGAAATCATGATGTGGTCACAACTAGGGAATGAAATTATCTCGGGCAACCATGGGACATAACTATGCTTCCTATTCTAATTCTCCTGCTGATCTTTGCCGCCGGATTCGGTCTTGGATACGCAACGCGCGCCAGGCGCTCACACAAGCGCCGCGCGCGCCACTTGATGTATTCGCCGTATGCTGCGGGATCGCGCGCGACTACGTTCGGGCATGCCCGTCGCGCGTTTTGAGATTTAACCGCCGTGCATCGAACCCAAGGTGTAGCGGCGGACGTTGGCTGAGCGGTACCAAAGTGGCTGAGATTTTGCAGCCATAGCACGTCGGTTTGTATGGTCTAAGGGCGAGCTCTTTGTCGGTAGGCATGCGCGGTCGAGAGCGAATGATTCCAGGGACAGGCTGCAGCCGGAATTCATCAAAAGTTTTTTGGCGCAGTCGCTGGGGCTGGTTTCTGAATGACTGATTTTGGGGATCACTCACCGCGGCGGTATTTCGTCGACGAGAACGGACGGCGCGTCCTGATTGGCCTGACCATCGAGGAAACGTCTGAATTCGAAACCCTCGATAGCTTGCCGGCGCTGGATCAGAGCGGCGATCACATTGCCTGGAATGCGAATGGAATTTCCGCGACCACGCGGCAGAAGCGCTGGCTGGAACTCTACAGCAAGCACGACGGGGCCTGGAAGCAATGGCTTGCCGAAACCTACGCGGACCGTCGCGGGGGTTCAGGATTTATTAACCAAGATAGAGTGATTTGAAGCATATATTGCGCCGACGGCGGTGGCCCTGAACCGGACATACCTCATGTTTCAGTTTTTTTTGCGGGCACGCGCGCAGAACTACCTCAGAGCCCGCCTCGGTGCTGAGGACTTTCGGGCGCGTTCAGCCGATCGGGACGCTGAAACCGACCGGGCTCGCGTCAGCGCCATTCTGGAAGTCATCGAAGATGCGTTGCATGCGGCGGAGCAGGAGCAATCCGGGCTCAACCGGCGGGTCGAGGACGTCCTGGCGCGCGCTGCGGTAACCCTTGGAAACGGAACAGACGAATATCTGGAGCGGGAGCCGCTCGACAGCTACCATCAGAACTTGTTCAGCACCGAGATTTCCAACGGTCAGCGCAGGCTTAAGGAACTCGCCACCTCCATCACACACTTTAAATTTCTGAAAACCGCACTATTGAGCAGGTTCGCGGACCTCAAGCCGCCGGCGTCAAGCGATTAGCTGCGCACGGCTCGGCTAACGTGACGCTTGTCGGGCGCTGAAATTTTGCGACCATCAATATTCGTCGTCTAGAGCCTGTCCTGAATTGAGCCACGATAGCAGCTGCGAGGTGGATTGCGGCGAGAAAGTTTCTGGCGGTCTTATCGTATCGGGTGGCTATAGCTCGGTACTGTTTGAGCTTGCAATAGAGGTTTTCCATGAGGTGGCGCGCTTTGTACAATTCCTTTCGTAGGTGCGTTGGAGCTTCCGATTGCTCTTGGGCGGGATCACGGGCGTTTTTCCTGCCGCAAGCAGCGGCTCGATGACACGCAGGTCGGCATCAAAGGCCTTGTCCGCCAACAAGGTATCGGTCTGCATCTGAGGCAGCAGGGCGTCGACGCCTTCCAAATCGTGGGCTTGCCCTGCGGTCAGCAGGAACGCCAGGGGATTGCCAAGCGCATCGACCAAGGCATGGATTTTGGTGCTCAATCCGCCTTTGCTGCGCCCGATCGCTTGGTCTTCGCCGTCTTTTTTTGGGAGCCGCCACTGTGCTGATGTGCGCGTGCGATAGTGCTTTCGATCATGGCGTATTCATTGTCCGCATCGGCGGCCAGCATTTCGAACATCTGCTTCCAGACGCCGCTCTTCGCCCAGCGCGTCAAGAAATTTTAAATGCTGTTACTTTGCCCAATACCTCTGGGGCTCAACTTGATTCTCGAAATCGTGCGTAAGTTCTCACGGCGCCATAGGTGTACCGAGGTTCGTCCCTTTCGCGGGGATCGAAGCTGGACGCATAGTATTGTCGCAGTTCTCTATGCCGGACGAAGGTTGCAGTCGGGCAGCCGCAGCGCGGACCGCAGTAAGGATTGGGGCCCCGGTCGGTCGTTGCATATCGCTCTCTCGGAGAAACTGGGTAGTCGGCAGCGACGGCAGGTATAGCCTGCGTGACGCCAATCAAGCCTATGACGACAAGACCCAGCAAAAAGCGCGACATGGCTGTAATCCCCCAAGATGTCGCGCTATCCTAAACGTTCGAACTGAGCCGGGCAATATGCCGATGGGGCGTTCGGTAGCCCGAGACGGTCATTTTTAATCACCGATCGGTGGATATTTAAATGCTCTGGGCGGACGTCAGTTATTTTTTGGGCTATTTGCATTCCTTTGAGCAACTGAGCCAAGTTTGAGCACCCGAGCCAAGTCGTCCGCGCCCCCGATCGAATCAGGTTGGCTTCTGGCCGCGGAGCGTCGGGACAAACGCCGGGTCGATCGATTGAATGGATTCTTCCAAAAATTTCTTTCCGAGGCTTGATGACCGCCGATAGGCAGAGATGACTGCAGTCCTCAAATCCGGTTTTCGCAACAGCATCAGTCGAAGGTCTCCGAGCACGAGATCCTTCAGGTCAGGGTCAGAGAGAGCGTCAGACAAGGTTGCCGTGTCCAGTCGGACCGGCATCAGTTGCGGATTGTTCGGTGCAACGAAGTAGGACATCTTCAATGCTTCCACCGTCTCCGGGTTGTGCGGGTCGCGCTGAGCCTGAAGCAGCGCCAACGCCAGCCATAATTCGAAATCATAAGGAACGATTGAGAGTGCCCGCTTTACCGTGGCTTCGGCGCGAGCATTTTCTTCCGCAATCCCCGTTGCCGACTTCTCTCTGCGGGACTGCAGCGCGTGGAGGGCGACGGTCAATGCGTAACTGCCTTCCAGGTCCGATCGAAAAGGCGAGATTGTATTCGCCCAATTCGGCACTTCCTCGCCGGTAGGCGAAATGACTTTGGTGGGATCTGATGGAAAGCTTGGTCGCGCGAAGGATAGTTCTGCCAAAATCGACGCCAGCGAATAAACTCCGATGGTTAGCGAAATAGCCACCAGAGCGATGCGAAAAATGTTTAAGGAATTCATCGGAATCCCGAGTAGTTATTGCAAATCGCCGCGAGAATTCGCTTCCCTATAGCGCGAGCAAGCAGTCTCCCTGAATAGTCAATAGCGTGAGATTGCCCGTCGCGAAGGCACCAGTGTCAATATTGATCCGGTTGAAGCGGATATCCGGTTCGGGGACGGGAGTATGCCCGTGAACGATATATTTTGCAAAATGCTCTTCGCTCGTAAGAAATTCCTCGCGTATCCAAAGCAGATCCTCCTCCTGCTGGTGGGCTAACGGCACTCCCGGTTTAACTCCGGCGTGGACGAAGAAAAAGTCGCCGCATACGAAGCGCAGTTTAAGATTATTAAAAAATCGTCGCTGATAAGGAGGGATCGCCTGCGCAAGTTGTTCTATTAGCGCAGACTGCTCTTCTGTGTCAGGATTAAGCGACGGTCGCAGTCCATATGAGGTCAGGGTCTGAAGACCGCCAAATTTCTTCCAGTGCTGGAGCTGCGAGGGGTTCTTTAATACGTCGAACAGAAACGCTTCATGGTTTCCTTTCAGGAAAACCAACTCGTGCTTTCGGCCTCGGTCGATCAACAGGTCGATGGTTTGGCGGGATTCCGGTCCGCGATCAATGTAGTCGCCGAGAAAAACATGGATCGCCCGCCTTGACCCGATGGTTGCGAGGTCTTTGTCGATCACGGTGAACATTTTCTGAAGTAAGTCGGCACAGCCGTGAATGTCACTGATTGCGTAGACACGGAATCCGTCCGGCAGACCAGGTTTTCGAATTCCGCCTTGTGACCGGGAAAATCCCAACATTTGTCCAACTTTAAGCGCCTTTTTTCGCTGCTCCATACGAATCCCAAAACCGCACCGCACTCTCGTAACGAATATAGTAAATGATTTCGTCAGAAACACTGCGGCATTTTATTCTATTTTACCTGCTAATGAGCGCGGAATTTCAACGCGTTGCAACTAGCTTTTCTCCAATAGACATGGGGAGACGAGCATGCGCAAGATTTCAACTCTGGCCGCCGCGGCCGCCGCGATAATGTTTGCCGGGCTGCAGTACGCTGACGCGGGATTGCTGGGGATGCCGATGGGCCTCCAGTCTGCATTCCAGCACATCAAATTTGAAACCACGACGCTCGCGCCGATGGCCTACTCCCAATTCTGCCTGTGTTGCGAGGACAAATATCGGACGAGAATCATGTTTCGTGGCGGTCCGGTCCAGGTCACAGCCGAATGCTGGGATGATCTCAATGAGGTTAACAAGGCCTATTAACGAGGGCATCATCCCGCAACGAATTGGGTGTTGCCGGCGAAAGCGGCAATCTGGTTCTCGATAAGCCTAACTCCCAGATCAAGCCCTGGTCGCGCGTGCCCTATCGCTGGGTTCGTATTCAGAAGCCAAACAATTCCAGACTGTGGGCGACGATCTCGGGGGGTGCGAGATTTGAGCCGCGTCTAACTTTGGAGGCCGCTGGTCCGTCCGACGCTTTGAGCCACCCCCAGTCCGACAATGACTGCGACGATGATCTGAACCGCCTGATGCATCAGACTGGCGTCACAAAATGACTGGAACGAGACGACCGCGACGCAAGCCGCGGCGGTTGACGGGAAAAACAAATCTCGGCCGCGCCTTAAGGCACCGCGGAACGTGAAGGCGAAAAGCTGCATCGCAAATATTGCGAGGACGAGGAGCGCCGGTCGACCCCATTCGACCGCTACACCGACCACCGTAGATGGGGGATCCACTAGCGGTGCGGATCCGAAGTCCTGGTACACCCTTATCAATGAACCAAACGTACCAACTCCGCTTCCAAGCCAACTCGTATCAGAGAGCGCCCGGCGTGCGAGCGCGACAGCCTCAGGACTGGCTGAAGTGGCAAATCCCAAAATGCCATCTGAAACGTTATCCTGAAAACGCTGGGCGACGATCCCAATCGCAACCGCGGCGAGGGTCACGAACAAAACTCTGATCGACCAAGTATAAAGCGCAAATCGGCGAGCGACGACGACCAAGAGAATAATGGCGAGTCCAGACGCCATCGCAATGGTGACATTGGCTGATGCTAAGCCTATGGTAGCGCCAAGACATATCGTGACACCCACTAAACCCAGGAAAAGCTGCGAGAGCAGGGGGCTGGAGTACGATATCTCTGGTTCGCCTCGGCTTAAATGTCGCTCGATCGCCATCACGACGGCCGCAGCATTGACGAGCGTTCCAATCGTGCTCGCGGCGACAAATGTCGCAGCGGCAGTTCCTCCGACCGGGAAAATGCCGGCGAACCAACCAAGCTGGCCAAGTAAAGCTTCGGCCGACATCAATCCAGTCATTGCGCACAAAATAAAGAGGGTAATTTGAGCCCTTTGCCGGTCTCTCGTAATGATGACTGTAGCAATCGCCAGCGACAAAACGGCGAGGTAGAGCATCAAACTTCGCAGCGTGTTTCCCGGATCGAGGCTGACGTGTCCCCATAGTGACCGCTCGTTCAATGCCGCCGCTGCAGTTGGCCAAATGGGGTTTGCCAACGAAGCAAAAGGGGTCGGCGCGAGCTGAAAAACCATGAAAAGAATTGGAAACAGGATTGCAAGGGAAAGCCCCCTCAATACCTAAATCGTCGCGGTGATGTCGCTCGGCGGCGCCATCGCGGCCAGGACCAGCATGGACGCCGTCACGATGGCGAATGCATCCTGTCCGGATGCGCTATCGCTAAAAGCCAGAACCGGCGTTGCAGCGAGAATGATCGTCAGAAGGCGGAAAGCAATTGGCAAGGTGAGAAACTTTGTGCGGCGAGACCATCAAAAATACGGTATCGGGAGGGCTTGTATTAGCCAATTATCGCACAGAGAAAGCGCCACGCCAAACGCTCCGAGGCTAGCCAAAAAATCAGAGGTGCGGCTTGGCGCGCGGATTAAATGCCTTCGATGGTGCGCTATTTCCCGAGCACGCCGGTCGGGGCTCTGCGAGGCAATCGTAACTCGACAAGCGCGCTGCGCGCGAACAGGCCGAAAGCGTAACCGAGTTGCGGACCAGGCCGATCACAAGGCCAACGCCGATGGCTGGCAAAAAACCTGTGCCGGCAATAAGTTCGAAATCGTTTTGGCGAAGAACGCCAGCAACGCGACGGGAAGCAGAATCCAGACCCGGAAACCCGAATGCCGGCAGGGCACCGATCAGAAATCCAGGGATAGCTACTGGGATCATCTTCGTCTGCAGGGGCTAACCTTCCATCTCGCCGCTGAAAATCACGAATAAGGTCAACGCCTTCGTAAGTGCCAACCCTATCGAAGCGCGCAGGCTTGGGTCAGGGTTTGCAAAGCCTTGGAGAATCCGAGGATGGGTACAACCCCACGTATTGGCACGGGCTTTATCGCGATTTCCACGGAAAGCTCGCTTGCGCTCTGCCATTGACCGGTTGCTAAATTGGAAGCTACCCGAGGTAGAAGAAGAGCTTGTCCTCCCTGGATTGTCGATGCTTCGAATTGAGCTTCGCTGGAACCGGCCTTCACGGTTACCGGAGGATGCGAACCTCCAGGTAAAGGCTCCAACACTATTAGCAGGGGTTCGAGATCCGAACCGCCACAACGTAAGGTTAGGCCCGCCAGAGCGAAGTCCGATCTTGCGGTGTCGCTGACGTGCATAATTGATATAGCTTCCGCGCCGCCTTGGGGGTTCGGCGTCCTGACCAAACGCCATCCGCCGTCGAGTTCCGCAGTTCGGCTCGAGGCTTTCACAGACTGCGAGAACGTTTCTTCGCAGCGCTGTCTATCTCGCGAATTTGAGATTGCTGAACAATCCTGCATGCCTGCGGGAGCCGCTTGCGCGAGGACATGATGGATTTGAAAAACCGAAAGCATCAAAACCAGGATTATTTGCAGCATCCGATTGATACCCAGAATTAAACCGTTGTTAAAGGCTTCTTTTATAATTCGTTTAATAACGCTAAAGTCTGTCGGGTTGCAGCTTAATGATTAAAAACTGAATATGGCGTTGCATCATTAAATCGGCGTATTCGGATGTGACTGGTTAACCTAGCGTTTCGGGTAGAATATTGGAGGCCAGCTTGATCCCTCAGAGTTCGGCGCCTACTAGCTCGCAGATCGAATTGATCGAGAGCGAGTTAATATCAGATTCTGGCGGAATAGGGTCACGCGTGCTGGATGGGAGTCCTGGCAAGGCGTTTGGTAAGACCGAAGTTTCCCCCGCGCATGTTTCCTCCGCACATCGGGAATCAAAGATCAAGTTGCCGTACGTCGCCCTACGGCATTCTTTGGCATCTGTTGACGCCATCCTGATCATTCTCGCAAGCGTTATAGGTGGAGCGGCCTATCAAGCCTTCGCAAATGGAAGTCTAGGGAATTCCGAGCCGTTGCTCGGGGTGGGTGTAGCCTCCGCGCTGCTGTATGTTTTGATTGGTGGGGTCACAGAATTCTACGATCTTCGGTCGGTCTTCTCTAGGCGGTGGGATTTTGGCCGCGTATTCGTGTATTGGTCGTTAGTCATTCTGTTATTGGCGCTGCTCGCCTTCTTGATGAAGATAGGTCCGGTGTTTTCCCGCGGTTCTATCGTATGTTCCGCATCACTGGCACTTCTGTCCCTGTTAGTGTGCCGCAGATTATCCAAACGTCTGGTCGCATGCGCTGTGGCGGCGGGGTATGTGCAAGGGCGCCGTGCCATGCTGCTCGGCACGCGTGAAGAACTTGCTGCGTTCGATGTTGATGAATTGCTGGAGAAGTTCGGGTTAACAGAGATCAGCCGTATTGCGTTTCCCAGCGAGAAAAACAGCAATCTTGCGCTGACCGAAAGCGAATCTTCATCGTTAGACCGCGCAATTGAGGTTGCGCGGAGAAGAAGCGTTGATGAAATTGTATTGGCGCTTTCGTGGAATGATACGCGCAAGCTGGAGCTAATTCGGGATCGGCTTAGATCTTCCCCGCTTCCGGTGGAGTTATTGCCCGACCGAAGAATTCGTTCTTTCGCGAAAAATCCTTCATTCCATCTCCGAAAGTCCTTTTCCGTTGAAATTCAGCGCGGTCCCCTATCGCCGGTGGAGCAAGTTTCCAAACGTGCCGTGGACATCGCGGGCGCTTCGCTGGCCTTGATTATTTTTTCTCCGCTGATGTTGATAAGTGCACTCGCGATCAAAATGGCCTCTGCGGGGCCCGTTCTTTTTCGTCAAAGACGCAACGGATTTAACGCCAACCAATTTGTGATATTCAAATTCCGGACCATGAGCGTCATGGAAGACGGCCCTGCGGTGTCGCAGGCAAAACGGTCGGATCCGCGGGTCACGGGGGTGGGCAGAATCCTTCGTCGCTCCAGCATCGATGAATTGCCTCAGCTTCTAAACGTCCTTCTTGGAGACATGTCCTTGGTAGGACCGAGGCCGCATGCGCTGGCCCACGACAATCACTACGGCGATTTGCTGTCGGAATATGCCTTCCGGCACCACGTCAAGCCGGGAATAACAGGTTGGGCCCAGGTCAAGGGTTATCGGGGTGAGACGACGCGCATCGAGCAGATGAAGGGGAGAATTGATTGCGACCTCTGGTATATTAATAATTGGAGCCTGCTTCTCGATCTAAAGATTATGGCGCTCACATGCGTCGCAGTTATGGGTAGAAAGAACGCTTTTTGAGCAATTTAAATCCATCTAAAAGCCTTTGACAGTGGCTTTCCTCCGGGGCTCGTCAGGGTTGTTGCTGCGATGCAACAAGGAGGTTTTGGCTCGTTGTTCCGGGGTGGTTGACACTATTGGGACAATATTGGGGATACAGATCACTCGTTGAGTGCGTTGATTGGGGTGTTGGTGTGGGGCGGGGCGTTTATACGACGGGAATTTTGCTGGCCATCTTGCTGGGTTCAGCGGGCTGTTCAATCGTCCCGAGTTCAGGTCCGCAAGACTTTGTGGTCAGGAATGGCAAAACAGCATCCGGGCCGCAATACGGTATTGTGAAACTCAATCCAGCGGCGATCGAAATTCTCAAGGAATACGGACCGGGCGCGATTGCCGCTACATTTCCGGACAAGTCGCGGCAGCAATGGATCAAGTTCGGTATCGGGGACGTTGTTTCTGTAACGATCTTCGAAGCGGCAGCAGGCGGGTTGTTTATTCCGGCCGAGGCGGGAGTGCGGCCCGGCAATTTTGTGACGCTTCCGAATCAGAACGTCGACATCGATGGCAATATTTCGGTGCCCTATGCTGGGGCGATAAAAGCCGTGGGGCATACGCCGGCTGAGATTCAGGCGGAGATCGTCAAGGCGATCGGCAACCGCGCGATCGAGCCGCAGGCCATCGTTGCGCTGGTTACGCAGAATACCTCCCTGATCAGCGTGCTAGGTGAGGTCAATAACCCGAGCCGGCTCGTGGCGAATGCCGCGGGTGAAAGAATTCTTGACGTTATTAGCCGTGCTGGAGGCATAAAAGATCAAGGCTATGAGTTCCTGGGTCACACTTGAGCGCAAGGGCAAGCGTGCGACCGTGCCGTTCGGCGCGCTTGTGTATGAGCCCGCCAACAATGTGTGGGTTCACCCGGAAGATTCGATTTACGTCTATCGCGAACCTCAGGTGTTTTTGGCTTTCGGGGCGTCCGGGCAGCAGGGACAGTTTTCATTCAATATGTGGAGAATAACCATGACGCAGGCCATGGCGATGGCGGGTGGTCTGCTTGACGCCCAGGCCGAGCCGGCGGGCGTCTACGTCTATCGCCGCGAGCCGCGCGAATTGGCGGAGCGTCTGGGAGTTGATTGCTCCAAATTTGTGGGACCGACTGTACCGGTGGTCTACAACGTAGATTTCCGAGATCCTGCGGGCTTCTTCCTGGCCACCAAATTCGAGATGCGGGACAAGGACCTGCTGTTCGCGGCCAATGCTGCAACGGCTGATACGGCTAAACTCTTTCAGCTAATTAACCTGGTTATTACGCCAGCTGAGAACGCCGCCTTCACCGCGAGCACTGCGCAAATCGTGAAGATCCAATCTGGCCAGTGATTTACCAAAGGCGGCGATTAGGCCAGCCGGCTATTCTTTGGGCTCGACCTCGTGTCGCTGATGTAGCCAGGAGTCACGATGGCGGCGACGAATTGATTTACCGCCATCTCTCTGATGTCGGTGGAGAAGATGTCATAATCGCAAGAGCGTATGGACTGCGTCAAACGGGGCCAGCAAGCATGGCGTCAGCGACGCCAGCATCTACAAATGGAAGGCCAAATTCGGAGGGATCGACGTCTCCGAGGCCAAGCGGCTGCGGTCTCTGGAGGACGAGAACGCGAAGCTGAAGCGGCTGCTGGCTGACGCCATGCTGGATAATGTAGCGCTGAAGGATCTCCTGGGAAAGAAATGGTGACGCCCGCGGGGAAGCGGAAAGCTGTCGCTCATCTGGTGGAAGCCTGGCGCTGGTGGCCGACACCTCGCTCTCTGGCGTCCGCATGGCGCGGGAACTGGATCGGCTGATGATCGAGCGCGGCAAGCCGAAGATGATCGTCAGCGACAATGGCAGCGAGCTTACCAGTAACGCCATCCTGACATGGGCGGACCAAGCCCGCGTCGAATGGCATTACATCGCGCCGGGCACACCCATGCAGAACGCCTTCATCGAGAGCTTTAACGGCCGGCTACGGGATGAATTGTTAAACGAAACGCTGTTCTCTTCGCTGGCGCAGGCTCGCGTTGCCCTTGGATGCTGGCGCGCCGACTACAACGGCTCATGCCCTCATTCTCAGCTCGGATGGAAGACACCTTCCGAGTACGCCTTCACCTTCCATCGCGCCGGGATCTGGCGCTGCGCTATGCCAAGGGCTCCGCGCCAGCTCCTGTCGCTCCCACCGCCAAACAGGGCAATCCAAAAGCCAGGAGCGAACTCACCGCTGGATAAATTATTTGGGGGCAAGGTCAGCGGTCGATGCCATTAACTCGCTCTCCGGTAGGACGGCAGCGGATCTGGATTTCCAGCGGCCACACCGACATGAGGAAAGGCATGAACGGCCTGGCGTTGCTGGTGCAGGAGGGCCTTGGCCGCGATCCGTTCGCGGGCGACGTCTTCGTGTTCCGCGGTCGCGCGGGTTCGTTGATTAAAGCGCTGTGGCATGACGGGATCGGACTGTCGCTCTACGCCAAGCGGCTGGACCGCGGTCGCTTCGTGTGGCCGGTGACGGTGGATGGTGTGGTGGCGCTGAGCGCGGCACAGATGAGTTATCTTTTGGAAGCGATCGACTGGAGAAATCCACAACACACCTGGCGACCGCAGAGCGCGGGCTAGGCTTAAAAAAAGTTCTGGGGTGCCGAAAAAAAGTCGCCGCAAATCGCTGATTTTGTAATTCTATCGGCGTCATGGAAGGCGGCCTTGAACCTCTACCCGATGATGTTGAAGCGCTGAAAGCGGCACTGGTCGTCGAGCGCGGCAGACGGATTGTCGCGGAGACGGAGGCGGCCTTCGCCAAAGCCAGGGCCTCCGACGACCAGGCGCTGATCGCCCATCTGAAGCTGCAGATCGAGAAGCTGAACCGTGATCGCTATGGCCCACGCTCGGAGCGCACCGCGCGGCTGCTGGATCAGCTTGAGTTGACGCTGGAGGAATTGGAGAGCGCGGCGACCGAGGACGAACTTGCGGCAGAAATGGCGACGGCCAAAACCACGAACACAACCACCACGGTGGCGTCGTTCACGCGCAAGCGGCCGTCCCGCAAACCGTTCCCGGACCATCTGCCCCGCGAACGCGTGATCATACCAGGACCGACGGCTTGTGCCTGCTGTGGCGGCGCGCGGCTGTCCAAGCTCGGCGAGGACATTACCGAGACGCTGGAGGTCATCCCGAAGTCGTGGAAGGTGATCCAGCACGTCCGCGAGAAGTTCAGTTGCCGGGATTGCGAGAAGATCAGCCAGGCTCCGGCGCCGTTCACGTCATCGCGAGGGGCTGGGCCGGGCCCAGTCTTCTGGCGATGGTGCTGTTCGAGAAATTTGGCCAGCATCAGCCGCTGAACCGGCAGGCCGAGCGCTACGCCAAGGAGGGCGTGCCGGTCAGTCTGTCGACCCTGGCCGACCAGGTCGGTGGCTGCACGGCGGCGCTCATGCCGTTGTTCAAGCGCCTCGAGGCCTACGTGCTGAGTGCCGAGCGATTGCATGGCGACGACACCAGGGTGCCGGTTCTGGCCAAAGGCAAGACCGACACCGGCCGGATCTGGGTCTATGTACGCGACGACAAACCTTTTGGCGGCCCGGCGCCGCCGGGGGCGGTGTTTTATTACTCGCGCGACCGGGCCGGCAAGCATCCCCAGGCACACCTGGCCAACTACGTCGGGATCTTCCAGGCCGACGCCTATGGAGGCTATGGCAAGCTTTACGAGGGCGGCCGCGCGCCTGGTCCGATCCTGGAAGCCGCCTGTTGGGTCCATGCCCGGCGTCCGTTCTTCGTGATGGCGGATCTGGCCGAGAACGCCCGTCGCAAGGCGCAAGGCAAGAAGCCGGCAGTGATCTCGCCGCTGGCGCTGGAAGCGGTCCGCCGGATCGATGAGCTGTTCGAGATCGAGCGGGCGATCAACGGACAGAGCGCCGAACAGGCGTCAGGGCCGTCCGACAGGAACTCAGCGCGCCGCTGGTCGCCAACCTGGAGGCCTGGATGCGCGAGCAGCGCGCCAAGCTCTCGCGCGGCAACGATATCGCCAAGGCCATGGACTACATGCTCAAGCGCTGGATCGCGTTCACGCGCTTCCTCGACGATGGCCGCATCTGCCTGTCCAACAATGCCGCTGAGCGCGGCGTGCGCGGCATCGCGTTGGGCCGAAAGTCGTGGTTGTTCTGCGGCTCGGATCGTGGCGGCGAGCGGGCCGCGGTGATGTACAGCCTGATCGTCACGGCCAAGATGAACGATATTGATCCGCAGGCCTGGCTCGCCGACGTTCTGGCTCGCATCGCCGAGCATCCGGTTCAAAGACTCGACGAACTGCTGCCGTGGAATTGGCGCACGTCCAGCGCGCAGGCCGGTCAGGCCGCCTGACCATGGCCGGAAATCAGCCATCAGTTCGGTGGCAGCGCCTCGGAAATCTCCTGCGCCTCGCTTGCATCGGCGAAGACCTCCTCGCGGATCACGCGCATCGTCACCTGATGAAGGTAGGCTTGCAGAGCTTGGTCAAGTTCGGAAAACTCGGGCCACAGGACTTGGTCGAGAAACCGCTTCGGCGCCCTGATCATGACCGTGTTGCGCCGCTGCCGATAATACCGGTAGGGCTTCATGCCATAGCGTCGGCACAGTGCAAGAAACAAATGCCGCGACCATTGATCAGGCATCGAGAACTGCATCTCAATCGACGGATCCTGCCGGCTGAGTTCGCCTAGACGCGCCCGGACACGTTCCAGCGCGGCCTCAGCAGCGAGCCGTTCGCCGGCCGATTAACTCCGCATGCCGTTTCCAGATTCCAAATCAACGACTTGGGAATTCTTCACGGACAACTCGTCCAAAGTGGGCATTTGCGGAGGCGCCCGATTGGATCGCGTTCCAATAGCTCGGCACGCAGCCAAGAGCGAGATCGACCGAAGAGCACGTTGATTTTGCCGCCGGCCCGCCAGCGACGTATTGGATAAAAAATAGCCCGACCTGCCGATAAAAAGGCCGCCAAATGAGGAAAAAGCCGCCCAACAAATATCTAACCGCCATCACACCTTAATCGAGATATCCATATCTGTGGTAGTACCGATTGTAATAATAGCCGCCATTATATGAATCGTAGCGGTTCATCACCGCCACATTGACCTTGTTGAGAACCACGCCCAACAGACGCTCGTGGACGGCTGGGGCTTCGTTGAGTACTCGCTCGACGATGTCGATCTTCGCACGCGCCCATTCGACAACAAGAACGTAAAAATCCACCAGTGCTCCGGTGGCGCGAACGTCAATGACCGGGGCCAAAGGACTAAGGTCGAGAATGATGCGATCGTAGTGCTCGCGAAGCTGTTTAAACAGCTTCTCCATCTGCGGCGAGGCCAGCACGTCGGCTGAGTTCGAAAACCGTGACGCCACCACACAGGGAAGAAAATGCAGATTGGACTGCGGATCGACCCATACCACGTCTTTCAAACTTGATTTCCCCAATATGACATCGATCAAACCAAGCTGCGCATCTGGCGCGAGCGTTGTAGTGAGGCTGGGATTACGAATATCCCCATCCACCAGGATTGTGCGAGAGCCGCTTTGTGCTGCGACCTGCGCCAATGCCTCGCTAATGGTCGACTTTCCTTCGTTAGGAAGCGCCGAAGTGATGCCAATGACCTTATTAGAGGTCCCGAAATGGCCGAGATCGGTCGCCAAATTGATTGATCGCATTCCTTCCGCAGGTCGCGAAAACGGAGAATCGACGATAGTGCGGGCGACACTGCCTTTAGCGGACAGCAGGCGATCGCGGTGAGGTTGCGGGTGGTCGAGACCTGCCTCCACTTTTCTGAACGGCAAGGTTGGAGCGGCCCTTTCCAGCGTTGAGCGGGGTGAGGGCTTTGTTTGTTTCCCGAACGGCCATATTGCTGTCGCGCCTTGAATTCGTCGAGCGACGTCGGAGCCGCCAGCCGAAGTCTTGTCGGACTCAACCACTGGAATTGAAGCGAGACAACTGACGCGAAGCAATTGCTCTACCTGGGATACCGTTCGGAACACGCGGTCCATCATGTCGCGCAAGACACCGACCAGTGCAGCAAGAACCGTTCCGCCGAGAATGGCGGCGAGTAGAATAATGAGGGTCTTGGGCGAACTCTTGCTGAAGGGCATGGAGGCCCGCGTGATCACCCGCGCCTCGGTAATTGGAAACGACTGTTGCTGAACGGAAACCATATAGAGCTGAAGAAAATTGTCGGCGAGGGCGCGGGCGCTTTGCGCGTTGCTTTCCAGATCTTTCAGTACAATCTGAGCCTGGCTGGTATCGTTCGACACTGCGATGGTATCGTTGAGGCTTTTTTGGCTGGCCTCTTCCCGCGCTTTGGCAATCTCGAAATCGCTCTTATAGCCTTCGGCGATACGCCGCAGCTCGTCGGTGATTGAGTGTCGGATTTCGCGCATTTGATTGCGCAGATTGACAACAGCAAGGTGCGCCGGACCATACTTGTTCGCCCAATCAGATTCCTTGGCTGCATAGTCGAGATAGGTTTGGCGTAGCTTTACGATAACCGGATTTTGCATAGTATCGGTGACGGTCGCCAGATCGTTCAATATGACATTGCGGTCGTTGTCATCCGATTTGAGAATGCTGGTGATACGTTCGAGCTTGGCGTGAGCTTCGGCCCGCTGCGCGCGCGCGATCGTTAACGAACTATTGATTTCGGCAAGCTGTTGTTCGGTTAGCAGCCGCCCACCCGCATCGACGATATTGTTCTTTGCTTTGTAATCTGCGACCGCACGTTCTGCTGTTGAGGCCTGCGCGCGTAATTCCTTCATCCGGTCCTGAAGCCATACCGCTGCTCTGCGCGACGCTTGGTATTTGGACTCGAGCAAATCAACGATGTAGCCGTCGGCGATGGCATTGGCGATCGCGGCAGCTCGATCAGGTGATAGCGACTGATAGGAGAGTTCGATAACGTAGCTGAGACCCACTCGCTTGACCGTCAATTGGCTTTCGAAACGATTGATCGCCATTCGCAATCGCTGGAAATCGGTAGGCTGCGATTCAGGGAACAAGGGAGAAAAAAGCGACGCAATGCTCGCGAGCAGTCCGCCCTGCGATCCCGTGAACTCTTCCGTATCCACGAGCCGCAGGTCCTTTATTACGGCTGACGCAATCGTCTCCGATTTGAGGATCTCTACCTGGCTGTCGACCATGGCGGAATTGATCGGATTTTCGCCACCGAGCTGCGACCCTTGCGTTTGGAGGCCCTGCATCTTGCGGCTATCGATCAAAACCACAGCCGTACCGGTGTATCGCTTTGGAGCAGTCAACAGATAAACGCCGGCAACGCTGATGCACAGCAGCAGCGTGAGAATCATCTGCGGGTATTGCCGACCGAAAAGAGCAAACGCGTAGGAGAGCGTATGCTGCAGCGACGCGGATTCGGGTTCACGTGATTCGATTTCGCGAGGATTTGGAATTCTTGTCTGAAGCATTCGACTCTACCACCTGAACCCATCTCGAAGCAGTGCTGTGCTCAATAAGCGGCCGCGCCAGCGTCGCTGGTGCATGTCGCGAAGCCCCCGTTCGGAAGCGCCCAAGACCAAATTCCTGCCATAGCCAGGGTCAGGAACGCCGATCTCGAACGAATTACCCATCGTTTAATCGACATTTAAATGATCCCTGCGGGTTCAACTTAATAGTGTGGATTTAAAGGAAAATCACCAAAATGTACAGGCTCCGGACGCACCCTGCTCGCCGGCCGGTTAGGTTAAGCACCCTACCGGATCCTGCCCGGCAGGTCATAGCGACCAGCGTGCATATCAATTCCTAGGCAGATCAAATGTTGTGCCGCGTTCCCAAATGGCTGAAATAGAAAGATTGTCGAAAAGTTCCGAGCCCAGTGCCCGACCCAAGGATGAAGTTTTATAAGTGAATTCAGCCAGCCATAGCAGGTGAGCTGGCCAGAAAATAAGGCGAAAATTCAGTAGATGGCACAGCCTGCATCCCGCGAATGTCAGGAGCAAGACATAGGCTCCGGTTTCGGCCGTTCCGCCCGATGGCTCTCATCTCGGCGCCGAAGGCTCGCGAATCCAGCATCACGCGCCGAGCGATTGCCGTAAAAATGCTTTGGCTCGTTTGTGGAAGAGCATCAATCGAAATCCTTGACGGTTGATCCACGTTTCCATTCCTGCAGCGAACTGACAAGACTGTACTCGAAGCGAAATCCGCTGGCGAGAAGCCGTTTCGGGAGGATATTAGTTGAAAACCATAACTTCCTGATTCGCTCCCGATTGATGCCGGTTCGAATGCCAACAGCCTGCAGCATTTCGAACGGGCGTACGGCGAGATTCATGAACCACACCGGTATCGTCACTCCGGGAACATGATATCCGGCCACCTGGCAGAACGCTGAACAAATCTCGCTGATCGTGGTGCGATCTTCGTGGCAAAAATTATAGATCGAAACGCCCTCATTGCGTGACGCCATGAAAATCATGGAGGAGATTAGATCCTTGACGTATCCGCACGATTTGATCGTATCCGTTCGACCTGGATAGACAAATGCTCGCCTGGCAAGCAGCCCCGACAATCTCGTGAAGTTTCCCCGCTCGTAGAGGCCATAAATAACTGCGGGGCGAACGATGGTGAGCCGCCGGCTGGTGGACTCCGATTGCCATAGTCGATGGATCGCTTCGGCCGAAAGCTTCGAACGTCCGTAGGCGCTTACGGGCGCTGGAGGAGCGTCCTCGTCAAGAGCCTTCTCGCTCGGGCCGTAGATCGAAATGGAACTCGTAAACAGGATATTTTGGCTGCCCGTTTCCTTGGCAAACCTGCAAACGTTCACGGCACCGAGGACATTCGTGTAGTAGTAGTCGCCCTCTGGGTGGCCGGGCGTTACGTGGATCGCTGCGAGATTGAATATGTCAGCCGGGGATCCATCCCCGAGTGTGGCGTCGATCGGATTCCGAACGTCGTGATGCAGGTAGTCGACACCATCGATCCGTGCTCTTGGTTCGTCGATGTCCACCGAGATAATTCGATTGTATTTTCCGGAACTGACCAGAAATGTTAGCAGGTGTGTTCCGATAAAACCTGCACCTCCAAAAACAATCGCTTGCGAGGAATCCGGCATGAGTTCAAGATTCAATTCGAGAAAAAATATCCGATTTCGTCCGGTAAACCTCCGCTAAAATATCGTAATCGACCGCTCGCGCAAGATCGATGGACTGTGGGATGATATGCTGTTGCAATAGCTGCCCCTGCAAATTGTTCAGATGTTTTGCATCCAACTCGCCAAACCGAGCTCCGTAAGGTCGCAGGAATCGCCACTGCACATTCATGAAACGGGGTATTCGAGCTGAACTTAGTCTGTCGTCAATGAAGCGCGCCAGGATTGGAACGGTTCGGTGTTAGTCAGAATACGTAGCGTTCCACCCGTTGGCAATCGCGATCAGAAATTTCTGTTGCTGGATTGAACATAAGCAGGAAACCAATATTAAACCCGATCGGAAGGATAGAGGTGTTCGCCGGATTATCATCGTTCGGAGTCGACCAAAATCGCTACGGTTGTCGGGCGACAAAACAAGCGGCTGCCCGCGAATTGCCGGGGGGCGGTGCTCGCGGACCGTCAAAATAACTCACGATATTCATACGTAAATACAGAGGAATTTCCAATTCCGAGTATTCGTTGCAGTCTTTGGTAGCCCTCCAGCGGGACAACGATGCAGTCTGAACTGTCAGCATAGCAAATTTGAACTCGGATCGATTGACCGCAGATATTATTCACGAGGACGAGTTGATCGATAATTTTGGGGTTGATCGCTTGGGGGCGCGCGGAAGCATGGACCGATATGCAAAGCTTTCCGTCTAGCGTTTTATGGCTGTCCGCAAAAGTACCCTGCATCGGCGGATAGGGATTTACCGGCCGTGGTGCTGTTCCAATGCCACCGTAAACCGGAGCAGACGACCTTCCATATCCAGTAACCTGGGCTTGAACTTGTGTTGCGAATAACAACGAAGCAGCAACGAGCGCGCGTATAACCTTTGTCTTGGCGGCAACACCATTCAGAGAGGGGAAGACATCATCATGCATTCTTGTCTTGCCAATGCTGTTTCGACTGTCGACTAGGTCCGAGGGCCCGTATGCAGTATCTCAATCAGTCCAAAGCCGGATATGTGGTGGAACGAAACTTCCTTGCCACCGAACAGGACGGCGGGCGTTGGCAGACTGATGGGGACAATTTCCACACCCGCTTCCGTCAATGTGGTGAGCGCCGCATCGGCATCCGAACAAGTGTAGCAGAGATGATAAATCATTGAACCTGTGTGCTTCACGAGCTTGTCAATCGGAGAAGGGCCGTCGCCCGGCCAGATGACTTCGACGTCTGGCATCGATATGTGGTGTCGCATGGCAAGATTGACCCTTTGCAGTGGATCAAATGCTGAATTGCCGGCGGTATAACCGAGCGAAGCCAGATAAAGAAATGCCTCCTCCGGAGAGGCGACAGCGAGACCAAAATGATGGAACTCCAGATTAGTCGGTGCAAACGCACGCGTTTTTGCCGCTCCGGAGTATTCACCTTTCGTCATGTCTTATTCTCGATCATGTCCGCAAACTCACCGACATTTTTGAGGTTCCCGATCTCCGACGCTGAGAACTTCACGCCAAAAGCCTTGGAAACGGCAAGTACGAGACGGATATGAGTGAGGCTGTCCCACCCATCGACGTCTTCTGCCGTGGTCTCTGGGGTGAGGTGCAGCTCGTCCTCGTCAAATACCTCGCGAAAAACCGACGTAAGTTTTGTGTAGACCGCTGTCTTTTCCATTGCTCTGTCCCTCGTCAGCCATTTTGGTGACCCATAGGCTCGCCAATTATTATACCTCAGTTCAATTTTTGGATTCGGCGCTAGCTGGTTTCAGACTTTGCAAAGTAACCTGTCGTTGTTTCTCAGGCTTGTCTTGGCACAGAAATGAATCCAGCACGTTTGCCAGCCTAATTGACCAGACTTCCGCCAGATGCCGTTTGGCGTGGACCTCGTCCGAATAATCCAGGTTTCCGTCAAGGTCGTCCATGCTCATCGCAGTGAAATTTGGCCGGTTGCCGAATTGCTGAAGCAAATCTTTTAGGGCTGCTCGGTAGCTTGATTCATACGGACTGGCATCCCGATGCCAGGCAGGGATTGGAAGATCGACAATTACGACCTTCTCGCCCGAAAGCAGTAACTTGCCGATGGTTTGTTTCAGTAATTCCACTTGCGCGGAGGAAATTCCGCTTTTGTGCCCCATGCTTTCTTCCCAATAATCCAAGGCTTTGTGTTTATCCTCTTCCGACATCACGGCGATTTCGCGTTCGGCGTCTGTACGCTGGGCGGAGGCGCGGCCGGTAACCAACCAATTGATTCCGGTCCTCGCTTGTCGCGCAAGTTTCTCGATAAGCAAGAATGGACGCAGGAAAGTGACACCGGCGTCTAGCCATTTTGGAGGCAGAACGGCTACAGGCCCGTTCGGCGTGCGACGGTAGAAGCCATATCGATATCGTTCGATGTCAATATCCGTTTCTCCGCGATTTCGGTCGGCATCGGCATACTTCAACTCGGAATCGATGAACATCCCGAACCAGATTCCGATAACGAAGGTATTCGAACGTCGGTTGTCGTCGCTTTGTACTTCATGCACCAAATCGATGACCTGACCAACTTCGGTAATGTTAGCGCCACCCATTCCAAGATTGCTGACGTTCGCGCAGCTTAACCGCGACTGTATCACATTTTGCTTAAATCCGACCCCGGTGTTGGACGCTCCGACCAAAATGACTTTGCTGTCCGGACTATCAAGCACGCTGCGGCCGAGAAAAACGTATTTTGGGACCGTCATGTAAATTGTGTTGTCGGCGGCCTGGAAATCCCTGGGCCCACGAACTGACGGATTCGGAAACACGACAAAAGACGCACCCGCGATCAGAAGGTAAAGAAAAACAAACGACAATAAAGTCAGTGCGGTCTGTCGGAGGATATATCGCACGCTAGAACGCCTTGTAAACGAAGTCTGGAGCTTTGTGGAACAATGAGGTGACTGCGAGTATCGCCATCATCTTGCCGGCAAGTGTCAGATTCCTGACGATAATTCCGTCTCGAATTACGGAAAGGGAGATCGGAGCAGCAATCCGCTCGCTGATAAAATCCGTGACAAGGCTGACCATTGCGAAAATGGCTCCCAGGAGAATGAAGGCCGCTAGAATACCCGTCACGCCGAGCCGCATAACCAAAGAATTCAATTGAGAAGGTTCAGTAACCCACAAACAGGTCAGGGCCAGAACGAAATATCCGATTGTGACACCTCGAGCAAAATATATGTAGATCGCGGACTGGCTCAGGGCTCGGTAACGCTTTTTGCCCAAGCGCTCCAGGCAAGCGTTTTGCCAAAGTTTGTTGATACTTGCACCAGCACCCATCAGCAATCCGTAGATCACGAATACGGCAGTGGTGCCGTGCCAAACTCCCATGACCAGAAACGTGATGAAGAAAGCCAAAATACCCAGATAGGACGTTAGCGCAGGCGCAGGGAAACAAGTCATCAAAAACATCAGAAGTGGATTGAAGAGATAGAATTTGAACCATTGGGACAGCGTCATATGCCAGCGCTGCCAAAACTCTAAGAAACTGCGGGCCGAAAACGGTTTATCGAAGTTCTCAGGCAACGACTGCCCGAGCAGAGATCCTATGCCGATGACGATGTCCATGTATCCGGAAAAATTGAAGTACAGGTATATCGTGTAGAGCGAGGCGGCTGTGGCGTAAGTCAGGCAGAGCTTGGTGGCGGGGAGGGCGGTTGCCTGGAGCAACGGCTGATTCAGATACACGAAAGCGTACTCGGCCGTCGCGGCAACGATGGCGAACTTCACGTAGCCGGTGGCGATCCTTGTAAACGCTTCGTAGACCTTGGATGGGTCAAGCGGAACCAGCTCCCTTCCGTCAGTCACGTTGTAATCCTGATATCGCTGAATAGGGCCGGAGACGAAGCACAAGAAATTACAGGTGTAGCGAAAGAACGCCAGCGGACCAATTCGTTCGACCAGGTCTCCCGATCGAACATCGATCATGACGTGCAATATCCGGAACAGGATATAGGACAACCCGACGGACAGATAAGGAAACGGAAGGTGCCCCAGGGCCTCGAAGAAGGAAAAGCGTTTCAAAAATATGTAAAAAGCCAGTACGGCAACGATACCTGACGCCAAAATAGCGGGGGACTTGCGGACAAACAGGATGGAGACACACGCGTAACCGAGCAACAGGAAGGCGAGCAGCGGTAGTGCCTGCGTGAAGTCGGTGAGATAGCTTGAGATAAATATGACGTTTGCGGTGCCTAGCACAAACCGTCGATAGGACAACAATTCACTAATATGAAAGGCAACGATGGTCGCAGCAAGAAAGGTAAAAAACAAAGGCGATGTCAGGTTCATGGATGAAAGGCCTGCAGATGTCTGAGATGCCGCCCGAAATTGAGGTCGCTTTCGAATCTAATCAGGCGGGCTCGAGGTGCGGCTCGCCACGCTGTACCGTCATCGGTGGGTCTTCCATCTCTGTGTCCGTGGGTAATTCCCATCGGGTAATTCCGTCGGAGTTATTGTCATCGATTTGCTTGAACCCTAATTTGCTATAGTGTTCGCGGACCATCTCGTTCCTGTCAGTCGGAACGTAGTTGCCCAATAATGTTGTTATGCCTGATGCGCGCGCGCGATGTAGCACTTCGCTAAGCACGGCCTGTTCTACACGTCGCCCCAGCACACGACAGCTCATCAGCCACGTGTCGATCACCCAGGTATCGGGGCGGGTCGTTCGGCATATGACGACGCAAATGATGCCGTTGTCGCCGAATTTATCGACCAGCCTCGCATGCAGTGTCATTACGCTGGGATCTGCTTCAAATTGTTCAATATGGGATTTGGTGTATCGACGCGTCGTCAGGTTGAACTGATTACTCTTGTTGATGAGCTGAGTGACGCGTGCGCGAGTCGTTCGATCGAAAGAGCCAAATACAATTCGCATTTCCAGCGACCGCAGGTAAGACCCGAGGTCGGCGGTCTGGCCTTGGAGGCTAAGACGGCGCGCATTGGCCTGGTACATTTCGGCACGCACCCGATCTTCGTCGGAAAAATTGATTGCCTCGAAATATCCGGCTGCCGCCAACGTCCGGGCATAGCCGGCAGGGTCATTGTCAAGCTCCGGTACGGCAACTTCCGGGAGTTCACGGCGAATTAAGCTTCGTTCAGCCGGATTGTCGTCCAGAAAAACGAGCGAATCCAATCCCAAGGCAAGTTCCTTCGCTATCGCTCGTAAGTTGCTTGCCTTGTCGTCCCAGTTTGCCTGGAATACCGCGATATGCTCTTCCTTCAAAAGCATGTCCGGATGTTCCTTGAACGGCTTTCTGGCAACACTGTCTGTGTTCTTTGAACTGACGGCCAGGACAACACCGCGCGCTCGTAGCGCAAGGGCCAGTTGCTGCACGCTGAGATGCGCCTCGCCGGTCGCATCGCCTTGGGCGATCTGGATGCCCTCAATTCCGTCGTCGCCAATAACTCCTCCCCAAACGGTGTTGTCGAGATCCAGCACAAGGCAACGGCGGCTCTTGCCTCGTATCGCGCCCAATATCCGCCCAACGTGTTCGGCGTAAAGCGGCACATAGGCGTCTGCGAATGGCAATTTGGCCAAATTCCACAGCGCGGGTGAATGCCAATCTGCAAGTCCGACCGTTTCAGCGATCCCTGCCACATCGAGTAACATGTCGCTGGACCGCAGAATCGAACGGCAGATTTCTTGATTGACGCGATCGACTAGATTTCGAGCCGTACCCGGCAGCGCCCGATCGAACGAGCCGAACAACCCCTCGGGAGGCGCTGCGAGAGTCTGGATGATGCATGGCGCGCCGCTGTTGCGGGATACGGCCGCGCGGATTGACTCCAGAAGGTCCGACGCCGCCTTCACTGTCTGGTTCGCCGCCTCTTCATTGCCCGGGGTCGGCTGCAAGGATAAGCCGCGATGGTCGATTGCAAGCAGAACCAAATCCGGGCGAGCTTTGTTCAAGGTGGAATCCGGCTGTAGCGCGTCTTGCAGGAATTGATCATATCCGCCCATGATACACTCGAGTGCAAATCCATGGCGTGCAGCGGTCGCGACCAGGACCGGTGCGATGAGTTCCAGCGTACCGTTACCGATTAAACCCAGACGAAACGGAACAAGTGGATCAAGCGATTGGCTTCTAAGCTGAACCGATTTAATGGCGCGACCTAACCGAGACAGTTGACGCTCGTCGAGTGCATACGTCGCCAACGCCCTGATTTGTTTTCCGGGATCACCGCAATCTGCAATTAACTCCTTGCAGCGAGTTGGGAAATCAGCAGGAGGTTTTGGAAGCCACGACAATTCTCGGTACAGTTCCACAGACACGTTCAACCTCGTCGGTATTTTTTCTAACAATATCAATCATATTGCCGGATGATCGGAAATCCAGACAATAATAGATGCGGGATTGTGGCGCATAGTTCGGCCGTTTCGTGACGATTATTCTCGGCAACATGCCTGCAGCTGAGCCGGCATCCGCTGTCGACCGAAAACACGGAATGAGGGATATTGTGTTTTAAACAGCATCACGCGAGAGGATCGAAGTGGCAAATCAATTAACCTTGTCCGTAATAATCCCCAATTACAATTACGCTGAATATGTGGGGATTGCGATAAGGAGTGCGCTAGAAGTTCACTGGCCGAGGGTTGAAGTAATCGTCGTTGACGACGGATCGACAGACGGTTCGCTTGAAATTATTGGAGCTTTTGCCGACGATGTAACGATTATTCGCCAGGCGAATGCCGGGCAAATGCCATCGTGCGTAAACGGCTTTCGGAGATCCTCAGGACAAGTCGTCATATTTCTCGATTCGGATGACGTGTTGCATCCGAACGTTATGACCGAGATTGCTTCCGTTTGGTCCGAAACAGCCAGCAAGTTTCAGTTTCAGATGCGCGTTGTCGATGCCAAGGGAAATCCGACCGGCAGTATTCTGCCCCAGTATTTTTCCCACCCGACGCCTCAGGATATTCACGATTGGGCTATCACGGCTGGCGTGTATCCAACGCCTCCAGGCTCCGGGAGCGCATATCCGAGATGGTTTGTCGAGCGCGTTTTTAACTTCCAATCTGACTTTGTCGATAGAGCCCCCGATAGCTATCTGATCGCGGCCGCACCAGCCTACGGCGACGTTATAACGATCCCCAAGCCGTTAGTGGACTATCGCGTTCATGGCCTCAACCACGGCGCGTTCCTCTATCTGGACGACAGCCGTTTCGCCAGAGAGGTCGATCTCACAAGACGACGTCATAAATTTTTCACAGAGGTCGCCAGCAGTGTTGACCTCCCGGTGGCGGCGGAGGCCTTGTATAGGAATGTGCTGTTTCTTTGTTTGCGTACGGCATCATATGCATTGCGGCCTGATATTCATCCCGTTCCGCAAGACAGCTCAAAACGGATACTCGTCGATAGTTTTAAAGCACTCGCTTATCCTCAGGGCTTTTCATATTCTCAACGCCTTTCGCTGTTCTTTTGGACGCTGTGCGTGTTGTTCAGCCCGTCGTCTTTTCGCCGCTCCATTGTAAGCTGGCGGTATGTTCCAACCGAACGCCCGAAGTGGATAAAATATACGCTGAACCTGCTTCGGGTTGTTCGGTGATATTCGCGGAGTGATAGCTGGTCCGCGCGTAAGGGCATCCGGTGGGACCGCACGAAATCGACACGCGATCGGTTCATCGAAGATTCGGCTTCTTGAGAGCTGGTCGACGATGCATTTGTGGCACCAGGGTCAGGAGCCAAACAACAAGTACAAAGTCAGGTTTTAGCACGAGCCCGAAACTCATCCAGCTAAATAGAATAAAATTGCAAGTCTCCACTCGCTGACCGCTGGAATATACTCGGATTATAAAAATAGATGAAAACAGAAAAAAGCCAAGCAAGCCATATTCATAGATTAGTTTGGCCCAAGTCGGATCGTTTATCTCGTATTTCAGTTTAAGCATTTGGATATCCCTGAGGAGGGTACCCCCACCATTGCCTAGCCATGTCGTGTCGACCCCGATATCGAAACTTCGCTGCACCATTTCCAGCGGGGCAACAAAACGGGCATAGGCGCTTGTGTTCGGCGTTGTGAATTCCGAGAGTTGATCAAACCATATGGACAAACCGGGGATTTCCAGATTGTACAGTACGAAAAGACTTACGGTCAGGCCAATGGCTACGGCAAAAAATAGTGGAATTCGACTTATCGACTTTGGCAGCAAGAACCCGGCGGCAATTGCGAAGATGCCGGACCCAGAAAATGAACAAAGAAAACCCGCACCGAGAATACCAAGAACCCGCAATCTCTTTCGTGTGTAATATTCGATCATGAGGGCCAGGCCGGTCACAATCGAAAGATCAGCCAACTCGCGAAGAAAGAAACCGTTGGCCTTGACGATCCCTCCGCCCTCCCGAGTAAATGTGTAAACGCCGGCGCCGCGAATAGCTTGAGGCAGAATAAAATAAATGTTTCTCAAGGGCGAAATTCCAGCATTGACGAGAATGATTTGCGCGGTCGCGATCGCAGCGATCACTGTCGCGGCTGAAATAAAGGCGTACTGGATGTATCTTTGGACTGCCCGCAGATCTTCCTGCTTCTTCAAATGGAAAGAAAAGGGCGAATAAAGAGCCAATAGAAGGAGTAGTGAGGTCCACGAAATAGTCGTAGATTCAGTAAGGACCATTCGAAAACATGCTAACGCTGCTGCGGTTAGAAATAACGTTAGAGAAGTAAAACTCAAGGATGCGTAGCCGGATACCAACAAGTAAACGGCGAATAGCGCATAGCAAAGCAAATCTGTCGATACCGGAAATGCTCCAATGTTCAAGGCGATCTGAGACAGGAACAATGGGGATATGACGGATGCCCAGACCGCAAATTTGGCGGCGCCAGTCAGCTGCGCGTCCAACGGCGCTGCCCATCTTTGGCCAGTCCCTGAAGGTGCGCCAATAGGTATTTCAAAAGCCATCGAAAAGTTCGGACCCTTTTGCTTCGGCACAACATTAGCATAAATCGGCGATGTGTGCCGGTTCGGACAGGTATAACGCGGCGCGCGGCCTAGTCACGACGCAGAAAGATGCCGCGGACATGGTCAATGCCCGCTTCGAGTCCAAAGCGGCCTGAAATCAGTTCGAATAGCCTCGCCTGGTTTCTGTTCAGCTTGGCGAGGTCATCAATGTTTTCGACAATCGTGCCTGCAAGGCCATCCATGTTCTCGGAGATAAACATAGCCGATTGTTCGTCTACCGTGGTGCCTTCTACCGCCATTCTTAATCCGAATATAGGCAGCTTCGCGAAAGCGTAGTCGAGCAGCTTTAATTTAAATCCTCCGCCGAGCACTTCTGCCACAAGGCCGCCCCGAGAGTTGGCGATGATCCCAGACAAATCGGGAACTGATCCGTGAAAAATAAGATTGTTACCCTCGTCGGCATATCGATTTTTGATGTGCTCGGGAACTGTGCCAACGACGTTCAGAACTACGCCGCTGCGCTTTAGGCGCGGCAAGAGCACGTTGATAATGTGCTCTAGATTTCGTTGCTTGGCGATCCACTCGAACGATCCAAGCAGAAGGATGGACCGCGGACGCGTCGAATCAATGGCCTGGGCTGGCGCGATCGCTCCAAGATAGACTGGCGGGATGACGAATACGGTTCCGCTATATTGTGCGAAGTACTTCGCGTCCGCGTCCGTGATGCAGACGATGGCATCGGCCACCTTGACAATGTTTTGTTCCAGCCTGCGGTATTTCTCGGCATCCCAACGCAAGACGGCCCGACAAATCGGATTGCTGAAGGTTCCTGCGATCTCGGGCCGGATTTTTCCTTCCGCGTTATGCGCTAGATAGCAGATCGAAGCGTTCTTGCGGAGCTTCAGCACCAGTGGCAGGAATCCAGCAGAATTGGCATGATCGAATACGATCCAGTCCCAATCCTGATTCAAGAGCTCGACCAAGACCTGTCTACGAGAGCCGGTGGCGAGACTGTAAGCATCTCTTGGCCGCGATGAAAGCAGGCTCAAAATTCCCCAGCGTCGTGAGAGCGACACTTCAACCAAGCTGATCTGCGGCAAGCCCAGCAGACGTCGATCGATCGGTCGGTCGTCTCGGCGCGCGCCGACCACGCTTAGAACTACTTCCTGTGTCGTGGCCAGCGCCGTCAAGATGCCGGCGGAGTAGAGTGCGTCGCCGCTAAACAGCGGCGTCGGCAAGCGGCCGGAAATCCAGAGAATTCTCTTCATTGTCCTATCAGGAGAAAACGTGAACCTTTACCGGTACGGTCGTCCATATGGACCAGTTGCTTGCCTCGGTCATGTTATGGGAGGAGTGTGGGGCTAGCAAGCCGATATGCCGGCGCGCTGGTACCAGGGCCAACCTTGAATTAACATTCGAATTAACTGGAAGCCGATCGGCCAAAAAAGAGGACCCGGCAATGCCGAGTGATGTCGATATACCGATATTTATTATTAATCTCGACCGCGATGTCGAGCGTTGGGAGAAGATCCAAAGATTTATGACGGCAGCCGATCTCCCCCACTTCCGGTTTGCGGCGATCGACGGGCGCCGTAAGTTGTCGCTGATAAGATCGGTAATCAAACGCGATTTTTTGAATGAGAAACTAGCGAGACCTCTAACAACAGGAGAAATCTGTTGCACGCTTTCTCATATTGCCGTTCTGAGGCAAATCGTTCGGAGGAGTATTGATTGCGCCGTAATCCTGGAGGACGATGCCGAGTTCTCGGATAAGTTTTTGGAATTCTATCGCCGGGAACTCCCTGACTATCTCAGTCGATGTGATGTAATAAAGATGGAGGGTATCTTCTACGACCACACATCGCAATCCGGCCCTGTTATACGCAGTGGCAGGTTGACTAAACTGATTGTGCCATTAAATCCCACGCTTGGGTAAGCCGGATACGCCGTCAACTTGCGCGGCGCGAAAGCGCTGTTGGGACGCCTCGCGGTCCTGAATTGGCCGATGGATCATATGTTGGTTGGGTATGAGGCATATAGGGCAACGTTTGGCGAGACCCGGCCCATGCTGGTTCAGCAGTCTGCGCTTACCAGCAATCTCGAAATAGACCGGCGCCGGGAATTGGACGAGTCAAAGAATGATCTAACGACAGCAGTTAGATTGCGGCGCCGGCTGCATTGGTTCGCACGCGGCACGCGCCGGACGATGGCAATGGCGCGCAATATTGCCCGCGCCAAATTTGGTCGAGGCGAGCGGTTGGACAAGCAAATAGAAGCGCGGTGATTTAGGTTGTTTACGCATTCGATGTAGGAGACTTTGTTCCAAAGAACCGTCGCTTAATCAGAAATTTCGCAATATAGGAAATTCGCACCGCGCCTCGACCGGCTGCAGCCAGCCTCTGCTGAAACCGCCGCAGCCCTTGCTGAGTACGATTTTCGACATCGTGAAGTTCGCGTTCAGGCTCAAGATTACTCGTATACGATGCTTGACGGGCCAGGAACGGTTGCGTTTCAGCGTAGTCCGCCCAATGGCGATCGTAGTAAGCGAGCTTATGGTCAAACGGCCGATCGGTGACTGATAGCGCCTTGATCAAAGCCAATGCCCCATTTCTGGTAACGGCGTATGCGGCTGCTCCAAGAGTTGGTCTTAACCGAAGAACAAGCTGGGCTGTCTTTCCGTCCGCAATCAGAATTCCCGATTTTGACGTATGCGAATAGTGAATACCTTCGAATTTAACGATATCGCTTGCCGCCAGGAACCGCGGCAGGTCGAACTCATAAAACGGCAAAAACCGTCCGTCGAATATAACATCGTCCTCGAATATCATCGCCATCTGGAGGTTTTGTCGTACAACGCGCTTCAGAGCAGCAATGTGAGAAAGATAACAGCAGATTTCGCCATCGGTCAGCGCACGATTCGCGGGAGCGAACTGGAAGTCGCGATGGACAACGCGACGAACGAGAGTTATTCGCTTCCGCGCGTCGATGGCCGAGACTCTTTTATACGGGACACTGAACCGGCTGAGCGCGCGCGAGATGTTTTTCCACCGGGAAGCGTCTCGGTTCAAATTAATGATGAAAGCGGGTATAGCGGCGCCCGTTGCCGCTGATTTCTTCAAATCTAGCGATTTGTCGGCTTGCACAGGATCAGAGGTCATATTTGTAACTTCAAAGTGCTGCGTACTTCGAATTTTATTGACGGCGGTCAATTCAACCTGTTTTCCGAAACCACGCTCGCGCCATCTTCCCACGGTAGATGACTAGTCGAATGAGTTGAAGCACGCAAATGCCAGAATAACCTCTCTTACCGAAGCAGGGCTGTCAATCTGTCAAAATTGGTTGAGCAACCAGATTTTCTTGTTCCAAAGGCAATAAACTTCAAAGGCGTCCCCAATGATGTTTACCGAAATTGGCAAACGGGCTTTCTGCGTTCTGCTGATAAGTTTGGCGGTTACGTCAACAAGACCCGCTTGGTCGGCGGGATGGGAGTTGGTGTTCTCCGACGAGTTCAATGGAGATAAGTTGGACCGAACCAAATGGGCTACGCGATATCTCTACAACAACGAAACCATGGACCACTTCAACGACGAAAACCAGCGCTACCGTGACAATCACATTGTGTCGGGAGGCGTCCTCAATTTGGTCGCTAAAAAGAATCCCGGATCGAATTTCTTCGAATCCGCTATGAATTCGCAGCCATAGAACGTTTTATTACGGCTATTACGAAGCTCGGGTTTTCTTTCCCAATGCGCGAGGAGTGTGGCCGGCGTTCTGGTTGGAAGCCGATTACGATCTCGATGGAAAAACCTGGCACCCTCCCGAAATCGACATTTTCGAATTCGTCATAAATGGCGTGGAAGACAAAGCAAATATGTTCCACTCCAACACCGCAGGTAATTGGACCGCCCAGTCCTATACTTTTGTCGACAGCTCTTTCCTGCTCAAGTTTCAAAACTTGATGAGCAAGGAGGATCTGAACCAGGGATGGCACACCGCGGGATTTGTTTGGGCGCCCGATAGGATCTCGTTATTTTGGGACGGCCGCCTCATCTATACCCGTATGTACCAATGGCTTCGAAAGGATGGCCAGTTGGGACCGCCTGCCCACGTTGATCTCAATTTCGCCGTCGGAGGGAAGTGGGCGGGGCGGCACGGAATTGACGAGGCCGCATTCCCTCAGACTTTCAAGGTCGATTATATTCGCGTTTGCCAGTTTACGTCCTCCGAGCGCGGGACGCGGCAATGTGGGCCGAGCGAACTGACGCCGGATCCAAAGGACTTTGGCTATATCTCGGCGCTCAATGATATGCCGAAGCCGGCTTTTCTGAGTGTTAAAGGAGCGGTAGCAGCCAGACAACCCAACGCCGGCGTTTTGTCTTTGAACACCACCGAGCCAGTGGACCTCGAGATTCCGATCAGAGTTCCGGAAAATTATCCTGCCAACAGAACGCTTCAGGTTTCCGTTGCCGACGAGGCAACGGGAGCGACTGTGTCGTCCGCCAGCGCCAGGCTTCAGGAAGGATCCCTCAAGAGGCGTGCGGATGGTGCCAGTATCGTCGCGCTTTCAATGCCGGCGATACAGCAGGCAGGAAATTATATCCTGGCTGGAAAGTTGACGGCGGAGGTGGCTGGTGACAACGGCGCTAGAGAGGTATTGCCGAGCCCCGTTACCTGCAGCACGGATGTCATCCAACCGATCAAGGCCAGATCCTGTCGTCTGTTGTCGCTGCACGTGCAGGCGCGCTGATTCCCCACAGTTGAGTTATCAGGATGTCTGATGCCTCATCGCTTCCGATAGAGGGCAATCATGGTAGCCCCATTCGGAAGTAGTCTGAATAAATGCCAGTCGAGAAGGGCGCACTTGGCCCTTGCTGCAATAGGTAACACCTTTCTTCCGAGGCCGGTCTCAACCAATGTTGTGAACAGGTGAGCTCGAAAACGTATCATGCCGGGATCCGCGCCCGCGTTCGCAAAGAGGTTACTCATTGCGGTGCTGGTCAATCGTCTTAGATGCCCAGGTTCGTCAGTGGCAAAGCGCCCATAGCCGTCGTGTGACGGCAGCAATCCACCCGAAAGAAAATTCCTCGCCCATTCCAGGGAGAATCGATTTGCGCATGGTGTTGTGATGAGTGCCGTGCCGCCTGGTCGAAGCACTCTGACGATCTCTTGGATCGCTTTTCGAACATCGCCTACATGCTCAAGAACCTCGATGCTGATAACGAGATCGAATGATTTATCGAGACAATCAATCGAACTCGTTGTCCATTCCGAGGAATGAGACGCCGGGGTTGCTGGTTCTCGCTATCTCCAGACCCTGATCGCTTACGTCGCATCCCGATATGTCAGCGCAGGCAAATATCTTTCTTAGCTCGGCAACATATCGTCCTTGGCCGCATCCGTAATCGAGTATCGTTTTCGGAACCGGCAGCGTCGCGAGTACCTTTTGAACGGTATAGAGGCGGCAACGCTCATAAACATCGTATTCGAAGCTCTCCATATATCCGGCGGCGTAACGGTCGTCGTAGAATTTTTTCTGGCGCCCAAGTGCTTCGGGTGCAACTTCCATATTGAGCTCTTCCATCTGTGCCATTTAATAAATAAAAGAATAGCACCCTTTCGACGCCCAGAGTAGTGGCTCGCAGTATGTCCGTTCGCTGGTGCTTTCAAAATTTAAACATCTTCTTCAAGACGACGGCCTGTCCCTGAGGCCAGAAACCCAGGCCGGCAAAATCTGATATATCTTTCAAAGTAGGTCTGATGCCGTAATATGGAGAAAATATCTGCAGCATAAGCTGCTGTCGGCCTTTGGGGTCTTCCGAAAAGTGCATGTCTGAAACCAGCTTGTAAGCGGCTCGGACCTTCTCCTGCTTGGACGAAATTCGGTCCCGGCTGGGCGTGACGTCGAAGCGATAGAGCGGCATATCCAGGAGTTCTCGCGGCTCCGAACCGCTTTACAACCCTCATGAACAACTCGAGATCTTGCCAGGCAGGAAGCTTTTCGTCGAACAAGCCCGCTCCTTCGAATACGCTTTTTGGCGCAAAGATCTGATTTCCAATGTGATTGGTCTCGGTTAGGTCGGAAAATTCCACAGTCCCACGTTTTTTTGAAACGCCAATATCCTTGCCGTGGCTCACGAAAATATCCTGCGTGAAGATGCAGGAGAGGGGCACTTTATATCGCGCAAAGGAAGCCCACGAATTCATAGAGCGCGCCCAGTCGCTGCGGCTCGAATTGGTCATCGTCGTCCAACCCGGTGACAAATTCCCCCGCGGCTTGAGTTATGGCTCTATTCCTTGCGGCCGGCGCGCCGCGCGGGCTGTCATTGCGCAAGACGCGAACCCTGGCGTCTGCGCGGGCGATAGATTCCAGAAATGATACAGTCCCATCATTAGATGCGTCGTCAACGACGATCAGCTCAAGATCGGAGAACCCTTGCGCGAGTACCGAGCTTACAGCCGCCGACAATAAACCGACCCTGTTGCGGGTCGGGATATATACAGAAATAGTCAAGACCGACACCCCTTTAAAGACCGACGATATCGGCACCATGAGCCGAACGTAACGATCGGCTTACCTCTTTAGAAGGCGCGCACCGCGCCAGAGAAGCTCGCGCTTTGTATCAAACAGTAAAATGACGCAGAGATATATCAAATAGGCAAGCGCGACGAGCGCCGTCATTTGAACGAGTCCGATGGACTGTAGATTGTGCTGCACAATCTCTAGAATAACGGCGGCAGCGAGAGCGGCTGCCGCGTGTGGGATTGTAAGCCTGACTAAGTCCCCGGAACTTATTGGACCGCGTTGCCCGGCGCTGACCCATATTAGCGGTAAAAGAACGACATAATTCGCAATCGTATATGAAGCAGCGACGCCGACGGCTCCCCAGGGGAGCCCGATGACAAACGAGGTGACGGTAACCAAAGCCCCATATGAACCCAGTCTGAAGTAGTCGCTGCCGCGCCCCTGGCTCAGGAAAAGCCACCCCACCGTTGACGTCATCACCTGATGCAGAGCCGCGATACCCAGCCATCGAAAAATCGGCGCGGCCGCAATCCATTGCTTGCCAAGCAACAGTTCGAAAACCTGCGGAGCACAGATAATAGCGAATAAGATTCCTGGTTGCGCGATAATCATGATCAGCGAGACGGCTTCAGCGTACGTGCTGCGATATCTATTCGGATCGGCATGGAGGCGCGAGAGCAGGGGTACAAGCACCTGTCCCATAGGTCCATGGATTTGAGTGATTGGAAAAAGAAGCAGGCGATACGCGCGATTGTATAACCCGAGTTGATCAATGCCCTGGAAGCGTCCGATTAGAATGGTATCGCAGTTGCGCGACAGATAGTTCACCAGGTTGAATCCGGAGATATGCGAGCCGAAGCGTAGCATCTGCGCTGTATGGGCATCGAAGCGCGGTAAGCCGGGCCTGTATCCTGACGCGAGCCAAATGCCGAATCCCGAAACGATCGTTGCGGCTGCGGCAGATACGTAAAGGGCCCAATAGCTTTGCCAAAGCAGTACGCCGCCGATGCCGACCGCGAGGGCGGTGGTCGCGCTCGCGACATCGACGATGGCGAGTTTATTGAAGCGCGAATTCCTGTTGAGAATGGCCGTGGGAACCGCCTGAGGGCCGCCGATCAGGACCAGGGCAGCGAATGCAATTGTCAGTAATTCGACTTTCGGTTCTGCATAAAAACGTGCGATCAAGGGAGCGCTGGCTCCGAGCAGTAACGCGAACAAGATCGAGGCGGCGATAGAAACCCAGAAGAGAGAATTGATTTGGCCGGGACTGATCGTATCACGTTGTACGATGGCCTGACTGATCCCTAGGTCCTTTACAAGGGTTATAAGCGCTGTGGCCGTGGCGGCCATTGCGAGAATGCCAAAATCCGACGGTGCCAGAAGCCGCGTCGTGACGACGGTCAGAAGGAAACCTGTAACGAAGCGCCACGCCTGGGCGGTGCCGGTGATGACAATGTTTTTGGCCGCACGAGATTTGCTGTTGCTATCCACCTCTTCGAGCCATTCTATTTTGTGGGCGGCGCAGGGACTGTCTCGCCTTGCGCGCCAATACTGCCGTCGATCCGGAGAGTTCCATAGCGATTCCAAGAGGGAATTGGATACGAACTGGACGTCCGCTTGTGGCGGCATCTTTCGAAAAGCCTTCTGAAATCATGCTAGTTGTAGCTCTCGAAAAAGCGGCGATGATTTCGGCTTCGTTGAGCGATGAAATGTTGGCAAAATATTGATCTGGGCCAACATAGAACAGCATACGATAACCAAGGCTCTCCAAGAGAGATGACAAGCTAGGGTCGCCAGGATCGTAATTTTCGATCTGGATAACTGCCCTGTTTTTCGTCAGTAAGCCGCTCGATCCAGCTAATGCTGGGAGTTCGTGGCCCTCTACGTCAATCTTGATGGAGAGCGTTCGCTGTTGGAATGTGAGCACGCTGTCGAGTGGCAGGCACTTAACGTCTAGTTGATTTGTGAACTTATCGGACGCATGAATTGAAGTGCCCACGATACTGTTAGCGCCGGAAAAATCGGAAACGATGCCGAAAGTTGCCACTTTTTCGAAGTTCGAAAGGGCAATCGGGTGGACCGTGATCTTCGATGCGTTCGGATTTAAACCAATGTTGGCGGACAATTCGCCAAGTGTAAGAGGAGTCGGTTCAAACGCGTGGACGCGTTTTATACAGTCAAGGGAAGCCATCATGACGCTGTAAGCGCCAATATTCGCGCCTATATCCAGAAAAATTTCGGCCCCGATGGATTTCGTCAGTTCTGCCAGCAAATAAGGTTGGAGAGGCTCGTACTTCGCCAGAATTGCGATGCGCTCTTTTCCAACTGACGTCCAACTAAAGGTATCAAACATGTTGCCCTCGTCGAAAATCCGCAATTCGCTTCGCGATCTACGAACGCCTGGCTCAAAAATATGGACCTCGGAGGCAGCCAAAATGATTAAGGTCGGCAAACACTCGGTGAGCGGGCTGTTTTCAAAGAGAAGGCGTTAAGCGGCTTTGGGTTACGGACGGCCGTGTGGCCGACGGACAAATAGGTACCTAACCCACGTTCGGAGCGCTTCCCGTAAAATACGCACATACACGCTTCTCCTTCCGGGGTATTATTTGGGATCAGTGAAATCGCCCACGAATGATCAATAGAATGGCGATTTAATGTGGTCAAATTCAATCGCAATAAGCGGCGAATACCGATACCTCCGTACACGCGACGCAATTTGCGTGCCACCAAATCCTCCGTGATCACGCAGCATGGCGACAGCACTTTGATGACGCCGCGATCCTTGTTACTCTGCGAGACGAGCCGTTATAAAGAACCTATTGGTATTAGCTGTCGGCAAGCCATCAGTCTGCACGGCGCCGGCATGATCCGATTGACTTCGACGGAGACGACAGGGGCAGAGTGTTGCGGCCACACATTTTCTTCATAAAGCGACCCATTTTTACTCCGAAGGAAAATGAAGATCGGCGTGCAAAGTGGCAAGAGTCTCTCCCATGGCCGACTTCAAAATTGCCGTCCATCTGTAGTTGCCGGGCACGCAAGGACCTCTCATGGAGATGGCCCCTTCAGGGACAAGGCCAGTTGCAGGGAAGGGGATCTCCTGCCCTCCAAATTCGCGCTCTCCCTGGGTAAGAACAAGCGATACGCTTCTGGTGTTTGGTGGAAAATTGGAAAATTTGAAAGCTGGAGATCTTGAAAGTGTCCGACAGGACGGAACCCCAGCCCAAGAGAAGGTAAACTCTGGATTACCCTGTTTGGATTCGTTGCGCGGCTCCTTTGGCGGCAAATTGCCAGGCGGATATATTGCGTCGTAGCAGGCAAGCCGTGTGCGGGGATCCGATTGCAGGCGGCACTCCGATGCCGCCTGTCCAAATGCCGGCGGTGCGACGGCTAAAAGGATTAGCATATTCAGCATGAAAAAAGGTGTTTTCACCATCGCCTCCAGGTCGCCGGCAAGGCATCATCGAACCCACGCGCAACAGAAACATAGCAGCCTAGGGATCAGTCTAAACCTTCCGGAAAAAATAAAAATCTGCCCAAGACGTTTGATCGGGTCGTCCCGGATCTTCTGGATAAGGGTTGTCTACCTTTGAAAACAGTGACCAGGCCGGTGCGTTCTGTGCGAACCAGTCGGTGAAAACCCTATGACGCACATGTTCAGCTGGCGAAATCCCGACGGCATTGCTGCTGTACACGCAAATGAATTTCTCGGCGGCGGAAATGAGGCGAGTCATATATTCGTCGTATACTGTGTCCTCGACAAGATGATAGATTACGTCAAGCGAAAGAGCTAATTCGGCCCTGGCTCCGTTTGCTTCCGGGCTTGACGCCAAGACAAATCGCTTTGATGGGTCGTCCTTAAATTTGGTTCGGCATAAGTCAATGGCGCGCGCTGAAATATCAATACCTGTGTACTTCGGATAGCTTGCAAGTTCTAGCTGCGCGCCATCGCCTGAGCCAAATTCTATGATGCTGCGCAGGCCGTGATCCGCAACAAACCTATTAATAGTCTCGGATTTGAATTTCGCCAGCCGGCCATACGAACCCGCACCGGAATTGCCGCCCAGCTTATACCGATCCTCCCAGTATTGGGTGGATGAGGAAAATTGCAATTCAGACGAGCCTGGGATAACCGCTCGGTAAACGTGTCTCGCAATCGGCCCTATTAGTGGCAGTTGACCAATTGTGCGTCGTAGAGTTTGGAGATGTGATGTCACGTTTTATCCTTCGGAATTCAGCGCGCTCTGGCGAGATTCATTGTATAGAACTTCGAGGCGTCGAGCCCATTTCGTAAGGCAAAATTCCTTCGAAACATATTGGGAACCTTGCCGAGCCATCTGCACAAGGATCTTATCATCCTTCAGAAGGCTGGTTAACTTCTCTGCTAATATCCTAACGTCGCCCTCGGCAAAAGAGAACCCGGTAACGCCATCGCGGATACCTTCGGTCGCGCCGCCTCGTGCGGAGGTTACGACGGGCACGCCACATGCTTGCGCTTCCAGGAGCACCAGTCCAAAACCCTCGGCATCACCGTTTTTTGCTGTGACGCTGGGAAGACAGAATACGCGAGCGGCATCGAGTTCCCGTTTGACGTCGGCGCTTGATTGCGCACCGCGAAACTCGGCATTGATACCGAGTGCTCTCGCGAAGAGTTCGAGGTCGCGACGGAGCGGTCCCTCGCCGACAACGATAACACGGGCGTCCGGCACGTTTTTCTGCACCGTGGACATTGCCTCGATCAGGTAGCGGCAGCCCTTCTTTTCAACGAGCCGGCCGACAAAGAGAACATGCGGGAGGCGTTGGTCGATGGGAATCCGGCCGGGAGTAAACTTGCTCGTGTCGATACCAATATAGCTGACCGCGACTTTCTCTGCGGGAATGCCGAACTCGATCGCCCGCCGGCGAACTGCCTCCGAGACCGCAATAAAGCCGACATGAGGTTGCTTCGCCAATTGCAAAAGGCGTCGAGGATAGGACCGCATGCCGAATCCCGCATTTCCGGCCTCCCACCATTCGCGGTATATGTTGATGTCGTAGCCATGCAGGGTCACGAGCATCGGTAATTTTAGCATTCGAGCGAGCGGCCATGCGTCGAGTGCGTCTGTTCCAAAATGAGCATGAATGAGCGATGCGCCCTTGGCTTCCAGGGCACGTCTGATCTGTGTTGGAACGACACGCAGCATTCTGCTCGCCTCCCACAACAGCCGGTTGGGAAAAGTGGGGCGCTCCGGTCCAACAATCCCGATGTCCAAATTGTCCAGGGGCAATTGATTTAGAAGCCGGCGGCCCACCAGAACAGCCCGCCATTCCTGAAGGGCCAGGATCTGCTCTTTGATAAAGGTCTCAGAAAGCGGCAGAAGCTCATTGTGATAAACCAGCACCGTCTTTTTTGCTTGCATCACTCCGGCGCCTTGGAAGCTGGAACAGAAATACAACGATCTGTTGAACGCGAGCAGCGTAACTGCACAAAGTTCGAGTGAAAGTCGAAGCTCTCGTTTCTCGCGATCAATAATGAAACACTGTCAAAAAGCAAACAGGGGTCAAAAGCACGCTTGTCGTTGCCAGCATCGAAGCTGATGACGAAAATTATCTCGTTCATTTCAACGCTGCGCATGCAGATATTATACCACATGCGGCCTGGCACCCGCAGTGGCCTGTTGTTTAACGTTCTCCGGATTCGATTTTTGCAGACAGAATCCTGAGTAACGGGCGACGCCGGGCTAATAAGAAGGAGCGGGTTGCCAGGAATGCGAGCGTCAAGCCACGGTAATCGTCCATTCATGGTTCGGCTAATATTCGCGAACAGCGATGAAAAGCTTTTCGCCTCGGTGCAGGCCAAGCTTTACTACGATGGGTCCGTCTGCTGTAAATTCGTCAAGGCCAAAGCCGGCGTGCCGGACGCGGTCGCGAAAATCCGATCCAAAATATCTCACGTGATCTTCCTGGCCGAAATGAATCTCGCGTTCATTTGGCTCAGTTATTACGCGGTTTTCGTAAGTCTTTGCCCAACCTTCGACGATAGGAGTCATGAGGAGAGCAATACCGCCGATAACTAAAATTCGGCGCATTTCCGCTAGCGCGGCGCGATCATCAACATGCTCAAGAACGTGCGAGCATAGAATTAAATCGTAGCTCTCGTCGGGCAGCTGAATTTTTTCTATATTGAGTTGAAGATCGAGGCCCGCAGCGATATCGGCAGTAACGTATGCCTTAGCGAGGGGGCGGACGAGGTTTGATATTGCCGCCTCTGGAGCGAAATGCAGAACGCGCTTTCCAACAATGCGTTCTCGGTTATCATCGAGCCACAATTTGAAAAGACGATGGCGCTCGAGGGAGCCACAATGCGGGCACATCGCCTCGGGGCGCAAGGGCCAGCCGACAGGGAGAAAAAAATTGTTTCGATCGCAAATGTTACAATTTCGCTCTGCCGGGATTGCGCCTCGACGCAAGGACCGGACAGTGGAGAGAAGAACTTGTGCGCGCCATCGTGGCAATGGCGGCAACGCTTGAGCAACAATGCGCGAAAGTGAAACCATGGCGCGGTTCTCAGAAACTATAGACATTAATCAATCAAAGTGGTGTCGATCACTCTTCCCGCCGATGTTAAAGTGAATAGGGATCGCTCGTGAAACTCTCCAGAGATCGATTTATAGTCGCGCGCGAACAGGGCAAAATTGTGCGCGGCATCGACTTATTACTATCCGGTTTGACAATATAATTATCAATCGAACCCTATTGATGGCTTCGTATCTGGGATGACGCTGGCGACGAGAAGACAAGTGCTGACTGGCGCCGCGGGTGGTGCATTAGCCGCCAGCAGCGGTTCCGGCACTTTATTGCGCGCGCAAACGCCGGCCGCCCCCCCCTCTGTTTCGGATGCTGAAATCAATATTTCGGTAATCGACACGAGTGTTGGAAGTGGAGACCGCTCGGCGCTTGTTCCCGTGATGTTGAGCGCCCAGACTAACCGTACGATTGTTATCGAATATTCCACCGAGAATGGAAATGACACGTATGGTGTCCTGCCTGGGCACCCGCCGGGGAGCGCGCATTTCGTCATCGCCCGGGGTCGGTTGATCTTCCAGCCCGGCGAGAAAAATAAGCTAGTTGAAATTCGGCTTCTCCGGCCACTCAAGAGTGGGCAATCGATCATTCTGAAAATTGGTGACTTTCTAGACTACCCTTCGCAAAATTATATCAGCAAGACCGGACGGATTACGTTGACCGACGGCTTTTCGACAAGATCACCCAGCAGCAACGACTCGGTTCCGCTACCAGGAATTCCGACCGGCGGCTCGATTGTCTTTTCAGATAATCTTCTTGGTACAGAGTTTGCAAGCGATAGCGGGTTACTGCCGGATGGCAGGCCTTGTTGGCAGAGCCGCCCGTCGCATGGCCGCCGGCAAGATGGCAACAAGGAATTGGGTTATTACGCCGATCCAGCCTTAAATCCCGAAGCTACGGTATGGGGTATTGATGCATCAACCGGACGTCGATTTATTCAAGCAGAGTACCTGGAAAAGGGTCTTTCCGATGGCCGCGGAGGCAAGTTATCGCTGACTTGGCGCGAGGATATTCCGTTCAGCTATTCAGCCGCGATGGTCACCTCGCGGACCCTTTTCAACAGCATCACACTTGGGAGCTACGTCGAGTTCGAAGTGAAGCTGGCAAAAGTTGCGGGAAGTTGGCCGGGGCTGTGGCTAAAGCAGGCGAATGGCGCTTGGCCGCCTGAAATCGATGTCCTTGAATGCTTCATCAAGTCACCAAACTATCCATCCGATGCCAATACCTCAAGCATTCATTGGCAGGGAGCAAAGGGCCATCAAACTTACGGCGTGTCGGTGCCACTCGGCGATTTTGAGCCTGGCGCCGACATCTTTTCACGGTTTAACCGTTTTGGCTGCTATCTCGGAGAGAGACAGATCGTCTACTATTTCAACGACAGGCCCTACTGTGCGATGCCAAATCTGGTCGGTGCTGGCCCGTGGTACGTGCTGATGCAAGTAGCTGTAGGGGGCGCGGTAGGTCAGCCAAGCGATCCAAAAGCCTTCCCGGTGCGAATGTGCATCGCAAATGTAAAGGTCATTCAGTTTTAGTGAGCGATTAAGATTTGATCGGCGATGAAGCGACTGACGACCGGGCTATCCGGTTTAGTGGGCCTATCTTGGACTGAGAGAAGCGAACCTGACGCTTTCAGTTCTCAACTCTTGTTTTCTCGGGAAGGCTTTCGAAAGTTGGTCGATGAATGTTGGCGGTATCGACCTGGCATTTCGGCGTAGCCTCCGGAAGCAGGAACAACGCCCTCCAGTTTTGCTGGCGACCGAATTCTATATATCGATAACTCAGAATGCTCAGAAAAATTGTCACAAACGAGTAGGGGGCCAAAAGCCTCATAGTGTCTGCGAGCGTCGAAGTTGACGGCGGAATCATCGCACCCATCACGATGCCGTGCCACGCATAGACACTGTAGCACATGCAGCCCAGTAGTTGCAGCGGCCAGTTCTCCAAGACGCGCCGGAGTGGATTCGCCCCGGACAGTACCCCGAGCAAGAGCGCCCCGATCCCGGCAGCAAAGAGCATGCCGCCAATAATACGAACCCCAAGCGGTCCGTGATGCATGAGGAAAACCCCGACTGCCATGGTTAGTGCACCGGGAAGCAGGGCCCGCGAATAGGGATGGCGCAGGGTTCCTTTTTCAATCCCTCCTACATAAAGATGGCAGACGAACATGCCTACGACGAATTCGTAGCAAGCACCAAAGATGCCCATAGTGAAGGGGCGAAAATGCCCGACACGGTCAATTGAAATAGAGCCGCCGATGAAAATGAATGCCGCACTGACGACCAGAGATGCCAAGAGAATTTTTTCTATGCTCCATCTTTGAATACCCAGGATAAGCGCCGGGAAGAGGAGGCTAAACCAGATCTCTACCGCGACGGACCAAAGGACCATGTTCGACGGCGGCATAAACCCGTGCGCCGAAAAAATAAATAAAGTTGAGAGCATCCCGATGAGCTCAAGATACCAATTGTGCGTGCCGGCAGGTGCTTTAGCGTTGAGTGCAAGCGACACCAGCACGACGATGTAATAAAGCGGAAGAAGCCGTTGGGCGCGATGCAGGTAGAATGCGGGAAAGTCGGCCGCACTCTCCATTCTTCGTCGTCCGAGACGGTACGGCAGATATAAAACGAAGCCGGATAGTACGAAAAAAATATTGACGCCCAGCCAGGCGTTGGCGACGAACGCCGCAAAGATGCCGTCAGGATCAATTTCGCCCGGGTGCACAGGATTCGGCCCCGCATACTGGCTAAACAGGTGGTGAACAACAACCATGAGAATGGCTATGCCACGCAAGCCGTTCACTGCGCCGATCTTTGAATTGGCTGAGGCGAACTGCTCACGCATCCAATTAGGTCCTCTTTGTCCGCCATTAGCGTCGGGTTGGCGGGGGAGTCCTATTTCCCCGCCGCGGTCGAAAGGAGTCAGAGGTCGACGGTCGGAGGCAGCCCGTGATGGGGGACGACGGTGTGCAGCCAGTCGTTTACGCCAAACGACCACTACGCAGCGAGCCTGTTGCCACGTACCTGTCTCTCGATCCATTCATAACTCTTTTCCAGGCCCGCACGCAGTGTCGCCGATGGCTTCCAACCAAGCTTCTCGCCGATCAATCGATTGTCGGAATTTCTTCCACGGACTCCTAGCGGGCCAGGAACGTGTTTCTTGACGATCTTTTTTCCGGCAATATCGGCTACAAGATCCACAAGCTGGTTGATCGTAACCATTTCCTCGGATCCAACATTAACCGGTCCGGAAAATTCCGAGCGCGTCAGCCGGATGGTCCCCTCAAGACACTCATCGATATAAAGAAATGAGCGAGTTTGGGTGCCATCACCCCAGATTTCGATTTCGCCATTGTTGGACGCCCGGGCCACCTTCCGGCAAACCGCAGCAGGCGCTTTCTCCTTGCCGCCGTCCCAGGTACCTTCGGGACCGAAAATATTGTGATAACGGGCGACCCGATTTTTCATCCCGTAATTGCGATTGTAGGCAAGGTATAGTCTTTCCGAAAACAGCTTTTCCCAGCCGTATTCACTGTCCGGATTCGCTGGATAGGCGGAATCTTCCGAACAATTCGGATTGTCTGGATCCTGTTGATTGTGCTCCGGATACATGCAGGCTGATGAAGAGTAAAACAGGCCTCGAACGTTGCGCTTCTGGGCCGCATCGAGCATGTTTAAATTGATTGTTGCCGAATTATGCATGACGTCGGCGTCGTGCTCTCCGGTGAATATATAACCCGCGCCGCCCATGTCAGCCGCCAGCTGATACACCTCGTCGAAGCGACGATCGACAATTTGACGACAAAAGCTCTGGTCTCGAAGATCGCCAACTACAAAATCATCCGCCTCAGTATCCGTGAACGAGGGAAATTTAAGATCAACACCCCGTACCCAAAAGCCCTCGCGTTTAAGACGCTTGACTAAATGGCTACCAATAAAACCGCCTGCTCCGCAAACAAGGGCGGTTGCCATATTTTTAGCCATTATAATGGTCCTTTTCTCGCTGTTTTTGTTTTGATAGCATATTTAAATACCGTCTCAAAACGGTCTGCCACACGCTCGACGTCGTAGTTTTCCAATGCAAATCTCCTGCCTTTTTTGGCCAACTCGTTTCTAAGATCATTGTCATCGAGAAGTCGCAATGCTGCTTCCAGGAAGCGGGGCTTGTCCGTTGGCTCGACGACCAACCCTGCTCCGCTACTGCGGATTACCGCCGAAGCAAGATTTTCATGGGGCGCCGCGAGCAAGACAGCGCGCCCGGCGCAGAGGTAGGATTGCACTTTTGATGGAACCGAAAACATCCCGGCGTCCGGCTCAATCGTCGCAACAGCAACGTCAGATGCACCGAGCACCATAGAAAGTTCTGAAAATGGCTGAAGGGGCAACAAAATCAGGTTGTCGAGCGCTTGTTGATGTTTTTCGCGTTCGAGATGGGAGGTGCCAACTCCCTGGCTGACGACCACAACATTGGCACGTCCTCTTACCGCCCTTGCTAAATCGACGAGCAGTTCAGGGTTGTGCTTCAATCCCAGTGTACCTGAATAGAGAAAGTTGAATGACTTATCGATCGCATATCGACGCGCCCATTCATTGTCCTTTGACTGTGGCACGATTTCGTTCAAGGTGCCCCAATTCTCAATGGTGAAGACTTTCTCATTCGCGCCGGACCACTTCTTGGCGATGTCGGCAAATGATTCCGTAATCACCACGATAGCATCCGAATGGCGGAATTGGCTTCGCTCCAGAAGGCTGTAATAGGCGCCAATGGCTGCGCCCAGAGTGCCCATTTTTTTTCGTAACAACTTGGCGACAGCGATGCTGTAGAAATCCTGTACCCAAAATACGAACGCAGGACCATTCTTTCCGCACGCCTTCACAATCGCAGACTGTGCTTCGGTAGGCGTATTTCCCGAAACAACGATATCCGGTTTCTCGGAAGTCACTAATTTCGCAACGGCCTGCCCGTACGATACATCGTCAAATCGACGGCGCACGAATGATGCCTTGTCGTAGGGGCGCGTTAGGCTCACCCCCGTAAAGGAAAGCCCCCTTGGGTCCGAAGGCGAAGGTTCAAGTCGACCTTTCGGACCGCGGTCACCATGAAAATACGCATGTCGAACGTCGTGTCCTCTATGTGCAAGTTGACGACTGAGATCAACTTGGAAAGGATGGCCTGCATAGTCGTGCACCAAGATTTTCAAAAAGCACCTATCCGTGGCTTTTATTATATTTGAGTTTTTTAAACCATAACTCAACAAATGAGACTTGTCTATCGTTGCTGAATTTGACCGCCGCTTGTTGATTATTGTTAGAAATCAAGAAATTAAATAGTCGGTTTAATATGGCGTGAGATAATTGGAACGAAGTTTTGATTAATTGGTTAACCCGCACTTTGGGTGGGAGTTTCGTGGAGGCATAGCGCGTGGTTAAGTTGTTCCCTGATTTTCATTCGCGCGGAACGAGACGAGGCACAGTTCCGCTGAGTACGTGTGATGGCGTCAAAACGGGATCCTCGCCGGCCTCACGCGAGGTTTTGGGCCCCGCTCCACGTTTCAGGACGTATTGTTGCAAATCTCCGACTACGCATCCGTCGGGAGGGGCCCGGTCGCGAGCTCAGAAGCGACGGTGAAACGTTCGCGAAGTCGGGTCCGAGCTGAGGGACGTTGTTATTCCTCGCGAGGATTAAGTGTCGCGGACGGACGATAGCCCAGATCGAGCAACTCGAGGATTGCCGCCCCTCAACGACGTCATGAACGGAAACTCGCGTCGTGAAGGTTGCCTCGCGCGCGCTTGTTGATTTTCGTTGTAATCCGGCACGAATGGTGCCCGGAACACGGGCGAAACGACAATAAATCGAAGACGATAAATCGAAATCGTCGGACCGGATATCTAGATGATCGGCCGCAAAGTACGGGGCTACGCAGACCATCAAGGGGACGGAGTGACTGGTTGCGATATAGAACTGATATTGATGGTCTCCGCGCAATCGCGGTTCTTTCGGTCTTCGCCTTTCATGCAAATATCCGCCTGCTGCGCGGTGGTTATGTCGGCGTTGATGTATTTTTCGTCATATCCGGATATCTTATTTCCGAGATAATCTTTAGCCAGGTCGACTCTGGTACGTTCACGTTGTCGCGGTTCTATCTACGTCGGGTGCGAAGAATAATTCCGGCTTTATGCGTAGTGACGCTATGCGTGTTTCTGTTTTCAATCAGGTTTCTATACCCGTCAGAACTGACCGACCTGTCAAAATCGGCAATCGCTTCGTCTCTCTCGGTATCTAATATCTTCTTTTGGAGCTCTGCTGGCTATTTTGATGCACCGTCTAGTTCCAAGCCCTTGCTTCACACATGGTCGCTAGGCGTTGAAGAACAGTTTTACATGTTTTTTCCGATCCTTGCTGTCTGGATCCGGTTCAAAAGCGCTCGTTGGCGAGTATACGCCCTCTGTATCGCGATGCTAGCGTCGTTGGGTGTTAGTGAATATCTCGCTCTTACCGACGTTTCCAGCGCCTTCTACCTGCCATACTCTCGCTTCTGGGAGCTTTTGCTCGGTTCCTTGATAGCGACCCGGATCGTCTCGCCGCCCCGCAATCTTTTTATTCGCGAACTCCTTGCTGCTCTTGGACTCGCAATCATCGCTGCCGCGGTCCTAACTTATGGAAACGTCACTGCCTTCCCGGGTTTAGCCGCCTTGGCGCCCTGCATGGGGACCGCGGTGATCATATGGAGTGGGGCCTCTGATCAAACTATTACCGGCCGCGCCTTGGCGTGGCCGCCATTCGCATTTGTCGGACTGATTTCTTATTCCCTTTATCTTTGGCACTGGCCAATGATTGTTTTTCAACGTGTCGGACAAATCGTTCACACTGGACTGTCTCCGACGCTGGACAAGGCGCTCGTCGTTGTATTGACTTTCGTGCCTGCGTTCCTGTCGTGGCGGTTTGTCGAGAAGCCGTTCCGGCAAGACATCAAGAGTTGGAGAGACAAACGTTCGCTCGCTCCAGTGACGGCGAGCATTCTTATATGTGCGATCAGCCTTGGCGCTTTGGCGAAGGGCGGATGGCCAGCAAGGTTCTCGCCGGAGAGCATAAGGTTAGCGTCTTATCTCGATTATGATGCAGGGCCGGACATGCGCTCCGGAACTTGCTTTCTTCTGGATAGGGAGCAATTCGAGGTCTTTAACAAGCCATTGTGCTTGCGCCACAACTCAGCGCGCAAGGAGATTTTGTTGATCGGAGATAGCCATGCAGGCCATCTATACCAAGGCCTCAATTATCTTTATGGCAAGGACGCCGATGTCCTGCAGGCCACTGCAACGGGCTGCAAGCCCCTTCTGCGTGATGCGAGGGGTGAAACGACATGTTCGCAAATGATCAAATTTGTCTTTCAAACCTATCTTTTACAGAACAAAGTTGACTTGCTCGTCATTTCAGCCCGCTGGGGAAAAGAAGACCTCGACGGCATCCGAAAGACGCTTGAATGGCTTAAAAGCCGAAACATCTCGACGGTTCTGATCGGTCCAACACCAGAATATGATCTCCGGCTACCGGGGCTTCTGGCTCAGACAGCCGATTTGCGTGACCGCGGAGCGGTGCAAAGCCACGTTTTGCCGGAGTTTGCTCGCCTTGACGAGGACATCAGTGGAGTGGTCGATCCCATCACGGGTATCCAATATTTCTCGGCTTTCAAAGCCTTATGCCCGAAAGAATGCGATGTACTCGCGGGTGACGTACCCGTGTATTACGATACTGGTCATCTAACGAAATCTGGCTCAATTATGCTCATCGAACGCTTCGGACCACTGCTACGACATTGATACATTGGACCTCCACAAAGTGTTGATGAGAAGGTCCCTATCGAAAGATGCGACGTCGGCTTTCGGCTCGAGATCTCGATCGAGGACGGGCATTCACGATTTTGTCGCGTAGTCGCGGCGACTACAAAGTGTGAGACAAGGATGGACCGAAGAATTATCCCCCTGATCATGTGCGGCGGCGCCGGGACACGGCTGTGGCCGGCCTCGCGCGAGGTCCGTCCGAAGCAGTTCCTGTCGCTGTTCGGGCCGCGCTCGACCTTTCAGGACACCATCCTGCGGGTGTCGGATGCGGCGCTGTTCGAGCGTCCCATCGTCATCACCAACACCGCCTATCGCTTCATGGTGCTGGAGCAGTTGGCCGAGATCGGGCACGAAGCCGATGTGCTGCTGGAGCCGATGCGGCGGGATTCCGGCCCGGCGATTGCGGCCGGCGCAGCCTTTGCGCAGATGCGCAGCAATGAGGCGGTGGTGCTGGCGCTCGCCGCCGATCACGTGGTGCGCGATACCGAGGCGTTTGTCGCCGCCTGCCGAGAGGGACTCGTGGCAGCAGATGCGGGACGCATCGTGACCTTCGGCGTGGCGCCCGAACGCGCCGCCACCGAGTATGGTTACATCAATCCGGGCGAGGTGGTTTCCGGAGATGTCCGGGCGGTGACAAAATTCGTCGAGAAGCCGGATGCGGCCACGGCCGCCGACTATGTCCAGGCCGGCTATCTCTGGAACAGCGGCAACTTCATGTTCCGCGCTTCGGTTCTGCTGGATGAATACCGCAACGTCGATGCCGAGAGCGTGCAGGCGGTCAGCGACGCCGTCGCCAAGGCCGGCCGCGACCTCGGCTTCGTGACGCTCGACAGCAGCGCCTTCGGATCGGCGAAAGCGATCTCGATCGACTATGCGGTGATGGAAAAGACCGCGCGCGCGGCGGTGGTGCCGGTTTCCTGCGGCTGGTCCGACGTCGGCTCCTGGCATGCGGTGTGGGAGTTGTCTGATAAGGACGGGCAGGGCAATGCCGCGCAGGGCCAGGCGGTGTTCGAGGATTCGCGCAACTGCAACGTCTCGACCGACAAGGCGCTGGTGGCGCTGGAGGGCGTCGACGACCTGGTGGTGGTGGCGACGCAGGATGCCGTGCTGGTGTCGCACCAGAAGGATGCCAACGGCTTGAAGCGGCTGGTGGCGAAGCTCAAGACCGTGGCGCCGCAGGTGACCGAGGATCATCTCAAGGTGCATCGGCCCTGGGGGTCCTATCAATCGGTCGACATCGGCGAGCGTCACCAGGTCAAGCGCATCGTGGTGAAGCCGGGCGGCCGGCTGTCGCTGCAGAAGCATCACCATCGCTCCGAACACTGGATCGTGGTGCGCGGCGCGGCGCGGGTGACGGTCAACGAAACCGTCAAGACCGTGCACGAGAACGAATCGATCTACATCCCGATCGGCTCGGTCCACCGGCTGGAAAACCCCGGCAAGATCCTGCTGGAACTGATCGAGGTCCAGACCGGCAGCTATCTCGGCGAGGATGACATCATCCGCATCGAGGATGACTATCAGCGTTCTTGAATGTACGCTGGTCGGATACGTTCAAACTAGCGATCGTTGGGACTTCCATGCGGATCCATGGATCGTCAGTCCTCATCGTCGGTGCTAAAATCCCCTGGTTTTTCTGAAAGACGGGATGGCATGGTCACTAAATTGAAGTTGATGACGGACCGCCCATTTCAACGCCTGCCCGCAGCACTCTTGGGATTTGTGCTGGCGTGGTCAGCCACGCCTGCACTGGGAGGAAACTGCCTGCTGCATCCAGATGCTTTTCGGTTGCAATCTGACACAGTTCACTGGTCAGTAAAAATCGAGTCCGGCGGCGAATGCATTCAAGGTCTGCGTTGGTCAACAACCATGATCGAGGATATCTCCATCGTCGATCAACCGAAGCTCGGTCGGCTATCGGTGCAAGGACCTTCGTTTCGCTATTTTGCGAATCCGGGCGCGCAGGGGACCAATTCATTCAAGCTTTTGATCACTGGCACATCCCTGCGGCAGAAAGGCACCTCATTGATCGAGGTTGACGTCAGTGTTTATTGATCCCGGCAACTTTCCGGTCGCCTCCCCCTCAATTTGCTGGGAAGCACTACGGCGTTTTGCAATCCGAATAAAAAGTGCCGTTCGTCGTAACTATTCGTTCGATACATTGCTTCGGATCGACAGGTTTTCCCTCGACGCTGAAATCATATGACTGGCCTTTCAAAACCAGTGCGTAGCGGCCGGGCGTCAACTCCAAACCGGGATCTTCGCTGTGGAGTTCATACATTTCCGGGTTGTCGTTGATGGGAGATGACCGAAAGGGAAATGAGACATTTCGAATAACCCAGGTTTCGTCGCCATCACTTGGCTTCCTGCCGGCGACCTCGGCCGAGAATTCGCGCGCGACCTTGGCAATGACCCGAACCTCGGCGCGGTCTGACGCATTCGAGGCTGCCTCCCGCCGAAAGACGATAAATTTCGGATGTCCGTTCGTCAGAAATGTCCGGCTGGGTACCTTCAGCGCCGCTGAGACGGCAACCCGGATATCGGGCGATCTTCCCGGTAGCAGCTGCAGTTCGACGAGGGAGTCACTGCTGACCGCATAGACACCGTAGTCTGTCGGCCGTAGCGCCGCCGGCTTCGGAGGAGGTGGCGGCGGAGCAGGGTCGTTCGTCGCTTGCGCGGGCAGGCGCGGTTGCTCGGAAGCGGTCTGCCGCTCCAAGTCGGGCAGATTACGACCCAACGCTGCCAGATGCTCCCGTTGCTGGACGATTGCCAGTATTCCGACGAAAGCCGCGACGATTGCGGCCGCCCGCGTGAGGTGCGGCCAGCGAACAGGCCCCTCGCTTGAGCTGCCACTGCTTGCCTTCGAATTGATCTGCATATGGGGAGGTATTCGAACCTGCAGGAACGCAGGAGGAGCGAGTTGATGGGGCGCCGGCGTCGCGACATCAGGGGCGCTGCCTCGCAGCGGCGCTGCCATCGCAGGGATGCTGACATGTTGCTTTGAGAACTCTTCGACACCTCGAATGGCATTTTCGAGGGCTTGTTCGCTTCGTCTGATGTGCGATGTGTCGGCGGATGTAAACTGTTCCTGAAGCTTGTAACGCGCGAGATCGTAGATGGCCTGGCGCATGTCTGCCGGGTTGTTTCTGACCGAATTGATCATGCGGGCAATCACAAGGGCGAACTGGACCTCGATGGAAGCCGGATCCAATCGCTCGTGATCGCTCGGTTTCAAATCTCCCGAAGCCATCGGGTGTACTGCGTCCCGCTTTGAGTTAAACTGTTGGGCCTAGGTCTGATTAAATCTGGTGCATCAAATACCTCCTGTCCGGAGGATGAGACTTAAGACCCTAGACAATGCAGAGCAGTTTAATTTGGCGGCTTTACGACAAGCCAAGGAGCTATTCCATGCGTACCAGTCTAAAGTTCGGAGGCGCGTTCCTGGTGTTGACCTGCATTATACAGGGGGCGCTCTCGAACCGGGCGGTAGCGATCACCGTCGAAGTCGCGAGGAAGTGCAAGGCGCTGACCGACATTGCCTATCCTCCGCGCGAGCCTGGCAATCCGGCCGCCGGGAGTGCAAAGGGAGGCGGGCGAGCGGCGCAGGGCTATTTCGACAAGTGCGTGGCGAACGGTGGCAAGGTGGATAATGGCGCTGCCAAGTGACAATGTGCCCAAGGCTTGGTTGGAGCCGGCGCGGGTCCTTCGCCGTATCCCGCCGTGCAACCTCTGAAAAACGATCAGTTGTGGTCTTCACTCCGTCGGTCCCCTTAGCGGCCGTGATACTTCAAGCGTATCCGTCCGGGTTCGTACTCTGCCATCGCCAGTGATCGGCGCACATCTGTTCAAGTGTTCTGGTAGCCTTCCATTCCAGCAACTCGGAAGCGTAGACCGTTGCGGCGTAACACGCGTCTAGATCGCCGGGACGCCGTGGTTTGATATCGTAGGGTATCCGGCTTCCGCTCGCCTTTTCAAACGCCTTCACTATCTCGAGGACACTGCTTCCAGTACCGGTGCCGAGATTTACTGCGAAGCACTTGGGACTATTCAGCAATCGGAGCGCCGCTACGTGTCCGGCAGCCAAATCCATTACGTGAACATAATCCCGCACGCCGGTTCCATCGGGGGTATCGTAATCAGCTCCCCATATGTTCAGCCGCTCACGGCGGCCGATGGCGACCTGGGCAACGAAGGGAAGGAGATTATTGGGAACGCCTTTTGGATCTTCGCCAATGAGGCCGCTTTCATGGGCGCCGACCGGGTTGAAGTAGCGAAGGATCCCGATGCTCCAGTTCGGATCGCTCACATAAAGATCGCGCAGCATATCCTCGATGACGAGCTTGGTTCGGCCATAGGGATTGATGGCCTTCAGCGGGTGGGCTTCGGTATATGGCAAAAATTGCGGGTGTCCATAGACCGTCGCGGAGGAACTGAAGATGAGCCTGTTCACGCCCGCATTTTGCATCGCGCGCAAAAGCCGCTGCGAACCAATGACGTTGTAGTCGTAATATTCCAGCGGTCGCGCGACCGAATTCTGGACGGACTTCAGACCCGCGAAATGCAAAACGGCCTTGCAGTCATACTCGATCAGTGTGCGTTCGATGGCCGCTTGATCGCGGATATCACCCTCGACGACAATCAGCGACTTGTCGCAAATCTTTTGAACCCGGTCCAGCGATGCGGGATGGCTGTTGCAAAAATTATCGAAAACGACGACCTGCTCACCCGCGTTTAGAAGGTCAACGCAAGCATGCGAGCCCACGTATCCAGCGCCTCCGGTTACCAAGATCATTTAGCGTCCCTTCCTGAGGCAGGTGATGGCCCACGGCGTCGTGCCGGATCCGACCAAATTGCTCGACTTGGGTAATATCCCACGGATGCGAAAACAGACGTTGCCCGTGAGATGAACATACCCGGAAACAGAATTGGCCACGGCTTTATTGTGGAGGGTGAGTTTTACCCGGCACCTAAGGCACTGCAACCAGCTTAAGATTACAGTTGGAGCGGGCCGGTTGGCAGGGGTGTGCGCAAAGGCAAGGTGCGGATGATCGGACCCCATTTAGCGGAGCGTCCGGCGTACCCCAGGGACAGGTTTCAGGTAACCATCTACGGCAACATGCTGTCGCCGGACGCTCGGGAACCGAATTTTCTAGATTGACGATAGTTCCGTTTGCGGAACACCGAACTCGCTGCCGCCCGTGTTAGTCATGGGTCAAATCGGAAAAGTGCATATCGAAAAATGAATTTTCAGGTCGCGGACAAAATTTGCGTAGACACTTTAATTTTACGGGATTTCCAAGGCGCTCTTAAACCTAGTTGCCATACGGTCGCCATGCCAAAGGGCGAGCAACTGATCATGGCGAAAAATGCGACTCATACGACCCAAGCGGCCACAATCGACGCGGGCGCGACTCTCGAATTAACCGGTGCCGGTTCTGGATCAATCACATTCAGTGCCTCGACAGGGACCTTGGTTCTCGACCACTCGACCTTGTTCACAGGAGAGTTAATCAACTTAACCGGTGATGGTAATCCATCGAGTTCGGACCAAATCGATCTGGAAGATATTGCGTTCGTGCCGGGAACCAGGGAGTTGTATGCAGGCAATTCGTCCGGAGGCGTATTGACCGTTACGGATACCCAAAACCACGCCGCGAGCATCTCACTCATTGGAAATTATACCAACTCGACGTTCACGCTCTCAAGCGACGGACACGGCGGTACCACAGTGATTGATCCTCCCGTAACGCCGTTCCCTCTCGGCGTCGATGTCGGGAATCCGAATGCCGATAGTCCGAGCGAAGAGGCAGCCTTCGACGCAAACTTCAACGCTTTCTCCGCTTTAATGGGGGCTAAGCCGCAATACCTGGACCAATTTGGCAACCAGAGCGATCCGATCTCACAATGGGTCGGTCAGGCGAGTTGGAACGCAGAGTTTGTCGCTCAATCGCCGGTGCTTAAAAACGTTACGCCGGTCATTGGGTTGCCGATGAGCTCGACAGCACCAGGTTCTGGAACTGCTGATCAGTTTTACCAAGCCTTCGCGGCCGGAACATACGATTTTGTTCTGCAGGGCATGGTCAAAGCTTGGGCAGGCAGCGGCTTCACGACACAAATTTGGCGGCCCGGCTGGGAGATGAATGTCAGCTCCATGCCATCTTACGTCGGCAACGACGCTGCTACACAGGCAGATTGGGTCAAGGCGTTCCAACATATCTCGACGGTATTGCACGCCGCGGGCCAGGCGGATGGTGTGAACGTCGAGGTGATGTGGAATCCGAACGTTGAAAACTACAGCAACGCCGGCAATGTCATACAGACCGCTTATCCCGGGAATCAATATGTCGATATCATAGGCGCAGATGTCTATGGGGACGTGTATCCCTACGGCTCGCCTACACAGCTGTATGATTGGGATAAGAGTGGACAAGTACTCAACTCGCCCAATCCGGTATACGACACCAGTGTCAAGCAATGGGCAGCAGATCCCATCAATCTCCTGCATTACTACACTGACCCTGCTGCCAACCAATGGTCCCTTGATGGCAGCGCAGGTCATGCGACCACTCTTCAGGATCTCATCGATCTAGCCAAATCGACAGGCAAGCCATTGGCCATCGCCGAGACCGGAGCGGGCAATACTGTTGACGGCGCGGGCCTCGCCGACAATCCGACCTTCGTGCAGTGGCTCTCGCAGACGCTGCAACAATCAGGGGTACCCATCAGCTTTGTGAATATTTGGGACACCAATGCCGGCGGAAATTACGAATTTTCCAATGCGAGCGATGGCAAACCGCTGGAGGCTGCGGCATGGGCCAGGTATTTCGGCGCGGGAGCTGTGCCCGCGCCCACCTTGGTGTCGTTCTCTCCGGACAGCAACGTGGTCGGCGATGGTATCACCAACGTCAATTACCTGACGCTCACCGGTACGGCCGTGGCAGGCAGCACTGTTGAAGTGTTCGATGGTACGACCGAGATCGGCACCGCGACCGCCAGTGCCAGCGATGCCTGGTCGTTCGCGACCGCAACACTAGCCGACGGTACTCACGCGTTCACCAGCGAAGCGATGAACAGCACTGGCAATGTCAGTGCTGCCTCGGCTGCGCTGAACGTGACGGTGGATACCATCGCACCGAACGCACCGGACATCATCTCGGCTACGCCGTCCGCGGCCGCACTCCTCGTGACCGGCACAGCAGAGGCGGGAAGCACGGTTAAACTGTACGAAGGTGCGAACTCTCCTTGGTTCAGGTCAGGCAAATGCAAGTGGAACCTGGGATATCAACACCGGATCGCTTTCACCGGGCACGCACGACTTCACCGCAACCGCGATGGATGCGGCGGGTAATGTAAGCGTCCTGTCGGCGGCTGTCATGGGTCCCACGCCGACGGTGATTGAAACCTTCGGATCGACCAGTCTGAGCGAGGTCGGCACTAATTTCTTTTTTTCCGCCAACGGAACAGGCACTGAACTGGAATATGGCGGCGTGCCGTTCGTTGCGGGGCAATTTGGCACATGGGTGCCGCTGGGCGCGGAGGCGACGTCGAGCGGATATGATGTGGCTTGGAAGAATACGGCTAGCGGCCTGTACACGGTGTGGAGCACCGACAGCAACGGCAACTTCACCTCCAACCTTTTGTCCAATGTGTCCGGAACCAGCGGGGCTCTTGAATTGATTGAGACCACCTTCCACCAGGACCTCAATGGGGATGGTGTAATCGGTGTCGTTCCCGTGACAATCGAGACATCCGGCTCGACCAGCCTGGTTCAGGTTAGCAGCAATTACTTTCTTGATCCGTTGGCTGGCGGGACCGGAGTTACGGTGGAATATGGCGGCGTGCCGTTTGTTGCAGGGCAGTTTGGCACATGGGTACCGCTGGGCGCGGAGGCGACGTCGAGCGGATATGACGTGGCCTGGAAGAATACGGCAAGCGGCCTGTATACGGTGTGGAGTACCGACAACAATGGCAACTTCACGTCGAACCTTTTGTCCAATGTGTCCGGAACCAGTGCAGCTTTTGAATCGATCGAGAACACTTTGCACCAGGACCTGAACGGCGACGGGATAATAGACACTCCCGCTACGGTGATCGAAGCGACCGGTCATGTTCAGCTGACCCTGAGCCACATGACTCAGGCGGCCACGATTGACGCGGGCGCGACGCTCGAATTGACCGGCGCCGATTCCGGGTCGATTACGTTCAGTGGTGCAACAGGCACTTTAGTTCTTGACCATTCGTCCTCGTTCACCGGGAAATTGATCAATTTAACAGGCAATGGCAATCCGCTGAGCTCCGATCAAATCGATCTGAAGGATGTCGCGTTCGGATCTGGAACGACGTATTCGTATGCCGGCAATTCGTCCGGCGGAGTCCTGACAATTAGCGATGCACAACATCACACTGCGAACATTTCGCTTGTCGGGAATTACACCGATTTGACCTTCACGCTCTCCAGTGACGGACAAGGAGGCACCATAGCAATCGATCCTCCCAAGGATAATTTCGCTTTTGCTTCTAATCCTGCCCCGGCGAACGCACCAACAACTCCGTCGGTCACGGTCGGAGGCGCCGGGAATGACGGGTTTGTTTTCCACCAGCCCGCGGGAAATGGAGGCCAGAGCGGCTTCGGGCACGACGCCTTAGCCTTGAATGCTGAAAACAGTCATCTGCTCGCGCTCGCAAACGACGCTCGATCGGAGCATCAATGGATGGATGCGGGACGCGACGTAAGCTTTAGCCACAGCACAAGCCCTATAGTTACTCACTTTGCGGAAATTCACGCCGGCCATTATATGATTTACTAAGACCCGCAGGAGCTCGCTGGTACGCGCTTGCTACGGGTTCGCAGTGCCCCCCGTAGAACCCGTTACCGTGGCAACCCTGAGCCTTGATAAGATCACCACGGTGATCGCTTGGGCGCGAGCCGCAGAAGGGGCCGCCGCTACCGTAGCTCAGGCCGTCCTGTCTTGCTTCGCAAGTCGGGGGGCCATTTACACGTGAGGCGGCCTGTTGCGGTGATCTGTTTTCGGTGCGGTTAGAGAAATTCTTCGGAGGGCGCTTTGGCAGGCTCGAAGTTATCTATAAATACAGTGACCGCGACTGAAAGGAAATAACACAACTGCATGGCAACCGTGGCCAGTGCCAAGGAGAGCACGCCAATGGCCAAGCCCTGTTTGCTTGCCAAGTAACAGGCCATCCCAGCGACTACGAGCGCGGCCGGCAATAGCGCATACATCTTGAAGTATCGGCCAAACAACAATCCGCAGACACCGCTGGCGATAATGAGCGCCAACATCGACACCTCCCGCTTTTCCCCAGCAAGGGTGGTCCCCTTGTCCTTCCATGAGGGAGACAATAGCGCCTTGCCTTTCTTTTGTCGATTGGGCGACCCGCGTAGGTGTCAGATCTGATTAATAAAATCCCAACTTAATCCACTAGAGGTCGAAACAGGCCAGTACTCATCCGAACGCAGTTATTTCAGAAGGCCGCGCCCAGGATGAGCAGACAAGTGCTATCGCGGCTCCATTGTGCGTGTTGCGTTCGGCACAATAAGTCGCCAACGGCCCAGCGCCCCCTGCTGGGGGCCATTTTTTTGCCAGCAATAGCGGGATAGTAGTTCGTCGCTTCGCTTAGGGAGCAGGCCGGGCATTTGGCCCGGTGGCGTCTGCATCATAATACCGGATCAGGCGGAGCTTCGGATTTTTTTTTGCGAGTGCTCAGCAGAATTGGTGCGTTGCCAAATCGAAAGATGAGGCTCGTCATCAAACTTTCTTTAATATATTGAGCATCGTTGATTTGGTAAGGGGGGAAAGTGTCGACGACGATCATTGTCTTGCTGGCCGCTTGGTTGGGATTGAACGTGGCGTTCGTCGTGACGCGTTTCTACGTCACGGCAGGCCGTGGCTCACGCGCTAAGCCCGATATCGTTGGGTATCCGAGGCTCGTCAACTGACGCCAGCTATTTTTGCGCCGACTATCTTTGCGAACGTCAAAACGATGTTCTGCTGGATTGCGCATGCGTGATTGCAGTTCGGCTGTCGCTGCCATGCTGGATTATTCGGCGCGGCTAAATCGAGCCCGCAACAGAACCGACATCAGCTGACCGACGTTGATCCCGCATATGCCCCCAGCAGCCTTCACCAGGGCGTCAAGCACGCGGCCGTGGCGATCCGGCGTCAGTAGTTGCAGCGCTTCCAATCCGAAAGCGCTTCCCACAATGATCGCAAAGACAAGAAGAAAGCGCTGCGGATAAGCCAAACCGAATGCCAGTCCCGTCAACGCAAATGCTGCGAAATGTTCCAACTGAGGGCCCGCGACGACCGGACGGGCGGTGATTGGGGACAGCGTCACATACACAATAAAAGCGAGCGCCAGCCAACCTGCGATAATCGAGACCCTTTGAACCATCGCCGGTAGGTAGGCTACAACTTGTCTCATCTCAATCTTTTCCCCGCGATACCTATTGGGTTCCCGATACAAATAGTCGAACATCGTTAATCCCTGAACATCCAGGTTAACTCTGAACAATCCGGTCGGTACCGCAACCTATGACTTAGACCTATGTCATCCCGGATATTCACGGTCGATTTGATCTGCTCAACGAAGGTCTGGCTGAAATCACCGCACGGGGCGATGCCGGCGTCATCCTCACGATCGGCGATTACGTCGACAAGGGGCCGCAAAGCAAGCAAGTCATCGACCGGCTGCTGTCGGGCGTTGCCGAGGGCTGGAATTTGGTTGCGCTGAAGGGGAACCATGATGCGATGATGGTCGAGGCGCTGCAAGATCCATCAAAGATGGCAGGGTGGATCGCCAAGGGCGGCGATGCCGCGCTGGCCTCTTATGGCGGCGATGCCGGCGCCGTGCCGCCAACGCACATCGCCTGGCTCGATCGCCTGCAGCTGATGCATCTCGACGCCCATCGCATCTATGTTCACGCCGGCGTCGATCCTGAAATTCCGCTGGATCAACAGAGCGAGGCGACGATGCTGTGGAAGCGTTATCCGAAAGGGTTCCCCGGCGGCTTCGGCGATCTTCATGTGGTTCACGGCCATGATAATTTTCCCGAAGGGCCGCTGCTATACGAAGGCCGGACCAACCTCGATACGCTGGCCTGGCGGACCGGGCGGCTGACGATCGGCGTTTTCGATGATGACAGACCGGGCGGTCCTGTCGATCTCATCGTGATCGGGGGACGCCGGCAGGACGCTAGTCGCGTTCCTGCCGCAGCCCTATTGGGGCTTCCGATTCGGCGTGTTAGGCATTTGGTCTAATGGAGCGCCCTGCGCAGGGCGCATTCGATAAGAATATTGGTCGTACGGATTATCGGTAATACGGTTGTGAAGAAAAAGTAACGCACGATAACTGCCTCGTTCATAGCTCATTCACGCCGGCGGGCCTCATCTTGATGGCGGATGTTGTGCGGCTCACATTTGGAGACCACCTTGCGCCTGCTCGTCGTTGAAGATGACCCGGACCTCAATCGTCAGCTGACTACCGCGCTGACCGACGCCGGCTACGTCGTTGATCGCGCCTTCGATGGTGAAGAGGGGCATTTTCTCGGCGACAGCGAACCCTACGATGCGGTCGTGCTCGACATCGGCCTGCCGAAGATGGACGGCATTTCGGTGCTGGAAGCCTGGCGCCGCAACGGGCGCGCGATGCCGGTGCTGATCCTTACGGCGCGCGATCGCTGGAGCGACAAGGTGCAGGGCTTCGATGCCGGTGCCGACGATTATGTCGCCAAGCCATTTCATCTCGAGGAAGTGCTGGCCCGGATGCGCGCGTTGCTGCGCCGCTCCGCCGGCCATGCCCAGTCCGAACTGACCTGCGGCCCAGTTTCACTGGATACTCGCACCGGCCGGGTCAGTGTATCAGGCAATCCGATCAAGATGACCTCGCACGAGTACCGGCTGCTGGCCTATCTGATGCACCATACCGGGCGTGTGGTGTCGCGCACCGAGCTGGTCGAACATCTCTACGATCAGGATTTCGACCGCGACTCAAATACCATCGAAGTGTTCGTTGGCCGCATCCGCAAGAAGCTGGACGTCGATATCATCCAGACCGTGCGCGGGCTGGGTTATCTGCTGACGCCACCATCAACTAGCAGCTAAATGCGCGGCAGCTCGCTCGCCACCCGGCTGTTCCTGTCCGCGACCGCATGGGTGGTGGTCATTCTGATCATCACCGGCGTCGTGCTGTCATCGGTATATCGTGATGCCACCGAGCGCGCCTTTGACCGCCGCCTCAATCTTTATTTGCGTACCCTGGTTGCCGAAGTCGCGACGCCTGACGAGCCGCCTGACCATCAATTCCAGTCGCTCGGCGAACCGCTGTTCGAATTGCCGCTGTCAGGCTGGTACTGGCAGATCACCCGCACCGATTCCGACAAGCCCGAGGTGCGCGCTTCGCGCTCGCTGTGGGACAAGAAGCTGCCGAAGCTGGAAGATCACGGTGCCGATCTGACCGCGGCTGGTATCCGTCTCGGCTACATCGAGGGCCCCGAGGGCCAGAACCTGCGGATGGTGGAACGGCCGGTCGATCTTGGCGCCGATGGCAAGTTTCTGGTCGACGTGGCCGGCGACGCGTCAGAAATTTTCGACGAAACGCGCAGCTTCGATTATTACCTGGGCGGCACATTCGCCGCACTTTCGATCGTGCTGGTGCTGACCACGATTTTCCAGGTCCGCTTTGGCCTTGCACCGCTCAAGCGAATTTCGGATTCGATCGCCGACATCCGCTCCGGTCGCGCCGAGCGGCTCGAGGGTGAATTTCCCGTCGAGATCGCACCTCTGGCGCGCGAGACCAACGCGCTGATCGATGCCAACCGTGAAATCGTAGAGCGTGCCCGAACCCATGTCGGCAATCTCGCACATGCCATCAAGACGCCGTTGTCTGTGATCGTCAACGAGGCTTCCGCGCATGCCGCCGATCCCTTCGCAACCAAGGTCCTCGAACAGACCAACGTCATGCGCGATCAGGTTGCTCATCATCTGGAGCGCGCGCGCATCGCAGCGCGTCTCACCATCATTGGCACGGTTACCGAGGTGGCTCCCGCAATCGAGGCATTGCGCCGGACCATGGAGAAGATCCACCGCAGCCGCGGCATCGCCATCGAGGTCAATGCCAATGCGCAAGCCAAGTTTCGCGGCGAGCGGCAGGACCTCGAGGAGATGGCCGGCAACCTCGTCGACAACGCCTGCAAATGGGCGGCGTCGCGCGTCTTCATTGAGGTGCTGGTGGAACGTCCGGTCGCGCCCGGCGCCACTCCGGTGCTGCGGATCATCGTCGACGATGACGGTCGCGGGCTCTCGGCGGCCGAGCGCGCGCAGGTGTCGCGGCGCGGTCAGCGGCTGGACGAGTCCAAGCCGGGTTCCGGGCTCGGCCTGTCGATCGTGATCGACCTTGCGGCCTTGTATGGCGGCAGTCTTACCCTCGGCAGCGCGCCGATCGGGGGGCTGCGCGCGGAACTGGCGCTGCCGGGGGTGTAGGGGATCTCGAGTTTACCTGGGTACCCGGTCATGGCAGGTACCAGGTGCCTTGCGGAATGCGTCATTCCTAAACGGCTTCTTAACGTCAGCGCTTTTATTATCACCCGCGGACGCACTTTGCCGTCCGCGCGACACAAGCTTGCATACCGGGCGCATGGGCCAGACATCGAACGAGCGGCTGAGGGATTATCTCGCACAGCTTCCGCCGCAGTCACAGGCGCTGCTGATGCGGGAGTTCGAGCGCGCCATCGAACGCGGCGAAGACACCACGGTCGCCACCTTCGTGCTCGAACAATTGCGCAAGATCGTGCGCGGTACGGATGAAGAGGCACGGCCGCGCACCGACGATCCGGCACGGCTTTTGTTCCGTCCGATCGAGCCATTTCTTGTCGAGGGCAATCATCCGGTGAGGCCGGGGCAGATCCGCCGCGCGTCGCTGTTGCCGGTGTGGCAATGGCTGGTCCGCGACGGCGCGCCAGATCAGGCGCGCGAACTCCAGGCGTCGCTGTTGCAAGGGCCTGAATCCGAAACAACGTCCGGTACCGAGGTGGCAGTCCGAAAACTTCAACTGGCGGCGGCGGATGCGATCTTTAAGATCGCCGCGCCTATGCATGGCGGCGATCAGCGACGCGCGCTGGCCCGGGTGGGGGCACCCGATGTGATCGAGGACCTGCTGCCGATCGGTTCGATCTTGCACGCCCGCGAAGCGATCGACACCCTCAGCGGCCGGCTTCCCAGCTTCTTGCGAATGTTCGGGGATCCTCAGATCGCCTCGGTCGGGTCCGCGCTCAACGTCCCCTCGCTGCAAACGCCGCAACTGCTGCCGTTCGCGCTGTCGCTGGTGATGCAGCGGCTGACCGCACCGTGGCAGATCATCCGGCTTGCCATCAAGATGGCCGCGTCCGACGATGAACTCCGCGTCGCCGCAACACCCTACGGCGTTGCCGTCACACTGGCCCTGCATGATCTGTATTGCCTGGCTGGAAGCCTGCGGGCGGATATCAAGCGCGGACATTTTGAAAACGTCGCCGAACATCTCAAGATCCTTCATGACGGCGTGCGCGGCTTGCGAACCGAACTCGATCTCCGCAACAATTCCTCCTGGGGCCGGCAACTGGCGTCGATCCGGGCTGATATTTCCAATGCCCTGCAATCGGAAATCGACAGCGTGCCCGGCCGTGTCCGGCGTCTGCTGCGACAGCGCTCCGACAAGGATATTCCGGCCGGTGTCCAGATCGACGCCAGCGAAGTCGACGAAACCGCGGCATTGATCGATTTCGTCGCGGTATGCCGCACCTATGCCAGCGAACTCGCGATCAATGAGGTCACGCTGCGCACCTACTCCGACCTGCAACACTACGTCGAACAATCCACGGAGGCGCTGGTGCAATCCCTGCGCGCCAGCACCGGCAAGAGCCGCGCCTATCGTCAGACACAGGTCGCCGCGGCAATCCGTTTCTGCGACGTGCTGTTCGGCCACGATTACGCGTCGCTGATGAACAGGGCTGCGGAAAACGCGCTGACCGGCGAACGGCTGACCGGCGAACGCAAGCCGTCGCGAGCTGGATGAATAAAAAGATAGCGAAAATTCAAATTACAATTTGCGGTTGACCAAGTGGGGCCAGCGACGTACCTATCCGGCATGAATCCAGTCATCAGCTTCGTCGAACTCGAAAACCGCGTCATTTCGGCAACCTATCGAAACCTCATGATCGGGGCGACGGTCGTGCTTGTTGACAAGAGCAGTGGGGAACAATTGCCTGATCCGGTTACCAGGATTGCCTCTCCGGTGCCCATTGGCTCGCTGAGGATCAGCCTGCCGGCCTCGGTCAAACCAGGGGACTACTATCTGATGGCACTAAACGGGCGTGGCCAGTTTGCGGCGCAAAGTGTCGGTTTTTTCGTCGGCTAGCTGCCGATTTCTCCGGATTGTCTGGATTTGTTTGCCGCGTTGGCGGAAACACAATTGTCAATTGCCCGGCTTGCCGCCGGTGGTGTAAAGCGGCGGCATCGGGGCTTTGCTTGTTAGCGCCGTGCTACCGGAACCCTTTTGATGACGCTGTGGTTTGTGTTCGCGCTGATGACGGCTGCAGCGATCTTCGCCGTGCTCTGGCCGTTGAGCCGTGGCGGCCGGTCCCAAAATGACGGCAGCGAGGCGGCCGTCTACAGGGATCAACTTATCGAGATCGATCGTGACGTTGCTGCTGACCTGATCGGCTCCCCGGAGGCGCAGGCGGCGCGCGTCGAAATCAGTCGTCGGCTACTTGCGGCGGCGGATAATCAGCGCGCTCCACCCACCGGATCGAACGTCAGGTTGCGCCGTGTCGCGGCAGTCATCGCCCTGGTTGGACTTCCGATCGTGGCGGTCGGGTTTTACTATCCCCTCGGTTCGCCGAATCTCGGCGATTTTCCGTTGGCGCAGCGCGCCCTCGTGCCCGACGCGACGCAACCGCTCGACAAACTGGTGGCGCAGGTCGAACAGCACCTGGAAAACAACCCCGCGGATAGTCGCGGCTGGAATGTGCTCGCGCCGGTGCTGGCGAGACTGGGCCGCTTCGACGATGCGGTTAGGGCCTATCGCAATGCGATTACTTATGGTGGCGACAGCGCCGAGCGCCGCGCCGACCTGGGTGAGGTCCTTACCGGGGCGGCGGGCGGTGTTGTGACCGCCGAAGCCAAGGCCGAATTCGATCGCGCGATTGCGTTGAACGCAGACCAGGTCAAGGCCAGCTACTTCCTCGGCCTTGCCGCCGAGCAGGATGGCCGACCCGCGGAGGCCGCCACGATCTGGCGCGCGATGCTGGAGAAGGCGCCTGCGAATGCGCCGTGGCGGCCGCTGGTTCAGGCCGCGCTAGGGCGAGTTGGCGGCTCCCCGGCCCCGGCGCTGTCAAACGACGCGGTAGCCGCGGCAAAAGACATGAACGAGACCGACCGCAGCGCCATGATCCATGGCATGGTCGAGCGTCTCGCAACCCGATTGAAGCAGAACGGTGACGACGTCGAGGGATGGTTGCGGCTGGTGCGGGCCTATATGGTAATGGGCGACCAGGATAAGGCGAGGGGTGCGCTGACGGAGGCCCGTCAGGCTGTCGCCAACAATCCGGAACGGCTGCGACAACTGAATGAGGGCCTGAAAAATATCGGGCTTGATGGATAGCATGATGCCGAAAAGTGTGAAGCGGTTTTGGGCGACATTATGCGTGGGAGTTAGAGGCAACGCATGACGCGCAAGCAGCGGCGTTTGACGATTATCGGCGGTTCGCTCGCAGTGCTCGCGGTTGCGGCCGCGCTGGTGCTCAGTGCGCTGCGCAACTCGATCGTGTTTTTCTCGACGCCGACGATGGTCGCCGAGAAGCATATCCAGCCGGGTAAACGTTTCCAACTCGGCGGCCTCGTCCAAGCGGGGTCGCTGGTGCGCGGCGACAACCTGGCCGTTACTTTTAAGGTCGCCGATGGGAGCGCAACCTTGCCAGTTGCCTACAAGGGCATACTTCCGGATCTGTTCCGCGAAGGGCAGGGTGTGGTCGCAGAAGGCGCGCTCGACGCTTCCGGTGTATTCAAGGCTGACACGGTGCTCGCCAAGCACGACGAGAATTACATGCCTAAGGATGTCGCAGATGCACTGAAGAAGCAGGGACACTGGAAAGACGATTACGCAAAATCCGGTGCCGGCCAGGGAACGTCACGCGCGGCGCAAGGCGCCTTGCAAACCGGACAAGGAGCGCTGCGGTGATAGCGGAAGCCGGACATTACGCGCTGGTGCTGGCCCTGGCCCTGGCCCTGATCCAGTCGACCCTGCCGATTTTGGGAGCGCGCTGGCGCGATTCCGCGCTGATGAATGTCGCGCGCTCGGCTGCGGTTGCGCAATTGCTGTTCGTGGCAGCATCGTTCGCGGCGCTGGTCACGTTGCACGTCACCTCGGATTTTTCCGTCGTCAACGTGTTCGAGAATTCGCACTCGCTCAAACCGCTGATCTACAAGATTACCGGCGTATGGGGTAACCACGAGGGCTCCATGCTGCTGTGGGTGTCGATCCTGGCGCTGTTCGGCGGCCTCGTCGCGATTTTCGGCAACAATCTGCCGCTGTCGCTGCGCGCCCATGTGCTGGCGGTGCAGGCCTGGATCGCTAGCGCATTCTATCTGTTCATCCTGATCACCTCGAATCCGTTCCTGCGCATCGCCAATCCGCCGATCGAGGGTCGCGACCTAAACCCGGTGTTGCAGGATATCGGCCTCGCGGTGCATCCGCCGATGCTCTATCTCGGCTATGTCGGTTTCTCGATCTCGTTTTCCTTCGCCGTGGCCGCGCTGATCGAGGGCCGGATCGACGCCGCCTGGGCACGGTGGGTACGGCCCTGGACGCTGATGGCGTGGATATTCCTCACGCTCGGCATCGCCATGGGTTCCTACTGGGCCTATTACGAACTCGGCTGGGGCGGCTGGTGGTTCTGGGATCCGGTCGAGAATGCCTCGCTGATGCCATGGCTGGCAGGCACCGCGCTGCTGCATTCCCTCGTCGTGATGGAAAAGCGCAATGCGCTCAAGGTCTGGACCATCCTGCTCTCGATCCTGGCATTCTCGCTGTCGCTGCTTGGCACCTTCCTGGTGCGTTCGGGCGTGCTCACCTCCGTGCATGCGTTTGCGACCGACCCGACGCGCGGCGTTTTCATCCTGCTGATCCTGTGCCTCTTTATTGGCGGCAGTCTTTCGCTTTACGCTTGGCGGGCGTCGACGCTGAAGCAGGGCGGTCTGTTCGCGCCGATCTCGCGCGAAGGCGCGCTGGTGCTCAACAATTTGTTCCTCACGACGGCCTGTGCGACTGTCTTCGTCGGAACGCTTTATCCGCTGGCGCTCGAAGTTATCACCGGGGAAAAGATCTCGGTGGGTGCGCCGTTTTTCAATCTCACCTTCGGCCCCCTGTTCCTTCCATTGATGATCGCGGTGCCGTTCGGGCCGTTGCTGGCCTGGAAGCGCGGTGACCTTCTCGGCGCGGCGCAGCGGCTGATGGCGGCCGGGATCGCGGCGCTGATCGTGGTCGCGGTGGTATGGGCATGGACGCGCGGCGGCGGCGCCTTCGCGCCGCTCGCGATCGGGCTTGCGGTATTTGTAATCGCAGGCGCGCTGAGCGACCTTGTCGAGCGTACCGGGTTGTTTCGCATCCCGCTGGGAACCGCGATGCGGCGTGCGCGCGGGCTGCCGCGCTCGACCTGGGGGACGGTGTTTGCCCATGCCGGCGTCGGCGTCGCCCTGATCGGGATCGTCTGCGAAACGACCTGGAACAGCGAATATATCGGATCGATGAAATCCGGCGACGTGGCCAGGATTGCCGGTTACGAGTTGAAGCTCGATGGGGTGACGCAACGCAAGGGACCGAATTTTGGCGAAATGGTAGCGCGGTTCAGCGTTCGCCTCGACGGCCAGTTGCTTGACACGATGACACCGTCGAAGCGTAGTTTTAGCGCGCGGGCGGCGACCACAACCGAGGCCGCACTGCTGACGCGTGGTGCAAGCCAGCTCTACGTCTCGCTTGGCGATATCGCCGGCGACGGCACCGTTGCGGTGCGTATTTACCACAAGCCGTTGGTATTGCTGATCTGGTTTGGTCCGGTGCTGATGGCGTTCGGCGGCATGCTGTCGCTGTCGGATCGGCGGCTGCGGGTGGGCGCGCCAAAGCCTGCGAAATCCCTACGTGGATTGCAGCCGGCGGAATAGGTTTTCGTCATCCTGAGGAGCCGCGGAGCGGCGTCTCGAAGGATGAGATTCGTGAACCATCCTTCGAGAGGTGTCCTTCGGATGCTCCTCGGGATGAGGGAAGAGGCCGAGTGCGGAAGCTGATCGCGATTTCATTTGTCCTGTTGGCCGCTTTTGCCGCATCGACGGCCTACGCCGTGCAGCCAGACGAGATCATGTCCGATCCCGCAAAGGAATTGCGGGCGCGGGATTTGTCACGTGAGCTGCGCTGCATGGTGTGTCAAAACCAGTCGATCGACGATTCCGAAGCGCCGCTGGCGCGTGATCTGCGATTATTGGTGCGCGAGCGCATCGCGGCCGGCGATAGCGACGCGCAGGTAATTGATTTTCTGGTCGCGCGCTATGGCGAGTTTGTGCTGCTGAAGCCGCGGCTCAACTCGCACACCTGGTTGCTCTGGCTGTTGCCGCCGCTGGCGCTGGCCGGAGGCGGTCTCGTGCTGTGGGCACATGGCCGGCGCCGAACCAGATCCGCTGCAACGCAGAACGCTTCGCTGTTCGAACTAACGCCCGAAGAAGAGGCGCGGCTGGAACGGCTGATCGCAGAACCCACGACGGACAAGCCGGTTTAGCACGGTACTCGAGCGCGCCGATAAAGCCGCATCTCATAAAGCCGCATCTCATCTTGTCATCTTGCGAAGACCCGTTTTAGCCCTGCGATAAACTGCCGCATTCAATCTCCTGTTTATTACAAAACTTTAATTCCCCCGCCAGCGCACTGTAAGGCGGAAATCCCCATCTTCAGAACCACACGGCGTTTGCCCCCGCATCACTATTCTGGCTTTGGAGATTTCTGTATGACCGACCGTCCCACCGACTTGTCGTCCCTTCCATCTTACCAGGCCCCCCGCCGTTCGCTGCTCTCCGCGCGCAAGATCGCGTTGATGGCTTCTGTTGTCGCCGGCCTCGGCATTGCCGTTTACGGCTTCAGCCCGTCGTCCGGTCCGGTTGATATTTTCACGAGCACCGCGCATGCGCAGGTCAATAATGAAGTCCGCAAGGTCGCGCAGCCGGTCGGCTTTGCCGACATTGTCGAGCGGGTGAAGCCTTCGGTGATTTCGGTGAAGGTCAATATCAACGAGAAGATCGCCAAGAATGATAATGGCGACAATGATGACTCGCCGTTCCAGCCGGGATCGCCGATGGAGCGCTTCTTCCGCCGCTTTGGCGGGCCCGATGGCTTGCCGCCCGGACTGCGTGGTGGACCGCGCGGCCACGGTGCGGTGACCGGTCAAGGTTCCGGTTTCTTCATCTCGGCCGACGGCTATGCCGTCACCAACAACCACGTCGTCGACGGCGCCGACAAGGTCGAAGTCACCACCGACGACGGCAAGACCTATTCCGCCAAGGTGATCGGCACCGACGCGCGCACAGACGTTGCGCTGATCAAGGTCGAGGGCGGCTCGAACTTCCCGTTCGCCAAGCTTTCCGACGGCAAACCTCGCATCGGTGACTGGGTACTCGCGGTCGGCAACCCCTTCGGCCTCGGCGGAACCGTCACAGCCGGCATCGTCTCGGCCAGTGGCCGCGATATCGGCAATGGCCCGTACGACGATTTCATCCAGATCGACGCGCCCGTGAACAAAGGCAACTCCGGCGGCCCAGCCTTCAACACCGAAGGTGAAGTGATGGGCGTCAACACTGCAATTTATTCGCCGTCTGGCGGGAGCGTAGGTATCGCGTTCTCGATCCCGGCCTCGACCGTAAAGACCGTGATTGCGCAGCTCAAGGACAAGGGTTCGGTCAGCCGTGGCTGGATCGGTGTCCAGATTCAGCCGGTCACGGCAGACATCGCCGACAGCCTTGGCCTGAAGAAGGCGGAAGGCGCGTTGGTTGCGGAACCTCAGGCCAATGGCCCGGCGGCCAAGGCCGGCATCGAATCCGGCGACGTGATCACCGCGGTGAATGGCGAGACGGTCAAGGATGCCCGCGAACTCGCCCGCACCATCGGCGGTCTTGCCCCCGGCAATGCGGTGAAGCTCAACGTGCTGCACAAGGGCCAGGACAAGGTGGTAAATCTGACCCTCGGCCAATTGCCGAATACGGTGGAAGCCAAGGCCGACACCGATAATGGCGACAGGGGCGGTGCTACCCGTGGAACCGACGTGCCGAAACTCGGTCTGACGCTTGCGCCAGCCAATAGTGTCGCCGGCGCCGGAAAGGAAGGCGTGGTTGTGACCGAGGTCGATCCGAAGAGTGCGGCGGCCGAGCGTGGTTTCAAGGAGGGCGACGTGATTCTCGAGGTTGCGGGAAAGAGTGTCACCAATGCCGGCGACGTGCGCGAAGCTATCACTGCAGCACGCACCGACAACAAGAACAGCGTTCTGATGCGCATCAAGAGCGGCGGATCGTCACGCTTCGTCGCGGTACCCCTAGCGAAAGGTTGAGCGCATAACAAGATGGAGGGTGTCGCCGGCAATCAGTCGCCCCCGCCGACGGCTCTTTCCGGGGGGCGGGTCCAAAAGCCCGCTCCCTCAGGCTACCTTCCGGTGGAATACGCCCCCCTCCGTCGGAAGGGAAAAGGGCGGTGAGGTCCCCCCAGCTTCACCGCCCGCTTTTTTAGCTCGATGGAGCGCGTCGGGTCGCCTTGCATGAGGAGGCCGACCGCGCCATGGTGATGGAAAGCTGATTTCACTTGACCGTAACCGACACCCAGATGCGCCTTTTGATCATCGAAGATGACCGCGAGTCCGCTGACTATTTGGTCAAGGCGTTCCGGGAGGTCGGTTACGTTGCTGATTTGGCCGGCGATGGCGAGGAAGGTCTGACCCTCGCCGACACCGGCGACTACGACGTGCTGGTGATCGACCGGATGCTGCCGAAACGCGACGGCCTGTCGCTGATCGGCTCCTTGCGGGAGAAGGGAAATCGCACCCCGGCACTCATTCTCTCCGCACTTGGGCAGGTCGACGACCGCATCAAGGGCTTGCGCGCCGGCGGTGACGATTACCTGCCAAAGCCCTATTCATTTGCCGAATTGCTGGCGCGGGTCGAGGTGCTGTCGCGTCGCCATGGTGGCCCTGCCGAGGAAACCACTTATCGCGTCGGCGACCTCGAACTCGATCGGCTGTCGCACCGGGTCGCGCGCGGCAAGGACGAATTGACGCTGCAACCGCGCGAGTTCCGGTTGCTGGAATATCTGATGAAGCACGCCGGGCAGGTGGTGACGCGAACCATGCTTCTGGAAAACGTATGGGACTACCATTTCGATCCGCAGACCAATGTGATTGACGTGCACATTTCGCGGCTGCGCTCCAAGATCGACAAGGGTTTCGAACGGCCATTGCTCCATACCATTCGCGGCGCGGGGTACATGATCCGTGACGGCCTTCGCTGAGTCGCCGGTATCGCCTGGAGCCCCACTCTCTCAAGTCATCGACCATCCGCGGTTTATCTCTCATCCTTGCCACGTGGTGGCCTGGCTTACGGGGAGGGCGGTTGAAGCATTGACATGGCTTTCCGCTCCACCGCGTCGCGCTTCCCTTTCTGCACTTCGAATACAGTCTTCTTGCCATCACGCCAGAATCGGATATCGAACCGTTGCCGCCCCAGGCGAAGATCGGTCAATGTCACGTTCGGCAGCCAATCCGGCAGCGCGGGATCAACATATAGCTTTCCGCGCGGGGCATCCTGCTGAAGCCCAAGCATTGCTTGGAGTAACACGAATGGCGTCCCCGCCGCCCAGGCCTGCGGCACGTTGGCGCCGAGATACTGCACCGGAAAGCCTGTAGGATCGCGCTGCAAGCCGGCATAGAGTTCGGGCAATTGATTTAGCAGGAAATGGCTTGCGGCGCCGCTGATGTCGCGCGCTACCGCTGCCGCCTCTGCGTCAAAGCCGTAACGCCGCATGCCCAGCGCAATCAGCGAGTTGTCGTGCGGCCATACCGCACCGGTTTGATAATTGTACGGATTGAACGAAGGATGCTCCGATGACAGCGTGCGGATTCCCCAGCCGCTCCACATGTCCTTTTGCATTAGCCGGTTTACCACGGTGGCTGCACGTTCTGGCGCGATGATGCCGGACCAGAGGCACTGCCCAACGTTGGAAACTACCGATAGCACCTTTTTCTTGTCGCTATCCAATGCGTAGGCATAGAAACCCGATCTTTCATCCCAGAACGCTTCGTTAAATTTCTTGAACAGGATTTCCGCCTTCTTTCGCAACCTGTTGGCGCGTCGCTTGTCGTCGAGTTCATCGTAGATCTCGGCCATGCGCAACCAGGCATCGTAGACGTAACCCTGCAGTTCGCACAGAGCTTTAGGGCCGCGCACGAGCGTACCATCAGGATACATTACGGAATCTCCGGAATCCTTCCACGCCATGTTCTCGTAGCCGGCTGTCGACCGCGTCTGATATTCCTGAAATCCGTCGCCGTCGCGATCACCGTATTTGTCGATCCAGATCAGGCAAGCTTCGGCATTCGGCAAATGCCGTTCGATCAAGGTTTGATCGCCGGTCGCCTTCCACGCCGCATGCAGCGCGATCAGATAGAGGGGCGTCGCGTCCGCCGTGCCGTAATACGGCGTGTGTGGAATCAGCTTGAAATGCGCCAGCTCGCCGTAACGAAGTTCGTGCAGGATCTTGCCTGGTTCCGCGTCACGGTAGTCGTCGCGCTCCGTCGCTTGATACTGCGCCAAAGCCTCCAGCGTACCCGCAGCGAACTCCGGATAAACAATCATCGTTTGCAATGAACCGATCAGGGTGTCGCGGCCAAACAACGCTACGAACCACGGCAAGCCGGCGGCCGGCACGAACACCATGTGATCCGTACCTTGCAATGGAAGCCGCAAGGCCGCCATGTCCTGCACTCCCTGATTATAGCAGCGATAGAATTCCTCGTTGCTGGTCTTTATTTTCAGGACCGTTCGCCGCCATTCGTCTATATTGCGAGAGTGGTCCGACGTTTCGCTGGCATGAATACATTCCTTCGATGCCCGAAAGCGTTTCGAGCCGTCCACGAGGTCGTAGATCAAGCAGCGGTGCCAGGCCTGCCCGGGCTTTAGTGCGATGTCGAAACTCAAACGTCCGTTGGCGTATACCGTCGGCCTGCCGTCGCCCTCGCCGGTATGGACGATTACTTCACGGCAAAAATCCTTGTTGCGATAGGTCAGCCGAAGTATTTGCCGCTTGGGCGCCCACGAGGTGACGATGTGGCCACGCCGCACGATGCTGTCGCCCTTCACCTCGAAAATATCGGCGAAATCGGCGCGGATCGCGACCTCGAGGTTGAAACGAACTGGCTTTTGGCTGTCGTTGGTGATCTCGATATCTTCGTGCACTCCGCCATCGACTTGACGGCCGATCACCAAGCCCAGGGTGCGTGCCACGATGGGCCCGTCTTCAGTTTCGAAAGCGCGGTTGGTCAGGAAGATGCGAGCCGCCTGGGGAGCAATAGCACCGCCATTTAGCAGATCCCACAGTTCGCCGTTGGCATAAATTGCCCAGGCGCTGATCACCCTGGTATCGCGGAAATAAAGTCCGCGTTTGCTTGGCCAGTGCACCCGCCCGTCGGTTTCGGTGAGCAACACCGTCTGCCCCTGATGAATGGCGATCTGTGCCGGGCCGACCTGAACCTTGAATGACATCCGCAAAGTCCTTTATCGAAAATAGCTATAGCACCAAATAAAACGAGGTTGTCCGCTATCCAAGGGTTGATGTGCATACGCGCGCCTAACCGAAGGCCGTGCAATAGACTGCAAATGAGCGGTCATGGGTGCTGGCTCCTATTTGACGGATGGGTTTCAGGCATTAGCAACCACAGCAGAAAAAAAGCGGCCAGGGCCACTGCTGCGATGCCGAGAAATCCAGCGGCGCGGCCGAGGCTCCCCGCAATGAGACCTATAAGTGCGGTGCTGAGCGAAGCGCCGATCCCGGATATTGTTCCGACGAATCCCTGCGCGAGATTGAATTGGCCGGTACCCGCTGTGAGGTCGGCGACTGTCAGCGCCGTGAGCACGCCCAGCATCGCTCCGCTGACTCCGTCCAGCAATTGAGCGACGATGAGAATCGTTGGATTGGTAGTCCAGGCAAACACGAGTGCGCGGATCGGCAATGCCGCGAATCCGACGAGCAGCAGCGGCCGGCGGCCCCGCAGATTCGCCTGGCGACCGGTCCACGGGGCCATTATCGCCACGATGACCTGGGGCACCATAATAAGCGCGGACAAGATGAGTGAGGAAAGAGCTTCCTTGCTGTACGCGAACGTTTCGCCGGCAAGTGGCAGCAACGACGCGTTGGCCATCTGGAACAAGAACACGCAGCCAGCGAATATGAGCAGACCGGGGGTCTTCCAAAGGATTCGGAGCCGGGCTCTCTTAGGCGCACTCGGCCCTTGGTGATCCGGAATGCACGAGGCGCGGCCGAAATGGATATCTGAAGGCTGGATGCGGTCGAGAGCAAGGAGGAGCGGAAGCACCAGCGCGGCAGCGGCGATGAATATCGCGCGATAAGACAGGAAATAGGCGATGAAGCCCATGAGGCCGGCCGCGAATACTCCTCCTAGCGAGGCGAAGCGCTGATTACGTCCGAGTCGCTCGGCGAGCGCGGCGTTACCAACCAGGCCAAGGCTGATGGTGGCAATCGCCAGCCCCAGGAAGCCGCCGGTAATTCCTTGGAGTACCAGTGCCGCCAACACCAATGCGAAACTCGGCCAAGCTGCGATAATCAGCGCGCCTGCTGCAACCATACCCGCACCTAGCGCAACCGCGATTCGCTTCGATCGGATTGCGTCAAGCAATGCCCCGCCGGGTAGTTGACTTAGCAATCCGGCGAAACCACCTGCCGTCAACACAAAGCCGATGCGCTGTTGGGTCCAATTTTGGTCGGCTAAAAAGGCAGCGACGTAGGGGCCGAAGCCCGACAAAGCTGCAGCGAGAAGCAAGTTCACGCCATCGAGACCCCGCAAGCTGGCGCTAGATGGGGATGGTTCAATTGCGTTCGCTGCTCCCGCAGAATCCGCAGCAATGACCATTTCTTTCGACTCCGCCTATTCGTGCCGCTGGCTCCGTAATAGCTTCCACTCGCCTTCCTCGCCGAAGTGCTTGCTGCAGAAGGATCGTGCCTCAATCCTTATCTTCAATGAAGGCCTGTCGCGCCCGGTTGGCGCTCGCCGCTCCATGGCAGGGCGCCGCCGTCGGCATAGCCTCCGGGTTTCTTGTTTTTAATTTGGTTCGAATTGAGTGCCACGATACGTTCTTCCACATCCATGACGGACGTAAAGCGCCGGATGTTCGTGGATATTTTGAAGGGAACAGGCCTTCCGATACCAGTTTTCTACCAATTCTCGCTCGCATACAGACGATAGTGAGTGAAGTTCGCCGATAGGTAATGCAGATAAGTCTTTGGAAAATATGATGATTTATACCAATGAACGACAGCGGACGACGGCGGGTGATGCGTCCAAAACGGACACATGATCCGTGACGGCATTCGGTAAGTTGATCCGGACCACGGCGTTTCGATTGACGCTGGTCTACCTGTTTTTGTTCGCGCTGTTTGCGGCATCGCTGCTGGGCTATTTTGCCTGGAACACGCGCCGGCTCATCACCGAACAGATCACCACGACGGTGAACGCGGAAACCGGCGAGATCACCGATATCTTCGGGCGGCGAGGACTGCGCGGCCTTGTGCTCACGATCGAGAACCGGGCGCTGCGGCCCGGCGCCAACCTTTACCTTGTGACCACCCCGGCGGGGCAGGCCATCGCCGGCAATGTCGGCTCGCTTGCGCCGGGCGTGATGGCGACATCCGGATGGTCGGAAACCGCCTATCGGCGGCTCGATGAACAGGATACGGCGGATCATTACGCGCTGGTGCGGGTCACCGAACTCTCCAGCGGCTTCCGGCTGCTGATCGGACGCGATCTGGACGAGCGCAGACGCTTGTTCGGCATTGTGGCGAATGCCGCGCAGTGGTCGGTATTGATCGTGGTGGTGCTTGGACTTGGCGGCGGCATCTTCGTGGCGCGGCGGGTGTTGCGGCGTATCGACGCCATGACCGGTACCACCCAGCGCATCATGGCAGGCGACCTCAGCGGGCGGCTGCCGGTCGGGCGCAGCGGCGACGAACTCGACCGCCTGGCGGGAAACCTCAATGCCATGCTGGAGCGGATCGAAGCCCTCATGATGGGGTTGAAGGAAGTTTCCGACAACATCGCCCACGATCTCAAGACGCCACTGACGCGGTTGCGCAATCGCGCCGAAGAAGCGCTGGCGAAGTCCGGCACCGAGGCCGAATACCGCAATGCCCTGGAACGGACCATCGAGGAATCCGACGGTCTGATTCGAACCTTCAATGCGCTGTTGATGATCGCCCGCGCCGAGTCCGGGCAGGCGCGGGGCAACATGGACGATTTTGACGCCGCCGACGTCGCCAACGGCATTCACGAACTTTACGAGCCGCTTGCGGAAGACGACGGCATGAGCCTGCATGTCAAAACCGAACCCGCGCTGCTGCACGGCAATCGCGAGCTGATCAGCCAGGCGCTGGCCAATCTGGTCGAGAATGCGATCAAATACGGCAAGCCGGTCGCAGCCGCCCAACCGCTCGGCGCCGACGCGGTCGCGGCGGACGCGTCCAGCAAGGAAATTTTGATCGAGGCCCGGCGCTCCGGCGATCAGGTGCTGCTCAGCGTCATCGATCATGGACCGGGGATTCCACAAGCCGATCGCAAGCATGCGGTGGAACGATTCGTGCGGCTGGAAGCAAGCCGCACCCAGCCCGGTTCCGGTCTCGGGTTGAGCCTTGCGTCCGCGGTGGCGACACTGCATGGCGGCGAACTCAGGCTTGGTGACACGCATCCCGGTCTCACCGCGACCCTGGCCATTCCGGCGCTGTCCGGTGCCGCCGACGGGCTTGCGGCTCAAACACATGATGTGTCACAGAAGGTGGCATGAACTCATCCGCGAAGGGCGACGCGGACCGCCATTGTCTGGCCGCGCGGGTCGTTGATGGACCGCATGTGTCCGCTCCCGATAGAGCCGAGCAGCGACTGACGGACTGGTTGACCGGCCTTGCGGCGGAGCAGGCGGCTGCGATCGACGACCTCATCGTCCGATTTCCCCTCATCAAAACCAATCTGTTGGGCATCGCCGAAGCCTCGCCCTATCTCTTCGATCTCATTCGCGCCGACGGCGCGCGTGCGATCAGGGTGCTTGAGTGCGAGCCGGAGCCATATCTGGCACATCTGATCGAACAGACCCGTCGCGAGGTTCTGGACGCCGCGGCCAATCCGACGTGATGCACTTGCTCCGTCGCATGAAATCGGAAGCCGCGCTCTTGATCGCGCTGTGCGACATCGGCGGCGTCTGGCCGGTGATGCAAGTGACGGCGGCGCTGACCGATCTTGCGGTCGCCTCGGTGCAATCGGCGCTGCGCTTTTTGCTGCGGCAGGAAACCACCCGCGGCAGAATGTCGCCGCCGGACCCGGATCGTCCCGAGAACGGCAGCGGCCTGGTCGTGCTCGCGATGGGCAAGATGGGCGCGGGGGAGCTGAATTATTCCAGCGACATCGATCTGATCGTGTTTTTCGAGGCCAATGCGCCGACGCTCGCACCCGATATCGAGCCGCAGCCGTTCTTTGTGCGGGTAACGCAGGGATTGTCCCGGATTTTGCAGCAACGCAGCGGCGACGGTTATGTGTTTCGTGTCGATCTGCGGCTGCGGCCGGATCCCGCCTCGACGCCGGTAGCGATTTCGACCGCTTCGGCGCTGCATTACTACGAGCGGGAAGGGCGCACCTGGGAACGCGCCGCCATGATCAAGGCGCGGCCCTGCGCCGGCGACCTCACGGCAGGAGAGGCGCTGGTCGCGGAAATCGCGCCCTTTGTCTGGCGCAAGCATCTGGATTTTGCCGCACTTGCCGACGTGCACGACATGAAACGGCAGATGCAGACCTATCGCGGGCAAACCGAGATCGCGGTCGAGGGTCACAACGTCAAGATCGGGCGCGGTGGCATCCGAGAAATCGAGTTTTTCGCCCAGACCCAGCAGTTGATCGCGGGCGGCCGGCATCCTGAATTGCGGGTGCGGCCGACGCTGGAAGCGTTGAACGTGCTGGCGTCCAGCAACTGGATCACCTTCGAGGCGCGCGACCAACTCACCGCCGCCTACGAATATCTGCGGCGGGTTGAACACCGGCTGCAGATGATAGCGGATGAGCAGACTCACGCACTGCCGGCGGACAAGGAGGCGGTGGAGCGGTTCGCCCGCTTTTTCGGGTACGAAAGCCGGGGTGCGTTCGCCCGCGACCTGCTTGGCCATCTCAACGCGGTGCAGGGACACTACAGCAAGCTGTTCGAGGGCGATCCGACCGGTACCGAGAAATTGCCGGCGGTGGAGTACGCAGCGGGTCCCGACGACCCGCGGGTGGTCGAACACCTGGATTCGCTTGGCTTCAAGAAGCCGGTCACTGCGGCCCAGACCGTGCAACATTGGCTGGCCGGCGACTATCGCGTGTTCAGGCTGGAATCGACGCGGAACGCATTTGTCGAGTTTCTTCCCGCGTTGATTACCGGCCTTGCGAATGCCGAACAACCCGATAACGCGGTGGCGGCTTTCGACCATTTCCTGCAGGCATTGCAGCGTGGCGGACGCCTGATTTTGCTGCTCAGCCAAAACCCCGACCTCGTCGCATTGGTGGCGCTGATCCTCGGCGCCGCGCCGCGCCTTGGCGACATGCTGGCGCGACGGCCACAGATCATGGATGGATTGATCGATCCGCGCTTCTTCGGCGCCATGCCGGACAAGCAGGAATTGTCGGCGCGTCTTGCGGCGACCCTGGTGGATGCGAATTCCTACGAGGAATTTCTCGACCGATTGCGGCTGTTCGGCAAGGAAAGCCTGTTCCTGATCGGCACCCGTATCCTGTCCGGCACGGTCTCCGCCCAGCACGCCAGCGTCGCCTTTGCCGATGTCGCGGAGGGCATCGTCCACACCGTGCATGGTCTGGTGACCGATCAATTCGCGGCCCAGCACGGCCGGATCAAGGGGCAGGAGACCGCGATCCTTGCAATGGGCAGGCTGGGCAGCCGCGAGATGACCGCGGCGTCCGATCTCGATCTTATCCTGCTCTATGAATTCGATGCCGAACATCCGGATTCCGATGGCGCGCGATCCCTTCACGGCGCGCATTATTTCGCGCGCTTCACTCAGCGGCTGATCAGCGCGTTTACGACGCGGACCAATCACGGCGTGCTCTACGAGGTAGATATGCGACTGCGGCCCTCCGGCCGGGCCGGCCCGGTGGCGTCGCACGTCAGTTCGTTCGCGGAATACCAAGAACGCGAGGCCTGGACCTGGGAGCACATGGCACTGACCCGCGCGCGGGTGATTTCGTCGTCGCCTGACTTTCGGGTCAAAATCGAGAGGATCATTCGCGAGATGCTGACGCGGCCGCGTGACGTCGCCAGCGTGGCCGTCGATGTGGCGGACATGCGCCGTGCCGTCGGGCTGGAAAAAGGCGAGGGCGACATCTGGGACCTGAAATATGCGGCGGGCGGCATCGTCGATATCGATTTCATCGCTCAATATTTGCAACTCGCTCATGCCGCCGCCACGCCTGACATCCTCGACGTCAATACCCTGCACGTGCTCGATAACGCCGCGCGGCTTGGCGTGCTATCGCAATCCTCGGCGGAAGTCCTGCGTTCCGCGGCGCGCCTGTATCACAACCTGACGCAGATTTTGCGCCTCTGCGTCAGCGAGAAGTTCAATCCGGAGACCTCCGGAGAGGATTTGCTGCGGATCATGGCGCGCGCCGGCGACGCGCCGGATTTTTCCGCGCTGGAGGCGCGGGTCAAAGAGACACAAACCGAGGTGCGCCGGGTGTTTCGGAGCTTGATCGGCGAGGGCAGCTAGCCTCGCGCAAGCCTGATTACGCGCGAGTCCTAATTCAATTGTCAAACAGCCCCCGAGGCGTCATTGCGAGCCAACGGGTCGGCGCGAAGCGCCGCCCGATGACAGGCTCCGCGAAACAATCCACCTCGCGACGAAGAAGGAATGGATTGCTTCGTCGCTTTGCTCCCTTCAAACGCCTCGCGTTTGTCGCAGGCAATGACGACGTTTACCAGACACGCCCCCACCTTCTCGCGGCGCGATGCGCCCGAGCTGTGCTCTAACTTGTGCCCTCGAAAACAGAGGGCGTGGGGAATGCCGGGTGCTCGATGCACCCGCAGCCGCGCGTGGTGTGTAGTAAACACGCGCGTTAGTCACCACGGATACACCGGTTCACCCGGCATTCCCGCACGCAATGGTTTTAACGGTTTCCTTCGCGCTCTCCTCGGTGACCGGGCTTTTTTGCCACCGTCGCCGGCGGAGATTCTCCACCGACTTGACGCCAGCGTCGGGGCGTCAGGACCACACGACTTCGCCGTCCGCAATACGCCGTTCGTCCGCGCAAGAATTGCGCTGCGACGCATTACGTCCACTGCATCCCGTGCCCAACGTCCGTGACGATCGCGAAACGCCCCTCTGATCGGGACGGGATTTGCCTGATGTATCGTTGTTTCTATCAATTCAAAAAGCAGAATATTTTTCGCAAAGGGGCTGGACACAAAATCGCGTGGGGCGCCCGGTGGGGCAAATCACCCGCTCGTTTGTGCCGTTTCCGCGCGCTCGGCCTTGGAACTGCTTACCGCTGCCGGGAAGACGCGATCCTTCCCATGAGAACCCGAGACCTCATCTCCGCGCGAGCGCAATTGCGCTCATCGCTGGAGGAGCGGTACCGAGTTTATCGTCGGGCCGCGTTGAAGGATGAAGCCATTCAGGTGGAAAATGCACTAAGGGGTAGACACTTAAATTCAGAGGGCGCTCCCATGATCGATCATCACAGTGCTGCGCTGATAAAATCAGGCCGATCTATAAATCAGGCGGACCGGGTGAACCCGAGATCGTCTTCGATCACGGCGGTCGGCCCGATCGGAACCTGGCCTGCATTGTCCAGATTGAGTTTGCGGAAGACGATCTTGTCGCGCCAGACCTTGCGGAGGAAATCTTCAAAGACCTGAATCGTCAACTGCTCACCTGGACATCGTCGGTATCCGAAGCCGAATGGTGCGAAGCCGGCGTAATCACAAACCGGCAGGCTCTCCCCGTCGACAACACCGAAAACGGTCCCAAAACCGCTATTCGTGATATTTGCCTTGCGTCCATCCTTGACCTCGAAATCTGTGGTCTCAAACGGGCAGCGCGCAAGCCCGATCTGCCGGCATTTATCTTCAGTAATCTGGGCACTGGTAGGAACGCCAAGGTATCTTGACGGATCAAAGGCATTGGGGTCCTTCCAGTGGACTGGGTCCAGGCTGGTACTTGTGTGGGGCGTGCTGATGTAGCTATGGCGTTCCATGGGAAAGCCGAACTTTTGCTGCGGAGATGCGCCATAGGCGCTTGTCCTCGCATCGTGGATGGCCGAGATGCTCCCGCCGTTCGGTGAGATAACGCGGAACAGTTCCATGACGAACAATTCCAGCGGCGAGAAGGCAGCACCGTTGGCGTTATCGAAATTTCCGCTCATCGTCTTCTGAAACGATGCTCGAACGGCCGGATCGCCACCGTCTTCGGACAAGCGCAACATGATTCCGAAGATCGAATTGCCCCACTGGCTGAGCGCAACGAAATTGTGGAAACACTCGAACACGACGTCCTTCTTCGCAAAGTGACGGCCGTCGCCGGCGTTCTTCAACCAATACCACGCTATGGTCTTTTCTGGATTCTTGGTTATGCCACCTTCAATGTCGATGAGCCGATCATCGATCCATGATTTGAGAAAGTCGAGGCGTTCACGAACTATCATGTAGTTATCATACGTGACGGGCAGCAGAGGGTTCCTGTATGCAAGAACCGTGTTGAAGGATTCACCAATCTGACGTACTTCGAAAGGAATAGCGTCTGCGGCCACTCCAAGGTGAAGGTCCCAATAAAGGTCGAAATAATAATCGAGGTAATGCCGCATGAACGGCTTGTTGGCGAATTTCTGGTCCATGAGTTTGTCGAAGAAGGCGACGACCTTCGCGCTATACATCGGCTTGTAAAGGTCAGGCGTTACCCCCGAGAAGTAGATCCTTTTACGGAGATTATGGGGGCCACGTTTCTCGAGACCCTGCAAAAAGACCGTCACGCCGTCTTCAGGGGTCGGTCGCCAGTCACGGGTGATGAGTCCCCAAAGGTCGTAAGGCAGCGCGTTTTCCTTACTGAAGGTGACGTCGATCAGCGGCAGCATTGGACGCTCACCTTCGTAAAAACTCGTAAGGAAAAACGGCCTGACGACCTTTTCGACGTACTCTTGATCGAAGTTGGCTGGAATCGTTTCCCGAAAACGCTGAAACGCACTTAAAATTTGATCCGGAAGTGACGACGGCGTATCGGCATGTGCCTGCTCCAGGCTTGTTACCATTGAAGCTGATGCGCCGCTCCCCAGCATTGCAAAAGCGGCTGCACCCCCCTTAAGAATCGTTCGACGTTCCACTGTTTTCGGTTCCATTGAACTACTCCCTTTCGCCATGCCCGGGTTCGAATGTTCTCCGCTATTTTGGCTGCCACGCACTTGTCTTGCGGTCGGCGCTGCTGGCTTCAGGTTTTTCGCCCGCGAGGGCGCGGGACCTCCGAGGTTGTTCACTTCAGTGCCGCTTCGCGTAACGCCTGACCGTCAACGCGGTGAACCCCGAAAATTGATTTGGCAGTGTCGATACCGATAGTCGTTGTCGTTCGCATGGTAAGCTCCCGCCACTCATGAAGCTTTGACAAATCCATTGCGCGCGCGTGCCGGTGACGGAGCTGTCCACAGCATCAACAAACGACGTCACCCGCTATTCAATCCAGATCGCAATTCAACCGCATTCGCGGAGCATGCTCTGGCTACCAACAAAAACCCCGGACAAATGCCGGGGACCAAGGCGCGGAGCAGGTTCTAGCGTGCCGCCCCAGCAGGGTTTCCCGTGCTCCCTTGGTGCGGCTGCACCTGTCCACTATGATGGATACCGCGATGATGAACCTTGTTATGGTGAAGGCGAGTCGTCCCGGCAGGGACGCGGGCAAACGCGTCGGTTGAGACAGCCGCGATACACACGATGCCGACGATAACTGGAGCGGCACTCAAGACGATGATTCGAAGCGACATTGCCAATCCTCCCTTGCGCACCGTACGCGCGGTGCGGCCACATTGTATGAGCAATATTGCTCAGTAGTTTATTTTAGCACATCAGTGGCAGCAATTCTATCCCCGCTAACGGAAGCCGCTTCAACCTTAGCAACCTGGCGTTAGCAATTGCATGACGCTAACGGTGAGTGGCCTCAGCTTTAGCGGCAAGGCGACGTCGCGGACACGATACTTTACCTTCAAAAAATAAGGTCAAGCTTATTGTCCTATCCTCCGGCACGGAAGGAAGCCGTCATCGCGTGGCAAGTTCTTCGGCGAGGGCTGCTCGAATGGTCAAAGACTGTGCATCGCAATCACTGTCGGGCAAATCAGCTAGTTGCCAATTTCTAAAGCACGAGCAGAAATCCTCGATCGGCGCTCGGCAACCAACACTTCCATCTCATCGTAACGCTTGACCCGATAGAGGACGGCAGAAACCAGCCAGCACATCACAAAAATCGCGACAATGAGGTAGCCTAGGGCGCCAAAGTTTTCGTTCATCGCATTGATGAATGTCCAGAAGCCGCTGTCGAAGCCGAGCTTGCTGCCGATCAGACCGAGGGATTCCACCCCTCCGATCAGAAGCGCCACGATCACGGACACCAGTGTGATGATCAAGTTGTAATAGAGTTTGCGGATCGGCTTAATAAATGCCCAGCCGTAAGCGCCGATCATGAGCATGCCATCGGTGGTATCAACCAGAGCCATGCCGGCGGTGAACAGAGCCGGGAAAACAAGGATCGACCATAGCGGCAGTCCCTGCGACCCCTGCGCGGCTGAAATACCCAACAAGCCGACCTCGGTTGCGGTATCGAATCCCAGCCCGAACAGGACACCGAGCGGATACATGTGCCAGCTCTTCGAGATCATGGCGAAGAACGATCGCAACAACCGACCCAAGACGCCACGCTGCGACAGGAGAATATCAAGCTCCTCCTCGACGATATGCTCACCCTGCCGGACGGCATTGAACATCCGCCACACCTTCACCAAAATGACGGCGTTAACACTCGCGATCGCGATCAGGAAGAACGCGGACACGCTGGTCCCGATCACCCCGCCGATCTCCTTGAGATGCTCGAACTTTGATTGCAGCGCGCTGACAGCAAGCGCGACAAAGACCGATGCGATGATCACGACCGTCGAATGCCCGAGCGAGAAGAAAAAGCCGACCGAAATCGGACGTTTTTCTTCCTGCATCAATTTCCGGGTCACGTTATCAATAGCAGCAATATGATCGGCATCGACCGCATGGCGCAGGCCGAACGTATAGGCGAGCATCGCCGTTCCGAGCAGAACCGGATATTGACGAAATGCGACCAGCGCCCAGAGCCAAGACAAGGCGTTTGCTACGAGCAGAACGATATAGATGAAAAGTACCTTGGCGCGCGAATTTGCTGCCTCGTCGTCAAAAATGCAGACCAAAATCCCGAGCATGACTACCTAACTGAAATGAATGGCCCGAACGCGCCAGGAACCCGAGTACCCAAGGTGGTCCATTCTTCCTTGGTCTCGGCATGTCCAGTTGCGGGAGCCAGGAGCGCGAGGACGAAGGTGATATGATGAATTTGTTCATCGTCGTAGCCTACGTTCGAAAGGGCCATCCGTAAATCACGCGCAAGATCAGCGCAGCCGGGACAAAGAGGAAGATCGATGAAGCGGTCGATACGAAAAAAGTAAGGCTACACAACGCCATGCCCCCGCATGAGGACCGCTGCGATCACTCGCGATCACGACAGTCCCGATTAACCCGGCCAGCAACGCTAACATCTGTCAGTATGATATTCTTCCAAAAAATATCATACTTGGAATTATCGAGCATTGCCCGGAATTATCGAGAACTGACCAGATGCCGCTCTGACGCGCAGAATGATTGCGCCCGGGAGCTCATACCGTCGCGTCGCCGACAAGACCAGCGCTTTCGTTATTGTACCCGCGAGTAAGCACATATATGCGGCCACTCCTCGGCTTCTGTTCTCAAAATTTATTTTCATGGAAGTTGAGGCGAGGGCAGTTAAGCGCACTGTCGCGGATGTTAGAGAAAGCGGGGCGCGGAGCTTCAATACGTTACATTCAGTCTGACTTGCGTCTTCACATTATAGACCGGGTAATCCTTGATGATCGGTACGCCGAGCTCGAACGAGAGCGTGACATTTTTCGATAATTGGCGTCCGATCCGGGCGTCGAACGGCAGGAACAGCCGGCCGGTCTGACCGGTGATCGGATCGCCGTAATTGATCCTGATGTCAGGGCTTGGATAGAAGGTCAGGAACCATTCGTCGGGAAGGCCGAGGTTGAAGGTCGGTGCGAATTGCAGGTTGCTGATATTTTTCCGGGTCGGATTGCCGGCGAAACTGACGTCGTACCGGACCACCGGCTCGAGATAGCTCGACGAATTGATCTCCCACAGCGCATAGCGAAAGCCGGCAGCGGGCCTGATCTGCCATTTTTCGGCGCCGAACGTGTCTCCGCCCGTGGGCGTGATAAGGCGAGCGCCAAAGCCGATCGTCCAGCGTTGGTTCAAATTGTGGATGATAACAGCCTGAATATCGGTGTCGCCGACGCCATTGAGGTAGTTACCCTCGGGATTGCTGGACGAGACGGGATTCTTGGCGAGCAGCGGCACATCGGCCCGCAGCGCCAGGATCCACAGCGGCGCCAGATCCAGCGAATGATCCATCCGCAGATTGAGGGTTTCGGTGGTGACGTCGCGCGTGGATCCGGGCGCGCTCCCGCTTCCGGGAGCTGTCCTGTAACCGTACAGCAGCTGGAAAAGGTTTGCCGGAGGCCGAAACAGGTCATTGCCGGTGTTTGCGTCTTGATCCTGGGGTGGTGCTGCGGTTTGCGCCGCAGCCCCATCCGGACGCAGCATCAGGATGGTGAGGAGGCAACCACCGATCAGTGCGCGGGCCATCATGATGAGGGCGACGCTTTGGGAACCACGCGCGGCAGGACGATCGTTATTCTCGTTCCCTGGTCGGGTTCGCTCTCGAGATTGACCCGGCCGCCCAAACAATTCGTGATGATGGTGTGGACGACGTGCAGGCCGAGACCGGTGCATCCCTGATCACGACGCGTCGTAAAGAATGGGTCGAAAGCCTTGCGCCGGACATCGAGGCTCATGCCGCAGCCGGTGTCGGAGAAAAGAACTTCAACGTTCTTGTCACCTGATGCCTGCGCCTTGACGCCGACGATACCTTCTGTCCCGTCAGGAAATGCGTGGGTTATCGAATTGAGGAAAAGATTGGTCAGCACTTGTCCATATGGACCCGGATAGCTGTCCATCGTCAGACCCGGCTGGCAATCGACCCGCAGGCTCACGCGTTGATCCACGAGGCCCGGCCGCAGACTTCTAATGACCTGTTCGGTGAGATCACCCAGATCGAAGACTCGCTGATTGGAATAATTCCGGTCGGTCGCAACCTGCTTGAACGACTGGATCGTTTCGGCCGCCTGATTGAGATTGGCGACCAGTTGCGATGACGCCGCGTGGCTGATTTCAAGAAATTCGTTCAACGTGGAGCGCTTGAGGTTGCCTTGCGCCAACTCATCGGCGATCATGGCGGTCTTGCGCTCCAGCGACGATGCCACGGTCAGGCTGGTACCCAGGGGAGTGTTGATCTCGTGCGCGACGCCAGCCACCAGTCGCCCGAGCGCTGCGAGCTTCTCCGCCTCGATCAGGAAGTTCTGGGTTTCCTTGATGTGTTGCAAGGCCGCTTCGGCTGCATCCCTGGCGCTGCGCAGCTCCCGTTCGCTCGCGCGTAGTGCAGCCTCGGCGCGCTTGCGCTCGGTGACTTCTTCGGCCGCGACATTGATGCCGACGATCTCGCCGGCTGAATTGCGCAACGGATGCCAATAGGTCACCCAGGAGCGCTCCTCCGTTTGATCGGCGCGCTGGCCCGCGACCTCAATGCCGGTTACCGGGTCACCTGTATTCATGATCGAGCGGACAATGTTTTCGACCGCGTCCGCCAGCGCCGGCACGCAGTCGCGAACCGAACGTCCCAAATGGTCTTCAACGGAGATGCCGCATATCTCGGTAAGGCGCTGGTTGATCTGCAGATAGCGGCAGTCCGGAGAAAGAACGGCTAACCCTATCGGCGCCGTATCATAGATGAGTTGCAGCGCCGGCTGCTGGGGCACCGGCATGCCGACGATCGGCGACGGTTTCGCCGAAGTCACCCTGTGTTCCGCGCCCGTTGACAACAAACGCTCCCTTTGAGGCCTATTCGTTGCTGTTGGCCATCAAGTATTGCATGAACCGCCGATGAGCGCAGGCCAATTTATGGAACTTGTCGCAGCAGCGCCCCGCGTGGTTCCTGGCCGAGACACCGCATATGATACCGCGCGATCCCATCGTCGGGATATTTCGTCAGGAAAGCCGCAAGTTCGCGCTCCGCGGCCGCCACAGGCCCGTTACGGAGCGCCACATAGACAATCTCCCACTCCCGGCAGATTTCGAAATCGGCGGCATCCCGATCGTCCTGTTCGGATATCAGCTCGTAGATATCGAACGCCTCGGCAAAGCCCTTCGGATTGATGCGGTCGACGTTGCGAAAGACAAATCGGGAGGCCGCACGCTCCCGGAGCGCCGCACTGACCAGTATGGACGTTCCATAATTCTTGTTGAGCCCTTCGAGGCGCGCGGCGAGGTTCACCGTTGCACCTAGCGCGGTATAGTTCATGCGATCGACTGACCCGACGTTGCCGACAACGGCCTGTCCGGTATGAAGGCCGCATCGGGTCTTGTAAACCGGCCATCCTTCACGCTCGAACTCGACATTCAGGCGATCGTTGGCGCGCTGAAACGCGAGCGCACCGGCACAGGCATTGACGGCATGATCGGGATCGTCGGCGGGGGCGTTCCATATCGCCATGATCGCATCACCGATAAACTTGTCGACTGTGCCGCGATGCCGCATGATTTCTTCCGAAACCGCTGCGAAGTAGCGCGACGTATACTGCATGACCCTGGCGGGGTCGGCTTTCTCGGTAATCTCGGTGAAGTTGACGATATCGGAAAAGAACAGCGTGACTTCCCTGCGCGCGCCGCCGAGTTGAAGCGGCGTCCCGGTTTCGATCAACTGTTCGACCAGCCGGCGCGGCACGAAGCGCGAGAAAGTTTCCGCTACCGTGCGCATCGTCGAGACCGACCGGCCGAGCTCCTCGATTTCGCGGATCATCGAATGCACGCGGGGAGCGGTAGCAGGTTCAAATCGCTGAATTCTGTCGGTTTCGTCGGCCAGCGCCCGGAGTGATTTCGACAGCAGCGAGCCGATGAAAAACACAATCGGAACCATGGCTGCGACGAATGCGAGCGTGGCGGCAAACAGCCTTCCACGCTCGGACAGGATATTGGCAAAGAACTCGTCGACGGGAGCCACAATGGCCACGCGTAGATTGCTCGGCCCTGAATGAGGGATCGTCTGAAAGGCCGCGGCATATAGCCGGCCAGCGGGATCGGCAAAGAACTGTTCGGAAATACCATTATTGCGCCAGGCGCGGATCACCTTGAGCACGCCGGCCATATCGGTCTCGCGAAGGTGAGGAATCGTGCCCGAAACTTCCCGCCCCATCAGTTCCGACATCCGGGGATGAGCCAGAATGCGATCCTCGTCGTCGAACAGGAACGCGACGGCGGAGGGGGTCAATTGCTCCCGCTTCAGGAGCTCTTGCGTCACCTCCAGCAACAGATCGCCCGCGATCACGCCGGCCCTGCCTCGCTGCATGGCCAACTGGACGGTGTAGCCCTGCTTCCCGGTCGCGAAGAACACGTACGGCCCGGTCAGCCAGCTGCCGTCGCGCCGATCAGCATCCTTGTACCAGGGCCGCTCGCGCGGATCGTAGTCGAGCGGACCCGGCAACTCCCTGACGATTTCCAGTTGATCGGACAGGAAAAGTCTTCTCGATCTGATCTGTGCGGGATCGGATCTTGAGATCACGACAAGCCGGAAAGCAGCCTGGTCAGGGGCTTCCAGCCTCGCACGCGTCCCCCGTCCAACACCCTCGATGGCATCCATCTCGATGAACGAGCCGTCGTCGTAGCCGACATAGAGGTTGAAGAGCTGGTCGTTGCTCTTGAGCATGGCGGCGAGCAGCGCGTTCAGCGGTGAATTGTCCTCGATTTTCCCGGACTGGATCGACGGCATCGCGCTCAGGACTTCGAGGTTGTCCCTGACCAGCTTCAACTGCGAACCAATTCGATCCGCCGACAACTCCGCCACCTTGCCGATGAACTTGCTCGCCGCCGAGTTGGTGATCGCGGTGATGCGCGAGAAGCTGAGATAGACAAGCGTCAAGCCGATGATGAGCACGATGGCGACGAACAGCGCGATGACCGATGTCTTGAAGCCGAGCCGGACCGGACCACCTCTCGCCTGGGTCTGCGGATTGATCAGCGCCATTGTTCTGCTCCCGATATTCCGGGCCCCCTCGTCATCTTCTGTCCGGTCAGAACGGATTAATGTAATTCGTAATCGCGATCTGGCGTAGCAATACCTTGCGGATGATGTGGGCGGCCTTGACGCGATCCGTGAAAATCGCGGCCGTGCCGGTGCTGCCGGCTGGCAGGCGATCCGCCAGCGCCGCGTCGTCGAGCCTGACGCGCGCGACGAACGGCGCCGGCTCGATGGCCTTCGATTGAACGGCGAGCCCGGACGTCTGCACCTGACCGGTCGCGATCGCCTGCAGCACGCTCTCCACTTTTCCGGTGAACACCCGGCCGGGAAGATATTTGAAGGTGACCTCGACATCCTGTCCTGGCGCGACATAGCGCGCGTCGATCTGGGCGAGTTCGACGCCAATCAGGGTGTTCGAGGTATCGATGAACGCCATCACCGGCGTCAACGGCAGATTGGCGACGCGCGCGCCCTTGCGCAGCGCGAGGTTGGTGACGTAGCCGTCGGCCGGTGCCCGTATCGTGGTCTTGTCGAGGTTCCACTGCGCGCCTTGGAGCTGCGCCTTGAGCTGATCGACTTCAGATTGCCGCTGCTCGACGTCGAAGCCGCGGCCCGAATCGCGTTCGAACAATTGCGTCATCTGCGCGAGGCGCGTCGCCGAGAGTTTCAGCTGCGCCTCGATCGCCTTGACCTGTGCGTCGTAGGGGACGGGATCGATACGGAAAAGAACGGCGCCGGTCTTGAGCGGCACGTTGGCCGTCACTGGTACGTCGATCACCTCGCCGGCGACATCGGGAACGATCGCCACGGAGTTGCGCACCACCACGGCGGATCCCTGCGGCGCGCCCCAGCCCATCGGGATGAACAATCCGATCAGCAGAAGCAGGAACACGATGAATGGCGAAATCTTCCAGAACAGGTTGAAGGGAACGATCTTTAGCTTAACCAGCAGGAAGAGAATGACGAGATAGACGTTGAGAAGGACGACGATCATGGCGCCGTCCCCCGTTGTCGCGGCGCGGGCACGTCGATATAGGCCCAGATCAGCGCGATCGGCCACAGCGCAAAGCCGCAGATCAAGGTGATCCATCCCGCCACAGTCACCGCATCAGCCCACGGATGCCCGCGGGTTCTGGCGATATGCCCGGGCAGCCAGCCGACGATGCAGAACACCGCGACTGCGCTGGCGACAAGAACGATCAGGACGATCCAGGCGAAGATATCGAGACCGGACATATGCCTCCGCTTTCAGTTCCTGCCTTAACCTTCTATCTCTCGATGTCCGGCCGCACCCACGTCTTGTCGAAGAACGGCTTCTCGGGGCCATAGATGCGGAACAGCACTTCGAATTTTCCGCTCGCATTCGTCGGCACCCAGTTGGACTCCTTACCTGCCGGTACCTTAGGGTCGAAAAACACATCAACTGAGCCGTCGGCGCTCTTCTGCAGTCCCGAACTTGGCGAGATGCGCCGGGTCTTTTGGATAATCCGGCAGTTCCGGTTCTTCCTCAACGTTGAGATGGTAGAGATTGCCGAAGAACTCGTCGAAACCATTTACGGTCGCTAGCGATTCATTGCGGTCGCCGACATGGTTCTTGCCGAACTGCCCCGTTGCGTAGCCGAGGTTCTTCAGCAGGCCGCCGACCGAGGGATCCAACTGGCTCATGCCCATCGGCGCGCCGGGAAACCCCACCTTGGTCAATCCGGTGCGAATGCCGTGCTGGCCCGTTAGAAATGCGACCCGGCCGGCGGTGCATGACTGCTCGCCAAAATAATGCTGGAACTTGATACCTTCGTGGGCGATACGATCGATGTTCGGTGTCTCGTAGCCCATCAAGCCATTTGAGTAGGCGCTGATATTCGCAATGCCGATACCGTCACCCCAGATGACGGGGATGTTCGGCTTGCAGCCGGACGAAACCGCAGGCGCAGTCGCAGCCGGTGCGGCCTTTTGCGCCTGCGCCAGCGCGGCGGAGGTCAGTGTTGCGGCTGCCATCAGCGCCGATGAGCCCAAGAGAATATTCCGGCGGCTGAGGACGATGTCTTCGGTCTCGTGCGAGAATGCCTGGTGTCGGTCCGTTTCTTTAGTGTTGTCGGGCATCTTGGGCTCCTGCTTCAGTGTGAGGGCTGACAACTTGCTATTCCGCTGTTGGTGTCCTCTTCACGCAGCGGAATCCGACATGCCCCAGTTCACGGCCTCGATCGCGCGGCGCTCGATGCTCCGCTGCGCAAGCTGGTCAGATGTCAGCGTCTGCGCGAGGGATCCTTGCCAGATCGCAGCGGCGAACATGATGGTGAAGATCAGCAACTTCTTCACTTCGTCTCCCCTCACTTCACGGACGGAAAAACTGCCGGCGGCAATCCATGCCGACCGGCAGGCGATTGGTTTCCTTGTCAGTGCGACGCCGGAGCGCTCAGGGCTTCAATCTTGCGATCGATGTCCTTGACGACTTGATCGATGGTAAAGCTCGCCGGAATCTGGCTCGGCGGATAGTCTTTGAAGGTTTGCAGGAAGGCGGCGGCTTTTTGGCTCATATACCCCATCAAATACGCATTCTTGACCCGCCAATCGTCGTACTGATCGGAGGTGATGTCGGCGCGTTCGTAGGGGTCCATGCGCAAGTGGTATAGTTTCGGTATGCGATAGGATATGAGTGGTTCGTACCAAACCGCAAAACCTCCCGGCTTCTTTTGCTCTTCAAACACCGCCTTCCAGTCGCCGTGGCGGAACGCGACCAGATCGCCGTCGTCATCAAAATAGGCAAATTCGCCGCGCGGATCGGTCTTGGTCCTGCCGGTGAGGTAGTCGAGCTGGTTGTACCCGTCGAGGTGCACCTTGAATGTCGTGCCGCCGATATTGGCGCCACTGAGCAGGCGATCCTTAATTGTGGGATCGCCGGCTGCCGCAAGCAGCGTCGGGAACCAGTCGAGACCGGAAAACATGTCAGTCGAGACCGAACCCGGCTGGATATGACCGGGCCAGCGGACCATGGCCGGTACGCGGAATGCGCCTTCCCAGTTCGTGTCCTTTTCGCTTCGAAATGGCGTCGTCGCGGCGTCAGGCCATGAGAATTGATTGGGGCCGTTGTCCGTGGTGTAAACCACGATGGTGTCGTTGGCGACCCCGAGATCGTCCAGCGCCTTGAGTAATTTTCCGACGTCGCCGTCATGTTCGATCATGCCGTCGGCATATTCGTTACCCGGCATGCCGCTCTGGCCCCGCATCGACTCGCGCACATGAGTGAACACGTGCATGCGCGTCGCGTTCATCCAGCAGAAGAACGGTTTGTTGGCCTTGGTCTGCCTGGTCATGAAATCGATGGCGGCGGCGGTGGTCTCGTCGTCGATCGTTTCCATCCGTTTGCGATTGAGCGGGCCGGTATCCTCGATTACCTGCTTGCCAACGCGGCCCCAATGCGGATGGACGGTTGGATCGTCCGTCTCGCTTGCCTTGCAACGGAGCACGCCACGCGGTGAATTGTTGTCGACATATTGCTTATCGTCTTTCGGCCAGTATGGCCGTTCGGGCTCCTCTTCCGCGTTCAGATGATAGAGATTGCCGAAGAATTCGTCGAAGCCGTGCACAGTCGGCAGAAAATCGTTGCGATCGCCGAGATGGTTCTTGCCGAACTGGCCGGTGGCATAACCCTGGGGCTTGAGCGCCTGCGCGATCGTGATGTCGCGGGCTTGAAGTCCAATCGGCGCACCGGGGATGCCAACCTTGCTGAGACCCGTTCGCTTTGGCGTTTGGCCTGTGATGAAGGAGGAGCGGCCCGCGGTGCAACTATTCTCGGCATAATAATCCGTGAACATCATGCCTTCCTTGGCAACCCGGTCGATGTTCGGTGTCTTGTAGCCTACCAGGCCAAACGAATAGGCGCTGATGTTGGTCTGCCCGATGTCGTCGCCGAAGATGACAAGGATATTAGGCTTGCGTCCTGAAGGCGCCGGCGCGGCCTTTTGAGCCTGCGCCAGCGCGCCGGAAGTCAATGTGGCCGCGGCCACCAGCGCCGACGAGCCGAGCAGAATATTACGGCGGCTGAGGACGTTGTCTTCGGTCTCGTGCGATGACGCTTGGTGTCGTTCTTTTTCTTGAGTGTCGTCGGGCATCTTGGGCTCCTTCTTCACTGTGACAACTATTCCAAGGCTGGCGTCCTCTTCACGCAACGGAATCCGACGTGGCTGGTCGAGGTATCGATCGGCTCGGCATGGCGCGCTGCGGGGCGGTAGCGGCGGCAATAATTTGGCGCGCAGAGGTGCGAGCCGCCCTTCAGTACCTTGCGGGGAATGCGGATGTTCGGCAGCTGTGGATCGTAGCTGCCGTCCTCGCGTCCGCCCCGCGGATTTTCTGGAATGCAGCACGCCTTCGGCGCATCCGCTTCATGCTTCGTCGACCACCAGTCCGAGCTCCATTCCCAGACATTGCCGATCATGTCGTGAAGGCCGTAGCCGTTCGGCGCAAAAGCCTTCACTGGCGAGGTCCGGTCATATCCGTCGAGGTGAAGGTTGTGCTGCGGAAAATCGCCCTGCCAGGTGTTGGCCATGTGCACGCCACCGGGCGTAAATTCATCGCCCCAGGCGAACTCGGCGCCGTCAAGGCCTCCGCGCGCCGCAAATTCCCACTCGGCTTCGGTCGGCAGGTCCTTGCCCGCCCATTTGGCGTAGGCCAGCGCATCCGCATAGGACACGTGCACCACAGGGTGATCGTCCGAGGTATTGATATTGCTCTTGGGGCCGTAGGGATGCCGCCAATCGGCGCCCTTCATGAAGGTCCACCACTGGCTCCAGTCGCGCAGGTCGAAGGTCGACGGCGGATGCACGAATACGAGTGAACCGGCATAAAGCATATGCGGGAGCGCGCCGGGATAATCCTTTGGATCGGGTGGGATCTCGGCGAAAGTTTTATGGCTTGTCGCCTTTACGAATTGCTTGAATTGCCGGTTCGTCACCGGAGTCCGGTCAAGCCAGAAGCTATCGACCGAGACCCGATGCGCCGGCGCCTCCTCTGGATAATGCTGGTCCGAACCCATGCGGAACGTGCCGCCGGGAATCCGGACCATGTTGTCGGTCTGGCGGTCTTCCGCCTGCGGATCACTGCGTGCGATATCGACCCCCGGCATTGCCATGACGTGCTCCAGGCCAGTGCGCCACTACTGGCAAACGTCCCAGGATCCCTGGGTCCGGCTCGGATCGGTGTAGTACCTGCAGTAACCAGGGGCCGGCGGCGCACCGGCCCATGCCGCCGCCGTCGCCGCCGTGACACCGATCGCGGCGCCCGCCGCGATTGCGCCGCCGGGACGCCAATAATAATTCGCTGGCCGTACCCGGCGCCCGGGCCGTCCACCCGGACCGACTACAGCACCGCGACGCACCACCGTGCGGCTCGCCACAGCGCCGCGCCGACCGACCACCGTCGTCCGCCGCGCGACGCCTCCACGCCGCACATAGGCTTCGACCAACGGAGGACTGGCTTCCTTAAGTTGATATTGAAGTGAACTGCCGACGCCAGCAACGGCAGCCGACGCCGGTGAGATCGCCATTGAGTTTTCAGTCAGGGCGAAGGCAGTCGCCCAGATTACAAGGATTTTCAGGCTAAAGGTGTTCGCCGCGCGGCTTATTGGGAGGAATCTCAACCGCATTTGTCAGCCGCCTTTGTCTTGTGGTTTTGCGACACCAGCGCGCAGCTTTATTGCGCGCATCGGTGCCACCTCGTCCTTCCCCGTTTCTTGTCTTGCTTTCTTGTCTTGCTTTCTTTCTCGCGCGTCGCGCTTTATCAGCGCAAAAATACCCTCTCGCGCGCCACCCCGATTAGGACGCTGGCGCGTATGGTCTACACATCCGATCCAGAACGGTAATCCAACTCCGCGCCGATGTGATGTGCAGTTTGTGCCAATCTGCGGCGCTGCGGCTTGCAGTCTTAACGTACAAATTTCGTCAATCGATCAATGCATTTATCCAGTGCGTGTCTTCGTGTCTGAAAATTAGACTGAATCTGATCAGTTCGGATTCAGCCTGGGAAGCTGCCACGTCGCCACGCGTTTTTTTGTCGCGCGGCGGACAAACACGTTGTTGTCGCGCGAAAGTTGTGCCTACACTTGCAAATCGCTGAGCCGCGATTGATCGATAAACTGCGATTTGCGTTTGATCGCCTCCTTCAGGGGAGTTCGACGATGCGATACGGTTTGAAGGCGGCCATCATCGCAGGCGCATTTCGTCCTGCGCCAGGCCATTCTGCGCGGACCGCGGAGGGCGGCATCGGCGATTATCTTCCAGGTTCCCTGTTCCAGGATTGCTCGGCCGTCGAGGAGACGCTGTCATGAAGGAACTCACTCAAGCGAGCGGGTTCACTTCAGTGACAGCCCGCGACATAGATAGCTTCGAGGAATTGAGCGACGCCGTTCAAGGCGCACAAATTGAAGTCCTGCAACTCGGGCGCGGACGCTTACGCGGCTATCTAACACACATGCTGGTCGGCGGAATGCCACTCTCGGTGGGAGCCTTTTCCGTCGGCGTGCGCACCAGAGGTGTCCTAAGTGACGATCGCGTAACGATTGGCATGCTGACAGGCTGCACGAACCGGGTCACGCACTGGTCTCACGAAATGCATCCGGCGGACATTCTGGTTATTCCGCCCGGCGCTGCTCACGACGGGCGTTACCATGGAGGCGCCTCTTACGCCGCCATTTCGCTTGATGAAGCCGATATTGCATCGGTCCTTGGTGCCGAACCGCGGCTAGGGGAGCTTGGCGCGGTGCCGAAAACCCATTTCCGCGCTGATCCCCGTGAGGGCGAATTCGTCATTCGCCGTTTGCGTGACATCGTTGCACGTCTCGAAAATATCAAATTGACATGGAATGCCGACACCACCGCATTTTGGAAACGCTCGATTATCGAGTTGATGACGGCGACGATTTTATCGAACGAGCCTTCGGATCGAGATAGCCATCTGCTTTCATCGAGACGGATCGTCGACAAGGTCGAAAACTACATCGAAGCAATCGGATTGAGGCCGGTGCACATTTCCGAAATCTGCAAGGAAGTTCACGTTTCACGAAGGACGCTGCATCGCGCCTTCTGCGATGCTATCGGCATAGGGCCTGTTGCATTTCTGCGTTTCCGCCGGCTTTGCTGCGTCCATTCGGTTCTGCGAAACAGCGACCCGGCGACGACAACGATCGCGGAGGTGGCGATGGGGCAGGGATTCCTGAACCTTGGGAGGTTTTCCGGTTATTACCATTCGCTGTTCGACGAATATCCATCCGAGACTTTGGCAGGCTTTTACGCATCAACATCCCGAAGCAACAATTTCACGGCGCTTCAGAGGCTGTCGCAGAGTACCTAAAGGGCCCCAGCGATGGCCACTGACAATCGGACTTCAAACCACAGAAATTCTGCAAGATCCCAACGACGTGTCCAGCACCCGGCCAGCTATATGCGTGCATCTGCGACTTGGACGCGTTCGCCTCCCTCCTTAACGACGTAAAGATGGCTCTCGAGTACGGATTGCATGTTCTCAAACATTGAATAGAGATCACCGCAGTAAACCGAAGGATTATCGTAGCCGTTTTTCTTTGAAAAACGATGGGGCAGATAGCCGCCGCCGCAAGCGTTCATGAATTTGCATTGCCGGCAGGTATCGCAAAGATCGATAGAAGCATTACGCGCGGCTTTCCAGCGAGGTTCGTTCCTGACCTCGTCAATCGCATGATCGAAAATATTGAACCTGGTGTTTGTGAAGCCGTCACCGGCAATCCGAAGCACATCGTGGGCCTCCACGGAACCGTCGGTCATAACGGTACAAAGTTCGATTGGCTTGTGGCCCACGCCCTCGGTCGGAGGATTGTTGCCGAGCAAGGCGGCGATCATATCCGCAATTATGCGAATGTTGACCGCCGGCCTGTTGCGATTCGCCTCAAGCCACAAGTCGAACAGGGCATTGTAGAACGAGGCGATGGATGGTGGTTTTTCATCCACCGTCGCGTCCGGGATCATGATGTCGTAATTCGCAATTCCGCACTCGGCGAAAAACTCGACATATTGGGCCGGCGGGTAAGCGGGATTGCAGACTGCCAGCGCGCTGACGCCGATGTCGCGTGATACCAGCATCCGGGCGGCCCGTTCTACGGCAGCGTGGGTGCCGGTGCCCTGAAACGTCCGGCGATGAACGTCGTGAATATGCGCCGGTCCGTCCAGGCTGATTGCCACCGAAATATTGCGAGCCTCGAAACAGTTCAGCCATTCCTCGTCGATCAATACGCCATTGGTGGTCACCGCGATGGGTATTTCGCAGCCCGTTCGAGATGTTATGGCTTGGCAGGCCTCGGCGATGCGGTGAAAATTCTCAATTCCCCACAGCAAGGGCTCGCCGCCGTGCAGGATGATGGGAAAGTCGATCAGGGAATGTTGGGCGACGTGCTCCTCGATACGCTGCAACAGGCGATGCAGCACATCGGCGCTCATGAGCTTGGGCTTGTCATAAACGGCAGCGTCGCGGAACCAGTAACAGTAGGAGCAGTCAATGTTGCATCTCGATGCAACTTTTACAAGCATCTGCGAGATCGGCTGGTTCGGGAAGGCGATGAAATCTGGATCGTTAGCCAACATGCCGATACCGCGTGAGCCCGAGGAAATGGCGTCGTAAAGCTAGTATCCCCGGATAAATCCGCCTCTACGAAATCCGCCGCCCCCGCCGTGATATCCCGCTCTGCGAAATCCGCCGCCGTACCCGCCTCGGACAAAACCTCCGCGTCTGAAATAAACCGGGATTGCTGCTTCCGAATTCTGTCCGCGCAAATCACTCAACAATGCAGCGATGCCCTGATGATCGCTCTGAAGCGCTGCGCCTGGTCCATGTAACTGCAGGACGCTCGCCAAGACCTTCAGCGTGGTGATCGGCATGGTAGTTCTCCTTGTTGGAGTCGCAAATAAAGGGACTGCACGAAAGCCAATGCAACTGTGCGATGGCGGACCCGCTGGCACGCCAACGCCTTGGCAGCAGGCAATCCCCGGATTTCGAGGCTTATGGGTTAGCGTAATCCAACTTCTCGCCAATGTGATGTGCAGTTTGTGCCAATCTGCTGCGATGCCGGCCTTAATCGCGCCGTGAAAAGATCCGGCAGCGGATAACGAGGGAGGCTTTGTTGGAACGTCGTTTGAACCGTGTAAGGCGAGAAAATCAGCTGCCGGTATTGAAATATGCTGGGAATTGGGATTTGAGGTCAGCACCGATGCCGGAGATTGCGGTCGCCGACGTCTCGCTCGGGCTTGAAGTCCGTTGATCCGCGGCCGGATGGCAGGAGGAGCCTCGTGAAACCAGGGTCGCTTGTTCGATGGTTATTCATGTTCGGTGTGGCCGCCGTGTTGGCGGGGAGGGCCGCATCGGCCGCCGATGTTCAGGTGATGATCTCATCCGGCTTTTATGGAGTTTATTCCGCGCTGGGTCCGGCTTTCGAGCGCGCAAGCGGTCATCATTTGGTTACCACGCGCGGTCCATCGATGGGTGACTCGCCGGAGGCTATCCCGACGCGTCTTGAGCGCGGCGAGGCTGCCGATGTCGTGATCCTGGATGGAGGGGCCGCGGACGAACTGGGTAAGCGAGGACTGGTGCGCGCCGACAGCAAAACCGAGCTCGCGCGTTCGCTGATCGGCATGGTGGTGCGCGCCGGGGCTGAAAAGCCTGATATCAGCTGCATCGAGGCGCTCCGGAACACGCTGCTGTCGGCAAAGTCCATCGCGTATTCGGACAGCGGCAGCGGCACCTATCTGTCGACGAACCTGTTTTCCAGGCTTGGCGTCGCCGACCAGATCGCGGGCAAGAGCCGGCGGGTGCGAGGACCTCCCTCCGGCGAGCCGGTGGCCGCCGTTGTCGCGCGGGGCGAGGCGGAGATCGGTTTCCAGCAGGTCAGCGAACTGATCCATGTGCCCGGAGTTACCTTCGTCGGCACCATTCCGGCCGAGGTTCAGCCGATGTTTGCTTTCGCGGGCGCTCTCGCTGTTTCGGTCCGGCAACCCGAGGCGGCCAATGCGCTGCTTCAATTCCTCGCTTCGCCCGAGGCGTCTGCCGCGATTCTGAAAGCCGGATTGATGCCGCCCTCCGATCGATAGCGGGCGCGACCGGTTTGAATGCACGCCAATGTCGAGGCCGGGCGATGTCAGGGCAGGAATTTGATGCCGTAAGTCTTGCCGCGACGCCAGACGACTTCGCACAGCTCGCGCTTGGGATGGGTGGGCACCAGCGCCAGTTGGAAGTTGTCCCTGACATCCATCGCATCATCCGCCACGATCCTGGCGCCGCCCGGCGAGACATCCAAGATGAAGCATTCGCGCTTCGTCACTCCGTTGTCGACCGTCATCCAGGCCGGCTGCTTGCGCAATTGCCGTCGCGGCTCGCGCGGTACCTTTGGTCTAGGCTCGACAGAAGTCATGATGGCCACCCGTCATTGGGAGTTGAATTAGGATGTGACGCGATCGGCTCCGGCAAAGCAGGCCACCAGATTGAAGGCGACTTCGTAAGGCTCCCTTAGCGAATTGTCTCGCAATTTACCGGTTTAAACCGCGGAGAGTCAGATTGCCGCGATGACCGGCTGGCAGCCCATCATGGCATCCCGCCGTTACGGCCATCGTGACGCCTTTGATCTTCCAGCGCACATTACCCGCATGACAGGCGGAGCGTCGTTATCCCTCACAAACGCTTAAGCTCCCAGTTTGGCCTGCTGCCGGCGCGACCTCACGGCGCGCTATTCACGCGGAATTTGGCAGCGGAGTTAAGGCTTGGTCATTGGTTGTTAGGAGATTTCATCCAACGTCACCGGGCCGGCGGCTACGCGTGGATCAGTTAAAATTTCATTGAGGGCAATATCTTGCAGGCACTCGCCAGAATTCCAGGCCGCTATTATTTCGCAATCTTCGTATTGGCCTTCGCTACGCTGTTCTACCAGATACTGATCACGCGTTTCTTCAGTGTGATGCTGTATTATCATTTTGCGTTTGCGGCCATTTCGCTTGCCATGCTCGGACTGACGCGCGGCGCGATGGAAGTCTACGACAACCTCGACCGCTACGCGCCCGAACGGGTAGGAGTCGAGTTCGCGCGCCACGCGTCGCGATTCGCGATGGGTGGCGTCGGAGCCGTGGTCGTTTTTCTCTGCGTGCCGCTGGTGATCCCCGGGGACTATGTGCCCGCGTCGCTCGCGCTCGCGGCATTGGCCTTCGTGATCCCTTTCAGCGAGAGCGGCGTGTGCATAACACTTCTGCTGACTCGGCTGCCATACGGTGGCGGATGGCTCTATGCGTCGGATCTTACCGGCGCTGCGCTTGGCTGCCTCGGCGTCATCTTCGTTTTGCTCATTGTTGATCCCGTCAGCGCCACCTTCTGGATCGGCGCCTTTGCCGCGGGGGCAGGCTGGGTGGTGGTGAGGGACAACGCCGACGTCCGCATTCGGCGCCTGAGTGGCGCGGTCGCGCTCACGCTGGCCGCCGTCGCCACTGTGCATACCGGACTGGATGTTGCCGGCAAAAGCCATCTCGGCGTTTTCTGGGCCAAGGGCAGGGATCAGTCGGGGACGCTGTTCGAGCGCTGGAATACCTATTCGCGCGTCCGGGTGAAGGCGATCGGAGAAAGCGGTCCGTTCGGTTGGGGCTTCGCCCGCGTGCCGGACACGAAAATCGACCAGAACTTCCTCGACATCGACGCGGATGCCGCGACCGTGATCACCCGGTTCAATGGTGATCTCAGCAAGTTATCGTACCTCAAAAATGACGTCATCAACGCCGCTTACCTGGTCCAGCCGCCGGCCGACGTCGCCGTCGTCGGCGTGGGCGGCGGTCGTGATATTCTTTCAGCGCTGTTGTTCGGCGCCAAACACATCCACGGAATCGAGATCAACCCCGCGATTTTCGAAGTGCTTACCGACAAGTTTGCCGAATTCTCCGGCCATCTCGATCGCCAGCCCGGAGTAGCCCTGGTCAATGCCGAAGCGCGAAGCTACATCAACCACTCTTCCGATCGATATGACCTGGTCCAGATTTCGCTGATCGATACCTGGGCCGCGACGGCCGCTGGCGGGTTAACGTTGACGGAAAATCGCCTATATACCGTCGAGGCGTGGGATGACTTCTATCGGGCGCTGAAACCGGGCGGTCTGCTGTCGGTATCGCGATGGTACGACGCCCATGCGTATCACGACGAGTTTTACCGCCTCATCGCGATCGCAGCGACGGCGCTTCAGCGCCGCGGCGTGCCCGCAGCCGAACTGGCGCGCCATGTGATCGCCTTGAACGTCGACAATATCGTCACGGTGATCACCCGTCCGGATGCTTTCACCGATGCGCAATGGCACGCCGCTCGTGGGCGGCTTTCGGCACAGGGCTTCAAGATTATCCTGGGACCTGACGTCGCTTTCGACGCCGTGACTTCGATGCTGATGTCCGGCAAGGCGGACCCGGCTTTCTTCGCCTCACTGCCGGAGAACATCGCGCCTTCGACGGACGACAATCCGTTCTTCTTCTTTACGCAGCGCCTCTCGAATTTTATCGCCAAACCTTCGGCGCTCACTGCCAACAACGCACCGATCAGCATGACCTTGCTGCTGCTCCTCGTGTCGCTCGGCGCCTGCGTCTACTACATCGTCGTTCCGTTCGTGCGCCTCGCGAGGCGCCTGCCGTTGTCGACGCTGACGCCGCCGGTTACGTATTTCAGTGCGATCGGCATGGCCTTCATGCTGATTGAGATCTCCCAGATGCAGCGGCTGATGGTATTCCTTGGCCATCCCGTCTACGGACTGGGCGTCGTGCTTTTCACGATCCTGATCTTTAGCGGGATCGGCAGTGCGACGGTCGGTGCGCTTGCCCCGCGTTCGCGGACGGTCATCGGAAGGGGGATCGCTCTCCTGACCACGCTTGCGGTCGCGGGCCTGTTGACGCCTCTGGTCATCACATGGGCACGGGCGGAAGCCACCGACATGCGTATCCTGGTGTCGGTACTGCTTCTGGCGCCTTCGGCGTTCTGCATGGGGATGATGTTCCCACTCGGGCTGAGTATCTGGCGCCGGCACTCGGAGCTGCTGCCTTTCTTTTGGAGCGCTAACGGAATTACGTCGATGCTGGCGTCAGTGCTGGGCATGGCCTTGTCGATACAATTCGGCATAGCCAATACGTATGCGCTCGGCGTGGGCTTCTATGTCGTCGGTGTGTTGATGATGGTGACAAGCCGTTCGGCGAACGCCGTGGACGCGTCCGGGACGAAGCCGGTCAAGGACCTTGTACGCCTTGATCAAGCCGCCTATGCGGCCGATCCAGTCGCGCCGTCGATCCAACCGACCGAGGTCGAGTTGGACGCCAATATCAACTCCGCCAAGTTACTCCGATCGACTCATCTCGCGCGCACCGATGAGGTGCACTAAGGGCCCCGCGCGATGCGGGATGTGGGCACATGGTGAGCACCATGGCGGACGCTCACGGCGCCCCGATCTTCGCTCGAAAACGCTTTAGGACTGCACGTTGGCGCTTTTGGCCTTCAACGCCGCGATAGCGTCGCGGACGTTCGGATCGAGACCGGCGCCACCGGCATCGAGATGGGCGAAAATCGCAGAGAGCATCCGCGGATCCCAGAATTTCTTGATGTGGTCGGCAATTCCCGGAACCGCATGGTCATGGCCCTGGCTCTCGAAGAACTTTCCAATTTGATTGGCCATATAGATCAGCCGGTCAGGCGACATGGACGAACTCCGTCGGCGGCAACGCCGAAATTAATTCGCTCGGGATGGGTGAAGATTTCAAATCCGTCGGCGCGTGCGATGGCGGCGAGCGTAATGCCGGCTGCGTCCGCCATCCGTACCGCCAGTGCGGTCGGTGCGGAAACTGCAACCATCACAGGCGCGCCCATGGCCGCGGTCTTCTGCACCATTTCGACCGAGACCCGGCTGGTCAGCAGCACAATGCCCTCGTTCGCGGACGTCTTGTCCTGTGCCAGCGCGCCGGCCAGCTTGTCGAGTGCGTTGTGGCGGCCGACGTCCTCGCGTAGCGCGATAATGCCACGTGCCGGCGTCCAGAATGCCGCGGCGTGGACTGCACGCGTCTCGATGTTGATTGTTTGCAGCGGCGGGATGTCTTGCATCGCCGTCATGATCTCGCGCGATGAGAACGATTGGCCCGGCGCCACGATGGCTGCGGGGCGAACGGCTTCTGCGATTGAATCGATCCCGCATAATCCGCAGCCGGTGGGGCCGGCGATATGCCGACGACGCTCGCTGAGCCGGTCGGCTGTGGATTGCGCCAGCCACATCCGCAGCTCGATGCCGTCATCGAGTTCGACGATCTCGAAGGATTCGATGTCGTCGGCCGAGCGCACGATGCCTTCGCTTAGGCTGAATCCGACCGCGAAATCCCTGAGGTTCTGCGGCGTGGCCATCATGACGGCATAGCTACCGCCATTGTAGGTCAGGGCGATCGCGGTCTCTTCCGGGATCGCCCTGGCGCCTTCGCTGAGGCGGCCATCGCGCCAGATCTGACGATCGACGGTGCGAACCGGATTGCGCACGATTACTCCGCAGCTTCCACAACAGGCGCGATACGCCGGGAATGGCGCGCCTGCTCGTAATATGCCTTTTGCCACTCCGAAGGACCATTGGAGGGCGAGATCTGCACCGCTGTGACCTTGTATTCCGGGCAGTTCGTGGCCCAGTCGGAATAATCCGTGGTGATGACGTTGGCCTGGGTGTCCGGATGATGGAACGTGGTGTACACCACGCCCGGGGCGACCCGCTCAGTGATCAGGGCTCGCAGGGTGGTTTCACCGGCGCGGCTGATGAGCCGTACCCAATCGCCATCGCGCACGCCGCGTTCCTCGGCATCATGGGGATGTATCTCAAGCCGGTCTTCCTCATGCCAGACGATATTCTCGGTACGCCGGGTCTGTGCGCCGACATTGTACTGGCTGAGAATGCGGCCGGTCGTCAGCAATAGCGGGAAGCGCGGTCCGGTGCGCTCGTCGGTCGGAATATATTCGGTGATAACGAACTTGCCCTTGCCGCGGACAAATCCATCGATGTGCATGATCGGCGTGCCCTCAGGCGCCTTCTCGTTGCAGGGCCATTGCACCGAACCAAGCTCGTCAAGCTTGGCATAGGAGACGCCGGCGAAGGTTGGCGTGAGGGCGGCGATCTCGTCCATGATCGCGGACGGATGGTCATATTTCATCTCGTAGCCCATCGCCTTGCCGAGACGGATAGTCACTTCCCAGTCGGCCAAGCCGTTGCGCGGCGTCATCACCTTGCGCACGCGCTGGATACGGCGCTCTGCGTTGGTGAAAGTGCCATCCTTCTCGAGGAATGTCGATCCCGGCAGGAACACATGCGCGTAGTTCGCGGTTTCGTTGAGGAAGAGATCGTGGACGATGACGCATTCCATCGCCGACAGTGCCGCCACAACATGCTTGGTGTTGGGATCGGATTGCAGGATGTCCTCGCCCTGCACGTAAAGGCCCATGAACGTGCCTTCGACGGCGGCATCGAACATGTTGGGAATCCGCAGGCCCGGTTCCTTGTTGAGCTTGACGTTCCACATCGCTTCGAACGACTGGCGTACCGCGTCGCCCGCGATATGCCGATAGCCGGGCAGCTCATGCGGGAACGAACCCATGTCGCACGAGCCTTGAACGTTGTTCTGGCCGCGCAGCGGGTTCACGCCGACGCCGGGACGTCCGATATTGCCTGTCGCCATTGCGAGGTTGGCGATCGCGATCACGGTGGTCGAGCCCTGGCTGTGCTCTGTGACGCCGAGACCGTAATAGATCGCGCCATTGCCGCCGGTCGCGAATAGCCGTGCCGCGGCGCGCAACTCTTTCGGATCGACACCGGTTGCGATCGCGGTCGCTTCGGGGCTGTTCTTCGGCAGCGCGACGAAGGTGGCCCAATCCTCGAATTCGCTCCAGTCGCAGCGTTCGCGCACAAAGGCTTCATCGACGAGGCCTTCGGTCACGATCACGTGCGCCATGGCGGTGAGCACGGCGACATTGGTGCCGGGCCTCAATGGCAGATGGTGCTGCGCCTCGATATGGGTTGAGCGAACGATATCGGTGCGACGTGGATCGACAACGATCAGTTTGGCGCCGGCGCGCAGCCGCTTCTTCATGCGCGAGCCGAATACTGGATGCGCGTCGGTCGGATTGGCGCCGATAACCATGATGACGTCGGTGTACTCCACCGAGTCGAAATCCTGCGTACCGGCTGAGGTACCGAATGTGGTGGCGAGGCCGTAGCCGGTGGGGGAGTGGCAGACGCGGGCGCAGGTATCGACGTTGTTGTTGCCGAAGCCGGCGCGGATCAACTGCTGCACCAGATAGGTCTCTTCATTGGTACAGCGCGACGAGGTGATGCCGCCGACAGAATCACGGCCGTATTTGGCCTGGATTCGCTTGAATTCGGAGGCGGCGTAGTCGAAAGCCTCATCCCATGACACTTCGCGCCAGGGATCGGTGATCTTGTTGCGGATCATCGGGTTGAGGATGCGCTCCTTGTGGGTGGTGTAACCCCAGGCAAAGCGGCCCTTGACGCAGGAATGGCCGCGATTGGCCTTGCCGTCCTTGTAGGGCACCATGCGCACGACTTCCTCGCCGCGCATTTCCGCCTTGAAGGTGCAGCCGACGCCGCAATAGGCGCAGGTGGTCACCGCCGAATGTTCGGGTTGGCCGATTTCGATCACCGATTTTTCGGTCAGCGTCGCGGTCGGGCAGGCCTGCACGCAGGCGCCGCACGACACGCATTCGGAACCCAGAAAACTCTCGCTCATGCCGGGCGAGACCCGGCTGTCGAAGCCGCGGCCCGAAATGGTCAGCGCGAAGGTGCCTTGCACTTCTTCGCAGGCGCGCACGCAGCGCGAGCAGACGATGCATTTCGAGGGATCGTAGGTGAAATACGGGTTCGATTCATCCTTCGGCATCCAGGCTGCATTGGCTGCGCCATTGGATTTCGCGAAGACGTGGTTTTCGCCCTCATAGCCATAGCGCACATCGCGGAGGCCGACCGCGCCCGCCATATCCTGCAGTTCGCAATCGCCGTTGGCGGCACAGGTCAGACAGTCCAGCGGGTGGTCGGAGATGTAGAGTTCCATCACCCCTTTGCGGAGCTTTTTCAGCCGCTCGGTCTGGGTGTGCACGACGAGGCCTTGCATGGCCGGCGTGGTGCAGGACGCCGGCGTGCCCGCACGGCCTTCGATCTCGATCAGGCACATCCGACAGGACCCGAAAGCATCTACCATGTCGGTGGCGCAGAGTTTGGGGATCTGCGTACCGGCCTCCATTGCCGCGCGCATGATCGAGGTTCCCTCAGGCACCGTGACGCTCTGGCCGTCGATGGTCAGCGTTACCATCTTTTCGGATTTGGAGAGTGGCGTCCCGAAATCGATTTCTTGGATCAGCGACATGGCGATCTCCTTTTTTTATTCTATTCCGCGGCCTGAAGGCGCGTCGGGGCCGGGCCAAAATCTTCCCGGAAATGTTTTAGCGCGCTCGAGACGGGGTAGGGCGTGAAGCCGCCCAGCGCACAGAGCGAGCCGAATTTCATCGTGTTGCAGAGGTCTTCGATGACAGCGATGTTCTCGAGCACGCGGTTGCCGGTCCGAATTTTGTCGATGGTTTCGACGCCGCGGTTCGAGCCGATCCGGCACGGCGTGCACTTGCCGCAAGATTCGATGGCGCAAAACTCCATCGCAAAACGCGCCTGCTTCGCCATGTCGACGCTGTCGTCGAAGATCACGATGCCGCCATGGCCGATCAGACCATCGCGTGCCGCAAACGCCTCATAATCGAAAGGGGTGTCGAACAGCGCACGGGGAAAGTAGGCACCTAGCGGGCCGCCGACCTGCACCGCGCGAACCGGACGGCCCGTAAAGGTCCCGCCGCCGATATCGTCCACCAGCTCGCCAAGCGTGATGCCGAAGGCGATCTCGAACAGCCCGCCATACTTCACATTGCCCGCGAGCTGGATCGGCATGGTGCCGCGGGAGCGACCCATGCCGAAGTCGGCATAGGCCTTGGCGCCGCCGGCCAGGATGAAAGGGATTGCGGCGAATGACAGGACGTTATTGATGACGGTCGGCTTGCCGAACAGGCCCTTATGTGCCGGCAGCGGCGGCTTGGCGCGGACGATGCCGCGTCGGCCTTCCAAGCTTTCCAGCAGCGAGGTCTCTTCGCCGCAGACATAGGCGCCGGCGCCGACACGCACTTCCAGATCGAAGCTGTGAGCGGAGCCGCCGATGCGCGCGCCGAGATAGCCGGCGCGCTTCGCGGTCGCTATCGCAGCGTTCATCGCCTCGACGGCATGTGGATATTCCGAGCGGATATAGATGTAGCCCTTGGTCGCGCCGACCGTGATGCCCGCAATGGTCATGCCTTCGATCACCACGAAGGGATCGCCTTCCATGATCATGCGATCGGCGAAGGTGCCGCTGTCGCCTTCGTCGGCATTGCAGACGATATATTTCTGCTCGCCGCCGGTCTGGGCGACGGTCTTCCATTTGATGCCGGTCGGAAAACCAGCGCCGCCCCGGCCACGCAATCCGGAGGCGGTGACATCGGCGAGGATTTCGTCCGAGGTCAGCGTCAGCGCGCGCTCAAGGCCCTTGTAGCCGTCATGGGCGCGATAATCCTCGACCGAACGGGGGTCGATGACGCCGCAACGCGCGAAGGTCAGGCGGGTCTGCCGCTTCAGCCAGGGAATCTCGTCCGTGATACCAAGCCGCAGCGGATGTGCGCCGTCGGATGCCATCGCGTCGAGGATGGAATTAGCATCCGACTCGGTCACCGGGCCGAATGCCACACGCCCCTGCGGCGTCGCGACTTCGATCAGCGGCTCCAGCCAATACAGTCCACGCGAGCCGGTCCTGACGATCTCGATTTCAATGCCGCGTTTGCTTGCCACGAGCCCCAGCGCCAGAGCGACTTCGTCGGCTCCGACCGCCACCGCGCCCGCATCACGGGGAACAAAAACACGCAGGCTCATCGTTGCGCCTCCGCCACCAATGCGTCGATGCGCGCTTCGTCCAGCCGCCCGACCACGCGGCCATCGAGCATCGCCGAGGGCGCCGTGGCGCACAGGCCGAGGCAATAGATCGGCTCCAGCGTGACCCGCTCGTCGGCGGTGGTGTTACCCATGGCAATACCGAGCTTTGCTTCGGCGCGTGCCGCCAGCGCATCGCCGCCCGCGGCCTGGCAGGCTTCGGCGCGGCACAGCTTCAGCACATGCCGGCCCGCAGGCTCATGACGGAAGTCGTGGTAGAATGTAAAGACGCCGTGGACTTCGGCGCGAGATAGATTGAGCGCGTGGGCGATCATCGGGATCGCCGGCTCCGGCACATAACCGAACGCCTCCTGAAGGGCATGCAAGATCACCAGCGTTGCACCTTCGAGGTGGGCGTACTCCGCAATAATTTCGGCGCCGCGTGTGGCGTCCCATGGTTCGTAAACTGGCGGCATCTGCCTTCTCTGTCAGAGACTTATTACTGAACCCATGAGTATTGGAATTGATCCAGATATCAATAAAGCTGTCTCATGCTGCGATACGGAAATGCGATCGATAAAGACATCAAATCGACCAATACGAAAACAGAATGAAATGGGTTCGATAGGACGGCAAAGGCGGATCGAACGCGACTTTTGGCATGTTTGTCCGACGGCGACCGTGGTATTGCCATGCCTGAAATAGTGAGGCTTTTTTGATCGACAAGCTTGAACTGCTGCTCGCGCTGGCCAAGGAACGTCATTTCGGGCGCGCCGCCGAGGCCTGTGGCGTCACCCAGCCGACGATGTCGACCAGCCTCAAGCAACTCGAGGAAATCCTCGGCGTTATGCTGGTGCAGCGCGGATCGCGGTTCCAGGGCTTTACCCCGGAAGGAGAACGCACGCTCGACTGGGCGCGGCGCATTGTCGGCGACGCCCGCGCGATGCGCCAGGAGATCAATACCCTCAAGGAGGGGCTTTCCGGAGAGATCGCCATCGCAGCGATTCCGACCGCGCTTGGCATGCTCGCTTCGCTCACCACGCCATTTCGGGCCCGCCACCCGAACGTGCGCTTCCGCATCGTGTCCAGTACCTCCATCGCGGTACTGGGCTTGCTGGAGAATCTGGAAGTCGATGCCGGCCTGACCTACCTGGAAAACGAGCCGCTCGGCAAAGTCCGCTCGATCCCGCTTTACAACGAGAGCTATCGGCTGCTGACGTCGCCGGATGGAATGTTCGGCGACCGCGATCAGGTCACCTGGAAGGAAGTCGGGCAGGTGCCGCTATGCCTGCTGACGCCCGACATGCAGAATTGCCGCATCATCGATCGCGCGCTTCGCTCTGCTGGAGTTGAAGCGACGCCGACTCTGACCTCCAATTCGATCATCGTTCTCTATACCCACGTCAAGACCGGGCGCTGGGCGAGCGTGATGCCGGCACAATTGGCACAGACGCTGGGCCTGTCGGACGCGGTGCGCACCATTCCCATTATCGATCCCACCGTCACCTACAGTGTCGGGCTGGTGGTTCCGCAGCGTGACCCGTTGACGCCGCTTATCGCCGCACTCGCGCAAGTCGCGCGCGAAGTCGCGCCGACGCTGGAGCCTTAGAGGCTGATCGGTTCTGATTGAATCAGGGGCGCGGCGGTCATCTTTTGTTTGAGATGTCTCGCCGAGAACGCTTTAGGAAGCCAGCGCCTTTTCCTGCAGCAAACCGAGTCCGGCCTTGGGTCCCCAAGGCAACGCGGTGATTTCTGCTTCGGGCCTGCGCGCGTCGCGTGGCAGGGTTATACAGACCACGGTGCCAGTGCCGAGCTTCGAACGCAGTCGCATCGATCCGCCGTGCAGAGTGGTCAGCGATCTTGCGATGGCCAGTCCTAGTCCGGAGCCGTGATAGGTCTTGGTGAGCTGACTTTCGACCTGTTCGAACGGTCTGCCGAGCCGCCGCAACGAGTTCGGTGCGATCCCGATGCCGGTGTCGGCAATCATCAGCATGATCGAATCCTTGAGCAGCCGGCTGCGGACGACGACCTTGCCGCCGTCAGGTGTGAATTTGACCGCGTTGGACAGCAGATTGACGATGATCTGCTTGGTCGCGCGGCGATCCGCAACCACGGGAATAACGCGCTCGATATCCGCATCGAGCACCAGATTTTTGTCATTGGCGCGCCCGGAAACCACGCGCAACGATTCCGCCAGCGTCTTCGACAGGTCGAGTGGTTCCAGGTCAAGCTTCATGCGGCCGGCTTCGATCTTCGACATGTCCAGGATGTCATTGATCACCTCGAGCAGATAATGGCCGCTGGTGAGGATGTCGTGACAGTATTCCTGGTATTTTTCCGAGCCGAGCGTTCCGAACATCCCGCTTTCCATGATCTCCGAAAATCCGATGATGGCATTGAGCGGCGTACGCAGCTCATGGCTCATATTCGCGAGAAACTTGGATTTGGTCTGGTTGGCTTCCTCGGCGCGGTTTTTCTCTTTGGAATATTTTTCCGCGAGATCGACGAGTTCGATGGCTTGCCGCTCCAGCGCGGTCTGCGAACGTTTCAGGTCGGTCACGGTGGCGCGCAGCCGCAGGTCGTTGTCGACCAGCTTCTGTTCGTGTTCCTTGATGCGGGTGATGTCGGTGCCGACCGACACGTAGCCGCCGTCCTTGGTGCGGCGTTCACTGATGTGCAGCCAGCTGCCATCGTCGAGTTGCGCCTCGAAGGTGCGCGCGCCCGGCGCCTGGGCGCCGGCTTCGTGCAGTCGGGTCCGGACCTCCGGCATGCTGCCGACTTCGATCACGGTCTCATAGGACGTGCCAGGCGTCACGGCAGTATCCGGCAGCTTGTGCAGGCGCTGGAAATGCGAGTTGCAGAGTACCAGGCGATCTCCCGCATCCCACAGCACGAAGGCTTCCGGGATGGTCTCGATCGCATCGCGCAGCCGCAGATCGGCCTCGACGGTCTTTTCGGCCAGACTCTTTTGCTCGGTGATGTCGACGGCAATGCCGATCAAATGCAGGCCGGCATCGGCAGCGCCCTGGCTAAGCTCGCAGCGAACGCGCAACCAGATCCAGTGGCCGTCGGTGTGCTGCATGCGGAAGGTCTGGTCGATATGATTGATTTTCGAGGTGATCAACTGATCGGCGATCGCGAACAGATCGATGTCGTCGGACTTCACCAGCGCGTTGACCTCGCCGAACGTCAGCAGGTCGCTGCGGGTGTCGAGGCCGAGCATCGTGAACATCGATTGCGACCAGAAGATCCGGCCGCGAGACAGATCCCAATCCCACAATCCGCAGCGGCCACGATTGAGCGCGGTATCGATACGCCCGCGCACCGCGTCGTTGATGAGATCGCCTTCGCGCGCGCGGGTGGATTGCCAATGGAATGCGAAGCCCAGGATCAGCACGACAAAGCCGGTGGTGGCCGAAAGCGTCACCGACAGCGCCGCGTCCGAGCGCCACAGTGAATTGACCTTTTCCTGGATGATGATGACCTGGCCGGGCAGCGACTTAACGATGTGCTGAAACGGCCAGCGCTCCACTGCCGTTCGGCAGGGTGATGTCGGTCACGTCGCCTGGCTGCCCGGGTGTGCTCAATGACAGCGCCGCACTGACGACCTCGAGAAGACGGCTGGAGTTGCCAAGCGCGTCTTCGATCGGGATGCGGGCAAGAATGCGCCGGTCCGCGCCAGTGACGATCACTTGCCGGCCGGCCGCGACGGCCCAGGATGGAATAAGGCCGGGCAGCAGGAGTTGCAGGCGCTCAAAGGTTGCGGTGCGGTCCTGCCGGAGCGAAGCGATGCGATCGAGACGCTCGGCCAGCAAGTCGGCGACGGCCGCAAGGTCGCGCTTGATGGCGGCGTGCTTTTGCCGGTTCTGATCGACCACCTGCACGAACGCGCCGAGGCAGATTGTGATCAGGAACGCGATGATAAGGGTAGGCACGGCCCGGCGAAGCGCAGGCTCAGCTATCAGCAGCCTATGATAGGCCGGTTTTGCGATCGATTGCGCCAATCCCTTGATCGAATCGGATTGGACGCACGCGCTCGCCGCGTGTGCGCGCGCCATGCCTTTAGCCCCCTTGGAAAACTTGACTTCACCCCGTCCGGAAGAACCCCAGCCGCTTCCGAATCAAGAGTGATTTGAATCCAGTTTTCGCGGGCTGTCGAGAGTCAACGATTCGTTAATGCAAATAAATCTTGTCCACGGAGAATCAGGACTCCGAAATGTCCGCGAAAATACTTGCCAAAAATACTTGCGACGTGAGTCCGAAACGAGAACGCGTCCGGTATTGCAGATCTCACGCCGCGCCCGGCGGCTCGGCGTGACTGATGACGCGCTTCACGGTCGGAAACGCGCGCCGCAACGCGCGCTCGATCTCGTCGACATTCTCGTGAACCTTGATCACGCTCATCGACGGCGCGGCGCGGCAATGAAAGTTCACGATTTCACCGGCGTCGGTATCGCGAACCCGGACATTGTGGATGTCATGGATGGCGCCATCGGCGGCAAAGCGCGCCAGCGCTCCCCGGATTGTTTCGACACGGTCGGGTGCGGCATCGGTGCCCAGCGGCAATTCCGGTTCCAGCGGTTCGATATGGGTATCGACTTCGACGTCCTCGCCGAATTGTTCGCGGACGTTGCGTTCCAGCTCATGGGCGATGTCGTGGGCGGCTGTAAGGGCCATATCGCCGTCGACTTCGAGATCGATGCTGACGGTGAGCTTGCCGCCGAGATCGTGCACCGTGACATGATGGATGGCGAGACCGGAATTGCGGGCGATCACCATGATACGTTCGCGCACGCTCTCATTGTTGCGCGCGACCGGCACGGCGGTGAAGGTCAGGTCCGCATCGTCAAGCGCGGTGGTAATTGCTTGCTGCGCCTTTCGCTTGATCTGGTCGACCCGGTCAATCGGATAGGTACGTGGCACCTGCACGATGGCGTCAATGAAGTGGGTAGATCCCACCATCCGCACCCGCAACCGCTCGATATCGACCACGCCGGGCACCGCCCTGATCGCCGCATCGGCCTTCTCAGTCACGCCGTCGGGGGCGCGGTCGAGCAGGGTTTCGACGGTGGAACGCGCCATCCGCATGCCCAGCGCGGCGATCATCACGGCGACGCCGATCGCGGCGGCGGCGTCGCCCCAGGGATAGCCCAATCCCGAAAGTATGAGTTCGATGATGACGGCGACCGAGCCGAGCACATCGGAGGCAAAATGCAGCGCGTCGGCGGCCAATGCCTGGCTCTTGGTGTCATGCGCGGCCCGGTGCAGCGCCCGGGCGCGCCAGAGATTCACGGCAATATCGACCAGCAGCACGATGAACGGGATCGCCGACAGCGTCGGCGGTGGCGCGCCCTCGTGCAGACGGCTGTAGGATTCGACGAGAATGCCGCCTGCCAGCACATAGAGCATCGCGATGATGCCGAGCGCCGACACGCTCTCCAGTTTGCCGTGGCCGTAATGATGTTCCTCGTCCGCTGGGCGGTCGGAAACCCGCACCACCATCCAGGTGATAACAGTGGCGACGACATCGACCGAGGAGTGCAGCGCTTCGGAGATCAGCGCGAGACTGCCGATGGCGACGCCGACCACGAATTTGGCTGCGGCCATGCCGGCGCTGGCAAAGATCGAAATCGCCGCGACGCGGGATTTGACGGTGTGACCGGGATGATTCATGGGCGCGGTTTAGCAGCCCACCATGCAACATTAAAGACGTGCCCAAAGGACACAGTCGAGGCGCAATCGCCACTCACTTGCAACAGCGGTTGGTGCGAATTGTTCTGATTAAGGAATGACCATGATGGTGTGCCCCGAATGTTGCGCAATGCGTGGCATTGCGCAACATTCGGGTTGGGAACTTGTCGCGTCCCTACAGCGTCACGACGATCTTGCCGAGATGCTTGTTGGCTTCCATGTGTTCGAACGCTTTGCCGATATCGTCGAATGCGAACACCTTGTCGATCGGCAGTTGCAGTTTGCGCGATTCCACCGCCGGCCAGATGTCCTTGCGGACCTCGTCGAAAATCTCGCGGATTTCCTCGATCGAGCGGGTGCGGAAGGTGACACCGATGTAACTGATCCGGCGCGCGGCGTGCAGGTCGAAGTTGAAGTCGGCGTGCGTGCCGCCGAGCCTGCCGACATTGACGATGCGGCCCTTGATCCTGGTGGCCTTGAGATTTTGGCTCGCGACCTTGCCGGACACCTGATCGACGATCAGATCGACGCCTTCGCCGTCCGTCGCCTGCAACACCTGATCGACCCAGCCGGGATCGCTGGAATTGATCGCCAGATCGGCGCCGAACTCCTTGAGCCTGCCGCGGCGCGCCGCATCGGTTGAGGAGCCGATCACGAGTTTGGCACCCTTGAACTTCGCGATCTGCATGGCCATCAGGCCGACGCCGGAGCTGGCGCCCTGAATCAGAACGGTCTGGCCCGGTTGCAATGCGCCGTTGGTCACGACCGCGTTGTGCATGGTGGAGATCGCGATGGGCAAAGTGCAGGCTTCCTCGAAGTTCATATTCGAAGGCGTGCGGAACAGCCGGCCGTGATCGGCCAGCGTGTATTCGGCGAAAGCGGCGCTCCCCGAACCCATCACCTTGTCGCCAATTTTGGCGCCTTTTGCATCGGGGCCAAGTTCGGCGACTTCGCCCGCCCATTCCATCCCCAGCACGGTGCCGGTGCCGCCGGCGGCGCCATGAGCGTGTCCCTTGGTCATGCCGAGGTCGGCGCGGTTGAGGCCGCAGGCGTGGACGCGGATCAAGACCTGCGTGCCCTTCGGAGCGGGCTTGGCGACATCGGTGATTGCCGCGCCATTGGCGCCGTAGACATAGGCCTTCATACGATCTTTCTCGGTTGGTTGGTGATGGTGAAACGATCTATTCAGCGGCTTGACGGCGGTTGCCGGACAGCATGCCTTCGAGCCGGCTTTGGATAATAGCTTCGGCGTCGCGCATGATGCGCGATATCAGCTCCGCGCAACTCGGGATATCGTGGATCAATCCCTGCACCTGTCCCGCGGACCAGATGCCCTCATCGGCATCGCCGGTTGCGTAAACCATTTTGCCCCGGGCACCGGCCACGAGATCGCGAACCTGCTCGAAGGTCGCGCCTTCCTTCTCCATGGCGACCACTTTGGTGCTGACCGCATTTTTGGCGACGCGCGACGTGTTGCGCATGGTGCGGAAGATCAGCTCGGTTTCGCGCTCGTCATTGGCAACGATCTTTTCCTTGATCAATTGGTGGATCGGGCTCTCTTTGGTGCACATGAAGCGGGTGCCCATGTTGATGCCCTCGGCGCCCAGCGCGAGCGCCGCGACCAGGCCGCGGCCGTCGCCGAAGCCACCCGATGCGATCATCGGAATTTTTACCTTGTCGGCGGCGACCGGGATCAGGATCAGGCCCGGCGTGTCGTCCTCGCCGGGATGGCCTGCGCACTCAAAACCGTCGATCGAGATCGCATCGACCCCCATGCGCTCCGCCGACAGCGCGTGGCGGACGCTGGTGCATTTGTGCACGACCACGATGCCGTGCTTCTTGAACTCGGTGACGTGTTCCTGCGGCTTGTTGCCGGCGGTCTCGACGATCTTGATGCCGCTTTCGATAATGGCCTGACGGTATTCGGCGTAAGGCGGCGGCTTGATCGAGGGCAGAATGGTCAGATTGACGCCAAACGGCTTGTCGGTGAGGCCGCGGCAGCGCGCGATTTCCCTGATCAGATCATCGGGCGTCGGCTGCGTCAGCGCGGTGATGAAGCCGAGCGCCGCCGGCGTTGGCGACCGCCGCAACCAGCTCGGCCCGGCCGACCCATTGCATGCCGCCCTGGACGATCGGATGTTCGACGCCGACGAGCTCGGTAAATCGTGTTTTGATCATGGGCCGCCTTCTGAACGGTTTCCCCGGCGTTGTCTACGCGTGGGGTTTTCCGGCGTCGTCGACGCGCCAAATTCCCGGCGTCGTCTACGCGCCTTTGATCTCGTTGGTTTTCAGAAGACAGGATGCCGTCGCGTCCGGCAAATGTCTACCGGGCGCGCCGTCGATCAAGGCAATACGATCATGCAAAAGCCGGGGAATTCGCCGGTGAATTCATTGCGGAATTTAGTTGGGCCGGCGGGATAACGCCATGCAGCCCGGCGATCTGCGCGCGCTGTACGACCAGCGCCAGCACGGTATCGAGCGCGGGCGTCGGGGTCTGCGTCAGACGGCCCATTTCCTGGACTACCGAGACCAGCGGGTCGATCTCCATCGGGCGGCCGCGTTCCAGATCTTGCAGCATCGAGGTCTTGTGCGCGCCGACCTTGCGCGCGCCTTCGATGCGCCGCTCGATGTCGACCCGGAACTTGACGCCGAATTTTTCGGCGATCATTTGGGTCTCCAGCATGATGGCCTTTGACAGTGCACGGGTCGCCGGATCGGAGCAGATCACGTCGAGCGTCGCATGGGTCAGCGCGCTGATCGGATTGAGGCAGACATTGCCCCAGAGCTTGAGCCAGATTTCATCGTGGATACGCTCAAGCGTCGGCGCCTGCATTCCGGCCTCGGTGAACAGCGCGGACAGCCGCTGCACGTCCGGGCTGATCTCGCCCGATGGTTCGCCGATCGGAAAGCGGTTGCCGTAGACATGGCGGATCACGCCGGGGGCTTCGATCTCGGTGGCGGGATAGACGATGCATCCGATGGCACGCTCCGGACGCAATTCGCGCCACTGCCGGCCGCCGGGATCGATGCTTTCCAGCGTCGAGCCCTCGTAGCGGCCGCCATGCTTGTAGAAATACCAATAGGGAATTCCATTGACCGCGGTGACGATGCGGGTATGTGGCCCGAGCAATGGCTGCATCGCCTCGATCACGCCGGTGATGGAATGGGCCTTCAGGCAGATGATAACGAAATCCTGATGCCCGAGTTCGGCGGGGTTGTCGGTGCAGCGCGGATGCACCACGCGTTCTTCATCGCCGATCAGCAGTTTCAATCCGTGAGCCCGCATGGCGGCGAGATGTGCTCCCCGCGCCACGAGGCTGACGTCGGCGCCTGCGCGCGCGAGCTGGACTTCGAGATATCCGCCGATCGCGCCGGCGCCGTAGATGCAGATTTTCATGGCGTCCTTCGAAGGTTGGTCACGGAAAATGTCAGCCGGCCCCGTTCGCTGGCTTTGAGGGGCACTCAAAGCCAGCGCGATGGCGGTTAAAGCGGAGAGGGGAGGTCAGGCCGGAACGGAGCGTTCCATCGCGTTGGCCTCGTTATCGAAGGCGGTTGAGATGTCGCGGATGCTGATAACACCGACCAGGCTGTAATTGTCGATGACAGGCAGATGCCGGATGTGGTGCCTGTTCATCAGATGACGAACGTGCTCCAGCGCATCGCTCGAAGTGCAGGAGACCAGCTCTCGCACCGATATCAATTGCGAAATCTTCAGATTGACGCCGGCGGCGCCGTGTTCGGCGATGACGCGGACGACGTCGCGCTCGGTGAACATGCCGACCGCGGTATTGCCCTCGGTCCGGACAACATCTTTGACCACCAATGCGCTGATATTGCTGGCGCGCATCAATTGGGCGGCAATAGCCACGGTTTCATTCATCCGAACCGTCGCAACACGGGCAGTCTTTTTGCGCAGGATGTCTTCGACTTTCATCGCAACCTCCTTCAGGGTCAGGCACAGGCGTCTTTATGGAATTAGACTGGTATACATTATCCCAATTGTCAAATTTATTATTCGAGCGAAAAGTGACAGTAATACTGACATTTAGCCACCATTCGGACGCGAGTTGCTTTGATCCGCATGAACGGGAAAATGCTTATGGTATTTCATATACCAGATGTTTGGCATGAAAAAAGAGGCGCGCCGGAGCGCGCCTCTTTCGGGAGAACCAAGGAGGATGTCAGGCGATTTTGGCGTCGCGCGCCCTCGCTTCTGTCGCCGCTTCATTGCCGAGAATAAATGCGCGGCGCATCGGCTTGATGACAAACAGGGCCATCAGCGCTGCGGTGGCGTTGAGCGCAACGGCGATCACGAACACGGCCTGCCAGCCGTAATGTAAAGCAACCACGCTCGCCAGCGGCACCAGCAATGAGGCCGTGCCCTTCGCCGTGTACAGCATGCCGTTGTTGGTAGTGGCGAATTTCACGCCGAACATATCGCCGCTGGTCGCCGGGAACAGACTGTAGATCTCGCCGAACACGCCGAAATACACGGCGGTCGACAGATACGAAGCCGACCGGGATGTGACCGTACATCGACAGCGTCAGCAGCATAGCGCCGCGGTTCCAAATGCGATGAACATGGTGGGTTCGCGGCCAATCTGTCGGAAACCCATCCAAAGAACGGGCGGCCGAAACCATCAAAGATGCGGTCGAGCGAAATCGCAAACGTCAGCGCGGCCATCTGGAAGCCGAACAAGCCGACGGGCTCGTTCGCCATCTGAAGTCCATGTGCGATCGGGGCGATTTGCGCCGCGGCCATCAGACCGCCCGCAGCGACCAACACGAACACCAGATACATGACCCAGAAGATCGGGCTCCGCAGCACCTGCGGCGGTTGAAGTCGATCTTGGATTGCGGCAGATTAAGCGTGGCGGCTTGTTCTTCGCCGGGCCGCGGAGGGCGCAGGAACCATGCGAGGATAAAAACGATCCCGCCTTGAACGAGCGCGAACGATAAGAAGGCGTCGGCGATAGCCGATCGTCGCGATCATATCCGCAATCGGAATTACGGTGATCGCGGCGCCCGCACCGAAACCGGCCGCGGTAAGGCCGACAGCGAGGCCGCGGTGATCCGGAAACCATCTCAGCGCATTGCCGACGCAAGTACCGTAGACCGCGCCCGCACCAGTCCGCAAAGATCGCGCCGATATAAAGCATCTCCAGCGAGTCGGCCAAGGAGTTCAGAACCCAGGCGAGAGCAGCGATCACGCCGCCGACGCTATCATAATTTGGCCGACGAACTGGGCCGATTAGTCGACGAACCAGGCCTCGACCGGGACCAGCCAGGTCTCGAACCACGAAGAGCGTAAAGGCGAGTTGGATGCAGGCGAGCTCCCAGTATAGTGCGCCATCGCATCGGATCGACGAAAAGCGTCCAGCCGTATTGCAGGTTTGCGATCATCGCCATACAGACGATGCCAATGGCAAGTTGCATCCAGCGGAAATTCTTGCCTATCAGCTGGATCGGCGTCATTTGTGTGGTAGCGGTCATTGTGTTTCCTCCCGATGCGCGCTCCTTTTTAGCCCCCCAGTCGGAGGTTAAGCGCTGCGGTAAACAATTCTGGTATATGATATTCCAGAGCGCAAGGTCGATTTTGAGGAATCTTGACTGGCGATATGCCGAGGACCAATTCCTGACTTGATAGAGGCCGCTGCAGGCAAAGCCGGTTCGGCTAACGGCGCCATATGGCCGAAGATCGCTATGGGCAAAAACAAAAAATGGCTCCGAAATCTGGGAGCCATCGGTTGGAAGGTGGCTCAGGTCGGAAGCGATCCCCTAGTCGGAGCATCAAATGAAGCAGCGGGGGATATCGCCGTTTCGAATCGCTATTCGGCATTGGCCATCAGCCAGCGGTCGATGGTCAGCCAGCAGGCGGCCGAGCAGGGTGGCGGACGGCGCGAGAGCGAAGGTGGTGGTTGTGGACATATCGATGTCCCTTATGCGGGTCAGCGGATGAGTGTTGTCCTGACAATCTATGTATACCAGATACCACGGCAATGATTTGTTTGCATAGCAGCATAGTTCCTTCTGCAATGCAGCATAACGACTTGGTGGCCAGCATTGGTCCCCAAAGCACGCCATTCCGCCAAACTAAAAGGCCGCCGGAAAACCGGCGGCCTGAAAGATGTCCGTAAGCATCGCTTATTCGGCGGCGATCTTGCGCGGTGGGTCGAGCGCGCCGGAATCGTGGATTTCCGCCACCTGATGGTCGCTGAATCCGAGAACCTGACGCAGGATCTCGTCGGTGTGCTCGCCGAGCAGCGGGGAACGCTTCACTTCGGTCGGGCTGTCCGACAGTTTGATGGGATTGCCGACCGAGAGATATTTGCCGCGCTCGGGATGATCCACCTCGACCACCGTGCCGGTGGCACGCAGCGACTGGTCTTCCGCCAGTTCCTTCATTGACAGGATCGGCCCGCAGGGAATGTCGTCCTTGTTGAGGATTTCCATCGCCTCGAACTTGGTCTTGGTCATCGTCCACTGCTCGATGCGCGCGAAGATCTGGTTCAGGCGCGACAGCCGGGCCGGGGGTTTTGCGTAATCGGGATGGGTCTTCCAGCCGGGCTCGCCGATGATATCGCAAATCTTCTCCCAGACCGGCGCCTGGGTGATGAAGTAGATGTAGGCGTTGGGATCGGTCTCCCAGCCCTTGCACTTGAGAATGCGGCCCGGCTGACCGCCACCGGAATCATTGCCGGCGCGCGGCACCGCATCGCCAAACGGAATGCCTTCGCCGAACTGGCTGTATTCCTTGAGCGGGCCATGGGCGAGGCGCTGCTGATCGCGCAGCTTGACGCGCGCGAGATTCAGCACGCCGTCCTGCATGGCGGCGGTGACTTTTTGTCCCTGGCCGGTCATGGTGCGCTGGTAAAGCGCGGTGACGATGCCAAGCGCCAGATGCAACCCGGTGCCGCTGTCGCCGATCTGGGCGCCGGTGACGAGCGGCAGTCCGTCGCGAAAACCGGTGGTGGAGGCGGCGCCGCCCGTGCACTGCGCGACGTTCTCATACACCTTGCAATCCTCGTAGGGGCCAGGGCCGAAGCCCTTGATCGACGCCACGATCATCTTCGGATTGATGGCGTGAATTTTTTCCCAGGGAAATCCCATGCGGTCGAGCACGCCGGGGCCGAAATTCTCCACCAGCACGTCGCAGCTCTTGATCAGCGCGGTAAGGACTTCCTTGCCCTTCGGATTCTTGGTGTCGAGCGTGATCGAGCGCTTGTTGTGGTTGAGCATGGTGAAATACAGGCTGTCGACATTCGGGACATCCTGCAACTGGCCGCGCGTAATGTCGCCGACGCCGGGGCGCTCGACCTTGATCACGTCGGCGCCGAACCACGCCAGCAATTGCGTGCAGGTCGGGCCCGACTGGACGTGGGTGAAATCGAGAATGCGAACGCCCTTCAGCGCCTTGGTCATCGTCTTGCTCCGTATCGTATCTGCTCCTGCATCAGCAGGAAGGAAATGAGGGGCGGGGCCGTGACCCCGCCTGGATGTGACTATTTCTTCTTCAGCTTGCTTTGCGGATTGAGGTTGCCGATGCGGCCGCTCTCGCTGCCGGCGGCGGGATCGAGCACCGCGTTGATGAGGGTGGGCCTGCCCGAGTCCATCGCCGCGTTCACGGCACGCTTCAGCTCGTCCGGCGTCGTCGCGTTGACGCCGACGCCGCCGAAGGCCTCCATCATCTTATCGTAGCGCGAGCCCTTGACGAAGACGGTGGGCGCCACATCCGAACCGCCGGTGGGATTTACGTCGGTGCCGCGATAGATGCCGTCATTGTTGAAGATGACGACGCAGACCGGCAGATTGTAACGGCAGATTGTTTCGACCTCCATGCCGGAGAAGCCGAACGCGCTGTCGCCTTCGACGGCGAGCACGGGTTTGCCGGTCTCGATCGCGGCCGCGACCGCGAAGCCCATGCCGATGCCCATCACGCCCCAGGTGCCGACGTCGAGACGTTTGCGCGGCTGGTACATGTCGATGATGCCGCGCGCGAGATCGAGCGTGTTGGCGCCTTCGTTGACCAGGATGGCGTCCGGCCGCTCCTTGATAATGGTGCGCAGCGCTCCAAGAGCGCCGTGATAGTCCATCGGCGAGTTGTTGTTCATCAGTCGCGGCGCCATCTTGGCGATGTTGTCGTCCTTCTTTGTCCGCACCGCGTTGGTCCAGTCGGCCGGCGGGGCCGGCCATTTGCCGTCGATGCCTTCCAGAAGCGCCGACACGCAGGAACCGATATCGCCGACCACAGGTGCCACGATTTCGACGTTCGAATCCATTTCCTTGGGCTCGATGTCGATCTGGATGAACTTTTTCGGGGCGTCGCCCCAGGCCTTGCCCTTGCCGTGCGACAACAGCCAGTTGAGGCGCGCGCCGATCAGCATCACGACATCGGCGTCCTTGAGCACGGTGGAGCGTGCCGCGCCTGCGCACTGCGGATGTGTGTCCGGCAGCAGGCCCTTGGCCATGCTCATCGGCAGGAAAGGAATTCCGCTGTTCTCGACCAGTGCGCGGATTTCCGCGTCGGCCTGCGCATAGGCAGCCCCCTTGCCGAGGATGATCAGCGGGCGCTTGGCGCTCCTGAGCACATCGAGCGCGCGCTTGACCGCGGCGGGCGCGGGAATCTGGGCCGGCGCAGCGTCGATGACCTTGACCAGCGATTTCTGGCCGGCTTCTGCATCCATCAACTGGCCGAAAAGCTTGGCCGGCAAATCGAGATAGACACCGCCTGGGCGTCCCGACACCGCTGCGCGGATCGCGCGCGCCAGGCCGATGCCGATATCGGCGGCATGCAACACGCGGAACGCCGCTTTGCAAAGCGGCTTGGCGATCGCGAGTTGGTCCATCTCTTCGTAGTCGCCTTGCTGGAGATCGACGATCTCGCGCTCGGACGAACCGGAGATCAGGATCATCGGAAAGCAGTTGGTCGTGGCATTGGCCAGCGCGGTGAGGCCGTTGAGGAAACCGGGGGCGGATACCGTGAGGCAGATGCCGGGCTTTTTCGTCAGGAAGCCGGCGATGGCTGCGGCATTACCGGCGTTCTGTTCGTGCCGGAACGAGATGACGCGAATGCCCGCGGCCTGGGCCATGCGGCCAAAGTCGGTAATCGGAATGCCTGGCACGCCGTAGATCGTGGTGAGGCCGTTGAGCTTGAGCGCGTCGATGATGAGGTTGAAGCCATCCGTTTGCTCACGCTCGGCTTCGGCCTTGTTCACGTCAATGCTCTGTACTACTGCGGACATTCCGCTTTCTCCCTGATCTTCTCGATGCTGACGAGTTCGTCGTCTTATCGGTTGTCGTCCGGCAAAGGCCGGTCGTTGGTTAAAAAAGTTCCTGGCCGTGCGCTTCGACGTAAGCGGCAAGGCCGAGGGTGTGGTCGCGGGCACGCTTTTCCGCAAGTTCGGTGTCGCGCAGCTCGAGCGCTTCGATAATCGCCATATGCTCGGGCAGGGAGGTTGCGGTGCGGTCGACGCGCCCGATCGTCAGTTGCCGGTAGCCGCGCACGTGCAGCAGGATATCGTTGGTCATATCGATCAGCACCGGGGATTCGCTCAGCGAAATCAGCGCCTGGTGAAAGGCGATGTTGGCCTTCGAATATTCCTCGACGTGGTCCTGCGGCAGACGGTCCTTGCCGAAATCCTTGAAAAAGTCGCGCAGCGCGGAAATGTCCTTTTTGCGCGCGGTGGTCGTGATCAGCCGCGCGGCCATGCTTTCCAGCGCGGCCCAGGCGCGGATCATGTCCACGATCTCGCTCTTGGTGCGACGGACCACGACAATGCCGCGGCGTGGCACGGTCTTTACGAAGCCGTCCTGCTCCAGCATCGCGATTGCTTCGCGGATCGGAGTCCGGCTGACGCCGAGGCGCTCGGACAAAGCGCGCTCGTCGAGCATCACCGGCTCGGGCGTTGCGTAGATGTCCATCTTCAGGATGGCTTCCTTCAAGGCCTCATAGGCCTTGTTCTTGAAACTCGTCTCCGGCACGATCCGGACGATTGCAATTTCTGCCTCGGCCATGGTGGCGGCGCCTTGGTTTGTTTCCGTTGAACACGACGTGTCTCCTCAAAAGGGGGAGACGTCTTATCAGAAAATAGCTGAATTATTTTTGGCATACCACATGCCAGAATGTCAAGTTACCCATGTTTTCAACACTTCCGTGTCTTGACAAGTTCATTTCTGGCATACCAAATGCCATCATGAGCTAACTGTAGACGGCTGAACCGGCCCAGCGGACGCGGACCCCGTTTGCGATCACCGTGAACCAATTGAACGCGCGCTGGCAAGTGCGGTCCCGACGCCCGCATGGCTGCCAGCGGACCAAAAATAGATCTCAAGGAGGAAGCTGATGTCGAATTCCAAAGATGCGGTCCGCAAAATACTCGATCTGGTCAAGGCGGATAACCGCACCAGTCTGACGGCCCCGGAAGGCAAGCTGGTGTGCGATGCCTACGGCATCCCGGTGCCGAAAGAGGGCGTGGCCAAATCCGCCGAGGAGGCGTCCAGGATCGCGACCGAAATGGGCTTCCCGGTGGTCATGAAGATTGTCTCGCCGGATATCCTGCACAAGACCGAAGCCGGCGGCGTGATGGTGGGCGTCAAGACCGCCGCCGATGTCGCGACGAATTACGCAACCATTCTGGCCAACGCCAAGAAGTATAAATCCGATGCCAAGATCGAAGGCATTCAAATCCAGCAGATGCTGCTGGGCGGTACTGAAGTCATCATCGGTTCGATCACCGATGGATCGTTCGGCAAGCTCGTGGCCTTCGGCCTTGGCGGCGTGCTGGTCGAAGTGCTCAAGGACATCACCTTCCGTCTTGCTCCCGCGACCAAGGACGACGCCTTGTCGATGCTCGACGGCATCCAGGCTCACGATATGCTCAAGGGCGTGCGCGGTGGAGATGCCGCTAATCGCGAGGCGCTGGCCGACATCATCGTGAAGGTGTCGCAACTCGTCAGCGATTTCCAGGAAATCGTCGAACTGGATCTCAATCCGGTATTTGCGACCAAGAAAGACGCGATCGCGGCCGACGTGCGCATCGTGGTCGATTTCGAATACAAGCCGCGCCCGGCGCCGCGCCCGACCGAGGAAATCGTCACGCCGATGAATCGCATCATGCAGCCCAAGGCGGTTGCCGTGATCGGTGCGTCGGCAGAGGACGGCAAGATCGGGAACTCGGTGATGAAGAATCTGATCAACGGCGGTTACAAGGGTGACATCTATCCGATCCATCCGAAGGCCGCCGAGATCCTGGGCTACAAGGCCTACAAGAGCGTGAAGGATGTACCCGGCGTGATCGACACCGCCGTGTTCGCAATCCCGGCGAAATTCGTCGCAGGCGCGCTGATCGAATGCGGCGAGAAGAAAATTTCCGGCGCCGTTCTGATTCCGTCGGGCTTTGCCGAAGCCGGCGCGCCGGAATTGCAGGCCGAGATCGTCGAAATCGGCAAGAAGTACAATGTCCGCCTGATGGGCCCGAATATCTACGGCTTCTATTATACGCCGGCCAATCTCTGCGCCACGTTCTGCACCGCCTACGACGTCAAGGGCTCCGCGGCGCTGTCGTCGCAATCCGGCGGCATCGGTATGGCGATCATCGGCTTCTCGCGCTCCGCCAAGATGGGTGTTTCCGCCATCGTCGGCCTCGGCAACAAATCGGATATCGACGAGGACGATCTGCTCGCGTTCTTCGAGCAGGATCCAAACACGGCCATCATCGCGCAGCACTGCGAGGATTTGAAAGACGGCCGGGCCTTTGCTGAAGCCGCCAAGCGCGTTTCAAGAAGAAGCCGGTGGTGGTGCTGAAGGCGGGCCGGACTTCGGCCGGCGCAAAGGCTGCGTCCTCGCATACCGGCGCGCTCGCCGGTAACGACAAGATCTACGAGGACGTGTTCAAGCAGTCCGGCGTGATCCGCGCCCGCTCGCTGCGGCAATTGCTGGAGTTCGCGCGCGGCGTGCCGGTACTGCCGACGCCAAAGGGTGAGAACATCCTGATCATTACCGGAGCGGGCGGTTCCGGCGTGCTGCTGTCGGACTGCGGTCGTCGACAACGGTATGTCGCTGATGGCGATGCCGCCGGACCTCGATGCAGCGTTCCGCAAATTCATCCCGCCGTTCGGCGCGGCCGGCAACCCGGTCGACATCACCGGTGGCGAGCCGCCGATCACCTATGTCAACACGGTGAAACTCGGCCTGTCGGACGAACGCATCCATGCGCTGATCCTCGGCTACTGGCACACGATCGTCACGCCGCCGATGGTGTTCGCCCGCAACATGGTGGAAGTGAAGAAGGAGATGGAGGCCAAGGGTTTCGTGAAGCCGATAGTCGCCTCGCTCGCAGGCGACGTCGAGGTCGAGGAAGCTGCCGAGTATCTCTACCAGAACGGCATCCCGGCCTATGCTTACTCGACGGAATTGCCGGTCGAGGTGTTGGGCGCCAAGTACAAGTGGGCGCGCGGCGCGGGCCTGCTCTGAACATTCGAATAATGGACGCCGCTCCAGGGGGCGGCGTCCACCCCGATACTTTATAATTCAAGCGGACACTCCAAGATCCCGAACGCATCTTCACGTCCTCGGATGAATGCAGGCCGCAATGAAGCGAAGCGTGATCCGGCGCAAAGCTGTCGAGCCGAGAGCCACCGCGGATGGTGATCCCGACCCCCGGGACGGCGGCGTTCAGTCCGTCGATCGCGCCCTTCTCATCATCGAAACGCTCGCCGAAGACGACGAAGGATATCGGCTAAGCGATCTTGCGGTCCGCACCGGCCTGTCGACTTCGACCGCGCATCGGTTGCTGGCGACGCTTGAACGGCGCCGTTTCGTGCAATTCGATCGCTTTGAATCGAAATGGCATGTCGGCGCGCAGAGTTTCGCCGTCGGTACGACTTTCGCCCGCCGCCGCAATTTCATGGTGCAGGCCATGCCATATCTGCGCAAGTTGCGCGATCGGACGCGGGAAACGGCAAATCTGGCTGTCGTCGACGACGAATCCATCATTGTCCTCACGCGCATGGAAAGCCGCGAGATCATGCGTTCGCTGACCAAGGTCGGCGGCCGCGTCGCAATGGTGGCGTCCGGTGTCGGCAAGGCGGTGCTTGCGACCTATTCCGACGAAGACGTCAACGCGATCATCTGTCGCCGGGGCATGCCGCGGCTGACGGAGAAGTCGATCGTGCGTCCCGGTGACCTGTTCAGGGAACTTCAGATCATCCGGCGGCAGGGTTATGCCGTCGATGACGAGGAAGCACGCATGGGGCTGCGATGTGTCGCCGCCGTGGTTTACAGCGATTGCAGCGAGCCGCTGGCGGCGATCTCTGTTTCCGGCATGACCAGCCGAATGCCTGATGACCGGTTACCCGCGCTTGGCAGGATCGTGCGCGAGGTTGCAGCCGAGCTTACGGTTGCGCTCGGCGGTGCGATGCCGGAAGCAAAATCCTGCTGAGCGGAGCCAGGATATTTGGCTGCCATGGCTCGCTCGGCTGGATGTCATCGAAAGCACTTTCCTATGTTGCTGCCGGCGAGGCCGCCCCAGCCTGTGCGGCGTTGACGAAGGACCATGTCGCCCGATGTGCCGACCTGGACTATCCGGTGCGACACGATCGACAACCGCACCGCGAAAGGCGCGCCGCGCCGGCTTCTTTTCAGGCAGTCAGGCGGCGCATGTCCGAAAGGGGTCCATGATTGAGCAAAAAGGAACCAATCCAATTCCCACGAGCACATCCTATGGGAATTTCGGTGGTTAGATTGTATTGCAGCGCGGACTTATTGAACCCGTTCCGGGTCGGCCGAGTTCTTCTGGGATGAAAACCATTTTGATCTCAGGTGCCGGGATCGCCGGACCAACGCTCGGCTTCTGGCTGAAAACAGCGGGTTTCGAGCCAACGCTTATTGAGCGCGCGCCCGCTCTGCGCGCGGGCGGCTATGTGATCGACTTCTGGGGGCTTGGATACGATATTGCCGAGCGGATGGGGTTGATCGCCGGCGTCAATCGCGTCGGCTACAAAGTTCGGGAACTGCGGATCGTGAACGATCGCGGCCGGCGCGTGGCGGGCTTTGGTACCAACCTTTTTACGGAGTTGACTGGCGGCCGCTACGTGACACTCCCACGAAGCGAGCTTTCGCGCTTGTTGTTTGAAAAGGTCAAAGACACTGCGGAAGTTATTTTCGACGAGGAGATTGTTGGTCTTGAGGAGCAGTCCGACGGTGTGTCGGTTAAATTGAAGCGGTCAGGCGAACGTCAGTTTGACCTTGTGATTGGCGCCGACGGCCTGCATTCCACCGTTCGTAAGCTCGCTTTGGGGCCCCAGCAGCGGTTTGAGAAGGACCTCGGTTATGTCGTCGCGGCGTTTGAGGCGCGTGGCTACCGACCACGCGATGAAAATGTGTATCTCATGTACGGACAACCGGGACGGATGGTTGGACGATTCACGTTGCGCGATGATCGGACGTTATTTTTGTTCGTGTTTTCTGCTGACGGCGATTCGTTGCCTTCGACGCCCGATGAGCAGAAGGCCATGCTGCACAGGAAATATGCCGCCGGCAGGTGGGAATGCCCGTCGATCCTGGCAGAACTCGATCGCTCAACCGAGCTCTATTGCGACCGCGTCAGCCAGATCAGGATGACGAGTTGGTCGCAGGGCCGTATCGCCCTCATCGGTGATGCCGCGTTTTGCGTGTCGCTGATGGCCGGACAAGGGTCGGCGTTGGCGATAATCTCTGCCTATGTGTTGGCGGGCGAGCTTGCCACTGCGGGCGGGCAATATCAGCAAGCCTTCAGCAACTACGAGGCACGCTTGCGTCCCCTCATCGAAACCAAGCAGCGAGGCGCCGAACGCTTCGCCAGCGCCTTTGCGCCGAAGACTTGATGGGGCCTCTGTTTTCGGAATCAAATGATAAGGGCGTTTGCGATTCCCGGGCTGGCAAAGCTCGCCGTTGGCAGGGAGATCATCGATACCTTAGGACTTCCCGAATATGATTTGCCATCGTTTCGGTGGAATTGAACAATGCCCATTTCAGTGAACGGCAAAACAGGTCGCCCTGGACCAGGCCCTATGTCTGAAATGCGGCCCAACGTGGAATCAATTCGCGGGCGATGACGTTTGTGCCGGGTCCGCCATCACCCTTCGCCTTGCGGTCTGCAGCACGGCTAATTGCCCGTCGTGCCAATGTGCCGCAGCCACCAGCTTGGTTACTCTGACGGGATGGAAGAGACAGTAATGGATCGATTTTTGTCCTGTCCCGGGTGTGCGGCCGATCCAACCGTCTGATCCGATGCACATTTTTCCAATCGTTCCACATCGCGGGAAACAAATTCAATTCCGTTGAGATCGTTTGTCGTTCCCGCGATCATGACGTCGAGCAACATCAGCGAGGCGAACAATGGCGAAGATGCGGGCAATCGATGCTGCCGTGAGTGTTCTGGAAAAAGAAGGCGTCGTTTGCGCATTCGGCGTGCCCGGTGCTGCGATCAATCCGTTGTACTCAGCCCTGAAGAAGCGCGGTTCGATCCACCACATTCTGGCGCGGCATGTCGAGGGCGCCTCGCATATGGCGGAGGGCTACACCCGCGCCAAGGCAGGCAACATTGGCGTCTGCATCGGTACATCCGGCCCGGCCGGAACCGATATGATCACGGGACTTTATTCGGCGATTGCAGAATTCGATCCCGATCCTTTGCATTACCGGACAGGCGCCTCGGGCGCGCCTGTACAAGGAAGACTTTCAGGCCGTCGATATCGAATCGATTGCCAAGCCGGTGACGAAGTGGGCGGTAACCGTTCGTGAACCTGCGCTGGTGCCAAGGGTATTCAGCCAGGCATTTCATGTCATGCGGTCGGGACGTCCTGGCCCGGTGCTGATCGATCTTCCGGTCGATGTGCAACTGGCCGAAATCGAATTCGACGACGAAACCTATGAGCCGCTGCCGGTCTACAAGCCGGCCGCAACGCGCAGGCAGATCGAGAAAGCGCTCACGATGCTGAATGCCGCGGAGCGTCCGCTGATTGTGGCCGGCGGCGGCGTCATCAATGCCGATGCAACCGACCTGCTGGTGGCGTTCGCCGAGATCGTCAATGTTCCCGTCGTGCCGACGCTGATGGGATGGGGCGCCATTCCGGATGATCATGTCCTGATGGCCGGTATGGTTGGATTGCAGACCAGCCATCGTTACGGCAACGCCACCATGCTGGAATCCGACTTCGTGCTGGGTATCGGCAATCGCTGGGCCAACCGGCATACGGGCTCCATCGAGACCTACACCAAGGACAGAACCTTCGTGCATGTCGATGTTGAGCCGACCCAGATCGGACGTGTCTTCAATCCCGATCTGGGCATCGTGTCCGATGCCCAGGCCGCGCTCGCCTTATTCGTCAGTATCGCGGAGGAATGGCGCAAGTCCGGCAGGCTGAAACAGCGTCAGGCGTGGCCGGCCGCGTGCCTTGATCGTAAACGTTCGATGCTGCGCAAGAGCCATTTCGACAACGTGCCCATCAAGCCGCAGCGCGTCTACGAGGAAATGAGCAAGGCGTTCGGGCGCGACACTTGTTACGTCAGCGTGATCGGCCTCTCGCAAATCGCTGGCGCGCAATTCCTCGGGGTTTACCGTCCACGCAACTGGATCAATGCAGGGCAGGCCGGACCGCTGGGCTGGACGCTTCCTGCTGCACTCGGCGTCCGTGCCGCCGATCCCGATCGTGAGATCGTCGCGCTCTCAGGCGATTATGATTTCCAATTTCTGATCGAAGAACTCGCGGTCGGTGCCCAGTTCAAGTTGCCCTACATTCACGTCGTCGTTAACAATTCGTATCTCGGGTTGATCCGCCAGGCGCAGCGCGGGTTCGACATGGATTATCATGTGCAACTGTCGTTCGAAAACATCAACGCGCCGGAACTCGGCGTTTATGGCGTGGACCACGTCGCGGTCGCCGAAGGCCTGGGCTGCAAGGCCATCCGCGTCACCGATCCGAAAGACGCGCAGGCCGCGTTTACGACGGCGCGCGAATTGATGGCCAAATATAGTGTGCCGGTGGTTGTCGAATTCATCCTCGAACGGGTTACCAACATCGCGATGGGTACCGAGATCGACAACATCGTCGAATTCGAGGAGATCCTCGATTTGCCGCTCGATGACGCGCCGACCGGAGCGACCGCCCGATCGCGAGGTAAATTGCTGCCGGCTTGAGCGCGATTAAATCGATCCTCAATCGAGATCGCTGCCGGCCTCGAGATGAATCCCCACGCCGTTTGCCACTGTGGGAGCGTTACGTCACCGGAAGATCACAACGCTTCGCGTACGCCGAGGCCCAGCATGAAACGTTCCCTGATCCGCGCGGGATCCCTGCGGGTTGCTCCGGTGCCCGGTTTGTCGTCGATGCGTACCCCGATCAGCATTGGTCCGGAAGCCGACAGCGATTGATCGACCAGGCGTTCGAAATCCTCTTCGTCTGCTGCCCAGGCGCTGTTGGTAAGACCGCTGCCGATCGCGATGGCGACGATATCTGACACAGTCGCCGCCGGCGTCGGCTGCGCGCCGGTGATCTGATAGATGCCGTTGTCCATGACAATCATGGTGAGGTTCTCCGGCTTGAGCGTCGCGATGGTCGACAGGCAGCCCATCTGCATCAATATCGAGCCGTCTCCCTCAAGTGCAAACACGCGACGCTTCGGCTGGGCCAGTGCGACGCCGAGTGCAATGGGGAAGGCGAGGCCCATACTGCCCAGCATGTAGAAATTCTGCGGGCGCTGACCGGCGGCCCACAGATCGAAATTGGTATTGCCGATGCCACCGACGACCGCTTCTTCGTTCTTCAGTTTTGCGACCAGCCGGGAGGTCAGATCGAACCGGTTCATCACCTTGGTATTGCGGGCAGGAGCGTTTGTTTGCTGGTTCATGTGGCCGCTCACTTGTCGAACACTTTGCCGCCGGTCAACAGCGGCGACAGGATCAGCGCCACAGGCGCCTGGGTGGCGATCGCCTGCTTGATCGAGCGATCGACGATGAACTCGAACTCATCGAGCCGGGTCGCGGTGTGATGCTCCATCGCCAGCGAATTGAGCACCGGCCGCATGGTGCGGCAGACCAGCGATTGCCCATAATTGAATTCGCCGAGCGTCCCGCGTTCGGACACGAACAGGATCAGCGGGATCTGATAGGGGATCGCCAGCGAGGCCAGCACGTTGGCCAGCGTCGCAAAGCCGGAGGTCTGCATCAACACCGCCCCGCGCAGCCCGCCCATCCATGCACCGGACACGATGCCGACCGCTTCTTCTTCCCGCGCCGTGGGAAACGTGGTGAAGAACGGATCGGCGTGAATATTCCTGATCAGAGCCGTCAACACGCGGTCGGGAACGTAGGGCACAAGCCTGATGTCATTGCGCTTGAGTGTTTGCAGCACGATTTCGTGCCAACTCCTCTCATGAGAAACCCTCTCATGCGAGGTCTGGGACGATGTTTGTCCCTCGGCAGCCGCCATCGAACTCTCCCTTAAACTTCGTGAAGATTTTGCGCTTCACGAGGAGCTTGGCCCGCAACGTGATCGCGAGCGTCCTGTTAAGGCGGCGAAACTTGACGTGATCGGCGGGATTGTCAACATGCTGCGATCGTACCCGTGATCTGCGCGAGACCGCGATGTTCTTGGTATCAAGGTGTGCGATAAGACGTGCGATAAAAAGAGTAACGAGACTATCGGGAGGGATACCTTGAAAGGGTGGTTCCGGATTGCCGCCGCAGCAATGGCACTGTTCGTTGCCTGCGATGTCGCGTCTGCGCAATCACCGTTTCCCTCCAGGCCCGTGCATATTTTTGTGCCATATCCTGCCGGCGGCGGCGTGGATGTCCTCGCACGCACGCTAGGCGATGTAGTCTCGCGGCAATGGGGTCAATCCGTTGTGGTGGAGAACCGGCCCGGAGCAGGCGGCGTGGTCGCATCCCAAACGCTGGTGACGTCGGCGCCCGACGGCTACACCCTCATGGTGGTGGCGAGCGGTCACGCCACCAACCCGTTTCTGTATCCCAAACTTCCTTACGATACTTTCAAGGATTTCACGCCGATTTCGCTGTTGGCTTCGTCGCCCAATATCCTGCTGGTGCGCGCCGATTCTCCGTTCAAGTCGCTGAGCGACATGATCGCGCTGGCACGCGCGAAGCCGGGCAGCCTGTCCTTTGGCCATGCCGGGAATGGTACATCGACGCATCTGGCCGGCGAGCTTTTGAAGAGTCTCGCCCGCATCGATATCAATGCGATTTCCTACAAGGGCGGCGCGCCTGCGGTCAATGATCTCCTGGGTGGGCAAATTCCGATGTCGTTCAACAACGGGCCGGAATCGGTCGGCACAGTTGGAGGCCGGCACGTTGCGTGCGCTCGCTGTCACCACCACGGCACGGGCACCGTTTCTGCCTGATGTGCCCAGCATGTCCGAGACCGTGCCCGGGTACGACACCGAGGTATGGTGGGGATTGCTCGGGCCTGCCAATATGCCTCCCGACCTCGTCAGGAAGCTCTCGCATGATTTCGTTGCGGCGCTCAACACCGACACGGTAAAGGAGCGCCTGAGCAAGCTCGGCGCCTCACCGATCGGCAGTTCGCCGCAACAATTGGAAGCGAAGATCCGTGCCGACTACGAGAAATGGGGCCCGGTCATCAAGGGCGCCGGCATGACGGCCGAGTGATGCTGGAGACACCGATGATTCCCGCCTGTCTGCCGCCGCGCGACGTCAGCCGTCCGGAGATACCGCCGCCGCCGAACGCCTGCGATACTCATGCCCATGTGTTCGGCCCGTCGGAACGATTTCCCTACGCCGAAGACCGCAGCTATACGCCGCCGGACGCGCCGCTCGAAAAATATCTCGGCATGCTCGACGCCATCGGATTTGCCCGCGGCGTACTGGTGCAGGGCAGTGCCCACGGCCGCGATAACTCCGCCCTGCTCGATGCGCTGAAGCGACGTCCCGACCGTCTGCGCGGTGTCGCGGTAGCGGACGCCGATATTTCCCGAAGCGATTTACGCGCGTGGAATGAGATCGGCATCCGCGGATTGCGCTTCAATCATTTTTTTCGTGACGGGCAATTGCACTATCGCGGGGGCGTGCCGCTGTCGGCGGCGCAAACGCTGGCACCTGTTATGGCCGAACTCGGATGGCATCTTCAGCTCTGGATCGATGTCAAGGATTTGCCCGATACAATTCCGGTTCTGAAACAGCTCGGCCTGCCCATCGTGATCGATCACATGGGCCGTACCGACGCGCGTGCCGGTACGGCGACAGAAGGTTTTCAGAGCCTGTTGCGTGCAGTCGGCGACGGCTGGTGCTGGGCCAAGCTGTCAGGCGCCTACCGGATCAGCCGTGACGCGCCTCACTATCCTGACGCGCGGCCATTTCATGAAGCGCTGGTGCGCGCCAATCCGGAACGTCTGGTGTGGGGCGGGGACTGGCCACACCCGCGCGTCGAGGGCGAGGCGCCCGACGCCGGACGGCTGTTTGAACTGTTTCAGGCGTGGACGTCTGACCAGGCGACGCTGCGCCGCGTCCTCGTGACCAATCCGGCCAGGCTCTATGGGTTCCCGAACTGAAAGTCGCAACACCAATGCCCGTCAACAACAAGCGTGTTTTCTACGTCAAATATCTGCCCAACGAGATCTATGCCGACATTCTCAAGGCCCGCCCCGATGTGCGGCTGGATCGGCTCGAGAATGATAGCCCCGAGGAAGTCTCCGCGCCGATCCTGGGTGCGGCGCACGCCTATCAAATCGGTGCGGCGCGCGACGAACTGGCGAAACATTTTCACGTCGACCGTGATCTGCTGGTCCGCGCGCCCAACCTGCTGATCGTCTCCAGCAACGGCGCGGGTTTCGACCCCGTCGATGTCGAGGCTTGTACCGCCGCGGGCGTGCTGGTCGTCAATCAATCCGGCGGCAATGCCAATTCCGTCGCGGAACATGCGCTGGGAATGCTGCTCACGCTGTCGAAACGCATTCTCGAGGCCGATCGCGCGTTGCGGCGCGAGGCGAATGTGAATCGCAATGCGTTGATGGGCACGGAGGCGCAGGGCAAGACCATCGGCATTGTTGGGATTGGCAATGTCGGCCGCCGCATCGCCGAACTCTGCAAGGGCCTGCTTCACATGAAGGTGCTGGCCTATGATCCCTATCTCTCGGCAACCGAAATGGCCGCCCGCGGCGGCGAGAAAGTCGAACTCGACGAACTGCTCCGCCGCTCGGACTATGTGTCGATTTCCTGCCCGCTGACCAAGGACAATCGTGGCATGATCGGTGCGCCCGAATTCGCGCTGATGCAGCGCCATGCGTATTTCATCACCACCGCGCGGGGATTTATCCATGACGAGGCGGCGCTCGCCGAGGCGCTGCGCAACAAGCTCATCGCGGGTGCCGGCCTCGACGTCTGGTCTAAGGAACCGCCGCCGCCGGATCATCCGCTGCTGCAATTCGACAATGTGTTTGCCAGTCCGCATACGGCGGGAGTGACGAAGGAAGCGCGTATCAACATGGGCCGGATTGCCGCGGAGCAGCTTCTCGACGCGCTCGACGGCAAGCGGCCGCCGCGTCTTATCAATCCCGAAGTATGGCCGCGCTACGTCACCCGGTTCGAGCAGGCTTTCGGGTTCGCCCCGGGATAGCGGTTCAACGGCGCACGCTCGCAATTTCCGCGGAGAAGATTTCGACTGTTACGGGGCAAATCCAGGCAAGAAAGCCGCTGCCATGCCCGAACCGGACGATAGCCCTGTTGCTATTTTCCGGGAGCCCTCGACACGCCGTTGAGGTGGGATCAACTCTCTCCTGCACGCTGACTTTTTGGCCTTTTCGGACGGCCGACTGTCCAGGTTCGCGCAGAGGGAATTTGTGATATGCGACGGTTGAGTTCATTGCTACGATCGACCCGGTCCCGGATTGGACGCCGTTTGTCGCTGATCGTCGCCATTGCGGCTGCCAGCCTGCCGGCGGCCGGCGCGTAGTACTCTCCGCGACAATCACCTGGCGGGCGCAGTCAGGCGCTCGATGGTTTGGATGTGACGCGTCAGCAGGCTGCAGGCTTGATCGAGATTGCGGGTTCGCAGCGCCTGTAAATCAAGCGATGATCCTGATTGGATCGCGGCCGCCAGCCGGCATTGCGCGCCATCGCGAACACCAGTCGGGAATTGGCCAATTGCAACCCGTCGAGGCTGGCAAGCAGACGCGGCATGGCGCAGGGCGCCACCAACGCCTGGTGAAAGGCGCGGTTAGCGGTCTCAAAATCCTGAAGTGTCTCGGCATTGTCGCCTTCGATCAAAGCGAGTTCTATCTTCGCCATGTGTGCCGGTGTCAGCTTCGGCGCGGCATTGCGCAGTGCGACCACTTCCAGCGCGGCGCGCATCTCAGCAATCTCTTTCACTGAGCTGGCATCAAGCGGCGCCACCCGCACGCCGCGGCGCGGCACGCCGACAACAAGGTGTTGGGCTTCCAACTGCCGAAAGGCTTCCCGTACCGGGACGTGGCTTGAATTGAATTCCCGCGCGACATGATCCTGCCGCAGAGGCGCGTCGGGCTGCAGCGCGCCGCTGATAATTCGCTCGCCAATCGTCTCGGCAATGCGGCCGGCGGTCGTCGTGTTATTGTCGGCAATGATCATAGATTATCTATCATAAAAACGGGTGCGCTTCCGCGCTGCGTCAGCTAGCATCGATTTAACGAGACACGTTATAGATAATATGTGATTTTATCTATAATATGAACAGGAGACTGATCTGATGGTTGATACCGCGGAGATGATACGGGACGCCAGCAACACCCCTGAATCTATCCGGCACGACTGGGGTCGCTCGGAAGCCGAAGCTCTCTATGAGCTGCCTTTTGCGGACCTGATGTTTCGGGCGCAGGGCATTCATCGCCGCAATTTTGATCCGAACCATGTTGAGACCGCGAGCCTGCTCAGCATCAAAACCGGGGGCTGCCCCGAGGATTGCGGCTACTGCTCGCAGAGCGCGCACTACGATACCGGCCTGAAGGCGACGAAGCTGATGGCACAGGCGGATGTGGTGGCCACCGCGCAGCGCGCCAGAGATGCCGGCGCGAGCCGTTTCTGCATGGCAGCGGCGTGGCGCAATCCCAAGGACCGCGATCTGGACCAGGTTTGTGAGATGGTCAGCGCGGTCAAAGATCTCGGCATGGAAACCTGTGTGACGCTCGGCATGCTGACGCCGGCGCAGGCTATCCGGCTGCACGACGCCGGGCTCGACTTCTACAATCACAACGTCGACACCTCGCCCGAGTTCTACGACAAGATCATCACCACGCGCACGCTGCAGGATCGCATCGATACGCTGGCGCATGTGCGCGATGCCGGCATCAAGGTCTGCTGCGGCGGCATTGTTGGTATGGGCGAACAGGTCGACGACCGGCTGGGCATGCTGGTGCTGCTCGCCAATCTCCCCGCTCACCCCGAGAGCGTTCCGATCAATCTGTGGAATGAGGTCAAGGGCGTGCCGGTCAACGACACCGCGGAGCGTCCCGATCCGATTTCTCTGGCGCGATTGGTCGCAGTCGCCCGCATCCTGATGCCGCGCAGCGTGGTGCGGCTCTCTGCCGGACGGCAGTACATGAGTGATGAGTTGCAGGCGTTGTGTTTTCTGGCCGGCGCAAATTCGATCTTTATCGGCGACGTGCTCCTGACCACAAAGAACCCGCAGCGTGATCGCGATACCAATTTACTGGATCGGCTCGGCGTCAAATCCCGCCTAAATCAGGTGAAAACCGCCGGCGCGCATCCTGCGCACGATTGACACCTGCCCAGGGCGGACAATGAATCATGCTCCTACAGACGGGGTTACGGCCTACGCCACGGCCTTGCAGGCCCTGGAAGGCGATGACCGGTTGCGCAGCCTCAAGTCGCGCGCAGGCATTGATTTTTCGTCGAACGACTATCTCGGGCTCGCCAACTCGTCGCGTATGAAAAACGCCGTATCGGCGGCGCTGGAAGCCGGCACCCCGATCGGGTCCGGCGGGTCGCGGCTGCTGCGCGGCAATTGCGAGGAGCACGAAAGTCTCGAGGCCGAGGCCGCGAAATTCTTTGGCGCGGAAACCGCGCTATTCTTCGGAACCGGATATGTCGCGAACTTTTCCGTACTGACCACGCTGCCGCAGCGCGGCGATCTGCTCGTTCTCGATTCGCTCGTGCACGCGAGCATTCACGAAGGCGCGCGGGCCGGCCGGGCCGATGTCCACGAAAACCGGCATAACGAACCCCGGTCGGTCGAAGACACCATCCGCGACTGGCGAATGCAGGGCGGAGCCGGGCGTGTCTGGATCGTCGCCGAAAGTCTTTACAGCATGGACGGCGACTTCGCGCCGCTCGAAGCGCTGATCGCGATCGCGGATCGGCATGATGCATTCCTGATGGTGGACGAGGCCCACGCCACCGGCGTCTATGGCAAGCAGGGACGCGGGCTGACCGCTCCCTACGAGGGACGCGAAAATCTGGTGGTCGTTCATACCTGCGGCAAAGCGCTGGGCGCCGCCGGCGCGCTCGTCACTTCGACGCGCGTGCTGCGCGATTTCATGGTCAATCGCTGCCGTCCGTTTATTTTCTCGACCGCCCCGTCGCCTCTCATGGCCGTCGCCGTGCGGGAGGCGCTCCTGATCCTGCAGCAGGAACCGGAGCGGCAGCAACGCCTGACCAACCTGATCGCGTTCACGCATCGTCAGATCGGCGCGCGTGGCGGCTGGCATTCCCAGGGTTCGCAGATCATGCCCTATATGGTCGGGGACAACGCGCGTGCGATGACACTGGCTAGCGCGATGCAGGCGCGCGGGTTCGATATCCGCGGCATCCGGCCGCCGACGGTGCCGGCGGGCACGGCGCGGCTGCGCATTTCACTGACCAATAATGTCGGCGAAAACGAGGTGCGCGCGATGCTCGATGCGCTGGCCGAAGAGACCGGAGATGGAGCGCGATGAGTCAGCGGATCGTGGTGGCCGGCACCGACACCGAGATCGGAAAGACGGTCTTCTCCGCGGGGCTCGCCTCGCTTATCGGCGCGAAATACTGGAAACCGATTCAGGCGGGGCTCGAAGGCGAAAGCAATTCACAGCTCGTCGCGCGGCTGGGCGGCCTCTCGGACGATCGCATCGTGCCGGAGCGCTATCGCCTCAAGACCCCAGCCTCGCCGCATTATGCCGCGCTCATCGACGGCGTGCGGATCGCGGCGGACAAACTCGATCTACCCGATACCGGCGGAAGCCCATTGGTGATCGAGGGCAGTGGCGGGCTGCTGGTGCCACTTGATGAGACCACGCTTTATATCGACGTCTTTGCGCGGTGGCGGCTTCCGGTCGTGCTTTGCGCGCGCACGGCGCTCGGTACCATCAATCATTCGCTGCTGTCGATCGAGGCGTTGCGGCATCGCAAGCTCGATATCCTCGGGATCGCCTTCATTGGCGAAAACAATGCCGAAAGCGAGCGCATCATTTGCGAAATCGGACGGGTAAGACGGCTCGGACGATTGCCCCGGCTTTCCCCGCTGACGAACACCACATTGCGCGCCGCGTTCGAATCCTCGTTCAACTCAGGCGAGTTCAGGTCATGAACGCAGGCAAGGAATCAAACAGGAAATCGCCGATCTGGCATCCGTTCACCCAGCACGCGCTTCAGGGCGAGATGACAAAGATCGTGCGCGGGGAGGGCGCGTATCTCCATACGGTGGATGGCCGCCGGATCATCGATGGGATCGCATCCTGGTGGGTCGTGACCCATGGCCACTGCCATCCGCCCATTGTTCGCGCCATTCAGAAACAGGCCGAGCAGCTCAACCAGATCATATTCGCCGGCTTTACGCATGAACCGGCCGAAGAAGTCGCCACGGCGATCCTGAAACTTGCGCCTAGCGGCCTTGAGCACGTTTTCTTTTCCGACAGCGGCTCGACCAGCGTGGAAGTGGCGCTGAAAATGGCGCTCGGCTACTGGCACAATATCGGCAAGCCACGATCCCGCATCGTCGTGATGCAGCACTCCTATCACGGCGACACCATCGGGGCGATGTCGGTCGGCGCGCGCGGCGTGTTCAACGCCGCCTATGGCCCGTTGCTGTTTGACGTGACAACCATCCCATTTCCATCCGCGGACCACGAGCAGGCGACGCTTGATGCGCTCGAGGCCGCGGTTCGCTATGAAAGTCCGGCGGCGTTTATCGTCGAGCCGTTGATCCTGGGCGCAGGCGGGATGTTGATGTATCCGCCCTGGGTGCTCAAGGAGATGAAGCGAATCTGCGAGGCGTCGGATGTTCTGTTCATTGCCGACGAGGTCATGACCGGCTGGGGCCGCACCGGGACGCTGTTCGCCTGCGAGCGGGCCGACGTGTCACCGGATATCGCCTGCTACTCGAAAGGTCTCACCGGTGGGTCGCTGCCGCTGGCGGTGACGCTTTGCCGCGCCGAGATTTTCGACGCGCATTTTTCGAAGGATCGCACCCGCACGTTCTTTCATTCGAGCTCCTATACGGCCAACCCGGTGGCATGCGCCGCCGCCAAGGCAAACCTGGATTTGTGGCAAGACCCGGAAACCCGAACGCGCGTCGCGTCCGTCGCCACGATGCAGGAACAGGCGATCGAACCCTTTCGCGACGACGCGCGGTTCAGGAACGTCCGCCGCACCGGCACGATCACGGCGCTGGAGCTGGAAGCGCGCGATGGCGGCTATCTCGCCGGCATCGGCCCGAAGCTTCAGGCGTTCTTCAACGATCGCAATTTGCTGCTAAGGCCGCTCGGCAACACGATCTATGTGATGCCGCCTTACTGCGTCACGGCAACGGATATCGATGAAATCTATGCCGCCATCAAGGACGCGGCGGATATGCTGTCAGCGCAAGCGACGACGATTTAGGTCATGGTCCGGGCCTCGTCAGCTTTTGCCTGCACAGGCATCATTCCATGCACGCTGCCCGATCGGCTGCAGCCGACGTTCAGGTTTGACGGCGGTCGTACTACGGGGGGTTGATGCAGCCTCAACGATCGACGAGGATGGACATGCCATCCACGAGGCGCTCGCCCGCAGTCGGGAGGCTTTGGCCGGGGCGGATCAGCCGGATACGCTGGCAAAGAGTCATGAGGGCCGGATCACCGGCAATAGTGAGGGGGGGCGAATGGCGACGTTAGCGGCAGTTCTTGCCACGACACATCATCCTTTTTACCTGAAGGCGACAACCGCGCCGCCAGAACAGCAAATGCCGCAGGCGATGGAGTGGAAGCGCAAGGTCGAGGCGTATCGCGAGACGCTGACGCGCGCCAAGCCCGACATCCTCGTGATGGTCGGCGCCGACCATTTTCATCAGTTTTTTCTCGACAATTACCCGACCTTCCTGATCGGCAAGGCGCCGCGCTACGACGCCACGTTCTACAACGAAGAACGCGAGTTCGGGCTGCCGAAATACGTGCTGCAGGGGCACGAAGAACTGTCGAATTTCATGCATCAGGGGCTGCTCGATCGCGGTTTCGACTTCTCCTTCAGCCATGAGCTGAAGCTCGATCATTCGATCATCTGCCCGATCATCACGACGCGCCCACAAGCCGATCTGCCAGTGGTTCCGATCTATACCAACATCTTCGCGCCGCCGCTGCCGTCCCCGAAACAATTCTGGGACCTCGGGCGTGCCATTCGCGAGATCATCGACGCCTATCCCTCAAACCAGCGCATTGCCGCCGTTGGCTCCGGACATCTGTCGCTGGAGCTCGGCGGTCCGCGTCAGTTCGGGGAGCATGGTCCCGATCCGGAATTCGACCGCCAGGCGGTCGAATGGCTCGCCAGCGGCAACATCGAAGCCATCCTTGAAAACGTTACGGCGGAAAATCTGGGGACGCACGGCAACGCGACGCACGGCTTCATGGACCTTATCCTGATGATGGGGATCGCCGGTCCGATGAAGGCAAGCTACGTCGACAGCCTCGATCTCTTCCACACCATGGAGGCCTATCTCACCTGGTATCCGCTGGGAGCTGCGGCATGAGCAAGTATTACGTCGACAAGTTTCTCTTCACGGTCGACCGCGATCCGGAACTGTTGCGGCGATACAAGGAAGATCCGAGATCGCTCGTTCTGGCCTGGGAACAGTCGATCGGGCCGAAGCTCAATGATGCCGAAACCTCGACAGTCAATTTCCTCACCGACAAGGAGCGCGAAATCCTGATCAATCACGATTATGTCGCGCTGTTCGAAATGGGCGCGCATTTCTTTCTGTGCCTGACCATCTTCATTGCGCTGTATGACGAGGAGTGGACCAAAAAGCATGGTCCACTGTCGTTCCAGCGCGAATACGGCGCAAAACTGAAGCACTGGCTGGGACGCGATTATCCGTGCAGTCGCCGTCTAAAGCATGAATCCGAAAATGGGTGCTGATTTTAACACGTGACAAACGCCAGAGGCGTTTGCACGAAGATGTGCTCAAACGTCAAGCCGAAGCGCTACGGATAACTCATCGCGCTCTGGCAGGCGCTGGATCCTGACGAATGTAAACAGGCGGTCGGCCGAGTGCCCCGTGGAGACGATTTTGCAACCGCAGGCGGCGCGTTTTGCCATTCAGGCAGATGATGATGAAAGCCCTGTACCGGAAGGCGATCCTGCGTCGCGCTCTTCGAGAACTTCAGGAAGACCTCCTTGGATATCCCCGTAAAATCACGGTGACTTGTTGCTCGCCGACACACCTCCTGCGGCATGGTAGTGATGTGTTCGCGTTAGGAGGTATTTCATTAATTTCGAGCTAATTACCGCGGCTGGCGCGGTCCGCGGCAACGGTAATTCCTGCAATAGGTGCTCAATGCTTGGCAATCACGAATATCCTCCAGCTCTTGCTGATGGTTGCTCTTTCGGTCCTCGGCATCGCGGCTGTAGCCGGCGTCGGTCTTTCGGCGCTCTGGAACAATCTTCTGGAGGATCGCAAGGCCAAGCTCCAAGACGTCGCCCTCATGGCTCGCCAGGCCATCGACGTTGATTATCAGGCTTCGCAGAAGAGCTTTCCGAAGCTGAATACCCTGGCGCGCAGCAAGTTGCTGCTGCGCTCATTCCGCTTCGGCAAGGACGATTACCTCTACGCCTTCAACGCGCAAGGCGTGTTGCAGGTCAATCCCAATCCGAGGGTTGAAGGCTCGAATTTATACGACACGCCGGATCCCGATGGCGTATATTTTATACGTGAGCAGATTGCTTTGGCCGCCAATGGCGGTGGCGTCATGAGATATCGCTTTGCCAGAGCCGGCGGCGGCGACCCGGTTCCGAAGATGTCATATGTTACCGAGTTCAAGCCTTACGGCTGGATCATCGGCGCAGGGATCTACATCGACGACGTCTATACGATCTTCTGGGCCCAGGCGGTTCAGGTCGCCATGCTGGTCGGCGTTGCGCTGTTGTTGGTCGGGGGCATGTTTTTCCTGATTGGTCGCAGCATCGTGAAACCGATCAACGCGATGACGGGGGCCATGCGTAAGATCGCCGCTGGCGAGACTTCGACCGCTATCCCTGCCCAGGAGCGGCGCGATGAAGTCGGCGCCATGGCGCAATCGGTGCAGGTCTTCAAGGACAGCATGATCGAGGCGACCCGGCTGCGCGGTGAGCAGGACGTACTGAAGGCTCAAGCGGACGGTGACCGGAAGCTCCTGCTCCGGAAAATGGCCGACGATTTCGAGAGCGGTGTCCGCACTTCCCTCGACACCCTGGCCGGTGCTGCGACGGAAATGCAGGCGACGTCGAAGAGTATGTCCGCGACCGCGGAGCAAGCTAGCCATCAGGCGACCACCGTCGCCGCTGTAGCCGAGCAGGCATCGGCCAATGTGCAGACGGTTGCGGCCGCCACTGAAGAATTGTCGTCGTCGGTTTCGGAAATCGGACGTCAGGTCACGGAATCAACCCAGATTGCCGGTCAAGCGGTCGCCGAGGCCAATCGCACCAACGTCACGGTGCAGGGCCTGTCGGCCGCGGCCCAGAAAATCGGTGACGTTGTCAAACTCATCAGCGACATCGCCAGCCAGACCAATCTGCTGGCCCTGAACGCAACGATCGAGGCTGCTCGTGCCGGCGAAGCGGGCAGGGGTTTTGCGGTGGTCGCCAATGAGGTCAAATCGCTTGCCAGCCAGACCGCAAAAGCGACCGATGAAATATCGGCGCAGGTGAGCGCCATGCAGGGCGCAACGGCGGACGCGGTTCAGGCCATCGAGAGTATCGGCCGCACAATCGGCGCCATCAACGAGATCGCATCGGCGATTTCCGTAGCCGTCGAACAGCAGGGTGCCGCGACGCGGGAGATCGCTCGGAGCGTTCAGGAAGCCGCGCAGGGAACGGGCCAGGTATCGAGCAACATCTCCGGCGTCAATCAGTCGGCCGACAAGACGGGAACCGCAGCCAACAAGGTATTGTTCTCAGCCGAGCAACTGAGCGGCCAGGCAGCAGTATTGCGCGCTGACGTTGATCGCTTCGTCGCCAATATTCGCGCCGCCTGATTGAGCGGCTGATATTTCGGCGGCTGAAGAAGGCTTCAGACCCGTCTATAAAGTTGCCTCGCCCGAGCATCTGCGGATAGCGCAACTTTGAGCGCGTCACCACGTCGCCATGATCATGTATGATCGATAATGATAATGCATCATGCATAACCGACGGGGTATGCTAACGGAACGGCGAGCCGGCACCAGATGCCGTGGGTAGCTTAAGCTGTCTTGACATTTAGCGCGGAAGGCAATCGGCGGACGATGTCGTGGTGCGTATATAGCCAATGGCTCCTGTAAAGAGAGGCATTGGACCGCTTTACATTCACCCCGCTTAACTCACGTATATCCCGGCGGTTATACGTCGATCAATAGCCAGCAGGTTATTGATCCCAAATGCCGAACACTCACGATGTGCTCTTCAGAACACTCGCCGATCCGACGCGGCGGGCCATCTTCGAGCGACTGTGTCGCGAAGGCGAGCAGACGGTGGGGGCCCTGACAGCTCGGTCCGGGGTCTCGCAACCGGCCGTCTCAAAGCATCTCGGGGTTCTGAAGCAGGCCGGGCTGGTGCGCGACCGCCACGAAGGACGCCAGACACACTATAGCGCGCAACTCGGCGCGCTTGGCCCCGCTGATCGACTGGACAAGCCAGATGGCCGGGTTCTGGCAAAGCCGGTTCGACCAGCTCGAAGATTTGCTGAAAAGGATGGACCAATGAGCGATCCTGCGACCGAAACGCGCTCCGTCGTTGTCGAACGGGAGGTGCCTTTTCCGCCGGAAAAGATCTGGCGCGCGCTCACGCAACCGCACCTGATCGAGGAGTGGCTCATGAAGAGCGACTTCAAGCCTGTCGTGGATCACCGTTTCAATTTTCGCGCAGACTGGGGCGCTGTCGACTGTCAGGTGCTGGCAGTCGAGCCGAACAAGACACTGTCTTACACGTGGGCGGCCTATGGTCTCGAGAGTGTCGTCACCTGGACGCTCACCCCTACAAGCACGGGAACCCACCTGCGCATGGAGCAGTCGGGCTTCCGGCCGGATCAGCAGCAGGCCTACCAGGGCGCCAAGTACGGGTGGCAGCAGTTCTTTGCACTCTGGAGCAGGTATTGGCGCGGATAGATTGAAGTCTGCCGGCACCATTCAAAGCCAAATCCTGTTTATCAGGTCCTGTTTCCAGAGCGACGCACTCCCCGAACGCGACAACGGAGGAATATCATGAAGATCAAGTTGACCAGCGTGTATGTGGACAACCAGGAAAAGGCTCTGCGCTTCTATACCGAAATGCTGGGCTTTACCAAGAAGGCCGATTTCAGCAACGGGCCGTTTCGCTGGCTGACCGTGGCCTCGCCCGACGAGCCGGACGGAACCGAGCTGCAACTCGCGCTCAACGACAACCCGGCGGCCAAGGCCTACCAGCAAGCCATATTTCAGCAGGGCCAGCCCGCGGTCATGTTCTATACCGACGATGTCAAGGGCGACTACGAGCGCATCAAAGCACGCGGCGCCGAGTTCGCCATGCCGCCGACCGAGGTAACCGGCTCGACCATCGCCCAGCTGCACGACACCTGCGGTAACGTCATTCAAATCACCCAGCTCGCGCGCTGGTAGGCGGGGCGTTCCGCAACCATCGCCGAGTTTTGTCGTATCGTGTGACGATGGCGCGGTTGATTTATCAAGTGATGGATCAGGGATCAGAATGCGAGGCAAAGAGATCAAATGAATCCATCGCAACGTATTGACCAGCTGATCGCAGAACTCGCAGACTGGCGTGGCAAAACGTTCGCCGGCATCCGCAAGAGCATCCTCGAGGCCGATCGGGAGATCATCGAGGAATGGAAGTGGATGGGAAGCCCGGTGTGGTCTCGCGGCGGAATAATCGCGCTCGCCAATGCCCACAAAGGCAAGGTAAAGCTTACCTTCGCCCACGGGGCGAGACTCCCGGATCCAGACAAGCTTTTCAACGCGGGCCTCGAAGGCAACGCGAGACGTGCGATCGATTTTTTCGAGGGCGACAAGATTAATGCGCGTGCTCTCAAAAATCTCGTCCGTGCTGCGATTGATTACAATCAGACCAAATTGAAGAAGAAAGCGCCTGTGGATACTCGAGCGAAAGCGCACAAAAGCAAAAAGTCATGAAGCCATGGCTTTTTCTTCCTGCAGGGCTTTTTCTCGCTAATTATCTCGCTGAGTGGAGTTTGCCGCTTCGCCGGGCGTGAGGTGGAAGACGGGCGGGAAACCTCGGGCATCACTGCGAAGCGCTGATAGACCGCCATCCACTTACCGTGCTCTCCCAAACATCGTACCACAGCGTCCCCGGTGCGGATTCGCCACAAGGTGGCATTGACGATTTGCCGATTGTCGAACACCGGCTCTTGCATCCTCAATCCGGCGGAAGAAAGGGGGGCGAGCAAATCCCAGTCCGCGTTTCGATCACGCGGACGCTACTTGGATACGGTTGCGTCGGGATGGCAAGAAACCCGCGGGCTCTAGCAGCTTGGGTGGTCCATACTGATCCGATCGGTTACGCCAGATATACAAGCGTATCATGGACGCATAACATTTCTGCGAGCTAAGGCTAGCTATCGCAGGTGGCAAGTCACAGATAGAGCGCACCGCAGGGCGCTAGCATGAAAACGACCGACGAGATTGTGCGAGGTGGGGAATCGGTCGGTGCGCGATATGGGCGAAGCCGTGCGATGTCTTTAGGCACAATGGCCGTTGTTCTCGGCCTGGTCGCTAGCATGCATCTCGGGTTCTGGGCCCTGAAAAATCCGGCGACGACGGCCGCCCCGGTGGATGGGCGCTTGGCGAGCGTTTCGTACAACCGGTTCGCGGGCGCCCCTTCTGCCGGGCTGAGAGTGCCCGAGGCGCGGATACGAGCTGATCTCACCGCCATTGCGAGCCAGGCCAGGGCGGTGCGGACCTACGCATCGACGCAGGGCCTGGAGCGCGTTCCACAAATTGCGGCTGAACTCGGACTCACGGTCACGGTCGGCGCCTGGATCGGCACTGACAATGCGCGAAACGAGCGCGAGATTGCGTCGGCCCTCGACCTGGCAAGGCACAATCCCAACGTCACGCGTATGGTCGTGGGCAATGAAACGGTGTTCCGGCACGAGCACAGCGTAGCCGAGCTCATCCAGATCATTCAGCGCGTGAAGCGTGAAAGTCCGGTACCGGTAGCGACCGCGGAAAACTGGCACATTTTCATCGAGCATCCCGAACTTGGCGACGCCGTCGACCAGATCTTTGCCCACATCATTCCGTATTGGGACGGCGAGCCGAAGGAGATCGCGGTGGATCGGTCGCTGGAAATTTATGACGAGCTGCAAAAAAAGTTCCCGGGCAAGACTATTGTCGTCGGAGAACTTGGCTGGCCGAGCGCCGGCCGCAACTACGAGCAGTCCGTGCCCGGCTCGATCACCCAGGCCGTGATATTGAGGGATTTCGTTGCGCGCGCAACCGCACTCGGGATCGACTACAATATCGTCGAGGCGATCGATCAGCCGGAGAAATTGTTCGAGGGCAATGTCGGTCCTTATTCGGGCATTCTTGATGCGTCATTGTGCCCAAAATTTGCATGGACAGGGCCGCTGGTGGATCCCGAGTACTGGAAGGCGGCTGCGTGCGCCATTCTCGTCGGGCTGTTGTTGTCGCTATCCATTCTGTTGCTTCCGGGGGCGACTATCGGAGAGGTTGGGTTGCTCGCTGGCGCGGACCATGTGATCGGCGATTGGTGCGCCAGCGTGCTTGGGTACTGGCATGCGCACTATTTTCTGCATGGTGAGGTGATTGCGTTCGCCATCGGGCTGCCGCTGTTGGGGCTGCTTGCTCCAATTTTGCTGTCACGCGTTGGCGAACTGGCGGCGGTGACTTTTGGCCGCAATCCCGAGCGGCTCCTGGAGATATCGCCGCCGCACCCGGATGCTAGGACGCCAAAAGTCTCGATCCATATTCCGGCATACCGGGAGCCGCCGGAGATGCTGTTGCGCACCATCGATTCCGTGGCGCGGCTCGATTACCCGAATTTCGAATGCGTGGTCGTCATCAACAACACACCGGATCCGGCGTTCTGGCAGCCGATCGAGGCACGCTGCCGTGAACTCGCTCCACGGTTCAAATTCCTTCGCGTCGAGGACCTCAGGGATTCAAGGCCGCCGCACTTCGGCTCGCGCTGGGAAAGATGTGGCCGATGCCGAGATCATCGGCGTGATCGACGCGGATTACGTAGTTGATCCCCGATGGCTCAGCGATCTGGTCCCGAGCTTTGCCGATCCGCAGGTCGGGCTGATTCAGGCTCCGCAGGATCATCGCGACGGTGATCGCAGCCTGATCCACGCTGCCATGAACGCCGAATATGCCGGCTTCTTCGATATCGGCATGGTGGAGCGCAATGAGTTCAACGCCATTATCGTTCATGGCACCATGTGCCTGATCCGCCGCACGGCGATGGAAGCCGCCGGTGGCTGGTCGAGCGACACAATTTGCGAGGACAGCGATCTTGGACTGTCGATCATGGAACTCGGCTGGCGCGCGCAATACACCAACCGCCGTTATGGCTGGGGATTGCTGCCCCAGGACTTTCAGGCCTTCAGGGTTCAACGGGCGCGCTGGGCCACAGGCGCGGTGCAGATCGTCAGGAAACATTGGCGGAAGTTCCTGCCTGGAACCAGCCGGCTCGACCATGATCAGAAGCGGGAATTCCTGCTGGGCTGGCTCAACTGGTTCGTCGCCGAAAGCATTGCGGTCGGGGCGGCGCTGCTCAATTTGATTTGGGTACCCTTCATCGCGCTCGATATTGTCGCAATTCCCGATGTCCTGCTGACATTCCCGATCATAGCGGCGTTTCTGGTAACGCTCGTTCACTTTGCCTGCGCCTACAGAATGCGCGTCGCGGTTTCATATTGGCAGATGCTCGGCGCGATGATCGTGTTCATGTCTGTACAGTGGACGGTTGCGGGTGCGGCCTTCAAAGCCGCGCTTCCGGAAAGTGAAAGCTACTTTCATCGCACCCGAAAGGGCGGCGGGGCGACCGTGACTACGCGCATCATTGCGATGCCGGAAATGACGCTCGGCACGCTGCTGGCCGCTGGCGCTATCACGATCTACGCCGCTAATATCTACCGTCATCTCGAGGCCGACCTGTTCGCGACGATCCTGCTGCTTCAGAGCCTGCCTTTCCTGTCGGCCGTGGCGCTGGTATGGCTCGAACGCTTCAGCGATCATAAATTGGAAAAAGCCTCGCCTTCGCGGGCGGCAATCTGAAGTGAAGAGTTTCGGTCGACAGGCGGTGAGCCTGTCGCCGTCGGGGCATCGTGAAGACGCTTGCTGGTTCAGCGATTTTTGCCGCGCGGTACATTACTCATCGTCTGCTTGAATTCACGGAGCAGCCAATCGACGAACGATTTCACCTTCGGCAGCTTGGCGCGATGCTCCTCGGTAACGATGTGGTACGCCAGCGGAGAAGGCAGCCGGATCGTAAACGGTTCAACCAGCCGGCCCGAGGCGATATCGGATTTCACTACAGCGCTGCGCCCCATCACCACGCCCATGCCTTCAATGGCCATCTGAAATGAGGGGTAAAGCAAGTCGCAGGAGATTTCGTTGGCTGCAGAAATTTGCGGGATTCCGGCCTCTTCCAGCCATAATGGCCAGTCGTCCCTCAGGATCAGCGGCGACGAGGTATGGATGCGCGTATGATGGCGCAGGTCGCCGGGAACGCGCAACGCATGGGCCCCGCGCAGCAGCCGAGGGCTGCAGACCGGAAATACTTCCTCGTCATTGATCTTCCAGGTCGTCATTCCTGGCCAGTCGCCGAGGCCGTAGTGAATCGAGACATCGTAGTCCTCGTGCAGGGCGTTGCCGAATGGAACCAAGGTGCGCAGTCGCACGGCGACATCCGGATTGCTCTTGCGGTAACTCGGCAACAGCGGAATGAGGCATTTGATCGCGAAGGTGCCGAGACAACCGATCGTCAGTTCGTCACCGCGGTGGCGACCGATGGCGCGATCGGTCGCGACCATGATCTCGGTGATGACGTTTCGCGTTGAACGCAGATACTCATGACCGGTTTCGGTCAGCCGTATTGTGTTGTTCTCCCGGATGAAAACCTTGTCACTCAGGAACTCCTCCAGGGCGCGTATGCGCTGGCTGATCGCGCCCTGTGTCAGGTTCAGTTCGATCGCAGCCCGGCTGAAACTCAGATGGCGGGCCGTTGCCTCAAAAGCATAAAGTGCGGACAGGCTTGGCAAGTTTTTTCGCATGATTTCAATATCCTGTTCGGGCTATTAGGGTTTCTAATGCTTCCCCTAGAATTTGTCGATTGAGCCGTCACGCCTGATCCGTCAGAAGCGAAGGACATTACCGCGGCGAACTCGCTGTCCGCTGCTGTCTGAAATCAAGAGGTAAATTCTCAAACATGCATCAGGCGTCCCTCGTCGTTCGTGACGGAACATCGATTTCATACGCCGTGACCGGGGCGAGCCAACATCGCCGGGTTGCACTGATACATTCGCTGGCGCTCGATGGTGAGTTCTGGCGGCCTGTCGCCGACATCTTGTCGAAGAAAGCCGCCGTGCTGACGATCGATTGCCGCGGCCACGGCGCCTCTGGAAAGCCGCCCGGACCTTATTCCGTCGAGCAGTTCGCCGGCGATCTTGCCGATGTGCTGGACGGCATCGGTTGGTCCTCGGCCGTCGTCGCCGGCGCATCGATGGGCGGTTGCGTCGCGATCTCGTTTGCGGCGCAGTATCCGTCGCGGGCGATGGGCCTCGGACTTTTCGATACGACTGCCTGGTACGGCGCCAATGCGCCGAAGCAGTGGGAAGAACGGGCCCAGCGCGGCGTTGCCGACGGTATGGCAAGCTTGGTCGAGTTCCAGAAGACCCGCTGGTTCGGTGACACCTTCCGGGCGCAACACCCCGAAATAGTGGAGCGGACCATTGCGACCTTCGTCAAAACCGACCCGAAGGCCTATGCGGAAACCTGCCGGATGATGGGTGCCTTCGATTTGCGAGCAAAGCTTGGCGCGCTCCGGATGCCCACGCGGGTCGCCGTCGGCGAGCAGGATCAGGCGACGCCGATTGAGATGTCAAAAGCGATTCGCGATGGAATACCCGGGTCGACGCTGCACGTCATTCCCGGGGGCCGTCATTTGACGCCTTTGGAGTGCCCGCTGCAGATCGCCGACGAGATCGAACTGCTGCTTGAAAGGGCCGGCGCATGAAATTCACCGGCAAGATCGACGTTCCAGCGCCGAGACGCGCTGTGTTCGAAAAGCTGCGCGATGCGCATTTCTTCGCATCATGCGTCGATGGCGTTCACGATCTTGTCGAAATCGACGACCGTCACTACACCGCGACGCTGGAAACCCGGGTCGCCTACATCAAGTTCAAGTTTGCCGTCTCGGTGGAGATCGTCGAACTGGACGAGCCCGTCCGCGTCGTCGCCAAGGTGGAGGGCACGCCGATAGGTATGGTCGGGCGTCTCACCGCGACCTCGGCAGCCGATCTCACGGAGCAGGATGGCGGCACTGCCGTCAATTATGAACTCGACGTGGCGTTGACCGGCAAGCTGGGTAGCCTGGGTCAGCCGGTTCTTAAATCAAAGGCCAAGGAAATGGAGCGCCAGTTCGCCTCCCGTATCCAGGCCAAGTTTCAGGCTGCAAGCACCGGGAGCGAAGCATGATATCGTTCGAACTGGCGGAGCCGAAGACGCTGAACGAGGCGATTGCTCTGCTCGACGCGGAAGATCCGGAAGTCAGGCCCATTTCGGGCGGTACCGCGCTGATGCTGATGATGAAGTCGGGCGTTTTTCGTCCGAGCCGTCTCGTGAGCCTGCAGAAAGTCGAACCGGAGTATTCACGGATCGAAGGCGGCGCGGATGGAAGCCTGCGGATCGGCGCGCTGGCCAACCTGTCGCAGATCGAACACTCCGATCAGGTCCGTCGCGTGGCGCCGGTCATCGAGAAGACCATGCGTCACCTGTCGAATGTGCGCGTGCGCAATGTCGCGCGCCTCGGCGGCAACCTCGCGCACGGCGATCCGCACATGGATTTGCCGCCGGTGCTATCGTCGCTGGGCGCGAAGGCCATCGTTGCCGGGCCGTCCGGCGAGCGCGAGATCATGATCGAGGAGCTGTTCAGCGGCTATTACGAGACCGTGCTGAAGCGCGATGAACTCATCACCTTTGTCGACGTGCCGACGCAGGCCGGCTGGACATCAACCTACCTCAAATGCACCACGCGGTCGGCCGACGACTGGCCCGCGCTCGGCGTCGCCTGCTCGCTCCGCATCCAGGGCGGTACCATCGGCGACGTCAGGCTCATGATCAGTGCCGCGACTGAGAAGCTGACGCGTCTCGTTTCAACCGAAAAAATACTGCGCGGTCAGCAAGTCAACGAGACGACATTCGAACGCGCCGCTGAATCCGCCCCGACCGAGGCCGAAGTTATCGGCGATTCCCGCGGTTCAGCCTCGTATAAATCCGAACTGGTGCGGGTCTACGTGCGGCGTGCGTTGCGGCAGGCAGCCCTTGGAGGAGTGTCCAGGTCATGACGATTCACAAGCCGATGCCCGCCGGACAGGTGGGCCGCTCACTTCCCAGGCTCGAAGCTCGCGCGAAGGTCACCGGCCGGGCCGACTACGTGCATAATATGCGCTTGCCGGGGATGCTGATGGCGAAAGTGGTGCGCAGCACCGTGGCGCATGGCCGCATCGTCAGCATCGATATCAGCGCTGCGCTTGAGCTTGAGGGCGTGTTTGCGGTTTACACCGGGGAGGACATCCAGAAGATCATCCCCGAGCCCTATTACGGTCCCGCGTTCCACGACCAGCCAATTTTGGCGCTTGGCAAGGTGAGGCATGTCGGTGAACCCGTAGCCGTCGCGCTTGCCAAGGATGCCCACGTCGCCGAGCGGGCGGCGCAACTGGTCGAGGTGGTATACGAGGAAATGCCCGCGGTCTTCGACGAAGTCGAAGCGATGAATTCGAAGGCCGTCGTTCACGAAGTCCTGAAGCCGGCCGGCACCTTTCCCGATCTCAAGCATCTGCACGGCAAGAAAAACACCAACATCGCGCTCGATTTTCATCTCAAACGCGGTGATCCCGAGGCAGCATTCGCCGGCGCGGCGCATGTGTTCGAGCATGAATTTCATACCCAGCAGGTCATGCATACCCCGCTCGAGCCGATGGTCTCCGTGGCCGAGCCCACGCGTGAAGGCCTGACGATCCATACGGCCTCGCAGAGTCCGTCGTTCGTCCGAATCGAGATTTCCCGGTTGCTCGGATGGCCGGAGAACAAGGTGCAGGTGAAGGTGCCGCATCTTGGTGGCGGATTCGGCGCGAAGCTCTACATCAAACTGGAAGCGCTGGTCGCCGCGCTCGCGCTCATGACCAGGCGGCCGGTCAAGTGGTCGCTGACCATGGAGGAGCAGTTCTATACCATCAGCAAACATGCCACCACGTTCCGGATCAAGAGCGCGGTCGATGCTGCCGGCAAGATCACCGGGCGCCGTTGCGACGTCTATTGGAATGGAGGCGCCTACGCCGATATCGGGCCGCGCGTCACCCAGAAATCCGGCTTCACCGCGCCGGGCCCCTACGACATCGAGAACGTCGCAATCGAATCCTATTCCCTCTATACGAACCGGCCGCCTGCCGGTGCGCTGCGTGGCTTCGGCATCCCGCAGCTGGTCTGGGCATACGAAAGCCATACCGACCTGATCGCGCGGGAACTGAACATCGATCCGGTGGAGTTTCGCCGCAAGAATATTCTGCGGGAAGGCCGCCCGCAGGCGACCGGCACCACGATGAAGGATGCCGCGATCGATCTCGTGCTGGAAAAGGTTGCCGAGCGGATGAACTGGTCCGCGCCGTTCGATCGCGGCAGTGGCACGGTGCGCCGCGGTCGCGGTATCGGGATCGGATTCAAGGCCTCGATCTCGCCGACGACTTCGGTTGCCTTTGTCAACATCTACGCTGACGGCAGTTGCGCGCTTTACATGAGCACGGTGGACATGGGGCAGGGCTCCGACACCGCAATGGCGCAGATCGTCGCCGAGGTGTTGCAGGTGCAGGCCGAGAACGTCAGGGTGATCCATCCCGACACCGACGTCACGCCTTATGACATGGCGACGCTCGGTTCGCGGTCGACCTTTCACATGGGCAACGCGGTGAAACTGGCCGCCGAGGATGCCATGCAGAAGCTCGAGGCGATGGCGCGGAGCGTTGGCATTCCGGAGGGCTCAAATCTCGAGACTCGCGAGATTTTCAAGAAGAAATACGGCATGCAGGCCGGCAATGTGATGGGGGTCGGCAGCTTCATTCCGACCTACAAATCGCCTGATTCCGTGACCGGCATGTCCGACAACATCACGCCGTTCTGGATGATCGGGGGCACTGGAGTCGAAATCGAGGTTGATACCGAAACCGGGCATGTGAAGCTGACGAAGCTCATCAATGTCGCTGATATGGGACGGCCTCTCAATCCCCACATCGTGGAAACGCAATTGTCCGGGGCGGCGATCATGCAGCTCGGTTTTACGATGTTCGAGAATATGGAATTTGACGCGGGTCAGGTCACGAATGCCTCGTTCGCCGACTACAAGATTCCCGGCATTCACGACATTCCGCCCGAGGTCGAGAACCACATTGTGCTGGCCGAGCAGGGCAGCGGGCCTTTCGGCGCCAAGGGCGTCGGAGAAAGCGCGACGTTCGGCGTTTCACCCGCGATCGCCAACGCAATTCACGATGCGGTCGGCGTTCGCTTGACCGCCCTGCCGCTGACTGCGGAGAGCGTGCTGAGAGGCATTCGCCTCAAGGCCGGAAATCCGATTGGAGATTGAGATGAATCAGCACGCCAAGTCGATCAGTTTCGTGCTGAACGGAAGCAAGACCGCGATGCTTGTCCAGAGCCACGAAAATCTCGTCGAGCTATTGAACCGGCTGGATTTGAACGGGGCTCGCGAAAGCTGCGGCCAGGGTCTCTGCGGTTGCTGCACCGTGATTGTCGACGACATAGCGGTGTCGGGCTGCCTGTACCCTGCTGCGTTCGTCGACGGTAAAACCGTCACGACGGTCGAGCACCTTGATCACAATGTTCACCTCAGTCCGGTGCAGGAGGCTTTCATCGAGGAGGGGGCGTTTCAGTGCGGTTTCTGCACGTCGGGCTTCATCCTGATGACGCATAAATTGCTGGACGAAAAGCCCGCACCTACGGATGAAGAAATCAGGGACTATCTGGCCGGCAATCTATGCCGTTGCGCGGCTTATCCAGAGATCATCAAGGCTGTGAAAAGCGCTGCAAACAAGATGGCGCGCACATAAGCAGAATCAGGGGGGCTAAGGATGACGACTTATGCAATAGAGGCGCCGTGGTACAGGGCGCTGTCACGTTCGCAATGGAATGCGTTGATTGCCTCGAATCTCGGCTGGTTGTTCGATGGGTTCGAAACCTACGCGCTGATTCTTACCGCGGGTGTCGCGCTGCGGCAATTGCTTGATCCTTCGCAGTATGGACAGATTCCTTCCTATATCGGCACCGTGATCGCGATCACCTTGCTCGGCTGGGGCGTCGGCGGCATGCTGGGCGGCATTCTGGCCGACTATATCGGCCGCAAGCGCACGATGGTCATCGCGATCATCGCCTACTCGATTGCGACCGGGCTCAGCGCGTTCTCGTTCGACTGGATCTCGTTCGTGGCGTTACGTTTCCTGGTCGGCGTTGCCATCGGATCGGAATGGGCGACCGGCAGTTCCATGCTGGCCGAACTCTGGCCGGATCGCGCCCGCGGCAAGGGCGCTGGCATCATGCAATGCGGGCTTGGCCTCGGCTTTTTTCTGGCTTCGTTTACCTGGCTGTTCCTCAGTCAGGCGGGGCCGGGTGCCTGGCGCTACATGTTCGCGCTTGGTGTGCTTCCCGCGCTGCTGACGCTATGGATCAGGCGTGCCATTCCGGAATTGAAGATCTGGGAAGAAGCCAACCAGAAGCGGCGCGTGGCGATTGAACAGAAAAAATCGGGTATTTCCCTCGGCGAAGGCGCCGAAAAGCTGACACGCTTCACACTATTTGATCTCTTCACCGATTTTTCACTGCGCAAGCGGACCATCGTGGTTTTCCTGATGTCGCTGACAACCACGGTCGGCTTCTGGGGCATCTCGACCTGGGTGCCTCCCTTTATCGGTTCGCTGGCCGCCAAGGAGAGCCTCAACCCGGGGCAGTGGGCGAGTTACGCCGGTATGGCCTACACAATTGGCTCGGTGCTCGGCTATCTCAGCATGGGCTTCCTGATGGATGCGTTCGGCCGCAAACCGGTAACGATTATATTTTTCGTCATAGCGTTGCTGATGACGCCCCTTCTGTTCTTCGTTACGACCGATCTTAAGCTGCTGCTGCTGTTTGCGATGGTCAATGCGTTCTTTAGCAACGGTCAATACACGTGGATGCCGGTCTGGCTGCCGGAATTGTATCCGACCCGCATGAGGGCAACGGCGCTCGCCTTTGCCTTCAACGCACCGCGCTTTGTTGCTTTCCTGGGGCCGCTGCTCGCCGGCACCATGATCACCAAATTTGGCGGCTTCGGCCGTGCCGCCATGGTGCTGGCGTCGATCTATGTGGTTGGAAGTATTGCCGCCTTCTTCCTGCCCGAGACCAAGGGGTCTCCGCTGCCAGCCTAGTGCGGGATACGTTCGGCCGTTGGAAACGGCTATGTGGCCGGCGTGAGCCGATGGCGAAGCTTGCTGCGGCTCGGCCACTCTGACCGTCGTCCATATATGAATTCGCAAACGCCGCAAGGAATTCGGAGGTCGCGGCGACAAAATTCCGTGGCTTGCCTGATTGTTTGAAGCATGAAAGGCTTCCGGCGCTTTATACGCCGGGGTCTGTCGGGAAGCGGAGAGCGACGATGCGGATACGTTCAAGGTGGTTACTTGCGAGATGGATTCTCGCAATCGGGCCAGTGGCCGTCATTTTCGCCGGCGGGAACTCGGCCGTCGCGCAACCGACTATTCGTGTCGGCTGGACCATTCCGGCCGAAGAATCCAAGTACTGGATGATGCGCCGGCCGGCGGAGTTCCCCGATCTCGGCAAGACCTATAATATCGAATGGACGCAGTTCCAGGGCACCGCGCCCATGACACAGGCGCTGGCTGCCGGCGCGCTTGATTGCGCGACCCAGGCGCCGCTATCGCTGGCCAATGGCGTGGTCGGCGGCAACCTGAAGGCCTACATCGTCGCACAGCACGTCTTCGAAAAGCCCGGTGGCTTCTCGGTCTATTGGGCCGTGAAAGACGATTCCCCGATCAAGACCATCGCGGACCTCAAGGGCAAGACCGTGGGCATCAATGTGATCGGCGGCGGGACCTATGGTCCGTTCGCGATGCTGCTGCAAAAGAACGGCGTCGATCCGAAGAAGGATATCAAGCTTGTCGAAGTCGGCTTCGCAGTTTCCGAGGAGGCCCTGCGCCAGGGGCGCGTCGATGCCGTCAACATGAACCAGCCGTTCGCCGCGCACGCCGAGGCCAAAGGAGGCACACGGAAGCTGTTTTCGCTGTCCGAGGCAATGCCCAACATCGTCCACATTCTCGAAGCCTGCCGTGCCGACTTTGTCGACAAGCATCCGGATCTGGTGAAGGCCTATGTACGTGACATCACCTCCGGCATGAAAAAGGCGCTGGCCAATCGCGAGGAAACACTGAAGGTCGTGTCTGAGGTGCTGAAGGCGCCGGTACCGGTGCTGGATACATATCTGCTGAAGGACAACGATTTCGCCCGCGATCCCGGTGCCGCGCCAAATTTCGAGGCGATCCAGAAGATGTTCGATATCTACGCCGCGACGGGGATGTTGCCGAAGATGGACGTCGCGCAGTTCAAGCACCCGACCATCGTTGCGCCGCTGCAATAGCCGGAGCAGGCCGTCTACCGGTTTGTTGCAATTGACGCCGAGGTTACGGGTACCCGCGTTCGCTGAACGGCGCCTGTGGAGAGACGTTGCATATGAGAAGGTGGCGATCACGGGTGACGACCGATGGTCTTGATAGAGCGCCACACCGCGCATTCATGCGTGCGATGGGACTGGACGACGACGCGATAGCGAAACCCATGGTGGGTGTAGTCAGCATGAAGGGCGAGCAGACGCCCTGTAACATGACCCACGATTTTCAGGTTGATGCCGCCAAGGCCGGAATCACAGAGGCCGGCGGCACACCGCGGGAATTCTCGACGATTTCGATCTCCGACGGAATCAGCATGAACCATGAGGGGATGAAATTTTCCCTGCTGTCGCGCGAGCTGATCGCGGATTCGATCGAAGCCGTGGTCCACGGCCTCGCATATGATGCCCTGATCGGCTTTGGAGGGTGCGACAAGACGCTTCCCGGTGTGATGATGGGGATGATCCGCTGCAACGTGCCGTCGATCTTCATCTATGGCGGTAGCGCGCTGCCAGGATGGTTCGAGGGAAAAACCCTCACCGTGCTGGATTCTTATGAGGCGGTCGGTGGTTTCATGACCGGTGAAATCGATGAGGCGACACTTGCCGGCATCGAGCGTGCGTGCCTGCCGACGATCGGCGCCTGCGCTGGGCAATTCACCGCCAACACCATGGCGATGGTTTCCGAAGCGATGGGGCTGACGATCCCCAATGTCTCGATGATCCCGGGTGTTTATGCCGAGCGGGCGCAATTGGCACGCCGGGCCGGCCGGCTGGTAATGCAGATGCTGCGGCAACGCGGACCATTGCCGCGCGAAATTGTGACGCGTAAGTCGCTGGAGAACGGCGCGGCCATCGTCGCCGCGACCGGTGGATCGACCAACGCCGCACTGCATTTGCCGGCGCTCGCCAATGAAGCCGGCATCTCCTTTACGTTGGACGATGTCGGGGCGGTCTTTGCGCGCACGCCTCTGATCGGCAATCTGCGACCCGGCGGCAAATACACCGCCAAAGACGTTTACGACATCGGCGGCACCGCCGTTGTCATCCGCGCTCTGGTCGAGAGCGGCCACATCGACGGCAGTTGCCTGACTATCACCGGCCGGACGATTGCGGAAGAATACGGCAGCGCCAACCCACCGGATGGCGAGATCATCTACGGCACCGTTGCGCCGATCATGCCGGACGGTGGCGTGGCGGTGCTGAAGGGTAATCTTTGCCCGGACGGCGCTGTCATCAAGGTGGCCGGTCTCAAGAAATTACTATTCGAAGGCCGTGCCCGCGTGTTCGAGGACGAAGAGCGCTGCGTCGATGCGGTGCGCGAGCGCAAGTACGATGAAGGGGATGTGCTCGTCATCCGCAATGAAGGCCCGGTCGGTGGCCCCGGCATGCGCGAGATGCTGGGCGTGACGGCGCTGATTTATGGACAAGGGATGGGTGAGAAGGTCGCACTCGTCACCGATGGCCGCTTTTCCGGCGCAACGCGGGGGATGTGTATCGGCTATGTCTCGCCGGAATCGTTTATTGGCGGCCCGCTGGCACTGGTGCGCGAAGGTGATCGCATCCGGATTGACGCTAATGCACGCCGCATGGATCTGCTGATCGACGACGATGAATTCGAGAAGCGACGGCGGGCATGGAGGCAGAGGTCGCCGCGGCATCGGGCAGGCGCGCTCGCCAAATATGCGCGATTGGTCGGCCAGGCGCCCGGCGGCGCCGTCACCCACGAAGGTGCGGCGGAATGGCCATGGTTCGACTAAGTGTTTTTCGGGGCTAGACGAATGACATCGCCAAGCCGTGCCAATCTCCGCTATGTTGGGGCGGCCGCGGCCATGAAAAGAAGCGAGAATGAAACTATTGCCACTGCGCTCGGACATTCCTGCTGAATCTACCCCGCGGCGCGGGACGGCGATGATCGAGATCGATCGGGTTTCGCAGATTTTTCAAACCTCCGGGCGTCAAAAGCATTTGGCGTTGTCGGAGATCTCGTTGACCATCGAGGACGGCGCCTTCGTCTCTATTCTTGGCCCGTCCGGCTGCGGAAAATCGACGCTGCTCTATATTGTCGGTGGCTTTGTCAGCCCGACCGAGGGCGTCGCCACGATGAAGGGCAAGCCCATCACCGGGCCCGGTCCGGATCGGGGACCGGTGTTTCAGGAGTTCGCGCTGTTTCCCTGGAAGAGCGTGTTGGGCAATGTGATGTACGGCCCCCGCCAGCAGGGCGTGAAGCCGGCGGAAGCCGAGGTGCAAAGCCGCGCGTTGATCGAGATGGTCGGGCTCAAGGGTTTTGAGCATTTTTACCCCAAGGAACTCTCCGGTGGCATGAAGCAGCGCGTCGCACTGGCGCGAACATTGGCCTATCATCCCGCGGTGTTGCTGATGGATGAACCGTTCGGCGCGTTGGACGCGCATACTCGGACGCGGTTGCAGAACGATCTGCTCAACATATGGGAACGCGATCGCAAGACCGTGTTGTTTGTCACGCACTCGGTCGAAGAGGCGGTGTTTCTGTCCGACAAGGTCGTGGTAATGACGCGGTCGCCGGGCCGCATCAAGGAGATCGTCGACATCGACCTGCCGCGTCCGCGCCGGCGCGCAGAACTGCTGCTCGATCCCCATTATCAGAAATACGTGGTCGATATCGAGCGTATGATCGATGACACCAGTGAAGACGAGTTGCGGCCATGATTTCCGCGCGCGCCATCCTGTCGCGCTCCGCGCCATTGCTCGCTTGCCTCGGCTTGCTCGGGATCTGGCAGATCGGCGCACTGGTCCTCAATACCGAGAGCTTTCCGACCGCGCTGCAAGCGCTACGCGCAATCCCTTCTATTCTCGGCGACAAGGAAGCGCTGATAAATATCCTGGCTTCGCTGCGCCGAATGGCCGTCGGATTTGCGCTGGCGCTCGCGGTTTCGATTCCACTTGGATTGATGATGGGCCGCAGCCGCGCCATCGCGTCGTTTTTCAATCCGCTACTGATGATCATCTATCCGGTGCCGAAGGCCGCACTGATGCCGATCATCATGCTGTGGCTCGGCGTCGGCGACATCGCAAAAACACTGGTGATTTTTCTCGGTGTCAGCCTTCCCGTGATCTACCATAGCTTTCAGGGCGCAAGAGCCGTCGAGGAAAAGATGCTGTGGTCGGGCGCCGCGATGGGGCTGTCGGCGCTGCAGCGCATGATCCGGATTGTGCTGCCGGCGGCGCTGCCGGAAATTCTCACCGGATGCCGCACCGGGCTGGTTCTGGCGCTGATTACCATGATTACGAGCGAGATGATTGCCCGGCAGTCCGGTGCGGGAAATATCCTGTTCAACGCGCTCGATATGGGACAGTACGATACGGTGTTCGCGATGATCATCATCGTCGGTGCAATGGGTATCGGTCTTGACGCGGCGTTCGAAAATCTGCGCGGCAGGCTCGTCAGATGGTCGGAGCCGCGCTTCGATATACCCTTGAGCTTTTCATGAACGCGCGTGCCCTTATATCGCAGGTTTTGCTGGGAATTGCTCCGATCGCGCTGCTGATTGGAGTGTGGCAGGCCATTGACTCGCTGGGGATATGCGCCGCTGTCGCTGCTGCCGCCGCCCGGTCTGGTATTTTCACGTCTGGTACAGCAGCTCTTCACCGGCGGGTTTCAGCAGGAAATCGGTGTGACGCTGGTGCGGTTGTTTGCAGGATTCTCGATTGCGGTACTTCTTGGCGTTGGCATTGGGCTTGCTGCGGCGGCCAGTCCGGCCATCAATTCCGTGGTCCGTCCCATCGTGCGCGTGCTGGCGCCGCTGCCCAAGGTCGCGTTCTATCCGGCATTGCTTTTGTTGCTCGGGTTCGGCCATGCCTCGAAGATCACCCTGGTCGCCGCGGATGCGCTGTTTCCGATTCTGCTTTCGACTTATTATGGAGCATCGACGGTCGAACAGAAGCTGATCTGGTCGGCGATGGCCGCGGGCACGCCGCGCCGTCAAGTCCTGTTCAAGGTGGTGCTGCCGGCCGCCGTGCCGTCGATCCTCACCGGCTGCCGAATTGGGCTTGTGATTTCGTGCATCGTGGTGTTTCTCGCCGAAATGATCACCTCAAGCGATGGTCTCGGCCATCTCCTGGTGACGGCGGCGCGGACTTTTCAGGCCGTCGACATGTTTGTGCCGCTGATCACGATTTCACTGTTGGGATTGATTTTGAACGCCCTGCTGCAGGCGGTGCGGTCCTATCTGCTGCGCGGGTTTCCGGAAGTCTGATGCAACGATCGAAGTGGAGATAGAGCATGCTGGCAGACCGCATCGAAGCGAAATGGATCGACGCTTTCTGCGAGATTTTCGAGCGTTGTGCCGTCAAGCCGGGCGACACCGCCGCGATCCTTTCGGAAACACAATCGCGCGCGCTCAATGTGCATTTGGCCGAACTCGCGCTGTTGCGGATGGGCGCGAGGCCCTTCCACGTCATTGTGCCGACGCCGCGCAACCGGCAGATCGTGCCGGTTCGCTCCACCGGTGCCAGTGAGGCGATCCAGAAACTCGGGCCCGTCGTCACCGCGCTGCAGCAGGCTGGCTTTGTGGTCGATTGCACTGTTGAAGGCCTGATGCACGCCGCCGAGACGCCGGAAATACTCAAAGCAGGCGCCCGCATTCTCAATATCTCCAATGAGCATCCCGAAGCGCTTGAGCGGATGGTACCGGATCCGGCACTGGAAAAACGCGTGCGTGCGGCCGCAAAAATGCTGCGCGGGACCAAGCGGATGCGAGTGACATCAAAGGCTGGCACCGGACTCGATGTCGACATGGCCGGCGCCTCCACGGTTGGCGTTTGGGGCTGGACCGACAGACCGGGAACGCTGGCGCACTGGCCGGGCGGCATCGTCGTGAGTTTTCCCAAGAGCGGCACCGTCAATGGCACGCTGGTAATGGTGCCCGGCGACATCAATCTCACCTTCAAGCGTTACCTGACGTCGCCGATCCGGATGACGCTGAAGGATGACTACGTCACGAATCTGGAGGGCGAAGGCGCCGATGCTGCGATGATGCGCGCCTATCTCGCGGCATGGGGCGACCGCGAAGCCTACGCGGTATCGCATGTCGGGTTCGGCATGAATCCTCGCGCGCGCTACGAGGCGCTGACGATGTACGACCAGCGCGACACCAACGGCACCGAGTTGCGTGCGGTTGCCGGCAACTTCCTGTTTTCTACCGGTGCCAACGAATTCGCCGGGCGCTACACCGCCGGCCATTTCGATCTTCCGATGATGGGAACCACGATCGAGCTGGATGGCGTCGCCGTGGTGCGTGAAGGCGTTTTGCAGGATGTGTTCGGTTAGAGCACCGGCGGTTTGGCCAGACCAAAATGCCTGAGTAGGTCGACCAGCGTCGCGAGGCGCTGTTCGCGATAGTTCTCGACATCAAGACCGGAATAATCGAGGAAGCCGGCGCCGGTCCGCATGCCGATCCGGCCCTCATGCATATTGCGCGAAATCACCTCAGGCGCGCGATAACGATCGCTGCCCAGCGCGCCTTCAAGATAGCGGCTGGCGTAATAAAGAATGTCGCCGCCGCCCCAATCGATGAATTCCAACAGACCCATCACCGCGTAGCGGAATCCGAAGCCGTAGCGAATCGCCTTGTCGATATCTTGGGGACTGGCGACCCCTTCTTCGACCATCCGCGCCGCCTCGTTCATCGCGAGCGCCTGGATACGTGGGACGATGAAGCCCGGCGTTGCGGCGCAAATCACCGGCACCTTGCCGATGCCTTCCAACAACGTTTTGACACGCGCGGTGACGCCAGGATCTGTCGCTGCCCCCGGCGAAACCTCGACCAGCGGAATCAGATAGGCGGGGTTCAGCCAGTGCACGTTGAGAAAGCGTTGGGCATGCTCGACCGATCCTGCGAGATCGTCGACCAGAATGGTCGACGTGGTCGAGGCAATGATCACTTCGGGTCCGACGCATTTTGAGGCCGCCGCCAGCACGTCGCGCTTCAGATCGACCACCTCAGGCACGCCTTCAAACACCAAGCGCGCCTCGGCGAGTACGGCAGCCATATCTGCCGCGGGCATGACCGCGACACGCGTGACGATTGCTTCGGCGTCCTTCTCCGTCAGCAATCCGAACCGGGCCAGACTTGCCAGCGTTTTCCTGACTTCCCCCAGCGCCTCGGTCTTGAGTGCGGTAAACTGTTCGGCGGCGCGCGGCTTGACGTCGATCATGGTGACGGCGTGACCGGCATAGGCAAACGCCACCGCAATGCCGCGACCCATGCGGCCGGCACCAAGGCAGGCAATGGCGGGGGTAGCTGTCATTTAGAATCCCTCGCGCAACAGAGCTTGCAACTGGTCGCGGTTGAGGTGGCCGAAGCCGAGAGTGCCGAGGGTACGGCCTTGTTGCATGAAATCCTCGCCGCAGATCGCCGAACCAATGGCGAGAAAAGCTTTCGCCAGCGGCGTCGCGACGCTGGCCAGTTCGGCAACCGAAACCAGAAACGAAAGACCGAGCCGGAGATCCTCTCGCATGTAGCGATGTTCTCTGAGCACGATCCGCTCCCGCCAGTCGCCGGAATCGGTAAGGCGATCGTGCGATCCGCGGCCATACATCCATTGCTCGCCTTCGGTCGCATAATGATGGGCCAGCGGAAAGTGCGGAGCGCGATAACCGAAACCTTCGCGGACGGTAATCCGTTCGGCATCGAGCGCATCGGTCACCCTGCGGATCGACGCTTGCGTGCCCTCCTTGTGAATATCCCAGCGCTCGAAGTGTTCGATCGGGCCGGCGTTCATCACGATCAGCGGCGGATGGATGATGGGTCCGGCATTCATCAGCGCCGCCGACAACACGTCGCCGCAGGGCTCGATCACGCCCGGGAAGGCGCGTCCGATCACGTTGAGGGCGTGATCGGCACTGTGCAGCGGAAATACCCCGACCGGCAGCCGCTTGGCGCGGATGGTAATGGCGACTTCGAATGGTCCGTGCTTGCGCGCCAGCCATGGCAGCGTGCCGGTTTCGGCGAAACTGACCGCGGCGCGATTGCCGGCGTCGCGCGCGGCTCTTGCAAAGATCGTCGAGCCGAACGTCGCCGGCGGCAGAAACACCACTTGCCCATCCCGCAGATGTGGCGCGATCTGGCGTGCGATATCGTGCTGGGCAAAGGCCGGGGCGGGGCACAGGATCAGTTCGGCATCCCTGACGGCTTCGGCGATATCAGCTGTCACCAGCGACAGCTGCACGTCGTGCTGGCCGGCCGCGTCTTTGATCAAGATGCGCGAGCCCGTATTGCGATGCTTTGTGACCTCAGCCGCATCACGTCGCCACAGACTGACGTCGTGACCGCAAAGCGCAAAATCGCCGGCCGCCGCGAACGAGCCATTGCCGCCGCCAAGCACCGCGATTTTCAAGGTGTTTCTCCCTGGGCGAACGTCGGATTGTCGAGCTGCCGTAACCTGAAATGCTGAACCTTCCCCAAAGCCGTGCGCGGCAGTTCGTCGACAAAAACGATATCGCGCGGCACCTTGAAGCGGGCGAGTTGCGTCAGCATATGCGCGTTCAAATCCGCCGCCTCAAGCGAACACCCCGTCCGCCGGATCACGTAGGCCACGGGTACTTCATCCCATCTGGGGTCGGGCCGGCCAATGACGCCGCACTCTACGACGTCGGGATGTTCCATCAGCACGCGTTCGACTTCCGCCGGATAGATATTTTCGCCGCCGGAGATGATCAGGTTCTTCTTGCGGTCATGCACCCAGAAATAGCCGTCCGCGTCGCGGCGGCCGATATCGCCGGTGCGATACCAGCCATCACGGAGCACTTCCCGGGTGGCTTCCGGGTGGCCCCAATACCCCGAAAACACGTTGAGACCGCGCACCGCGATTTCCCCCGGGGTGTCCGGGGGCAGTTCGGCGCCTGCATCGTCGATGATAACAGCCTCGCAGCACAGGCCGGGAAGGCCGGTCGAGCCCACACGGGAAAGGTCTCCGCCCAGCCGGGTGTAAACCGCGACCGGGCAAGTTTCGGTGGAACCATAGACCTGAAGCACCGGCACGCCGCGGGCGACGAAGCGGTCGGTCAAATGCGGCGGTACGATGGTTGATCCGGTCGAGATGGCCTTGAGCGAGGAGAGATCGGTGGAAGCCCAATCGGGATGGTCGGTCACCGCCTGAATGGTCGCCGGTACCAATACCGTCAAGGTCGGACGCTGCTGCGCGATCGCCAATAGCGTCGCGTCGGGCGAGAAACGTTGATGGATCGTTACGGTCGCACCGTGGTGCAACGCCGGCGTGGTCTGAATGTTGAGGCCTCCGACGTGGAAGAAGGGCAGTACCGTGAGGACGTGATCTTCGGACGTGAGCCCATGCATGTGCTGGCTCATCACTCCATTCCACAGCAATGCTTCCTGTCGCAGCACCGCGCCCTTGGGTCTTCCTGTCGTGCCGGAAGTATAGACGATCAGCAGAGGACTGCTGAGATCGGCCTGCGGATCGCGGCCGTCGCCGCGGGCGCGCGCGAGCAGCGCCTCGAATCCGCTTCCTCCCGGCGGCGTAAAATCGAGCCCCACGATGTTCGCCTCGGGCAGGCTTTGTTCGAGCGCAGGAAGAACCTCCGCAAAGGCCTGCTCGAGCACCAGCACTTTTACGGCGGCGTCCGACAGGATGAACAACTGTTCGGCCGCCGCTAGCCGCCAGTTCAGCGGCACCAGCATGGCACCGAGCCGTGCGCTGGCATAAAGCAACACGAGATAATCAGGCCGATTCAGGCTGAGAATCGCGACGCGATCGCCGCGGCTGACTCCATATTCGGCTTTCAGCGCGCGTGCCGCTTGTTCGATGCGGGCGCTGAACGCCGCATAGCTCAACGCATTGCCGTTAAAAATAGTAGCGGCCTTGTCCGGTGTGAAGGCGGCATTGCGTTCGATCAGACTGGAAAGATCCACAGGCTATTCGTCCAATTCGCCGGTCTCATATAGCGCTTCGCGGCCGATGCGGTCGAGACAGAGTTCGGCTGTCCACGGCAACATCAACGAACCGCAGCGGCTGTCGCGATAGATCCGTTCCAGCGGCAGCGATTTCAGCATCGCCTGACCGCCGCAGGTGCGGATTGCGAGCGTGGCGATTTCGTTCGCGCCTTCCATGACGGAATGCTGCGCGGCATACGCGCGCAGCACCTGCTCTTTGGTCGGATTGGCGCGGGCTTCGGTCACGGCCTGAAACCAGATCGCCTTGATCTGCTCGAGCTTGATCTGCATCTGCGCAACCGCGACCTGCTTGGTCGGATACATCCGGCGCTTCACCGGCGGCGTGCCCGGCATCTCGCCGCGCAGATAGCGCACGGTGAAATCGTAAGCCGCCTGGGCCAGCCCGACGTAGGTCGGTGACAACGTCAGGAACATGTGCGGCCAGCGCATCGCCGCCTGAAAATAGACGCCACGCGGCATCAGCGCTGCATCTTCCGCCACGAACACATCCTTGAACAGGAGCGTGCGGGACACCGTGCCCCGCATTCCCAGCGGATCCCAGTCGCCAACCACCGAGACGCCGTCGGATTTGGCCGGCAAAGCCAGATAAAGCGTGTTGCGGCGTGAGGCCTTTTCGCCCTCGGCGATCTCGGTGCAGAGCACGCCATAATAGTCGGCGTGGCCCGATAGCGAAGCGAATATCTTCTTGCCGTTGACAATCCAGCCGCGTTTGACAGGTTTGGCCTCGGTACCGAACGCAACACCGCCGGCCGCTGCCGCGCCCCCCTCCGAGAATGGTTGCGAATATATCGCGCCCCCCTCGACGATACGCTTATAGTGCATGGCGCGCCGGCGCTCATGTTCGGCGCGTGTCTCGGCATCCATATCGAGATCGTCGGCCAGCGGACCGGACCACAGGGTCGAGCAGACATGCATGTTCCAGGTCAGCGCGGTCGCACCGCAGTAACGGCCGATCTCGGCGGCCGCTATCGCATAAGTCTGGTAGCCGGCGCCGAGGCCGCCGTGCTTCTTTGCAATCGCAATGCCGAGCAGGCCCGTACGATGCAAATCCTTGTAGTTCTCGGTTGGGAATTTGGCGTCGCGATCATAGGCGGCAGCTCTGCCCGCGAAAACGGTCTGGCCGAGCTCGCGCGCCGTCCCGATAATCCCGGCCTGTTCGTCATTCAGCCGGAACGCGCCGGGATCGAAAATCGGGGCATCCAGATTGATCTTGCCGAGTGCTGATACGCTTTTGCTGACTTGTACCGTCATCATGCCGTCACTTGTGTTGAAGCCACATTGGCCTTGAGGAACTGATCCAGCGCGGCGTTAAAGGCTCCAGCGCGCTCCAGATTGACGAGGTGACCAGCGCCTTCGATCTCAACATATTCGGCGGACGGAATATAGCTTGCCATCTTGGCCATCATCGGCGCCGGCGCATTGTTGTCTTTCGATCCCGACAGCACCAGTGTCGGCACCGCGATATTCTTCAGCGCATGGCGCAGGTCGAAGCCCATCAATGCCAGCATCGTTGCACGGTAGGTCGTCTCCGGTACCGCAGCCATACAGTCGCGGGCAAGAGCCATACCGCCAATATCTGGATCATCGCCAACCAATTCCCCCACCAGGGACGGTGCGAGGGAAGCGAGCGTTTCGCCACGATCGAGCGGGCCGAGCCGCGCGTCAGTAAAGGTCTTCTGCCATTCGCCGTCGGGTTTACCGAATGCCGGGCTGGTCTGGGCTAGAACGATAGCGCGGGCGACATCGGGGCTTTTCGACAGCAATAGCTGAACAATCATGCCGCCGATTGAATGCCCGACCAGAACCGGTCTCGTTGCGCCGACTTGCAGGAGGAAAGCCCGCAATGCGTCGGCGAGCGCGGAAATGCTGACGGTTGGCAAGGGTACCGAGCCGCCGTAGCCCGGCATATCCCACGCGATTGCAAAATACCGGTCGCCGAAGGCATTGAGCTGGTCGCGCCATGCCCGGGCCGCGCCGCCGATTCCATGCAGAAACACCAGCGGCTGTGATGCATGATCGCCAGCGGCTTCGTAGCTGAAGCGGCCGTCTTTCGTCATCAGGGGCACAGAAGCGGGCACGCAGGATCTCCTCAACGGTCGGACCTGTCGACGCTAACATGACCGGTACGCATGGAAAATGATAATTTTATGTTTAAAGCAATTGTTGAAGGGCGGTTGGCTGGGGCCGATAGAAAGGCTGCTTCCCCGCCAATAACGGCGGCGCCGCTGCGGTATCGGTGGTATGAAAAGATGCAACCAGAGACTCGATGACGATGAGTGATGCCTTAAGAAATTCCCTGAGCCACCTGCCAGTCGCCCTCCGCGACATCGAGGTGGCAGCCGGCGTGCTTGCCGGCTTCGTGAAACAGACGAAATTCGATCGCAGCCGCACGCTGTCCGATATCATCGGCGCCAGCGTATGGCTCAAGTTCGAGAACTTGCAATTCACGGCGACCTTCAAGGAGCGCGGGGCGCTCAATCGGCTGTCGGCCTTGTCTGCCGATGAGCGGCGGCGAGGTGTGATCGCCGCCTCAGCGGGAAACCACGCACAAGGCGTCGCCTATCACGCGGCCAGCCTTTCAATACCTGCAACCATCTTCGTGCCGCTTGGAACGCCCACCGTGAAGATTGAGAACACGCGCCGGCACGGCGCCAATGTGATCGAAGGCGGGGCAACCCTCGAGGAAGCCACCATTCTGGCCGCTGACCATGGCCGCGAACAGGGATTGACCTTCATCCATCCCTACGACGATCCCATGATCATCGCAGGTCAGGGCACCATCGCGCTCGAGATGCTCGCTGCGGTGCCGGATCTCGACGTCCTGCTGGTACCGATTGGGGGCGGCGGCCTCATCTCCGGCATGGCTGTCGCCGCCAAGACGCTCAAGCCCGATATCGAGGTCATCGGCGTTCAGGCCGATCTCTATCCGTCCATGTACAATCTGGTCAAAGGGCAACAATTGCCAATGCGCGGTGACACGCTGGCCGAAGGCATTGCGGTCAAGGCGCCTGGCCGTATCACATCAGAGATCGTGCGCGCGCTTGTCGATGACATTGTACTCGTGACCGAACAGCAGATCGAGCAGGCGCTGAGCCTTCTCATCACGATCGAGAAGACCGTAACGGAAGGCGCCGGTGCAGCCGGTCTGGCGGCGGTCCTTGCCGACGAGAAACGCTTCAAGGGCCGCACGCTCGGCCTCGTGCTCAGCGGCGGCAACATCGATACGCGGCTGTTGTCCGGCGTGCTGACCCGTCAACTCGCGAGGGAGGGTCGGCTGTCGAAACTGAAGTTCGATATCGTCGATCGGCCGGGTCAGCTCGCCACGGTCGTTGCGATCCTCAGCAAGTCAGGCGCCAACATCGTTGAGGTCTCCCATCAGCGCACTTTCACCGATCTGCCGGCGAAGGCGGTACTGCTCGAGGTCGTGATCGAGACCAGGGACCGGTCGCATCTTCAGGCCACGATTGCCGCACTTAGAGCGGCTAACGTGGATGTAGAGGTGGGTGGCCATTAACAGGTAGCGCCGACAATGGCGCGTCCTCTCATAAGTGGCGTGGTTCCCCTGTTGAATGATTGATGGCTGAGGGCGCTAAAACCTCAGCGTCGCGCACGATTGTGCGTTGATCTGCGATCGTTGATATCGCCGCCACCGCAAGGCATGTCACCGTAATGCCGTGAATGACGGCAAAGTGGCCTCGTTCTGCACAGTAAAGCGGGCTTGACTAGCTTTGTTATTTAGCTATTAAAATTCATTAATTAAGATGGCGCCGGGGAGTAGAGCGGTATGTCTCAAATTCTGGATACGCGCTTCCGTTCTGCGCTGGCACGAATGATCCAAAGCGATCGTGTACTAACTTACCAGAAACCGGTCGATCCGCATCTGGAAGTCGCGGCGATCCTGAAGAAGCTGGATGGAGAGCAGGCTCTGCTTTTCCCTTCGGTGAAGGGGTATGACACGCCGGTTATCGGGAATTTGCTGAGTTCGAAAGAGAATTGCGAGGCCGCCTTTGGTCTCGACTTTAACGGCATCCGCGGCCTTGTCCAGCGCGCGATCGGCGGTCCGATCGTCCCCAAGGTCGTCACCGAAGCGCCGGTGCAAGAGGTTGTTCTGAAAACCGGGTTTGATATCAAAGCGCTTCTTCCGGCGTTGTTTCACGCCCCTGGCGATGCAGGCCGCTATATCACCGCCGGTATCGTTGTGGTGCAGGATCCCGTTACGGGAACCTATAACGCATCCTATCATCGATTGCAGGTGCTCGGGCCGGATCGGGTTGCGATCAAGCTCGATCTTGGGCGGCACCTGCGTCTCGCATTCGAGCGCGCCAAGGAACAGGGCAAGTCGCTGCCCGTCGCGGTATGCATAGGATCCGATCTGGCGCTGCATTTCACCGCGGCGACGATGGGCTCTCAGATGCCGGAGAACGCCGATGAGCTCGCGGTGGCGGGCGGATTGGCGGGAAAGCCTCTCACCGTCGCGCGGGCGGTTTCCCAGGATCTGCTGGTTCCCGCCGAAAGTGAGTTCGTTCTCGAAGGCAAAATCCTCATCGACGATGTCGCGCCTGAAGGCCCGTTCGGCGAATTCATCGGCTTTGCGGCCCCTGCGGCCGATGCGCCGGTGTTGCAAATCACCGCGGTGACACATCGTTTGCGGCCGATCTATCATGTCATCAACGGCTTCGGACGGGAGACCATCATCCTTCGCAAATACGTGCTGGAGGCCAGCCTGCTGAAAGTGCTTCAGTCCGCGATACCGATCGTGACCGATGTCGAGATGACGTCGGGTGGCCTGCATCGTTTCCACGCCGTGATCCAGGTCAAGAAGCAAAGTCGCCAGCATAATGGTTTGCAGCGCAACGCGATCCTGGCTGCCTTCGGCGCCTTGAAGGATCTGGACCTCATCACGGTGGTCGATCACGACATCGACATTCGCGATCCCATCGATGTCGAATATGCGGTCGCGACCCGCATGGAAGCGTCGTCCGATCTGATTTTGATTCCGGGAGCGCGCGGGCACGAATATGTACGCGTCAGCCGGGAAGGGATCCGGACCAAGCTTGGCATCGACGCTACCGTGCCGTTCGAGGATCAGAATAAATTCCGCCGCGTTGAATTTGCTCCCACTGATGTCGAACTCAGCACGTTCACCTCTGGCGGAGCTGTCGCCGTCAATGCCTTGAGACTTGTCGGGTCTAACGTCGCTTGATTGGGATCTGCGTCGAGCGACCTTAGGTCCGCTATATAGGAGCGCCTTGAATGAAAGTGCTGCGCAAATTAACCTTCGGTTTAGTCGGGCTTCACGCTTTGATGGTCGCTCCGGCACTGGCGGCGGATCAGGTAATCAAGATCGGTATGATTCTGACGTTGTCGGGTCCTTCGGCGTCGCTTGGTGAAAATATCGACCGTGGTGCGCAACTCTACTTCAAGCAACATGAATCCGAATTGCCGCCCGGTGTCAAAGTTGAGATCATCAAGCGGGACGACACTGGCGCAAACCCCGACATCGCCAAACGTCTGGCGCAGGAATTGATCGTGCGTGACCACGTGCAATTTCTCGGTGGCATCGTGTTTACGCCGAATGCGGCGGCTATCGCGCCATTGGCGACGCAGTCGAAGACGCCTTTCATCCTCATGAATGCGTCGACGTCCAACCTTACGAGGCTTTCACCTTACATCGCACGTGTGTCCTATACGCAATGGCAGACGGCGCACACGTTAGGGCAGTGGGCAGCGCGGAACGGCTTCAAGAGGGTCTTTATCGCGGTGAGCGATTATGCCGCCGGCATAAACTCGGAAAAGGCCTTCGAGGCGGGTTTCGCGGGAGCGGGGAGAGAGATCATCGGGCATCTCAAGATGCCGCAAACAACCCCGGACTACGTCCCCTATATGCAGAGTATAAAGGACGCCAAGCCGGACGCGCTTTTCATGTTCACCAACTCGGGTCGTATCACCACGGCGGCAGTAAAGGGGTTCGCCGAGGCCGGCCTGACTCAGGCGGGTATCACGCTGCTTGGCCCCGGCGATATTGCGAGCGATGAGGAACTCGACAACATGGGCGATGCCGCACTGGGCACGACGACCGCGGCGATCTACGCGGCGAGCAATCCACGGCCGGAAAATGTTCAATTCGTCAAGCTATGGAAAAAAGCCTATGGCGAAGACACGATACCGAGCTTTATGGCGGTTTGCGGCTGGGATGGAATGGCGGCGATATTTGCCGCGATCGAGGCGCAAAAGGGAATTGTCACCGGCGATGGCTCAATGCAGGCGATAAAGACGTGGACCAATCCCGTTAGCCCTCGCGGACCGATCGCCATCGATCCTGACACGCGCGACGTCGTCATGGATGTCTACATCGACAAGGTCCAGAGGGTCGGAGGCAAACTGGTCAACGTGACCATGGAGACCGTTCATAACGTCAGGGATCAATGGAAAATTCTGAAATCCGCAGTAAAGACGGCGATTGAAACGGACGGAGAATGACCAATTTCCTGAGCATCATCGTCAGCATTGTTTTCCACGGATTGGCATATGCGATGGTGCTATATGTTATCTCGGTCGGTCTTTCGCTGACTATGGGCATGCTCAATTTCGTCAATCTGGCTCACGGCGTGTTTGCCATGGCTGGCGGGTATGCGGCGCTCTGGATCATGAAGGCGCAGGGGGCTCCCTTCGCGCTGGCGTTGCTGATGTCGGCGCTGCTGGTGGCATTAGCCAGTATCGTGCTTGAGCGCTTGCTGTACCGCAGGCTTTACGGCGCCGGCGAACTCGATCAGACCTTGATGACGATCGGCCTCATCTTCATGGCCACGGCCGCTGCTCACTTTGCCTTTGGACCACTGCCACAGCGGGTCGATCTGCCTCCCGCCATTACCGGCCACTTTTTTGTTGCGGGACGGGACTTCCCCACCTACCGGGCGTTTCTGATCGCTGCGGGCTGCATCATGTTTCTGCTCTTGTGGCTTGGCATCGAACGGACGTTGGTTGGCGCGCGCGTCCGAGCGGCGGTCGATAACCGTTCGATGGCGCAATGCGTCGGTATCAATACCAGCGGACTTTTCACCATCGTGTTCGCGCTGGGTAGTGGCGTCGCAGCGCTTGGTGGCGGCCTAGGCGCGGACATTATCGCCATCGCGCCCGGCTACGCGATGGAGCATCTGATCTATTTTCTGATTGTCGTGTCGATGGGTGGGCTTGGTTCTATCACAGGCGCGTTTGTCGCGGCGTTGATTTTGGGTATCGGTGATACCGCCTGCAAGATTCTGGTGCCGGAGGTTGGCGCCTTCTTTGTGTATGCGGCGGTATTCGTCGTGCTTTTGATCCGTCCTGCGGGACTGTTCGGGCGCACAACGTGACAAGCATTGGGGCAGAGCAGCAATCACTGGCCCGCGGATTTAGTGTCCTGGAACTGTTGCCATGGCTGGCTCTCTGCGCGTTGTATGTCTTCCTGCCGGAATTGCTGCCGCTCGGTACGCAAATCGTCGTCATGATCATCTTCGCGCTCTCGCTGGATCTTCTGCTGGGATACACAGGGATCGTTACGCTGGGACACGCGGCGTATTTCGGTGTGGGCGCATATACGTCGGGCATGCTGGCAGTTGCAGGCTGGGACGGCCCTTTTACCGGCTTGGCGGCCGGCACGATTGCGGCAGCCGTCGTCGGCCTTGTGATGGGCCTGGTCATTTTGCGCACCAAAGGGCTCGCTCTGTTGATGCTTGGAATGGCCGTAACGCTGATTTTCTATGAACTGGCCAACCATTTTCCGGCGTGGACCGGAGGCGCCGACGGACTGCAGGGCATTTCCATAAAGCCGATCTTCGGACTGTTCGAGTTCGATATGTACGGCAGGGTTGGCTTCGCCTATGCCGCTTTGGTTCTGCTTGCCTGTCTTCTTTTCGTGCGTCACCTGGTCCTTTCGCCCTTCGGGCGATCGCTTGTGGGTATCCGTGAGAACGCCACACGGATGACGGCCATCGGCGTGCCGGTTCAGCAACGAAAACTCATTGCCTTCTCCATTGCAGCAGGAATCGCCGGTATGGCCGGCGCGCTCTCGGCACAAACCAATCAGTTTGTCGGTCTGAACGTTCTCAGTTTCGAACTATCGGGAACAGTCCTGATCGTGCTGGTGCTTGGAGGAGCAGGGCGCCTCTACGGGGCGTTCCTGGGAGCGCCGATCTATTTCGAGGCTCAGGACATCCTCGCCAAGGGAGATCCAGTGTACTGGCTGTTCTGGCTCGGACTGATTTTGATCGTTGTCGCGACGTTTGCGCGTGGTGGCATCCTCGGTTTGTGTGATTCTCTGCTGCAACGTTTCCCGGCACGGCGTCCGCAACTAAAACGGGGCAACCCTTGACGCTTCAGGACAATCCGGTAGCCGCGATCCAGACGATCCACCTTCGAAAGAAGTTCGGCGAAATCGACGTCGCCAACGATATTAGTTTTCGTCTTGAGAAGGGAGCCCGGCACGCCCTGATCGGTCCAAATGGCGCGGGAAAGACCACGTTCGTCAATCTTCTCACCGGGCAGGTGAAGCCGTCCAGCGGCACCATCCATTTGAACGGCAGGGATGTCACGTCGCTGTCGACCGACCGGCGAGTTCGAGGTGGGCTGGCCCGAACATTCCAGATAAATACCTTGCTTCGCGGGCTGACTGTCCTAGAGAACGTTCAGCTTGCCGTGCTCGAGCAGCGCCGTCGGGGTGCGTCGATATTTTTTGGAAAAACGGCCCAGATCGAGGCTGCAGATTCGGCATATGGTTTACTTGAACAAACAAACCTTGCCGCCGACGCGGGTCGCGTGATTTCTGATCTCAGCTATGGACGGCAGCGCCTCGTCGAGGTCGCGATCGCTTTGGCCTTGAAGCCTTTGGTGTTGCTCCTCGACGAGCCGGCGGCGGGCGTGACGCCTGCGGACTCCCACCACATGTTTGAACTTATCGAGGCGCTCCCGAAATCGATCGCCGTCCTGATTGTCGAACACGACATGAAACTGGTATTTCGCTTCGCGGAAATCATCACCGTTCTCGTGCAAGGCAAGGTCTTGATGAGCGGCTCGCCCGATCAAATCTCCGACGATCCGCAGGTGCGCGATATCTATCTGGGGCATCGAAGCCATGCCTGATCAGACGACAACTGCGCCCGTTCTTGTTTGCGATCGGCTGTCGGCCGGTTGGGGACCGACGCAGGTTCTTGACGAGGTGTCGCTCTCCATCGGCGTGGGCGAGACGCTTATCGTTCTGGGTCGAAATGGCGTCGGCAAATCGACGCTTCTTTCGACGATCATCGGACGCTCCAGCTACAAATCCGGATTTATCACGATGCGGGGCGAGCGGATCGAAAAGCAGCCCAGTCATCTGCGATGTCGTGCCGGAATAGGCCTGGTTCCGCAGGAGCGAGAAATATTTCCTTCGCTGTCGGTCGAGGAAAATCTGCTGGTGGCGTCCCGGCCGGGTAAGTGGACGCTTGAGAGGATCTATGAGCTTTTGCCCCGTCTGAGAGAGCGGCGCAGCAATGGCGGCAATCAACTATCGGGCGGCGAACAGCAAATGCTGAGCATCGGCCGGGCGCTGATGGGAAATCCGTCGCTTTTATTGCTTGACGAGCCGCTTGAGGGTCTGGCGCCGGTCGTCGTTGATTACATTGTCGATGTGATTGGCAGAATCTGCCGGGAGGACGACATGTCGGTCGTCATTGTCGAGCAGCATGTTGACGTTGCGCTGCAATTTTCAAACCGCGTCATAGTCATGGACAGGGGAAAAATCGTTTACGAAAATGCTTCCTCCAGCAAGCCGGACAGGGCAGCAATCGAGGGGTTCATTGAAGTCCGTGCATAGCGCGAAGAAATGGTGGCGAATGGGTTGTTTGGATACAAACGAGCCTTGCGCCTGGTGCGGCGCCACGTGATCCGGCGCGCCTGACCTGCATCCTTCCCTGTCACGTTCGGATATCACAATGCTATGCGATCTGGCGCTGCGCGGCGGTCAGGTGATTGACCCCTCTCTGAAGCTCGACGCCGTAATGGCGCCGCCGGCAAGGTGGAGATGGTCGGAAATGGCCTCAAGGCCGATCCAGGGACCGACGTGCGCGGCGTATCGGACTATATCGTCACCTCCGGCCTTATCGATCTACCCACCCACGTCTATTGGGGCGGCGCCTCGCCCGGTATCATCGACCATCCACCGCCAAGCTATGAAGAGGTGGTGTTTCGGCTGCGTCCAGACGACGTTCTCAGCGACGCATTCCGGCCTTTTCCTAATTCGCCCGCCACTGCGCAGAGTACGGTGAAAAAGGTGGTGCTGGTGGCGCGCGAACGCGGCATGTTGTTCGACATCGGCCACGGCAGAGGCTCATTCGCGTTCAAGATCGCGCCGGCCATGCTGGCCAATGGCTTCTATCCGGATACCATCTCCTCCGACGTCCATACTCTTTGCATCAACGGTGGGCGGCACCCGATGATCCTGAGGGGCGACATGCCGAGCCCGATCAAGCCACCTAGCGGATGCCGCTTCCATACCCGGCGCGCATTCGTGTTCGATCGCTGCTGGACCCAAAGAGCCTGAGTTCCGCTCGACTGGAGGCGGTCAGTGGGTGGCGTGTCATCTCGAAGCACTGCCGGAAGATCGCGCTCCTGTCACTGCGGCGGCTCGTTGACCCATACATCGCTTTGCTTGATACGCTCGATGAGCGCTTGCGGATCCAATTTGTGGAAGTTCGTGGGAATCACGAACAGGCGAGTGGATTGCGGCCGCTCCTGAATGTTCTCAACAGTGATGGTTGCGCCATCTTCCATCTTGATTCGCAGCGGAAATTTCAGCTCCGGGTCGATCCAGCCAACGATGTCCCGCCCCGGAGACGATATGGCCCGGTAGACAGCGGCGTGGCGTCCGTCGACGATTTCTTCGCCAATATGCTCGCAGCGCCACCCGTTGCTCGAGTCAACGCCGCTGGCGAGATTCGCCATGATCTGCCATTGCCGGCAAGGGTCGTCCAGTTCTACCGGAACAAACAGCTGGGTCAGCCGGCTCGATTGCCGGGCATCCATGAAAATCCGCTCAGTTGGCCGCGCAAAATAGGCAGCGCGGTTCGGTTCATCAACCAGGAAGAAACCGTCCGCAAAGTCCGGCGTTTCAATTCGCACCTTGTTGTCGAAGACACGGAGTTTACCAGCGGGCGCGGTCGCCGTCCCGTCGACACGAGTAGTGACGAGATCGGCAGAAAATTGCAGCGTCTGCGCTGAGGCCTGGCCACACATCAGAACGCCGACGAAACCTAGCAGGCACCATGGCAAGCATGAAGACGATATGACTATCCGGCCTTTGATCATCGTAAAAATCCATTGCATGAGTTCACGAGAAGTCGCGCCGACCGGGCTATCAAGCCCGGCCGGCGCCGCCACGACGAGGTCAGATCATGACCACGTGTTGATCGTCACAAGCATTACTCGGTGTAAGGCTGGGTGACGGCATGGTCGAAGTCGAATGCATCGAACAAGTCGTCGAGTGCCGGGCTGTTGGTCGGCACGTACGGATTGTTCTTCGCCGTCTTCGGGTTGGGTAAGTTGTCGCGGCTGCGGTTGGTGAGCGGCTGGAGATTCCAGTTGCGCTCGATGAACTTCAGCAGCGAGACGTGGTCGCCGTAGTTATGAAAGACTTTTCCACCGGTCGAATACGGCGACAGGATCAGCAGCGGAACCCGCGGTCCGTCGCCGAAGAAGTCGATCGACTGGACGAAGCCCGAGTCAAAGTACCCTCCGGCCTCGTCCCAGGTGATGAACACGGCCGTTTCCGCCTTCAGCTTCGGATTGGCGTCGAGGGCGCTGAGGACGTTGAGCGTGTAGGCTTCGAACAGATCGACTTTCGAACTCTGCGGATGACCGTCGAGCAGTCCATCGGGTTTGCCGAACGATACCGAGGGCAGGGTGTCGTTCTGGATCGCCGTGATCAGATCAGCGGTATCCTTGACATGCGCCGTCCGGACGGTCGGGTTGGCCATGATCGAGGTCGCGTACTGGAACGGATTGCAGATCTGGCAATAGGCCACGCCGAGAGCGTGCGCCGGATCGGCAAGAGCCGCCGCCGTCAGGTTCGGGCTGGTCGGATTGGCGGCGACCGCTTCACTCGAGAGCGTCACGGCGTCATTATACGCACCGCCATAGTACGCCCACGAAATCTGCTTCTCGATCAGGGCGTCTCCGATGGTTCGTACCGGCGAAGGCGGAATATTGCCTGCTCCCGATGGCGCACCATTCGGCAGGAAGCCCGGATTGGTGTTGTTGAGCATGTAGTAGTGGTTGGGCTGGCAGTTCGGTTCCGCCGCGTAGGGCAGGTTTTCCAGATAGCTCACGATCGGCTTGACGCCGGGCTGGAACACGTCAGCGCAAGCGGTGAAGTTGCCATCGATCGTGTACTGGTTGACCGTGTTCGGAGCCGGATTCGGATTCGCGATCTGGCTCGCCGGCGGCGTGGTCGGATTGCCTTTGCCGTCGCTCCAGAATGCCGCATCGCCGGTGCCGATCATGAAGTGGTTGGCGCCGGTACCGCCATGGAACGACTGATGGAAGTTGTCGCTCAGGGTGAAGCGGTCAGCCAATCCCTTCAGAACCGGAGCCTGCTCCTGCTCGGCATTGTAGAACCCCATCGAGTTGCCAAGGCTGTTGTTGCCCGCCGCGTAGGTCGCCATCACGAAGGGGAACAGATCGGCCTTGCAGCCTGAAGTATTGTCTTTGGTCGCGTTGGCGACGCTGCAATCCTCCTGTTGCCAGTCCGAGTAGAAGCGGTGCGTGGTGTCGCCGGTGTAGTCGTCGTCGGTGATGTTCGGACCTTGAAGCGGGAACGGTCCGGCCAATGTACCGGCGCCGGGAACGCGCTTGTCGAGAGTGCCTGCCGGCAGATTGGTGAAGCCGGTTGTCAGGATGTCGAGGTCAGCCGGGTTGATGTCCTTTTCAACGCTGGCTTCGGCAATGCTCTTGAACGGAGCCCCGGTGTCGCTCTGCGCCGTCGGCGCGCCGTTGGTGTTGGGCTGCGGCATTGTGTTGGTGGCGCTGTAGGGCGACTTGGCGATGGCCGGAGCGCCGATGTAGTAAGACGGCTGTCCCGCGACCGAGAATTGCTGCGCCTGTGCGAAGTTCGGGCCGGGTGTGCCGTCTTCGTTGACGATGCCCTTTGACAACAGGTTGGAAATGGTTTGTCCCGCACCCTTCGGCTTGTACACGCCAAAAGTGTGGTCGAGTCCGCGGTTCTCACCGATCAGAATGATGACGTGCTTGATCGGGGTTGCGGTCTTCGCCGTTTCCGCGGGGCTTTTGCCGTTGTTGTTTCCGTTGTTTCCTTTGTTTCCGCTTTTTCCGTTGTTGCCGTTCTGATTCTGGTCTCCGTTATGGGAGTGCGAGCGGGTGTCCCAGTTGCTTCGACCCCAATCGGCAGCGTAGGCGACCGTTCCGACTGCCAGCGTCGATACGATGCACAACGCCGTGGTGGCGCTCCATCTTTTTTTGATCTCGAAATTTGTTTTCATTGTCGACCCATTTTGAGAGTTAAGTTCACGCCATCGTATTTAATTGTCGAACATGACGCTGACGTTTCCGACTTTTGAAAACGTAAGATAAATCTCCAACGATTTAAAATGTTTTGCAGAACATCGCAGTGCATTTTTAAATTGAACGAGTCGCCGCACGCAGCGGACTCATGCTACAATTACATCAGCGTGCCGTGAAAGTTATCCACGCTCTATCAATGAGCGGTGTGCTTCGTCTGCAGGACTTGCCGCAGCGCCGCGTAGTGGGCGTCGTGAACTGCGGGATTGAAGAGCGACCAACGCTCGGCACCAGCTAGCAGCGCCGGGACGGCGGCGGCCATCAGGTTGCGATAATTCTTGTACTCGGCCGCCGCGTCGGAAAAGCGATCTTCGGCAGCCGCCATATCGATTTGCCGGAGCATTAGAACGAGCTCCTTGAGGCTGTCTCTTGCGAGAGCACGTTCTCGCTGGCCACCCGACACACTGGTGTTTTTCCGATCGGGATAACGCTCCGTGAGTTCGCGCAATTCGCTGCCGATCGTATCGACTGCAAGCGCGACGATATCCTTGTCGTTTGCCGGAATAGCGACGCCGAGCACAGCGTTGAAATCGTTGATCTCCTTGAGCGTAGCGCCTGCGCCGTCGCGCTCATAGGGCTGCACGCCGTCACCCACCGCCGTGAGGTAGGCGACCAGATCGCTTCGATCCTGCGCCGACAGGCCAAGATCGAAAACGCGATCGAAATGCGCCACCACCTGGTCGTAGCTGTCAAAACGTCCGTCATGAAAATACGGCGCGTTGAAATCGGCATTGCGCAACGTCGGTGTCTTGAAAAGACCGCCCGAACCGACATCGTGCTGCCGGTGATCGACGAATGCGGCTGAGGGTACGTGACAGCCGGCACAGCTCAGGCCTGGATCGTGTGGGAACGGCTTTGTGAACAATGCTTCCCCGCGCCGTTCGGCATCGTTGATCCGCCCGGTCAGCCGGCCGCCGGGTTCGAGGCTGGGATTGGGCAAAAAATCGATGTCATGGATGTAGGCGACGATGGCATCGACAATGACCGGCGACGGTTCGGAACCGGCGAATTCGTTGACGATGACGTTGCGGACGAAATCATGCAACGACGACATCCGGCCATCGTGGCCATAGGGCGCGAGGTAGCGCGCGCCGCGCAAGCTCGGGATCCTGATCGGATCCAGTATGAAATTGTCGGCTTTTGGATTGAATAGCGGTCCGGTGGTGTCGAAATTGCCCGGACGTGTCGACATCTTCGGCATGAAGAATTTGGCGTTGCCGGCGCCGTTGACGTGGCAGCTGCCGCAGCTCACGCCGGCCTGCCGCGCCACGCCACCGAGAATTCCGGGCGAACTGAAGGCCAGGTTGCCGAGACTGACCATGTACGACTTTCCGCCGGCGACTTCGGACCGGAACACTTCGCGCGGCTTGTCGAGCGCATCCTCGTTGAGTTCCGATTTCGCAGGAAGCGTGGTCTGATCGCCGTCGACCGGAAACGCTGAGACGCGTCCGTGGAGGGACGCCAGCAGAAACCCGAGCGCAACAGCGACGGTCCAAGAATGCCGGATCGTCATCGCGACGCGGCCTCCAGTGTCGGCCGTTGCAACCCGAGCTTGATCGCCGCGCTCTGTAGCGCGACCACCAGTTCCTCGCTGGCACGGCGCAACGCTGGAATATCGACGCGTCGCAAATCCGGCGCCGCTACGATCGTCTTGAGTTGCTCGATCCTTCCGTCCACTTCACCGGCAAGCTTACCGTCGGCCGTTTTGAGCGCGCTCGCGAAAATTGTACGGTACGCAAAATCGATACCGGCGACATTATTGCGCATGTCGTCCAGCGACGTTCCGCTGATGCGGGATTCACCGCCATCGGCCTTGCTCTCGCCAACCTCGTAAGCCAGGCGCACGATGCCGTCCAGCAATCCCTGCGGTGCGAGCGGCAGGTCGCGAAGCTTGCCGTAAAGATTGTCCAGGTGACCGACCAGCGCTTCGGTCTCTCCCCCGGCGTCGATTTGATTGGCACCGAACAGCTTCGCCTCGATGGCGTGAAAACCGCTATCGGCGTTGGGCCATGCATCGATTTGCGCGTCGAGTTCGGGAACAAAGCCCGCCGTGAAGACTTCCGAACGCTCCCAACCGGCACGGGCCGAAATCCAGGCTTTCCTGGCGCCGGGCAGATCCTTGGCAGCGACACGTTCGCGCAGATGGCGCGCACCGTTCAGAGCCTGGCCGATGCCTTCGATCATATAGGGCCGATAATGCTCTGCGGCGTCGTCGAGCGGCGCGGCGAGAGCAGCTGACACGGCCGCCAATATCAGCAACAGAACACAAGCCGCCGTCGAAGCATTAGGCATTGTTTTTATCTTTCCACATCGAACCCGCGATCACAGCAACATACCGAAACCGCAATATTGTTTGAATTAGTTTGCTGTTTTGTGACGAGATCACGTTACGTTGCGAGTTTCGCGCCGGCGAAATTTATTTCGATTTGATTCCGCGGATAAAACACTGCAGTTAAAATAATTTCATTGAGAGCAAAAAATGAATGATGACGCGTATGCATTCGACGGAAAAAGATTTTCTCAAACACGTGCGTAATCTGATCGTAAATCCGCGAATTATTTTGTAGACACCTTTCCAGCGGCTCTGATCGGGCTGTCTTTTTTTCGAGCAAGGCTCGCATGTTGGCCGACACCGTATTTCTTGGATCTTTCTCAACGCTTTGCCTGCTCAGCGCTGGCCTTGCCTGGATAGACATTCGCGACGGGATTATTCCGGACTGGCTGAACCTTTCCGTTGCCGGATTGGGGCTGGCCAAGGTTGTTATTGTAGGCGGCTTGGTGGCAGGCATTGAGGCCACCGGCGAGGGCGCGGCTATCGGGTTGATTTTTTGGCTGTTACGACGTCTATATTTCGAATGGCGGAAAATTCAGGGCCTCGGTCTGGGGGATGTCAAATTCCTGGCCGCCGCGGGAATATGGATCGGCATCGCCGGACTTCCCATGCTGTTGCTGTTCGCCGCGCTGACGGCGCTCGCCGCGGCCGGAGTCATGCAACTGGCCGGGCGAGACATGACACGCCGGACTTCGCTGCCATTCGGGCCGTTTTTGGCGCTCGGCCTGCTATTGGCGCTGGTCATTCAACAAATCACGGAAGGGATATGAGCAGCCGGGGACGTGATGCCGGCGCGAGCCGTTAGCGACGCGCTGCCGATGAAGGTTTTTCCGCGCTCGCGGGCAACAGACGAACCTCGCCGCCCGGGTGCGCGGCGCCGGGCTGTGGTAATGTCAGAACGGCTGCCTGTTGATCTTTTTCCATGGTCACTTCCCGGCCGTTGATCGCACGCAGCTTCCAGCCCTGATAGTCCTCCCCGATTTTCAGCCGAAGCGCTCCCTTGGTCGACTGATCGAGAAAAATCCCAAATCCTTCTTCGTCGCTTGCGATGGTGCCGACCAGGGCGAACTGTGGTGCCTCAGGCTCCTTCTTGCGGACCACCGCCGTCTTGACGATCGCGGGTTCGGCAGCGACCGCGGAGGGCGGTGGCCGGCGCGACGGTGAAAAGATCGGCCGTTCGCGTGTCGCCGACAATTGGGTCAACGGAATCGCCCACAGCGGATTGGCGCTCTGCACACGCTCCGGTGCGCGTCCTGTCGGGGGCGCGACGACGCGCACAGTAGTGACCTGCGGCACGAGTGGAGCCGAGCGGGCAGCCTGGGAATCGTTCGAAAGATCGGCGTCCAGGGCGTCGCCGGAAGACGCGGACGTCGTTGCGCCGGCGACATCGAGGGACAGCGAAAGTAACGCGATGCCGATGATGAGCTGGCGCATTATTTGGCTCCCGGCCATTGCCCCGACACCGCCAGCAGAAGCCGCAGCCTTCCACCTCCGGGACCGGACGAGGTGAGGGGAGTCTGGACCACGAGTTGGTCGATGAACAAGAACGGCATCCCGGCTTCGAGATCGTAGAGCAGCTTTTGCACCTCCGACTGGTCGATCTCGCAACTGGCGATCATGCTGATAAATCCCGCTTTGGATTTCGATCCCTGGAGATCGAGTTGGGTCGACAACACGTTGCCACCGAATTTCGTGACGGCGGCGGACACACGCTGCAGCAGCGTGGCACCTGCGATGGTAATCGTCGCACCTTCCAGAAATGCCGAGCCCGACGGTATCGTCACGTCGCTGGAGGGACCACGGTTCGCGGCGGGATGGCGGCCCTCGAGTTGCTCCAGCATGATCGCCGCAGACACCACGCCGTTGCGCTGACCGACGACGTCTACGATCGCGGTTGCCACGGCGAACAGCAGCACCACCACGAGGCCGACATAGATCGTCGCTGCCAGGATGGGTGACGTGGTGACGGCTTTTCGTGAAGCTGTGATCGCGCTCATGTGCCTGATCCGAAATAAGCCGTGATATGCGCCTCGATATGGAACCGTTCGCCCGGTTCGTTCTGCGCGTGCGTGGTGGGCGCAAAGAATGTAGCGCGCGTGAACTGCGGCGACTGCTCCATCAGGCGGATCAAAGCGGGAGCATTCTGCGTCATGCCGACGACCTGGACCTTGTCGCCCTCGATCCGCAACTCCGTTACGTAGGTGGTGTCGGGCAGCACCCGGGAGACGGCTTCCAGCACCATGACGCTCGACGGCGTTGCCTGCTTGCGCTTCGCCAGCATATTAAGGCCCGATCCGCCTGCGGCCGGATCGAGGCGCAACGCGGCCCTGCGCTGCGAAATCCGGCGCTGCAATTCCTGTTGCTCGGATTGAAGAGAGCTGCCGAGATAAGCCGCGACTAGCAGGGAGACCGCTGCGGCAAGACCGGCTGAGAGCAGGACGGCGCGCAAAATGCGAGGAACGTCCGCCTTTCGCCCAATCACGCTCTGCAGCGACTTGTCAAACAGTTTGATTTTGGTGGGCATGCCCTCGCTGGCGGGAGTCGTCGCGAATACGGCAATTGACCCGACATCGAGCCCGTGGGCCAACTGCAGGAGGGACTGAAATCTTGAGTTTTGACGTCGCAGCGAAGGTCAATGCGATCCGGTCGTTCGCCGTATTCGCGGGCTGGCTCCATCCGAAAATCGCGTCGTTCACGGTCCAGGGAGTCAAACGATCGACCTGCGCGCGGATCATGCCATCAAGAAAATCGCCGGCTTGACTGGGAAAGTCGAGTGGCGAGAACATGACGTGATCGGATTGCAGCATGGCTTCGACGCGACTGCCGCGAAAGGCCGTCTTCCAATCTGCCGGCAATGGCGGGTTGGGCCTGCCCTTGTCCAGACGGAATGACGCGTCGGGCAACGCCGGGCCTTTTCGCCCCGATATCGCTTTCGCCAACACTATGCCGTCCTTGCCTTCGCCGAGCAGAATCTGGCGCGGGCGCAGGATGCGGCCGGCCACGATCTCGATGGCCCTGGCAACGGCTGAAATCCATAGGCCGAACATGTCCTTGAATTCGGAGATCATCGCCATCACAGACCTATCCGTTTGCGCGGCGCCACGCGGGACTCCATATCATCCTGCCATGACAGCACACGGTAAGGATCACCTTTGTCTTTGGCTTTGGCTTTATCGTCTTTAGCGCCGAGCGCGATGACCACTTCCGAAGCCGTGCGGCGGCCGTCGTTGAATTTAATCGTCGTTTCAATCCGGTAGGACGCGCTTTTGGCGACCGTCGCATCACTCTGCACCGGGGCAGGTTGATTTGTGCTCGACAAGCCAACGTTCGACGGTGGGAGCGACGATCCACTGGGGCCACCGACGGCGCCGTTGGCTGACGTCTTGGCGAGCAGCGCGGCAATCACTTCCGGGGCCGCAATCTGTGGATCGACATCGGAAGACCCGTTGAACACCGTCACGAACGGAAGCGCGCGCTCCACCAGCGCCGGAGCTAGGCCGACAACGAGGGCGAGTTCGTTGACGTGGGTGAACAGCGACTGCCGCGGAGAATAGTCAAGTCCCGCAGCGCCGTAGAGAGCCTCCTCGTCATTGACAGCGTTTGGCGCCGGTCGGGTGCGCCATCCGATGATCCGGTCCGCATCTTCCTGAGCGGTTGCCTGATTTGCGCCAAGCCCGGCAAAGAAATTGGCCAGCAGGTCCTTGGGAGCGAAATTCAGATCGATGCGGGCGGTCTCGCATTTGAAGGTGACGACGACATCCGCATCGTCCATCCGGAAGTGAAATGATCCTTGCGAGGGACGTGTATCGTCGTCCTGCAGCAAAAGTTGGTAGGTTGTGAGCTCAAGACTGGCTGATACCAGCGCCTCCGCCTGCAACGCCGTATCGCTGATCGAAAGCGCTCGCGCCGAACCCGACAGGTATAACGAAAATATCACTGCCAGTGCCGACAAGGCCATCAGAATCCAAAGCACGGCGACGATTACGAAGCCGCGCTCCGAACATGTCACCGTTGCGCGCAACTGGCCCCGCCTCACAACGATCCTCCCTGTCCCGTGGCGGCGCTGCCAGGCCGCGTCTCGTCCGGCGTCTTTTTCGGATCACTGGCTTCGTCGTCGCAGGAACCGTCCGACCGCGCGCAATCACTCGGCACCTGGATATGTACCGGCGTCACCGTCGATACCGAGAGCACGCGCTCGGTCGCCGCATCGCGAACCGTGAGCCTGATCATCGCCGGCAGCGTGTCGGAATTACGCCAGGTATCTTTCCAGATCCGGTCCTTGCCGGCATAAGCGAACGACATCCGGAAAGGCGCTCGCAGCAGCACCACCGGGTCGCCGAAATGCAGATGTTGGGACAATGACGACGTCAGCGGCAGCGGCGTAAACCGAGTCCGCGAACGAACCGTCATGAATTCCCGGCGTTCAGTGGTCTCGCCGAGACGCACGACGTCGAGCCCAGGCCCGGCGTTCGGGCCCACCGCCGTACGCACAAAGATCACCGACAGCTCCGTTCCGTCAAACAGCGGACGATGTAAGTCACGGTTAGCGGGCACATTTTCGGCCGCTGCGAGATCCGCGCCGATCCGCTGCAGCGCGATTCCCATCAATTCGCTGCGCTGGATGCGGTCGATGCCGCAATTCCAGTTCGGCAACCATTGCGCGGTAATGTTGGCCAACGCCGACAGCACCAGTCCCGTCAAGGCCAGCGCGACGATGGTCTCGATCAGCGTGAAGCCGCGCTCACCGGACCGTTGCTGTACAAGCGGAGCGTTCATTCAGTGCGCCTGTGCATCAGCCTTACGGTGCGAACGTCGGACACCGCACCGGAGGGAGACCGAACACGTATCCTGACGAGTTCGGGAACCCAGGCTACGTCGGCGCCCGGCACCGCCCAATCGCCGCCGAGTGGCCCGACGTCGATCGTCCACCGATAATCATCGATCTGCCCTGAAAAATCTCCAGGGGCGAGTTTGGCCCGGGCCGGAATACCTGCCGTCATGACGGTACGCGCCGCCTGCATCAGCGCGACGTGATGTTCCAGCGATCGCACGCCTCGAACATTGGTCGCCATCACCGAGCCGATCGCAACGATGGAGACAGCCACGATCGCAAGCGCGATCAGCACTTCGATGATGGTGAAGCCGGCGTCGCCGCGGTCAGTTGGAGGCGGTGTTGCGCGGAACAATCTCGATCCTCCCGGTCAGCCAGTTGACACGAATTTCAAAGCCCGCATCGAGACGCGTCAGTGCGATGGTCCCGCCGCATGACGTCCCGTTGGCGAAGAAACTGATGGTCGATAGCGCGGCCCGCTGCCGGCAGGTCTGCGGCAGTATGGCGTCGAAGCGTACATCGTCGGGGATGTGGATCAAATCCGGCCTCGCACCGGAATGGATCGCACGCCCACCTGCATCGACCAGCGTTGCGACGCTGGTCCGACGGCTGATCGCGGCGACGCGGTCCGCGTTCAGGAGCGTCGCCGTCTGCAGCGCATAGGCCTGCAAACGGGCGCGAGACGTTTCGCGTGGAATGAATGGCAATAACACGGCCGCCAGCAGCGCGATAATGGCGAGGACACACACCATTTCGAGCAAGGTAAAGCCGCGTTCGGCGCCATTACTCATTTTTTGCACTGGTCAAATTCTCGAGTGAAATGTCGGCGGCGACCCCGCTACCACCTTCCTGGCCGTCGCTACCGTAAGAGACGATGTCATAGGGTCCGTGCTCTCCGGGCGAACGGTACACGTAGCCATGGTTCCAGGGATCGTTGGGGATATTACCGCCTTTGAGATAGGGCCCGTTCCACGCAGCGACACCCGGCGTCTGTTGGACGAGGGCCGTCAGACCTTCAGCCGTCGACGGAAACCGGCCGGCGTCGAGATAGAACAGGTCAAGCGCGCGCCGCAAAGCTTTGCAACTAAATCTTCGCCGCCTTGACTTTGGATTCGCTGAGATAATTGAGAACGCGCGGGCCGATCAGGCCCATGATGAGGCCTATGATGGTAATCACCACGAGCATTTCGACCAGCGTAAAGCCCTGCTCGCCTGTCTGCCGACAAATTTCCCGTGCGTGTCCACCCTTGACGCGCCGGACGAGGAATCCGCCGATGTTCTTGACCGCTATCATGTTGAACCAACCCTTGATCTAGTTGACTAGTTGAGTGACCGACAGCAGCGCGGTCATGACCGACACGATCAGCCCGCCGACCACAGTGCTGATGGTGACAATGGCAAGCGGTCCGACGATGCCGACAATTCGATCGAGACTGCGCTGTAACTTCGCTTCGTAGAATTCCGCGACCCGAGCCGCCAGCGCCGGCAGTTGCCCGGTTTCTTCGCCCAGGCGCAGCATGCGGACCGCCATCGGCGGCAAACTGCTCGCGGCGGACAGGGCGTCGGACAGCTTGCCGCCATGACGCACGCGATCCGCGGCCGCTGCCCACGTCGCCTCGCCTCCGGTCACCGCCATGATATCGACCAGGATACGCAGGGTTGCGGTCAGGTTAACGCCGCTGCCGAGCAGCACGCCAAGATTGCGACAGAAAAGACTTGTGCGATAGAACAGGAAGACGCCGGCGATCCCCGGAACTCGGGAGATTGCGCCCATGACCGCCGCACCAGTGCCGGGCCGGCGCAGCAGCCACCAGATGCCCGCCACCGTCGCGGCCGAGGTGAGCAGCGCAGCGGTCGCGTTGGCCCGCAAGAAGTCCGACAGCCTGATGAAGGCGCTGAGCGCCGTGTCCGACTTGGCGCCGAAGTCCTGCAGCACCGACGAGAATTGCGGCAGCACGAACAGAATAAAGAAAAGCATGACGCAGGCTGCCGCGATCAGCACGAAGATCGGATACTGCATCGCATCGGTGAGCTTGCGGCGCATCTGTTCGGATCGCGTCCGTTCCGTTCCCAGGAGGTCGAGTACCTGGTCTAGCGTGCCCGAGACTTCGCCGACGCGGACCAGCGCGCCGTACATCGGCGGAAACAGCATTGGATGATCCGCAACCGCATCCGCCAGACTTTCTCCGCTAAGCAGCGCCGCGCGCAGCTTGCCCACCATCGGACGCAAGCGGCCGACATCGGCATCGCTGGCAAGCAATTCGAGCGCGTCGTCGAGACGTGCGCCCGCCTTCAAGAGCAGCGCCAGATCCCGGGTGAACGTCGTCACCTCAGCCGCACTCGGCCGGCCGAACAGGCCGAAACCACCGGGAATTGCTGGCCGCTCGCGTATCCTCGACCGTCTCGATCGGCAGCAGCCGGAGATATTCGATCCGGCGCGCGACCTCCGCGGGTGTCGGTGCCGACAGCGTGCCGTGCACGATCTCACCGTTTTGGGTCAGGGCTCGATAGCGGAAATTCGGCACGGCTCACCGCACGGTTGTGACGCGGAGAATCTCCGCAGGTGAGGTCAAGCCGGCGCGGCATTTCGCGATACCATCGTCGAGCATCGTCGTCATCCCGGCTCGGATCGCCATCTCATCGATCTTCAGCCCGTCGGTTTTTTCTCCGATGAGTTCGCGAAGATCATTGGACAGCTCGAGAATCTCGAAGACGCCGAGCCGGCCGCGATAGCCAAGGCCGCCGCAGCGCTCGCAGCCGCACGGCTGCTGGAGTGTCTCTCCCGCGCGGAAACCAAACGCGGCGAGACGCGGGTCTTCGGCGAGGTCGGCTTCGGTGAGCGTTTTTGGTGATTTGCAACGTTCGCACAACTGGCGAACCAGCCGTTGCGCGACAACCGCACGCAACACCGATCGTAACAGGTAACCTTCAACACCGAGATCGAGCAGACGTGGCACCGCGGCGGCGGCGGTTTCGGTGTGCAGCGTCGTCAGCACGAGATGTCCGGTGAGCGCCGCGTGAACGGCTACATGTGCGGTCTCGGAATCACGTACCTCGCCGACCATGATGACGTCGGGATCCTGGCGAACGAACGAGCGCAACGCTGCCGCAAAAGTCAACCCAATCGATGGTTTGGTTTGCGATTGGTTGACCCCGGGTATCTCATACTCGACCGGATCCTCGATGGTCAGGATTTTGCGAACGGGTTCGTTGAGGATTGACAGGATGGTCGCCAGCGTCGTGGTCTTGCCGCTGCCGGTCGGGCCGGTGATAATGATCATGCCGTGTGGCATCTTCAGTAACCGCCGGAGCGTGGCGTCGTCGGCCGACGAAAATCCAAGCTTCTCGACAACGAGCAAGCCGCGATCCTTCGGCAGGATACGGATGACCGCGGATTCCCCGTACTGGGTCGGCATGATCGCGACGCGAATGTCGACGTCCGAACGCCCGGCGCGCAGCCGCGCGGCGCCGTCCTGCGGCAGACGACGCTCCGCGATGTTGAGGCTGGCGACGATCTTGATGCGGGAAATCACGGCTTGCGGCAAGACCCCGGCGGGTGCCGCGACCGGGCGCAGCAAGCCGTCGATGCGCATGCGGACCACCAGTCCGGTGTGGAACGGCTCTATATGAATGTCGCTGGCGCGAAGTTCGACCGCTTTTTCAAGCAGATCGTTAACCGCGCGCACCACGGGCGCGCCGCTGGCGAGATCGCGCAGGCTCTCGATATCGTCTTCGCGTGGCTGTGCGGTGTCGCCGCCACCGTTCGCCTCGACGTCGTCTTCGCCGAGACGCTGGCCGAGTGCGACCGCAAGATCGTCGAATGCCGCGACCTTGATGACGATACCCTCGCCAAGCACGATTTGTGCGGCGCGCTGCGCGGCCATGTCGGTCGGATCCGCGACCGCGAGCACTGCACCGCCGTCGGCAGATTGATAAGGAAGCACCATCATTTCGCGCAGGAATCGCTGCGAGAACGAGGTCACCAGCGGTACGGCGGACAATATATCTTGCAGCGTTACACGTTCCAGCCCGTGAAAACGCGCCGCTTCATCCGCGAACTCTCCCGCCGACAAGTTGGTGAGTTCCCAAAGCTTGCCTTGACGGCGAACGGAAGCTTCCTGCTCGGAAGTGGCGTCACGATCGTCCATCTGCGTCAAATGTTTGTTTTGACGCAGATGTTCCACGAACCGCGAAGACAGGTCGGTGGTCATTCGTCTTTCCAGTCACGTCACTTTTTTTGAGACCGGCCTGAGGGTCACTTATATAATGTTCAACATCGCTCTGGCTTCGACCGAGGGCGCGCCAGCAACCGGATAGTTATTGATCCGTAGTGTGACACCCGTACGAAGCACGTCGCTTGAAAGCTGTTCAAAAAAATTCTGCGACGTCGTTGACGCTGCGAGTGTCGCTGCAAAGTTCCATCCGATAAAAAATCGCAGACCACAATCGGATAATAATTCCTGTCATACTCCGCCGCTAAGTATGCCGACCGTGTCGACGGATTGTCACAAACAATCCGTGAGTGGGAATACAGTGAGAACGGCGGAAACATGGTGCGCGTGGGCAAATTTGGCCGATATCCCACGGTCGGTCGCAGCGTCTGCTTCATCTTCATACTGCTATCCACCGGTCTGCTGATCTCTTGCAATTCTGTAACCACCAGCTCGACGACCGATAGCTCCCAGATCGATGTGCTCGACAAGGTGCGTTCGCTGGACATCTTGCCGCGCCAGCCACAACCAATCGACGCCGCCACCACCAGTTCCGGCCAACGCAGCCGCGCCGTAACGTTCGAAGGCACGGAGGTAAGTGCCGTCTCAGACGAGCGGCCACAGCCGACGGCAAGCGGCAGCGGGTTCGACCTCAATTTTGAGAACTCGCCCGTCGCCACCGTGGCCAAAGTCGTGCTGGGCGACATTCTTGGTGTGGGCTACACTATCGATCCCCGCGTGCAGGGCACAGTCAGCCTCGTCTCCGTCAGGCCGGTCGCCAAATCCGACATCATCTTCGTGCTGGAAAATGCCTTGCGGCTCAGCGGGGTCGTTCTGCTCCATGACACCGCCGGTTATCGGCTGACCCCGCTGGGCGATGCGGTCGGCGCAGGCCGGGTTGATGCGGCCGCGTCCAGTCCCGAACCGGGCTTCGGCGTTTCCGTCGTGCCGCTGCAATATGTTTCGGCGCAGACGTTGTTGAAACTGATGGACAGCTTTGCCACCAAGGCCGGCTCGGTTCGTGCCGACACGACGCGAAATCTTCTGCTGATTCAAGGCACCGGTGCGGAGCGGCGCGCCGCCGTGGACACCGCCCTCAGCTTCGATGTCGACTGGATGCGCGGGCAATCGGTGGGAATCTTTCCGATTTCAAGCGGGAGCCCGCCAACGATCATCGCGGAACTGGAAAAGATCGTGGACTCCGCCGAGAACGGTCTAAGCAACAACATGATCAAGTTTCAGCCGATCACCCGTCTCAATGCCATCCTGGTGGTCAGCAAAAAGCCGGAGCTGCTGCGCACGGCCGCGACCTGGATCAAACGGCTCGATCATGCGGATACCGCCAGAACCAGCGTCCATGTTTATCAGGTGAAGTACGGCGACGCCCGCCAGATTGCGCGGGTGCTCACCGACATGTTCATCGGCGGTTCGTCCTCCGGTCTGCTCGACAGCGCCGACAATCAGATCGCACCTGGATCCGGCGCCTCCGCGAGTTCCAGTGGCGACCATCTTTCGCAGAACGGCAACGTTTCGCTGAACGGCAACGCATCTTCGACGACAAACGGATTGGCTCGCACGCCGGGTCCGGAGGCAACGGCACGTCAGGATTTGGTGGGCAAACGACGGCTCCAGGGGGAGGGGCGGGCGGGACCGGATCCCTCGACGGCCGCTCGTCAGGCGCAGGCAACGGCCAACCGGTTTTACAGGACGTCCGGATCACGCCAGATGTCGTCAACAACACGCTCTTGATCTATGCAGACCAGGAAAATTACCGGATCATCGAAGCCACCTTGCTGCAAGTCGACCAACCGCAATTGCAGGTCGCAATCGACGCGACCATTGCCGAAGTGACGCTCAACGACGATCTGACCTATGGTGTGCAGAGCTACCTGACCAGCAAAAATCTGGGACTGAAGCCAAACCAAGGCTCCATCCTAAATACCACGGCAACGACCGCGCCGGCCACCGTCACGGATCCTACGACGGGCGCTGTGTCGGTCGCAGGTTCGGTCACCAATGCCTTCATTAATCGTGCATTTCCGGGGTTCAACTTCCTGATCGGATCGGAAACGCAGCCGAGCCTCATTCTCCAGGCTCTGCATACCGTCACCACCGTCAAGATCTTGTCCAACCCGTCTTTGGTCGTCATCAACAACCAGGTGGCCACCCTTCAGGTCGGCGACTCGGTACCAGTGTCTACCGGTAGTGCAACCGTGCTGACGACCAGCAACACCGTCGTCAATACGATCGATTATCGCAACACCGGCATCATTCTTCGGGTGTCTCCGCGTATCAGCGTCAACGGCAACGTCAGGCTCGACATCGAGCAGGAAATCAGCAACGTGTCGGCCGCGACCGCCAATAGCCTGACGCCGACGGTGTCGGAGCGAAAGGTCAAGAGTTCGATTTCGGTGGCGACTGGCCAAACCGTGCTGCTCGCGGGATTGATCAGCGAACAGCAGAACGGGACTCGCAGCGGAATACCGGTGCTCGATCAAATTCCGGGCCTCGGCGACGCCTTCGGCAATCAGGACAAATCCACGGCGCGCACGGAGCTGATCATCTTCATCCGGCCCCAGATCATCCGTGACGGCTCGGATGCCCACATCGTGGCCGAAGAACTCCGGTCGAAGCTGCGCGGGGAAATAGCAACGAGCGCGAACAGTAACGTAAAGGGCTCCAGTGTCCATTGATACCGGCATACCGGTTTCAATTGTTGCGCCCCGCCGCAGTGGGGTTGCGGCGATCATCGGGCGGCGGGACTTGTCGGTCATCTTGCTGGTGCTGTTATTCGGCGCCGCGGCGACGCCAATCGCGTATGCTGATGCGCTGACGCTCGGAACCGCGGCCTATTCCAGAGGGCATTACGCCCGCGCGGCCAGGGAACTGTCGCCGTTGGCGCAGCGCGGTAACGCCAGGGCGCTGACCATGCTCGGCTTCATGTACGAGCATGGCTTCGGCGAGCCACAGGCCTACACCGCCGCCGCCGACCTCTATGCCCGGGCTGCCGTTCGGGGAAATGCTTCCGCTCAAGGCATGCTCGGATTGATGTATGACAAGGGCCACGGCGTGCCGCAAAATTTCGTTCTCGCCTATAAATGGCTCATCTTGGCCGCAGCACATGCTTCAGGACGCGAGCGGGACGTTTATTTGAGACTGCGCGACGCAGTAGCGTCGAAAATGTCAACCGATGAGATCGTCGAGGGGCAGCGGCTGGCCTTGAACTGGAAATCGGCACGGTGGTGACTGCAATTCGCCAACACACTGGATCGTGATGCGGGAATTTTATCAATGACCGCGAAGTAGGGACGTTACGACGCGTGAAATAAAGCAATTTATCTTCGATGCATTCGCCGGCTCCCGCGTCTTTCGCGACAAGCACATAATCCGCGCATTTATCGCCTGCCTTTGCTTGTGAACCGCCTGCGAATTTTCGCGCCGTGAACAACAATAAGGACTTCGCTGCGCCGGTGCGGTTCTTGGAAAAATCTTTCACAGTGCAGGCAGATTGCGTGACAGCAATCTTATTTTCTCAAAACCATTGGCGGGGCCAATCTGCCAATACAGATTGAGTTTGGTTCTTTGTCTGATCTTAAATCGGGCAGGCGAGATACTTTCAATGATCACGCTTCAGCGCACGGCTATTGTTGTGGGGTGGGTTCCGAACAGGGACTTGGCGCCGCGCTGGTCCGGCGGTTTGCTGTCGAGGGCCATCGGGTGATTGTGGCCGGACGAACGGAATTCAGGATTTCGCAAGTCGCTCGTGCCATCGTCGACAGCGGCGGTAAAGCCGAAGCGTTCAGAGCCGACACGACGATCGAATCCGACGTTGTCGCGCTGTTTGATTTCGCCGGAGCGGCCGGCCATATCGTCGATCTCGTGGTCTTCAACGCAGGCAATAATGTTCGCCCTGACTTCCGCACCATGCCGGCTGAACTGTTTGAGCAGACCTGGCGTATAGCGACCTTTGGCGGATTCCTGGCCGGGTATGAAGCGGCCCGCCGGCGCCGTCAGGTAAAGGCACCATCCTTTTTACAGGCGCCACGGCGAGCCTGCGCGGCAAGCCCCCGTTTGCCGCATTCGCATCTGCTAAGGCGGGCCTTCGCTCGCTGGCGCAATCCATCGCGCGCGAGTTCTGGCTGCTGGGAATTCACGTCGCTCACGTCGTCATTGACGGCGGTATTGATGGCGAAAGGCTAAACACCGCAGTGCCGCGGCTCAGATTTGAACGCGGCGCCAAAGGATTATTGAATGTCGACGCGATTGCCGAGGCCTATTGGTATCTTCATACGCAGCATCGTTCGGCCTGGACACATGAACTGGATCTGCGGCCATTCAAGGAGTCGTTTTAAACACCAGACCAAAAAGTAACAAAAAGGAGAAGAACATGGGACTGCCAAACGAAAAAATCGAGGCGTTGTCGTTCGTGACGGCTGTCCTCAATTACCTGACGCCGCCCGGAGACCGGCCACGAACTTACACCTTTGAGCCGCCGGCCGGCGTGCCCAGGTCGAACATCGTGCCGGAACCGCACAGCGTGCCAATTCATGACCTCCGTCCGATCAGCGGGAAGGTCTCGCTCGATCGGGAAGGGTTTGCCCTGGTCCGGCAAAAAAGTTCGGTAAAGGACTTTTACGATGAGGGTGAGGTCAGGGATGTCTATTATCCGGAAGCGGAACGGCTGATCAAGGCCGCAACCGGCGCCGATCGGGTATTCGTCTTCGATCACACCGTACGCAGGCGGGTCAACGGTGCGGCCGATCGTGATGGCGGCTTGCGTCAGCCGGTCGCGCGTGTCCACGTGGACCACACCGAGAAATCCGCTCCGCAACGCCTCCGCGACCTCCTTCCGGATGAAGCGGAAGAACTCCTGAAGGGGAGGGTTCAGATCATCAATTTGTGGCGGCCAATTCGCGGGCCACTGCTCGACTCGCCTTTGGCGGTTTGCGATGCCCGCACCGTGCGTCCTGATGAATTGGTTGCTTCCGATCTGGTCTATCCCAATCGCGTCGGTGAAACGTACTCGGTGACGTACGATCCCGAACATCAATGGTTTTACCTGCCCAGGATGATGGTCGACGAAGTCTTGCTGTTGAAATGCTTTGATTCCGCGACCGATGGCCGGGCACGCTTCGCGCCTCACACCGCTTTTGCCGATCCGACCACCCCCCCGATGCGGCGCCGCGCGAAAGCATTGAACTGCGAACGCTGGTGTTTCATGCAACTTAGGACAGCAAGAAGACCTGTGAGATGGGGTCGGCAGATTGAAGGCCGCCCCATGATGAAGGCGTGATTGCTTCGATCAGCCTTGCAGCGCCGCAAGCAGTTCGTCGGGCCGTTCCACCATCATCATATGACCCGCGCCGCGCAGCACCACCGTTCGCGAGTTCCGGCAGCGCGGCGGCCAGTGCCTTGCCGGCCTTGGCCGGCGTCATCATGTCGCGTTCGCCGAGAATGAGCGTGGCTGGGACCTTGATTTTTGCGGCGGCGGCCAGCGCATTTTGATAGGCATTGCATGCGGACAGATCGTTGAACAGCACGCCGGGCCGGCACCGTTCGAGCACACGCTGGGCGCCGCTGTGCATCCACAGACCGGGCGCAAGGCTTCCGCCGAGTTCGGCATGAAAACCAAGACCCCAGATCGAGACCATATCGACCGCGGCGCGGTCGTTGGCCTCCGCGGCCTTGAGCAGATCGGGACCGACAGTCATGGTGGCCGCCGTTCCGATCAAGGTGAGCGCGGAGACCTTTGCCGGATTCCGGGCCGCGGTTTCGAGCGCGATCAGCGATCCCATGGAATGGCCCACCAGTTGCGCCTTTGCCACGCTGGCTGCATCAAGCAGCGCCGCAATCCAGTCGGCCATATCGGCGATAGTGGCCAGCGGCGCCCAAGCCGATCGGCCGTGTCCAGGCAAATCCGGCGCCAGCACGCCGTAGCCATGGTGCGCAAACCAGCGGCTTTGCAGGGCCCAGGTAGTGTGATCGAAACCGGCGCCGTGCAGCAGCACGATGGTCGGCAGGGACCGGTCGAATTCCCGGCCACCGGTGGCGACGAAGGTATCACTTGCGTTCACGGATAACTGCATGGCTCAAGCCTTCTGCGAAATTCGGAGCGCCTGAGCCAGATCGTCGATGATGTCGGCGGGGGATTCGATGCCGACCGACAGCCGCACCAGTTCCTCGCCGATACCCGCGGCCCTGAGCCGGGCGGCGTCCATCTGCTGATGGGTGGTGCTGGCGGGGTGAATGACCAGTGTCTTGGCATCGCCGACATTGGCCAGATGGCTGATGATCCGCAATGACTCGATGAATTTTTTGCCGGCGGGCCGGCCGCCCTTGATCCCGAAGCTGATGATCGATCCCGCGCCGCGCGGCAGCAATCGTTTTGCAAGCTCGTGATCCGGGTGGCTTTCAAGCGAGGGATGCAGCACCCATTCGACCGCCTTGTTGACACCGAGTGCTTCCAGCACGGCGTAGGTATTCGCCATATGACGATCCATGCGAACGCCCAGTGTCTCGACACCCTGTAGCAGTTGAAAGGCATTGGTCGGCGAGAGACACGCGCCGAAATCGCGCAGGCCTTCAGTACGCGCCCGCATGATGAAGGCGGCCTGCCCGAATTGCTCGTCAAAGACGATGCCGTGATACCCGGCATAAGGCTCGGTCAGAACCGGGAATTTGCCGGAACTCCGCCAGTCGAACCGGCCGCCGTCGACGATCACGCCGCCGATGGCGATGCCGTGGCCGCCGATCCACTTGGTGGCTGAGTTCATGACGATGTCGGCGCCAAGCCCGATCGGCTGGCTGAGATAGGGCGTTGCGAATGTATTGTCGATCAGCAGCGGGATTTTCGCGTCGTGCGCGATCTGCGCAACATTTGGAATATCCAGCACTTCGAGACCGGGATTGCCGATGGTCTCGCCGATCACCAGGCGCGTGTTTGGTCTGATCGCAGTGCGAAATTCATCCAGCGCGCGAGGTTTCACAAAGGTCGTCGTGATTCCGAAGCGCGGCAGCGTATGCGCGAGGAGGTTGATGGTGCCGCCATAGAGCGAGGAGGAAGCGACGATGTGGTCGCCTGTGCCGAGCAGGGTCGCAATCGCCAGATGCAGCGCGGCCATTCCGCTGGCGGTGCAGATGGCGCCGACGCCGTCTTCCAGCGCGGCAAGCCGCTCTTCGAGCACGGCCGTCGTCGGGTTCGAAATCCGGGTGTAAATGTGCCCCGCGCGTTCCAGATTGAACAATGCCGCAGCGTGCTCGGAATCCTGGAACACATAGGAGGTCGTCTGATAGATCGGAACAGCGCGCGCGCCGGCGACAGGGTCCGGATGTTGGCCCGCGTGGAGACTGAGGGTTTCGAACGCGGGTGGCTTGGGTGCTGGCATGTTGAGCTCGAAAAGCGACGCAGTTTCCGATGTAGCGGATTGTGTGTGCCACAAAAGCGCTTCGAATGTTAGCCCCGGGGGTATACGGTGCGGTCGACGATTGTCCGGTTTGGCGCTCCCAATCGGATCTGCCAGCGCGAACAATGATCCGACCGTGCGCCGGTCACAGCTTCATACCATCTGAGTTCCACTGCCGAGCACCAATGGCCAGGCGTTCTTGTTCAGAGCCATTCGCCGATCTACGGCATCGCCGACCCTTGGGATTGGGCACGCCCATGGATGGTCGTGATCAGAACCGGAAGCGCAGGCCGACCGTCGGGTCGAGGTTGTTGCGCACCAGATAGCCGTTCGATAAGCCGCCATTCACGTGAAGCGCCTTGAGGGTAATTGCCATTGAACGGAGCGCAGTGGGTTTGATAGCCGCCACCGTCATCGGTTGTGCCGTATATCGAATCCCGTACCAAGCTCAGCACGCAGTCGGTGAGAAAAAATTCAGAAACGCCGGTACACGTCGGAGGCATCGCCGGCTTCACGAGAGATGCCCTGGTCACCGGGTTGATGTCGGCCGCAAGCGCTCCATTGGGCCCGAACATTATTGCTGCGGCAAAAATCGCCGCAGCTTTTCCTCATCAAAGGTTCTCCCCGAGAAAACAAAGCCCCACACCTGTTATCGGCACGGGGACATTCTCATGTGCATGCGACGGTATTCGTCTGCGCTGATCCGACTGATTCAGTGCTCGCACGTCCGCACAGCGGGCAAATTATGGAGGGATGAAGTTTGCGTCACAAGGTCGCGTCGCGACGGAGTTTCCTCATAAATTTATAAAGTTGATCGACTTTATGGAATAAATATATTTTTGGCTGACCGATCGGGGCGAGCGTCATTGAATGCGTCGGAAAATCTCCAGAGGATTTTGTCATCCGACAAATAGAGACCGGAAATGCGACGTATTCCCGGGCGGAAAATCAACTCGGGCGATTGAACGAGTTCCGCCGCCTGCGCCCCAGCAAGAGGCGTGGTCGCAGGTATCTGACGCGCGCGCTCCACACTTGCGCGACGTCGAACCTGGTTCTAGATTCAAGTTAGGCGCGGAATTCGCGCCAGATATTCTTGGAGGACGGAATGACCTGGAAGACTCCTAAAATTGTCGAAGTGCCGGTGGGCATGGAAATCAACATGTACGCCTGCGCAGCGCGCAAGTAGCTGCATCGAAAATCTCGGCCCGGCTCGATCGGCAATGCTTGCATCGAGCCGCGGCAGGCGTCCCGCCAAGGATCGGCAAAGGATCGGCAAGTGTGCAACGACTGATGTCGGAACGCTGATATCTGGTGTTGCGTCGAAGCGGACGATCTATTCGTAGGATAAGTCTGGGGACAGACTATCGTGCTGCCCTTTGTGAATTGCCGACGGAACAACTCCGAAATGCTTCCGGAACACGCGGCTGAAGTGCGACGAACTGGAAAAGCCCCACGAGAATGCGACGTCCGTGATGGATTTTCCGGCATGGGTCTCCAACTCGTGGCGGCAGTTCTGCAACCTTGCGTGTTGAATATAGTCGCTGATCGTGGTGCCCCTGTCGCTGAACAACATATGCAGATAGCGCTTGGTGCAGTTCAGCGCCGTCGAGATCCGGTCGATTGAAAGATCCGGATCGCGTAGATGTTCGCGGATGAAATACTGCGCCCGGATATACATCGCCTCGGGCCCGACACTGTGGAACATCGCGTCCGGCTCGCGGAGCGGCAACAGCAGCAGGTCGATCAGCGAGTCAGCTACTCCGATGGCGTTGTTCGGCGACAGCTTGGTAGCTTCGTCGAACGCGGCATGGACAAAGTCATAAGCGATCCGGCCGGTGCCGGTGCGCGCCGAGAGTTTGCAGGCCGACATCTTCGCTGAGCGAAAGCCGCGCTCCTGCAGCAGTTCCTTGGGAACGATGACGACCTCATGACGCGTCAGCGTCGGGCTGACGATCGTGTGCGGGCAGGATACGTCATAGGCGAGACAGTCGCCGGGCAGCAATTCGATGCGACGGCCACCCTGTTCGAAATACGAAATTCCGTAGGTCTGAAACAGTATTTTGACGAACGCATGGGCGCCCAGTTGCGCGCGCGAGGCGGGGTGCGCGAGCCGATGCTGGCTCGCCTCGATCTGACAGAGCCTTAGCTTCGAAATCGTCGTGTAGTTGATTCGGCCCTCGAATGACGAAGCCTCCAGCGGATCGATGTCGAACCGACCGCAGAGATTGGTCAGTGCATCTGACCAACATTGGATCTGCTTCTTGGGCGTCAATCCGGAAGTGTTAAGTGAGCGGACCGTGTCGGACATTATCCAGCCACCAATTCGAGATCAAAAAATGATCGCTTGCCGCGAGAGGTTTCGAGCCATGATTAGGGCGACTTTTACCTCAATTTAAGGCGATCATCGGGCGTTGCGCAGCACTCCTACTGACATCCCTTTGATAATCCTCCGACTTAGTCGCAGCGCCGTCAAGGGAAACCTCAACCAGGGGTTCGTCCGTTACAGGTCGATGGCGTAGGAAGAATGGATGATGCTGCGCAGCATGTGGCGTCCCAGCAGCTAAGGTCACGGCGCTGGTAAAAAACTCATTTTGTTTCGCTTTCGCGCAAACGCGCTTCCCTCTTGGGCAAGTTTCCCGTTTCCGAACTGGCTAAGGTACCCACCGAACAAACTGAAAAGTGGACCGTGTTTGCGGAACCCTTCGTTCACAAATGGGAGGAAGCGTATGAGAAAAATTCTGGTCGTTACGACTTCGATGTTCGGCCTGTTGGCCCTGCAGGGTTTTCAGGCGCGAGCCGACGAGGCGTTGGACAAGCTTGCCAAGGATCCCAAGCAGTGGGTGATGCAGCAGGGCGACGATGCCAACACCCGCTATTCCAAGCTCAATCAGATCACGGCCGCCAACGCCAAGAAGTTGCAGGTCGCCTGGACGTTCTCGACCGGCGTGCTGCGCGGCCATGAAGGCGGGCCGCTGGTGATCGGCGATACCATGTACGTGCATACACCGTTTCCAAATACGGTCTATGCGCTTGACCTCAATCACGAAGGCAAGATCATCTGGAAATACGAGCCGCGGCAGGATCCCAACGTGATTCCGATCATGTGCTGCGACACGGTCAACCGTGGCGTCGCCTATGCGGATGGCAAGATCTTCCTGCACCAGGCCGATACCACGCTGGTCGCGCTCGACGCCAAGACCGGCGCAAAAATCTGGTCGGTGATGGACGGCGAAGCGGGCAAGGGCCAGTCCGGCACCGATGCGCCGTTCGTGTACAAGGACAAAGTCCTGATCGGGGTTTCCGGCGGCGAATTCGGCGTTCGCGGCTGGGTCAGCGCCTACAACATCAAGGACGGCAAGCTGGCGTGGCGCGGCTACTCGGAAGGCCCGGACTCCGACACGCTGATCGATCCGGTCAAGACGACGTCACTCGGCAAGCCGGTCGGGCCCAACTCGTCGACATCGACCTGGGAAGGCGACCAGTGGAAGATCGGCGGCGGCGGCACCTGGGGCTGGTATTCCTACGATCCCGCATTGAACCTGGTCTATTACGGCTCGGGCAACCCCTCGACCTGGAACCCGGTGCAACGCCCCGGCGATAACAAGTGGTCGATGTCGATCTGGGCACGCGACCTCGATACCGGCAAAGTCAAGTGGATCTACCAGATGACGCCGCACGACGAGTGGGACTACGACGGCGTCAACGAGATGATCCTGACCGATCAGACCATTGGCGGCCAACCGCGCAAGCTGCTCACCCATTTTGACCGTAACGGCTTCGGCTACACGCTGGATCGGGCCACCGGCGAACTGCTGGTCGCAGAAAAGTTCGATCCGGTGGTGAACTGGGCCACCAAGGTCGACATGGACAAGTCGTCCAAGACCTACGGCCGGCCGCTGGTGGTCGATGCCTATTCGACGCAGCACAACGGCGAAGACCACAACTCGAAGGGCATCTGCCCGGCGGCGCTGGGCACCAAGGACGAGCAGCCTGCGGCCTACAGCCCGGAGACCCAGCTGTTCTATGTGCCGACCAACCATGTCTGCATGGACTATGAGCCGTACAAGGTCGCCTACACGGCCGGTCAGGCCTATGTCGGTGCCGCGGTGGCGATGTATCCGCCCAAGGGCGATACCAACATGGGCAACTTCATTGCCTGGGACGGCAAGACCGGCAAGATCGTGTGGTCCAACAAGGAGCAGTTCTCGGCCTGGGGTGGCGCGTTGGCCACGGCGGGCGGGGTTGTGTTCTATGGCACGCTCGAAGGCTACCTGAAGGCGGTCGATGCCAAGACGGGCAAGGAACTCTACAAGTTCAAGACCCCGTCCGGCATCATCGGCAACGTCATGACCTATGAACACGGCGGCAAGCAATACGTCGCCGTGCTGTCGGGTGTCGGCGGTTGGGCCGGCATCGGTCTGGCTGCCGGTCTGCTGCAGCCCGAGAACGCCGCCGCCTGGCATGGCGCCGTCGACCAGGGCAAATTGCCGACCAAGGACAAGACCGTCGATACCGCCGGTCTCGGCGCGGTCGGCGGCTATGCGGGTCTGGCGTCCTATACGTCGTTGGGTGGAACGTTGACGGTCTTCGCTCTGCCGAGCGAATAGGCCGCGCACGGAGAGATGATTCTGGATCGGCGCGCCGCTGTCCTGCTGCGCGCCAATTCTGTTCTGACCCAACTTCGCAAGTTGCCTAAGGAAAGTTGCAAAAGGGAAGGCTACGTGAGCATCAAGCATTGGAAATTCGTGTTCGTTATTCTGGTGGTTATCCTGGCGGTTGGCCTTGGCGGCGCATCCGCGCGGGCGGACGGCTCGGGAGATCCCGCGGTCGCTTCATCCGACAACGGCAAATATGCCGACAAGGACGGCAACCCGACCTACAAGGTCAGTGCGGACGGCACCGTCGACTGGTACACCTTCTCGGGCTATCGCCGCTATCATTCGGACTGCCATGTCTGTCATGGCCCCAATGGCGAGGGATCGAGCTATGCGCCCGCACTGGCTAATTCGCTGAAGACGCTGAGCTACGTCGACTTCAACAACATCGTCACCAATGGCCGCAAGGACGTTAACGCCGCCAACGACAAGGTCATGCCGGCGTTCGCGACCAATCTGAATGTGATGTGCTACCTCGACGATATCTACGTGTATCTGCGCGCGCGCGCCAACGATGCCATTCCAGGTGGCCGTCCTCCCAAGCATGAAGACAAGCCGGAGGCCGCCAAACAGGCCGAGGCCAGTTGCACGGGGATCAAATGACACTTTGTGGGAAAGTCTCGAATGACACGTTTCGCAGTATTGAAGAGGACAGCAGGAGTTTGAGATGAAAACACGTGCCGCTGTTGCGTTCGAGGCCAAGAAACCACTTGAGATCGTCGAGTTGGATCTGGAGGGCCCCAAAGCCGGCGAGGTCCTGGTTGAGATCAAGGCGACGGGAATTTGCCATACCGATGCCTATACGCTCGACGGCTTCGACAGCGAGGGAATTTTCCCGTCGATTCTCGGACACGAAGGTGCCGGTATCGTCCGTGAGGTCGGACCGGGCGTCACCTCGGTGAAGCCGGGCGACCATGTGATCCCGCTCTACACGCCCGAATGCCGCCAGTGCAAAAGCTGTCTCAGCCAAAAGACAAATTTGTGCACCCAAATCCGCGCGACGCAGGGCAAGGGGGTGATGCCCGACGGCACCTCGCGCTTCAGCCATAAGGGCCAGACCATCTTCCACTACATGGGCTGCTCGACGTTTTCGAACTTCACCGTGCTGCCGGAGATCGCGGTGGCCAAGATTCGCGAGGACGCGCCGTTCGACAAGAGCTGCTACATCGGCTGCGGTGTGACCACCGGCGTCGGCGCGGTGGTCAACACCGCCAAGGTAACGCCGGGCGCCAATGTCATGGTGTTCGGGCTTGGCGGCATCGGGCTCAACGTCATCCAGGGCGCACGGATGGTAGGGGCCGACAAGATCATCGGTGTCGACCTCAATGATTCCAAGGAGGAATGGGGCCGCCGCTTCGGCATGACCCATTTCGTCAACCCCAAAAAGGTCGATGGCGATATCGTCCAGCATCTGGTCGGATTGACCGATGGCGGGGCGGATTTCACCTTCGACTGCACCGGCAATACCACCGTGATGCGACAGGCGCTGGAAGCCTGCCATCGCGGCTGGGGCGTATCGGTCGTGATCGGCGTGGCGGAAGCCGGCAAGGAGATTGCCACCCGGCCGTTCCAGCTCGTCACCGGCCGGGTCTGGAAGGGCTCGGCGTTCGGCGGCGCGCGGGGCGGACCGACGTGCCGAAAATCGTCGACTGGTACATGAACGGCAAGATCGAGATCGACCCGATGATTACCCATGTCCTCAAGCTCGAGGACATCAACAAGGGATTCGATCTGATGCACGAGGGCAAGTCGATCCGTTCGGTCGTCGTGTTCTAAAAGTCTAAAGCAAAGCGTCAAACACAAGGAGGATAGGCCAATGACCGTTCACATCCATCCATCGCTTGATAACGGAGTGGAGAAAGGTTCAGGCAATTTTGCCGGCGGCACGCTGATCTGCAAATGCAAGGACAAGCCGGTCAAGGTCGGTGTCAAGGGCGACGTCGCCCACAATCACGCCTGCGGCTGTACCCAGTGCTGGAAGCCCGACGGCGCGATCTTCTCGGTGGTGGCCGTGGTTCCGCGCGACAACGTGACGGTTCTGGAGAACGGCGACAAGCTTCACATCATCGACGCCTCGAAGACGATCCAGCGGCACGCCTGCAAGGTTTGCGGCACCCATATGTTCGGCCGGATCGAGAACAAGGACCATCCGTTCTATGGCCTCGACTTCATCCATCCCGAACTCTTCGCCGAAAGCGGCTCGGCCGCTCCGGGATTTGCGGCGTTCGTATCCTCGGTGATCGAGTCCGGCGTCAACCCGTCCGAGATGAGCGGGATCAGGTCACGCCTCAAGGAGCTCGGGCTTGAGCCCTACGATTGCCTGTCGCCGGCGCTGATGGATGCGATCGCCGCCCACGTGGCGAAATCCAAGTCCAAAGCGGCCTGATCAGCGCCGCTTGGCTCAAGCGCTCACGTCAGCTCGCCGGTGGTCATTACCGCCGGCGAAGCCGTCGTTTACGGCGCCAGATCAAGAAAAACCGCTCGTCATCGGCGCTTAACTCGAACCGATGACCTGGTAAGGCGAAGCCGGCCGTGAGTGCGCGGCAGGAACTGCGCGCCTTTGGCGCTTAGAAAGTCGATCATCGCCTGCGCTGGCGGCAGCAGGACCTTGTCTTTGCGGGCGAGTACGAACCACTGCCGGATTATGGGAAGGCCATCGGCAGCAAGCGTCACCAACCGTCGTTCATCCAGTTCGGTTGCCACCGTGTGCGCGGAAATGAACGCAATTCCAAGCCCGGCGATCACAGCCTGCTTGATGGTTTCATTGCTGCTCATCGCCATACCGATCTTGGGGCTTATTTTGGCCTGTTCGAATAATTGCTCCATCAAGCCGCGCGTGCCCGATCCGGGTTCGCGCGTGAGGAAAGTCTCGTTGGCAAGGTCGGCCAGTACCAGGCGAGGCTTTCGCGCCAGGGGATGGGACGTCGGCGCAATAATGACGTGGGGATGATCGCCAATCAGGTGCACGTTCATGGGAATATCAACCGGCGGCCGGCCCATAATGGCGATATCCAGGTCGTAGCCACGTAGCGCGGTGCCGATTTCCTGGCGGTTTCCGATCGAGAGCGTGACGTCGATGTTGGGATATACTTTCGAGAATCCCGAAATCGCGAACGGCACGAAATATTTGGCGGTGCTGACGGCGCCGATCGAAACGCGCCCGGCGGTTTTTCCTGTGATCATATCGAGCGACATATCGCAGGACTGGATGGCAGCCTCGATGCGTTCGGTGAGCGCAAGCACTTCGTGGCCCGCATCCGTCAACAGCATGCCGTCGTTGCTGCGTTGGATTAAAGGCAGGCCTGCCAGGGCCTGCAAGTTTCGAAGTTGGAGCGTGACCGCAGGCTGCGTCAGATGCAGTTGCTTCGCCGCGGCGGTGACCGACCGGTGCTTGTGAACGGCGGCGAGCGCCCGCAACTGCCGGATGGTCAACTCCCGCAAAAACCGTCCCGTCATGGCCTGCCTCACATAAGAAAAACTTTGCTCTAGCAAAAGATAACAAAATTTCACTAATCCGGCAATCTGCGCTTCCATGAGGGCGCGGATTGCCGACCGGCGAACGCACAATTGGAGCGTTCCGAAGAGGACGCGGGGAGACGGTCATGGAGGAGCGTATCAGCTTGCGTTCGCATCTCGATCAGTCGGCATCGCAAACGCCGTCCGCCGTCGCTGAAACGATCGCGGCCATGGCCGCCGCGTCGATTGATCTTTCTGCACTTATCGCAGATGGACCGCTGGCTGGCGTGTTCGGACAGAACGGCGATACCAATCCCGATGGCGATCGGCAGAAGGAGATGGATGTCGTCGCCGACAAACTCATGCGCAGTGCGTTACGTCATGCGCCCGTCGCCGCGGTTCTCTCCGAGGAAGCGGCGCTTCCTGAAACCCTCGATCCCCACGCGCCGCTCTGCGTTGCGATCGATCCGCTCGATGGGTCGGCCAACCTGGAAAATAACATCTCGGTCGGGACCATCTTTTCGATCAGGCCCCGCGGCAATGACATCCTGTCGACCTTTTTCGAACCCGGCATCGCGCAGTGCGCCGCCGGTTTCATCGTTTACGGTCCGCAAACCACGCTTGTGCTGGCGCTGAATGCCCGCGTCGACATCTTAATTCTCGACCGGCGCGCCCGGGAATTTATGTTGCTCGCAAGCGGCGTTCGGATCGCGCCCGATACGCCGGAATTCGCGATCAACGCCTCCAATCAAAGGCACTGGTACGGCCCGGTGCGGGCTTACATCGACGCGTGTCTCGCGGGCAGCAACGGCGACCGCGGCACGGATTTCAATATGCGCTGGATCGGTTCGCTGGTCGCGGAGTCCCTTCGCATCCTGGTGCGTGGCGGTGTGTTCCTTTACCCGGCGGATGCCCGCGCGGGATATCGCGAAGGACGGCTTCGCCTTCTGTACGAAGCGCATCCGATGGCGCTGGTGATGGAGTGGGCAGGCGGTGCGGCGACGACAGGACGCCGGCGAATCCTGGAACTTGGAGCCAAGACGCCGCACCAGCGGGTGCCGTTGATCATGGGTTCGGTGCGCGGCGTTCGCGACGTTGTCGCCATCCACGAAGGTATCGAGCCGATGTTCGACAACAGCGACGCCCCGCTGTTCGCGCGGCGTGGCCTGTTTCTCTGAGGCACACATGTCGCGCAGTCATCCCATCATATCGATCACGGGTTCTTCGGGTGCCGGAACGACGTCCGTGAAGCGGACCTTCGAGAATATCTTCCGGCGCGAGAAAGTATCCGCGGCCTACATCGAGGGCGACGCGTTTCATCGCTACAACCGCTTCGAAATGCGTACCAAAATGGCGGAGGAAGCCGAGCGCGGGAACAAGCATTTCAGCCATTTCAGTCCCGAAACCAATCTTTTCGAGGAACTGGAAAAGGCGTTTCGCGACTACGGCGAATCCGGCACCGGTACCACCCGGCACTACGTCCACGATGACGACGAAGCCAAGCTTTACGGCGCCGAACCCGGCACCTTCACTGAATGGGGCCCGCTGCCGGAGAAGTCCGACCTGTTATTCTACGAAGGCCTGCATGGCGCTGTCGTCACCGACAAGGTCAATATCGCGCGATATGCCGATCTCAAGATCGGTGTCGTGCCGGTCATCAATCTGGAGTGGATCCAGAAGCTTCATCGCGACCGCAGCGACCGCGGTTATACCGCCGAGGCAGTGACCGACACCATTCTGCGGCGGATGCCGGATTACGTGAACTATATCTGCCCGCAATTTGCCGAGACTGACATCAATTTCCAGCGCGTACCGACGGTCGATACATCGAATCCGTTCATCGCGCGCTGGATCCCGACACCGGATGAATCGATGGTGGTGATCCGGCTTAGAAATCCGCGTGGCATCGATTTTCCCTATCTGCTGTCGATGATTCCACACAGCTTCATGTCGCGCGCCAATTCGATCGTGATTCACGGGTCGAAGCTCGACCTCGCGATGCAACTCATCCTCACCCCGCTGATCCTCCAACTCATGGAACGCAAGAGGCGCAACGTATGACCATCCATGCCCTTTCTGTCGCCAGCCGTCCCGATGTTTCGCATGCGCAGATGGCCAATGCGATCCGCTTTCTCTCCATCGACGCGGTAGAGAAGGCCAAGTCAGGACATCCGGGAATGCCGATGGGCATGGCTGATGTCGCGACCGTGCTGTTTTCACGCTTTCTCAAGTTCGATGCAGCTGATCCAGCGTGGCCGGACCGAGACCGGTTCGTGCTGTCGGCCGGCCATGGCTCGATGCTGTTATACGCGCTGCTGTACCTTACCGGTTACGAGGGCATGACGTCGGACGAACTCAGGGCCTTCAGGCAATGGGGATCGAAAACACCCGGGCATCCCGAATATGGCCATACGCCGGGCGTCGAGACCACGACCGGACCTCTGGGGCAGGGCATTGCAACCGCAGTCGGCATGGCTTTGGCCGAACGTTTGTTGAATGCGCGCTTCGGAGACGATTTTGTCGATCACTATACTTACGTGATTGCCGGCGACGGCTGCTTGATGGAGGGACTTAGCCACGAGGCGATTTCACTGGCCGGGCATCTGCGGCTCAGCAAACTGGTCGTGTTGTTCGACGACAATCAGATTTCGATCGACGGCGCGACATCGCTGTCGTGTTCGGATGACCAGGTTGCGCGGTTCAAGGCCTCGGGCTGGTCGGCAAGCCGTATTGACGGGCACGATCCCGAAGCAATCGCGGCGGCGATCGAACATGCGCGTAAAAACGACCGTCCATCACTGATCGCCTGCCGCACCATCATCGGATTCGGCGCGCCGAACCGGCAGGGCACTGAGAAAGCGCACGGTGCGCCGCTTGGCGCTGACGAGATCGCCAAGACACGCGCCGCGTTGGACTGGCCGCACCAGCCGTTCGCAATTCCGGAATCCATCATCGCGCGATGGTGCGAGATTGGTGCGCGGGGGCAGATCGCCCGCCGAAACTGGATCGAGCGCACCCGGCGTTTCAATTCCACCCGTCGCTCACCGTTTCATGATGCTCTTAATCGAAAATTGCCCTGCGAATACGCAGAGGTGATGGATCAACTTCGTCATCGGTTTGGTGCAGAAAGGCCGAATATTGCCAGCCGGCAGGCATCGCAACTGGTGATCGATACGATTGCGGAAGCGCTGCCGAATTTGCTCGGTGGCTCGGCCGACCTGACCCACTCCAATCTTACCCGCGCCAGGACACATCAGCCGATACGGCCCGATTTCCTGGATGGCAGATATGTTCACTATGGGGTGCGCGAACACGCCATGGCCGCAGCGATGAACGGCGTCGCGTTGCACGGCGGTTTTATCCCTTACGGCGGCACATTTCTTACCTTCGCCGACTATAGCCGCCCGGCGATCAGGCTGGCGGCGCTAATGCGGATCCGGGTCATCCATGTGATGTCGCACGATTCCATCGGTCTGGGCGAAGATGGTCCGACCCATCAACCGGTCGAGCATCTCGCATCGCTGCGCGCCATTCCCAACCTGCTGGTGTTCCGTCCTGGCGACGCCGTCGAGACCGCGGAGGCCTGGGATTGCGCGCTCCAGGCGCAGGCCAGCCCTTCGGTGCTGTGCCTGTCGCGACAGGCCCTTCCGGCATTCCGTGAGAATATCGGCAACGCCAACCTGGTTGCCTTAGGCGCTTACGTCGTCATTGAGCCGGAAGGCGGACGCGATGTCACTCTGATCGCAACCGGCTCCGAGGTGTCGCTCGCCCTTGGAGCGGCGAAGCACCTCGCCCGGGACGGCGTCCGCGCCGCCGTTGTCTCGGCGCCGTGCTTCGATCTGTTTCGCCAGCAACCGCAGGCATATCGGGCCGAAGTCCTCGGCAACGCTCCCAGGATAGGCGTGGAAGCCGCGATCGAGGGCGATTGGATGCGCTGGCTTGGCGACGCCGGCGAGTTCGTCGGGATGACGGGCTTTGGTGCTTCCGCCCCGGCAGAGAAACTTTATCGCGAATTCGGCGTCACCGCGGAGGCCGTCGTGGCCGCGGCCCTGCGCTGCATCGCGCGGTCGCGCATGACGGCGACTTACGCATGACGATTTACACGCGAGGAATGGCGCGGAGGTTTCGATGGCACGCATCACGCTGAGGCAATTGCTGGATCACGCCGCCGAGCGCGGCTATGGCGTTCCGGCATTCAATATCAACAATATGGAACAGGGACTGGCGATCATGGACGCGGCGGCCGCGGTCGATGCGCCCGTCATCATCCAGGCCTCGCGCGGTGCGCGCTCCTATGCCAACGACATCATGCTCTCCAGGATGATCGACGCGCTTGAGGAAATGTATCCGCAGATACCACTTTGTCTGCATCAGGACCATGGCAATGAGGAAGCAACCTGCGCCACGGCGATCAAGCACGGCTTCACCTCGGTCATGATGGATGGCTCGCTGAAGGCCGACGCAAGGACCGCGGCAAATTATGACTACAATGTCGATATCACCCGCCGGGTGGTCGAGATGGCACACTGGATCGGTGCCTCGGTGGAAGGCGAATTGGGGGTGCTCGGCTCGCTCGAGCACGGCGGCGGCGAACAGGAGGACGGCCATGGCGTCGAAGGCAAGGTCAGTCAGGATCAATTGCTGACCGATCCGGACCAAGCGGTCGATTTCGTGCGCGCCACCAAGGTCGACGCATTGGCGATCGCGATGGGAACCTCGCACGGGGCCTACAAGTTTTCGCGCAAACCTGACGGCGACATCCTCACAATGAAGGTCGTGGAGGAAATCCACCGACGGCTGCCAAATACGCATCTTGTGATGCATGGATCGTCCTCGGTGCCGCAGCCGCTGCAGGACGCCTTCAATCAATTCGGCGGCGAGATGCCGCAGACCTGGGGCGTGCCGGTCGAGGAAATCGTGCGCGGCATCAGGCATGGCGTCCGCAAGGTCAATATCGACACCGATTGCCGGCTGGCGATGACCGCGACGTTCAGGAAAGTTGCATCGCAGCTCAAGGGCGAATTCGATCCGCGCAAATTCCTCAAGCCCGCGATGGATGCCATGCGCGATCTCTGTCGTGAACGTTTCGAGCAGTTTGGCACGGCGGGCAATGCCGCTGCGATCAAGGTGATCCCACTGGCTGAAATGGCCAAACGCTATCGCAGTGGATCGCTCGACCCACGTATCGGCAACATGGCCACGGCTGCCGAATGACTGAACATCCCTCGATCGCCTCCGCCGCCAGCACAAGGAGAATGCCATGAACGACCAATCGATGACCATCCGCGGCAAGGACCGCTACAAATCCGGCGTCATGGAATACAAGAAGATGGGCTATTGGGAACCCGATTACGAGCCCAAGGACACCGACATCATCGCGCTGTTCCGGGTGACGCCGCAGGACGGCGTCGATCCGATTGAGGCCTCGGCGGCGGTGGCCGGTGAGTCTTCGACCGCGACCTGGACGGTGGTATGGACAGATCGTCTCACGGCGGCGGAGAAATATCGCGCCAAGTGCTATCGCGTCGATCCAGTGCCGAATTCTCCGGGGCAGTATTTCGCCTATATCGCCTACGATCTGGATCTGTTCGAGAACGGATCGATCGCCAATCTTTCGGCTTCGATCATCGGCAACGTGTTCGGTTTCAAGCCGCTGAAGGCGCTGCGGCTCGAAGATATGCGGCTGCCGGTAGCTTATGTGAAGACGTTTCAGGGGCCGGCGACTGGTATCGTGGTCGAGCGCGAACGCATGGACAAGTTCGGTCGTCCGCTACTCGGCGCAACCGTGAAGCCGAAGCTCGGGCTTTCCGGCCGCAATTATGGGCGCGTGGTCTATGAGGCCCTAAAGGGCGGCCTCGACTTCACCAAGGACGATGAGAACATCAACTCGCAGCCGTTCATGCATTGGCGCGAGCGTTTTCTCTATTGCATGGAAGCGGTCAACAAGGCGCAGGCGGCGTCCGGCGAGATCAAAGGCACCTATCTCAACGTCACCGCTGGTACCATGGAAGACATGTACGAGCGTGCGGAGTTTGCCAAGGAACTCGGCTCCGTCATCATCATGATTGATCTCGTGATCGGCTACACCGCGATCCAGTCGATGGCGAAATGGGCGCGTCGCAACGATATGATCCTGCATCTGCATCGGGCGGGACATTCGACCTACACGCGGCAACGAAACCATGGCGTATCGTTCCGGGTGATCGCGAAGTGGATGCGGCTCGCCGGCGTCGATCACATTCATGCCGGAACGGTTGTCGGCAAGCTCGAAGGCGATCCGGCGACGACACGCGGTTACTATGACATCTGCCGCGAGGATTTCAATTCGGCAAAACTCGAACATGGCGTGTTCTTCGATCAGAACTGGGCCAGCCTCAACAAGCTGATGCCGGTGGCCTCGGGCGGCATCCACGCCGGCCAGATGCATCAACTGCTCGACCATCTGGGTGAAGACGTGGTGCTGCAGTTCGGCGGCGGCACCATCGGGCACCCCATGGGCATTCAGGCTGGCGCGACGGCTAATCGCGTGGCGCTGGAAGCGATGATCCTCGCCCGCAACGAGGGGCGCGACTATCTGCATGAAGGCCCGGAGATTCTCGCCAGAGCGGCCCAGACCTGCACCCCGCTGAAATCGGCGTTGGAGGTCTGGAAGAACGTCACCTTCAACTACGAATTCCACCGACATGCCCGACTATGCCCCCACCGCCAGTGTATCGATGTAAGGAGCCGGATCATGCGCGTCACCCAGGGTTGTTTTTCATTCCTGCCCGATCTCACCGACGAGCAGATTTCCCGCCAGGTTCAATATTGTCTGGAGAAGGGGTGGGCAGTGAATATCGAATTCACTGACGACCCGCATCCTCGAAACAGCTTCTGGGAGATGTGGGGACTGCCGATGTTCGATCTGCGCGACGCGGCGGGCGTAGTGATGGAACTCAACGAATGCCGCAAGGTTTACGGCGACCGGTACATCCGGTTGTCGGCATTCGACTTCAGCCATGGCTGGGAGTTGCTGCGGTTATCGTTCATCGTCAACCGGCCCAAAGACGAGCCCGGCTTCCGGCTCGAGCGACACGAGGTCGATGGCCGCAACATCCGCTACACCACGAAATCCTATGCCGTCGATCGTCCCGAAGGCTCGCGTTACGGTGGCAAATGAATTCGCAAGCGAGTGCGCCGGCTACGGCGTGGGATGCGAGTGAGCCCCAATCGGTGGAACGCGTCGATCTGCGCCGCGAATTCAACGAGGTCGGCATAGGGGAGGTGCTCGATCAGCTGGACCGTGAACTGATCGGCCTCAAACCGGTCAAGACGCGAATTCGCGAGATCGCTTCGCTGCTGCTGATCGAGCGTATCCGCAAGCGGCTAAGCCTGACGTCGGATGTGCCGACATTGCACATGTCATTCACCGGAAATCCGGGCACTGGCAAGACCACGGTAGCGTTGCGAATTGCCAGCATCCTCCACAAACTCGGCTTTGTGCGGCGCGGGCAGGTCATATCGGTCACCCGCGATGAACTGGTGGGACAATATATCGGCCACACCGCGCCGAAGACCAAGGAGATCCTGAAGAAAGCGATGGGTGGTGTGCTGTTTATCGATGAAGCCTATTACCTGCATCGACCGGATAACGAGCGCGACTATGGCCAGGAGGCGATCGAGATTTTGCTGCAGGTGATGGAATTGCAGCGCGAGGATCTGGTAGTGATCCTCGCCGGCTACGGCGATCGGATGGACAAGTTCTTCGCCAGCAACCCTGGCTTCCGGTCCCGGATCGCGCACCACGTCGATTTTCCGGATTATGCCGACGATGAATTGCTGGCGATCGCCGAACTGATGCTGCGCGACATGAACTACAAGTTTACCCCTGACGCGCGAGACGCCTTTGTCCGGTACATCAGCCTGCGCAAGAGCCAGCCGCTATTTTCGAATGCCCGCTCGATCCGCAACGCGCTCGACCGCATGCGGCTGCGTCAGGCGAACCGCCTCGTGACCGATCTCGATCGTGGGCTGACCGCTGCGGATATCATGTCGCTGGAAGCGTCGGATGTGCTGACGAGTTCGCGTGTTCTTGAACATTTCGGGCCGTTGAAAATCGACTGGCGAATGCAGAGGCGGATCGAATTCGAAGTGGCAGCCGCTACACGGTTCCGGCGTGATGAACGCGGCCATATTATTCCACAGCGCTGAGGGATTCTCCGTCGATCTTTTCGTAGAATGCCCGGCGTTCAGGTGTTTCTGATTGCAGTATGCTCCATCGCACTTCTCCTGAATGTCAGGCTGTCGTGGCAATCGGAGTTCGGACCAGTGCTTGCCGATCAATCTTTCCGGTCCCAGTTTTGGGAAGTTCATCGCGAAACTCGACGATGCGAGGATATTTGTAGGGCAGCAGCATTTGCTTAACGTGATCCTGCAGAGTCCTGGTGGTAGCTTCTTCCGCTGGCCCGCGGCGGTTCAGCACGACAAATGCTTTCAACGTCATGCGGCGGTCCGGGAGTTCGATCGCGATCACGGCGCATTCTCGCACAAGGGGGTGATCGGCCAGGCAGAGTTCGACTTCCAGCGGATAGACCCATTGGCCGGATATTTTGACGAGATCATCGGCGCGGCCGAGGAAGAAGTAATAGCCGTCGGCGTCCCGCCTCATTCGATCGCCGGTATAGATCCATCCATCCGCGCGCATCGTCTCTGCCGTCTTGTCTGGACGGTCCCAGTAGCAGGGAGCGCTCGAGTCCCCACGTACCCAGAGGACTCCCTCTTCGCCGTCGCCGACTTCCTGACCGTTCCGGTCCACCAGTTTGATCTGATATCCAGGGACCCGCCGGCCGGCGGCCCCGGGCTTTCGATTGGCAGGGGTGTTGGAAAGATAGATATGGAGAACCTCGGTTGAGCCTAGGCCTTCGATGATGTCCTGCCCGGAGACCTGACGCCACTGTTCGGCAACTTCGTTGGAGAGAACTTCGGCTGCTGACAGGCACAGCCGCAAGCTCGACAGATCTGCAATCTGAGCTTCAGGTGCCTTGGCCAGGGTAGTGTATAGAGTGGGCAATCCGAAGAATAACGTCGGTCGGTATTGCGAGATGGCCTGAAATATCGGCCCGGGCTTCGGCTGCCCAGCTAATAGCACGCTCGTCGCGCCGACCGAGAACGGAAAGGTCAGGGAATTGCCAAGGCCGTAGGCAAAGAAGATCTTCGGAACCGACAAACAGACGTCGTCCGGCCGGATCTGCAGAATGTGCCTGGCAAACGACGTCGCCGTATAGGCCATGTCATGCTGAAGGTGAACGATGCCCTTCGGGCGGCCGGTCGACCCGGAGGAATATTGCCAGAAAGCCATATCGTCACGGTGCGTATCGGCCGCCGGCAAATCGTTGGAACGGCGTTCAGTGAACTCGGCTTCCGACATTGCCCGCACAGGGGTGGCGCCTGGCGTAACCCCATTTGTGAAGATGATACAGCGAAGGTTGCTGTCGAGACAGGCATGGTCGTCGAATCGCTCAGCGAACGCAACATCGACAATCGCAACCTGCGCGGCAGAGTCCTTGAGGTAGAAGTTGAGTAAATCCGACGATGTGAGCGTGTTGATAAGAACCGGAACCAAACCGGCACGCAGCGCGCCAAAGAAAGCCGCCGGATAGGTCGGCGTATCATCGAGAAAGAACAGGACACGGTCGCCTCTGGTCAGCCCGAGATTTCGCAGTGCGAGGCCGTATCGTGCAGCATCGCCGCAGAGTTCCCCATAAGTCCGGCTCCCGCCGGGACCTGTGATCGCCAAATGCGTTCCTCGTCCCCGATCGAGATTGTCGAACAGCAGCTCTGAGGCGTTGTAGCGCTCCGGGACCGTGAAACCGATTTCAGCGGCCGCTTCGAGACAGCGATGATTGATGCCTGGTGCCGCGGCGGATAAGGAAGACATTGGGATTCCTCTCAAGCGTCTGCGGTGTGCGTCCTGGATTCGTAACTCGCCATAAAACCTGGCGACATGGTTCTAAGCCGCTCCAGATCGACGCGGCCCGATCGCGTGATGTAGCTGAAAGCCATATCAAACGGCGCAAGCCGCATATGCGAGGGAAAATCCGCATACCAGGCAGCGCTTTTCTTGGCAGCTTTGACGAGCTTCTCGACCGCCGGGCGATGGCTGGTTTCATAATCTGCGAAGGCTGCGCCGAGATCATCCGGGTTAGATTCAAGGGCGCTCACCAGCGCCAGCACATCTTCCAGGGCAAGCCGCGTTCCCGACCCGATCGAGTAGTGAGCGGTATGAAGAGCATCGCCAAGCAGGACCATGTTGCGATGCGACCAGCGCTCGTTCCATAACCAGGGAAAGTTACGCCACTGGGACTTGTTCGCGATCAGCGGGTGGCCGTCGAGCGTTTCGGAGAAGATTTCCTCACAACGCGCACGCGAGCTGTCGTCGTCAAGGCGATCGAACTCCCCTTTGAGCCAGGTATCACGATCGCATTCGACGATGAACGTACTCATGTCCGGCGCATAACGATAGTGATGCGCGTTGAACGTACCGAATTGATTTTTGATAAATGTCTGAGTGAGCGTATTGAATGGCTTCGTGGTCCCGAACCAGGCAAACTTTTCGTCGAGATAAGAGAGCGAGGTCCCAAAATCGCCTTCGTACGAACGTCGGATCAGCGAATTGACACCGTCGGCCGCCACGATGAGATCGTAGCCGCGCAAAGTTGCGACGGACTGAATCTGTTCCGAGAAGCGAAGCTCGGCTCCCGCCGCTTCGGCCAGACTCCCGAACAGGGTCAGAAGCGCCAGCCGGCCGATCGCAGAGAAGCCGACACCGTCGATGGTCACCCGCTCACCGCGATGGACGAGGGTCATGTTCGACCAGGTTTCCATCTGGTGCGCAATGAGGTCCGCCGTTGACGCGTCATAGCTCCGCAGGAAGTCCATGGCGTGGTCCGAGAAGACGACGCCGAACCCGAAAGTCGAACCCTTCGGGTTCTGTTCAAACACCGTGACGTGGTCGCGAGGATGCCGCGTCTTCCAAAGAGCCGAAAAATATAGGCCCGCCGGGCCGCCCCCGAGCACCGCTATTCGCATCGCGATCTCCTCACTTTGAATTTGCGCAGAATAATATTAATTGCGTTATATGCAACGAAATTGCGGGTCGACCGTAGGTGTCTGCCCCCTGGCGGAAATGTGCCGAAAATCGAGGCAGGTCATTGTTATCATTGATCTATATTCTTGCGATTTAGCGTCTGTGGTAATGCTCCGAAAGCGGGCTGAGCTGGCGCAGCCGACCGTCCCAAGGTCTCGATCAAGGCGCTCGATCCGACCGTTTTGTTGGCGCTAGGTGTTGCACATTGTGCAATTGATTGTCTCATATGCTAAAGTAATTACTTAGAGACCATCGATGTCAGAGGCAGGCGTGGTCACGGTCGAATGGGGCGATTGTGACGAAACGGGAATCGTTTTTTACCCCAATTACTTTTGCTGGTTCGACTGCGGCTTCCAGCGTCTCCTCAGAGGCCGGCGGTTTCAGTCAACGAATTTTGCGGGAAAGGTTCGGAGCCGTAACGCTTTCACATGAGGATCATCCAGTCGCCAAGGGATATGAGACCCGCGCCTGGGCAACGGTTACGCCGGACGGACGTCTGAAAGGCGCGGCCATCGCAGCGGAGTTTTGCGCGCTGTTGGAGAGCTAAAGGATCAGGTGGCGCAATGGACGATCACGAAGAGACAGGCGTTGAATCAAATGCGCGTGGTGGGATCCAGGCTCTTGATGCGGCGATGCAGGTTCTCTCCGCTCTGATGACGTCGCCTGGTCCGATCGGTGTGACCGATCTGGCGCGTGCCGCGGGCATGCCGGTGAGCAAGGTCCATCGCTATCTCGCCAGCTTTGTTCATGCAGGCCTTGCGATCCAGAGTGGCCGTTCCGGCCGATACAACCTCGGCCCGTTCGCAGCCTCTCTCGGAATAGCTGCGCTGGCGCGAAACGACTTCGTCAACCGGGCGGCAGATGATTTGGAGGAACTGTGCCTTCAAACCAAATTGACGGCGCTTCTGACCGTTTGGGGCAACAACGGCGCAACCATCGTGCGATGGGAGCGCGCCGCAAGTCCCATTGCGACGTCGTTCGGTCTGGGCAGCACGTTCCCGTTGCTGACATCCGCCAGTGGTCGCATTTTCCTGGCGTTCCTGCCTTATCGGCTGGTCGCGGACGCCGTTAAAGTTGAAATCAACAGGGCCGTGGAACTGAAGATCGACTGGCCGGACCTCCATCCGTCCCGCAAAGGCGTTGAGCAGCTGATCGCGAAGATACGACAAGATCGCGTGGCCTCGGTGGATGGGCGATATGTTCCAGGACTGAGAGCCATCGGGGCGCCGGTCCTGAATTGGCAGGGTGAAGCGGAAGCCGCGGTGACCCTGGTCGGAACACGAGAGGACATTCTCTCGACGGATAGCGCGGCGAGATATTTTTTGAAGAAATTCGCTGAGACGCACTCGGTCACCGGGACGAAATGATGCCAGGTCGGCGCGACCGATGCGCACGCTCATCATCTCGTTCTTCGTTCGACAGCAGATGTTTTGGAAGATAAAGCGCGTTGGCGAGCAACATCGGAATCACAGCGCTGCCAATCACGCAGGCAACGAGGATCGAGTATTGGCGCCGGTCGATGATGTGGAGCGAGAGACCACACAGCGCGGAGATCGTGCCGAAGGTCGGACCTGTGGACATCAGCGGGGTCGTGTACATCGCTTCGCCCTGAGGCGACTTGTAGAGGCGCGTCACCGGATAGACGCCGGCAAACTTGGTGAGCATCTTCGCGGCGAGCAATACCAAGAAGAGGAGCGGTGCTGCGAGCAGCGCGGGTATCGATACGAACGATCCCGCGCAGATTAAATAGAACGGCGTCAGCAGGCCGAAGGTCAGGGTTCTCAGGCGGCGCACCAGGACGTGGTCCTTGCCAACGGTGTCGGCGAGATATAAGCGGGCAATACCGCCTCGCTATCCGCCCAGCTCGCGAGCGCGCGAAGCCCGAACAGACCGAGCAGCAGGTATTTCGCCTCCAACTCTGAAGATCTGTTTCCATATTTCCTGAAGAAGCGCGGGGTCAGCCAGGGAAGAAGCGAAAACGCGACGATGGAGCCGCCCGCGAAAACAAGTTTTTTGACCGTGAATGGCGCGAAGGCGATACCTAGAGCCAGAACCGTGGCCAGATCGTTGATGAAACAGGCGGCGAGGGGTCTTTCCATAAGTCGGTTAGGTCCGATAGGGCTCTTTACTCTAAAGCGCGTTCGGCTGCCTGCCTGCTTCCTGATCGCAGGATTAGATTATCGGACTGATCGTTGCCAGCTGCGCGCAAACGAGAAACGCTAGCGACCCTTTCGGGCTCCGCGCTTTGCGGCTCCATTGCCGGATTTACTGTTGCTTTCGGATTAGCGATCCGATGCATGATTTCGAGCGCGGTACCAAATAGCTCTCGATCGCAATCAATGGGATAAACGACATATACGGGAATTGAAAATTCGGGCGCGCCAGCGATCAGATTCAACCGCTTCGACTTGAGGTAAGGCTGAACTATTCGCCTCGGAAAGTAACCAGAGCCGCCATTCTCCAATATGTGCTGCAGTCCCAGCCAGCCGATATTCGCGGTTAATGATGGTCCGCCAAAGCTGGGAAAACAGGCAGTATGCCTCGCGTAAAACTCCGGTCCCCAATCTACATATACGTAGCCGGGTTGTGGTTCGGGTTTTCCGTTCGGATGCGTTGAAACCAGGATGAGGTTTTCTTCGAACAGTTGCTCGACTTTTAATCCGGGGCGACTCTGCGGCGTATACATGACTTCGATATCCATCCGACCCTCGACGAGGGCCTGCATGAGCTCTCGCTCAATCGCGCTCTCTGCGCGAATGGATATCTCTGGTCTCGCCTGGTTCATGAGGCGGAGCCACTGGACCAGGAATTCTTCCCACAGCCCAATCCGGCCGCCAATGACCAGCGCTCCACTAAATCCTTCGGGAATTCCTATGTCGTGGCGCGCCTGCTCTATCGTCCGGACGAGCGTGGCGGCATGTCGTTGAAACCGCCGGCCGGCAGGAGTTAGCGTCGTGCCGGCCTTGTTGCGGACGAAGAGTATGCAACCCAGCTGGTTCTCAAGCGTATGAATACGCGTACTGACGGTCGACTGGCTAACATGAAGTCGGTCCGCGGCACTAATAAAGTTTCCCGCGGTGACAACGGTGAGAAAGGTTCTGGCCAGTTCCGTGTCCATTGGCCGATCTCATTTTGTATCTATAATATCGATATCAAGCCCCTAAAATATTCGTTTGTCAAAACTATTAGCAGCGGTCAAAACTAACCAGCAAAAGCCTGTTGCGGTCTGCGGAACGGCGGCTTCCGCCGGCTAGGCCTGACAATCGGGAGCGCCACGTGACAGAGCGAATGTGGCTCGGTCCGCATCACAAGAACTTGGGGCGGTATTCAAAACCAAGGAGGAGTGATGATGTCTAGCAACCCTTTCAATTATAGCATCAAGCGGCGAACCCTTCTTGGAGCCGGCCTTGCGCTGGGCGCGCTGAAATTTGCAGGTCCCGCCGTCTCGCACGCGACCGCCGCTCAGAAGAAGTATGGGCCGGGAGCGAGCGACAGCCAGATCAAGATTGGCAATATCATGCCTTACAGCGGGCCGCTATCGGCCTACGCGGTGATTGGCAAGACCGAGGCAGCTTTCTTTCAAATGATCAATGATCAGGGCGGTATCAACGGTCGCAAGATCAACTTCGTTTCGTACGACGACGCATATAGTCCGCCGAAGACGTTCGAGCAGGCTCGAAAGCTGGTAGAGGACGACGACGTACTGCTGATTTTTAATTCACTGGGAACGCCCACAAATACCGCCATTCACGTCTACATGAATGAAAAAAAGGTACCGCAGCTATTCGTCGCTACCGGCGCCACGAAGTGGAACGATCCAAAGCACTTCCCGTGGACGATGGGTTGGCAGCCAAGTTATCAGACAGAAGCTCGTATTTACGCGAAGTATATCCTGAAAGAGATGCCGAACGCCAAGATCGCGATCTTGTATCAGAACGACGACTACGGAAAGGATTATCTCAAAGGTCTCAAGGATGGTCTTGGCAACAAAGCGACGACAATGATTGTCGGGGAGCAAAGTTACGAGACCACCGAGCCCATCGTCAATTTAGAAGTCGTTAGATTGCGATCGACCGGCGCTGATGTCTTCTTCAATGTCGCAACGCCGAAATTTGCTGCGCAGGCCATCAAGAAAGTCTCGGAAATAGGTTGGAAGCCGTTACACCTTCTCAACAACGTCTCAGCGTCCATCGGGAGTGTGCTGAAGCCTGCTGGATTGGATCATGCCCAGGGCATCGTGTCGGCTGCCTATCTGAAAGACGCGACCGACGAACAGTGGAAGAACGATGCCGACATGAAGGCATGGAATGCCTTTATGGATAAACACATCCCGAACGGCGACAAGAAAGACTCCAACCATATTTACGGATACAGCGTGACACGCACCATGGTGGAGGTCTTGAAACAATGCGGCGACGATCTCACACGCGAGAACGTCATGAAACAAGCCGCCAACCTCAGGGACTTTTCACCGGGGCTTCTGTTGCCCGGAATTGCGATCAATACCAGCCCAACAGATTTCGCACCGGTCGAACAATTGCAACTGATGAAGTTTGCAGGTCAGACCTGGCAGCTGTTCGGGAATGTAATGAGCGGGCAGGTTGAAGGCTGAGGTATAAACTGTCCTGGCTCCGGTATCACCGGCTCAGGAGATCCCTGAAGCCGTTGGGTACCTGTTTTTAATTTCCGTTCGGTGTCTCACCGGCAACTCTTTTGACGATTTCAGTGCCGGTATCGAGCGTCGAGGCTGTTCGGTTCTTAAAAGCATTCCACGGTCAGGATTCCCGTCGGAATGCGTCCCGTGCTGATCGCGCGTTAAGCGAGCGGTGATGGCTGTCCGAGTGTGGAGTGCCGGAGAATGTTGTCTTGAAGCGTCCTTAGCGGGAGCGCGGTCCATGGAGAAAAACTTCGACAAGCACGGTCGGGATCCGAGGTTGATCGGGTTGGCGGCGATTCCAGGGTTGGTGGCTTTCGTCGTCACTGCATCGGTAGTCTTGAGCGCAGCCGCCCAAAAGAGCGCGTCGCCGACGGCGATCGGCACGACCGTGCGGTGGTAGTGCGGTTTACTACGTTAGGAAGCGACGCCGGCGTCCGGGTGTAACGGACGCTTCGGGCTTTGCCGCGGAACAACCGGCCTGACGCTGGAAAACAGGCTGGTGGCAACGGAGGACCGAAAAATGAGCAGGATGGGCAAGCTTTATGCGATCACGTTGGTAGCCTGCGTTTTCTTGTCAGCTTCTGCTGCAGATGCCGAAGCAGACAAAGTCGTGATCGGCGATATCGATGACATGTCCGGCGTTTATGCCGACATCATTGGACCCGGGGGTGTCGAGGCCGCCAAAATGGCGATCGCCGATTTTGGCGGTTCTGTGCTTGGGAAAAAGATCGAACTGCTCGTAACTGACCACCAGAACAAGCCCGACCTCGGTGCCGATAAATTCCGCGAATGGGCCGATCGCGATGGCCTGACCATGGTACTTGGCGGTTCCAATACCGGCGTCAGCATTGCGATGGCAACGATCGCAAAAGAGAAGAAGATCCCATTCTTCGCCATCGGCGCGGCCGGCGCGTCGCTAACCGGCAAGGATTGTACGCCTTACTCCGTGCATTATGCATACGATACCACGGCGCTTGGGAATGGAACGGCGACGACCATTCTGAAGCAAGGCGGAAAGTCCTGGTTCTTTGTGACCGCCGATTACGCTTTCGGTACCCAGCTTCAGGACGCGGCGGCCAATGTGGTGGCTGCCGATGGCGGCAAGGTTCTGGGCTCTGTGCGGGTTCCCCTTGGCACGCCCGACTTTTCTTCGTTTGTCTTGCAGGCGCAGGATTTGGGTGCGCAGGTTCTGGGCCTCGCGAACGCGGGTGAAGACTTCACCAACTCACTCAAGACCGCTAATCAGTTCGGGGTCACGAGGAAGATGAAGCCCGCCGCGTTGCTCGCATTCATCACCGACATTCATAGTCTGGGGCTGCAGACTGCCCAGGGACTCTATCTTACAACGGGCTGGTATTGGGATCTCAACGACAAGACCCGAGCGTTTGCGAAGCGTTTCTTCGAGAAAACAAAACGCGAGCCAACGATGACCCAGGCTGCCTATTATTCGGCGACGCTGACCTATCTCAATGCGGTCAAGGCCGCCAAAACAACTGATGCAGATAAAGTCATGGCGGTGCTGCATAGGACGAAGATCGATGACATGTTTACATCCAACGGCAAAATCCGCCCCGATGGATTGATGGAACATGAAATGTACATCATGCAGGTCAAGACGCCTTCGGAATCGAAACACCCCTGGGATTACTATCGACTTGTGGAAACGATGCCCGGCGATCTGGCTTTCGGAAAGCTCTCCGACTCGAAGTGTCTGCTACCCAAGGACTGAGAACGGCCCGTGTGATCAATGGAGCTCTCAATCTCGGTCATCGATGATGACAATCCTTCGATGTGGCGCTTGTTGAAATCGCTCCAATCGCTAGGGTGCGGTGCCAGCGGGTTTGCTTCCGCAGAGGATTATACGGCCGGGGCCGGGCAAGGATCATGTAACTGCGGCATCAGCGATATTGAAATGCCGGGCATGAGCAGGGTTGACCTGAGAGAGCTCCTCGCTGCCCGTGGGTCCGCGACACCGGTGATCATGATCGCAGCCGGCCTAGGGGCGGGACTGGAAGCTAACGCTGAAGCGAGTCGTGTGGTCTATCTGCTCAGAAAGCCATTCGAAACGACGGCCGCGATCGACTGTCCCGACCAAGCTTCAAAGCACTAGCCGCTCATACATTGGTGTGACCAGCTTTTCCGAAGGTTGGATGGCACAGCGCGCAAAAGGCCTCCAACACTAAGTTCCAATCGTTTCAGGAAGCTTCGGAAGACGATCGGATGCTCCTGCTACGGAGCTGATCACTGACTATGAAGGCGAGCAGGGTGAGATTCAGAGTTTCGGTTATCGCGATGGTTGCAGTCGCAGTCGTTGGTGGTTCGGCCGCGTACGTATTCGCGTGGCTATCTCCGATAGCGCCCATTGTGCCATCCTCGCTTCGGTACCTTTTGACCGGTTTGGGCTCGCCGGAGACCGCACTGGCCATCAGCCGTGTTGCCGTTGGCCTTTTCTTCCTTCTGTCCGGTTACCACAAGCTATTCGACGCTCAGCGCCACGCCACGCTGATCCTGACGCTGCGAAGTGCAGGTTTGCAACACGTCAGCGTTCTTCAGTGGCTGCTGCCTGGTGCGGAATTTTCGGGCGACTCGCGGTTGCCGTTGGCCTGCTTTCTGTGCCTGCGGCTCTTGGACTGTTGATAATTTCAATCGGCGCAACGGTCTCCGACGGCATCAAGCGAATTGCAGATTGGCGGCCAATAGACAAGGCCGACTTTCTTGATGACATGCTTTACCTGCCCGAAGTGCTCTACGCGCTATTGCTTTTATGCGTCATTCTGGCCGGACCCGGGCCTTATAGTGTAGACGCCCTCATCGCGGGATATTTCTAGCGCGGTGGCTATGAATGTGAGCTTCCTGGCAGCATGGAGCGCGGCATGCGCTCGACGCAGGAGAAGCCATCGCGGCCCCAAATTCAACCAAGCGTGGTCCGCGGTAGGGCAGGATGTTTGTGGAGGACAGATGATGCAAAATCATCAATTCGCGATCCTGATTCCCTTGGCAGTTGGCGTAGGGGCAGTTGAATGTACGATTTTCGTGCATGCGCTCGCTGTGGGTACGACAGTAAATCTCTTTCGCCACGAGAAAAGACGCGGGCGCCTGGGCGCAGGCGCCTTGAAGGATCTTGGAATTATCGCACTGGTCATATCAGTTGCGTTCGCGGCACATCTGGCGGAGATCGGTTTGTGGGCAGTCTTGCTCGTCCTATGTGACGAATTTCAAGAACTCGGGACCGCCTACTACCACTCCGCGGTCAACTACACGACATTGGGCTACGGGGATCTGCTTATGACCCCGGCGTGGCGTTTGCTGGGGCCGTTGGAGGCAACGAACGGTGCTCTTTTGTTCGGCGTTTCGGCCGCAATGGTCTTTGCCGTTGTGCAGCGGTTGGTCCTGGCCAGGTTTGAGGATCTCAGAAACTGAATGCCTACGCTGCGAAACGAGCGACGCGTTGCCCGAAGGCCGACCTCATTGGAGAATTTTTACATGGGCGCGGAAACGTTGCAAACATCAACTCGTGGCTCGATCAGTTTGTTACGGTACTAGAGGTCGCCCGCGCCACCAAGATGCCAGAACCTCGATTTTACAGTGGCTGCCTGTTACCGATCCACTGCGCATTGCTCAAGATCCTGAGTGTGGATACGGGGGTGACTATCCACCTAGCTATTGGGAGGCTCTCTTTATGACCGACGGCATCTTAAACTAGTTTAGCGATGCTTTTGGCGCGTTTTCGCTTTCACCTATTACATCGGCCGCTCTGCCGTACGGCGCTTTTTGGGTGGTGGCAATCTGGGCTTTTGAAGGCTATTTGACATCCATGAGTGCTTTCGATTCACTTCAAGATTTCGTCGAACGGCATCGACGGTTGTTCGTCCTCACAGGGGCCGGCTGCAGCACCAATTCCGGCATTCCGGACTATCGTGATGCCGATGGGAACTGGAAGCGCCAGCAACCCGTGACATACCAGGCGTTCATGGGAGACCAGGCGACGCGCCGGCGCTATTGGGCGCGGAGTATGGTTGGTTGGCGCCGTTTCGGTCGGGCCCTTCCCAACGATACCCATCGCGCCTTGGCCAGGCTGGAAGCGATGGGCAGGTCTGAGCTCGTCCTGACCCAGAACGTCGACCGGCTTCATCAGGCCGCCGGAAACGAAAGGGTGATTGACCTCCATGGCCGCCTCGATCTTGTCCGCTGCATGGGGTGCGGGCAAAGGACCGCCCGGGAAGAACTTCAGAACGAATTGGTTCGGCTGAACGCCCGATGGCTGGACCTTGACGCCGCCGCTGCGCCCGACGGAGATGCAGAGCTTGATGCCTACGACTTCTCGACGTTCGACGTGCCAGCGTGCCGGCATTGTGAGGGCGTTCTCAAGCCCGACGTCGTATTCTTCGGCGAGAACGTCCCGCGCAACTTCGTCGATACCGCCGCCGCGCATCTGAAGGAAGCGGACGGCATGCTGATCGTCGGCTCCTCGCTGATGGTCTACTCGGGCTTTCGTTTCGTGCTGATGGCATCCCGCGCGGGATTGCCGATCGCGGCAGTGAACCTCGGTCGGACGCGAGCCGATGATATTTTGACTCTAAAGGTCGAAGAAGCTTGCGAGCGTGCGCTGGGCTTTCTGCTGTAGTCCCCGCGCCGGGCCAAGCAATTTCCCGTTTCGCGCCAACCAATTTCGCAATCTGCACGCCGCCTGGTGCTGGCGGCCCGAAAGGATTTCTGGACCGATGAGGAAACCGACCGCGAAAATCAAGGACGCCACGATCGTCCCGATGGTTTTGCAATGGGGTCATGTTGGTGGTCGAAAATCAGTCGAAGGTGAGTTGGCCGGGGCGTGGCATTCCACCTGATCGCAGTGCCGCGGCTGCCTGTCGCGGGTCGACCACCCGGCGGACAGATCAAAAGCGGTTAACGGCGCGGCTCACTTCATATTGGAAAGCAACAGGTGAACGCGCGAAAACCGCCCGTCCGACTTTGGCAACACATCAGTTCCGCCGCTGCCGGTGACGGAGTGATTGGCTTCCGCCTGATTGATCGTGAGGTAGTTGTCTTTCAAATGGACGGCGCCGACCGAGATCAGCACCCCCAGCGCAACGCCTAACCCCGTCAGAACGACGAATTTCAAAGTGATTGTTTTGTGGGTCATCGCGGATTCTCGCTTTGACTTACCCCCACGCGCAAGATGCCATCTTCTGATAAGTCGGGGAATTGGAAACCTAAGCACGCCAAGGCCGCCCTTAATTTCTTTTCGGCCTGCTGACTGCGGATGAACTGCTCACCCTTTTGCGAAGAGTATCGGTCATCTCACCCGCCGCGAGAAATTCTTACTGACCATTGACGTTGCCAGCGATAGCTCGCGCGTAGCAAGAATGAGGTGCGCGCTAAGGTCCGCGCCGCGCTTCGTGCCAGGCGGTTCGAAGAGAGAGTTTTCCAATGCGTGTGTGAATTTCGACACATAACGCCCCCGCAAATCGACTACATTGCGGGTGCGTTACCTCCCTAGACTGGTACCCGTCGCCAATGGCGGGTTCTTTTTGAGAAACGCCGTCCGAGGTCCGCGCGCGGCATGGAGTGCACTGCGTTGGCGCCATATTCGCGCATGGGACATTTGATTGAAGCATCTTGTAGACCGCCGGGTGTGGCACACAGTTTGTCGTGCAACGGTAGGTACCGGCCGAAATAGGCCGCTCGCAAATTCAAACTGAGCTGCTAGCGGCGACGGTCGCGTATTGGCCGCTACCGGCAGCCGGCGCCTATTGCGACGATCCCGACGCAGATGAAGAGGTCCGTGTCAGAAAGTCGTCAAAGCTCGTTGTTGCCGGCCAAACGCCGAGGCCGAGCAAGTAACACTAAACCGAATGTGGCCCATCCCCGGCTCATTTAGGCACTCGCAGGCGCAAAACAGGCCACTCAAGACAATGTCGCCTGAAATTCGTGTCGGCGGAACCCGGATGATCCTATTCTCCCAGCATATACCGACGTTCCCATCGGGAGTAGACCGGAAATGATCGGCCGACGGTAAAAACGGTGCTAGTGAGAAAAACGGCAATCAGATCATAATCTCGACTATGGAACCCTTCTACCTTGCGGGCATCTCAACATTGCTGTGCACGATTTTCATTGGCGCGAGCCCTTCCGATCAAGCCCCAGCGAGCTATGTTTTAGCGCACGCGACAGAGCAGTGCCGGAGCGCCGACCGGGAAGAGGGCCGATACACCCGTGTGCCGCCCGCTTAGCCGCCGCCCGTGAAGAGGAGTTTTGATGACAGAACTGGCTGAGGCGCAGCAGGCGACGGACGATCGGACGGCCGCGAGCGTCAACGAAGCCGTGGCGCTGCACTGGTTCGATTTCATCTGTCCGTTCTGCTACGTGTCAGAGAGGTTTCCAACGCCGAAACGATGGCTCGCGGTTATGGCGTTCGCGGAACGCCCGCTTGGCTTTTGAAAGGGACTCTGATCGAGGGAGCGATTCCGGTCAATGATTTCAGACGACTGGTCAACAAGGCTCGAGGCCAGAAGATCCAGCAGACCAATCTGCAAACTCCAGTCGGTCGTCACGATCGACAATCAAGAGCGTTGGACCTCGGCGGTCAACGCCTGGTGCCAAACGGGCAGGGACTGTCCCCCTTACGGGATAAAAGCATTGGATGAGGCTTCGATGAAAGACCTACTGACGATTTACCAAGACGCTGAGAAGGATGAGGTAGCGGTTGGTCACTTCAATGTGTCGGACCTGCCGACATTGAAAGGAGTTGTGGCGGCGGCTCAAGACTTGAAGGTCCCGGTGGTCGTCGGGGTTTCGGAAGGTGAGCGCGATTTTCTGGGTGACAAACAGATTTTCGCGCTGGTCGCGAGCTTCCGCGACCAGGACGGAATTCCGCTCTATCTCAATGCCGATCACACGCACACACTTGAAGGAGCGATTGCTGCGGCAAAAGCGGGCTTCAATTCGATCGTGTTTGATCTTTCGGCTCTCCCGATCGAGGAAAACATCCGGACAACCAAAGAGGCGATCGAAGTGCTGAAGGGCATCAACCCTTCGATCCTGATCGAAGGTGAAATTGGCGACATTGGTACCGGTTCCGATATCCACGAAATGACGCCTCGATCTATCCAAGGGACTGACAACGCCGGAGCAGGCCAAGCACTTCGTTGAGGCAACCGGCGTAGACATCTTGGCCCCTGCGGTCGGCAATATGCACGGAATGGTGCAGAGCATGGTTCAGGGAAAGACCAAGAAACATCTGGACATCGAAAGGATCGCGGAAATTAAGCGCACGACCGGATCGCTGATCACGCTCCATGGTGGCTCCGGAACAAACGACGATGATTTCGTGAAGGCTATCGCTGCAGGCATCAACATCATTCACGTTAATACCGAACTTAGAGTGGCATGGCGTCGCAGCCTGGATGAGGCACTGTCGAAGCAGCCCGGCGAAGTTGTTCCTTATAAGATCCTGCCCGCTGTGGTTGATGCAACTCGCCACGTGGCTCGCTCGCGATTAAAGCTGTTCAACAAGCTCTAATCAGCGCCCCGCGATGCAGGACGCCAAAAAGGCTGGAGGTAGTGCTCTTCGCCAACCGGTCGGAACGGACCGGCGGCGAAGACCTAAAACCACATGCCAAACCCGATATGACTATCGGGAGGGCCGCCAGATCGGCGCCAGTTATCGGTGTTATTTTTATTGGTGTTATTTTGTCATGCTTTACTTTCGTGCCTTACCGAAAATGCAAAGCCGACAAATCCAGCAATCGCGCGGAAGGGACTTGCGGTCGGGGATGTCATCTCGCTCCACCCGGCGGAATTGGCGCGCTATGAGCAACAACTCGTCCATCTTCAGGACGCTTCGTCGAAGGGCGTGAATGCTCGGACGTTGAGGTGGCAGAAGCAAACCGGAGATCCCGTCAGTGGCGAAGTTACCGCGGCAACTGAGCCGCGATTTTCTGTATTGGAATTGTGAATCCGCACCGAACGCCAAACTTGGCGGCCTCGAAGAATAACTCTTGCTGTGGTTTTGACGGCGTCGGTAATACAAACTTGAGGCCCCGCTCGAACGGCTCAGGATGACTAAGCGCCTGAACGATTGCCGGATCAAAACGGTTATTATGACTTTGCGCTTTCGGCAACCTCAGTCGGTCGCCGACTACGCGCGCCCGTTTTCGGAATTGGCGTCTCAGCTCGTGATCTGTCCGGATTAGGTGCGACCCTCCCAAGCGCTGGTGCAGTTCCCTGGACTTGACAAGGTGTCTGATGCATAAATACTTGAAGCTTAAAATAATGCGGTGATGCAGTGGCCACCCATTGAACGGAGGAGGCGATAGATGAACTCGGTTGCAAAGGTTATCAGGCGCGAGTGGCTGGACTGGCCTTTTTTCGAGCCGCGTCACCGTGCGATCGGCGAGGGGCTCGACCGGTTTGTCCGGTCGGGAGCGATCGACACGATCGACCACAGCGATGTTGACGGTGCGTGCCGCAATCTCGTTCGCGCGATGGGTGAGGCCGGGTTACTCGATTGTGCGGTCGCCGCGGCTGACAGCGACGCAACGGCGATCGATTCCCGCTCCATCTGCCTGTCGCGTGAGTCGCTCGCTTTTGCCGACGGTCTGGCCGATTTTGCCTTCGCGATGCAGGGGCTTGGATCGGGCGCGATCACGCTCGGCGGCTCCGCTGAGTTGCGCAGGGCTGTGTTGCCGAAGGTTCGATCGGGCGAATGGCTGGCGGCCTTCGCGCTCTCGGAGAAGGAGGCGGGCTCCGACGTCGCAGCGATGTCCTGTACTGCGCGCGCCGACGGCAACGATTATATTCTCGACGGTGAGAAGACCTGGATCTCCAACGGAGGCATTGCCGACGTCTACACTCTGTTTGCACGTACGGGGGAAGCGCCTGGCGCCCGTGGCATCTCGGCCTTTGTAGTCTTCCCGGATGATCCGGGCTTCAGCATAGCGGGTCGCATTGACGTCATCGCCCCGCATCCTCTGGCGACGCTGCGTTTCACGAACTGCCGAATCCCAGCAAGCCGTCGCCTTGGCGCGCCGGGTGCCGGATTCAAGTTAGCCATGCAGACGCTCGACGTTTTCCGCGCATCGGTGGCGGCCGCGGCCCTCGGTTTTGCTAGGCGTGCGCTCGACGAGGCGCTGTCGCATGCGCAGAACCGGCACATGTTCGGCCGGACGTTGGGTGATCTGCAACTGACACAGGCCGCGCTCGGCGAGATGGCGACCGAGACCGACGCCGCGGCACTCCTGACTTATCGCGCAGCCTGGCGCCGCGACGTTCAGAAGCTACCCACGACTCGTGAAGCGGCAATGGCGAAGCTGACAGCCACTGAAACCGCGCAGCGTGTCATCGACCGTGCCGTGCAGATGTTCGGTGGTCGCGGCGTCCGCAAGGGCGAGGTCGTCGAAAGCCTCTACCGCGAAATCCGTGCGCTCCGTATCTACGAGGGCGCGACCGAAGTCCAGAAGCTGATTGTTGCGCGCGAACTGTTGAAGCCGCGCTAGGAGAACCTGACGTGGCGTTGCAGGAACTCGATTGGAGCGATCTGTTCGCGTTGACTGGACTTGTGGCGTTTACGTCAACGGAAAAAATAAAATAATGTCGCCCAACCGACAATGAAACGCCCCTCTCTTATGTTCACTTCTGCACTTTTTCGCCGGAACAAATCCACAATTCCCGAGTAATGGCAGCCTCGGGCGCTGGGATATCACGGGGGAAGTACTATGATCGAAAAAGAGTACTTCGTGCGTCAAGCGGAGATCCTTTTTGGATTGGCCAAGGCAACTAAGGACCCTAAAATTTCCGCCGCTCTATTGGAAAAGGCGGCCGATCTTAAATTACAGGTGGACGACCTAGGCGCGCCGAACCTGACGCCTCTTGTGCCGGATATTGAGCCGCCCTCGATGTGACGGCGGGCCGCCTGTGTTGGTGGCCTCTTTCATTTCGCGATCACAAAGCGAACGGCGCCAGCAGGAGCCCGCCGCGCGCGCAAAGAAAATCCGCCCGGGAAGGGATCAGCGAGAGGGATCTCACCGGGGGCGGGAAACGGGGCGAGGCGGAAACAGCGCGTCGGATTGATGCTAGAGTTGAATTGCGTCCTCGTCCGTCCGGTCCCGGACCGCAACAACCGATGAGAAAGCGAGAACGGAGGCACGAACCGTGGCGGACACTGACGTTCAAATCAAATTTGATGCGCCTGCTGTTCTCCGTAAGTGGCCATCGCTCAGCAATGAACGCATCAGCAACTCATGGGGCGCCAGTCCTTACCTCATTGTTGAGGGCACTCTTGACGAATGCATTCGGCAATTCATGTTCAAGCCCGCATCTAAGCGTCACCTGTATGAGATTCACACCGCTCCGCAAGGTGAATTGGTCACGGCCGTTTTGTCCCCTGAGCAAATCGTTGAACTTGCCCGATTGCGGGATTTTCTTTAATCGCAGCGCGGTTGAGTCTCAATGACGGCGGCGTGCCCGCTATTGGCACCCGTCCGTTCACGGTCCGCGCCAGTTCCTCCGCAAGCTCAATAAGCTTTTGGCTCTTAGTCGTGGAGCACGTCTTGTCGCCGAAAGGACGAGCTTTCAGCGTTCTCGGAACCTGCGCCGCGCGAGCGTGTCCAACTCCTTCTCCTGCTTCTTTATCAGCCTTCCGGGAACCTTTCGTCATAAGGTGCGAGATTCCCGGTGAATGATCTGCCCCTCGCGCACGATCGAAATCTGCGCTACTCCCGTCTGCTCGTGCGCGTTTGCGGATCGTTCCCGTATTGCGACTTGCCCTTCTGATTTACGACTTGGTTGTAAACCAGTGCCAAAAAGAGGGAGAAGGCAAGCCATGAGGCGAAATGGGTGGGAACTGGTTCGGGGTTGAAGAGATTTATTCATGGTGGATTTCAAGGGTTTTAAATTTTCTGTAGCGCCTATGATGGACTGGACCGACCGGCATTGCCGCGTCTTCCATCGCCTGATGACGCGGCAGGCGCGGCTCTACACGGAGATGCTGACGACGGGGGCGATCCTTCACGGCGATCGCCGGCGGCTGCTCGGTTTCGATGCCAGCGAGCATCCGGTGGCGCTACAGCTTGGCGGCTCGGACCCGCGCGATCTCGCAACGGCTGCGAAAATTGGTGAGGATTTCGGCTATGACGAAATCAATCTGAACGTCGGTTGCCCGTCGGATCGCGTCAAGGACGGCCGTTTTGGCGCCTGCCTGATGGCCGAGCCGGCGCTTGTCGCGATGTGCGTCGAGGCCATGAAGCGCACGGTGCAAATTCCCGTCACGGTCAAATGCCGGATCGGCATTGACGATCAGGATCCGGAAATCGCGCTCGATGCACTGGCGCGCGGCGTTATCGCCGCCGGCGCGGATGCGCTGATTGTTCACGCCCGCAAAGCCTGGCTCAACGGATTGTCGCCGAAGGAAAACCGCGATATCCCGCCGCTCGACTATGACAGGGTATATCGGTTGAAGGCCGCGTTGCCTGAGGTGCCCATCATCATCAATGGCGGCATCGCTGGCGTGGCGGAGGCGAGGGCGCACCTTGCTTATGTCGACGGTGCGATGCTGGGGCGCGCCGCTTATCAGGAGCCGTGGCGGTTGCTGACAGTCGATCCCGAGATTTTCGGCGAACCGGCGCCGCACGCGACCATGAAGGACGTATTCGCGGCGATGATGCCTTACATCGAAGACGAACTCGCTCGGGCACGCGGCTGCACTCGATCACGCGGCATTTCGTCGGCGCGTTTCATGGCGTGCCGGGCGCGCGCGCCTTCCGTCGTCATCTCGCTGAGAACGGCGTCAAGCCCGGCGCCGGCATCCAAGTCTTGCGCGATGCGATCGCGCTGGTCGAGGATCGCGTTGAGGCTTCGATCGCCGCGTGACCGAAGAATTTCAGGGATAGCCGCGCAGCATCAGCCGGTCGGCGCGGACTTCCCAACTTTCCAGCCGGTCCAGAAAGCTCATGCCGAGCAGATTGGTTCTCATCTGTCCGTGCGGCACCACCAGCGCCGGCACGGAACGCTCGACGAGCTTGCCGACGGCGAGGCGATCGAACGTCAGGCGTGCCGCCTTGGTGTGTCCGCCGGCGGTCTCGACATCGACGTCGTATTCGAGCAATTCCAGCGGCAGGCCGGCGGCCTTGGCCGTTTCATAGGTCAGCACGACGGCCGTCGCGCCGGTGTCGATCACCATCGGAGCGTTGACGCCATTGATCCTGGCCTGCAGCGCAAATTCACCACTCTGCCCGCGCGAGATTTGGACGGCCCGCGTTGGCGGCGGCGACCGCTTGCGCAGCAGTTCCGAAACAGCGTCGCCGGCTCGCGCGATCCGCTCCGGATCGCCATAGGCGACCACGGCGCCGGCCGTCGCCAGCAGGACGAGTACGACAAGCAGAATGCGGCTCATAGCGGGCCTCGCATGCAGATATTGGTCGAACGGGTGTCGGTCAGTCGGGAGTTGGTCCGTCGGACGTTGGTCAATCGGACTTGGGGCCGGCAGCCGTTGCGGGCTGAAGCAGCAGCCCGGCGTCCGCCATCCGCGCTGGAAGCTGTGCCATGACCGTCTGCCGCTCGGCGCTGTCCATCCGGTGCCAACGCGCGATCTCCGGCAGCGTGCGGCCACAGCCGAAACAGAGGCTGGTTCTGGGATCGATCATGCAGACGGCGATACACGGCGTTTCTTTGCTCATGGTTGGAGTGTGAAGTGGTTTGGCTCGCTTGCGCAAGGCTTCGGTTACAAAGGCTTCGGTACAAAGGCTCCCCGTGAAAGGTTTCGCTTACAATCCGGTCCCCGCGCTCATGATGGGCTTGTTGCGGGGCCGGCGCTTCTCGTCGGCGGGAGTCATTACGGATTCAGGCTGCAGCGGTGGCGCTTCCTCGGCCATCGGCGCCAGCGCCGACATCACGCGCTCCGGCGGGAAGGTCACGATCACTTCGGTCCCAATGCGAAGTTTCGATTTCAGCGTGAAGGTGCCGCCATGCATGTCGATCAGGCTTTTGGCAATCGGCAATCCGAGGCCGGCGCCTTGCTCGGCGGATTTGATCGAGTTGGAACCCTGGCCAAATGACGCCAGCACGATCGGGATCTCGTCCTCGGCAATGCCGGAGCCGGTATCCTTGACGCTCAGATATTGTCCGCCGGATGCGGTCCATCCCACCTTCAGCCAGATCTCGCCGCTTTGCGGGGTGAATTTGATCGAGTTCGACAGCAGATTGAGCACGATCTGGCGCGTCGCGCGCTCATCGCCCCAGATACGTGGCATGCCCTGCTCGAACACCTCGTGAATGGTGATGCCGCGGCTGGACGCGCGCAGCTTCAGCAGATGATGGCAATCGGCCACCACATGCACCAGCGATACGGCTTCTTCGTTGAGTTCATACCTGCCGGCTTCGATCCGGGACAGGTCGAGAATTTCATTGATGAGATTGAGCAGATGCACGCCGGAATTGTGAATATCGGCGGAATATTCCTTGTACACCGGGACGGCGTGAGCGCCGAAGATTTCGCTTTTCATCACTTCGGAAAAACCGAGGATGGCGTTGAGCGGCGTGCGCAGCTCGTGACTCATCTGCGCCAGGAACCGCGACTTCGCGACATTGGCGGATTCCGCGCGATGCCGGGCCTCGTCGGAGATCGATTTCGCCTGTTCCAGTTCGCCGATCAGCGCATCCTTTTCGGCACGCGCCTCGAGCGTCGCCAGGGTTGTCGAATGCAGGCGATGGGCGAGCAGGGCGAAATATCCTTCGGCGGCGATCGCGAGCAACGCCAGCACATAATTGTCAAACGTGCCGCTCAGCACGAAACTCGCGGCTATTCCAGACGTGACCGGCGCGGTGGCCGCCAGTGCGGCGATCGGGAGACTGGCCGCGAGCATGCTCGATACCGCGATCACCAGCAGTACCAGGAACATCATCAGCGTGTTCGAGACGACGTCGAGGCTGGCCGGATGGATCAGGATCGCGGTCCAGCACAGGCCGTACAGCAGATCGAGCAGCACAAATCGCGTTCGCCACTTGCGTGTCGGCGTGAGCGAGGACGGCTCGGCGAGGAATCTCGCGCAATTGCGGATGATGGCGGCATGAATGCAGAACATGCCGCAGGTCCAGGCCGCGGCCGATATCGGCTGCCGCCAGAAGCCGAACAGCAGTCCGGTCGCCACCACGAGAAGCATGACGACATACGATGCCGACAGGCGCGTCTGGGCATATTGCCGGACCAGTTCGCGGTCGAAAGCCGGACGGGTTCCACTGGTCGATGTTAACCGGTCGCGGGCTTCGCGCACCCGCTGCGCGGCGGCGCGACGGTTAATGACCGGCACTGCGGCAGGTGGGTCAGCCGGAAGCTGGACGACCTCAGGCTTTTCGGCGGGTTTACTCATCAAACAACACAATTCCTGCCCGCGAACGGCGCGAGCTTTTGCATTGTCTATCTCTGGCGCTAAATCATTAAGAGCTGCCTTAAAGAGATAAAAATCACGTTAATGAGTGGTTAAATTAACTTCTCTCGCGGTTCCCAGAGCTCAGCGTTTTGGCACGGCGAGAGCCTGAAATAGCGGCGGTCATCATGGACTGTCGCCGAGGTGCCGTGCTCGGGGGTCTTGCCGCCTTCGTGGAAGCTGCGGACCAGGACTAAGCAGCCGCTGGGCGGCTCGCTTTGTTGGCTGTTCGTGCGCGTTTAGTGGCCGATAGCGTAATTCGGCTCAGCGTTCCAGCCGCGCCAGCAGGCTGGAAGTGTCCCAGCGCTTGCCGCCCATCTTCTCGACTTCAGCGTAGAACGCGTCCACCAGCGCGGTGACCGGCAGGCTTGCCCCGTTACGGCGCGATTCAGCGATACAGATCGACAGATCCTTGCGCATCCATTCGACCGCGAAGCCGAAATCGTATTTGCCCTCGTTCATGGTCTTGTAGCGGTTCTCCATCTGCCAGGACTGCGCGGCTCCCTTCGAGATGGTGTCGATCACGGCGGCAATATCGAGCCCCGACTTCTTGGCGAAATGAATACCTTCCGAAAGGCCCTGAACCAGCCCCGCGATGCAGATCTGATTGACCATCTTGGTCAACTGGCCCGAACCGGCCGGGCCAAGCCGCTTGCACATCCGGGCATAGGCGGCGATCACGGGCTCGGCGGCGGCATAGGCGTCTTCGCTGCCGCCGCACATCACGGTCAACACGCCGTTTTCGGCGCCGGCCTGGCCGCCCGACACCGGGGCATCGACAAATCTGAAGCCCGCTTTGGTGGCTGTCGCGTCGAGTTCGCGCGCGACCTCGGCGGATGCAGTGGTGTGATCGACAAAGACCGCGCCTTTCTTCATGCCGGCAAATGCGCCGTCGGCGCCTAGCGTGATCGCACGCAGGTCGTTGTCGTTGCCGACGCAGGCCATCACGAAATCCTGGCCTTCGGCGGCGGCCTTCGGCGTCGCGGCGGTCTTGCCGCCGAATTTCTCAGCCCATGTCTTCGCTTTGGCCGGCGTCCGGTTAAATACCGTTACCTCGTGGCCACCTTTTGCCACCAGATGTCCTGCCATGGGGAAACCCATAACGCCGAGACCGAGAAAAGCGACTTTAGCCATGTTTACAACCCTGGGGTTCGCCGGCCGTGGAAAAAGCCGGACCGTATGGTGGAGGAGGGCGGTGGGCTGGTTCGGTGTTTGAAACCGGCTCCGCTTGGATATGGAAGGCGCACCATAAACCCTGCGCCATGAAGGGCAACGCCTGCGTTTGGCGGCCGGGCATGGTTTTATGCTAGGATGATACCATCGATATCAGAGACTTAATCACGAACAAGGGAGCGACATCGTATGGGCGTAGGCGTGCTCGATCATTTCAATATCCGGACCCGCAAGCTCGCCGAAACCGTTCGGTTCTACGAGGATATCCTGGGGCTGGAGAACGGCGACCGGCCGAACTTCGCATTTCCGGGGGCGTGGATGTACAGCGAGGGCAAGCCGGTGGTCCATCTGGTCGATATATCGCCGACTGGCGAGCATCAAAAGCCCAATTCCGGTGTCGTCCACCATGTCGCCTTCGCCAGCCGCGATTTCGCCGGCATGAAGCAGCGGTTGCAGTCCAAGGGGATGGCGTTCGACACCCGGCAGGTTCCGGGCGGCGATCTCTGGCAAATCTTCGTCAATGACCCCAACGGCGTCATGATCGAACTGAATTACGAGGCCGCCAAGGAGCGAAGCGGGGCAGCGGCACCCGCCGAGCGCGGGGATGATGTGGGCCGGAGGTAGCCTTTTGAGCTGGACCGCTCTATGGGTCGCACTCGAAAATAACCAGGGCCTCGGTTCTGATGAAATCAGAACCGAGGCCCTATATTCTTGGTTTGATGCGTTTTCCGCTTCGCTCGAAAACGCCATGGGAGATGCGCAGTGAGCGTAACGCAGCAACAGGTTCTCGATGCACTGGCCAGGGTCATGACGCCGCGCGGCGTCGCCCTGACCAATGCCGGCGTGCTCTCGGCCATCACCGCGAACGACGGCAAGGTGTTTTTCTCGATCAATGTCGAAGCCAGCGAGGCCCGCGCCTGGGAAAGCGTGCGCGCCGCGGCTGAAGCGGCGGTGCGCGCCATTCCCGGCGTCACCATGGCGATGGTCGCGCTGACGGCTGAACGCAAGGCCGGTCCCGCCGCGCCGCCACCGCCGCATCGCCATGCGCACGGCGTACAAAATGTCTCGGCGCATCGGCCGCCGCAAAGTCCGGCATCGCCGATGTCGAAGCAGTCGGAAATCCCGGGTATCGCCGCCGTGATTGCGGTCGCCTCCGGCAAGGGCGGTGTCGGAAAATCGACGACGGCGCTCAATCTGGCGCTGGGTCTTCGCGATCTCGGCTTGCGCGTCGGCCTGCTCGACGCCGACATCTACGGGCCGTCGGTACCGCGGCTGACCGGCATCCGCGAGAAACCGCAGCTCAACGGCGACAAGAAGATGATTCCGATTGTGCGGTTCGGCCTTGCGATCATGTCGATCGGCTTTCTGGTCGAGGAGGAGACCGCGATGATCTGGCGCGGCCCGATGGTGATGTCGGCCATCACCCAGATGCTGCGGGACGTGGCGTGGGGCACGCTCGATGTGCTGGTGGTCGATATGCCCCCCGGCACCGGCGACGCGCAACTGACGCTGGCGCAGAATGTGCCGCTCAAGGGCGCTATCATCATTTCGACGCCGCAGGATCTTTCGCTGATCGACGCGCGTCGCGGGCTCGCGATGTTCAAGAAGGTCAATGTGCCGGTTCTCGGCATCATCGAGAATATGAGCTATTTCCAGTGTCCGCATTGCGGCACGCAATCGGACATTTTCGGTCACGGCGGCGCGCGGCATGAGGCCGAGCGTCTCGCGGTGCCGTTTCTCGGCGAAATTCCGCTGCATATGTCGATCCGCGCCACGTCGGATTCCGGAACGCCCGTCGTCGAAAGCGAACCGAACGGGCCGCACGCGGCGATTTACCGGGCGATCGGTACCAAGGTCCGCGATCAGCTCCAGGGCGTCATTGTGGCCGCGTGAATCGGTTTTCCGGTTATATGCGACTTTCGTTTAATGAATGAGGTCATGCCTTGGTCGCGTTTTCGTAGGCGTTACTTCCGTGTTAAAGCCCCCGTGAGAGCGTCTTCGGGCTGCGTGGACATCGTTTCGCCGAGAGAAATGCTCCAGGGAAATATGGGAAGACGCCCAACAAGGAGATACCTTAATGAAGCGCCGTGATTTTTTGAAAGTTTCAGCGGCCGGTGCCGCAGTCGGGGCCGTGGCCTCGCCGGCCATCGCCCAATCATCGCCCGAGATAAAGTGGCGCATGACATCCAGTTTTCCGAAGTCGCTCGACACGCTTTACGGCGCTTCCATCGAGTTTTCGAAATACATCGCGGAGATGACCGACAACAAGTTTCAGATCCAGGTCTTTTCCGCCGGTGAAATCGTTCCAGGCCTGCAGGCGCTCGACGCCACCTCCAACGGCACCATCGAGATGAGCCACACCGTCGCCTATTATTACGTCGGCAAGGATCCGACGTTTGCGATCTATGCCTCGGTGCCGTTCGGTCTCAACGCGCGCCAGCAGAATTCCTGGTGGTATCAGGGCGGCGGCATGGAGCTCGGCAACGAGTTCTTCAAGAAATTTGGCGTGATCGGTTTTCCCTGCGGCAACACCGGCACCCAGATGGGTGGCTGGTTCCGCAAGGAGATCAAGACCGTTGCCGATCTCTCCGGACTGAAGTTTCGCATCGGCGGAATTGCCGGGCAGGTGCTGCAAAAGGTCGGTGTCGTGCCGCAGCAGCTCGCCGGCGGCGACATCTACCCCGCGCTTGAAAAGGGCACGATCGACGCGGCCGAATGGGTCGGACCGTATGACGACGAGAAGCTCGGGTTTCAGAAGGTCGCCAAATATTATTACTATCCCGGCTTCTGGGAGGGCGGTCCGACCATCCACGCCTTCTGCAATCTCGAGAAGTGGAATTCGCTTCCGAAGAATTATCAGGCCATCCTCACCAACGCCGCCGCGAATGCGAATACGTGGATGGCGGCACGCTACGACATGGAGAATCCGGCGGCATTGAAACGTCTGGTCGCCGGCGGCACGCAACTGCGTCCCTTCACCAATGAAGTGCTGGAAGCCTGCCTGAAGGCGACCAATGAATTGTGGGCAGAAATTTCCGCGAAGAACGCCGACTTCAAGAAATCCATCGACGCGATGCAGGCCTACCGCTCCGACCAGTATCTGTGGTGGCAGGTGGCCGAGTACACCTTCGACAGCTTCATGATCCGCTCGCGCACCCGCGGGTGATTGTCCGTTAAATAGCAAATCAAGCCCGGCCTCTTCGGAGGGCGGGCTTTTTGCATTGCGATACCCGACTTGATCATAGAAATCCGGAACCGGATGTTCCATGCTGAGCCAAAGCCTCGATACGAAGGCTGACCAGCACACGAAACATCGTCAGGGGAGGGGAAATTTCAATGAAACGTCGAGACTTTATCAAGGTCACCGGAATAGGCGTCGCGGGCGCCGCCACCATTGCCGCGCCGGCGATCGCGCAATCGATGCCGGAACTTAAATGGCGCATGACGACAAGCTGGCCGAAATCACTCGACACGCTGCACGGCGGTGCCGAGCAGATGGCCAAAATGGTCGGCGAAGCCACCGACAACAAATTCCAGATCCAGACCTTTGCCGCCGGCGAAATCGTGCCGGGCTTGCAGGTCCTCGATGCCGTGCAGAATGGCACGGTCGAACTGGGGCATACCGCGTCTTACTATTACTTCGGCAAGGATCCGACTTTTACCTTTGGTTCTTCGGTGCCGTTCGGGCCCAGCATGCGTCTCAACCAGGCATGGTACATGCTGGGCGGCGGCAAGGAGGTCCTCAACGAGTTTTACAAGGGCTATAACGTCACATCACTGCTCGCCGGCAATACCGGTTGTCAGATGGGCGGCTGGTTCCGCAAGGAGATCAATACCGTCGCCGATCTCCAGGGACTGAAATTCCGCATTGGCGGCTTTGCCGGGCGCGTCATGCAGAAGCTCGGTTGCGTGCCGCAGCAACTCGCCGGTGGCGACATCTATCCCGCGCTGGAAAAAGGTACCATCGATGCGGCCGAATGGGTCGGTCCGTATGACGATGAAAGGCTCGGCTTCTACAAGGTCGCGCCTCACTACTATTATCCCGGCTGGTGGGAAGGCGGCCCCATGCTGCTGGCCATGGTCAATCTCGACAAGTGGAATGCGCTGCCGAAATATTATCAGGGCGTTCTCGAGCAGGCCGGGCATTACGCCAACAACTGGATGATGGCCAAATACGACGCCGTGAATCCAACGGCGCTGCGCAAGCTGCTCGCCGGCGGCACCAAGCTGCATGCCTTCTCGCCGCCGATCATGGAAGCGAGCTTCAGGGCCGCCAAGGAATTGCACGCCGAAGTCGCCGCGACCAATGCGAACTTCAAGAAGGTCTACGAGTCGATGACTGCCTTCTCGAACAACGGTTATCAGTGGTTCCAGGTCGCCGAGGTCGGTTACGACAACTTCATGGCGCGTCACTCCCAGAGCTGATCACGCCGGCTGGCGTCGTAGGATGGGTGGAGCGCAGCGATACCCATCGCGTCTCTATTCCGAAACGACACCGTGATCGGCTGTCGCCCCAACTCACTGGTCGGGGGCAGCTTTCCTGTTCACCAGTCCAGCCGTGCAAAAAAGCGATGGGTTTCGCAAGTCCTCAACCCATCCTACGGGCTCTGGCTATGGCTTCGCCGGTGGCCCGAAGTCGAGCGGCGGCAACTCCATCTGTGGGACGTCGATCTTGATCGAGTTCAGGTCGACGTTGACAGGCTTGTCGAGCAAGCCGGTGACCGTGACCGGGAACGCGATCACGAGGGCGACCATGATCGCCTGCAATCCCACCCAGGGCAGTGCGCCCCAGTAGATGTCGGAGCTCTTGACCTCTTTCGGCGCAACGCCGCGCAGGTAGAACAGCGCGAAGCCGAACGGTGGATGCATGAACGAGGTCTGCATATTCACGCACAGCATGACGCCGAACCAGATCAGCGCGGCATCGGGCCCCACGACCGGCGCCAGGACTTTCTGCGCGATCGGCGCGATCATCGGCAGGATGATGAAGGCGATCTCGAAGAAATCCAGGAAGAACGCCAGGAAAAAGATGAACAGGTTGATGAAGATCAGGAATCCCCAGACGCCGCCGGGCAGGGAGGTCAGCAGATGCTCCAGCCAGAACTCCGCCGGATACGCCGAGGAACACCACCGAAAAGCAGGTCGAGCCGATCAGGATGAACACCACCATCGTGGTGATCCGCATGGTCGTCTCATAGCCCTGCTTGATCAGGTCGCGCAGTTCGGGAATGCGCACCGCCTCGAGGCAGATCCAGACCACCGCGAGATAGGTGATGGCAAACGCCAGCTTGAAGACGAGCCCTTCGGTCGCGAAGATTCCGATGATGGTGCCGATGCCGCCGGCGATCACGCCGGCAATCAGAACCTTGCGTCCGGTGGTGCTGAAATCCTTGCTGTGGATCGCCGCCAGCACGATGGCGCCGACGGCGCCCATCGCGCCAGCCTCGGTCGGCGTCGCCAGACCCATCATCATGGTGCCGAGCACGACAAAAATAAGTACCGCCGAGGGAATGATGCCAAGCAGGCATTTGCGCCACAGCGCCCAGCCGGTCAGCGTCAATTCGGTTTTCGGCACCGGCGGCAAATAGCTTGGCTTGATAATGCCGAGCACGAAAGTGTAGCCGACGAACAGGAAGATCTGGAAAATCGATGGTCCCCACGCGCCCAGATACATGTCCCCGACCGACTTGCCGAGCTGATCGGCCAGCACGATGAGTACCAGGGAGGGCGGCACCAGTTGGGTAATGGTACCGGAGGCCGCCAGCACGCCGGTGATGTAGCGCATGTTGTAGCCATAGCGGATCATCACCGGCATCGAGATCAGCGCCATCGCGATGACCTGTGCCGCGACTGTGCCGGTGATGGCGCCGAGGATGAAGCCGACCAGGATCACCGAATAGCCGAGGCCGCCGCGGATCGGCCCGAACAACTGACCCATCGAATCCAGCATGTCTTCGGCAAGCCCGCAGCGCTCCAGGATCGCGCCCATGAAGGTGAAAAAGGGTATCGCGAGCAAGAGTTCGTTCGAAAGCACGCTGCCGAATACCCGGCCCGGAATGGCCTGAAGAAAATTCAGATCGAAAAATCCGAGGTGGATGGCGAGGAAGCCGAATGAAAGCCCGACTGCGGCCAGCGTGAACGCCACCGGAAAGCCGATCAGCATGGCAACAACCAGGCCGCCGAACATCAGCGGCGGCATCGTTTCCAGCGTAATCATTGCGTCGGCCTCTCATATTTCGCATCGATCGTCACCTGACCCTGAAGCGCGGCGATGCGTTTGATGACCTCTGAGACGCCTTGCAATGCGAGCATAACGAAGCCGGATGGAATCACGAATTTGATCGGCCAACGGATCAGGCCGCCGGCATTGCCCGACATTTCGCCGACGGCGTAAGCCTGATGGAAGAACGGCCAGGACAGATAGGCAAGCAACAGGCAGGACGGAATCAGGAAGAACAGCGTCCCGATCAGGTCGAGCCAGAGCTGTCCGCGCTCGGAGAGAAACAGATAGAGGATTTCGACCCGGACATGCTCGTTGCGTTTGAACGTATAGGAGGCGCCGAACATCACCAGAATGGCGAACATGTACCACTGCAATTCAAGCCAGCCGTTCGAGCTGTAGCCGAACGCATAGCGGATCATGGCGTTGCCGGCGCTGACGATGCAGGCGGCCAGCACCAGCAAATTGCAGATGTAGCCGATTTTTTCATTGATCAGGTCGATCGTCGTGCTGACCGCCAGCAATGGACGCATGGTGTTCTCCCCGGCGTTCGCCATCAATTCATGCCCGTTATCTCAACGGGCATCGCCTGCGTCCGCACGCAGAACCACGGCTCATTTTCAGGAGCGATCGCACCGATAAGCCTCCCCACTTGTGCAGTTGCCATCTTGACCGCGCTCATCCGGCGCAGCGGCTTATCCAGCCGAACAGGCATAAAGCCCGCGCACCATTTCAGCGCGCCAACGCGGCGTCAATCGGAAAATGGGCAAATTGACGTGGGATCAAGCGCTTGCAGAGGCCTTGGTAAAGCAAAAGGCCCGGCACATCGCCATGGGAAATTCAACCGCCGGTCACGCTCATATGGCGACTGACGCTCGGGCGATTGTGCCTGCGATCGATGATGAAGTCGTGGCCCTTCGGCTTCAGGCCAATGGCGCGGTCGATCGCCGCGCTGAGCAACTCGTTGTCGGCGGAGGCGCGCAGCGGCCGGCGCAAATCCGAAGCGTCCTCGTGACCGAGGCAAGTGTGCAGCGTGCCGGTGCAGGTAATCCGCACCCGGTTGCAGGACTTCGCAAAAATTATGCGTCATCGGCGTGATGAAGCCGAGCTTGCCGCCGGTTTCGTTGACGCGAACGTAGCGCGCCGGGCCGCCGGTGTCGTCGTCGAGGTCGGTCAGCGTGTAGTGCTTGGCGAGCTGCGCGCGGAGCAGGGATAACGGCACATATTGATCGATGCGTCCCTCGCCGATGTCGCCCATCGGCATCACTTCGATCAGCGTCAGCGCCATGCCTTTGCCGTGCGCCCATTCCATCAGCGCGGGAATCTCGTCCTCGTTCATATTCTTCAGCGCAACTGCGTTGATCTTGACGGCGAGACCGGCGGAGCGGGCAGCTTCGATGCCGGCCAAGACCTTGTCGAGATCACCCCAGCGGGTAATGGAGCGGAATTTCGCCGGATCGAGCGTGTCCATCGAGACGTTGATGCGGCGTACGCCGCAGTCCCGCAGCTCGCTGGCATAGCGCGCCAGTTGCGAGCCATTGGTCGTCAGCGTCAGTTCGTTGAGTGCGCCGGATTTGAGATGCCGCGACAGCGAGCGCACCAGCGACATCACGTTGCGCCGGACCAGCGGTTCGCCGCCGGTCAGCCGCAACTTCCGCACGCCCTTGGCGATGAATGCCGAACACAGCCGGTCGAGCTCTTCGAGCGTCAGCAGATCGGCCTTTGGCAGGAATGTCATGTCTTCCGACATGCAATAAAAGCAGCGCAGATCGCAGCGATCCGTGACCGACACCCGCAAATAGCTGATCGTCCGGCCGAACGGGTCGGTCATCGGACGAAACAGCGACTCGGGTGGGCTCAGCAACGATTCGGTCATTCATGCGCCTTTGGCCGCAGCAACCGTCTTAACAGGAAACGGCGCTTCGCCAACTTAATCTAGGCACGTTGCAACCCCGGTACAATCCACCGTTTGCCGCACGGTTTACGGGTGCAGTGCACGCGATCAGCGCGCCGGCGGGGCGGCCGGTGGCGGCGGTGTTCCCTGCGCCGGCGCCGGGAACGCCGACCCGTCGGGATCGGCAGCAGGGGCCGCAGCAGTGGCCTTGGGCACTTTGGGTTTCCTCGGCCGCATGCGGGCGGCCCTCGGTGGGGGGCCGGCTGGCTGCAGCTCCGCGACCACCGGATTGGGATCGGTCTTCGCGGATCCGGAGGTGAAGAGATCGCCCGGCACCTTCACGACCTGGACCGGGACGTTCGCCGGCTGGAACTTGGCCATGGCGTAACTGACCGTGAACCCACCGGCGTCGGGAACGGGCAGGGTTACCGAGCAGGGAGTTTTGCAACTCTGCCCCAGCGATGTCCGCGCATCGGCGCCGGGCGGGTTCGAACTCAATTTGAACCTGCATGGTTGGCGGTGCTGATTTGAAGTAGTCAGTCGAAAACGACGAGCAGCCGGCAAGGCTCAAGCCTGCAGCGGCAATCGCGAAAACACGGCGCATGATCAATCCGTCACTCTACTGCGGCAAACTGCCACAATCCCCAAGCGGACCATAAGAGCGTCAGGACGGCGGCGCAACCGTGCCGATCCGGATCGTTAATTGATGGTTAATGCCCGGCAGTAGTGACATGCAATTAATAAGTATAATCAATAGGTTATTTCGATAATTTCAGGAAATTGTCAAGCTTGCTACCGCCGCCGGCAGTTCTTCCATGTGATGAATTAGCAGGTCGGGTTTGAGGTTCACGATGGGAACCTCGGTATATCCGAAGGTGACGCCAATCACGGGCACGCCGGCGCGACGAGCCACCCCGATATCCGGACCGGCGTCGCCGACCATCACCGTCGAGGACAACTCACCACCTGCACGCGCGACCGTCTGCCGTAAAATCGCTGGATCAGGCTTCGAAATGCCGAAGGTATCGGCGCCGCAAATCGCGGAAAATCGCTTGCTCAACCCCAGCCGGTCCAGAAGCAGCTTCGACAGCCACTCCAGTTTGTTGGTGCAGACCGCAAAGCGATAGCCACGTTCCGCGAGATCATCGAGCGCGGATTCGAGGCCCTCGAACGGGAGCGAAGCGTCGGCGATGTGAGCGGCATAATAGTCGATAAAATCGGCGGTGAGCCGGCTGATGTCTTCACGCTCAACCATACGGCCGTCCAGTTCCAAGCCGCGCTCGAGCAGCCGCCGCACGCCGGCGCCGATCATGGTTCGCGCGGAATCCAGTGGCACCGGGGGCATCCCCTCACGGCCGAGTATGTAATTGAGCGCGTTGATCAGGTCGGGCGCCGTATCCACGAGCGTGCCATCCAGATCGAATACGACGGTTCGAAGCGAGGTCATCGTGGATCGCTAGCGGCCGGCGTGCCATCATGCAAGTAGCGGGCGGCAGGAATCTGCCGTCATCGAAGGCCACCAGGAAGGATCGTGCGCGAACTCGCCGGCAAGACAGCCTTTGTGACGGGCGGGGCCAGCGGTATAGGGCTCGCACTCGGCCGCGCCTTTGCGCAAGCGGGCATGAAAGTCATGCTTGCCGATATCGAGGCGGGAGCGTTAGCCGCCGCGGTGGAAAGCCTGCGCGATTTTGCACCGGATACCCGTGGCGTCATCTGCGACGTTGCCGATCCCGACGGCGTCGAGCGCGCGGCCAAGGCCTCTTACGAGGCATTCGGAAATGTCCACGTGGTTTGTAACAATGCCGGCGTCGCCGCCGCCGGCGGCATCGACAATATCTCAGTCGACAATTGGCGCTGGGTGCTGGACGTCAACCTTATGGGCGTGCTTCACGGCATCCGCACCTTCCTCCCGCATATCCGGGCTCATGGCGAGGGCGGTCACATCGTCAACACGGCCTCGATGGCCGGGATGAACGGCGGACTTGGGTTCAGTCCTTACGTGGCAAGCAAGTTCGCGGTGGTTGGAATGTCGGAGGGGCTGGCGACGCAACTCAAGCCGCTCGGCATTGGCGTGACCGTGGTTTGTCCCGGCTTTGTCCGCACAGGGATCGGCGAGAGCGGGCGCAACCGGCCTGAGCGCTACGGAACGACGCAAACGCCGGACCCAGCCAGCCCGGCGGGGCTGCTTTTGGCCCATATTGCCGAGCGCCTGCAGTCGGGGCTCGCCCCATCGCAGGTCGCGGCGCGGGTTCTCGCAGCGATCCGTGAGGATGAACTCTACGTGTTCACCCATCCGGAAATGCGCGGCGAGGTAGAAGAGCGGTTTGCAGCCATCATGGCGGGGATGGACAAAGCATAATAAATGTCATCAAACCCGACGCGCATAGCGCTGTTCCTCGCGGTAAAACGACGCTAGATATGCCCCGGCCTGACAATGCCGATCGCAGGGTCGGCAGCGGCTTCAAAGGGCGTGGTTACGCGTGAATATGGACGAATTGAAACGGCAGGCGGCGGGGCGTGCGCTCGAATTCGTGCGGGATGGCATGAAACTCGGCCTTGGCACCGGTTCGACCGCGAAGCATTTTGTCGAATTGCTGGGCGAGCGGGTCCGCGCCGGGCTCGATGTCGTCGGCGTACCGACATCGGAAGCGACCCGGGCCGACGCACACCGTTGCGGCATTCCCCTGACCACGCTCGATGATATCGACCGGCTCGATCTGACCGTCGACGGCGCCGACGAAATCGATCCCGATCTCAATCTCATCAAGGGCGGCGGCGGTGCATTGCTGCGGGAAAAGATCGTCGCCGCAGCGTCGGACCGCATGCTCGTGATCGCGGACAATTCCAAATGGGTTGAGGCGCTCGGTCACTTTCCATTGCCCATCGAGGTCATCCCGTTCGGGCTGGCTGCGACGCGGCGTGCCATCTCCAGCGCGTTTGCCGAAAATGGCGTTTCCGGGCCAATGGTGGTCCGAAAGGGTCAGGATGGCCACGTTTTCGTCACCGACGGTGGCCACTGGATTATCGACGCCCATCTTGGCCGTATATCGATGGCGCAGCATCTGGCCGGACTGCTGAGCGCAATTCCGGGCGTGGTCGAACATGGACTGTTCATCGGTCTTGCCAGCATGGCGATGTTGGCGGGCTCTCAGGGAATTCGGGTTATTGAACGGCGCTAACGCCGCAATTGAGGAGAATTGGAATGAAGAGCCTATCGGGAATCTTTTTGGCCGCGGGCCTCGCAGTGGGACTGGCGCTGGCTGGCGTCCCGGCGAGCGCGCAGCCGTCGGCCGCTGCCCCGGCCAAGCCGCCGGCTTCGCCCGCCGCCATCGCGGCAGCGAAGGAAATCCTGGCGATGAAAAACGCGAGCGCGATGTACGCGCAGGCCGTTCCCAGTGTCGTCGAGCAAACCAAGACCTCTCTCCTGCAAAGCAACCTCAACTACCAGAAGGATCTCAACGAGGTCGCGGTCATCGTCGCGCAGAGCCTTGCCGGCCGCGAGAAGGAAATCGGCGATGGCATGGCAAAGGTCTATGCCGACGCGTTTACCGAGCAGGAGTTGAAGGACCTCGTCACGTTCTATAAATCGCCGCTCGGCCAGAAACTGCTCTCGGCGGAACCGCAGGCCATTCAAAACAGCATCGCCTATATGAGGCAGTGGGGGCAGACGTTTTCCCAGGTCGTCGCGGCTCAGTTCCGCGCCGAGATGCATAAGCGGGGCAAGGATATCTAAGAAGGACATCTGACTTCGTCCTCCGATCCTGATCGAGGCTGACATGGCTGAGTTCGATACCGATTTGTTCGTTATTGGCGGCGGATCGGGCGGTGTGCGCGCCGCCCGGATCGCCGCCGGCCATGGTGCGCGGGTCATGATCGCCGAAGAATACCGGATGGGGGGCACCTGCGTGATCCGCGGCTGCGTCCCGAAAAAGCTCCTGGTCTATGCGTCCCACATCCATCACGAGATCGAGGACGCGGCAGGCTTCGGCTGGACCATCCCTTCGGCGAGCTTCGACTGGCCCACTTTGATCGCGAACAAGGATAACGAGATCGCGCGGTTGGAGGCGGCCTATACCGCCAACGTGGAAAAATCCGGTGCGCGCGTCGTCAAGACCCGCGCGGTGTTCGATGACGCTCATACGCTGCGGCTTGCCACCGGCGAGGCGGTCCGGGCGAAGCACATTCTGATCGCGACCGGCGGGGCGCCGAACCACGGGCCGGCAATTCCCGGCATCGAACACGTGATCTCCTCGAACGAGGTCTTTCATCTGACCGCGCTCCCGAAGCGCATCCTGATTCAAGGCGGCGGTTATATCGCGCTGGAATTCGCCTGTATCTTTGCCGGCTTCGGCTGCGACGTGACGGTTGTCTATCGGGGCGAGAACGTGCTGCGCGGTTTCGACGAGGACGTCCGCGCCCATGTGCGCAGCGAGATGGAAAAGGACGGTATCACCATTCTGACCGGCTGCACCGTCTGTAAGATCGACAAGCACGGCAAGGAATTCACCTCGCATCTGTCCAACGGCTCGAGCATTGCGTCCGATCAGGTGATGTTCGCGATCGGCAGGCATCCCAATGTCGCCAATCTCGGGCTGGAGAAGGCCGGCGTCGCCATCAATCCCAACAATGGCGGCATTCAGGTCGACAGCTTTTCCCGAACCTCCGTGCCGCATATCTACGCGGTCGGCGACGTCACCCACCGCATCAACCTCACGCCGGTCGCGATCCGCGAGGGTCACGCGTTCGCGGATACGGTATTCGGCAAGCGACCGGTTCAGGTCGATCATACCGATATCCCGACCGCGGTATTCTGCCAGCCAGAAGTCGGAACCGTCGGACTGACGGAAACCGAGGCGCGCCGGCAGTTCAGCAATGTCGATATCTACAAAGCCAGCTTCCGGCCGATGAAGGCGACGATGTCGGGCCGCGACACCCGCATCCTGATGAAACTGGTCGTCGATGCCACCACGGATCGCGTCGTCGGCTGCCACATCGTCGGCGATGGCGGAGCCGAAATGGTGCAGGTGCTTGGCATCGCCATCAAGATGAAGGCGACCAAGGCTGATTTCGACGCGACCATGGCCTTGCATCCGACCGCGGCGGAAGAACTGGTGACGATGCGGACGCCGAGCGCGCGGTATGTTCGCGAGGCGGCGGAGTAGCGGCCTCCGTCGCGCAGAAGCTCCTATATTTATCTGGTCGACATAGTTATTTGATCGATCAGGTTTAAGCAGCGCCAACAGCGGCGGCAATGATGGAAAACCAACGGGATCACGACCGCTCAAACGTAGATCACGTCAAGCGCGCCAAGCCCCTTGTGAGCCGCACGCGCCTGGTGATGATCCTGTTGTTGATCGTCGCTATTCCGGTTTTCCTGAACCTTGCCAACAGGGTGGTGCACGAAAATGCTGGCGCGATAAGACAGACTTTCAACCCGTAGGCAGCGGTCCCCATCCCCGCGTAACGGCTTCGCCGCCTGACGCCTCGTGCGCGCGATCAGCCGGATGTAGACGGCCATATTGCAACCGGCTACCGTAACGCCCTGAGCAAAAAGGGCGACCAATAACGTCCGCACGCAAGGGGAGGCTGGCATGTCCAAATCCAGGGGTTGCAAAGCAGGTGGCGACGCTTTGGACGCCGCGGCCGGAAACGGGTTGCTCGATCGCCGCGCGCTGCTAGGACGCGGCATGGCGCTGGCGGGTGCGATCGGGGCGGGTATTGGTCCGTCAGCCGCGGGCGCCGAACCGCCCGCTGAACCGCTCACCGATGATCCATGGAGCCTTGAATTCGGCGAGCGGACGCTGCCCTACCAGGTGCGTTCGAAGTTCGAGGCAAAGGTTGTGCGCACGCTGAGCAACCCCAAGAATGAGCTGCGCAATTCACATTCACGCACCCCGCATCATATGCTGGAGGGAACGACTACGCCGAACGGGCTGCATTTCACCATCAATCATGGCGGCATCCCCGACATCGATCCGGAAAAGCATCGGCTCGTGATTCATGGTCTGGTGAAAAGGCCGCTGGAGTTCACCCTCGAAACGCTCTCGCGCTATCCGATGACCTCACGCGTGACGTTCGTCGAATGTGGCGGCAACAGCGCTCCGATGTTTTCTCCCGAGCCGTTGCAGGAGACCGTGCAGGCCCTGCACGGGCTCGCTTCCTGCGCGGAGTGGACCGGGGTCAGATTGTCGACCTTGCTCGAGGAAACCGGCATAGATCCCCGCGCGAAATGGTTCATCGCAGAGGGCGCGGACTCGCCGCATTTGAGCCGTAGCGTCCCGATGAAGAAGGCGCTGGATGACGCCATGATCGTGCTCTACCAGAACGGCGAGCGCCTGATGCCCGGCAACGGTTACCCGATGCGCCTGCTGCTGCCCGGCTATGAGGGCAATATGAACGTCAAGTTCCTGCGCCGCATCAAGCTCGTGGAACAGCCGGCGCTGAGCATGTATGAGGCGCGGACCTACTCGCCGATCCTGCCGAACGGTAAGGCTTACCGGTTTTACTTCCTGCAGGAGGTCAAGTCCTTCATCACCTATCCTTCACACGGCCACACGTTGAAGGGCCCCGGTCTCTATGAGATTTCCGGCATCGCTTATTCCGGCACCGGCCCGATCGAGAAGGTCATGGTTTCCGCTGACGGCGGCCAAAGCTGGGCGCAAGCCGCATTGCAGGAGCCGGTATTGAGCAAGGCTTTCACCCGTTTCCGGCTGCCGTGGCGATGGGACGGTGGTCCGGCCACGCTCTTGAGCCGGGCGTGGGACCAGTCAGGCGAGGTGCAACCGACCCGCGCCGAATTCGTGGTCGCACGCGGGGAGCTGACGAAACCGCCGCCGGTGCTTGGCTTCCTCAATCAGCATTACAACTCGATCACCAGTTGGGGCGTCGGAAGCAACGGGGAGGTCAAGCATGTTTACGCCTAAACGCGCGATCTTGACCGCCTCATTATGCCTCGCGATGACGGTCGGTGCGTCACGGGCCGAGACGCCCAATCTCGGGAAGCCGATCGACGAGGCCGCTATCGCGGCGTGGGACATCAGCATCCTGCCCGATGGCACCGGACTGCCGAAAGGCAGCGGCACGCCTTCGCAGGGCGCTCCGATCTTCGCCGAAAAATGCGCGGCCTGTCACGGCGACAATGGCAAGGGCGGCGAGGCCAATGCACTGATCAGCGATCGGGAACTGTTAGGCATCAATGCGGCACGGAAAACCATCCGGAATTTCTGGCCTTATTCAACGACGGTGTTTGATTTCATTCGCCGGGCGATGCCGGCTCAAATGCCGCATTCGCTCACCGATGACGAAGTCTACGCTTTGACAGCCTACATTCTGGCAGGAAATAAATTGATCGGCGCGAACGATGCGATGGATGCGCAAAGCCTGCCGAAAGTGAAAATGCCTAATCGCGATAACTTCATCATCCGCTTTCCGGATCGTATTTAGCCGCGCGTCATAAATTGCACAAAAGAAACCGTGCTCATATCGAGGCCGGACGTGGCCACGCACACGGCGACGACGGCGCCGAGACCGCAGATCACAGCGACCACATTCATCATGTAGTTGTTCGGCGTTTCGGGAACGGCTGCGTCAGAACTTCCGGGATCGCGTTCATGTCACACCCTCCAAGGGTGAACCCCCACGGGAGGGTCAGAGGGGTATATTAATTTCAAGGCATCCATGGGAGGATTGCGAGGTATCTTTAATGCTACCTGTGCGTGCGGCGCGTGATTGACGCGTCATCCGCCGTTCGGCGAACGGTGCGGGGGGCGTCATACCTGTGCTAGCAGGGTTATTGGCGGAGTGCGCAGTCCCTCTTCGGCGGGGAACCAAAGGCATCCCTGGCTGTTGGACTGGGTTGTGGTGGGAAAGATCGACATGAAGAAGACCAATGGTGGGCGGCGCGGCTTGCTCGACGGCGAGCGCAGGTTCCGCCTGCTGGTGGAGGGGGTGGTCGATTACGCGATCTACATGCTCGATCCCAATGGCATCATTACCAACTGGAATGCCGGCGCCAAACGCATAAAGGGATACGAGGCGCATGAAGTCGTCGGCCGGCACTTCCAGATGTTCTATCCGGAAGAGGATCGCGCGGCGGGTTTGCCTGCCCGCTCGCTCAGGATTGCCCGCGAGAAAGGGAAGTTCGAGACGGAGGGCTGGCGCGTCCGCAAGGACGGTACCAAGTTCCTCGCGTCGATCGTGCTTGATGCGCTCTATGAGGACGACGAGCTTATTGGTTTCGCCAAGATTACGCGCGACATCACCGAGCGGAACAAAGCAGCCGAGGCCCTCAGGGAAAGCGAGAGAAATTTTCGGCTGCTCTTGAACGGCGTCACCGACTATGCGCTCTACATGCTCAACCCCGACGGCATTATCACCAACTGGAATGCCGGAGGGCAGCGCATTAAAGGCTATCTTCCGGACGAAATCATTGGGCAACATTTCTCCCGCTTCTACTCGACGGCAGATCAGGCCGCCGGCCGTCCGGCGCGAGCGCTCCGGCTTTCACTCGAGAACGGCCGCTATGAGGAAGAGGGCTGGCGCGTTCGCAAGGATGGCACCTTCTTTTGGGCAAGCGTCATCATTGATCCGATACGCGATGATGAAGGCAAGCTTCTCGGCTTCGCCAAGATCACCCGTGACATCTCCGAGCGGCGCGAAGCACAGCAGAACCTGGAAAAAATCCAGCAACAGCTCGCCCAGTCGCAAAAGCTCGACGCGCTGGGACAGTTGACGGGTGGCGTGGCGCACGACTTCAACAATCTGCTGATGGTCATCACGGGAAGCGTCAACGCGCTGAAGAGGGTGACGCAGGACGACCCGAAAGCGCTGCGTGCCATCCAGGCCATCGAGACCGCCTGTCAACGCGGCGGCTCCCTGACCGGGCAATTGTTGACATTCGCACGCCGGCAGAGCGTCAACCCTCAGACCATCGACGTACGCGAACGCATCCTTGCGGTGCGGGAAGTTCTGGATACCGGATTAGGCAGCGCCATCGAATTGCGCATCGAGGCCGGCGAGGGCCTCTGGCCGATCACTGTTGATCCCGCCGAGTTCGAGACGGCACTGGTCAACCTTACGGTCAATGCCCGCGATGCCATGCCGGACGGCGGTACATTGACCGTCAAGGTCGGCAATACTTTTTTCGATGATGGCACTCGAAAGGGCGATCATGTGGCCATCACCATCAGGGATACCGGCGTCGGCATTCCGCCGGATCTTGTTGCCAAGATTTTCGATCCGTTTTTCACCACCAAGCCGATCGGCAAGGGCACCGGTCTCGGGTTGTCCCAGGTTCACGGCTTTGCTCACCAGGCTGGGGGCACGGTCACGGTGGAAAGTAAACTGGGCGAAGGCACATTATTCACGATCTACCTGCCGCGGAGTATGGAAATACCCGAACAGCAGCCGGAAGAGCTCAGCGCGCTTGGCACCGGCACTGTCCTGCTGGTCGAGGACAATCCGGACGTCGCCGTCGCGTCCGCCGGTCTATTGGAACAGCTTGGCTACGCCGTACGCTGGGCCTCCGATGCTGACGCGGCCCTCAAGGAAATCGCCCGCGATGGCGTCGACTTTGTGCTCAGCGACATCGTGATGCCGGGCAGGATGGACGGCCTCGCCCTGGCGCGCGAGCTAAGGAAAAGAAACCCACGCCTGCCGATTTTGCTGGCCAGCGGATACAGCGACGCAGCGCAAAATGCGAAAGGCGAGTTTCCGATCCTTCGCAAGCCCTATCGGATACACGAACTGAACGAAGCGTTGTCGCGCCTTGATCGGTAATCCGGCTTCCTCGTGATGACTTCGTACGTCTCCGGACGATGCTTCGCATCGCCTTGAGAACCATAGGTTCGCCGGAGCCGCGGCGATGGTTCGAGGCTGGTCGGAAATGCGCTAGATTGCGTTCTGTTCCTGGAGAGTTTCAAAACACTCGCAGGATCTTTCACGCAGGCCGGGAAAGTCGAGGAGGTTTATGACGCCCCGCGAATAGCTGATCAGCCCCGCGGATTGAAGTTTAGTTGCGACCTCCGTCACCGAAGTGCGACGCACACCCAGCATCTCGGCGAGAAATTCCTGCGTCAACGTGATCGTTTTGGTCCCGCTGACCTCGCTGGTCTGCAAAAGCCATCTGCAAAATCTGGCTTCAATCATATGCAAGGCATTACATGCGGCGGTGACGCGGGCCTGCGCCAGCAGCACCTCGTTGGATTTGATACAGAGTTGCTGCAGCGCCTTGCTGCTCTCCGCCATTCGCCTGAGTTGAGGCGCCGCAATGGTCACGGCGACCGTCGGAATCTGGACGATGGCACGCACCCTGGATTTGTGTAAGCCAAACGCAGCCGAGGCTCCGAACACGCCGTTCCGGCCGATCGTGGCGGTCTCGATCGCCTTTCCCTCCTTCAAAATGGTCAGTAAGGATATCATCCCACTGAGAGGAAAATAGATCTGATCGATCTCATCGCCCACTTCAGCGAGTACGGTGCCCTGCGTGAAAGGACCGATGGTCAGGTGAGATCTCAGAAGATCGAATTCTGGTCGCGGCAAATCTGCGAGTAGCCGGTTGGCCAGCGGGTCAGTATTCACTTTTAATATCCCGCCCGGTCGGTCTGGGCCTTTTCCCGCGGGGGATGAACATGGCGTTCCGAGATAACGCCTCCGCGGATCAAAATACTTGGCCGGGCAGACGATTTCCGTCCGCCCGATTTCCAACATAAAGACAATGAGGTTGCTCCGCCGTCTAAGCGGAGGAACTGCTGCTATTAAACGCCCAACCCATTAAATATTCCATAGCCTAGCGTACACTAATTGTGTACGAAATCGGACATTTGGTCGCGGGTTTAAAACTTGGAGTTAAAGCCCAAGTTTATACCCAAAGTGAGGGTTGGACATCGGCGATGCCGCGATACTTCTTCACCATCCAGGATGGTCGCAAGTCAACATTGAAAAACGATGGTCTCGATCTTCCAGATAGCGACGCCGCCTGGATCGAGGCTACGACGGCCTGCGGAGAGCTGCTTCGAAACCTAAACGGAAAGCTGAGACCCGGCGACCATTGGAGCATGCGGGTGAAAGACGAAGCGGGCACTGACCTCTACGTTCTGGAGTTCAAGACAAGCTCCCTCGAACAATGACCGCCCGATAGCCGCAAAGTCTCCGGACGTAATTACCTCTGGAAAAAGCAGGTAAGGTTCTCGCCGTCAGTTTTCAGACAGGTCGGTCATCGACCCGCGGGAGGTGTGATGAGCCGACAGCCATTCCTCGCTCTCCGCGATTTCCACGTAATAGGCCGCCATCCTTAAAAGCCGATCGCGAATCTCGATACTCTTTTCATGATCAGCCCGGGCCGTGAGTTCGGCCGCGCGCCGCATAAGATCTGAGGGATCCGTCATGGCTCTCCTCCCTGGGTGCAGGACCCGCGTTCGAACGCCAATGCCTGGAGCCGCCGCCTTCAGGACCTGTCCGTCCTGGCTCTTGTCTCCAGCGACTTCAGGAAGATGAGGGCCGAGACCAAAAGCCGTTCTTCGTTCGTTTGTCCGGACGCGATCAAGCCGAACAAATGCGGCGTGAGTGCTTTGCGAGCCTGCACGATTTCACCATGATCGCGCTCCTTCAAGTTTTCGAAGACGCTCATCGCGCGTTCGATAACAGTGGGTGCGAGAACATCCTCTATGAGATCGGTCATACCAAAATAAAACGGCGCGGCCGTTTTTGTTCCGCGATCCGGCCGCACACGTGCCGTTGCGTATTGTCGGCGGGCAGGCCGCTGATACAGCGCTGCCCATCGCTGACTACGCCGCTAAGCCGACGCGCGAGGTCGATTTGGTACGGGCCGGCTTCCCGCCGGGTGGACCTTGGGGCCCTTGATCCAGTGCCGCCAACGCTTCAAGCACATCGTCGATCGTTACCCTCCGATGCGACCCCGGCCATTCCCGCAAGGCAGGGTTCGATGCGACGGCCGCGGCGTCCGACGCCCAGGAAGCAAGAATGGCGCGCTTTTCGCCGATCGAGAGAGTGCGATCCGCGATCACGTCGCGGGGATGGCCATACACCGTGCCCGGATGCAGGATGGCGTTCAAGTCAATCACGTTGTCGATGTGCAAATGGTCAATGTGGTTGTTCATCTTCCTTCCTCCTGATCTACAGGATTTGATTTTCCGGTTTGATCTCCAGACGTCGCTCTGGCCACTCCACCTCGGTACGATAGGCGGGGAGATGCCGTTCTCCCGCCCTGACGGGCGGGAGTGCTCAATCTTTACCGGGTGACGGTACTCACGCGGCCTTGGCTTCGATCTGCTGCACGTTGGTAGCCGGTGCGCCCGCGCCAGTTATGGCGATCCGGCGCGGCTTCATGGCCTCTGGTATCTCGCGCAGCAGCTCTATTCGCAGCAAGCCGTTTTCAAAAGCGGCGCCCTTCACCTGAACATAATCGGCAAGGTTGAATTGACGCTTGAAGGGACGCGCCGAGATACCCCGATAAAGATACTCGCGCTGGGTCTTCTCGGTCTTGCTGCCTTCGATGGTGACAATATTCTGTTCCGCCGTGACCGAGATTTCGTCCGGCGAGAAGCCGGCAACGGCCAGGGAAATCTGATAGCGGTCGTCGGCCAACCGTTCGATATTATAGGGGGGATAGTTGTCCTCGCCCGCCCGCTGGGCGTTTTCAACGAGGTCGAAAAGGCGGTCGAAACCGATGGTCGAACGCCACAGGGGAGAGAAGTCGTAAGTGCGCATAGCCATATCCTCCAAAGAGCAAAATGGGTACGAGCGGCACCGGACACGACCGGTGCCCGTCTCTGGTCCCTGACCCATCAGGCGTCGGGGACGTCACCTTGGTGACGGCAAAAGAATTAGAAAAGCCCGAATTTGGTTTCAAGAGCAGGCCTGAAAATTTTTGGTGGTCCGAAAGCGTGGCCGGAGCCAAAGACAACGTGATTAATGCATCTAGCGGGAAGCGCAAGAAGCGGCCGGCGAGCGAAGCTAAGCAATCCATCAGGCTGCGAACGAAGGAATGGATCGCATCGCTTAGCTTGCAATGGCATTCCGCTCTTTGAAAATTGAACCGGGAACGAACACAGTAGTCGCCTTCCTCCACATCTATCCGCCGGTGGTTATGGTTCCGGGCTCGAGGCCGGGACGACGAGGAGATGCTACTCCGCGGCTTCCCATCCATTCCGCGGCGCCGCGCCAGAGCGTGTCGCGATGCTCGGGCCGGAAGAAGCCGAGATGACCGATTTTGGTTGCGCCGGCGTCGGCAGGGGTGACGGTCAGGATTTCCGGCCTGGCTGAGGTAAATCCCGAACAGAGAAGCTCGACCGCCGGCCGCGTCGCCCAGGGATCGTCGGCCAGGCGCAGCGAGCGCAACGCGCCTTTATAGCCGACAAAGTTCGAAAGCGCCGGCTCGAGCGTGGGGTCGTCGAACAATAGCGCGGATTCATGACCCAGCCGGCCCATTGCTGAAACACGGCCTTGGGCAAGTCCTCACCCATGCCGCTCCAGCCCGGTGCGTAGCCGAGCATGCGGGTGAGGGGCGTGCCGACGAAATTCAGCATGGCACAGACGCGGTAGCGCTCCGGCGTCGCCATCAGCTTCCAGTATCCGGCCTGTGCCGGGATCAAGAGCGCGCGCGAGACCTCGGCGTTGTTGGCGAGCAGCCCCAGCGTCTGGTCGCCGAAAGAACGGCCGATATAGTTGAGCGGCAGCGTCTTGTCGCGTTCGCGCATCCACGCCACGGCGGCGGTGACATCGAGCGCCGCCCAGTCCGCCATCGAGGCATTGAATCCGACCAGCGAATCCGACCAGCGATTTTGGCTGATTATAGCCGACCAGCGATTTCTGCCTGGAGTCTCCGATGCCGCGGTAATCATAGGCCAGGGCCGCATAGCCGCGCCGCGCGAGATAGCCGGCGAACCCCCGGTAGATCTTGCGCGGGCACCGCGGTCGCCGAATTGATCAGGACGGCATGGCGCCTGGCCCCGCGGGCAAAAACAGTGTCGCGCCCAGTAAATATCCGTCCGCCGCGGGGAAGGTGATGTCGGCGATGAAAACGTCGTCCAGCCCTGCTTCGACCACCGCGATTTCCCCCGTCGTTCGTGACCTCCCGGCAAATGCGAATTCGGCTTTTGCCGCAAGGGTTTGTCATCCGGTCCGGAAATCCAACTAGCCGTCCGGGATTAGCCTGTGTATAACCCGGCCCTTCGCTATCCCCACATAAGTAGCGGTTTTTGCTCAGGAGTTAACGTCATGTCCGAGCGGTGGACACCCGACAGCTGGCGCAGCCGGCCGGTGATGCAAGTGCCAGAATATCCCGATGCGAAGGCATTGGCGGATGTCGAGGCGCAGCTTGCGACGTTTCCGCCGCTGGTTTTTGCAGGTGAGGCCCGCAACCTGAAAAAGGCGCTGGCGCGCGTAGCTGCCGGCGAGGCCTTCCTCCTGCAAGGCGGCGACTGTGCCGAGAGCTTCGCTGAACACGGCGCCAACAACATCCGCGATTTTTTCCGTGTCTTCCTGCAGATGGCGGTGGTCCTGACCTATGCCGGGGCGTTGCCGGTGGTGAAAGTCGGCCGGATCGCCGGACAGTTCGCCAAGCCGCGCTCATCGCCGACCGAAACGATCAATGGCTTTGCGCTGCCCAGTTACCGCGGCGATATCGTCAACGATATCGCGTTCACGCCGGAAGCGCGCATTCCCGATCCGCAGCGTCAGCTGATGGCGTATCGCCAGTCGGCGGCGACGCTCAATCTGTTGCGTGCCTTCGCGACCGGCGGTTTCGCCAATCTTGGCAGCGTGCATCAGTGGATGCTGGGTTTCCTGCGGGATTCCCCGCAGTCGCGCCGCTACAAGGAACTGGCCGATCGCATCTCGGACGCGCTGAACTTCATGCGCGCCTGCGGTCTCAATCTGGAGAGTCATCCGGAACTGCGCGCCACTGATATCTACACCAGCCACGAAGCGCTGCTGCTCGGCTACGAGCAGGCCTTCACGCGGGTCGATTCCACCACCGGCGATTGGTACGCGACTTCTGGTCATATGATCTGGATCGGCGACCGCACCCGCCAGCTCGATCACGGCCATGTGGAATATTTCCGTGGCATCAAGAATCCGATCGGGTTGAAATGCGGTCCCTCGCTAAAGACGGACGATCTGTTGCGGCTGATCGACGTGCTCAACCCGGACAATGAAGGCGGACGCCTGACCCTGATCGGCCGGTTTGGTGCCGACAAGATCGGCGATCACCTGCCGCAGATGATCCGCGCCGTGCAGCGCGAGGGCCGCACGGTGGTGTGGTCCTGCGATCCCATGCATGGCAACACCATCGCCTCGAACAGCGGCTACAAGACCCGGCCGTTCGACCGCATCCTGTCGGAGGTGAAGTCGTTTTTCACCATCCACGCGGCGGAAGGCACCCACGCCGGCGGCGTCCATCTGGAAATGACCGGCCAGGATGTCACCGAATGCGTCGGCGGCGCGCGCGCCATCAGTCATGAGGATCTCAGCGATCGCTATCATACGGTCTGCGATCCCCGCCTCAATGCCGAGCAGTCGATCGACATGGCTTTCCTGATCGCCGAATTGCTCAAGCAGGAACGTAGCACGCAGGCCAAGCCGCTGCCGGTCGCGGCGGGATTGTAGCGTTGCTGCGGTTCTGGCGGGCTACGATCAATACGCGCAACGGCCTCGCCTTTGCGATCCGTTCGGAACAGGCCATTCGCGAAGAGCTCGTGGCGCTGGCGCTGTCCCTGCCGTTCGCGTGGCTGATCGGCGTGACCATCATGCGTCGTTTTGAGCTGGTCGCCGCGGTGGTTCTGGTGCTGGTGGTTGAATTGCTCAACACCGCGATCGAGAAGCTGGCCGACCGGCTGACCACCGACCACGATCCGCAGATTGGCCGGGTCAAGGATATGGGTTCGGCCGCCGTCGGCGTGGCGCTGGTGATGACGGGGCTGTTCTGGTTGTTCTCCATCGCAGAACGCATGGGCATGATCTAAAGCATGCAATTGCAGTTTGCCCGCACGCAAGGCACCATCCTTCAATGACCGAAAACGCCGCTCAGTTTACGATCACGCTGGCCCAACTGAATCCGACGGTGGGCGATGTCGCGGGCAATGCCGTCAAAGCGCGCGTGGCGCGGGCGAAGGCGCGCGCCGATGGCGCCGATCTCGTGGTGCTGTCGGAATTGTTCATTGCTGGTTATCCGCCGGAAGACCTGGTCCTTAAACCCGCCTTTCAGTCGGCCTGCCGCGCTGCGATCGAGGAACTCGCGCGTGAAACCGCCGACGGTGGTCCGGCCATGCTGGTCGGAACTCCCTGGGTCGAGGACGGCAAACTCTATAACGCCTGCGCGTTGCTGGATGAAGGCCGCATCGCCGCCATTCGCTTCAAGGCCAACCTGCCGAACTACGGCGTGTTCGATGAAAAGCGCGTGTTCGAGCGGGGGCCGGCCGCGGGGCCCGTAACCATCCGCGGTATCCGGGTCGGCGTTCCCATTTGCGAGGACACCTGGCTCGAAGAGTTCGGAAGATTACGAGAACGTGGTCGAATGTCTCTCCGAAACTGGCGCGGAAATTCTGGTGGTACCGAACGGCTCGCCTTACGCGCGCGACAAGAACGACATCCGCCTTTCCGTTTCGGTGGCGCGGGTCACCGAGAGCGGGCTGCCTTTGATCTATCTCAATCAGGTCGGCGGCCAGGACGAGTTGGTGTTCGACGGCGCTTCGTTTGCGCTCAATGCCGATCTGTCGGTGGCGGCGCAATTGCCGGCCTTCGAAGAAAACATCACGACCTTGCGCTGGACCAAAGGTGAATCTGGCTGGCGCTGCAACGGGCCGATCGCCTCGCTGATCGAGGGCGACCAAGCCGACTACGCCGCCTGTGTGCTGGGCCTGCGCGACTATGTCGGCAAGAACGGCTTTCCCGGCGTGCTGCTCGGCATCTCCGGCGGCATCGACTCGGCGCTGTGCGCGGCGATCGCGGTCGATGCGCTGGGCGCGGAGCGCGTGCGCGGCGTGATGCTGCCGTTTCGGTTTACCGCGCAGGTGTCGCTTGACGACGCGGCAAAACTCGCCGGCGCGCTCGGTATCCGCTACGAGGTGCTGCCGATCGCGCAGGCGGTCAATGGGTTTGAAGCGATCCTGTCGGACACCTTCGCTGGATTGCCGCGCGACATCACCGAAGAGAATTTGCAGGCGCGTACGCGCGGCACGCTGTTGATGGCGATCTCCAACAAGACCGGCGCGATGGTGGTCACCACCGGCAACAAGTCGGAAATGTCGGTCGGTTACGCCACGCTCTACGGCGATATGAACGGCGGCTTTAACCCGATCAAGGATATCTACAAGACCGAGGTGTTCCGGCTTTCGAGCCTGCGCAATGCGTGGAAGCCGGACGGCGCGCTGGGGCCGTCGGGCGAAGTCATTCCGGTGAACATCATCACGCGGCCGCCGACCGCGGAACTGCGCGAAAACCAGACCGATCAGGATTTATTGCCGCCCTACGACATCCTCGACGCCATCCTGGAGCGGCTGGTCGAGCGCGAAGAGCCGCTGGCGTCGATCATCGCCGAAGGGTTCGATCGCGAGGTGGTGACGCGGATCGACCGCCTGCTCAATATTGCCGAATACAAGCGGCGGCAGGCGGCCCCCGGCGTCAAGGTGACGCGCCGGAATTTCGGGCGCGACCGCCGCTATCCCATCACCAACAAGTTTCGCGATACCGGCAAGGCCCCGCCCAAACCCGACGACACGCTGGTATCGCGCGCGAGCCGAGGGTCGGCGGAAGCATTTGACGGCTGAAATCAGCGTGGCGCCTGAATCAGCGCGCGGGAATGAAAGTAGGTCCGACCGTGCGGATCGGTTTGTTGTCGGGCGCGGTACCTGTAGAGGTCGCCGTGGTGCTCGGCGCCGCGTCAGGCGCGGGCGTCGCATCGGGGGTGGCGGCCGCCGGAGCGGAACCTCTCCTGGCGGAAGCGGGAGTTGGTTTGGTCGGCGCGCGCGACATCTTCTTCGCGCTCTCTTCCGTGACGATGATATCGCCCTGTTGTTCGGCTGCGGCTTTATCGTCGATGCTTTTCAGGGCGTCGGCCCAGGTCTGTCCAGGAGCCTTGCACGAGCACGATGGATTGAACTCCTGCCGGTAGCGAAACGCATTCGGCGAGGATGAATAAGGTTGCCCGTTGATCGACACGGCCTGGCTCATGTCTTCCCCGGGATTGCGATAGCTGTAAAGGCTCGCTTCCGCAGCCGGGCAGAGCGCCTTGCAGGTCTTCTCGTCATCGGGGAAGCGGGCGGGCACGGTGGCGAACGAGATCGGAAAATAAGCGCCGTCGCAGGAGCGCACGCAAACGGTGCGATAGGTACCGGATTGCGGACCCACATCGGTGGGGGGCAACGCGCTCGGATTGTTGTTGCCGAATAAATTGTTCAGGAAGTTGCCGGAGTTTTGCAGGGCAGTGGCGTATTGCGGCCCGCAATTATTCTGCGCCAGCGCCAGCAGGACCGAGCGGCGCTGATTATCGCGATCGGGGCCGCCGAGGCCCCCGCCGCGCAACCGCTCGAGGCTGGTCGTGATCTGATCAAGATTGGCCCGCATCTGCTGAATTCTGGTTGTTGACTGGACCGCATTGGGCCGACTGGCCGTTAAACAGCGAGAAAAATCCGGAACTGTCGCAGCCCATCCGCTTCGCCTGCGAGGTGACGCGCTCAAGTTCGGCCTGCTGCTTGGAAGCGGCGTCCTGATAGCGACGGATCTGTTCGTCCCTGGCCGGGTCTCCGGTGCCGCCGACGCCGCGATCGATCATCGCCAACTGCCCTTCGAGCCGGGGACACATCGGGTTGACCGCGGCCCCTTGTGGCGGCGGCGGAGCCCCCGGATTTACTTGCGCGTGAGCGTCGGAGCCCAGCACGGCTGCACTGAACAGAACGGCGCAGGCCAGAATCGATCTGGAGGAGGAGAAAATCAGCGATTTAGACATATCCGGCCATGGGGCGATGCCGCGCGGGCTTTGAGGAAACCGCAGGCGCGGCCAACGGGGCCTTCCCATACCCGCTTCTCGGGGCAGCGTCACGTCGTTTCCGGGGCACCAGTGTGGCGGGGACCGCGTTCGATTTCGTTGCGGAGGTCAGTTCAGCGCTGGCAGGTGATGGCGACGTATTCGTTGCAGCCGGAGTGGGTGCAGTTCTTGCCGCCTTGGGGAACCGAACCGGTGATCTCGTCGGGGTCGACACGCCGGTAGGACGAAGCCTGGGCGAAATCCCGCGATTGGCAATAGGACAGGGCGGCGTGGGCACCACATTTCTCGCCCTTGGCGAGGCACTGGTCGACGCCGTAGCCGTCCGCCTGGTTGGAAATGATGAAAACGCGGCTGTCGGCCGATGCCGCCGACGCGGCGAGGACGAACGCCAAGGCCAAAACCGCGGAAATGGATCGCATACTGCACCGATGAAGGAGGGAATCGCCACCGGGACGATAAACTCAAAGTGTAAAGAATGATCAACCATGGCGGCGCGGGCGGTTTCGTGACCCAAACAGGCTTTTCTGAGGCACTTGACGCAATCACCCAAGCTGCCCCATGGTAGTCGGCATGAACGGTTTCCTCGCCATCTGTGGCATTTGCCGCGAGATTATGAGCTAGCGATTTGCTGGCTGAGGCCGTCTTTTCTCACATGAGATCATTGGACGCCCGGCCGCAAGGGACGGGATATCCATGGAATTGCGCCTCTACGATACTTTAACCAAGGAAAAGCGCGTCTTCACGCCGCTCGATCCGGCCAATGTGCGGATGTATGTCTGCGGGCCGACGGTTTATGATTTCGCCCATATCGGCAACGCGCGCCCGGTGATCGTTTTCGACGTGCTGTTCCGGCTGCTGCGGCACCTCTATGGCGAGGGTCACGTCACCTACGTCCGCAACATCACCGACGTCGACGACAAGATCAACGACCGCGCCGCGCGGGATTTTCCCGGCCTGCCGCTGAACGAGGCGATCCGCCGGGTGACTGAGAAGACGGCCACCCAGTTCCACGCCGACGTGGCGGCGCTGGGTTGCCTGCCGCCGACGGTCGAACCGCGCGCCACCGATTTCGTGCTGCCGCGTTCGGATGGCAAAACCGACATGGTGACGCTGATCAAGCAGTTGATCGCGCGCGGACACGCCTATGAAGCCGGTGGCGAAGTGCTGTTCGATACCCAATCGATGCCGGACTATGGTGCGCTATCGGGCCGCAGGCTCGACGAGCAACAGGCCGGCGCTCGCGTCGCGGTCGATGCCCACAAAAAACATCCGACCGATTTTGTGCTCTGGAAACAATCGTCGGACAACGAACCCGGCTGGGAAAGCCCATGGGGCAGGGGACGTCCGGGGTGGCACATCGAGTGCTCGGCGATGAGCGCCGCCTATCTCGGCGATGTCTTCGACATTCATGGCGGCGGCCTCGACCTGATTTTTCCACACCATGAAAACGAGATTGCGCAGTCGCGCTGCGCCCATGGCACGCCCACGATGGCGAATTTTTGGATGCACAACGGCTTCCTGCAGGTCGAAGGCGAGAAGATGTCGAAATCGACCGGCAATTTCGTCACGATCAATGAATTGCTGGCGGATTGGCCGGGCGAAGTGCTGCGCCTCAACATGTTGAAGACGCATTATCGTTCGCCGATCGATTGGACGTTGAAAGGATTGGAAGAAAGCGCGAAAACGCTCGACGACTGGTACTGGGTGGCCGCCGATATCAAAAGCGGACAACCTTCCGTCGCGGTCATCGACGCATTGTCGGACGATTTGAACACGCCGCAAATGATCGCGTCGCTGCACAGCGTGCGGAACAGTGCTGCTTCCGGAAACGAACGGGATCGGGAGCGGTTTGCCTGCTCTTTGCGGCTTCTCGGCTTCCTGTCTGAGAGCGCTGCGGCCTGGAATGGTCGGAAGCAGCAAGCCAGCGGCATCGATACCAAGCAGATTGATAGCTTGATTTCGGATCGCACCGCTGCCCGCGCACGAAAGGACTTCAAGGAATCCGACCGCATCCGCGATGAACTCGCTGCGATGGGCGTTGTCATCAAGGATTCCAAAGAAGGCACCACCTGGGAGATCGCGCGATAATGGGACAGGCGCTGCCCAAACCCGCTCTGCGGCCGTTTCTTGCAACGGATACGCCCGTGCTGGCTGTGATCTTCGCGGCCAGTGTCGAGGAATTGACCGGTGACGATTACAGCGAAGCCCAGCAGGAGGCTTGGGCCAGCGCCGTCGATGACGAGGAAAAATTCGGCAAGCGGCTGGCCTCTGAACTGACGCTGGTGGCGACGCTGCGCAATTCGCCGGTCGGTTTTGCGGCACTGAAGGGGGCTGATCATATCGACATGCTCTATGTGCACCCAAGTGCGGTCGGGCAGGGCGTGGCGTCGATGCTGTGCGACGCGCTGGAAAAACTCGCCGGCGGCCGCGGCGCCAAGAGCCTCACGGTCGACGCCAGCGACAATGCGCAGGAGTTCTTTTTAAAGCGCGGCTATGTCGCCAAGCAGCGCAACACCGTGACGGTCAACGGCGAATGGCTGGCCAACACCACAATGCAGAAGGCGCTGGGCGACAATACCGCGCCGGGAGTTCCGACATGACCAGGGAACGCCTGTATTTGTTCGACACCACGCTGCGCGATGGCGCACAGACCAACGGCGTCGATTTCACGCTGCATGACAAGCAGCTGATCGCGCAGATGCTCGACGAACTTGGCATCGACTATGTCGAGGGCGGCTATCCCGGCGCCAATCCCACCGACACGGCGTTTTTTGCGCAGAAGCCGAAACTCAGTCATGCCCGATTTACGGCATTCGGCATGACACGCCGTGCCGGTCGTTCCGCCTCGAACGATCCGGGTTTGGCGGCACTGCTGGAGGCCAAGGCCGACGCGATCTGTTTTGTCGCAAAGTCATCGGCCTATCAGGTCCGCGTTGCGCTGGAGACCACCAATGAGGAAAATCTGGCCTCGATCCGCGACAGCGTGAAAGCCGCGGCGTCCGCGGGCCGCGAGGTCATGCTCGACTGCGAGCATTTTTTCGACGGCTACAAGGAAAATCCGCAATTCGCGCTGGCCTGCGCCAAGGCGGCCTACGAATCCGGCGCGCGCTGGGTGGTGTTGTGCGACACCAATGGTGGCACCATGCCGCACGAGATCGAGACCATCGTTACCGAGGTGGCAAAACATATCCCGGGCGATCACGTCGGTATCCACGCCCATAATGACACCGAGCAGGCCGTCGCCAATTCGCTGGCCGCGGTGCGCGCGGGCGCCCGTCAAATCCAGGGCACGCTGAATGGTCTCGGCGAGCGCTGCGGCAACGCCAATTTGTGTTCGCTGATCCCGACCTTGCGGCTCAAGCCTGAATTTTCCGATCGCTTCGACATCGGTGTGTCGCCGGACAAGATGACGACCCTGATGAAGGTTTCGCGGACGCTGGACGACATGCTCAATCGGGCACCGGACCGGCACGCGCCTTACGTCGGTGAAAGTGCGTTCGTGACCAAGACCGGCATTCATGCTTCGGCGGTGCTCAAGGATCCGCAGACCTACGAGCATGTTTCGCCCGAGGCGGTCGGCAATCACCGCAAGGTGCTGGTATCGGATCAGGCTGGCCGCTCGAACGTCATCGCCGAACTCGATCGGGCCGGTATCGCCCATGACAAGAATGACCCGAAGCTGGTTCGTCTGGTCGAGGAATTGAAGGAACGCGAAGCCGTGGGCTTTGCCTATGAGTTCCGCCAACGCATCGTTTGATCTGTTGGCGCGGCGCACGCTCGGCCGGGTACCGGAATATTTCCGGGTCGAGCAATTCGATGTCAATGTCGAGCAACGCTACAACGCCAATGGCCAGCGCGTCACGGTGGCGATGGCCGTGGTGAAGGTCGACGTCGACGGCGAAAAGCTGATTTCGGCGGCGGAAGGCAACGGCCCGGTCAACGCGCTCGACGTGGCGCTACGCAAGGATCTCGGAAAATATCAGAAATACATCGAAGGCCTGAAGCTGATCGATTACCGCGTGCGTATCCTCAACGGCGGCACCGAAGCGGTGACCCGGGTACTGATCGAAAGCGCGGACGAGGAAGGTGAGCGTTGGACCACGATCGGGGTTTCGCCGAACATCATCGATGCGTCATTTCAGGCGCTGATGGATTTGGTGATTTATAAACTGGTGAAGTCCAGCGCGCCGGCGTGAGGCGCGGGCTGGCGTCATTGCGAGCGAAGCGAAGCAATCCATAAAGCCAACTACGTTGACGCTATGGATTGCTTCGTGGCGGAGCCTGTCATCGGGCGCGCATTCGCGCGACCCGTTGGCTCCTCGCAATGACGTTGAAGGGAGGGGTCTTTTCATGATCGATCATGTCTCGGTTGGCGTCAGTAACCTCGAACACGCCGCGCATTTTTACGAATTGACGCTGGCGCCGCTGGGGCTGTCACGGCTGGTCACGCGGCCGGCGACGCTCGGTTTTGGAAAGAACTATCCCGAGTTCTGGATCAACCTGCGCGCCGGTATGGCGCAGGTCGAGCCGGGTAGCGGCGTCCACATCTGTCTTCGGGCCAAATCGGCCGAGGAGGTCGACGCATTTCACGCGGCGGCGCTGAACGCCGGAGGCAATTCGGATGGCGCGCCGGGCCTGCGTCCGCACGATCGCGTGCGCTATTATGCGGCCTTCGTCAGAGATCCCGATGGCAATCGTATCGAGGCTGTGACGTTTCCGAAAGACGACGCGGCGCCGTAGAATTAAAGCCGGCGCGCGACTTCGGGGGCGAGTTCCTTGGTATCTTCCGAGGCCCTGGTCGCAGCAGCTTGCAGCCTCGGCAAAATATCCTCGACCCGTTCGGCTTTCAGAATATCGACCGCCAGGGTCGGGCGAATGAACTGCGTGCTTCGCATATGGATGAGCAGCGCGAGCAGGGGTTCCCAGAAACCCGCAATGTTCGCGATCAGGATCGGCTTGGCGTGGCGGCCGAGCTGCTGCCACGTCAGTTGCTCGACCAGTTCCTCCAGCGTGCCGATTCCGCCGGGCAGCGCCACGAATGCGTCGGAGCGCTCGAACATCAGCCGCTTGCGCTCGTGCATATCGGGCGTGACGATCATTTCCTGAACGCGATTAAGGGCGTTTTCGCGGATGGTGAGGAAGTCAGGGATGATGCCCGTCACGGTGCCGCCGTGATCGAGTACCGAGGTGGCCACCGCTCCCATCAGCCCGATCGAACCGCCGCCATAGACGAGGCGGATGCCGTTTTCGGCGAGAGCCTTTCCAAATGCGATGGCGGCTTCGACAAAGCGGGGGTCGGTACCAGGGCCGGAGCCGCAATAGACGCAGACGGTTTTGATTTTGCTCATCATTGCCATGTGGCACTGCAGCGTAAAATCGTCAAGCCGTCCGATTCGCGACGGCGGCCAAATCTATCCGCAAACCCCCGCTATTCGCGAAAGAATTGCCTCCACAAGGGTGCACGGGGCATCCAAACGCTCTATATGAGCGGGCAATATGCAAATGAACAGAAAACACCCGCGACAGCGGACCGGCGCATCGCTGCGCTCCAGGCTCTGATTGATGGCTCATACCAATTCGTCTGGGGGCGCCGGCGAAGCGCTGCCTCCCTCCAATAAACCGATCGAAAAGGCGACCCTGATCGGGACGCTGGCACATCTATGGCCGTATATCTGGCCCGGCGATCGGGTCGATCTGAAGATGAGTGTGGTCTGGTCGATCGTGCTGCTCTTGGTCGCCAAGCTGGCGACGCTGGCGGTGCCATTCACCTTCAAGTGGGCGATCGACGCGCTAACGGGGGCGGATACCGCGCCCGTGCAATCGTCCAACTGGACGATGTGGCTGATCGCCTCGCCCCTGATCATGACCGTAAGCTATCGTGCGTTGCGCATTCTGATGGCGGTTCTGACCCAATGGCGTGATGGCATTTTCGCGCGGGTGGCGATGCACGCGGTGCGCAAGCTCGCCTATCTCACCTTCGTTCACATGCACGAACTGTCGCTGCGGTTTCATCTCGAGCGCAAGACCGGCGGCCTGACGCGGGTGCTGGAGCGCGGACGCGCCGGCATCGAAGTCATCGTGCGGATGGTGATCCTGCAACTGGTTCCGACCATCGTCGAGGTATCACTGCTGACAGGCGTGCTGCTGTGGCAGTTCGACTGGCGCTATGTCGTCGCCACGCTGATCACAGTCGTGGTCTTCATGTATTATACCTATATCGCCACCGAATGGCGGATCGAGATTCGCCGCAAGATGAACGAATCCGATACCGAAGCCAACACCAAGGCGATCAACTCGCTCCTGAATTACGAGACGGTCAAATATTTCAGCGCCGAGGAGCGCGAGGCTACCCGCTACGACCGTTCGATGGAGCGCTACGAGCACGCCAGCGTGAAAACCTATACGTCGCTCGCGGTGCTCAACACCGGGCAGGCCATCATCTTCACCGCCGGTCTCACCGCGACCATGGTGATGTGCGCGATCGGCGTTCGCAGCGGGAAAAACACGGTGGGCGATTTCGTCATGGTCAACGCCATGATGATCCAGCTTTACCAGCCGCTGAATTTCATGGGCATGGTCTATCGCGAGATCAAACAGGCGGTCATCGACATCGAGAAAATGTTCGAGGTTCTGTCGCGCAACCCCGAGGTCAAGGATATTCCCGGCGCCACGCCATTGGTCGTGACATCAGGCCATGTGCGTTTCGACAATGTGCAATTCTCGTATGATCCCGAACGTCCGATCCTGAAGGGGCTGAGTTTCGAGGTGCCCGCGGGCCACACCGTGGCGATTGTCGGCCCGTCCGGCGCGGGCAAATCGACCATTTCGCGTCTGCTGTTTCGTCTCTATGACGTCTCGGGCGGCAAGATCCTGATCGATGGCCAGGATATCCGGAACGTTACGCAATCGTCGCTGCGGGCGTCGATCGGCATGGTCCCGCAGGACACCGTCCTGTTCAACGACACCATCCGTTATAATATTCGCTATGGTCGCTGGGACGCCGCCGATGCCGAGGTCGAAGCGGCGGCGCAACTGGCTCAAATCGACAGTTTCATCCGGATGTCGCCGAAGGGCTACGAGACCCAGGTCGGCGAAAGAGGTCTGAAATTATCAGGAGGCGAGAAGCAGCGCGTCGCGATCGCGCGGACCGTTCTCAAGGCGCCGCCGATCCTGCTGCTCGATGAAGCGACCTCGGCGCTCGACAGTCACACCGAGCACGAAATCCAGGAGGCGCTGGAGCGGGTATCGCGCAACCGCACCTCGCTGGTGATCGCGCATCGGCTGTCCACGGTCGTCGGCGCTGACGAAATCATCGTATTGGATCAGGGCCGTATAGCCGAGCGGGGAACACACACCCGGCTTTTGGCAAGCGGTGGACTTTATGCCAGTATGTGGAACAGGCAGCGCGAGGCGCAGGAGGCGCGGGAGAGGTTGGCGCAGATTGCCGACGAGAACGAAGCGCCAAACCGCGAGCCGCCACCCGTCGACGACACGCCGGTAACGCCGGCCGCTGCTGCCGAATAATCGAAATGTGATAATAATCGAAGTGTGATCCCGTCTCCCGCTGGGGGAGAGGGAGAAAATGATCAGTGAATCCCGATGTCGATTGCCAATTCCATTCGCGCGCAAGTTCCGCCTATTCACCCCGAGGGCTATCCGTTCATCGGTGGCTTTGCGCTGGTCAGCCTGGTGCTGTTCTGGCTCTGGACGCCGCTCGGCTGGATCGGCACCTTGCTGACGATCTGGTGCGCGCTGTTCTTTCGCGATCCAGTGCGGGTCACGCCGGTGCGCGAGGGCCTCGTGGTGGCGCCGGCCGACGGGCGCGTCTCCATGGTGACGCAGGTGCTGCCGCCCGCCGAAATGGGGCTTGGCGACAGGCCGCTGCTGCGCATCTCGATCTTCATGAGCGTGTTCAATTGCCACGTGAACCGCAGTCCGGTGGCCGGGCGGATCGACCGGATCGCGTATCGTCCAGGCACCTTCATCAACGCCGAACTCGACAAGGCCAGCGAGGACAATGAACGAAACTCGCTGGTGATCTCGACAACCAACGGCCGCATCGGCGTAGTGCAGATCGCAGGTTTGGTGGCGCGGCGGATCGTGTCCTTTGTTCGCGAAGGGCAGTCGATCGGCGCCGGCGAGCGGTTCGGGTTGATCCGCTTCGGTTCGCGACTCGATGTGTATCTTCCGGAAGGTGCGAAATCGCTGGTGTCGGAAGGTCAGACCGCGGTGGCCGGGGAGACCATTCTGGCCGATTTCAGGCTGGGCGACGGCGGCCGAACCTACCGCGCCGGTTAACCATCCCCGTTGCCGAACGGGCGGCAGAGCGCCGCAATGGCGAAAAGGGCCGGCGCTTGCTATATGGTGACGAGCCATGCAGCCCTTTGATCCCAGATACCCTGAAATGCGCCGGCGTCGGTTTCGTCCGATCCCGATACGGATGCTGGTGCCCAATTTCATTACGCTGCTAGCGATCTGCGCAGGTTTGACGGCGATCCGCCTGTCCACGGAAGGGCGGATGGAATTGGCGGTGGCCGCGATCGTGTTTGCGGCGGTGCTCGATGGTCTCGACGGCCGTGTCGCACGTATGATCAAGGGCCAGTCGAAATTCGGGGCGGAGCTCGACAGCCTCGCTGATTTCGTCAATTTCGGCGTTGCGCCCGGGCTGATGCTGTATTTCTGGCAACTGCATGAGTTGAACAATGGTGGCTGGATCGCCGCGATGGTGTTCGCCATCAGCGGCGGCCTGCGGCTCGCACGTTTCAACGCGGCCATGGACGATCCGAACAAGCCGGCATTTGCGGCGAACTACTTTACCGGCGTCCCGGCACCCATGGGCGCGATTTTGGTGATGCTTCCGATCTACCTCGCGTTCCTTGGCCTGCCAAAGCCGCCCGCGGTGCTCACCGCGTTCTATACGCTGCTGATCGGATTCCTGATGGTTTCGCGGCTGCCGGTGTTTTCCGGCAAGACCGTGCGCATGCGGGTGCCGCCGGAACTGGTGCTGCCGGTTTTTGTGTCGGTGGTCTTCTTCATCGCCCTTCTGATCGGCTATCCTTGGTACATTCTTTCCGTCTGCACCGTGCTGTACCTCCTCAGCCTGCCCGCGGGGTGGAAATCCTATCGCGACCATCAGCGTAAAGCCGCGGCGCATGCGGGGACGCCTGCCAGTGTCGCGCCGGCAAATCCAGCACCCCCGTTCACTTCGACGATCTCCGAACCGGCAGATGACGATCGGCCGTCCCGGCTGAACTGAGCGGCTTTGTTCGACCGAGCGACGAGGTCATCACCGGATATCTGCCATGAGGGACAGCCGAGTTGGGTTCGATCCCGATCTCGGCTATAGGGCTGACGATACGGCCTGTCAGAAAACGGCCGGTCCCTGAATTCCGGAGAAACGCTGTGACGAATTCCACCAAAGCGCCGCTGCCCGCTTCACTTATTGAAGCGCTCGGGCGCTATGATACGCCGACGATCTGCAACGCGATGGAAGTCGTCGCACCGGAGCGGCGCCTGATCGGTTACACGACCAAGCCGCTGGTCTGCCCGTTTCCCGACCTGCCGCCGATGGTCGGTTATGCGCGAACCGTGACGATCCGGTCGGTGCTCAAGTCCAACCTGCCGGCGGATGAGCAGGCCAGGCGCCGCATCGAATATTACGAATATATGGGCACCGGCTTTGGGCCGCGCATCACCGTGATCCAGGATATCGACGGCGCTGACGTTGGCTATGGCGCGTTTTGGGGCGAAGTCCAAAGCAACGTGCACAAGGCACTCGGCTGCCTCGGTGTGGTCACCGATGGCTCCATTCGCGACATCCCGCAATGGGCGCCGGGTTTCCAGGCGCTTGCGGGCTCCATCGGCCCATCCCACGCCTGGGTCCACGCCGAAAATTTCGGAGGCGAAGTTCGCGTCGCCGGCATGACGGTGCGATCAGACGATCTCATTCACGCCGACAGCCACGGCGCGATCGTGATTCCGGTCGATATTGCCCCGAAGCTGCCGGACGCCGCCGAACTCTGCGGCCGCCGCGAAACCCCCATTCTTGAGATCGCCCGCAGCCCGGATTTCACGCTTGAAAAGCTGAAAGCCGCGCTGAAGCAGTCGGCCGAGATTCACTGACAGCGTTGGTTTGCGCGTAGTCCGCAAGCTCAATTGCAACACATCATCGGTACAAGTCCTCGGATCTGATCCGAGGGCTTTTTTCGTGTCCTTTCAAACAACTGGCCAAGATGCCGCGCGGGCCCGAAATCATCGTCATCGAAGTGTCATCGAATGTGCCAACAGCTTGTTTGGCAGGCAATCGAGGGCACCGATGGACTATTTCCGACGCTTCACTTTTCTTTTCGCAGCACCCGTTTTCGACAATGACGATCTCGAGGGCCTCCGTTTCAACCAGATCGTGACCGAGATCGAACGCTCCGGTTTCGAGGTCGTCAGGGCACGCAAGCTCGAAGATGCGGAGATCGCGGTGCAAACCGATGCGGCCATCGGTTGTATGGTGGTCGATTGGGGCAAGAAGGGCCTGGAAGGCAAAACCGCGGCGCTGATCAATCTGATGCGCCGCCGCGGCCTCGACTTCCCCATCATCCTCCTGATCCGCCGCAAGCGGTTCGAGGACCTGCCGGTCGAGGTGCTCGACTTCATCGATGGTTATGTCTTCCTGTCCGAGGAGACGCCGCCCTTTATCGCCAAAAACCTGATCAGCCGGCTCAAGCAATATGCCGAGACCCTGAAGACCCCGTTCTTCGGTGCGCTCGTCGACTATGCCGAGGAGGGCAACCAGTTGTGGACCTGCCCGGGCCACAATGGCGGCATGTTTTACAGCCGCAGCCCGATCGGCCGTGTATTCGTGGAACACCTGGGCGAGGCGGTGTTCCGCGACGACCTCGACAATTCGGTACTCGATCTCGGCGATCTCCTGACCCACGAAGGCCCGGCGCTGAAGGCGCAAAAGGAAGCGGCGCAAATATTCGGCGCGGAAAAGACCTACTTCGTGCTCAACGGCACTTCGACTTCCAACAAGATGGTGCTGGGCGCGCTCGTCACCGACGGCGACCTGGTCTTGTTCGACCGCAACAATCACAAAGCCGCCCATCATGGGGCGCTGATGATGGCCGGTGGCATCCCCGTCTATATCCCGACGGTGCGAAACGCCTGGGGGTTGATCGGTCCCATGCGCTGGGACGCGCTCGATGAAACCGCCTTGCGCGAGCGCATCCGCAACCATCCGCTGGTTAGGGATCCGGAAGCCTGGCGCAAACCGCGCCCGTTCCGCGTCGCCGTCGTCGAGCAGTGCACGTATGACGGCACGATCCACAGTGCCGAGATGATCCTCAAGCGCATCGGCGACCTCTGCGACTACATCCTGTTCGATGAGGCCTGGGCAGGTTTCATGAAGTTTCATCCGCTGTATGCCGGGCGTTTCGCGATGGGGCTCTCCGATCTCGATCCCGAAGCGCCGGGCATCATCGCGACCCAGTCGACCCACAAGCAGTTGGCGAGCTTCTCGCAGGCCTCGCAAATCCACATCAAGGACCGTCACATCCGGGGCCAGAAACGCCGGATCGAGCACCGGCGCTTCAACGAGAGCTTCATGCAGCACGCATCGACCTCGCCGTTCTATCCGCTGTTTGCGTCGCTCGACGTCGGCGCGCAGATGATGAAGGGCCGCTCCGGCGAAGTGCTGTGGGACGACACGATCCGACTTGGCATCGAACTGCGCAAAAAAATACGTGCGGTGCGCCGTGAATTCGAAGAAAAGGAAACGCGCCCGGAACGCCGCTGGTTCTTCGAGCCGTTCGTGCCCGACCGCGTGGCGATCCCCGACGTGTCCCGCGAGAACGCCGTGCATAACGTCGCATGGGAGACGATCAGCACCGATATGCTCGCCACCAACCCGTCCTATTGGCAACTGACGCCGGACGCGGTCTGGCATGGATTCCCGGGCCTGACCGCGGGCTTCACCATGACCGACCCTAACAAGCTGACGATACTGACGCCTGGATTCGACCATGCGACAGGGGGCTTATGCCGCCCACGGCATCCCTGCGCCGATCGTGGCGCAATATCTGCGCGAAAACCGCATCGTGGCGGAGAAGAACGACCTCAACTCGCTGTTGTTCCTGCTCACGCCCGGCGTCGAGGCCAGCAAGGCCGGTACCTTGATCAGTGGTCTTGTCGCGTTCAAGAAACTGCACGACGACAACGCGCTGCTGGAAGAGGCGATCCCCGAATTCTACCGGCGCCGGTCGGCACGCTATGCCGGCGTGCGGCTGCGCGATCTCTGCGCCGACATGCACGCCTTCTTCCGTGATGCCGGCGTCAGCGTCCTTCAGGCCAGGCAATTCCTGCAAGAGCACCTGCCGGATATCGCGATGTCGCCGCGTGACGCGGCGCGTTATCTGGTGCGCAACGACGTCGACTATCTGCCGATCGACGCCATCGCCGGTCGCATCGCCACCACCCCGTTCGTGGTCTATCCGCCCGGCATCGCCACGATCGTGCCGGGCGAGCGTCTCACAGACCGGGCGCGGCCCATGATCGACTATCTCAAAATGTTCGAAACCTGCTTCAACATCTTTCCGGGCTTCGATGTCGAGATTCAAGGCGTCTACCGGGAAACCGATGCGTCGAACCGCATTCGCTTGCATACTTATGTGGTCGCCGAATGAAGCCGAAGGAAGCGACGAGCCTGCCCATGACGAACGAACAGCCGATCCTGGTTCGTCCCTCGCGTGACAGCGATGTCGAGGCGATGCTCGCGATCTACCGCCGCCATATCCGCCGCGGGATCGAGGACAGCGTGGATGACGGCGGCACACCGGAGCCGGAGGATTTGCGCGACCGCCGCAAGAACCTGCGCAGTCATCGTTTGCCACATCTGGTAGCGACCTGCGGCGGCGAAGTCGTGGGCTACGCCTATGTGGTGCTGTTTCGCAAACGACCGGCCTACCGCTACGCGGTCAAGCATTCGATCTATGTCCACCACGAACATCTCGGCCGCAGCGTGGGACGGTTGCTGATGCAGGAACTGATCGATACCTGCGCGGCGGCCGGTTTTCGGCAAATGATCGGCTATATCGATGCCGACAACACAGCATCACTGGCCCTTCACGAGAAGTTCGGCTTTCGCAGGGTCGGGTTGCTTCCCGGCGTGGCCTATCGATACGGCCGCTGGGCCGACACCGTCCTGGTGCAACGCTCACTTGGCAGCGGTTCGACCGAGCCGCCGTTCATATCCAGCTTTGGTCGATGAGAGGATTTCCGAAAGCGCTGCCGCTTGAGAAAACGCTAGCGCGACAGCGCAACATCCTGACCGGAATTGGTCTTGCCTTCAAAGCGGTTGGGTCCCGCCGGCGCCAGTTGTGCCAGGGTTTGCGCGTTGTGGTCGCGGATGGTCAGGCCGGTCTCGGTATAGGTCCACTTCCGGCTGGTGTAGAAATTGAACGGGCAACCTCCGGCGGGGGCGATGGTGCCTTCGGTTGCATTCGGCGTGGCGCCAAGCGTCATGGCGCAGGAGCCTGTTCCCGCGGACGAAAGCGTCCATCGGCCGGCGAGGTTGAAAGGCGGGGCTACGGCGGGAGAGTTGCTGGCAGCAACCCCACTTGGCGGGCTGTTCGATGAGCTGCTGTCCGATGTAAAACGGTCGCTGCCGCTACAGGCTGCCAGCAGCGCGGTGCAGGCCAGGATCGAAAGGGCGACGATGCGGGTTGCCATGGATGTGGGCAGGGACCTGAAAGGGGCGACGGGTCTGTTTACCAGAATGTCGCCACGATGTCAGGGCGCTGTCGCTGGACCCTTTCGCAAGCCGGTTAGTGCGGCTGGCCGCGAACCAAACCCTACGGCATCGGGGCCGGGGCCGTGTTGAAATAAGGCGCTTGCCGGCTCTCGTTCCGGCAGGCCATATCTTCGTCCTCGATCTCGGCGATCGCGTTCGCCACTTCGGCTTTCGCTTCTTCTGCCAATTCGACGATCGGCAGGCGAGTATTGGGTTGCATGAAGCCGAGCAGGCACAGCGCATATTTCAGGGCCGCCGGGCTTTCCTTGGAGAGCGCGGTTACCAGTGGCGCAAGGCGGCTTTGCAGATATCGCGCGGACGGCAATCGTCCTTGCCTGCAACTCGCAAAGATGGCCCGACACAGAAGCGGCGCGATATTCGATACCGTGGATATGCAGCCGTCCCCGCCATGCACCAGAAAAGCCAGCGCCGTTGCATCGTCTCCGGACAACAGGCGAAAGCCGCTTGGCAATAGCGGGCGCAGGCGCAGGGGACGCGTGGTATCTCCGGTCCCATCCCGCAATCCGATGAATTGCCCCGATTCCGCCAGCCGCGCGAGGGTGCCGTCGGATAATTCGCGGACCGTTCGGCTGGGAATATCGTGCAGGATGATGGGAAGATCGGTCGAGTTGGCGATCGCCTGGAAATGTTTGACAATGCCGGCCTGCATTGGCTTGTTGTAATAGGGCACCACCGAGAGCACAGCATCGGCGCCCGCCGCGATGGCGCGCCGCGTCAATTCGTTGGCCTGGCTGGTTGAGTTCGAGCCTGCGCCCGCAATGACGTGAAGGCGGCCGCGCGCGGTCTCGACAGCCGCGCGAAGGAGGGTGCCGTGCTCGGCCGGTGTCAGCGTTGACGCTTCGCCAGCGGTCTCGCCAACGACGATCGCGGAAGCGCCCGCGGCGATCTGGCGTTCGCAAAGCTTCGCGAATGCCGTCAGATCGATCGCGCCGCGCTCATCGAAGGGGGTGGGAAGATCGGCTATGTAGCCCGTGAGCCAACTCATGCGCCCAATATCTTCCCGGCCGAATAGGAATTCGAGGGTAGCAGGTCGCCAATCTCATAGGCGTTCCATAGGATCGCGCGATGCGGTTGTTCGAAAGTTGAGGACATTGTGCGCCGGATCGCAGCCGAGCATTTCCGGTCAAAAACCCTTGGTCGAACGCACCGGCGCCGTCATTGCTTCCGGGCGGAACAGACGTTCAATCTGCGCCGGCGTGAGCAGCTTTTCTTCCAGGACAATATCCGCCACGCGGCGCTTTTGCGCGAGCGCCTGCTTGGCAACGCGCGAACAAACTTCATATCCGAGAGCGGGGACGAGCGCGGTCACAAGGCCGATGCTGTCCTCGACCAGGGCGCGGCAGCGTTCTTCATCGGCCTCGATGCCGAGGATGCATTTACGCGTCAAGGTATTGATCGCCGCGGTGAGAACGCGCAGCGAAGACATCACGCAATAGCCGATCGTCGGCTCGAACGCGTTGAGCTGCAACTGGCCGCCTTCTGCACACATCGTAATGGTCAGATCGTGCCCGATTACAAGATAAGCGACTTGATTGACGACTTCAGGTATCACCGGGTTGATTTTGCCCGGCATGATCGACGAGCCGGCCTGAACCGTCGGCAGACGGATTTCGCCAAAGCCGGCGCGCGGACCGCTGGAGAGCAATCGCAGATCATTGCAGATTTTCGACAGCTTTACGGCGACGCGCTTCAGGACTCCTGAAAACAGCACGAAGGCCCCCATGTCGGAGGTCGCCTCGATCAGGTTGCCGGCGGGCACCATCGGTTCGTGCGAGAGGTGGGCGAGTTCTTCGATCGCGAGCGCGGCGTAGCGAGGATCCGCATTTATCCCGGTCCCGATTGCGGTCGCGCCGAGATTGACCTCGCGAAAAAAAACCGCCGCCTCCTTGAGGCGCGAGATGTCCTCCTTGACGGTGGTAAAGAAGGCGTCGAATTCCTGCCCCAGCGTCATCGGCACCGCGTCCTGCAACTGTGTGCGCCCGATCTTGAGAACGTTGCCGAATTCGACGGCCTTGTACTTGAATGCCAGCGCCAGTTCGTCGAGTGCTTCCACCAGCGGACCGGACGCGAAAATGATCGCGAGCCGAAGCGCCGTGGGGTAGGCGTCATTGGTCGATTGCGCCATGTTGACGTCGTCGTTGGGATGGAGCGTGCCGTAATCGCCTTTCTTCTTGCCCATCAACTCAAGCGCGACATTGGCGATGACTTCGTTGGTGTTCATGTTGGTCGACGTGCCCGCGCCGCCCTGCACGGCGTCGACGACGAACTGATTGTGGTAGCGGCCTTCTTTCGCGATCAGGTCGCAGGCACGGTCGATGGCGTCGGCTTTGGCTGCGGGGAGGTGGCCAAGCCGCCGGTTGGCGCGGGCCGCGGCCTGCTTGACGAGCACGAGCGCACGCACGAAATTCGGAAAATGACCGACCGGTACGCCAGTGATCGGAAAATTCTCGACCGCGCGCAGCGTATGAATGCCCCAATAGGCACTTTCGGGGACATCGGCATTGCCGAGCAGATCATGCTCGCTCCGCGTGGCGACCTTGGTAAGCTCGATTGACCGTGTGGAGGCGACTTCCACGGTCTGAGGCGGCGCAACTGCGGGAATCACCTCGTCTGTCATCGGATATCCTCTTCACGAATTCAGCGTTTGCGGGACTGCTGTGCCGTCGCGGCCCGATGTCCTCGGCCGTCATGGCCTGATCTCGCCGATGGACCAGGGAAGCATTTCGTCGCCGCGGAATATCACCACTTCGTCGTTCTCGACCGCGACCGCTGCCGGCAGGGCGACGCCACGACGGTGCAGGTCGATGGTTCCGGCATTTGGCGCCAGTCCGTAGAACCGGGCGCCGTTCAATGAGGCAAATGCTTCCAGCCGGTCGAGCGCGCCTTCCTCGTCGAAAACCTGCGTATAGGTCTGTAGCGCCGTCGCGCCGACGAACACGCCGGCACACCCACAACTCGCCTCCTTGGTCCGCGCGGCGTGGGGCGCGGTATCGGTCCCAATGAAGAAGCAGGCATCGCCCGATGTCGCGGCGCGGCGCAGGGCCAGCCGGTGATGTTCGCGCTTGGCGACTGGTAGACAATACAGATGGGGCCGAAGACCACCCTGGAATAGCGAGGTCCGGTTGATCATGAGGTGATGCGGCGTAATGGTGCCGGCGACGCGCGGCGCATGCGCCCGTACGATCTCAGTAGTCTCCTGCGTGGTGACGTGTTCGATCACGACTTTCAAACCTTGATAGTCGTCCAGGAACGGCAGCAGGACTTGCTCCATGAAGACGCTCTCGCGGTCAAAGATATCGACCGCGGGATCGGTGGCCTCGCCGTGAATCAGGATCGGCATGCCGATGCGCTCCATCCGCTCCAGCACCGGGCGAAGCGCCTTTAGATCGCGAACGCCATGGTGGGAATTGGTGGTGGCGCCTGCGGGATAAAGCTTGGCCGCAATCCAGACTCCTTCGGCATGGCCCTTCTCGATCTCGTCGGCGGAAGTCTGGTCCGTCAGGTAACAGGTCATCATCGGGCGGAAATCACTACCGGTCGGGCGAGCGGCCAGGATGCGTTCCCGGTACGCCGCGGCTGCCGCCGCGGTCGTCACCGGCGGCACCAGATTAGGCATTATAATTCCGCGCGCGAATTGTGCCGCGGTGAAGGGCAGCACGGCGCGAAGCATGGCGCCATCGCGCAGATGGATATGCCAGTCATCCGGGCGCCGGATGCTGATGGAACCGGCCGGGGCGGATTTGGGCTTGGCGGCGGCGTCGAACAGATGATCAAGGGTCATAAAGCAGCCTCTGCAAGGACTTTGCGCATGACGGCAACGCCCGACATGAAGTCGTCGATCTTCATATTTTCGTGTGGGTTATGCGAGCCAATTTCATTGCGGATGAATATCATGGCGCTCGGGATTCCGGCATTGGCAAATACTGCCGCATCATGTCCGGCTGCGCTCGGAATGGGCTCGTCCGGCAGACCGAGGTCGCCGGCCACGCGCGTCCCGCACCCGCGAGCTTGGAAAGAAACTCGACTTCGCGCCGGACAAGGAATCACGCCGTCAGAATCATCGGCCGCCAGAGGAATGGCTGAACTCCTGCGATGTGAGGGCACAGCCGTTGAAAAAATGACCCAGTACGGCGCTGGCGGCGACGACGCTGCACCGCACCACGCGATGGCGATACGCCGGATTGACGCTGTCGTTCGACAGCACCATGGCGTCTTCTCCGACGACGCTGGGAGACCAATCGTCCCGGTTGCTGAATCGGTCTCGACGGCTGAAATTGGCGTGAGACCTTTCATGATAGCCACGTGCCCGGATCAATCGCAGATGCGATCAAGTCAACTCGGCGCCGCTGCGGTCCGGAATGAGAAACAGGAACGCCAGCATGTCGGCGATATACAGCAATGCAAGCAACGCGATTGCGGTTTCGAAGCCGTACGCAGCGGCCACTGCGCTCACCACGACCGGACCGAGGCCTCCGATGGCACGTCCGACGTTGAAGAGTACGTTCTGAGCCGTGGCGCGTGCCGTGGTCGGATAAAGTTCGCTCATCAATGCGCCGTAACCGCCGAGCATGCCATTGACGAACAGGCCCATGACGGCCCCGCCGATCAGCAAGGCGGTTGGATCGGTGAGTTTTGAATAGACGACGACCATGATCGCCGCGCCCAGCATATAAGTGATGAAGGCGGGCCGTCGGCCGAGGCGGTCGGCGACATGACCGAATACGAAAATGCCCAACGCCATGCCAGCGATCGTCACGGCGGTCCAGGTCGTCGATTGCGCAAGGCCAAATCCGAACCGCGAAGACAGATAGTTCGGCAGCCAAATCATGACGCCATAATAGCCAAAATTCTGCACCGAGCAGAGAATGACCATGCCGATGCTGATTTTCGTGGTTGCGACGTCCTTGACGAGCAGGTTGATCGGCAGGCTGGTGGTCGGAGCGCTCGCCGTGCGTTCGACGAATACGTCAGGCTCGTGGAGATTGTACCGAATGAAATAGGCGGCGATCGCAGGAAGAATACCGATCGCGAACATGCCGCGCCAGCCGATGACCGGAAGCAGAATCGGCGTCACGATGGCCGCGGCGAACACGCCAAGCTGCCATCCCAACCCGACATAGGACGACACACGGGCCCGTTTCGATGCCGGCCATACTTCGGCGACCAGGGCCATGCCGATACCAAATTCACCGCCGAGCCCGATGCCGGCAATGGTGCGGTAGATCAGGAGATCCCAGTAGCCTTGCGCCAGGGCGCACATACCGGTGAACACCGCGAACAGCAGGATGGTCCAGGTCAGCACGCGGACGCGGCCCATGCGGTCCGACAGTATCCCAAAGACGATACCGCCGATAACGGCGCCGATCAGGGTGGCCGTGACCAGCGTAGCGCCCTGTGCAGGACCAAACCCGAGATCCGAAGCAATAAAACGCAGCATGAATCCGAGAATCAGCAGGTCAAAGCCATCCATCGCATAGCCCAAGGTGGACCCGAGCAGCGCCTTGTTGGCCTCGCTTTCCTTCGCGGGCGTAAAATTACTTTCCAGGATGGCCCTGCCGGCAGTGCTCTGAAACTCACTCATGGTGGCCCCCCAACGATGATATCAAACCGGCGGAAAAAGAATCGCGGCCGCGACCGCGGATGCCGGTCTCAGCCAAACCTTGTTCGGAAGCGCAGACGAAGCCAAGCAGATACCAAGCAGCGTCGCTAGTTTTCCCCGACCAGGTCGTTTGCCTAGATCTGAGGCTCTTTCAAGCACTTTCGAAGCAACGCGGCGCCGCTCCCCTTGGCCGCGCGGTTCCACATCTGCTCGGCGGGCTTCTGATAGAGATCAAACGGCTTCCTGAGCCGCCGTTACGCTGGCTCGTCCCAGACGGACATTCGGCAATTCACCGAGCCTGAACGGGCTCACGGCGACCAGCATCGCGCCGTTGCGCGATCGGCATATTTCGAAGGTGTGGTTGGGAATGGGTCGCGCCAATGATGCCGGCGAAGCTCGGACCGCCGCGCGAAATGGTGGTTCGACGCTCGGACAGGATCGATATCAAGCTTTCAATCTCGGCCTGCGCCTTCTTGCGGTTCGGAAGCTGCTCGGGAAGGCCTTCCATGAGCATGTTCGCGCAGAAGCTTCGGATATTCATCCGATTTCTTCGCCCTTTTCATAATTGTAGAGGGCCGCGCGCGATATTTCGAGACGCTGTGCAACTTGTTCAGGCGACATGCCCGACCCGACGCGATGAGCGCGCAGACGCTGCCCAACTTGAACGTAATCGATTGCCATCAGCGATTACTATCGGACTTTTTTCAAATAAAAGCGCGGCTGCTGCGCTCGACTGCACGTGTCGCGAGCGGCAGGAGGTCGCAACGGCCGGTGCTTCGTTCCGGGTCACGATCCGTCGTCCGCAGCGAAATTAAGTGGAAACCTGCTGCCGTCGCGGAAGTCCGGCAGCTGCAGATCCGGGGCTGAGCGAAGCGAACTTCCTTTACGCCGATCCGAAAAATGGGGCGCCATCAGGCGGAAGCCCAGCAAACACAGTCGGATGACCCACTGTCTAGTCATTTGTTAACCAATTGTTATGCCTACCAAATTCGGTAACGCGTCTTTAATGGCGCGCGACGTAGGTTGCTCTCGCGCGGCTCAGAATGAGTTGCGTCACCGTCCAGGACGGCCGGTGGTTCGCGTATGCGCTGGAGTCTCCCATGGATATCATGACGTTGATTGGTCTGTTGTGCGGCATTGCCGTCATCACCGTCATCATGCTGCTGGGTGGCAATCTGGAGATGTTCTGGAGCGAACATGCGGTCATCATCATCTTCGGCGGATCGATCGCCGCTACCATGATCCGCTTTCCGCTCAGCGCCATCGTGCATGGTCTACCGCTCGGCGCCAAATTCGCCTTTACCATGAGCCGGCTCGCGGCGCGCGACCTGGTCGACGAACTCGCCCGCATCGCCGAGATTGCGCGCAAGCAGGGACCTGTCGGACTTGAAAAGGTTGAAACCAACGAGCCGTTCCTGGCCAAGGGCATTCGCTACGTCGCCGACGGCTATGATCTCGAATTCATCCGCGACAATCTGGAACGCGATCGCGACAACTTTCTGATGCATCTCGACGAAGGCGGCAAGATCTACCGCGCGATCGGCGACTGCGCGCCGGCCTTCGGCATGGTCGGCACCCTGATCGGCATGGTGCAAATGTTCGCCAACATGACCGATCCTTCCAAGCTCGGTCCGTTCATGGCAACCGCGCTGTTGGCAACGCTGTACGGCGCGCTGGTGTCGAACCTGTTCTGTCTGCCGCTCGCCGACAAGCTTCACGTTAAACTGCTCGACGAGGAGACCAACCGGACGCTGATCATCGACGGCATCCTGATGATCCGGGATTCCAAGAGTCCGACCCTGGTGCGCGAAATGCTGCTGGCGTATCTGCCGGAAAAACATCGCCACGAGGAAGGCGAACCGGTCCCGGCGTAAACCGCCAGATCTCGGTCCGGAAAACCAACCATGGCCAAGAAAAAACGCGGCGACGCACACGGCGGAGGGCACGGCTGGTTCGTGACCTTCGCCGATCTGATGGGCCTCATGATGAGCTTCTTCGTCATGCTCGTCGCGTTTTCCACCATGGACAACAACAAGCTCAAGATCGTCGCGGGCTCGATGCGCGATGCGTTCGGCGTGCAGACCGAAGCACGCTATTCCGGCATCATCGAATCCGACGGCCTGCCGACCCGGCCGAAGCTGAAGAACGCCGCGCATATTCCGCCGGAGGAGGCGTCCAATACGCCGACCCCCAATGAGCAGGATCGCAATCGCGTCGAAGGCGCCCGCGTCAAAGTCGACCGTGAATTCGCGCTGGCCTCGGCATCGCTGCGGCAGGCGTTGCAGGACATGCCGGAACTGACCGAAATTTCCAAACACATCATGTTCGAGGAGACCAAGGAGGGCCTCAACCTGGAAATCGTCGATCAGGATGGCCGCTCGATGTTCGCCGACGGCTCGAAGGTGCCGTATGAGCGCACCCGCCGCCTGATCGAGAAACTCGCCGGCCCCCTCAAGGCGACCCCGCTGCGGATATCCATCATTGGTCATACCGCCGCAGGCTTCGTGCCGTCGCAAAGCGATTATGGAGCGTTCGATCTGTCGGCGGACCGGGCCAACGCTGTGCGTCAAATTCTTGAACGGGAAGGGCTGCCGCCGGCGCACATCTTCGCGGTCTCAGGCAAGGCTGACACCCAGCCGCTGTTTCCCGACGATCCATCGCTGTCGGCAAACCGCCGCGTGACCATTACGCTGATGCGTGAAGACCCGCCGCTCCCGCCGGATTTCAAGCCATAATTCTGTCACGCTACTATAGTACCTTTGCCGGTACGAGTAGGTCAAGGTTCGACGCTGTCAGCCATATTGATTGGCAGGGCAGATTGCCGCGCTGGGGAATTTTTTACTGGTTGCGGGCTTTTTCTCGCTTATCTATCGGCCGTACCGCCGAAATCGAGCCCGGCGTGCAATCAACATTTTTGCATGGCATGGGCTCAAAATCAGGCTAGGCTATGCTTCAAGCGCAGGACTATAAGCCGCCTCGCTTTGCCATTGTGCAGTGAAGCATCTTGAGGCTCCCGCTCCCATGACCAGTGATGTTGTAGCTCCCGCCCCGGAAACGACGGCGGCCAGTGGGCATGGCGAAGCCCATTCCACCGCAGGGTTCAAAGCCCTCCTGATCGGCAGCATCGGTGTCGTCTACGGCGACATCGGCACCAGTCCGCTTTACGCGCTACGCGAAGCTGTGGTGGCGGCCGGTGGGGCTTCGGGCGTCGTCGATACCCGGGCAGTACTCGGCGTTGTCTCCCTGATCCTGTGGGCGCTGATTATCGTGGTGACGCTGAAATACGTGCTGATCCTGCTTCGCGCCGATAACCATGGCGAGGGTGGAACACTGGCCCTGATGGCTCTCGCGCAACGCGCGGTCACCAAAGGCGCCAGCGCCATCGTCCTGCTCGGGATCGTCAGCGGCGCACTGTTTTATGGTGACGCGGTCATCACGCCGGCGCTGTCGGTGCTTTCGGCGATCGAAGGTATCAAGCTCGTCACCTCGGCCTTCGATCCCTATGTGGTGCCGCTGACGGTGCTTATTCTGCTGTTGCTGTTCGCGGCCCAGTCGCGCGGCACGGCGCGCGTGGCGGCTTTCTTTGGCCCGATCATGACTATCTGGTTCGGCGTCATCGCGATTGCGGCGATTACACCGATCATGGCGCATCCGGAAGTTTTTCTGGCGCTCGATCCCTTATTCGCCGTCTCGTTCATGCTGCATCACGGCATCATCGGATTCGTCACGCTCGGTGCGGTATTTCTCGCGGTCACCGGCGCCGAGGCGCTCTATGCCGACCTCGGCCATTTCGGCAAACGACCGATCCAGACCGCGTGGCTTTTCATCGTGCTGCCGTCGCTGGCGCTGAACTATCTTGGGCAGGGCGCGCTGGTTATCGGCAATCCGAAAGCGATCGAAAACCCGTTCTTTCTGATGTTTCCAGACTGGGCCTTGTTGCCGATGGTCTGTCTTGCCACCGTGGCGACCGTCATCGCCAGTCAGGCTGTGATTACCGGCGCCTATTCGTTGACCCGTCAGGCTGTTCAACTCGGATTGTTGCCGAGGTTCGAGATCCGCCATACGTCGGAAGCCCATTCCGGCCAGATCTATATTCCGCGCATCAACAGGTTGTTGCTCATCAGCGTGACGCTGCTGGTATTGATGTTCCGTTCCTCAAGCGCGCTGGCGTCGGCCTACGGCATTTCCGTGACCGGGACCATGGTCGTCACGGGTCTGATGGGTTTTGTTGTGATCTGGCGGGTCTGGAAATGGTCCCCGCTCGCGGCTGCGGCGTTGATCGCGCCATTCCTGTTTCTCGACCTGACATTCCTCGCCGCCAACCTGTTGAAAGTGCTGGAGGGCGGCTGGGTGCCGTTGGCGCTCGGCTCCGTCGTGATGCTGCTGATGTACACGTGGCGGCGCGGCAGCCGGCTGTTGTTCGAGAAGTCACGCAAGCTGGAGTTTCCCTTGGCGGATCTGGTGGCGATGCTGGAAAAGCGGCCGCCGCAGCGCGTCTCCGGCACGGCCGTCTTCCTGACCAGCGATCCGATCAGCGCGCCGACCGCGCTGATGCACAGCCTGAAGCACTATAAGGTGCTGCACGAGAAGAATGTCATTCTCACCATCGAAATCGCGTCGACGCCGCGGGTCGATCTGACCGAGCGGGTGCGGCTGGAGGAGATCAGCAAGACCTTCTCCAAGGTGACGTTGCGGTTCGGGTTCATGGAATCGCCCAACGTGCCGAAGGCGCTGGCGATCGCGCGCAAGCTCGGCTGGCAATTCGATATCATGTCGACGTCGTTCTTTCTCTCGCGCCGGGCGCTGAAGCCGGCGGCGCATTCCGGAATGCCACGCTGGCAGGATCATCTGTTTATCGCGCTCAGCCGTACCGCTAATGATGCGACCGATTATTTCCAGATTCCGAGCGGCCGGGTGGTCGAGGTGGGAACACAGGTGACGGTCTAGATCCCTGGGGTGGTTGCTTCCGGCGCTTGATTTTCATCGCGCGAGAGGCGACGTTGGCGCGCAAGGGCAGGTCATGGGCAACCAGTTATGGGGCAAGCCATCGCTAGCTGCCCTTTTGCGAGTAGACTAAGCACACTACAATGGCGGCCGTAGGGAGTATTTGAGTGGCGGATCATCAGGTTCACGATTTGACACCGGAAGAGGTATCGAAGGGGATGGCCGAAGGACGCTACCTTCTGGTCGATGTCCGCGAACCGAACGAAGTGGCGGTGGAGGCCTATCCGGGCGCGGTCGTGGTTGCCCTGTCGAGCTTCGATCCGCACGCCATCCCCGATCCGCAGGGCAAACAGGTGGTGTTCGCCTGCCGGTCCGGGAAACGATCGACGACCGCATCGCTGGCCGCTCAGGACGACGGCTTCGCTTACGACAAGCATCTGGCCGGCGGGATGCTGGCCTGGAAGGCTGCGGGATTGCCGACCCGGACCGGCGGCTGACCCTTGCCATGACGTCCATGAACAAGGTTTTTGCGGATCTGCCCGTCACCATCTTCGAGGCGATGTCGCAGCTGGCGCGCGACAATAACGCGATCAATCTTGGCCAGGGCTTCCCCGATGATCCCGGGCCCGAGGACATTCGCCGCGCCGCCTCGGACGCCGTCATGGACGGCTACAATCAATATCCATCGATGATGGGCATTCCCGAATTGCGGCAGGCGATATCAGCCCATTACGGGCGCTGGCATGGTCTTGCGCTCGACCCGATGAGCGAGGTGATGGTGACGTCGGGCGGCACGGAGGCGCTGACGTCGGCGATCCTGGCCGTCGTCGAGCCCGGCGACGAGGTGGTCGTGTTCCAGCCGGTCTACAACTCCTATCTCCCGATCATCCGCCAGGCTGGGGGCATACCGCGGCTGGTGCGTCTCGAACCGCCGCATTGGCGGTTGACGGAGGAGGCGCTGCAAGGCGTTTTCAACCACAGGACCAAGGCCGTCCTCTTCAACAATCCGCTCAATCCCGCCGCCGTGGTCTATCCGCGCGAGGATCTGGAATTGCTGGCCCGGTTCTGCCAGGAGTTCGATACCGTCGCGATCTGCGATGAGGTGTGGGAGCACGTGGTCTTTGACGGCCGCGAGCATATTCCACTGATCACCATTCCGGGCATGCGCGATCGGACCATCAAGGTGGGGTCCGCGGGCAAGATTTTTTCCCTGACCGGATGGAAGATCGGCTTTGTCTGCGCGGCGCCGCCGCTGCTGCGTGTCGCCGCGAAGGTGCACCAGTTTCTCACCTTCACCACGGCACCCAACTTGCAGGTGGCGGTCGCCTACGGGCTCGGCAAGCCGAAGGATTATTTCCTCACGATGCGCCAGGATCTGGCGCGGAGCCGCGATCGCCTCACCGCGGGGTTACAAAGCATCGGCTTTCCGGTTCTGCGATCACAGGGCACCTATTTCCTCACCGTCGATCTTTCGCCGCTCGGTCTTAACGAGACCGACGAGGCGTTCTGCCGGCGTATCGTCACCGACTACAAAGTCGCGGCGATCCCTGTGTCGGCTTTCTATGAAAAGGATGCGGTGACGTCGGTGGTGCGGTTCTGTTTTGCCAAGAAAGATTCGACGCTCGACATCGCGCTGGAGCGCCTGTCCGACGCCGTGCACCGTCGCTAGGAAGAAGACCCATGATCCGCGGCGCGACCGGCGTTCAAATCCGATTGGCTGTCGCGATCACCGCGGTCGTCGCGTGGTTCCTGCCGCCAGCGATGGCGCAGCAACGCACCGTCAATTTCTACAATTGGTCAAACTATGTGGCGCCGGGGGTGCTCGAAGACTTCACCCGGGAAACCGGCATCAAGGTCGTCTACGACACGTTTGATGCGAACGAGACGCTGGAGACGCGGTTGCTCGCGGGGAAATCAGGCTACGACCTGGTAGTTCCCACCGCCTATTTCCTGCAACGCCAGATCGCGGCGAATATTTTCCAGAAGCTCGACAAGTCGAAGCTGCCGAACCTCGCCAATGCGTGGCCGCTGGTCACAAAACAACTCGCTGTTTATGATCCGGGGAACCAGTACGCCGCCAACTACATGTGGGGCACGACCGGCATCGGCTACAACGTCAAGGTGGCGCAAAAAATCCTCGGTGCCGACGCCAGGGTCGATAGTTGGGATATTGTGTTCAAGCCGGAGAACCTGGCGAAATTCAGGGATTGCGGCGTTCACATGCTGGATTCCGCCGATGATATTTTCCCCGCGGCCTTGAGCTATCTCGGCCTCGATCCGAATTCGACCAGACCGGCGGATCTGGAAAAGGCCGCCGATCTCGTCAGCAAAATCCGGCCCTATGTCCGCAAGTTTCATTCCTCCGAATATCTGAGCGCCTTGGCCACTGGCGAGATTTGTCTTGTGGTGGGATGGTCGGGGGACATCATGCAGGCGCGAAGCCGCGCCGCGGAGGCGAAAAACAACGTCGAGATCGGCTACGCGATTCCAAAAGAAGGCGCGCAGATGTTTTTCGATAATCTCGCGATTCCGGCTGACGCGAAGAACGTCGCCGAGGCCTACGAGCTGATCAATTATCTCTACCGGCCCGAGGTGGCCGCGAAGAACACCAATTTCCTGTCTTACGCCAATGGCAATCTGGCGAGCCAGAAACTCGTCGACCCCCGGATTCTCAATGACCGCGACATTTATCCAGACGATGCGACGCTCGCGAAGCTGTTCGTGATCACCGCGCGCGATCCGGCGACCCAGCGCGTGATCAACCGTCTCTGGACCAAGGTAAAGACGGGACGGTAAGTAAGCGTAGCCCGGATGAGCGAAACGATATCCGGGGCCGGTCTGTGAGCGCCCTGACCCCGCATGTCGCTTCGCTTTTGCGGGCTACGAAGAACCGCTACCGCCAGCGGCGATGCACCCACCACCATTGATCCGGATATTCGCGAATCCAGCCCTCGACCACCGATGTAACCGCCTGCATCGTTCCCTGAACATCGATCTGGCCCGAGGCGTCGCGCACAGGCGGTACTTCTTCGGACAGCTCGGCGCGAAAGCGGTGTCCCGGCAGGCGGATAATGCGGACGCCATGGATCGGACACTCGATCTGCCGCAGCAGCCGAGCCAGCGTCGGGTTGGCCTTGGTCTTGCGGCCAAAAAAGGTGACATCGACGCCATTGGTAAAATACTGGTCGACCAGGATAGCGACGTGTTGACCCTTTTGCAGGGCGTCCGCGAGCCTCAGCGGGGCGTCACGGCCTGCCGGAATCAGCGTTCCCATCTTTACCGAGCGGATCTCTTCGATGATGCGGTCGGCCGAAGCGATGTTGGGGCGACGAAACAGGACGGCGGCATCCAGGCCATGCGCGACCGCGGCCAAAGCAGCCAGTTCGAAGCTGCCGAGATGACTTGCAAAGATCAGCGCCGGTTTGCCGTCGAGCCGCAACTGGGCGAACAATTCGTGCGTGCGTGGCTCGATTTCGATGCGGCTGTTTTCGGGGTGCGCGGGATCATGCTCCCATACATGATCGAGATGGGCGAATTCGGCGCCATAACGGCCGAGATTGTCCCAGACGCCGGAAAGAATGGTCTCGATTTCCTCGGGTGATTTTTCCGGGAAAGCGGCAGTCAGGTTGGCACGGGCGGTCTTGTGTTCGCGCGTCAAGGGGCCGATCAGGCGCGCAATGCGGCCGAACAGATCAGCGGTCTTGATCGGATCGAAGTAGCGGGTGGTGCGCAATAGCCCGATCGTCAACGCGCCGACCGCGGCTTCGCTGATCGGCTTGGCAGCGTCGCGAATACGGGCCTTGGTGCGAAGCAACAGGGGATGCATCAGAAACCAACCTCACCGGCGCGAGGCGGCGGCGGTGATGGCACGTCCACGACCGCCAGTTGGCGATCGGCAACAAGGGTAGGCGCACGCATGTCGCCGTGTCTCCGGCAAGAAAAGTGATGTCCGATCGCGTGCGTATCGCCGGTCCGTATGATGACGTCAACCGCGGACATCGATAACGGCGGGCCGTTTAAACCGGCTCGCGCGTCAGGATCAGCGTGGCATTCTGGCCGCCGAAGCCGAACGAGTTCGACATCACGGCGGTGACGCGGGCGTCGCGGGCCTTGTTGGGAACGACATCGAAAGGAATGGCCGGATCCGGAATGTCGTAATTGATGGTCGGCGGAATCCGCTGATGCTCAAGCGTCAGCAGCGAGAACACAGCCTCGACGGCGCCGGCGGCGGAGAGGGTGTGTCCGACCATCGATTTGTTGGACGACACAGGAATCTGTGTGGCGCGCTCGCCGAATACCGTGGAGATGCCGAGATACTCCATCTTGTCGTTTTCCGGCGTGCCGGTGCCGTGGGCGTTGATGTAGTCGATCTGGTCCGAGGCCATGCCGGCGTCGGACAGGGCATTGCGCACGCATCCGATGATCGGCTTGCCGTCGGGACTGGAGCGGGTGCGGTGAAACAAATCCGCCAGTTCGCCGCAACCGGCGAGGATACCGAGAATTTGCGCGCCGCGTGCGGTGGCGGCTTCATAGCTTTCAAGCACCAGCGCACCGGCGCCTTCGGCCATGACAAAACCGTCGCGATTTTTCGAAAAGGGCCGCACCGCCGCCTGGGGCGGGTCGTTATGGGTCGAAAGCGCTGATAGCAACGAGAACCGGACCAGGGCTTCCGGGTTGACCGAGCCGTCGGTGGCCACGCAAAGGGTAGCGTCGGCTTCGCCGCGACGAATGGCCTCGACGCCGAGCTGGATGGCGCTGGCGCCGGACGCGCATGCGGTGGAAAGCGAAATCGGCGAACCTTTGGTGCCGAATTTCTCGGCGAGATGATCTGCCACCGAGCCGAAAAGAAAGCGCCGATGGTACTGGGCGAACCTGCCGCCGCCGCTGACCCGGAGCATGGCGTCATAGTCGACTTCCGAGTTCGCTCCAATCGCGCGCCCGAGTTCCTGCCGTTGCGGCCACTCGACCTCAACCGGCGCCACGGCGAGAAACAGCGGACCGGGAAAATCACCCTTGGTCCCAATGCCGGCCTGGGCGACGGCTTCCTCGGCAACGAGCTCACCGAGCCGCTCGGAAAGATCCGTGGATGAGAACGGTTCGACCGGAATGAAATCGACCGTTCCGGCCATCGTGGTCTTCAACCCATCGGTAGGGAAGCGGGTGATGGTTCGGATGCCGGATTGGCCCGCCGTGAGTTTTTTCCAGTTATCGGCCTTGCCCGAACCGAGCGATGTCACGACGCCCATGCCCGTGACGACGACGATCGGCCTTCCGAATTTATCGTGCGTAGCTGCCATCTCTATCCCCGCCGTTTGAGCACTGGCTTATGAGCACCCGCTCACTTGATTGCTTCGACCAGAGCCATGCCTTCGCCCCTCCAGTGACCGGTCCCGATCACCACAATCTGGGTCGGCGGCTTGGACATTTCAACCTCCACGCCGGCGGCATCGTTGGGCGGAAACAACGCACCGCGGTCGATCGAAAGCGCTGCAAGGGCCAGCCCCAATGGAAATTGCGTCTCCATGGTGTGGCCAAAGGTGGTGCCGCTGGCTCGCACCGCAAAATCCGGATGCTTGCTCAGAAACATCAGTTCCTCGGAGGTGGCCGGTTCGGCACCGGTGGCGCCGGTAATGATGGCGCAATTGTTTCCAAGTTTGCCGACCTTGGACCATAGCCTTTCCAGCGTCGCCGCGATCTCGCCGGGCTGCTTGCGGCGCGCCATATCGGCCACGACGTTGGTCAAGCGCGCATAGGGTTTCGCGCCGCGCGCCTCCGCATGCGCCCTCAACTCGATGACGAGAAACGCGCCGCCGGATCCGAGCGCAAAACCGCTCTTCTCGCCGCGCGCCCAAACCGGAGTGAATTTCCCGGTGAGATTAAAATCACCGAACTCGTAGAGAACCAGGAGATCCTTGCGCTCGCCGTTTTGCGAGCCGCCAATCAGCGCGATGTCGCTTTGACCGGCCGCTATCCGCGCGAGCGCAATCCTTGCCGCGTCGACGCCGGCGGCTTCCTCGCCCATGAAGGTACGCGAAGACCCGGTGACACCATGGACAATGGCGATATTGCCGGCCAGCAAATTCGACAACTGCGCTAGAAAAAGCGTCGGACGCAGATCGTTCATCAGCCGCTCATTGAGAAACCCGGGAGCGGAATTGCCTTCCGAATTCAGAATGTTGCTGTCCACGGCGAGATCGCGCTCGCCGCCGCCGGCGGCGACAATCATGTCCATCCGCGCCAGGATTTCCTTGTTGCCCTTGATGCCGGCCGACTCCAGTGCCAGCCCGGCGGCGTAGGTGCCGATCCGCTGCCAGGCTTCCATCTGACGCTGATCGCCCTTTTTGGGGATCTGGCTGTCAAAATTTACCGGCGCCAAGGGATGAACGACGTAGGGCGCGAAGCCTTTCTCATCGACGTTGATCCGCCGTTGATTGAGCGCGTCCCAATGGGCGTCGAGGCCCTCGCCCAGTGAGGTGGCCAAACCAATGCCGGTGATCCAGACTTCTGCCGGGCTCGAAGATGTCGTCTCAGTCATCGGCGATAACCTGCTGCGGAAAGCCGATACGGTCGGCCACGGCATCCATGTATCCACGCAAATCCGGATGAGGGAAGGGAATGTGGCTGAAAGTGAGTGTCGTGTTGCACTTCAGTTTGCCACCGACCCTGATCTTCGCTTCAGTCATCGAATAACCTGAGCCTTCGTGAAGGACATTGGCGTCAATCGTCAGTAACTCTCCGGGGCTCACAAAGCCGCGCATCTTGGCTTCCTTGACCGCGGCCAGAAACGGCATGCGCTGAAATTTCATCAGCGCCAGCAGCAGCCAGCCCGAGGTCTGCGCCATCGACTCAATCAGCAGCACGCCGGGCATGATGGGATAACCCGGGAAATGCCCTTCGAATATCGTGCTTTGCTGAGGGACCTGCGCCTCGACCGTGATGGTCTTCTTGCTGACATTGATGTCAGCGATGCGGTCGATCAGTTGAAAATATTCAAGCTGCATGGCGGGCGGTTACGCGCCCTTGGCCGCGACCAATTCGTCGATGCGGGCGCTCAGGTTTTTCAGGACGAAGTACTGCTCGGTGGTCGCCTTGCCGTCGTTGACTTCCTGGGTCCACTTTTCCAGCGGCAATTTGATCCCGAAAGCCTTGTCGATCGCGAACGCGATATCCAGAAAATCGAGGCTGTCGATCCCGAGATCGTCGATGGCGTGGCTGTCCGGCGTGATCGTGTCGCGCGGGATGTCGCAGGTTTCAGCGATAATCGTGGCGACCTGATCGAATGTGGAGGACATCACTAAGCCTTTGATATATTGATGATAAATTCTGTAACGGTGGAGGAGGCGGCCACAATGCCCCGGAATGCCCTATCTACCGCCCAGAGTCGAGTGCCCGTATATCGGAGCGCCGCCCCGAGTTCAATGGATGCGGACCAGACGGCCCGATCGGATTCGGGGGCAAACGGACGGCCGGACCAAAAATGCTAGGTGTGCGGGGTGGATATGCGCACGCAGTCGCGACGCCCCATCAGCACACAGTCCTGGGTCCGGCGGAGATCCGCAATACTCATGGCAAGCCAGATGCCGATGGCGGTCAGGGCGACGGTAAAGGCAAAGGCCGCGATATTCGCGAGCATGCGGTGGCGAAAATCGTCCGGCTCTTCCCGGGGGCGCTCATAGCGCGACAGATCGTTCGCCTCGCCATGTTCCTCAACAGGGTCGTTCAGTATCCTGCGCTGACCCGGCGCAGGAGCCACGGTTCGCGGCCGGAATTGGAGCACGCGGTGCTCCCCGTCCGAAGAGACCGAAGTAGAAATAATGGGCCGCTGGGGTTTCACTGGTGCCAGCTCCGGGACATCCTCAACTTATTTAGCACGCTCGCGGCGCGTCTCCCAGAAAATGTTGGCACGGCGGCGACCCTATCCCTCCAAAGTCTCATGGAACCTGCCGTAGTCGATTCGAAGCCGGCCATCTTCCGAGGTGCCGATGATGTCCACGTAGCGGTGTCCAAATCGTACATCGGAATGATCGTATGACTTTCGGGCTTGGAGGGTTTGCGCTGCAACAACGTCATATCCTGACACCACGACCACGAGCGAAGCCTTGAACGCCTCGAGGTCATCAGGGCTGACCCCGTGAAGCGGACTTTTCTCGTCGAGGACATGGTAAAGCGTCCAGCTCAGGGCAAGTCCCGGATTCTGGTTCTGCGTCAATTCCAGTTCATAGAACCTGCGAAGCTGCTCCCCCTCCATGCTCACGATATTCTTGAACAGCCACAGTTTGGCGGTGGCATTGCTGATGATGTTGTGACGTTCGTTGGCGAGGCGAAGCATCAGGGTAGGCTTGCCGTCGTGGCTGAAAATGACCGGGTTGTCGACGAACAGCAGCCGGGCATTCGGGCGCGAGAACCGGGAAAAAATCAGTCCCGTCATCAGCGACATTGAAAAGATGCCGGTGAAGAGCTCCACCGCGGCAACGAAGTGTCCGTAATGGGTCTGTGGATGCATGTCGCCGTAACCGGCCGTCGAAAGCGTTTCGATGCTGAAATAGAGATAGTCGATGTAGGCGCCGCCCGGGACGTTCGAGATCGGCTGATTTCCGATCCAGTAGAACACGGCGAAAACCGCGTTGAAGGCGATGAACACCAGCACGGCGCCGCCAATAAAAGAAGGCCACGAGGCCGTCATGCAGCGATGGCTGATATCGGCCCAGAAACTGAGATGAAGGCCTTCCGTGACGATTTCGCGATCGCCAAATCGAACCACCCGCGCTTTCGATATTCGATCGTTCCAGCTCTTGAGCATTTTTCCCGATTCTGTTGGAGACGGTAGCGCATGATCCGCCAAAGCGTGCGCGGCTCGGCGAAAAGATCATGCGCGATCGGACGCAACCCGGACTCCCTTTTGCGCGTCCTGCAGCAGGCAAAGACAATTGATCGTCGGCACCATCATGCCATAATCGCACCTGTGCAGAGGCATTTTGGGCAATCAAGCACGGGGGTCAAGTCATGTCGAACAAGCGCGAACCAATGATCAAGCCGATTCCGATTCTCTCGCTGCGTCCGACACAGATGACCGTCGGATACAGGGAGGTGAAGCAAAAGCGGATGCGCTGGCGGGAGGAAAAATCAAGGAAACAGTCCGAGCTTCTGGGCAAACACATGATCCCGGTGGTTTACGGGCCGGATGAACGGTACTACGTGGTCGATCACCATCATTTGGCGCGGGCGCTTCACGAAGAAGGCGTGAAAGACATTTTGGTGACCGTCATCGGCGATCTCAGGATGGTCGAACGCGAGTCGTTTTGGGGGGTGATGGACAACAAGAGGTGGGTTTATCCCTACGACGCCAAGGGTGAACGCCGGCACTTTAAGGATATTCCAAAGAAGATCGCCGACCTCAAGGACGATCCTTTCCGCAGCCTGGCCGGCGAATTACGCCGTGCCGGCGGCTTTGCCAAGGACACGACGCCATTCAGCGAATTCCTCTGGGCCGACTTCCTGCGCCGCAAGATGTCGAGCAAAAGCGTGAACGAGAATTTTTCAAAAGCCATGGAAAAAAGCCTGGCGCTGGCGAAGAGCAAGGACGCGATCTATTTGCCGGGCTGGTGCGGCCCCGCGTCGGACGACTAGCGCCGCCTCGCGGCGCTCACGCTTTATTTTGGCAGACGTCCCATCAGATAGAATTCGTCGTTCGGACGCATGGCCGTGACATTCGCCATCCGGTTCGACAGCGCGAAGAATGCGGAGATCGCGGCGATGTCCCAGATGTCGTCGTCGCTGAAGCCGTGGCTGGCGATCTCGGCGAAATCCTGCTCGGAAATCCTGTGCGCCTCGGCGCTCACCTTCATCGCGAAGTCGAGCATGGCTTTCTGGCGGGGCGTGATATCCGCCTTGCGGTAGTTGATCGCGATCTGGTCCGCGATCTGCGGGTTCTTCGCTCGAATTCTTAAGATCGCGCCGTGGGCGATCACGCAATAATGGCACTGGTTGGCGCTGGAGGTTGCTACCACGATCATCTCGCGTTCGGCCTTGGTGAGGCCGCCGTCCTTGTCCATCAGCGCATCGTGATAGGCAAAGAACGCCCGAAACTCGTCCGGCCGGTATGCCAGCGTCAGGAACACGTTCGGAATGAAGCCGGACTTCTCCTGCACTGCGAGCAGGCGAGTGCGGATATCCTGCGGCAGTTTGTCGATGGAGGGCATCGGGAAGCGTCTGGCGATCGGCTGCGTCATGGGAGGATTCCGGTCTGCACTGCGTGATGCGGTTGTCCGATCATATCGCGTTTTCGAACAAAGGGGATACCGGTTCGCGTGACGAAAACGCGCGAAAGGCGTCACACTGACGCAAAGCACCTCTGCGCGAGGCGGGATGTTTTCCGCCGTCAGCGCAGCGGTTTTTTCAGCAGCGAAAAGCGGTCGGGATCGAGACCCAGCGACGGTTGCAGCATCGGCGCTTCCATGGTGCGCGCGGCCGGGCGTTCGTTGATGCCGGGATCGTTGGGAACGTCGCGATGTGACGTGGCTCCGCGCCAGCGCTCGAGAACGGCGCTGACGAAATGCATGTCGTGCCCGGCGGCCGCCGACGGAACCGTTGAACTGGCGGCGTCACTGCGCGGCAGTTGGTGGACCGGCACTTCCTTGAAGCGCAGCCGGGTCGGGAGCGCCACGCCTTCACCGAAGGCCAGCACTTCGCGGGTTCCGAGCGAGGGCACGAACGACAGCAGGTTGGCCGCGGCATCCGATACCGCCGAGCGCAGCAGCGCCTGGTCGCGATCGTTGGCGAGCCGCATCGCAAACAGCGTGTTGCACTGGGAAATGATGGTGGCATCGAGTTCGGCGGGACGCTGCGTGACGAGGCCGAGATAGACGCCGTATTTACGGCCTTCCTTGGCGATCCGCGACACCGCCTTGCGCGTCGGTCCGAAACCGATGTTGCGATCGGCCGAAGCGTAGCGGTGGGCCTCTTCGCAGACGAACAACAGCGGCGAAGCGCCGTCGCTCCACAGTCCGAAATCGAACGCCATCCGGCACAGCACCGAGACCACGGAATCGACGACTTCGGCAGGGAAGCCGGCCAGCTGCATGATGGTCATCGGCTTGCCATTGGCCGGCAGCCGGAACAGGTAGCTGATGACCTCCGCCATGGTGTCGCCGCCGACATTGGCATTGTCGAACATGAACGTGTAACGCGGATCGTTGCGCACCGTCTCGATACGCGAAATCAGCTTGTGATAGATGATGCGCGATGAGCGGTTTTCGAGTTTGCCCATGCGCTCGTCGATCAGCGAAATGAGATCGACCAGGCGATAGGGCACCGGCGTGTCGACGGTATAGCCGATGGTCTTGGGATCGATGCGTTTCAGTCCAAGCCGGTCGGCATTCTGGTATTGGGTATAGATTCCCTTCGCCATCGGGATGACTTCGGCGAGGATGTCGAGTTCCTCAGGGACGCCGGGCCGGCCGGCGAACAGCACATCGACGATTTCTTCGAAATTGAACAGCCAGAACGGCAGCTTCAGATTGCGCGGATTGAGGACGAGCGAGCGTTCGCCGAAGCAGCGGCCATATTCGTTATGCACGTCGAGCAGGAAGATCCGCAGATTCGGCCGTGCTTTGAGGATTTCGTTCAGCAGCAGCGATACGCCGGTCGATTTGCCGACGCCGGTCGAGCCGAGCACGGCGAAATGTTTCGAAAGCATCTCCTCGACGTCGACATAGGCGATGACGGATGGATCCTGTTGCAGGGTGCCGACATTGATCTGGTCCGATCCGGTCGGCGCATAAACCGTGCGAAGCTCCTGATTGTTGATAAGGTCGACGGTGTCGCCGATGGTCGGATAGTTGGTCACACCGCGCTGAAATTTGGTTCGGTCCGGTCCGCCGAAGATCTCGCCGAGCAGATCGACCGAGGCGCTGGCGATGTAGGTGTCGGAGGTCGGCAGATCCTCGCAGGATACTTCGGTGATCATGGCGACGATGGTGGAATTCGCGCAGCGGATGCTGACGAACCTGCCCACGGTCGCCCGCACCGCCGAAAGACCCATCTGGCTTGCCGCCAGAAGTCCAACGCGCGCAAGGGATCCACGCACCGAAATCACACGTCCGAAGGATGTCACAGTGCTTGAACCCGGCATTTCATGAATTGCGTTTCAGTCCGATACTATGCAGGCGGTCCTTGGAGAAACGGTTAAGCCGGGTGCGTCAAATTGGCGGCGATTTGTCGGGGGGCGTTCCGTCAAGTCGCCCTGGCTCGCTTTGAGCTTCAATTCCGTGAGAAAAAACCCGCTTTTATGCCCGTTTATTGCCCGCGATGTCGCGCTTTTCTTAAGATTTGGTTTACCAAAACCGCAGGAGCGGCGCCGTCAGCGAGGCCAAACAGGCGCGATGGCGCTGCAGAACGCTCGCTACGTCGTCTCGCGGGAACGCCAGATATTTGTTGACGCGACCGGTTATTTTGTACATTTGTCCAACCGAAAATGGCCTGCCAATCCGACAGCGATGAGGCTGCCACGCGCAAGCGGAGTTTGCGCGAGGCGATCCTGTGCGCGGCGGAGGAGTTGTTTTCGACCAATGGCTTCAATGCCGTTTCGGTGCGGGACATTGCGCAGGCCGCCGGTGCAAATCCCGGCAGCGTGACCTATCATTTCAAGACCAAGGATGGGCTGCTTCTCGAAATCTACCGTCGTCATTGCGGTCCGATGAACCGCAGGCGGTCGGAGTTGCTGGATGCGGCGAAGCGAGTGCGCGATCTCCAGGACAGGCTGGAGGCCATTGTCCGTGCCTATGTGCTGCCCGCGTTTTCGTCAGGCAGCGACCTTGCCGGGGGAGGGGCGCGCTTCACCCGGCTGCGCGCGGTTATGTCGGCGGAAGGAAACGAGGCCGCCGGCAAGATTATCGCGCAAACCTTCGACGACACCAGTCATGCCTTTATCGACGCGATCCACGAGAGCCTGCCGCACATTTCGCGTACGGAAATCGTCTGGCGCAGTCATTTTCTTCTCGGCGCGCTTTATTACACCTTAGTCCAGCCTGAACGCGTATCGCGTCTGTCGCGAGGCGAGGCCGATGGTTCCGATGCGGCCGATGCCATCGAGCGGCTCGTACGCGCGACTGTCGCGGCATTTCAAGCCGCCGAAGTTGATCGGCCTGGGCCGTTACGACGACGGGTTGCGGCTCCGGCCGCAAATTAGGAATACCGGCGTGGCGCGGCGGTTGTTGAAATCAGAAACACTCATAAGAAGTCAAAAACACTAAAGGGAATGCCATGGCAAAGACGGGTTTGGTGATTTCAGCGCATCCGGGAGATTTCGTCTGGCGCGCCGGCGGCGCCATCGCGCTTCACGCCAGAAAGGGATACCGGGTGAAAATCGTCTGCCTCGCATTCGGCGAGCGCGGGGAATCCCAGTTCGCCTGGAAGCAGCCGGGCATGACGCTGGAAAAGGTCAAGGCCGGACGCAAGGACGAAGCGGAGCGCGCCGCAGCAGCGCTCGGCGCCGAGATCGAATTCTTCGACGCCGGCGATTATCCGCTGCGCCTCACCGACGCACATATGGAGCGGCTGATCGACATTTATCGCGAACTCAACCCGAGCTTCGTGCTCACGCATGCGCTGGAAGATCCCTACAATGTCGACCATCCGGCGGCGACAGCCTACGCCCAGGAGGCGCGCATCGTCGCGCAAGCTATGGGCCACAAGCCGCAGGCCGATTACAGCTATGCGGCGCCGCCGGTGTTTTTGTTTGAGCCGCATCAGCCGGAGATGTGCAACTTCAAGCCGCAGGTCATCCTCAACATCGACGAAGTCTGGGATATCAAGCGCAAGACGTTTGAAATTCTCGCGGCGCAAAAGCACCTGTGGGCCTATTACGAACGGGTCGCGCTGCAACGGGGCATGCAGGGCGGACGCAATTCCGGGAAAGCCATGACCTATGGCGAGGCCTATCAGCGGCTGTTCCCGATGGCAGTGGAGGAATTAGTATGAAGACGGTCGTTGTCCGCAACATCAAGCGAGCGGATGCGGAGGTCGTCAAGCGGCTGGGCGCGCTCGGCACCTCGACGGTGCACGAGGCCTACGGCCGAAGCGGACTGATGAAGCCTTATCTGCGCCCAGTATGGGCCGGCGGCGAAGCCGCGGGCACCGCCGTTACCGTGCTGGCACAGCCCGGCGACAACTGGATGATCCATGTCGGCGTCGAACAATGCCGGCCGGGCGATATCCTGGTGGTCGGCTGCACCACCGACAACACCGACGGGATGTTCGGCGATCTGCTCGCGACTTCGCTGAAAGCGCGCGGTGTCACCGGCCTCATCATCGATGCCGGCTGCCGCGATGTGAAATCGCTTCGCGAGATGGGCTTTCCGGTGTGGTCGAAGGCAATCTCGGCCAAAGGCACCGTCAAGGCGACGCTGGGCGCGGTCAATGTCCCCGTCGTATGCGCCGGGATCAATGTTCAGCCCGGCGATGTCGTTGTCGCCGATGATGATGGCGTTGTCGTTGTCGGCAGGAAGGACGCCGCCGAGGTCGCGGCCAAGGGCGAAAAGCGCCGGGCGGAGGAGGAGGGCAAGCGCCAGATACTCGCCTCCGGCGTACTCGGGCTCGATATGTACAAGATGCGCGAGCCGCTGGCGAAGGCCGGCCTCGTCTATATCGACGAACCCGAGTCGGATTGAGATGACGATGCGGCTGCGCACATTACTTGGCGATCATCCCGGCACGAAGGCGCTGAAGGATGGATCGCTCCAGTCTGAGCTGATCGAGTTCGATTTCGTCGATTATTCGCCGACCAACAAGGGTTTCAAGCCGATGGTTCGCGAAGGGGCGTTCGAGGTCTCCGAGATGGCCATCGTCACTTATTTGATGGCCAAAAGCTTCGGCAAGCCGATGGTGCTGCTGCCGAACGTCGTGCTGGCGCGATTTCAGCACGCTTACGCGCTTTACAATGCCAAGTCGGGAACGATGAAGCCGTCCGATCTGAAAGGCAAACGCGTCGGTATCCGGTCCTTCACCACAACCACCGGCGCGTGGCTGCGCGGCATTCTCGCTGAAGATTACGGCGTCGATCTCGATTCAATCGACTGGGTGACGTTCGAAGATGCCCACGTCGCCGAATTCAACGATACCACCAAACGTGCACCGGCGGGCAAGCAGATCATTCAGATGCTGCTCGATGGCGAACTCGATGCGATTCTAGGGGAGAAGGTGGAACACCCGGACCTGAAGCGGTTGTTTCCCGATGTCGCAGGGGAAGAGAAATCATGGTTCGTCAGGCACGGCGTGATGCCGATCAATCATATGGTGGTGGTAAGCGCCGAGTTGTCGCGGAACGATCCGGACACAGTGCGCGAAGTTTCCAGATTGTTGCGGAAGAGCGCGGCGCTTGCGCCGGCCGGCTCGCCGAGGTTCGACGCCGATGACACGCGCCGCTCACTGGAAATGATCATTCGATTTAGTGCGGAGCAGGGGCTTATACCACGTGCCTATGCCGTGGATGAGTTGTTTGATGATCTGACGCGAACTCTTATTCAGGAAGATGATTGAAATGACTCCGGAACCGATTTTCGATCTCGCCCATCTCGGCCATATGGAATTGCTGACGCCGAAGCCGGACGAGAGCCTGAAATTCTTTGTCGACGTAATGGGTATGACCATCAGCGGTCGCCAGGGCGAGTCGGTCTATTTGCGCGGCTGGGACGATTACGAGCGCTATTCGCTCAAGCTCACGGCCTCAAACACCTCGGGGATGGAGCACATGGCGTTGCGGGCGCGGAGCCCGCAGGCGCTGGAGCGGCGCGTCGCCGCCCTTAAGGGATCCGGATTCGACATCGGCTGGACCGATGGCGATCTCGGCCACGGTCCTGCGTTCCGCTGCCGCGATCCGGACGGCCACATCGTCGAACTCTATTACGAGACCGAATGGTACGAGGCGCCGCCCGAACTCAAACCCGCGCTGAAAAATCAGGCGCAGCGCTTTCCGGCGCGCGGCGTCAATGTCCGCCGCCTCGATCATCTCAATTGCCTGGCGGTCGACATCAAGGCCAACCGCATCTTCTTCGAACAATATCTCGGCTGCCGGCTGACCGAGCAGATCGTGCTCAACGACGGCACCGAAGCCGCGATGTGGATGGCGGTGTCGAACAAGAGCTACGACTTTGCCTATTCCCACGACCATTCCAACACTCCCGGCCGTTTCCATCACATCACTTACGCGCTCGACAGCCGCGAGGATGTATTACGCGCGGCGGATATCTTCCTGGAGAACGGCGTCTACATCGAGACCGGCCCGCACAAGCACGCCATCCAGCAGACGTTTTTCCTCTACGTCTACGAGCCCGGCGGCAACCGGGTCGAGGTCGCCAATGCCGGCGCACGCCTCATCCTGGCGCCGGACTGGAAGCCGATCGTATGGACCGAGGAAGAGCGCAAGAAAGGACAAGCGTGGGGTCTGAAGACGATCGAGTCCTTTCACACCCACGGCACCCCGCCGGTCGGGGAGTGATCCGGCGGGGAGGTGGGTGCCTCAAGATGCGAGTGTCGCAGCGCGCTCTCGTTCAACACGGTCCGTTACGTCTCGCGCCATGGCGACCGAGCCAAGGACTTCGCCTTCAGCATCGCCTTTGACGAGCGCGAAGGTCATCTCGACGTATAGCTTCCGCCCGCTCTTGTGCAGCGCGCGGGTTAACGTGGGACGACCTTGAAGCTTCATGGTGCGCCCTGCGATCGCCGCTTCGAAGCCGCGCCAATGCGAGGCTCGCAGATGTTCGGGAATGATCAGATCGAGACTTTGGCCGAGCGCTTCCTCCGCGGGAAAGCCGAACAATGCGGCAGAGGCCTGGTTCCAGCGTATGATGACGCCCGAGCGACTTGCGTAGATGACCGCGTCAGCGACTTGATCGACAATCATTTCAGCTATTTTGGACTGTTCATCCATGGACACGCCCTTCGGGTAAGAAACCATCGGTTCGATCGCGGCTGCCCCGGATCTAGTTTTTGAGCGGACATCGTCCAACCACGGTACCGCTTTGCTCGGCCAAGGCTATTGAAATGCCAATCAACCGGTCAATCATAACTGCGTTCGAGGTTTTGCATCCTGTCGCTATAGCGGAGATTTCCCGATCAGAAGGCCTCTTGGGACAACCGTACTCGAAGACGCGAGGGATAAGCGCATTCAGCGAGCGTCGTGGCATCGAGTTCGCGCAGGAAAGCCTCACGGGCTGCGGCAAGTTTGGCCTTCAGCAGGCAGCGTGGCCTGAGCACGCAGGCCCCGCCGTCTTCGCGGAAGCATTCGACCAGCGCTTCGCCTTCGAGCGCACGTACGACCTCGCCAAGCGTGATCGACTGCGGCGGCCGCGCCAGCGTGAACCCGCCACCGACGCCACGCTGCGTGATGATAAAGCCGCCATAAGCAAGGTCTCGCACGACCTTGGCAAGATGATTGCGCGAGATCTTGAACTCCGACGCGATCTCGTTAGTCGCGAACGAGCGCGCCGGCTCTGACGCCAGCCGCATCAGTGTGCGCAACGCGAAATCCGTGAACGAGGTGAGGCGCATGGGAGCCTCGAAAATTTGACTTTCCTGATGGACTATATTCGCCTAAATTAGTATTTCAAGTACCTATTTAACGGAGATGCACATGGTGCGGCGCGAACGGATTTCCGCCGAAATCGCCGAGCGGACTGGGATCACCGAGGTCATGATCGAGCGCCTGGTGCGCGCATTCTACGCCAAGGTTCGTGTCGACCAGGTGCTGGCACCTGTGTTCGATGCGCGCATCCAGGATTGGGAGCCGCATCTTTCCCAAATGTGCGCCTTCTGGTCGTCGGTCGCGCTGATGACCGGCCGCTATCACGGCACGCCCATGGCCAAACACATGCCATTGCCGGTCGATGCCGATCACTTCGATCGTTGGCTGCAATTGTTCGAACAGACCGCCCGTGAAATCTGTCCGCCGGAAGCCGAGGCGCACTTCGTCGCGTGTGCAAGGCGGATTGCCGCGAGCCTCGAACTCGGCGTCGCGAACGCCAACGGCATCATGCTCGGCGTCGGCGAACGGTTTAGGCGTGAGCGGACGGGCGCAATGCCATGATCTGTTGTCCCGATCCCGTGAGCGGGCAAGGAGTGCCAGAACTCCCGAAGTGAATAGCGCGCCTTTGAAGACCGCGCGCCGTCGTGCTGTAGGGCTCGATATCCGCTCGGGGGTCGTCCGCGACCGGGGCGAACCAGTAGTGAGACTGGCCGTGTCAGCTTTGCCGCCGAAAGCGGAAGTGCGATAGCTTCCCGGGGAACCCGCCGCCTGCTATCGTTGCGTGTTCGAAACTCGCGCGGTCCCTAACAGACCCGCATCAAAAACAGTGCTTGGGAGAAGATTATCATGAAACGCCGGTCCGCCATCGCCCTCATTCTCGTCGGGTTAGCTGCTCTTTCGTATTCGCCGCAGGCGTCCAGCGAGACCGGATGGGTCACACTGTTCGATGGCAAAAATCTGGACCACTTCAACGCAATCGGTGACGCCAATTGGCGGCTGGAGGGCGGTTCGGTGGTTGCCGACAAGGGCAACGGCTTCCTGGTCTCGAAGGACGCCTATACCGATTATCAGATCAGGGCCGAATTCTGGGTCGACGCCGATGCCAATAGCGGCATCTTCATCCGCTGCACCGATCCCGAAAAGGTCGGGGCCAGCAATGCCTATGAGGTTAATATCTGGGACACCCGCCCTGACAAGAGCTACGGCACCGGCGCGATCGTCAACGTCGGCAAGGTCGATCCGATGCCGACGGCAGGCGGTAAATGGAACGTCATGGAGATCACGGCGAAGGGTTCAACATTCACGGTGGTTCTCAACGGGCAGAAAACCGTCGATGCTGCGCAAGACGCCAAGTTTGCCAGCGGACGGATCGCCCTGCAGCACGGCTTGGGTGTCAAGGACGACAAAGGCGTCGTGAATGACAGGGGCGTGGTGAAGTTCCGCAAGGTCGAAATCAAGTCGCTGTAATCCGGTTTCGAGCCGTCGCATCGATCGTCGACAATCCCCACGCGCCCTCAGGTGCGAGGGGATTGCTCGACGCGGGAGATTTTCCGCGAAGCCTCCGTGCGAGACGCCTTGGCCGCTGCCACGGCATCTGTGTGGTTCATGTCCATTCCATTGGAACTGGAAAGTCGCGCCTCATTCTTTCTCAGGAGATCCTCGTGACCGCCCGCATCGATGCCTGGACCCACATTTTCCCGCCGGCCTATTTCGCTCACTTGCAGACACTCGCTTCGGCGGCCGGTCCTCTGAAGCGGTGGATGGAGCTCACGTCGCTTTACGACCTCGAGCAACGCTTCCGTCTGATGGATGCGTTCCAGGATTATCGCCAGATCCTGACGCCCTCGATGCCGCCGATCGAGGATCTGGCGGACGGCGAAGCCGCTGTCGGCCTGATGCGGCTCATGAATGATGGACTGGCTGAACTCGTGGTAAAATTTCCCGAGCGTTTTCCAGCCTTCGCCGGCGCGCTCTCGCTGCTCGATCCCGACGCCGCGGTCGCCGAGGTGGAACGTGCCGCGGCACTCGGTGCGATCGGCTTCCAGATTTGCACGAATGTAAAGGGCAGTGCGCTGGACGAGCCGCGCTTTCTGCCGGTGTTTGACGCGATCGCGGCGCGCAATCTCGCCATCTGGCTGCATCCCGTGCGCGGACCGTTGCCCGATTATGCCAGTGAGCAGCGCTCGCGGTATGAAATCTGGTGGTGCTTCGGCTGGCCCTACGACAGCAGCGTTGCGATGTCACGCCTCGTGTTTTCCGGCCTGTTCGACCGGCATCCGGATCTCAAGATTATCACCCATCACATGGGCGCGATGATCCCTTATTTCGCCGGGCGGATCGAGCAGGGGTGGGGGCTGGAAATGGGATCGCGCACGCCGCCCGCGGACGCGCATCTGTTGCCGGGACCGCTGAAGCGAAAGCCGCAGGACTATTTCCGCATGTTCCATGCCGACACCGCACTGTCGGGGTCGACATCCGCGACGCGGTGCGGGCTCGACTATTTCGGTGCCGATCACGTGCTGTTTGCCAGCGACTTTCCGTTTGACGCCGAGGGCGGCAAATACCTGGTTCGCGAAACCGTCCGCGCGCTCGACGAACTCGAATTGCCGCCTGAGGTGCGCCGGCAGATCGATCGAACGAATATCGACAAACTCATTGAGAATGCAAAACGCGGGCGCTCCTTCATGCGTTGAGGTGAGGCAGGCAGACCTGGAAGCCGGCAGAGAATTTTACGAAGAAATCCGTTGACGTGGCGGGTCGCCATCATCACTTGCGCTTAAGTCACGACAGAGCCCGTAGGATGGGTTGAGCGTAGCGATACCCATCACATGGTCTAACACGCGGCAAACGTGATGAGTTTCGCAAACGCTCAACCGATCCTGCGACTTGCTACGCTCGTCAGGTCAGGCGGGGCATCCACGTCTTACCGTACTTTCAGGAAAGACGTGGATGGCCGGGACGTCTCGCGCGCAGACGCGCTTCGCGCTTCTGCCCGGCCATGACGAAAAAGCAAATCATTTTCAAGCGGCTAGAAACAGCCTAAAAATACTGGATGCCTTTTGGGTCAGCCGCGCTAAAAACGTCGGAGTTCACGATGCCTGCTGTTTTCCGGATTTTGCTGGCGGCGATATCGCTCATGGCGGGAATTGGGGTGCTTGATCGCGTTCGGGCGGACCCCATCGTCGTACCATCCGCCAGCGAACTCGAGAAACTTTCCAAATTGTTCGAAGATGAAGTCGCCAGCGGAAAGATCGCCGGTGCTGTGGTTTTGATTCAGCAACACGGCTCGCCAATCTATCTCAAATGCTTCGGAAGTCGCGATCCCGCAACAAAGGCGCCGATGACGCCCGACACGGTCTTTGCACTTCACTCAATGACGAAACCCATCACCAGTTTGGCAGCGATGATGTTGATCGATGACGGCAAATTATCGCTGACCGACCCACTGTCCAAATATATTCCAGCGTTCGCCGCCGCAAAGGTAGCTGTCGTGTCCAAAGCAGCAGATGCTTCGGGTATCACGCTCACCTTGCCAAATCGTGCTCCCGACATCGAGGATTTGCTCCTGCACACATCGGGCATCAGCAACGGCTACATCGGCGGGAAGGCGACGAGGCAGATTTACGCGGATGCCCACATTTACGATGGACAGTTCGACAACAGGATATTTGCCGAACGCATTGCCCGCCTGCCATTGGTGGCACAACCAGGCACGCTTTGGCGCTACGGCAAATCCACCGATGTTCTCGGACGAATTATCGAAATTGTTTCGAGAAAAACGCTTTATCAATTTCTGAAGCTGCGCATCCTTGACCCGCTTGGCATGTCGAGCACGACATTCAGACCGGAGGTTGGGGCTGAACAGCAGCGAATGGCGAAGCCCTTGCCGGACGATGCGTTCTTGCAAACGGAGGAGAGGGAGCGTCTGGCAAATCCGGGTTGGGAATCGGGTGGCGCGGGCTTATTCTCGACCATCACCGATTACGCACGATTTGCCCAGATGTTGCTCGATCGGGGAAAACTCGATGGCAAGCGATATCTCAGCGAGACAACGTTCCGGCAAATGACCTCCGACCATGTCGGACCGGGATCGGGCGTCGCGCGGGATTACTTTTATTTTCCAGGGGATGGATTCGGCTTTGGTTACGGCCTCGCTGTCCGCACCGATCCGGGACTTGCGAAGCCTCCGCCGCCAGGTTCGCTTGGAGAATTGAAATGGGACAGTGCCGCCGGTACCTATGTGGGAATCGATCCGAAGCTGGACATGATCTACATTCTCATGGAGCAGACGGACCGGGAGCGCGGGCATATCGTCCCCGCGTTCAAGCAGTTGGTTTATGGCGCGTTCAGGCCGGATGGTGGGCGGATGCCATGATCTGTCGTGTTCCAGGAGGCGTGTTTCCAGCAGGCGGATAAGCCTCCTGAACTCTTCCGCAAGAGAGGCCGATCACCAAGCGTCGCGGTGCCGGGAACGAAATGGAGATGCATCCAGGGCGCGAGCGACAGGGCGCGGGATCGCGGTCGCAAAGGGAACAAGAATTGGCTTATGATATCCCTCTCGGATAGCGGATCCCTAGGCTATGACCTCCAACATCGAACCTATCGCTCGCGAGATTACCAGAAGCATCTGTCGCGATAGCCAAATGGCAGAGACCGAGATCGATCGCTGGGTTGATCTTCACTGGCAGTGTGCTGCGGCGATGCTGGAGGTAGGCGCTATGGATGAAACGGGCGGATGGATCGAAGGAAAAGACTGGCGCTGGGGCTTGGAGGCCTACCGGGAAAGACTTTCGGCTTCGTCAGCATCGGAATCTACGCCGGTTGCCAACGATCACCCTTGATACCGATAGAAAAGAACGAGGACTTCCGATGTTTATCGCGATGAACCGCTTTCGAGTTGCCAAAGGGTCCGAAACGGCGTTCGAGCAAGTTTGGCTTTCGCGCGACAGTCACCTGGAAAAGGTGCCGGGCTTTGTAGAGTTTCATCTTCTCAAGGGTCCCGAATTTGAGGATCACACGCTCTACGCCTCCCACACCGTGTGGGAAAACCGGGCTGTGTTCGAGGCATGGACCAAATCAGAGGCGTTCCGGGCAGCGCATAGTCGCGCAGGAGATAACAAACCGCTGTATCTTGACCACCCGCAATTCGAGGGGTTCGAGGTGCGCCAGACGGTGGGACGCGACAAGGTGAAGTGATCGCCGCGCGCAGATCGTATCAGGTCAAGCCCGTGGAATCGGTTGAGCCCGTGGGATGGGTTGAGCGCAGCGATACCCATCGCAAAGTTGGAATAAGAGGAGCGCGTCGCTGGCAAGCAGCCTCTTTTATCGGCACGACGAACTCACTGTCGCGAAGCCATAGCGATGACTTCGGCAGCTAAGCTGCGACAAACAAGCGGGTGCGGATGCTCGCAGCACCCGCCCCATGTCTTGCCGGCGGTCTACCAGCCTGTTCAGAAGCTGCTTTTAGGTCGTTACCAGGACCGGGTCATGGCTTCATCGCGCCCGTCGCGCTGGTGTAGCACGCGTAGATCGAGGTCGAGCCGCAGATATACAGCCGATTCCTCCGCATGCCGCCGAAGGTAAGATTGGCGACGGTCTCCGGCACATGGATCTTGCCGATGAGCTGACCTTCGGGACTGTAGCAGCGAACGCCGTCCTCCTTCGGGTCTGCCCAACCCATCGAACACCAGACATTCCCGTCGGTGTCGCAGCGCATCCCGTCCGTGAAGCCAGGCGCGAAGTCCTTGGCGAATACCTTGCCGTTCGATACCTTCCCTGAGTCGATATCGACGTCGAACACGCGGATCCACGCCGGATTTGCCTCTCCCTCGGTGAGGCCCGAGTCGATGACATAGAGCTTCTTCTCGTCGGGCGAGAACATAATGCCATTGGGCATTACGAAGTCGTCGACGACGACCTTGATATCGCCAGACTTTGGATCGACCCGGAAGACGTTGTGCTTTTCCTGTTCGAACGGTTCCTTAAGGCCCTCATAGTCACCCTTGATGCCGTAGCCTGGATCCGTGAACCAGATCGTGCCGTTGGAAGCGACCGTTACGTCGTTCGGCGCGTTCAGCTTCTTGCCGTTGTACGCGTCGGCGATGATGGTGATCGAGCCGTCAAGCTCGGTGCGGGTGACACGCCGGCCACTGTGCTCGCAGGTGATCAGGCGTCCTTCCCGATCCATGGTATTGCCGTTTGAATTCATCGACGGCTGCCGAAAGACGCTGACATGGCCGTCGTCCTCGGAGTAACGCAAGATGCGGTTGTTGGGAATGTCGCTGAACAGCAAATAGCGTCCGGCCGCGAAATAGACCGGGCCTTCAGCCCAGCGGAAGCCGGTGGCGACGCGCTCGACGGCGCCGGTCCCAGGGCTGCCCTTGAAACGCTTGTCGAGAGATTCGATATGCGGATCCGGGTAGCGTGAGCCGGGGAGCGGCCCCAAAGGCAGCGGTTCAGTGTCTCGGAGCGGAACCGCCGTTTCCCCGAATGGTCGCATGGTCGTCGCATTGGCAGCCTTCAGAGTGGCGGCCGACGCTGCCGCTGCTGCTGTGGTCAAGAATGCGCGTCTATCCATTACTGCCTCCCTGCTTTTTTTGAGTGCCGGTCTGATCTGCACTCCACTTACCTCGCATCACATTCCGGCAAATTGTAGCCTGACCTAATTTTTGGCGCACAAAAGGCCGGGATTGGTTTGAATTTGACGGGAAGCCGGCGATTACGTTGCCGCTACGTCCGGAAGGCGACTTCGTTGCGGATACCTCTTCCAAAGATTGTTGGCTGCATTCCGGCGAAATCTTTCTGCAAATTCAGGCGGCCGGTTCGCTACTTGTCCAATGATGCCGCGTACAACCTTGAATTGTCACGCGACGGTCTGGCGAAAGTTTTCCCGCGTTCCTCGCTGCGTTGCGGCAGCGCAAGGAAAGACCGCGGTCAGGGCGGGCATTCCCTGGCACGATCTGTAGCAAGAGCAAGGCTGAGATCCACCATGGTCCGAACATCCGAGCGGTAATCGCCCTTGGGCGGACCCCGTCAAGAGGAACCGTTTGGGTGCGGGTGATGTTTATTGGAAATGTCGCCGCCTGCATCCCGAAGCACGCCGTTTAAGGCCACCTCCGATTTGCTCGAAATGGCATTTCTCGATGAAGGCCACGGGTTCGACAGAGTTTGCCTGCTGCTTCATGGCTGGCCGGACGACGCGACCACTTGGCTCACCGTTGCGCAGCGGTTGTCCCGCGCCGGCTTTCGAGTTGTCATGCCGTGGCTGCGTGGTTTCGGTCAGACTCGCTTCCTTTCGGCTCGGACTTGTCGCGACGGACGCACAGAAGCCCTGGCCCAGGATGCTATAAACTTGATGGACGCGCTCGGGATCCGGCGGTTTTCGGTGATCGGTCACGACTGGGGCGCACGTGCAGCCTATGCTCTTGCGGCGATCGCACCCGAACGACTGGAGACGATAGCTGCGCTATCTGTCGGTTATTCGCCACGTGGCGCGTTTCCCGTACCCCCGTTTGAGCAGTCGCGGGCCTGGTGGTACCAATGGTTCATGTCGGTCGATCGCGGCGCCGAGGCCGTCGCCAGGGACCCGAAGGGATTCGCCCGCATTCAGTGGGAGACGTGGAGCCCGCCGGGCTGGTTCACCGATGCGGATTTTGATGCGGTCGCGCTGAGTTTCGAAAATCCAGACTGGCTTGCGATTACGCTCAGCAGTTATCGGGGCCGATGGCGAGACGAACCGCGCGATCCGCGTTACGATGCGTTGCATGAGAAAATCGCCTCGACAGAAACTCTCCTCGTTCCGACGCTAATGATCCAGGGTGACGCGGATGGAACGGTGCTGCCCAAGAGCAGCGAGGCTAAGGAAAAATACTTCGCTGGCGGTTACCGGCGCGTCGTCCTCGATGGTATCGGCCATTTTCCTACGCGGGAGGCTCCGGACGCTGTCGCGGACGCCGTTTTGGAGCATCTATCGTGACGAGCAGTAGACTAGGTGCGATCGGCGACATTGTGCGACGGGCTGGTCGCCAACGCGCCGACCGGTCGATTGAATGAAGCTGGGCGCGTCCCAGCGGATCTTCAGCGCGCAAAACGTCGCGCCAGGAAGTAGGGCGCCGTTCCGCCGGCGAGGTCGCGCACGGGTTAGCACGTACACGGAGATTTGCCGGGGGGTAGAGTGCCTGTGACATCAGCTTTCCATGCGTGGCATGTCGATATGTCGGTTAATTGCGAAACGGACATGTCGGCCGGGTTGCGCAGTGTCCCGTGGAACCCCCTCGTCACGTCATTTCCAAGGAATTGGCCCGCGGTAAAGCCACCAGCAAGGTAGATTATGTTGAAGCACCTGCTCATTGACCTCATTGGTCATGTTTCCGGTCTCAGCGACGTACAACTCAGGCAGATTGAGAAGTCGTTGCCGGCGAGCAAGGCGCTGATCGATCTTCTCAATAGGGCACAGCCGATCATCGAACAGGCGCAAAAGCTGTACGTGGAAGCTGGGCCGCTCATCGATGAAGCAATGAAAGAGTTACAGACTGTCGGTCCCGCGGCGCAAATTTTGATCGATGTTATCGGGCATCATGTCAACAATGGTAATTCGCCAGCGGAGGCCGCTCAGGCGGTCCGCACGGCGCTTAATGCCTCAATCAAGAGCGTCGCCCAGGATCATTGGATCGATCAGCGAATGAGCTGCGTAACCGTGTTTGGCGGAACTGGCTTTGTTGGCCGTCGCGTCGTGCGCCATTTGTGCGAGTCCGGCGCCACGGTACGCGTCGCCTCACGGCATCCCGGGCGGGCTGAGGGCGACGACGTCGAACAGATCGCCGCCGACGCCCATGACGAGCGCTCGGTGGAAGCCGCCGTTGCGGGCGCCGATGGGGTGGTCAACGCGATTAGCCTATACGTCGAGCACGGAAGCGATACATTCCATTCGGTGCACGTCGAAGCGGCCGCCAGGATCGCGAGCGTAGCGCGGCGGGTCGGGGCCAAACGGTTAGTTCACTTATCGGGAATTGGCGCTGACGCGGCCTCGTCTTCGCCCTATATTCGCAGTCGCGGCGAAGGCGAGGCGGCCGTGCAGGCCGCATTTCCTGGCGCGGTCATCATCCGCCCAGCGGTGATGTTCGCGTCGGACGACGGCTTTCTCACGACAATTCTCATGCTGCTTCGGAGTCTGCCGGTTTATCCGATATTCGGCGACGGCAGGACGAGGCTCCAGCCGACGTACGCGGATGACATTGCTGCGGCGATTACACAAGTCCTGCGGCAGAACAAAAGGCCGTCTCCTGTCTATGAACTGGCCGGCCCGCGTGTCTATTCATACGAGGAGTTGTTGCGGACTATTGCCCGGACCGCGGGTTTGCGGCCGGTGCTGATGCGCGTGCCGTTTGCCTTGTGGGATGCTGTTGCCGGCGTCGCTGAAATTTTGCCGCACGCGCCACTCACCCGCAATCAGGTCGAGCTTATGCAAATCGACACCACAGCCTCGGACAGCTTGCCGGGGTTTCACGTGCTCGGCATTTCGCCACGATCGCTCGAAGAAGAACTCGAAGCGATGCTCAAGCAAGGCAAATGAGGAAACTCGGACGGTTGATGATCAGGCTGACCTCGCAGTCTCGCGGATCGAGCTCGGTTTTTGGGACCCAAGCCAGACATTTGGCCTGTGCGGGCGGACGCTCGCCCTGGGTTGCCGGCCTGTTGGAGAGAGGGCTTGGTCTATGGTGACGCGAGCGGGCTGGCTGCGAAGTAGGTTGAGACCACGCCTGGTGTTCGCCCTGCGTGACACCTTTGCTTCGATATCGTCGTGAGGATCGTTCGGCTGAGACCGACAGCGCCGCGGCGGCTAGCCGCCGAGGTTAGCTAGCGGGCCGAAACGGGCGGGCTGATAAGCCACAATCTATCCATTGGAACTTTATGCAGCGCGGCGGGTTTTGGTATTCGGGCGCGGCTTGGCATTCAAGGTTTTCGCGCGCAAGGTTTTCACGCGCAGCCAGGCGCCAGGAATATTCTGCGGAGAGCCGCGCGTCCGTCGAGGGAAGGAGTTTTCCCGTGATGGAGCCCAGTACCAGGGTAGGTAATCGGCTGTTAGCTGCGTTGCCGGCAGCAGATTTTGATTTGCTCGCTCCTCACCTGCGGAAAGTATCGCTTGAACGCGACGCAGTGCTGGTTCGATCCGGAGACCGGATCGAACAGATCTATTTCCCTCTCAGCGGGACGATCGCGTTCATAATGGACATGCCGAACGGAGAAACGGTCGCAACCGCGGTCATCGGGAATGAGGGAGCCGTGGGCATCTTGACCGCGCTTGGGACCCTCCCGCTCTCCGATAACGGCGGTCGTATGCGTGGCCGGAACCTCATTGCAGATTTCTCCAACGCGATTTCAGGCGGCTCTCAGCCGCAGTACCGCCACCAGACACGCGGTCCAGATATACACCAGGGCGCTATTGGCGCAATCCCAGCACGTGGCCGCCTGCAATGCGCTGCACTCGGTCGAGGCGCGCCTGGCCCGGTGGTTGCTCCACATCCACGATCGAGTTGACGGTGACTTCCTGCCGCTGACGCAACAGGCGCTTTCGGAGTTGCTTGGAGTGCGTCGGCCGACCGTGACGCATGTCGTGCGCAAGCTCCGGACGTCGCGTGCTATCCGATCTAATCGGCGGGGCTTGATCGAGATAGACAGACCGCGGCTCGAAGCAGCGACGTGCGAGTGCTACGAGGTCATGCGCCGTAGAATCGATCGTATCGTTTCGCCTGAAGGAATGAAGCCTCGCATTCACGCCCCGCCGGTGCACAAAACTACCCGCGTTCGCGATCCCCTTCTGGCCAAGGTGGATGAAGTGCAGCGGGACACGCGAACCCACGGGGCGACGAACCCGCGGCCAAGAGGCCATTGACGCAATTGGCTGAAGGCTGACGCATTTTCGTCATTTCGCAACGGCTCAGTGCGGATCGAAGGGACCGGTGTAGCCCCTCAGCACATCATCTCTACTACCTGGCTCGGCTCGTAAACCCAGGCTTCCTTGGCGAACCATTCATGATTGGCTTGGCAGATTGAGCAGTAGGTGCGCGCGAAGAATACCGCACTGCAGCGAAATCTCTCCCGGTCCGCTTTGATGCCCGTCGGGATCTCGCGTCCCGTTTGAGGGCATTTGATCATAACGATGCCCATCTTGATCCTCCCCTGTTTCCCTTTTGTGTCGCAGCAACATGTCCGTTCGCCATCGGCTGGACGGCACCTCTTCTCGCGGGAGGCGCTTGTTCCAGCCGATTCCGGCGGCCTGCAAAAGTTCGGTTCAGGAGGCTTTCTGCAGGGCTCTGGTGAAGCTCTTCTTGATCGGTTCGGCCGTCTCGGTCGCGACTTTCTGAGCGAGTTCCCAAAGTTCCCTGTTCTGCTCGGACGTGGTTTCGAAGTTCTTTCGGCTCTGCGTGGCTGACAGCTGTATGATTTCCGATAGCGACTTCGTGTCCATGAGATTGGTGAGAAAATCGAAAGCGGAGTTGGCGTTGACGCCGGAGATCTCGATAACCTTGACCCCGTAATCCGCGGCGCCCCTTGCGTTGGTCGAATAGGTTTCGCGCAGCATGTCGGCTATTTCCCCCGAGGCGGCCTTTATCTTCTCGTAGTTGTCTCTTGCCCGCGCGACGCCCTGTTCGGCGATCCCACGGAAGATTCCCGGCGTCGCGAAAAGCGGCACGTCAAAGCCGCGCTTTTCGTTCGCTTCGACCTTCGCATTCACCGTATCGGTACTCACTTCGACTTTCATATCGGCATCATTCACTGGATTATATCCTTTCATGCAATCAACGGTAATCGGATTTGCGTCCCGGACTTTCCGAGGCAACTTCCACTATGGTCAGGTGATGTCGCGGATAACCGCCTCGCGCCCGCTTGAGCAAGGTATGGCTGACTAATGTCGGAGCTTCCGTTCGCTTTCTGACTCTCACGTCGGATTTTTCGATAATCGGGATGTCTTGCGCGGCGAGGAGTTCGTTACAGCCGGCGCTGTGCCGCTTTGGCGCTTTGCTATTGCCCAGCGTTCCCCTCCGCAGATTAATCGTCCTTTGAAACATGCCGTGGTGCCGTGGCTATCTGACCGAGTACATGCAAGTTTGGAAGAACAAAAAGAATACGGAAAGTTGCAGACATTCCGGAAATGCGCAAACTCGCCACCAGACCAAGCGCGTTGGTTGCGCACCTAAGCTTGCTAATAAATCCAAGAAATTCCCCCGCCGCCCCGTCGGCGTATCCTGAATGACGCAAATGTCCCCTCAACGGACATGCCGCGGCCTCTCGCAAAATAATTTGCAGTGCAATGGAACCGGCAAAGTTGAAGTGCGTTTCGACCGAAAACCTATGTGAGCGCCCGGCATGTGCGGGGTATGAGCGGACGACCCATCGAGGTGGCTCGGTGGTGCCCGTGCTCCAATTGCTGCGCACATTGCAGTCCGCCGAAATCGGCTGCGGTTATTTTCAGGAGCCGCAACCGCTCTTTCAGGGGTGCAGCCGTCATTACCGCGCGCCAGTCAGATGCCGCGCGATCGCTCGCTAACGGGATTACCCTTCACGCCCTGATTTGCCGCTGGCGGCGACTCCCTCAAGCCTGAACAGTCAGGAGATGAAAATGTCACAGACCGTTGCTGGTACTTTGGTCGACGTGCTCGAAAAGATTGGCGTCAAGCAAATATTCGGCCTCATTGGCGACTCGCTTAACCCGATCGCCGACGCTGTTCGCCACAGCAAAATCGAATGGATCGGCGTCCGTCACGAGGAAGGGGCGGCGCTTGCGGCCGCCGGCCAAGCAAAGCTCACCGGCCGGCTCGGCGTCTGTTGCGGAACAACCGGACCCGGCAGCACCCATCTCGTCGCGGGCCTCTATGAAGCAAATCGCGACCACGCTCCGGTTCTTGCGTTGTCTGGAGACATGCCGCGTAAGGTGCAGGGCACCGACTATTTTCAAGCGACAGATCCCAACCTGCTATTTCGTGATGTCTCGCTCTATACCGAGACCATTTCCTCGCCCGCACAGGCACCGGCCGTCATCCATCAGGCCATCGCAGCCGCCTATGCGGGCCGCGGCGTCGCGCATTTGACGCTGCCACAAGACGTCATCGGCGGGAAGTCCGATGGCAGTGTGACGAGTGTCGCCACGCTCAAGCCAAGATCCGAAATCGTCGCCAGCGAAGCGGATATTACCGAGATCGCCCGCCGCATCGACGAAGCCGGCAGCATTGTCGTCATGTGCGGTGCTGGATGTCATGGCGCAGCTGAAGAATTGCGCGCGCTCTCCGATCGGCTGAGGGCGCCATTAATTCATTCCGTCAAAGGCAAGGACATCATGCCATACGACGACCCGCGCTGGATGGGCGGCATCGGCATGATTGGAACGAAGGCTGACTACAAAGCCATCATGGATTGCGATCTGCTGCTGATGCTGGGCACCGACTATCCGTATTCCGAATTCTTGCCGCGCAAGAGCGCCGTCATCCAGGTCGACGATCGGGCGCGCGTGCTCGGCCGCCGCACCCCGACTGGGCTCGGCGTCGTCGGCTCGGTGCGGCCGACGGTCAAGTCACTGTTGAATCTAGTCAAGCCGAAGAGCGACCGCGAATTCTTCGATCGCGTCACGGAGCGGCGCAAGGCGTGGGACGAGATGCTGGACAAACAGTGCGATCTTGCGCGCAGCAAGGATCGTATTCATCCGCAGGCGGTGGCGCGTGCGGTCAGCGATCTTGCCGCGCGGGATGCCGTCTTCGTGTTCGACACGGGGCTCAACACGCTTTGGTCGGGTAACTGGATCCGCCAGAGTGGCGAACAGCGGATCATCGGCTCGTTCAACAATGGCGCCGTTGGCACCGCGCTTGGTCAGGCCAATGGCATCCAGGCGCTCGACCGTTCGCGTCAGGTCATCGCACTGTGCGGCGACGGCGGTTTCAACATGCTGATGTGCGAATTCCTCACTGCCGTGCAGCACAAGCTGCCGGTGAAGGCCGTGGTTTACGACAATTCGGCGCTCGGACTGATCACGCTGGAGGCCGAAGCGATCGGAGTGCCGGCCTGGAAAAAGGCCATTGACTTCCCCAATCCGGATTTTGCGGCGCTGGCGCGTGACTGCGGCGGGACAGGCTACAAGGCGGAAAAGCCCGGCGAACTGCGCGAGGCTATCAGCCAAGCGCTCAAGGCGGAAGGTCCGGCCATCGTCGACTGCGTGGTTGCGGCCGACGAATTGCCCAACCTCCCACATCTCGACCTCGAGAAGATCGGCAATTTCGCAGAGGCCAAAATCAAGGAAGCAGTCCTCGCCGTGACCGGCGGGTGAACGGACCATACGTAGTCGCTTCCAGCGCAGGTGAAACTCGACGATGACGCCTGCTTTAGGGCAGGCGCCAACCACGGTGGAATTCCGGAAATTGAGCCTGATCAGCTTTTGACATCGTTTGTGGCCATTTTTGATTCGTTGCTCCGTCGCAAAGTGCTAGGCTTTAGGCATTGAACGAGCCTGGTCTTTGGCGGGCACGCGGCGGCGTGATTCCGTCAGCAAGCAATGGGGCTTTTGTACAACGGGCTTTTGTAATTGAGTTAATCCGATGCAAACGTGGGTCCGAACGCTCGTCGCGATTGTCTTGGCGCTCACTGGATTGAGCGCGATCTCCGAGCGAGTGCGCGAACAAGGCGTGACCGACACTGAAATTCGTATCGGCAATCTCATGCCTTATAGCGGAAATTTAGAGGTCTTCGGGGCGATCGGGAAAGCCGAAGCAGCGTATTTCGAGATGATCAACGAGCGCGGCGGGATTGGCGGCCGCAAGGTACGCTTCATCTCGTATGATGACAGATCCAATCCGGCGACCGCCCTGGAGCTTACGCACCGTCTTATCGACGAAGACGACGTCTTGTTGATGTTCGGCTCTTTCGGAACACCGGGCAACTTTGCCGTTCGCAGTTACCTGAATGAAAGGCAAATTCCTCAACTTTTTATCGCCTCCGGAGACGATCATCTGAGCGATCCATCGTTGTTTCCGTGGACGATGGGTTGGCAGCCCTCGTTTCGGGAGGAGGGGCGCATCTACGCCAACTACATACAGGCGTTCTACCCCGGAAGCAGGATTGTAGCTCTTTGGCAGAACGATCAGGTCGGTCGAGAAATATTCAAGGGGTTGGAAGACGGGCTCGGTAGCGTCGCCCGTATGATCAGGGTCGATATCGCGTACGATATCGCAGACGAGCATCTGGACACGCACGTATCGATCTTGAAGCGATCAGGAGCCGATATTTTTGTATTTGCAGGAGCGCCTGAAAATGCAGCGAAAGCAATCCGAATAGCGGCGAAGCTCAATTGGCACCCTGTGTTCATTTTGAGCCATATGTCTTCATCGATCGCGATGGCGCTAAAGCCTGCTGGCGTGGAAAATGCTGTGGGCGCGATTACAGCCGCCTTCTTGAAGGACGCAAATGATCCAGCCTGGAAAGACGAACGAGCCGCAAAGGACTGGCAGTCATTTGTTGACAAATATAGTCGGGCCGGAGGCAAAGACGACGGCGCCGCCGTCTTCGGCTACGCGGCCGCCGAGACACTCGTGCAAGTGCTCAAGCAGTGCGGCAACGACCTATCCCGCGAGAACGTCATGAAGCAAGCAGCGACCCTCAAAGACTACCAAGGCTCGGTTTTGCTACCTGGGATCAAAATCAGCACTGGACCTTGGAACTTTCGGCCGATCAAACACCTGCGACTGGTTCAATTCGACGGCCGCACGTGGCAACCGATCGGTGATGTCCTTGAAACGGCTTTCTCCAACGTCGACAGGTAGCTGTGCCCGGGGAAACAACTGGTTCGATGGAGGATGCGAAATCCAACGTCTCCATGCGACATTGCCGCATGGGCAAGCGGTCATCACTACCCGTGCCGCTGCGCAGAATGACTGCAATTGCCGGGTGGCTGCGGCTACCCTGATGAAACAGGGTTGGTCATCTCACAGCACAATTTCAATATCAGGTGCACCGATCGGCCGGTGCGGGTGGTCGAGGATAGTCTGACAGCGGCCGCGCGACCTGAACTGTGATCCGGGCACCGAATGACCCTGAGAAAGTCTTGCTAATCGGGGAAGACCGGAAGTGAGCGGCGCGCGGTCAGAGTGACGCGATTGACCTGGAACGGAAATCGCGCCTTCCGCTTCAATCGACCCGGCTGATTTGCTTGACGAGGCTGGTTGGCGATTTCGGTGTCCAGCCCCGTCGGCGGAAATTTTTCTCTTCTGCGTTTGGTAGAAACAGCTTTATTGATTCGCTATCCCGCGCCCACAACAGGGGCGTTTCGCGATCGTCACGGACGTTGGTGCGGGATGCAGTGGACGCGACAGCGTCGGTGCAGGAAAGTGCACAGACGAACGGTGCTGTTGCGGACGGCGAAGTCGTGTGGTCCTGACGCCCCGACGCTGGCGTCAAGTTGGTGGAGGCAACTCCGCTAATGATGGTGGCAAACAAGCCCGGTCACCAGGGAGCAACTGTGTTGTTGAAGTAGCCCGGTGATCGGCCGAGGCTCAAGGCTGGCGCTGCGCGCCCCCGCCTTTGGCGGCTGACGGCCTTGACCCCCGTCCGCTCACCGGTCTGGTGGCTTGGCAAGCGCTCGGTCGCGGACCGAGCGCGAGATGGCGCGCTCGTCAGCTCACCGCGTAGCGGCTGGCATCCCATTTCTCACGGCGGGCAATCATGGTGTTGAGGATGACGATCAGCTTGCGCATGCAGGCGACAAGCGCGACCTTCTTCTCCTTGCCTTTGGCCAGCAGGCGTCGATAGAAGGTCTTCAGCATGGGGTTGTGCCGTGTCGCGGCCCCGAGACAAGCCATGTAGAACAGATTGCGCACCTTGCGGCGTCCACCCTTGATCTGGCGCTCGCCGCGCCGTTTGCCGCTATCGTCGTCGTAAGGCGCGACGCCGAGCAGGGCGGAGATCGCCTGGTTGCTCACTTGTCCCAGTTCCGGCATTGCCGCGATCAGACCGGCGGCGGTAATCTCGCCAAGCCCCGGCACGCTCTCGATAATCTCGGCGAGCTCGGCAAAATGCGCCGTCGCCTTGATCATGGCTGCGATCGCAGCCTCGAGCCCGGCAAGTTCGAGAGCGATCTTCTTCAACAATCGCCCGTGCATTTTTTGCACCACCGCCGGTGCCGCGTGCTCGCCCCTGTTTTGCAGGCTGGTTTGCAGGTCGAGCAGAGCCTGCCGCGCACGCACAATCTGGACAAGCTCTTCGCGAGCTGCATCGTCGGCCTGGCCCTTGACCTCGCCGAAGGTCTCGGCAAACCAGGCGATCATCTCCGCATCGATCGCATCGTTCTTGGCCAGTCGCCCGGCCGATCGGGCGAAGCTGCGCACCCGCTTCGGATCGACGATCCGCACCTCGATGTCGGCTTTATGCAGCGCCTTGGCCCAGTCCCGCTCGTAGCCGCCGCTCGCCTCCATCACCGCCTTGATCGCCTTGTGCTTGCGCAGCCAGGAGATCAACTGCCGCCGGCCTGCCGCGGTGCTTGGGAACATCTGCCGCAGGGACAATGCGCGAATGCAAACATCCACCTTGTCTTTAGCGACATCGATCCCCGCGACACCGCGATCATCTTGTGCCATCATCCAACTCCCTTCCTTGCTCGGTCCGGGCTCCAAGCCCATGCAACTGTTCGGGTTGAGGAAGACACCGGATCTGTCCCACGCTCCCCGTCAGGCTCTCGGGCCTTTGAGCGCGAACGGGCTCAGATCTAGCGACGGGCGGTTGGTTGAGAACCGCCCGTTCGCACATTCTGGCAGATTTTGCGGACACAAGAGCGCGAAGGAAACCGTTAAAACCATTGCGCAGGGAAGGCCGGGTGTCCCGGTGAACCTGTGGTGACTAACGCGCGTGTTTACTACACACCACGCGCGGCCGCGGGTGCAACGGGCACCCGGCTTTCCCCGCGCCCTCTGTTTTGGGCGAGCTATACTTGCACAACTCGGGCGCATCACGCCGCGAGAGCGCGGAAGCGTGGCTTGTCCATCGAGACGCGCGTAAAGGCGCTATTGTGCAGCAACACCCAATTCGCGGCGTTGGCACATTCGGCGAATAATCGCTGCGACATTTTTGTGGCGCGGTAAATGCCAAGAGAACGCCGCCACCATGGCAAACTTTCGACACATCGCGGCGGCGAAAAGGGGCGATCCGACATGATGCAGGCGCGAAGGCCACTAGCGATTCCGGTTTGCTGTCGTGCATATATAAAGCACACATAAAGAAGAGGCCCTCGTGTCGCACAAATTTCTCCCCTCGATCCTGCTTGCCTGCGTAGTGTTTGCATTCCCCGCGTGCGCTCAGAGCGGCGATGCCTCCAGGGACGCGCCCAAAGATCCGTCCAGGACAGCCACAGCCGCGACTAACGCCGATGTGCTGACGCCCGAACAGGCCAAGCGGGCGCTCGACACGCTTCAGGACGACCAGATGCGGGCGCGCATGATCGACACGCTGCGCGCGATCGCCAATGCTTCGCCGCAGGCGCAAGCCGCGCCGCCCGCGCCCCAACCGACATCCGCGATTCCGCTAACCGCGGACAGCCTCGGCGCGCAGCTTTTGCTGACGGTGTCGCAGCAGATCGGCGATATCTCCAGTCAGGTCGCCGATCTGGCGCGCACGCTGACGCATTTTACGGCGTTCTATTACTGGATCGTGCGGACGGCGAACGATCCGTTCGCCTATGACCAGTTGTTCGATATCGCGTGGAAACTGGCGTTGGTGTTCGGATGCGCGTTCGCTGCCGAAGCCTTGACCTTCCGCGTCGTTCGGTGGCCGATCGCATGGCTGGAAGCGCGTCTTCCGAATATGGCGCGTGCGCCGGCGCTGACGCTGGCCATCGCCGATCCCCCATCCTCCATGGCGGATGTTGTCGCGGAACCCGAAAAGCAGCAACGGCGTCTCAGTCTGGCGCGTGTCTGGCAGTCGCTGGTGAGGCTGCCGTTCGTCGTGGGACGTCTCGCGCTCGAACTCCTTCCCGTGCTCGTCTTCGTCGGTGTGGCGATGATGTTGCTGGGTACCGAGAATCGGCGATACCCCGACCACGCGGCTTGTGATCCTCGCGGTCGTGAACGCCTACGCGCTTTCACGCGGGCTGATCTGTGCGGTACGGGCGTTGGCGGGGCCTTTCGGGCTTTTTCGCGTTCGCCCAGAGACCGCTGCCTATATCGAAATCTGGGCGCGGCGCATCGTCACCGTCGGCGTGTCGGGTATCGCCTTTGCCAATGTAGCGCTGCTGCTGGGCCTGCATCACGCCGGCTACAAGGCGTTGCTGCATCTGGTGATGCTGATCGTCCACCTCTTTGTCGTCGTCATCATCCTGCAATGCCGCCGGCAGGTCGCCGAGGCCATTCGCGCGCCGGCTGGCCGCGATGGCATTGCGGCGAGGATGCGCAATCGCTTCGCCGGCCTGTGGCACTTTCTTGCGATTGCGTTGGTCCTCGCGCTATGGGCGGTGTGGGCGCTGCATATCCGCAACGGTTACTCGCTGCTGCTGCAGTATTTTATCGGCACCATAACCGTCGCCCTGATCACCCGGCTCGCCACCATCGTGGTGCTGAGCCTGATCGATCGCGGTTTCAGTATCAGCCCCGAGATCCTGCAACGCTTCCCCGGCTTGGAGACCCGCGCCAATCGCTACCTTCCGCTGCTGCGGAAAATCCTTGCGGCTGTCATCGCCTTCATCGGTTTCGTTGCCCTGCTCGAAGTCTGGGGCGTGGATGCGATTGTCTGGTTTTATGGCGGTCAGATCGGCAGTCGGCTGTTGTCGGCGGTCGCGACGATCGGCATCGCCGCGCTGACGGCGGCCGTGATCTGGGAGTCGAGCAACGCGCTGATGGATCGCCAGGTCAATGTGCTGTCGCGCGAAGGGCACTACGCGCGCGCGGCGCGATTGCGCACCTTTCAGCCGATGCTGCGAACGGCGCTGCTGTGCCTGATCGTCACCGTAGTCGGGCTGACGGCGCTGAGCGAAATCGGCGTCAATGTCGCGCCGCTGTTGGCCGGTGCCGGGATCGTCGGTATCGCCATCGGCTTCGGCTCGCAGAAACTGGTGCAGGATCTCATCACCGGGTTGTTTCTCCTGCTGGAAAATACCGTCCAGGTCGGTGACAATGTCAGTGTCTCCGGTCTGTCAGGGACGGTCGAGAATGTCTCGATCCGCACCATTCGGCTGCGGGCGGCCGACGGTTCGGTGCATATCGTTCCCTTCAGCGCCGTCACGACGATCACCAATGCCAGCCGTGGCGCCGGCAATGCGGCGGTCAGCGTTAACGTTTCCTACAAGGAGGACACCGACCGGGCCGGCCAGATCCTTAAGGAAATCGTCGCTGAAATGCGCCGCGAGCCCGAATACCGGCAGGCGATCCGCGGCGATCTCGAACTGTGGGGTGTCGACAAGGTGGACGGCTCCATGGCGTCGATCGTCGGCCAGATTCGCTGCACCGACAGCGGCCGCTGGCCAGTGCAACGTGAGTTCAATCGCCGCATGAAGCGGCGATTCCAGGAATGCGGGATCGAAATTGCCTCGGCCGGTCAAACCATTCTGATGCAGGTTCCCGTGCCGGATGCAGGGGCAGATTCGATGCCGCGCAGGGCGGCGGGCTAGGCCCAAATTGCAATTTCCGGGGGGTAGCATATCGGCCACGCTCATGAGATAATGGCTGGTAATGGGGTGCCAGGCGTGGCGTGCTGACGCACGCCTTTTGAGTAAAGGTGTCGGCATTTTCCGGGGGGCGGTGAAGAATGTTGAGTTCCCTCCCTTCGTCTCGATTATGCCGTACTTTGGCTCCCACTATGGGGCGGTTTCGGTGAGTCCTTTTTGAGAAACGGGTCGTTCTCCAAGGCGTCGAATCCGGGGGAAGGAATGGTCTACGTCGCTAGGCAAGCGGGGGAAGTTCCGGTACGTGGCTTTTCACGGACCGGCGCCGTTGTCGTGTGCGCTGGTGCGTTCTCATTGTCGTTTCTTGTTGCGCTCTGGACGCAGGATTTCGGCCCGGCGACCACGGTCTCGGGGGCGGCTTCTCCGAAAGACGTCAATACATCGACGTTTGATGATCGGTTTTCGGTAGGTTCGGCGCCCAGCTCGCTTTCGGCGGCCGGCCGGCGGCTTGCATTCGTTCGATCCTGGCCTTCAAAACTCGAGACTGAATTTCGACAGGCCAAAAGCCTTCTCGCCCAGAAACTACAGTCTCAGGATCCGCGGATGGCTTTTGCCGAGGCAACGGCGACCTTTGAAGACACCAAGCCTTCTATTGATGGCATGAAGCCATCCATCGAAGCAGCGAAGCCGGCGTCGAGCGTCGCTGGCGTTCCGCTTCCGAGGTCACGTCCGGCGGAGGCGAGCCTGGCGGAATGGAAGAACGATGTTCCCACGGCCCGTGCTGAAAACCGCACGCTGCTGGAGAAACTTTCCGACCTGTTGCCGGGCCGGGTCACGCTGGCCTCGCTGGCTCCCGATGGCGGCCTCCTTAGCAGGAAGCCGGATCTCGCGGCGCTGGGCTACGACAGCGTCACTGCCGTCTATGACATCTCGGCGCGGACTGTTTACATGCCGGACGGATCGAAGCTCGAAGCCCATTCAGGCTATGGCAGCCTGATGGACGATCCCGCCCATGTGGACGAGCGTATGGTCGGTGCGACGCCGCCAACCGTGTATGATTTGAGGCCGCGGGAAGCCATATTTCACGGCGTCCAGGCGCTGCGCATGATCCCCGTGGAGGAAAACGGCGCGCTCGGGCGGTCCGGATTGTTGGTGCATCCTTATATGCTTGGCCCGAACGGCGCTTCAAACGGCTGCGTATCGATCAAGAACTACGACAAGTTTTTGAAGGCTTTCGGCAATGGTGAGGTAAAGCGCCTGGTCGTTGTGCCGAGACTTGGGGATGAGAAATTGGCGTCGCGTCAGGCAACCTGACAGCATGACGCAGTCTCAGATGAAGTCATGAGCGGCGGCGCTATTTCGAGCGGCTTTCAGCGCCCTTTTTCCATGACCAAGTTTTCAATGACGAGGTCATGAGCGAAGCATCAAACTCCGACACGCCGCTCCGGGCGACGTTCAAGATCATCCTGAACGGCGATACGGTTTCCATCGGCACGGTTGGCCAAGCCTATCGGTTCATCACGAGCCTCAGTCCTGTTGAGTGGATGGAATTTAAATCGCTTCATCAGGAGGCTGTCGGATCTCTTCAGAATGCAGCCGGCAATGCGATGCTGGCGGTGCAGGCAACAAACGCTCTGCGGGTGCTGTTCGTCCGCGCCAAGCTGCTCTGACAGGAAGAGAGCACGCGTCCCCCGTTTCGCCTTTATTTCTGCACTATTCGGGCGACAAATAACGTAACGTAACGCTTTGGAGGGCAGGCGGTGCCGGATTCCAAGCTCGCATTGTGGCTCGTGGGGCTGCTCGCGGTGGTTCTTGCCGGTTGCGCGCAATCGACGCTCTCACCGTCGTCGAATGCAAATTTCACTTCGAGGGACCAGCAGTTGCTGGCTCAAGCGCCCTACGCACAGGCGAATATTCCCCAGCAATATCGCCGGCATATTGTCGACTATCCGTATAAGGAAGGGCCGGGAACGATTCTGGTCGATACCGATGCGCGTTATCTTTATTACGTGCTGCCGGGGCGCAAGGCGATCCGCTATGGCGTAGCCGTCGGCGAGGAGGCGCTGGCCTTTTCTGGCGTCGCCACGGTTGGCCGGAGGGCTGAATGGCCCGACTGGATCCCGACGCCGGATATTCAGGCGCGTCTCGGCCCTTATCCGCCACGTATTCCGGGAGGGCCGGCCAATCCGCTCGGCGCGCGGGCGCTCTACCTTTACCAGGGCAACAAGGACACCCTGTATCGCATCCACGGCACCAACCAGCCGGAATATATCGGTCAGGCCATATCGTCCGGCTGTATCCGCATGACCAACGAGGATGTCATCGATCTCTTTGACCGGGTGAAGCAGGGCGCGACCGTCGTCGTCCTCCCGCCGGGTCAGAGTGGATGGAGCGGATTCACCGCAACTCGCCGCAGCTAATTTCAGTGCAAATATTTGCCGGTTGCGTGAGATTTGCTGTAGTCAGCCGCGATGGATCGCGATCGAGGGCCTTCAGCATTATCCAGTCTGAAAGGGATTTGGCCGCGCGAGGGGGGGCCCACGGCCGCTCTCGCGCCCACACATTTGGCAGGGTTCTCGCTCTAGATCAAACCGAACGCAATCGGGAATGGTTCGAGACCGATCCGCCGCAACGAGGCAAACTCGTCAGCGTTCAATTGCGTCGGTGCATTTTGTTCCATCTTGATAGTCTGCCATCACTTCAAAAACTTAAATAGCCTCGTTAAGGTATTCCAACCTTTAGAGAATCGTGCCCATGGCCGCAGCAACTCGGCGTTTGGAGGAGCGTTTCAATAGTTGGCTATATGTCTTTGTATTTTATAAAATAAGCTGGGTAGGGCGGAATCGTTGAGAACTATTGCAATGACCGCAGGGCAGCGTCTGACAGCATCGCTCATTCCACTTGATGAGGCGCTTGATGCGCTGTTGGATGGCTTGGAACCCATCGCCTCCAGGGAACTGCCGATCGCGGAGACATTAGGCGCTGTCTCTGTGGAAACGCCGCTACCTTGTCCGTTCCCCACAAGCGACATCGCCGTTACCGATGGCTGGGCATTTTGCGCGCACGATCTCGTCGGCGCCTCGTCCTACTCGCCGTTTCCATTGGCCGGACCTCCGGTATGGGTTGAAGCCGGCGATCCCATGCCAAGTGGATCCGATTGTGTCGTCGATTCCGACCTGGTCGAACTTTTGGGTTCGATGTTTCAGGTTTCGGGTGAGGCGTTGCCGGGGCAGGGCGTCCGTCGCGCCGGCGCTGATATCGGTGAAGGCGGCCTGACCATTGCTGCCGGGCTGCGGCTTCGCGCGCTCGATTTGATGCTGGCACGTGCGGCTGGGCTGACGCAGCTCGCAATTCGCCGTCCGCGCCTGCATCTGATCAATATTCCGATGATTGCCGGACACACGGTAACGGCCCAACTTATCGCGGAAAGCGCTCGCGCGGCTGGAGCCGATGTCCTCTATTCTCAAGCCGCCGGGCGCGATGCATCGTCCGTCGCGAAGGCGCTTGATGGCGAACGATGCGATCTAATCGTCACCATCGGGGGCACTGGTGTTGGCCGCACCGATGCGACAGTCGAGGCGCTGACGCTGCGCGGCGCGCTGATCGCTCACGGGATCGCGCTGCAGCCAGGCCGCACCACTGCCCTCGGTAAGGCCGATAATATTCCCGTCATCGCTCTGGCCGGCGCACCGGATCAGGCGCTGGCGGCTTGGTGGACGCTGGCGCTGCCAGTACTGGATCGGCTATCGGGACACCTGCAGCATGCGAAGACGCTACCGCTGGCGCGCAAGATATCGTCAAGCGTCGGAATTGCGGATATCGCTTTACTCAAGAAAAGCGACGGCGCCTGGATGCCGTTGGCGATCGGCGCTCTTTCGCTCGATCATATCGTGCGCGCCGATGCATGGCTCGCCGTGCCCGGTAGCAGTGAGGGGTTTGCGGCGGGGACCCCGGTCGATGCCTATACGTTAAGGGGCTGACCAGGAGTGGCTCCAACATGACCGATGCCCCGATCCGGAAGAGAGGCGACAGCTTCGAGCAGGATCAGTTCCTGACCATCCTGTCACGCGAGGATGCGCTGGCGCGCTTCGAAGCCGAGCTGTTTCCTCGCGCCATTGCAAGTCAGCGGCGGCCGCTGGCCGAAGCGCTTGGTCAGGCGCTGGCCGACGATGTCGTCTCGCCCATTGATGTACCGCCATTCGATCGCTCAAATGTCGATGGCTTCGCGGTGCGTTCCGCCGATCTGGCGTTGGCGGGAGAGGCGACCCCGGTCCGCTTCGTTCTCAACGACGAAATCATCGCATGCGGCACTGCGCCGATGCTGTCCGTCTTATCGGGAACGGCGACCACGATTGCAACCGGGGGACCGGTGCCGCGTGGCGCCGATGCTATCGCAATGGTCGAGCATACCCAGCCCGTCGGTGAGCGCGCGATCGAGATCCGCCGGGCAGCATCGCCGGGACAGTTCGTGTCCTATGCCGGCTCCGACATTGCGCGCGGCGAGACGCTGTTGCGTGCGGGAACCGTGATCGGCTCGCGAGAGATCGGCATGCTCGCGGCCTGCGGGATTGCCGAAGTTTCTGTCGCGCGTCGTCCGCGCATCGCAGTGGTCTCTACTGGAGATGAACTGGTGCAGCCGGGGCTGCCGTTGCGTCCCGCTAGCGATCTACGACACCAATGGCGCTATCGTCGTCGCGGCCATTCGCGAAAATGGGGGCGAGCCGGTCTTTCTCGGCGCCATTCCCGACGTTGAGCGCGAACTCGAAATCCATAATGCGCAAGGCGCTTGATAGCTGCGACATGCTGGTACTGTCAGGCGGCACCTCCAAAGGTACGGGCGATGTGTCGCACCGCATCATCTCACGGCTTGGTAAACCCGGCATTATCGCGCATGGCGTCGCTTTGAAGCCAGGTAAGCCGCTTTGTCTTGCGGTCTGCGACGGAAAACCGGTTGTGATTTTGCCGGGTTTTCCGACCTCTGCGATGTTCACTTTCCATGACATGATCGTACCCGTGCTACGCCGCATGGCGGGCTTACCACCTCGCTCCGACGCAAAGGTGACGGCAAAGGTCCCGGTGCGCATTGCATCGGAAATGGGCCGTACAGAATTCGTCATGGTGTCGCTGGTCGAAGGCGCCGACGGATTGATCGCCTATCCCACCGGCAAGGGCTCCGGCGCGATCACTTCATTCGCCCAGGCCGATGGATTCTTGACGATAGAGGCTCTGGCCGATCAGATGCCTGCCGGTACCGAAACCGAGGTGACGTTGTTCACGCCGCATGTACGGGTTCCGGATCTCGTCATCGTCGGCAGCCATTGCACCGGCCTCGATTTGGCGACTGCGCCGCTGGCGCGTGCCGGCCTATTGGTGCGTTCGATTTCAATCGGCAGTCTCGGGGGTCTTGCGGCAGCGCGGCGCGCCGAATGCGACCTTGCGCCGATCCATCTGTTCGATGAAAAGACCGAGACCTACAATGCGCCATTTCTCGTTGACGGTCTTGAACTGGTGCCGGGCTGGCGGCGGATGCAGGGCATCGTGTTTCGTGCCGGCGACGCGCGCTTCGAAGGCTTGAGTGCGCAGGATGCGGTACGAGCAGCACTTGCCGATCCAACCTGCATCATGGTCAACCGTAATCAGGGTGCGGGCACGCGGATTCTGATCGACCGCCTGCTCGGCGCCGTGCGGCCAGACGGTTACTGGAACCAGCCGCGTTCACATAACGCGGTTGCCGCAGCGGTGGCGCAGAATCGTGCCGACTGGGGCATGACCATCGCGCCGGTCGCGCATGCCGCCCGGCTTGGCTTCATTCCATTCGCGGAAGAACATTACGATTTTGCGCTGGTGACGGCTCGAAAGCAGCGTCCGGCGGTGCAGGCATTTCTCGCAGCACTGGCGTCGGAGGAAAGTCGCACGGCACTGGAGCGGGCGGGATTTAGGCCGGCGTAGCGGGTGGCATCGAGTTCCCGCTTGCTACGCGTACTGCGCGGTATCCGGTAACACCGGCTCAGCTCTCATCCAGTTCCGCGAGCCGCTCGGCCTCGGCGATATCATCCATGGTGTTGGCGTTGAAGAACGGATCGAGCGGCTCTGCCGGCCACGTCACGGTCGCGAGCCGGTAACGCGCAGTCCAACGGTCGATCTTGCGGATGTCTTCCACGACCAGAGCGTGGCGAAGCTCCTCGCGTAAGGCAACGCTCCACAATCCAATCACCGGATGCGACTGTCCCGCGGAAGCCGCGACCGCCAGCTGTGCATTCTGCTCGGCGCGTGCCCGATGCAAACGCGCGACCAAATCGCGCGGCAGGAACGGGCAGTCCGCCGCGGCGCTCAGCATGAATTCAATGCCTGGCCGGTTGGTTGCAGCCCAGTCGAGTGCGGCAAGAATGCCTGCGAGCGGTCCCGGAAAGTTTTCTACCGTATCGGCAACGACGGGAAGGCCGAAGGAAGCGAACCGAGCCGGATCGCCGTTGGCGTTGAGAATGAGCTCTTCGCATTGCGGCTCCAGCCGCGCGATCACGCGCTCGAGGATGGTGCGTCCGGCGATCTGACGCATCGGCTTGTCGCCGCCGCCCATCCGCCGTGCCAGACCGCCGGCGAGCAGCACGCCGGGCGTCGGCGGGATCTCATTCTTCACGGTCTTCGCCCTTGCGTTTATGCCGCGCGGATTCTTCTTCGACAAAGGCGAGATTCTGATCGTAGATGATCCGCTCCTCGCCCGACAGCGCGATAAATCGTTTGCCGCGCGCGCGGCCGACCAGCGTCAATCCAACCTGCCGCGCCAGATCGACACCCCAAGCGGTGAAACCCGATCGCGAAACCAGAATCGGAATGCCCATCCGCACCGTTTTGATGATCATCTCGGAGGTCAGTCGCCCGGTGGTATAAAGAATCTTGTCGGCAGGATCGACGCGGTGGCGATAGATCCAGCCTGCAATTTTATCGACGGCATTGTGACGACCGACATCTTCGGTGTAGCAGACCGGCGTGCCCTCTTTGCACAATACGCAGCCGTGGATTGCGCCGGCCTCGAGGTAAAGCGATGGCATCGTGTTGATGGTGTGCGTCATCTGGTAAAGCCATGACGTGCGCAACGCCGCCTTGGGCAATGCCGCGCTTTCCACGGCTTCCAGGAGGTCGCCGAACGCGGTGCCCTGCGCGCAGCCTGAGGTTTGCGTGCGCTTCTTCAATTTCGCTTCGAAATTCGTGTGGTGTTCTGTGCGCACGACCACCACCTGCAGGTCGTCGTCATATTCCACTTCGGTGACGACATCGTCGTATTTCAGCATGTTCTGATTGAGCAAATAGCCGAGTGCCAGATATTCCGGATAATCGCCGATCGTCATCATCGTGACGATCTCCTGCGCGTTCAAATACAGCGTCAGCGGCCGCTCGACCGGGACGTTGGTCTCAACCGCAGCACCGGTCTGGTCGGTGCCGGCGACGCGCTCGATTAGCCGCCGATCCGTCGGATCTGGCACGATCAGGGGGGCCGAGGCTTTGGCAGTCTCCATCATGTCGATTTGATAGCATGACATTGCGGGCGGGTGGATATAAAGCACCCTCGGATGCGAAAGCCGGTTCCATAGGCCCGGAGAATGACATGAAGGTGATCGGCCTGGCCGGATGGAGCGGCGCCGGCAAGACCACGCTGCTGACGCGGCTTATCCCGTATTTCATCGCCGAGGATCTGCGGGTTTCCGTGATCAAGCATGCCCATCATGAGTTCGGCGTCGACGTGCCGGGCAAGGATTCCTGGATTCACCGGCAGTCGGGGGCTATTGAAGTGCTGGTGTCTTCCAGCCCGGCGTTGGGCACTGATCCATGAATTGCCCGGCGCCCTCGAACCCAAACTGCCCGAGTTGCTGGCAAAGATGTCGCGCGTCGATCTGGTCGTGATCGAGGGGTTCAAGCGCGAGCGGCAGCGCAAGATCGAGGTGCACCGTGCCGCCAACGGTAACCGACGTTGTTTCCGGACGATCCCGGCATTGCCGGCATCGCAACCGACGCCAAGCTTGAAACACAACTCCCAGTGGCCCATCTCGATGACGTCAAGGCGATCGCCGCCATGATGCAGCGTCGGCCGTCGATATCGAAGACGTGCTGGCGCAAAGCATGCCCGAGACCTGAGAACCAAGATGGCGCAGTTGTCCGACGATTGCTTTGCCTTTGGCGGACCGATGATGTCGGTCGATGAAGCCGTGGCGATCATCAGCGCGCGGGTGACGGCGGTACAGGACATCGAAACCGTACCCTTGGGTGATGCCGATGGACGCATTCTCGCAAGCGGCATTTCTGCGCCGCTGCCGCTGCCGCCATTCACCAATTCCGCCGTCGATGGCTATGCCGTCCGTGGCGGCGATGTTCCGCGCGGCGAGGAAACGGCATTTCCGGTGACAGGCCGCGTTCAGGCCGGTGCGTCAGCGGCGAGCGCCATCAAACCGGGCCATGCGGTGCGGATTTTTACCGGCGCGCCGCTCCCGGATGGCGCCGATACCGTGTTCATGCAAGAGGATGTACGCCTCGATGCGCAGGGCAGGGTTATTCTCCCGGCAGGCCTCGGCCGGGCGCCAATGTGCGCCCCGCGGGCGAAGACGTTCCTGTCGGCACTTCGGCTCTCGCAGCCGGCCTGCGCCTGCGGCCGCAGGATGTCGCGCTGGCGGCGGCGTTCGGCCTGACCCAGGTGGACGTGCGCCGGCGCATCCGCGTCGCGGTGTTTTCGACCGGTAACGAACTGGTATCGCCGGGCAGCCCACGTGCGGCGGCGCAATTGTTCGATTCCAACCGCTTCATGCTGATGGCGATGCTGAAGCGGCTCGGTTGCGAGGTCAGCGATCTCGGCATCGTCGGCGATGATCGCGCTTCGCTCGCCGACGGCTTGAAGAACGTGGCCGGCGACGAACGATCTGATCCTGACCACCGGGGGAGTTTCGACCGGCGAAGAGGACCACGTCAAAGCCAGCGTCGAAAGTGTCGGCACGCTGGTGCTCTGGCGGATGGCGATCAAGCCGGGACGTCCCGTCGCGATGGGAATTATCGGCGGCACACCGTTCATCGGATTGCCGGGCAATCCGGTAGCGAGTTTTGTCACCTTCGTCCATGTCGTGCGGCCGACGGTGCTGGCGCTGGCGGGTGCCGCGCAACAGCACCTTGTTCCAATGCCGGTGCGCGCGGCCTTTACCTACAAAAAGAAGATCGCCCGCCGCGAATATGTCCGGGTCAATCTGCGCAAGGGCGAGAACGGTGTACTCGAAGCGGTCAAATTTCCACGGGAGGGCGCGGGGCTGCTTTCGTCGCTCGTCGACACCGACGGGCTGGTCGAACTTGGCGAAGCGATCGAGCGGGTGGAACCTGGCCAGACAGTTGGGTTTCTCGCTTATGCCAGCTTGGTCTGAAGCTGCCGCCCCGGTGATGTCCGTTGACGATGCCAAACCCCTTCGTCATGTTCGGGACATGACCATGACAAAACTCGACCTGACGGGTCTTAAATGCCCGTTGCCGGCGTTAAAGACACGAAAGGCGCTCAAAGCGCTGAGGTCTGGGCGACTTTTTGGAGGTACATTGTACCGATCCACTGTCGGTGATCGATATTCCCAATTTGATCCGCGAAACCGGAGATCGCGTTGAGATCGCGGAACGTGATGAGCGTAGGATCGTATTTCTGATCGAAAAGACCGCCGGTCATTCCCCGCGGGCAACTTGATCGGAAGGGACAGCAGACCCAGATAAATACCACCGGCGACCGCAACCTTTTGATGATCGACATCGTCCGGCTCATCTGTCCCAATGGCATGTGGCGCGGGAATCTGGTGGTTCAGCTCCGGACCACCTCCGAGATTATCAGGTTGTTTTCGCTTGGCATTTGGCATGCCACGAACTAGAATTCGCGCTTGTAATATCGGAATCGAGATGTCGATGAGTTCATGACGTGCAACAGGTTCGCTCGTTCGAGCATCCAGGCGAGGGACGTCGGCGGCGCCAAATCGACCCCAAAGGGCCGCCAGATCGATCCGACCGCCGCGCACGAGATCGAGGTTCTGCTCGGCGAGCGGCCGCGGCGCCGTGATCTGCTGATCGAGCATCTGCACCTCATCCAGGACAAGTATCATCAGATTTCCGCAGCCCATCTTGCGGCGCTGGCCGATGAGATGAAACTTTCCTTTGCCGAGGTGTTCGAGACCGCGACCTTCTACGCGCATTTCGATGTCGTAAAGGAAGGTGAGCCGGACGTTGCGCCGCTGACCATTCGCGTCTGCGATTCCCTCACCTGCGCGATGCTGGGCGCGGAAAAGCTGCTGCACGAATTGCAGGACAGTGCTGGCCCTGGCATTCGCGTCGTGCGCGCGCCCTGCGTCGGGCGTTGCGATACCGCGCCGGCTGTCGAGGTCGGTCATCACTTCATCGATCACGCTACGATCGCCAGCGTGCTTGCGGCGGCAAAGGGCGGTGAAACCCACGCGCATCTGCCCGATTATGTCGACTTCGACGCTTACGTTGCCGGTGGCGGGTACCAGTTGCTGACGCGCCTGCGCACTGGCGCTCTTCCGATGGAAGATTTGCTGAAATCGCTCGACGACGCGAGTTTGCGCGGTCTCGGCGGCGCTGGTTTTCCGACGGGACGCAAATGGCGCTCGGTACTGGGAGAGCCTGGACCGCGACTGATGGCGGTCAATGGTGACGAGGGTGAGCCCGGCACGTTCAAGGACCGCCATTACCTCGAAACCGATCCGCACCGCTTTCTCGAGGGTATGCTGATCGGCGCACATGTGGTCGAAGCGACCGACGTCTATATCTATCTTCGCGACGAATATCCGGCCTCGCGCCAAATTCTCGAGCGCGAGATCGCAAAGCTGCCGCCCGGCGGTCCCTCGCTGCACATGCGCCGCGGCGCCGGCGCCTATATTTGCGGCGAGGAGTCTTCGCTTCTGGAGAGCCTGGAGGGTAAGCGCGGCCTGCCACGGCACAAGCCTCCGTATCCGTTCCAGGTCGGTCTGTTCGGCCTGCCGACTCTGATCAACAACATCGAGACGTTATGGTGGGTGCGCGACATCGTCGAGAAGGGCGCCGACTGGTGGAAGAGCCACGGCCGCAACGACCGTCACGGCCTGCGAAGCTATTCGGTGTCGGGCCGCGTCAAAAATCCCGGCATGAAACTCGCGCCCGCGGGCGTTACCGTCCGTGAACTGATCGACGAATTCTGCGGCGGCATGGCCGATGGCCATACGTTTCACGCCTATCTGCCGGGCGGCGCTTCCGGCGGAATCCTGCCGGCAGCGATGGACGATATCCCGCTCGATTTCGGCACGCTGGAGAAATACGGCTGCTTCATCGGTTCCGCCGCGGTCGTCATCCTGTCCGACCAGGACAGCGTGAAGGGCGCGGCTCTAAACCTGATGCGGTTCTTCGAGGACGAAAGCTGCGGCCAGTGCACGCCCTGCCGCGTCGGCACCCAGAAGGCGGCGCTGCTGATGCAAAGGCCGGTGTGGGACCGCGAACTGCTCGACGAATTGAGCCAGGCTATGCGCGATGCCTCGATCTGCGGGCTCGGCCAGGCGGCCTCGAATCCACTGACGACTGTGATTAAATACTTTCCGGAGGAGTTCGCGGTCTGACAGCTGCATTGCTGCCCAGAGCTTTCCCGATGTTCCGTACGAGGTTTCAGCATGAGCACAGACAAAATCGCTCCAACGCCGCAAGGCTACGGTGATGACGCCAAAGGCGCGGCGGGAGGCAAGAATGTGCCGGATGGCCGAGTAACGGTCACGCATACCGAGCCAATTGGAACGGTCGGTGGCAAAGGCGGCGGACCTCAGATGATCAAGTTCGAGCTCGACGGTCAGCAGGTCGAGGCCCGTGTCGGCGAAACCATCTGGCAGGTGGCCAAACGCCAGGGCCACGAAATTCCGCATCTGTGTTATTCGCCCGAGCCGGACTACCGACCCGACGGCAATTGCCGCGCTTGCATGGTGGAGGTCGAGGGCGAGCGCGTGCTAGCGGCCTCCTGCAAGCGTACGCCGACTGTCGGCATGAAGGTAAAATCGGTCAGCCCCCGCGCGGTCGCGGCGCAGAAGATGGTGATGGAACTGCTGGTGGCCGATCAGCCGGCGCGCGAAACGTCGCACGATCCCGATTCCAAATTCTGGCACTGGGCGGAAAAGGTAGAGGTCACCGAAAGCCGCTTCCCGGCCGCGGAGCGGTGGCAGGGCGACGCCAGTCATCCGGCGATGCGCGTCAATCTCGATGCCTGCATCCAGTGCGGCTTGTGCGTGCGCGCCTGTCGCGAAGTGCAGGTCAATGACGTCATCGGCATGGCCTATCGCAGTCACGACTCCAAGATTGTGTTCGATTTCGACGATCCGATGGGGGAATCGACCTGCGTGGCCTGTGGCGAATGCGTGCAGGCTTGCCCTACCGGCGCGTTGATGCCCTCGGTGATGCTCGATGAGAAACAGACCCGCGTCACTTATGCGGACCGGAAGGTCAACTCGCTGTGCCCGTTCTGCGGCGTCGGCTGTCAGGTCACTTATCAAGTCAAGGACGAAAAGATCATCTACGCCGAAGGCCGTGATGGCCCGGCCAATCACAACCGGCTTTGCGTCAAGGGACGGTTTGGATTTGATTATATCCATCATCCGCATCGCCTGACCAAGCCGCTGGTGCGGTTGCCGAACGCGAAGAAGGATCCCAACGACCAGGTTGATCCGGCGAATCCGTTTACGCATTTCCGCGAAGCCTCCTGGGAAGAAGCGCTCGACATCGCGGCCAAGGGCCTCGTCAAGATTCGCGACAACAAGGGCCCCAAGGCGCTCGCCGGTTTCGGCTCGGCCAAGGGATCGAACGAGGAGGCCTATCTATTCCAGAAGCTGGTGCGCACCGGCTTCGGCTCCAACAATGTCGATCACTGCACGCGGCTGTGCCATGCCTCCTCGGTCGCAGCTTTGTTCGAAGGTGTGGCCTCGGGCGCGGTGTCGGCGCCGTTTTCGGCGGCGATGGACGCCGAAGTCATCTGGGTGATCGGCGCCAATCCTACGGTCAACCATCCGGTCGCGGCGACCTTCATCAAGAACGCGGCCAAGCGCGGCGCCAAGTTGATCGTGATGGACCCGCGCAGGCAGTCGCTGTCGCGCCATGCAGATAAGCATCTCCAGTTCAAGCCCGGCAGCGATGTTGCGATGCTGAATGCGATGATCAACACCATCATCACCGAAGGGCTTACCGACGAGCAATATATCGCCGGTTACACCGAGGGCTACGACGAACTGAAGGCCAAGGTCACCGACTTCACGCCGGAGAGGATGGCGCCGATTTGCGGCATCCCTGCTGAGACGCTCCGGGAGGTGGCGCGGATGTACGCTCGCGCGAAATCCTCCATCATCTTCTGGGGCATGGGCATCAGCCAGCATGTGCACGGCACCGACAATGCGCGCTGCCTGATCGCGTTAGCGTTGATCACGGGGCAGGTCGGCCGTCCCGGCACGGGCCTTCATCCGTTGCGCGGCCAGAACAACGTGCAGGGGGCATCCGACGCCGGACTGATCCCGATGTTCCTGCCGGATTATCAGCCGGTTGGGCGCGACGACATGCGGGGCGCTTTCGAGAAGCTATGGGGGCAGGAGCTCGATCCCGTGCGCGGGCTCACTGTCGTTGAGATCATGAATGCGGTACATGCCGGCGAGATCACCGGCATGTATGTCGAGGGGGAGAATCCCGCGATGTCGGATCCTGATTTGCAGCATGCGCGCGGGGCGCTGGCCATGCTTGAGCACCTCGTAGTGCAAGATCTGTTCGTTACCGAAACCGCTTTTCACGCCGACGTGATTCTGCCAGCCTCGGCTTTCGCCGAGAAATCCGGCTCCTTCACCAACACCGATCGCCGCGTGCAGTTGGCGCGGGAGGTGATCAAGCCGCCCGGTGATGCCCGGCAGGATCTTTGGATCATCCAGGAGATCGGCAAGCGGATGGGGCTGCCCTGGAATTACTCGGGTCCGGGAGAGGTTTTCACCGAGATGGCGCAACTCATGCCATCTCTTAACAATATCACTTGGGAGCGGCTGCTGCGCGAGGGCGCGGTGACGTATCCGGTGGATGGTCCGGACCAACCGGGCAACGAGATCATCTTCACCACCGGTTTCCCGACCGAAAGCGGCCGCGGCAAGATCGTGCCGGCGCATGTGCTGCCGCCCGACGAGTTGCCCGACGACGAATATCCGATGGTGCTCTCCACCGGCCGTGTACTCGAACACTGGCACACCGGCTCGATGACCCGTCGCTCCAGTGTGCTCGACCAGATCGAGCCGGAGGCGGTCGCCTTTATGTCGCCAAAGGATATGCGGCGGCTGAAAGTTTGGCCCGGCGATTTCATCCGGCTCGAAACGCGCCGCGGCGCAGTTGAATTGAAAGTGCGCTCCGATCGTGACGTTCCCGAGAACATGGTTTTCATGCCGTTCTGCTACGCGGAGGCGGCGGCAAACCTGTTGACCAATCCGGCGCTCGATCCGTTCGGGAAAATTCCCGAATTCAAGTTCTGCGCGGTGCGGGCCGAACGCGCCGAGCTTCGAAATGCAGCGGAATGAATGCCACCGAAACCGTCTTTTGCGTTCAGCTAGCGCGATAGCCGGGGTCTTCAGCCTAAAGACATCGTTCGATGGTTCGGCTCTTCAGGGCCGCACTGGCGCGACCGATGCTACTGGCTCGAAGCCATGGCTTCGTAAAATGGCCTGACCTTCCTCCGACATCACGAAAGCAACGAAGCGCAACGCGACAGGCTTGCTATCGAGGATGACCATTCCGTCCGCAGGTTCGACGGTGAGCGCCGGAGGCAATTTAAGCGACGTGAGTGACGGAACCTCACTTTGCAACGCCGGGACTGCGCTACAATAAATCAGCATGATGTCGGCCTGGTTGGAGAGGAATATGCCTTCGACTGCTCCCTTTCCTGGCACCAGAGGGGGCGTTTTCTCACCACCGCCGACAAGTTTTTTTGCTTTCGCTTCCAAGGTCGCACGCGCACCTGGCTTGAGCGCATCCGCTCGCGCGAACACCTCCCAGCTGTACGTTCCCAGCGGGTCAGAACCTGGCGTTGATGTCGCGATACGCACCGCTGGGTCGAGCAGTCGATCGAGAAAGTTGGCCTGATTGAGTCCCAGGTTCGGACGGGAGAGTGCGCACAGGGCGTTGCGCGCGAAATGAATCACCAGGCGCTCGGGATGACCTGCGGCGAGTTGACGCGGCTGCTCCATGTCCGCTGACGCAAAGACATCGACGGCCGCGCCGTTTTCGATCTTTTGACGCATTAGACCCGAGGCTCCGAACTCCGGGGTGTCGACCGTGTCGGATTGCAGCGGAAAGCGGTGCAAAAGATCCGTCACGGCTGCACGGAGACTGCCTGCGGCCATTACCTTCAACGTATCCGCGCGCACTGGCGTCGACAGGGCCAGAGTGATAACCATTAGACCAAGCATGTTGCGCAGCACGAAAGCCTCCAGAATTGTTTCGATGCGATGGTGCCATCGCCTCATATCATTTCCCAATGGTCTTATCCTTGGGATAGATCCAGTTCAATACGATGGCATCTGTTGCGCAAAGGGCATCTTCCGAATAAATCGTTATAGCTAGATGTATACAACGATGAAATGTCTCTCTATCGATCCCCGGCGGATTTTATAGAGAATTTAGCGGGGGCTAAAGGAATGAAGTATGCGGCGGCGACCGGCATTTTGCTGGCGAGTTTAGCTTCCGAAACTGTTGACGTTGCGTACGCTCAGCAAGCGCCTCTCCCGTCGATCACGGTTGAGAGTCCGAAGCAAAGAACGGGTCAGCAAGATCAGTCAGCTTCTCAACAAAACAATGCAGCAAAGAAAAAGAAGCGAACGGCGCGTCGAACGGTTCCACCACCGCCAGCGGCCGGCGCGCCGGCACAAGCTGGCGCGGGCGGCGTCCACAATGCTGCGACGAATCCTCAATACAATACCGGCACAGTCAGCCTGGGCCCTCTAGGAAATCGGAGCCTGCTCGACACGCCGCTCTCGTTGACGGTGCTTCCCCAGGACTTGATCGAAAACCTGCAAATAAAGACGGTCACCGACGCGCTTCGATACCTTCCTTCGGTCGAGATCAGGAACCAGCAAGGTTTTGAAGTCGCCCGTCCCCAGGCGCGAGGTTTCCAGGGTAGCATCGTGCAAGCGACGCGGCTGGACGGCCTCAATATTATCGGCACCACCGCAATCCCAGCCGAGAATCTTTCCAGCATCCAGGTGCTGAACGGACTGGCCGGCTCGCTCTACGGCCCGGCTACTCCGGCCGGCGTGTTCAACTACGTCCTGAAACGGCCAACGGACACACCTTATGCGAGCTACACGCAGGGCTTCGATTCGACTTCGGTTTTCACCGAGAACATCGATGTCGGCGGACGCACCCCTGACGGAAAGGTTGGTTATCGATTTCAACGTCGTTCATGGCGAGGGCGAGAGCTATGTGCCGGAGAGTTCGACCAATCGCACGTTGGCGAGCAGTGCCCTCGATTTTTATGTGGGCGATCGTACGGTCATCGAAACAAACTTAAGTCACTACGAAACCAACGTCACAGGTCTGCCGGGTAGCTTCGTCTATTTCGGCAAGCCGACCATTGGGCCCTCTAACGTCAGCATTGTGCTGCCTGCCGCCGTCGATCCAACCAAGCTTGGTTACGGGCAACCCGGCGCGGGTACGGACCTCGTCACCAATACGGGTCTCGTCAAGATCAAACATGAGATCAACAACGACTGGAATTTCGAAATTGGCGGCCTTTATCAGGATGCCGTGCGCAACCTGTTCGGCATCACCAATACGCTGCTTGATAATGTCGGGGATTATTCAGTTACCAAAAACTTCACTGCCGTTCCGCACTTCACCATCGCCAGCGACACCGCTTCGTTGAACGGAAAATTCGATCTATTCGGATTCCGAAATGAAGTAACGATCGGGACCAACGGATTTTTCAACGGCCAGTATTCCTATAGAAACTCCATCGCCACCGTTCTCGGCAACTCAAACCTGGCTGCCCCCGCTGTACTGCCGACAAAAGCGATCCCGAACAATGGCGGCCAGGTCAAATCCGCCACCCTGTCCAATCAAACGATCATCACCGGTGACACCTTCCATTTCAATGACCAGTGGGCGGTGCAAGCCGTTGCCAGCACGTCTTTCCTGCATTCAAAAAGTTTTTCGACGACCGGTGCTATTATCAACCCGAACGGTGCCGATGGCGTTGTCAGTCCAACCGTCAGCCTGATCTACACGCCTACCTCGAAACTCACGGCCTATGCCACATACGCCAACAGTATCGAACAGGGTGAGCAAGCCCCGACCGGGACACTAAATCAAAATGCGTTTCTTGCGCCGTATCAGGACGAGGAGTACGAGGTCGGCGTCAAATACGCTGCCACGCCCAGGCTTCTCGCCACCTTTGCTCTCTTTCACATGACGCGCCCGCTCGCTTCTACTGATGCGGTCACGAACATCTTCGCCGTGGTAGGCACCCAACGCAATAACGGCGCCGAGCTTTTCCTCCAGGGCGATATTATCCCTGAACTATCGGTTTTCGGCGGCGTGAGCTACATTGATGCAAGACTGCTGGATACCGGCGTCGCTGCGACTAACGGCGGACTGGTCGTCGGTGTTCCACTCTTAAAAGCCGATGTTGCGCTCGACTATCATCCAGCGTTTCTGCAGGGCTTCGCGCTGACGGGCGGCCTTCATGCGGAGGGCGAACGCGCTGAAACCAACACGAACAACTCGTTCGCGCCGTCCTATGCGACGTTCGATCTCGGGGTTCGCGCTTCAAGGACTTTCGATAGACACACGGTAACGGCGCGCTTCCAGGTGCTCAACGTCGGTAACGTGTTCTATTATTCATCGATCGCCGACGGCAACATTGTGGGAAGTCCCGGCGCCAATACCGCTTACCTTGGGACGCCACGAACTTACATGCTCAGTTTGCAGATGACTTTATGAGACGATCTTTCCGGGCTCGCTCGGGATCGACGTGTTTCCGGGGTAAAGCGCGCTGTCGCGCAAGGTGACGAGCTTCTCGCCCCTTGGCAAATTCGATGATTGGCTCGGCAATGGATGATCCCATGACACGGGTCTCGACGATATCGTTCCGGTTTTAAAAAAAAGGGCCCCGGATCGCTCCAAGGCCCTTAACTGTCGCTGGCGTACATCCGGCCAGCGATGCGATCCTTTAAGCTGTCCTCGCGAACAGCGTCAGGACCCCGTCGGTGATGTTGATAGCGACGACTTGGGCCGAACTCAGGCCTTTGGCCTTGAGGGCGGATGCCGCCTCCGGTGTAGCGTCGATAGAACTCCGAAGTGATCGCAGATCGTCCTCGCTTGTCTGTGCGGCTACATTCTCAACCTTCGACCGCACCTCGGGCTTGAGGTCTTTGATATTGACGACCTGTATGCTCCGGATGACCGTGGACTGATCGGACGGGGTCTGCGCCTGCGCCTTGGGTTGCGCTCCTTGCGCTTGCGCGAAAGCAGGCGCTCCGAGGGAGAGTACCGCAATCGCAATAATGACGGATGCTGTCGAGACGCGCATGGTCATTCCTTTTTTCGTTTGAGGACCAAAACCTCTATCTGCGAAATTCGGTCATCGTTTGAATTTCGTGTGGCCGTTCGGTGATGCTAATGCGGCTGCCGGCAATAGAGATTTCGGAGTTAGCGTTTAGATGCTATGCATCGTCGGCAATCCTTTTAAATCGCTTTGTCCACTCATTACCGCGCCGACGATAGCGCAAGGGAAGCCCGCGATGCGGCAAAGCAAATCACCAAGGGCGTTCTTCAAAGCTCGAAATCACTCAACCAACATTGAACGACCTACGGGAATTTCTATCGGCGATTTGAGAGCTGACGTGAGTGGAATGCTGCTGGGTCGTTGCTTTGGCACTTTTTTTGCCAAGTCGTCTGATCGTGAAAGGGGGGCGCGGCGCCGATCGGTCAGAAAGCGCAACCAGAGCGGCTGGCCGGGTACTCGACGCGGCTGAAGCGATAATGGGCGATGGGCGCGCATCTGAGCCCGCGCCGATCGACCTCCTGCATTGGAAATCTTTTCTGGAATTTTAAGCGGGGGCTGTCGATGACGCCAGGCTTTCTATTGCCGATTTCTCTTCGTTCAGACGCCTTTCGATGTATCGGCGCTCCAGCTCTGTGAGTTCGGTTTGAAGCAACCGCCGATAGCGGCGAACGTTGTTCTGGCGGACGTGCAAATGGTCCCAGTTTTCATCAATCATCCTGTTTTCCTTCGAGTGCGGTTGCTGAATTCCCTTTCATTCCCAGATTGCCACCCGCCGCAAAAAATAAGCGGGTCGGCGGCGGCGCAACGCGGCCGGAGCGGAATGTATTCGCTCGCCGGCGTTGGCATTTCCCTGGCCGGGTCCTTAAATCCCGGCGACGTATGAGTGGCCCTGTGCAGATGACAGAAAGACGAAAGCCCGGAAGACAGGGAAGCAGTTGACCGGGCTCTTCACGCCCCGGCTGCCCTCATTGTGATTCCCACTGCCAAACAAAGGACTCCAGCTCGGGGAAGAGCTGAGGCCGTGATGTGTTGTGTCCAGGGGTTCCCAAGCACAATGGAGCGAACCTAGCACGGTCACGTTTCACCCCGGCGCGCCCTTCTGGAGTAATCCGTTCGGGTTAGTAGTCGCCTGTTTCGACCTATAGGTGGTGTCGACTTAAAGGCTTTCCTTTTAGGAGAAAATCAGATTCAAGGCTGATTTTTGGCAGGCAGCCTTTGGGTGTGATGGAGCGGTTGGTTTGAGCGACGTGGCGTGGGATCGGATCACGAGATTCGCCTGGCCCGCAGGTTTCGCCGCGGACGATGAGGGGGCAGGGCGTGAACCGCGGCCAGCCGGTTCACGCCGGCGGACTGAAGATTTTCCGCTTCGGGGTTTATCCTTCACAGTGCGGCAGCGGGCCTTCGTCCGCGAGCACGTCGCCCAGTTTACGTAACTCGATCCACGCTCCGCAAAGCTCGGGCTTATAGCCGTCGTGGACGCCCTTTCGTTTCCCGCACTGCGTTCGTTGCGATCGGTGCATCCGGACGAGGAGAGGTGAGGGCGCCCGGCCAAGCTAAATAGGTGCGATAGCAAGCAAGACCGAGAACAACAGCAGAAGGCCGGCTGCAACTAACGCGAGGAATCCATCGGACACGAAGTCACGGTTACGCATGGAACACCTGCCATTCCAGATGCTGTTCCGAATTTATTAAAGATTTCGGAATTGGCTTTTTGCGTCGGGGCGCAGGAGGCGGGTACGAGAACGTCTGGCGCGCGCCCTCAGGGTCATCTGTTTGAGCCGAAACAGAGTCGACTTCCGGTCCGCCTCGTCGTGCAGACCAATCGCCAGGGGCCGCCCTTCAGTTTCGGATAAGAGAACTTATGCCAGCTTTCGCTTTTCCCAATGAAGGTCTTTGCGATCGGGATAATATGCGCTCGAGGTGAGCCTTTGGGAGGCGGAATCAGATCGTCAAACGATCGTTTCCAGCTACCGGAATTTTTGCCACGAATCGTTCTCACCCTTGATTTGGCCATGCCTCGGTTCGATCCAACGGTCTGGTCAGGCCCGACGTGTGTCGTCCGGACAGCGTTGCGCGTCGGGCCGCTTTACCGACGAATTTCATCGGGCCATTTCCACATGTGCTGAGCGGATGTGATCGGCCATAGGTTGCACGCCACGGCCGTCTCCGAGGGGGATGGATTTTTTCGCTCCAGTCCCCAAGCGAAAGCCGGCAGCTGTGCCAGGGCGAACGCAAGGATACTTCTTGGAAGGAAGGCAAAATTTTGAAGCAATCCCCTACAGCCATTATCCGGAGCAACCTCGTCAGCTTATCTGACGGAAAAGGCGCCGCGGGGGTGGTATCGGCCCGTTTTTTCCAGTGGCCAAATTTGAATTCGAGCGCCCGGATCGGTAATCAGATTAACGAATTGATAACGTATCTGTGAATTAATACAGCCATGAGAGTTGCAATGACCATCGTGGTTGCTCTCCTCTTTCTCAATTTTGCGGATGAGCATTTTAGCAACGGCCGCTACAGCGGAGCGGCAATGACCATGCTTTCTCACATCGCACGGTCATTCGGTTAGGCCGCCTCGGTTGGGCCTCGTTCATCGCGCGATCCGCCTGCATCGACGCAACGAAACTCGATGCGGGCTTCGACATCAATTGTCGTATGCATTCGTGGTATCGCCCCGCCGGGCGCTGGCGTTCACGCCTGGATGGCGGGAGCCGCGGGTGTCATGACACTTGCGGTAATGAGCCGGGCGCCGTTGGCGCATACCGGCCAGCAACTGATTGCGTCGGCTGCGACCCCGCGAATTTACGCTGCGATTGTTGTGGCGGCCTTGGCGCGCATCTGCGCAGTCATCGAGCCGGTCCACAGCGTGTTGCTGCTCCACGTCGCGGCATTCGCTTGGGCAGGGGCTTTCCCCGGATTTGCCCTGTGTTACGGGCAGACGCTGATTGGATTCAAGAAGTCGTGTACGCAGCGACGGGGAACCAAGCTGACGTAATCGGCACCTGGGCGAGTTTACTGTCGGCACATTTCGGAAGCTGTCGTCATTCTATCATGGAAATGCAATATCCAGCGGCGCATTGGTTTAATTTTATCATAGGGGAATAAGATGGATGAGCAGCATTCTAATCTCGACGAACTGCAGGCCGCCTACAAGGCTGCGGTTGAGGAATGGATATCGGCCATTCGCAAGGAAGAAGCGTTAGCTTCCGTAAATCATTCGGTAGCCGAAGTTGATTTGTGGGAGAATGCAGGTTTTCAGGAGGATGAGATGCGCAAAGTTGTCAAGAAATTAAAGTCGAAATACGAGGATGCGTTGCGCGAAAAGTTCTTCGGATTCTAGTGACGAAGGCGGCATCGACACGAGAGGAGCCGGAGCGCCAGGGCGATCCGGAAAAAATACGGATGCGTGCATGCGACTAAGTTTGGCAGGCGCGCACGCTGCTTATAGCAATTCTATGCCATCTTTAAGTGTGCAAAGAGCAGGGCTTTTACCTGGTCCATCATTAGCGCCAGCACGATGGCGGCGGCCAGAATGCCTGCGACGATCGAAGGCGCGAGCGGTGCCATCAGGACTCCTCCAAGCGCAAACGTGCCAATGATCGAAGCGTCCAGAACGCTTGATACGATCACGAGCATGCTCGGTCGCGAAGACCACAGGCGCTTGCGCTCCCGGACCACATAAAAAACAGCTTGCCCATTAAAAGCGAGCATCACGAGCGTCATAGTGCGCAATGTATCGATGTCGAGATGCATCACCAACGAACCAAAGCTCAACAGGCCGACGCAGAAGAAGAGATCGAAGAGCCCGAGGGCAATCCCGACGATAGTGAGGGTATCTATCCGCCAGGAGTTTGGGCTCGATGAGGGACGGACATTGTCGGTGGTCGAGGACATTGCCAGAAAATCGCCGGTAATCATGGAAATGACCATGAGCATCGGTGTCAGGATCGCGTGCTTGGTCAATATCAGGCCGAAACCAAGAAAGAGTACCTGCCGCGACTTGTGAACGATGGATCGCAGCGCATAGGTCAGGATGCGCTGGAATGTGATCCGGCCCTCACGAACCGACGCGACGATCCCGGCGAGCCCGGGCTCGGTCAGAACAATGCCAGCAGCCGATTTGGCGACGTCGGTGGCGGTCGAGACCGCGATGCCGATCTGTGCCTGGCGCAACGCCGGCGCGTCGTTGGCGCCGTCCCCGCACATGCCGACCGTGTGGCCGGCATTCTGAAACGCCTTGACCAGGCGAAACTTGTCTTCGGGAAGCACGCCCGCGAAGACGGAAAAGTCGTCGGGTCCAACCCGATCCGGAATTTTGCCTGGAAGACAAACGGCACCGGTGAGCCCGACCGCGTCAGCGACGAAGGCGGCGGTCGTGGCCGCATCTCCGGTTACCATGACGGTATGGACTCCAAGTGTGCGCAATTGGTCGATCATGGGCTTTGAATCGCCGCGCGGTGGATCGCTTAGCGCCACGAGTTCGGCGACACGCATGGCTGCGTCAGTTCCGATCGCGACGCCGAGAACGCGATGGCCACGCTGTTCCAGTTCATTGGCAACCAATTCCGCTTCCGGCGAGGATTGCGAGATTCCGTGAACGACTGCAAAGGCGCCTTTGACGATGCGCAACGCGCTGCCATCATGGCCGATCGCGCGAGCTTCCGACATCTTGATGGCCGGATCGAACGGCACGAACTTGGTGACCTTCAGCACGTTGGTGCCGGCTTTGTGCAAGAGGGCGGCGGTCCGCACAGCGGCATCGACGGGATCCTGACCGCCGTCGGCGCTGGCGAGGGCCGCGAGCGCCAGGACTTGGTCTTCATCGAAGCCGGGCATCGCGTGGATCGCGGCCACGGCAAGTTCGTTGCGTGTCAAGGTGCCGGTCTTGTCGATGCACAGGACATCGAGGCTGGCGGCTTCGTCGACCGCGGAGAGACGGGTCGGAAGCACGCCGGCCCGTGTCAGGGCCCGCGCGCCGATGGCGGTTGCGAGCGTAAATGTCGCGGGCAATGCGACCGGCACCGAAGCGAGAACGGATATCAGCACCAGTGGGATGATTTCCGACAAGGTCATGCCGATCTCGTAGGCGTAGACCGTCAGCAACAGGGTGACAGCACCGTTGAACCCGGCCAAATTGCGTACGACCCGAAATACGGCCTTTTGCTGCGTGCTGACGACGTAGGCGGTGCGAACGAGTTCCGCCGTACGTCCGAATTTAGTGCGCACGCCGGTGGCGAGTACTTCGGCCACGGCTTCGCCGCGCCGGACCAAGGCTCCTGCCCAGGTTTCGGTGCCCGGCCCGGCTTCGACCGGCAGGGACTCGCCCGTGAGCATGGATTGATCGAGCAGGATTGAGCCGTCGCGTATCAGAACATCGGCGGCGACCACCGTGCCCAGGGTGAGTTTGACGATATCTGCAGGAACCAATTCGACAGCAGGGACGATCCTCCACGCGCCGTCACGCAGAACCGATGCGTTCAGCGCAAGCCGCGATTTCAGCGCCGCAATAGTCGATTGGGCCCGGCTCTCGTGAAAGAAGCCAATGGCTGTATTGAAAACAAGAAGCGCCCCAATGATCGCCCCCTCGACGTATTCGCCGAGCGCCAGTTGAAGAACGATGGCGATCTCGAGCAGGATCGAAACCGGGGCGAGGAATTTTCCCAGCACGAGCCGCAGCGGATGAAGGGCGACATCGGGCGTCGCATTCGGGCCGACTTGGCCGAGAATGCATTGCGCCTCGGCGCTGCTAAGTCCTTTGAACGGCTTTTCCATCGATCTTCGGATGAGTGAACTCGCGGTGATTCCAGCGGGAAGGTCGAGCGTCCATCTAAAGTCTGCGACGCCGGAGCCGTTTGATTTGGCTCAATACCCGTCCGACTGGCCAGTGCCAGCGTTAAACGAGAAATGGCATGAGTTGGCGGAGAAGACCTTGCAACGGCTAAATGAAGATATCGACGAGAAACCGCCGGTAAACGCGCGGGCGGGCGACGATGCCGCGCTCAAACAGGAGAATGCTGCCCCGGTTGCCGGTACGGCTCATTTACCGGTCACGGTGCCCTTTGCGCGCACCCGGAACGTGCGGCGGCTGCGGTTCTCGATCGGGCTTGCTGCCATTCTTTTGGCCGCAGGAGGCGCCGGCTTCTATTGGTGGAAGCACTCTCAGGCGCAGCTTCCCGCGGGCATAAGCTATGGTAACGGTCGGCTGGAGGCTGACGAGATCGACATCGACACGAAGTTTCCAGGCAGAGTTGCCGAACTCAACGCCGACATCGGTGACATGGTCAGCGCGGGGCAGGTGGTCGCCCGCATGGATACCAGGGACCTTCAGGAGTTGCTCGAAGAAGGCGCAAGCGCAATTCAAGCAGGCGCAGCGCGCCATCGAGGAAGCCAACGCAAATCTGGAGCAGCAGCGTACACAGCAGACGCTGGCTGCACAGGAACTGGATCGCACGCAGGGATTGCTAAAGGACGGTTGGGCAACCAAAGAACTGTTCGATCAGCGGAAACAGGCGCTGGACGCCGCAAATGCGGGATTGAGGGCGGCAACGCAAAGGGTTGCCCAAACCGAACGTGCGCTTGAAGCATCCGAGCACGACGTCGGACTCTACATGGTCAACATAAGCGACAACGATCTAGTGGCACCGCGCGATGGCCGGATTCAATATCGAGTCGCCAACATCGGCGAAGTGCTTCCGGCCGGCGGCAAAGTCTTTACGATGCTGGACATCTCGTATGTCTATATGGACATCTATCTGCCGGCTCTGGAATCCGGCAAGATCAAGGTGGGTACGGAAGGCCGGATCCTGCTCGATGCCTATCCGAACACACCGATTCCGGCGGAGGTTTCCTTCATCGCGAGCCAGGCGCAATTCACGCCGAAGACGGTAGAAACCCAGAGTGAGCGCGACAAATTGATGTTCCGTATCCGCGTACGGATCGATCCCGATCGTTCGCGCGATCACGCCGCGTCGGTGCGTAGCGGATTGCCAGGGGTCGCCTATCTTCGCGCCGACCCGAATGTCGCTTTGGCCCAAAAATCTGCAAGGTTCGCCATGAACGAGCGGGGCCGACCGATTGCCGTCCTCGACAGCCTCACGCAGGAATACAGTAAGATCAAAGCGCTGGATGACGTCACGATCAGCATACCGGCCGATTGCATGGTCGGGCTGATCGGTCCTGACGGGGTCGGGAAATCCACGCTTCTCGGCATCATCGCCGGCGCCCGTCAAAATCAGTCCGGCAGCGCCACGGTGCTCGGTGGCGACATCTCCGATGCGAGGCACAGGGCATCGGTATGTCCGCGGATCGCCTACATGCCGCAGGGGTTGGGAAAGAATCTTTATCCTGACCTGAGCGTCCGCGAGAATATCGAGTTTTTTGGTCGCCTGTTCGGACAATCCCGTGACGAGCGCGATGGCGAATTGCGGAATTGCTGGAAAGCACCGGATTGGCGCCGTTCGAAGACCGGCCGGCCAAGAAGTTATCGGGAGGCATGCGCCAGAAGCTCGGCCTCTGTTGCTCGCTGATTCACGATCCGGATCTACTCATTCTGGACGAGCCGACCACCGGCGTTGACCCGCTCTCTCGTCGCCAGTTCTGGGAGTTGATCGACCGCATCCGTTCTCGCCGCTCGGGCATGAGCGTCATCGTGGCGACCGCCTATATGGAGGAAGCCGAGCGGTTCGACTGGCTCGCGGCCATGAATGCCGGGAAGGTTCTGGCGACCGGATCCCCGGCTGAACTAAAGGCCCATAGCGGCGCCACGACTGTCGAAGAGGCTTTCATAGCGTTGCTTCCGGAACAGCAACGCAATGGTTACCACGCGCTTCAGATACCGCCGCGCCAGATCTTCGACGCTGAACCGATCATCATCGCCCGTGATCTGACCTGCCGTTTTGGCGATTTCACGGCCGTCGACCGGGTGAATTTCACATCGAACGTGGCGAGATCTTCGGCTTTCTCGGCTCCAATGGCTGCGGCAAGACCACGACCATGAAGATGCTGACGGGCCTGCTGCCGCCTACCGCCGGCGAGGCGCTGCTGTTCGGAAAGCCTCTCGATGCCAGCGACATGAGTTCGCGCTACCGCGTCGGTTACATGTCGCAGTCGTTTTCCCTCTATACCGAACTGACAGTCCGGCAGAATCTCGACTTGCATGCGCGGATTTTCCATCTGGGAGCGAAGGCAGCGCAGCGGATCGCCGAACTGGTCGGACAGTTCGGTCTTGAGGATTATCTCGATCAGCGCACTCTGGATCTGCCACTGGGGATTCGTCAGCGGCTCTCGTTGGCCGTCGCCATCGTCCACGAGCCGGAGATCCTCATTCTTGACGAACCGACCTCGGGCGTCGATCCGCTGGCACGGGACCGCTTCTGGGAAGCACTGATCGATCTTTCGCGTAACCAGGGTGTGACGATTTTCGTCTCGACCCACTTCATGAACGAGGCCGAGCGCTGCGACCGGATATCGCTGATGGATTCCGGGCGCGTGCTGGCGACAGGTACACCCGCCGAATTGGTCAAGGCGCGTGGCGCAGCCACGCTCGAAGATGCCTTCATCAGTTATCTTGAAGCGGCGACGGGACCGCGGGTAGCTGTCATCGAGCAGCGCAGCGAGGCGGCTCAAGTCGACCATCCGCTGCGGGGCGCCGACGTCGCGCGCGCTCCGTATTCAGCCTGCAACGCCTGTTGGCTTACACAATCCGGGAGGCACTGGAACTTCTGCGCGACCCGATCCGGCTCGGCTTCAGCCTGCTTGGTACGACGCTTCTGATGCTGGTGTTCGGATTCGGCGTTTCGACTGATGTCAACAACCTGTCGTTTGCGGTACTGGATCGCGATCAGAGTCCGGAAAGCCGCGCCTATCTCGAGGAGCTCCGGGGCTCCAGCTATTTCATGGAGAAAGCGCCGCTCGCCGACTATGCCGAACTCGACAATCGCCTCAAGAGCGGCGACATTTCGGCTGCGATTGAAATCCCGCCCAGCTTCGGCAACGACATCAAGCGCGGACGTCCGGTCTGGGTCAGTGCGCCTGGTCGACGGCGCTATGCCGTTCCGGGCGGAAACTATCCGCGGCTATCTGCAGGGCATGCACCAACTGTACCTGACGGATCCGGCGGTAAAGACCACGGAGCCCTCGGCGTCGCCGCCTGCCGATATAGAGGTCAGGTTTAAATACAATCAGGACTTCGACAGTATCTACGCCATGGTGCCTTCGAATATGTCCATGCTGTTGGCGTTGTTTCCCGCGATTTTGATGGCGCTTGGCCATCGTGCGGGAGAAGGAACTCGGCTCCATCACCAACCTGTACGTGACGCCGGTTACCCGGCTTGAATTCCTGCTTGGCAAGCAGCTGCCCTATATCGCGGTCGCGATGGCTAATTTCACCTTGATGTTGCTGCTGGCGCTGTTCGTGTTCAAGGTTCCACTCAAGGGCAGCTTCCCGACACTTGGCATTGGGCGCGCTGATCTATGTGACGACGATGACCGGCTACGGCATGCTGATTTCAGCGTTCACGAAAACCCAGATCGCCGCTTTATTCGGCACCGCGATCCTGACGGTGCTGCCGGCGACGCAGTTTGCCGGCATGATGACGCCGGTGTCCTCGCTGGCTGGAGGGGCTCAAATCATCGGGCGCGCATTTCCCATGACCTATTTCGTACCGATCAGCGTCGGCACTTTCACCAAAGGATTAGGCTTTGCGGACCTGCACGGAGACCTTTTGGCTCTCGTCATCTTCGTTCCGATCTTTACCCTGACAAGCGTTTTTCTGCTTCGAAAACAGGAACGTTAGGGTGCCGCCATGATGCGAAAGGCAGCAAACATCTATTGGTTGGGCGTCAAAGAACTGCGCAGTTTTCTCGGCGATTTCGTACTGCTGGGCCTGGTGGCCTATGCATTTTCGCTGGCCGTCGCCTTGCAGGCGCGAAGCAATTCGCAGGAGCTTAACAATGCCTCGATCGCGATCGTCGATGAGGACCACTCGGAACTCTCTCGCCAGATCGCTCATGCGTTCTTTCCGCCACTGTTCCAGTTGCCGAGGCTGATCGCCGAGCAGGATATCATTCCTGCAATGAACGCTGGGAAATTCACCTTCGTGATCGATATTCCGCCCGAACTTCGAACGGTACGTTCTGGCGGGACGCCAGCCCGGGCTTCAGGTCAACGTCGATGCGACCGCGATGATACAGGCGGGCCTTGGCTCGGCCTATGCGCAGCAGATCATCACCACCGAGATAGCGGATTTCCTCTCGCATGCGGAGGGAGTAAAGCCATCGGCGGTAAATCTCGAATGTCCGAATTGCGTTTAATCCGAACCTGACGACCGCTTGGTTTACCAGCGTGATGGCGATCATCAACAACATCACCATGCTGGCCATCATTCTTGCCGGCGCGGCGGTTGTCCGTGAGCGCGAGCATGGAACCATGGACCATCTCCTGGTCATGCCGCTGACGCCGTTCGAGATCGCCTTGTCGAAGGTTTGGGCGAACGGCCTGGTAATCGCGGTGGCGGTGGGCCTTTGCGTTTATCTCGTGGTGCGCACGATGCTTGGAATCCCCGTCGCAGGCTCGATACCGCTATTCATGGTCGGCGTGGTGATCTACCTGTTTTTCGCAACCGCGATCGGAATCTTTCTGGGCACGGTCGCGCGCTCCATGCCGCAGCTTGGCTTGCTTTACATGCTGGTGTTTCTGCCGATGAACATGCTCTCGGGCAGCAATACGCCGCTTGAGAGCATGCCGGTCTGGCTCGCCAAAGCCATGCAGGTGTCGCCATCGACGCACTTCGTCGCCTTCGCGCAGTCAATTCTCTATCGTGGCGCCGGACTGGACGTGGTGTGGCCACAATTCCTTGCGGTTGCCGTCATAGGAGGCTTGTTCTTTGGTCTTGCAATCTTGCGTTTCCGTTCCGTGGTCGCGCAGGCGGTCTAGCAGACGCGACGCGTGCGAATGCCATTGCCGTGCTTGGCATTCGCTGTCCGGTGCAGATAGATGTGAGTATCAAACAGTGCGAATGATCAAAAACCAGTGTTCAGGAGTATGTAGTCACTCGATGGACAAGCGGCGGCTTCAGGACACAGAGTATCCCGCAGATTATATAGAGGACGTCGTGGCATCCGTCGGGCGGCCGACGCCGAAATATCAGCCCGCAGGCGGACCTTGATCGAGCGCAAAGGACTGCTCCGTCGAAAGCGCTAGTTTGCATCGAGCGTTGGCCAGCCCAGCGATGTAATGCCAATCGGTCGGAGTTTCCAATGAAATTGCGTGGATATGTGGCTACCCTGCTGACGTTGTGCCCGTTGACATCCCTCACTGTTGCGCAGAGCGGGATGAATACACGGACGACTGAGCTTACGTTCCCCGGTTCGGCGATATCATGAACGCGGTTCAATTCCGGCAGATGAAACTGTGGTTCGCAGGTAAGGCTCTCAATTGGGAGCTCGCCGCTTACGAACTTCACCAGCTCGAAACCGGCTTGATGGAGGCCGCGACACTTTATCCGGGTATTCCGGCAACCAACGTGACCAGAATGACGGAACCTGCTCAATCAGTCGCCGATGCGATCGAGGCAAAGGACAGCCGACGGTTCGCGAAAGCTGTTGGCGAGTTCACCAATGGTTGCAATGCCTGTCACCAGTCGATCGGACGCGGCTTCATCGTGATGCGGGTGCCCACTAAATCGCCCTTCGATAACCAGGTATTTCCGCCGCGGCCGAAGCCATAGACGGGCGAGGGTCATTTCCGTCTCTCGCGGCCAAAAAGGAACAAGGAGGTGTTCGGTCATGACAAGAGGCGGGGTTCTGCCTGTCACGTTCGCGCTTTTCACCACCCTCGCGCTGCTGGCGCAGGCCGAGGTGGCTTCGGGTGGACTATCAGACCAAGGGAATTGTCGCATACCTCATGGCGCGAAAGGCCGAAAAATAAACTCAGGTCATCCGAATTCCTCGGGATATCACGATGAACAGCGTAAACGACGAGCTCAGTGCGGAAGAGGTCTGGCAGGAGCCAGTTGATCGAGTTCTCGCACGAACTCGAGACCAGCGCTGCCGGTCTTGATGCCACGGAAGCCAATCGCGCTTAAAAACGTTCGGGCCAAACGACGCCGCAATCGTCAAGCGATCGCCGCTCTGGCTCCATTTATTTCCCGATTTCGCAACCCGCTGGTCATCATCCTGCTCGTGGCGAGCGGATTGTCGGCGGCGACCGGCGATGTTGCGAGCTTCCTGATCGTGGTAACCATCGTCACGATCAGCATGACGATCGATTTCGTTCAGGAAGTCCGCGCACAAAATGCGATTGAGGCGCTGCGTCGGTCGGTTGCGGTACAGGCGACGGTACGACGCAGCGGCGCCTGCCTGTCGGTGGCGATCGATTATCTGGTGCCAGGCGACATCGTCGAATTCATCGCTGGCGATCTCGTGCCGGCAGATTCGCGGCTGCTCGTAAGCCGAGATCTCTTCATCAATCAGGCGCTGCTGACCGGAGAGCCGTACCCTGCCGAGAAGCAGGTAGCGATCGCCTTCGGGCGCAGAAAACCCGGCCGGCGCATCCAACGCCGTGTTCGCAGGCACCTCTGTCATCAGCGGTACCGCAACGATTGTTGTTTGCCGGACAGGCGGCAAGACGGCGCTGGGCCACCTCGCGACGAGCTTGGCGGAAAAGCCGCCGGCCACCGATTTTGCGGTCGGCATTCGCCGTTTTGGCTTGCTCATCATGCGCCTTACGATGTTGATGGTACTCTTCGTCCTGGTGGTGAACATCTCATTTCATCGGCCGGTGCTGGAGTCGCTGATGTTCGCGTTGGCGCTGGCCGTCGGGCTAACGCCTGAATTGCTGCCGATGATCGTGACCGTGACGCTTGCGCGCTCGGCATTGGAGACTGTCGAAGCGTAAGGTGATCGTGAAGCGCCTGTCCGCATCCACGACCTCGGCGCAATGAACGTACTGTGTACCGATAAGACCGGAACGCTGACGGAAGCCTCAATCAAGCTCGATGCGTGCCATCGACGGGCGCGGTGCTGACAGCAAAGTCCGCCTATTTGCCAACGCCTACATCAACAGCCATTTCGAGACGGGATGAAGAGTCCGCTCGATCAGGCAATCCTCTCCGCCCATCCGTTCGATATGACGGGCTGGAACAAGCTAGATGAAGTACCGTTCGATTTCGAACGGAGTCGTGTCTCGGTCCTGGTCGAGCACGGTATCGAGCGCCGGTTGATCGTCAAGGGTGCCCCCGAGGATCTTCTGCGGCTGTCGGGGCGGTCCGAAGACGCGGACGGAAAGTGATTCCCCTCGACCCTGCGACCCGCGCTCCTTCAAAGCCACGCTCGATGGGCTCGGGGCTCAGGGCTTCCGGGCTCTGGGCGTAGCCAGCCGCGTGGTGGATGCAAGTCATGCGACCGTCGTGGTCGGCGACGAGAGCGACCTTGTTTTTTCTGGTTAAGTCGTT
>CAWETC010000028.1:0-30627 GCA_963811915.1 uncultured Alphaproteobacteria bacterium
ATCCGTGATATTGAAGGGGAGCCTTGGATCGATGACGGAGAAAACCGCCCGGAAGGGGCTTGTCGATTTTAACGCCGCGAAGATGGAATTTTTGCCTTTAAGGCCGCTTCGCCATCAGGCGTGATGCGAACCGCGCCCCTCCGTTCGCGTCCATCTGCATCTCGATCCAGCCCTTTGCTACCATTCCAGCAATAGTCTGCTTGCCGGCCGGATGAAGTTGTACCAGGACAGCCCCGGAGTAGCGATCATCCTTTGAAAGGCGCTGCGCTGAAGATTGTGAGGAAGGTGAACTCGGTCGCGACGGCATTATTTGCTTTTCGCCCTCAACTCCGCGGCCTCTCGTGCCAGCCGCTCGGTCTTGAGGCGCTCGCGGTTATTGGAAAATGCCTTCTGCGCGATCTCGTGTTCCGTCATGGCTTTCTCGGCATCGACTTGCCGAAATGCCTTATGGGCTTGTCGCTCGGCGGGTGTCATCACCTTTCGCTCAAATATATCGTCGCTCATCTTCTTCTCTTTTAGCTCCAGATCAAAAGGCCAATTGTGGGCAGAACAAACAATGGTTTCAGGCTGCCTTGGTTGGCGCGCCGAGTGCGCTCGCTGCCCAGTTCACAGCATCAGTTTGGAGAGGGTCAAACCTTATCGCACTGAAGGCATTGGAAGCCGGTTCGACCGTCAGAAGTTGCCACGACTTTCATGCGCTTGTTGCAGTGTGGGCATTAACCAACGGAACTAAAGTTCCCTGCTCGGGTGCATGCTGGGGCGGTACCAGTCGGCAGTATTTGGATGTTCATGATTCTGTTCAAGTCCTTAAAGAGTTCGTTAGCGATTAAAAATCTCCCTCATTTCCAAGCCGCACCTCTGGTTGTACATGATGCGCTTCGCTCCCGGAGGCGCTTACGTGGGTTTGTTCGTCAATCTGGTGTTTGATTGTGTTTTCGGAGGCACCGTCGTCTTTGCGCTCATTAAGCTGACAACAGCCCTGGGGCAGAGCCTTATAGCGTATGTCGAGCACTTTTGTTGCTAGCGGTCAGATTACCTTTTATGCGTGAACCCACAAATTCAGATTGGTCAAGCTATTCTATAAGTTTCGGGTCGAAGATCGCATCTCGAGGGATCACTGCTCAGGCGCATCAATAGGTTTTTAGTGCCGCCGGTGTTGGCCAGTGCAAGCCGCCATGAACATAGGCTTCTCGGCTACGGACTCCGCTCTGGCGTTTACCGGTTGAATTTCGGGACGTGAAACCGACCATGCCCCTGATTCCCCGCAGACTCGCTCATTTGGGTGGCGCGAATGTGGATCTTTGCGGGGGGCATGCCCGTGCTGTAGCAGCCACAGTCGGATTTAATATCAGTCAAGAGGAATTATCGCCATCATTGAGCAAGCGTCGTCCGGCAGAATGCGATCGCTGCCTGCAACGGGGTTCGGTGATGCCATCCGTCAAAACCATTGTCACCTTGGCGTCCGTCGTGGCGATCGCTTCTTCAATATTTGCATTCAGCTGGGTAGGTCTTGCGCTGCTTGGCTTTTGACGAGGTTTTTGAAATGCACTGCTATTCTGATAGCCCAATGAGCGCGCCGCAACGTCCGGACGCGCGCCAGCGAGCCCCCTGATTGACCGGATCGGCGAGCTTAGGTCAGGAATGGGAATCATGGGCGTCAGGCTCCTCGATGATAGCCGCAAGCTCGAATACCTTTCGTTCAGATCCCCTACCCTCCGAGCTAAAAGCAGATCCTGCCGATCCGCTATCGACAGAATGGCGTTTAGCACCTGGTCGGAATGGTCGTCTTTCATAACCCCTTTGAATTGGATCCCAAATTAATCCATTTCGTCTTCGAGTCATTCTTAGTGGTTGAAAGCATCCAAACGTAAAAGGCCCGCATTGCTGTCGGGCCTTTCTTATTGTTGTTCCTGAACGGTTGGCCTTAGAAATCCATACCGCCCATGCCACCCATTCCGCCGCCGCCCTGAGGCATGCCGCCGGCGCCGGCGTTCTTCTTCGGCAGTTCGGCCACCATCGCTTCGGTGGTGATCAGGAGCGCCGCAATCGAGGCTGCGTTCTGGATCGCCACACGAACGACCTTGGTCGGATCGATGATGCCCTTGGAGATCAGGTTGACGTATTCGCCGGTCTGCGAATCGAAGCCGTAGGAATACTGATCCTTTTCAAGGATCTTGCCAACGATCACCGAGCCGTCTTCGCCCGCGTTGATCGCGATCTGGCGCGCCGGATATGACAGCGCCTTGCGCACGATCTCGACGCCGGTCTTCTGGTCGTCGTTCTTGGTGCGAAGCCCCTTGAGGTGCTGGGAGGCGCGCAGCAGGGCGACGCCGCCGCCCGGTACGATGCCTTCTTCAACCGCCGCACGGGTCGCATGCATCGCGTCATCAACGCGATCCTTGCGCTCCTTCACCTCGACCTCGGTCGCGCCGCCGACGCGGATCACCGCGACGCCGCCCGCGAGTTTGGCCAGACGCTCCTGCAGCTTCTCACGGTCGTAGTCCGAGGTGGTTTCCTCGATCTGCGCCTTGATCTGGTTGACGCGCGCCTCAATGTCGGCCTTCTTGCCAGCGCCGCTGACGATGGTGGTGTTCTCCTTGTCGATCATCACCTTCTTGGCGCGGCCGAGCATGGCGAGCGTCACGTTCTCCATCTTGATGCCAAGGTCTTCCGAGATCGCCTGACCGCCGGTCAGAACCGCAATGTCCTGCAGCATCGCCTTGCGACGATCGCCGAAGCCCGGAGCCTTCACGGCGGCAACCTTGAGGCCGCCACGCAGACGGTTGACGACGAGGGTGGCGAGCGCTTCGCCTTCGACGTCTTCCGCGATAATCACAAGCGGCTTGCCGCTCTGCACGACGGCTTCCAGCAAGGGGAGCAATTCATTTAGCTGAGACAGCTTCTTTTCGTTGATGAGGACGTAGGCATCTTCCATTTCAACGCGCATCTTGTCGGCGTTGGTAACGAAGTAGGGCGAGATGTAGCCGCGGTCGAACTGCATGCCTTCGACGACCTCGAGTTCGGTCTCCAGCGACTTGGCTTCCTCAACCGTGATGACGCCCTCGTTGCCGACCTTCTTCATGGCGTCGGAGAGGAACTTGCCGATTTCGGCGTCGCCATTGGCGGAGATGGTGCCGACCTGGGCGATTTCCTCGTTCGAGGTGACCTTCTTGGAGTTCTTGACGAGGTCGGCGACCACGGCTTCCACCGCCATGTCGATACCGCGCTTCAGATCCATCGGGTTCATGCCGGCAGCAACCGACTTGGCGCCTTCGCGCACAATGGCCGCAGCCAGCACGGTCGCGGTGGTGGTGCCGTCGCCGGCCGCGTCGGCCGCCTTGGAGGCGACTTCGCGCACCATCTGGGCGCCCATGTTCTCGAACTTGTCCTCAAGCTCGATTTCCTTGGCGACGGTGACGCCGTCCTTGGTGATGCGGGGCGCGCCATAGGATTTGTCGAGCACGACGTTGCGGCCCTTGGGACCGAGCGTCACTTTCACCGCGTTGTTGAGAATTTCGACGCCGCGCAGCATCTTATCGCGGGCATCGACGCCGAATTTGACTTCTTTGGCTGACATAATGATCTCCGTTTCGGAACTGGCCTCATCAGAAAGGCAGCGCCCAATAGGCGGATCTTGAGACCTAGATTTTCGGCCTGATCCTTCGAGACGCCGACTGCGCCGGCCCCCCAGGATAAGGAAAACTGGCCGCCGCTTACGCGGCCTTCTTCTCGGCGGCGGCCAGATCAGTGAGAACGCCCATGATGTCGCTTTCCTTCATGATCAGCAGTTCCTGACCATCGAGCTTGACCTCGTTGCCCGACCACTTGCCAAACAGCACGCGGTCGCCAATCTTGAGATCGATCGGAATGAGCTTGCCGGCTTCGTCGCGGCCGCCGGGGCCGACCGCCGTGATTTCGCCCTGCGAGGGCTTCTCCTTGGCACTATCCGGAATGATGATGCCGCCTGCGGTCTTATCTTCGGCATCGATGCGTTTGACCACAACGCGGTCGTGCAGCGGACGGAATTTCATGCGATCCTCCTTGGTTTTTGTGATTATTTCTGGATTGGCAGTCGTAGTGACCGAGTGCTAGCCACCTCGCACATAAGCCTGTGACACTGGGACACAAGGGCTTCGGCCCACAATGTTTGACTGACTTGAGCTTCTCGATCGAGGAGGAACGCTTGCGGCGATTGCTAGCAGGCGAAGTAACATGCTGCTAGCGCATTGATTGCAGTGACCTATTGAACGTTTTCTTTTTTGGCGCATTGAGAATCATGCAACTGTTCTAGCTGGTCTGGAGGTTGGCATGCTCGAGAAAAATTCAGTTTCCAAGGATTTCAGGAAGCAGGTCTTAGGTTACGGACTCACAACGGCGGAAATCGCGTATCGCCGTCCGGATCGCCACTGGCTGCTGCAAAGCTACATCTGGCAGGACTACGATATGTTTCCGAATTTTCCGGCGCTGAAGGAATTTCTAGCGTTTTGGGAAAAGTCCCTCGAGGGTCCACTCTTCGCGGTCACCGTCGCGCACTCCAAGCTGATCAAGCCTGCTGAACTGCACCCCGTCGATGGCGTCTTTCGATTGCATTGATAACGTGTCACGTGCCCTTAACTCGGCGGCATACCGGCGCCAATAGCGGGGTCTAGCCTTCAAGTTTACGCGCTGGGACCGGACCTGTTCAGGCCGGATAGACCGGCGAGCTTCAGGGCTCCTCCTTCATCGATGGCTTCACTCCGCTGAGCGGGTCGCCAGGCCGCATTACAGATCACCCATACAGCATCAGCTATCCTCGACACCGCGTACCAACGGCCCGACGGACGGAGAGCCGGAAGCGGGATTATCGCCGGGGTTCCGACCAGGAACATCACTACTCAAGTGTCCTGCCAATGGGATCAACGGCAACGACGGCGAGGCTGTTGCGGATCAAGTGCACAATGCAGGTCTGAACCAGCGTCTGCGGAAAGACGCTGGTGATCGCCTCGGGAAAACTCACAGAAACCTGCTTACACAAGATTACTGACACCCTCGCTTCCGCAGCAGCCAACGTCGGCCCTAGTCCGCGTAGTACTGCCGGACCAGCGCGACGGCGTGTCACGCACGACATCAGACAAGCGGTTATTCGACGGCCGACCCCGCCGCCGGTTCGCAATCGCAGGCGCACCGCCATCGCGGTATCGCTTCAACAACCGATGGGCCGCAGCCTCCAAACCTCACGACCAAGAGGGAGAAGACTGACATTCCAACTTTGCTCGGTGCTGACATTTTAGCTTTGCTGCTACAGGCGCGTTTCGCGGATGAGATGTTATGGAACTTCAATGTCCGCCATACCTTGGCAGCGGACATCTATCCCGACGAAGTCTGCAGGAAACGACATTGCACCGCTTCCTGAACCGATAAGGAAGCCACCACCTCTGCGCGTCTAGTTTTGTGGACCGGAAAGCGATATCTCGCGTTCCGCGCGGAAGACATTGCCATAAAGGCTCGCAATCCAATGCCGTCCGCTCGACGTCATGTTGAGATACCGTATTTCCGTCTGAATATGGGGCGCTACACTATTCCAATAAAATTGCGGGTATCGATCGACGATATCGGCGGGTGATTTATACCCAAGCTGGCGATTCATTCCGACCTCTTCAAACTCGTGGAAAAGGGCGTTTGCTTTTCTAATATAGTTGGGGTCTCCGAGCTGCCCAATGAAGTCTGCTGCTCGAACGATCGACGCTTCTTCATGGAATTTTTGATCTTTGCCGGGAGGAAATCTGGTGCCTTCGATCGCATCAGCAATGCGCTGTTTGTCGAGCGAAGCAACACCTTCGATCCTCCTCATCACGTAAAGCTTCGATCGGTCGACGTGGTGAGGCATAAGACCCGCGTCGGACGAGCCGCGCGGTAAAGTCACCTTCCCGCCAGCCGAATCGATCACAAAACCGTCTGCACCGTCATCCTCAAACAGGCCGCGCACATAACCAATGTCGTGGGTAAGGCAAGCAATGATCACATGCGCGTAGTCGACCGCAGTCATGTGGTTGTGCAGCGCGCGACCGCGGAGAATATCGTGTCCCGCAAGCGTTACGAGCAGCGTGTGCTCGACGTTGTGGTAGAGCGCGTCGCTATTTCCAATGCATTCGAGCGCGATACGAGCCGCCGACGGCACGATCTCAGCGAGAAGCGTCTGGGAAGATCCGAACCGACGGCGCATATAAGAACCGAGAAACTCTTCCAAGGCATCTGCCGCCAGCTCCGGTAAAATTATCATTGATGCTGCCCCCGCTTCGATGACCTTCCTCGCGCCTACTCATCATTATTCATTGCCAGTGCCGGCCAGCATAACTGCTTCTCTGGCCATCGACCAATGTCAAATACACGCTCAGAAAATAATAATATTGCGGTGCCCCTCCGGCGCGTATCTCAGAATGGACATTCGGTTAGCGGTCGCTCCTGCGACGATAGTGCTTTTTCATCCCTCCAGCGTTATTGCATCACCAAAGCAGATTGGGATGCAGCGCAAGGGCCGCCATCTTCATTGGATGAACGGACATCGCGGGAAGAGTTTTGAAGGAAAATTTGCCGAAGGTTACCATTATGGCATTGCCATATTTCTCGATTTAGCGCGCGGTCAGCCGCCAGCGCATTCCCTCGACACAAGCCCAGGAACATTCGCCATGTCGCCCATTCCCCCTCGTTCAAGATTACGGTCGTCGCGGAACGGCGATCTGCTGCGTCTGGGAGGAGAGGTTCTTCGTTTTGGCGCGGAAGCCTACGGTCAATGGTGGACTATCACAAGCCGCAGTATGCGGCGCGAGACCGAACGCTTGGTTAAGGGCGCGAAGACATCCGCGCCGCCGTCAACGTTATTGCAGGGACTGGCCAGCGGCTATGTAAACTGGTTGGGCGAGTTGGCAGCCACGGCGCCTTCGGTCGCCGAAAAGGCTGCGATGGAATTTGCGCAGGCGCCGGACGGTGATTCGGAGCCATACGTCGGTAACGAGGGCGCAGGGCCTCCAACAGAGGGGGATTATTTCGAGGTTGCTGGCAAGCCGTTCGCGATGCCGGCGCGGGTTTTAGATGCTTCGCAGGGATGGGCGATGTCTTTCGTATCGACCAAGGCGGCTAACCGTGCGCTTGGAGCGGCAAGCGACTATCTCTCCGCGTTCGATGCCGGCGATGGTCGGACACCGCTTACCATCATTGGCGTGGATTATCGCAACAGCGACTTCGGCGTATATCCGGAAATCGCTATCGCGTTGACGGTGACAGCCAAGGGCGATCCCGCGGGTCAGTTATTTGTTTATTATTTGGCGATTGTTGTCACACAGGATTTCACCAGAGAGGCGGCTCGAGTTGTATGGGGGTTGGAGAAAATCGTCGCGCCGAAGCTCATGGCCACCTATGCGGCGGACGCCGTGCGCTTCGGTTTGCCCGACCGCAGCGGCAAAGCGCTGTCGATCCGGTTTCCGCGCTTCGGTGACGCACACTCTTCCGATATTCCTACGTTCTCCATCTCGCAGCGCAGTTCGCCTAGGGCTCCGAGACCGCAAACCTTTTGGGCGATGATGATGAAGAGCGGTAGCGGAGAGGGAACGCAGATCGGCGGCTCGGTGCTGCTGGAATTAGGTACGCCAGCAGACGGCTTGTGCTTGTGCAGCGACAACAAGTCGGCTTGTTTGTGCGAGACGCTTCGCGCGTTCGACATTGCTGAAAGGTTGCCGGCTGCGAACGGCTGGACGGAGCGGCAAACCGCAGTATTCGGTCCGCCTCGGTTATTGGACCTGCCTTGATGCGTGGCGGCGTCCAAGGGTCAACCATTGGGAAACATCCGGGAGAATTGGGCGCGCATCATTGAATCGGCCACGGAGACAACCTTGGCGGCCAGAGCCGCAGGTCGCAGCGCCGCCGCGAGCATCGCGGGAAGAATGGCCGGATAGCTATACGGCTGGACGATATCAATCGGAGTGCCAATCCCACGCCTCTGGCGCAAAGCCTCAGCCGCCAGTAGGCCGCTGACCACGGCGCCTTCGACCGTAACGACGTCGATGAAGGTCTGGCAGTAGTCGCCGGCCAAGAAGAGGTTGGGAATGTCGCAGGTCGCCTTGGGGCGATAGTCCCAGCTCCCGACCTGGTTAACGAAGAGCTCCTCGCCGACATTGGTTTGAATATGGCAGCGGTCCTTGTCCACGTCATCGAGCTTGAAGTCGAGGAAGCGATGCAATTCCTTGAGCAAAATATCCAAAATGACCTCGCTCGGATAATCGACGATCAGATCTGCGTTTGAAGCGATGACGTTAAGAGCAGTTCCGCCCGCGGGGTGCTCGTTCCAGACTTGCGAAGTATCGAGCAGACTTAGCGTGTACTTCGAATCCAGAAGGACCGTAATACTCTTGGTCAAACCCGGAATCTTTCGCTTGAAATAGAGATCGAGCGAGATCATGGGCTCGGTGCGCAGCAGGCGGACGGTCTCAAGGTTGGGCGAGCAGGCGGCGACCTCCCAACTGACGAGGCGACCGAGCGCGCGCGGTGGTACGGCGAGGATGAGATCGCCGGGAACGTCGACTTCCCATGTTTTGGTCGGCTTCGGCGACGCGCCGCGCTCGCTAGTCGGGTTGATCGGCATGCGCCCGAACGTCAACTTACGCACCTTGCCATCTGTGAGATGAAGCCTTTCGAGCCGCGCCCGCCTATTAATCTTGAAGTGACGCCCCAGATCCTTTGCACGCGCTTTCAGGTGTTTCGCCCACGGTTCGAAAATGGCGTCGTTGGTGTTCTGGGTGAGAAGCCACACGGACGGGACCGGGTTAGGAAACCCATACTTGATCAGGCTCTGATAACTTCGCGCGGACGAAAGATAGCTCGGCGCGGCGAAGGCTTCCGCCAAGGTACGGGAAGAGTTTTCGATCGAAGCCTCAGTGCTGTAGCTTCTGGACCGAAAAAAGTTATTGACCGACGTTTGCTCCAGTACATCGCCTGACATCGACTGCGTGCCAATGAGGTCGAGCAGTGAATACGCCCAAAGGAAATGTTCCGCAGGCGGGGCGATGCCGTTCAGCATGTTAGTCACGACTGTTGTGGGCGAACCGGCATTGGTAAGATATGGCCGGGTCTCTTTGTCGCCCGGTAGCCAGCAGCCAATGACTGGGCTTGGTATGAATTTGTCGAGGGCACCGATCTCCCTTATCAACTGCCAGAAATTATTGTACCAATTCAAGTACATGTGATAGCAGTGCTCGTGCAGGTCGGGTTTGCCGCCTGCTCTGTGAGCGCCGAGCTTGCCGCCAAGAAAGTCATTCTGCTCGTATAGAATAATGTCGAAGCCCTGCTCCATCAGCCGCGTGGCTGCGGAGATCCCCGCCAAACCGGACCCGACGATTATCACTTCCGGCATTTTACCCTCGAATTGCGCACCGTAATAAAAGTAAGATCAGATTGTCTCCCCTCATTGAGCGCAAAGCAATGAAATCCACCCCCCTGCAGGTGACCTATCGCGCAATTTTCACCGAAATGCTTTTGGCCCAATCAGCCGCAATCGGTGCGTTCGCCGATGTCGCCGCCCGCTGCGCCCTGTTGGCGGGACAACAATATCAGCAGGAATTTCTAAGGACCGCTCGGAAGATGCCGTCGAAAGGCGGGATTACCGAGCCGGCGCATCCAGACGATGGATCTGAAGTTCGAGGAGCCTCTCCGATGACGTTAGCTGACTCTGCTCGCGCCTGCGCCGCCATGCCACGGATTTCGATGATGGTGTTCCTTTCGCAATACGACAAGTTGCGTGAACGGCGCCGCGCGGTTCAGGACTGACCAGCGTCCAAATGCTGGAGTGGTTGCCTTCCCCAACCGCCCATGCCACCAATTGTGGAATAGGCGGCCTACCACGCGCGACACACGGGCTTGATGAGATGTCAAACACAGAAGGCACGTTTGGTCCTGGATCCGGCCGGTCAAGGCAAGAGCCGGTTACCGGTTTTTTCCTTGCGATGCGTGATGCTTGGTTGGCGGGAGCCGCCCTCAAGGAAAACCTGACTGCGCCATCCATCGCCGGGGGCAATCCGGGAGCCACGCCTTCCGCAGCAGGGGTGCTGGGACCGATGATCGGTGTGCTTGGCGCGATGGCCGATTTCGCTGCCGCCAATCGTCAGCGTTTTGACCAGCCGCGCGACGGGCCGGCGGCCCACTCATCACCGCCCGGTCATGACGATGCGGCCGCCGCCGATCTCCTGCTACCTATCGGGCATGCCATGATGATTGCCGCGAACCGATCGGTCAGCTATTGGCTCGGCTTGGTTCAGATATTTGAAAGTCATCAAGCAAAATTGGCTCAGGTCGTTGGGGTGGAGGCGATCGAGGCAAGTGCGCCGGGAGCCGAACGCCTGATTGCGGCGGATGAACTGCGTGCGTTGCTGCGTGAGGTCGGGGACCTCGCCACAAGGGAGGCGCGCATCTTGACGAACGAGTTGAGCACTTTGGATGAGAGTTTAGCGCAGGGCTTTCAACAACCCGACCTGTCCGGCTCCTACAATAGGCGCTGGCGGAGCAAGGTCTAAGGCAGCGCCTTTCAAACATGCAAGAGCAATCGACGCAATCCGTTATCATACGACTAGGTTTCGAGTCAGAGATGACGCAGCTGCGCGAGCGCATTGCGCGCTGGGTTGCCGGTTGTAGCGAAGAGTTGCGCGAAGCGCTGGAATGGCAGTTCCTGACCGGATCAAAATACTTTCGTCCGCTGACGATATTTTCCTGCTATCGCGCGGTGCGCGAAGGACCGATCCCCGAACAGATCATGCAGTCGGCTTTGGTGATCGAGTTGTTTCACAATGTCTCCTTGATCATTGACGACATCCTCGATCGTTCGCCGACGCGGCGCGGTCGGGCCACCATGCACACCAAGTTCGGGGAGCTGTCGGCTCTGATGACTTCGGGCTACATCGTAGCTGAGGGTTATCTGCAACTGAAAGACGATCTCACGGCAATTGCGTTGTTTTCTGAACTGCTGAAGCGGCTGGGCGTGGCTGAGTGCCTGCAGTGGCGGCTTCGCCGTCAGCCTTTGGGCGTTGAGGACTGGCGCAAGATCGCAGGAGAAGATACCGGCTCGATGTTCGAGGTCTGCGCCTGCTTAGGCGATCGCTCGGGCCAGTTGCGAACCTTCGGCGGCCTGTTGGGCTTGCTCTATCACGGTTGCGACGATGTTGGCGATGTGAAGGGGCTGGCCGCCCTTGGAGGAGGTGGCGAGGAAGACTTGCGCGACGGCATCCTTACGCTGCCAGCGGCGCTGGCGATCCGCGATCCCGCAGCGGCCAGGATATTTTGCGACTTGGAGGGCGGCGATCTGGCAGAACTGGGCAGGTATTTTGTCGCCAAGCTGCCGGAAGCGGAGAATTATCTCGACAAGATCGCTGAAGAGGGGCGAACCGAGGCACGTTCGTTCGCCGTCAATTCTGCGCCGTTGATCGCGCTGATCGAGCAAACCCGGCAATTGAGCCGCTACTAGCCGGCTTTTCTATTGTACAGTCGTTAACGCGGAAACGGAAAGAAGACGGACCCGCGCTACCCGGATGGAATGTTGCGGGGACCACAGCAGGCCAATGCGCTAGAGTATCAGGGTTTAGGGACATGCAATCTCATGGAAAGTCTGGACGTCGGCGCATGGCTTGAAGAACATGGGCTTGGCCAATACCAGGCGCTGTTCGTCGATCAGGCAATTGACAGCGATGTTCTACCTGATCTGACGGAAGAAGATCTGGTGCGTCTTGATGTACCGCTTGGGCACCGCAAGAAGTTGCTCAAGGCAATCGGAGACCTTCTCGGGCGGGAAACCACCGCAGGTAACGCGCCTATCCCGCTGGTGCGAACGCGGCCGGACGCTGAGAGACGACAATTGACCGTGCTGATCTGCGACATGGTCGAATTCGACGGCGCTTGCCTCCAAACTGGACCCCGAAGAACTCCGCAAGGTGATGGGTATCTATCTCGATGCTTGCGCGAATGCTGTGACGTCTCTTGGTGGCTTCATTGCCAGATACACCGGTGACGGCATCGTCGCCTATTTTGGCTATCCGGCTGCTTTGGAAGATGCCGCGGAACGGGCCGTGCGCGCCGGCCTGGAAATTAGCCAGACCATACCAAATCTGGCCCCACTGCCCGATGTCACGCTGCATGTGCGAACGGGTATAGCGACTGGGCTTGTTGTTGTTGGTGACCTTCTGGGTGAGGGCGCGGCCAGGGAAGAATCGGTTGTCGGAGAAACCCCGGTGCTGGCCGCACGGCTGCAGACCCTTGCTTCACCCGACGGGGTAGCGATCGCCGGTAGCACCCGCCGGTTGATCGAGGGCGTGTTCGAGCTTGAATTCCTTGGCATGTGCGATCTGAAAGGTCTGCCGGGCGTAAGGCCGGTCTGGCGCGTGCTGCGCGAGGCCGCGTCCGAGAGCCGCTTCGATGCGACGCACCAGGCGGATCTGACCGAAGCGGTTGGCCGCGAGAGCGAGCTTTCGCTATTACTTGGGCGATGGCAAACTGCCTGCGAGGGCGAGCGGCTGATGGTCCTACTGTCGGGCGAAGCCGGCATCGGCAAGTCGAGGATGTGCATGGCCCTGGCGAGTTGCATTGCAACGGAGGACCATTTCGTCTTTCGCCTGCAGTGCTCGCCATTCCATACCCACAGCGCACTGCATCCGGTCATCACCAGCTTCGAGCGCATAGCTGGACTGACGCTGGCCATGGACCCAATGGAGAAACTCGAGCGCGTGACCGCTGAGGTCCAGAAGTCCGGCAATCTGGCGCCCGAAACCATTGCGCTTTTTGCCGGCTTGCTGTCGATACCTATCGGCGACCGGTTGCCGCAGCACCAAGCGCCGCTAGAGCAGATCAAGAGCCTGACCCTGGACGCCATCGACGATTGGCTCGTGAATCTGTCGCGGCTAAAGCCGGTATTGTGGATACTGGAGGATGCGCACTGGATTGATCCAACCACGGTTGAGGCGATCACCCGCGGCTTGGGCCGGCGCGAGAGTGCGCGGATCCTGTCTATAATAACGCACCGCCCCGAATATCGCCCCCCGTGGACTGGCCGCGGCCAGGTTGCGTCGCTCAGCCTCAACCGGCTGAGCCGGCGGCAGTCTTACGAGTTGGTCCGGCGTGTCGCGCTGAAAAATCTGCCCGACGCACTCGTTGATCAGATTGTTGCCAAGACCGATGGGATGCCGTTGTTCATCGAGGAACTGACGAAGGTCATCGTCGAGTTCGGCCCATTTGAGGCGAACGCCAATCCCTATGACGACAAGCGGGGATCCGGTGAGTTGATGATACCGGTAACGCTGCAGGATTTGTTGCTTGCCCGTATCGACCGGCTGACCGAGGGCAAATTCGTCGCCCAAATCGGTGCGGCGATCGGACGGGAGTTCTCATTCGAATTGTTAGCTGCGGTGCTACCGTCCAAGCCAAAAGAACTTGAAGCCGCTCTGGCGCTTCTTGAGGCAGCCGACCTAATCAGCTCGCGAGGTAGCCCGCCGCAGGTGACCTATACTTTCAAACATGCGCTGGTGCAGGAGGCAGCCTATTCGACATTGTTGATCAGCCGTCGCCAAACGCTGCACAAGCGCATTGCCGAGGCATTGCAAGACAGTTTTGTCCAGATAGCGGAGGTACAACCCGAATTATTAGCGCATCACTTCACCGAGGCGGGTCTCACCGCGCAAGCGATCAATTGGTGGGAGCGAGCCGCTTTGCGCTCGGCGGCCCGGTATGCCAACATTGAAGCGGTCAGCCAGTTCAATCGAGCTTTGACGTTGCTTACGCAACTTGCGGGTGATTTATCACCTCGACATCGGGAATTCGAATTACGGATCGGCCTGATCGAGCCGCTATATGCGATGCATGGCTATTCCGGGACAGAGGTCGAACAGAACTACGCCCGACTCCTTGAACTTGGTCAGGATCTGGGAGAAACGCGGCAATTGCTGCGCATCCTGTGGGGCCGTGCCGGCGGAGCTCTGGTGCGGACCGATTTCCCGCGCGCCGCAGAGTATGTCGAGAATTTTCTCGATCTGGCCCGCGAAGCCGGGGACGCGACGTCGGTGGCGCAGGGCGTCCGGATCAGCGCCATGATCGCGACTGGGAACGGCGAGCTGGAGCTCGCCCGCGAGCGGTTCCTGGAAGTGATCGCGGCATTTGAGCGCGAGGGTACGGCGACGACGCTTGGCGACTATCTGACGATTCCGCGTCCGACGACCTTGGCGCAATATTCGGTGGCCGCGCTACAACTCGGTCGCCTGGACGAGGCGGATGAATTATGCGCGCGCAGTTTGCGCGAGGCTCGTGAAAGCGGGCATCACCTCACAAGCTGCTATGCAATCTGTCTGTGCGCGATGAAATCAATGCTCGAGCAGGATCCTGCCGCCGTTTTCTCACTCGGTGAAGAGCTCGTCGAGATCGTGAATCGCCATCATGTTTTCTATTGGGAATGTTTCACGGAAGGGCTGCTTGGTTGGGCTTCCGCCAGAACCGGCGACGTGGACAAGGGGTTGGCACGACTACAGCGCGGTTGGGAAATCCGCGACAGGATGCAAACCAGGATCTGGGGTTCCTATTTCCGGATCAGCGAAGCCGATATCCTGGTGCAGAACCAGAGAAACGATGAGGCCATCGCCTTGCTGGATCGTGTAGCGGCTGACGCGAATGGACCGCGGTTCGACGACGCTGAAGGGTTGCGCGTGCGGGCCTGGGCAAGACAGGCGCAGGGCGCTCCGCTTGCCGAGGTGGAGGTGCTGTTCCAGCGCGGATTGGCGACGGCGCGAAGGCAGCATGCGCGCCTGTTCGAACTGCGGACCGCGACCAGCTTGGCGCAGGTCTGGCGGGATGTCGGACGAGTTGATGACGCCCGCGCGCTGCTCACACCTATTTATGGCTGGTTCACGAGTGGCCACAACACGGTGGACCTGATCCAGGCCCGCGCTGTATTGGACGGCATGAGATGATTTGCTCGTTTGTCTTGCTCTTGCTGACGATCGAGTTAACGCTTGATCATCTATCGGCTCGCCCTTACGAAAAGGCCGTCGCTGCGCGATGGCGGCGCACAACCTCATCGATAGATATGGCCGCAGTCAACGCTGTCTTCGGAGCGGTTCTGCTTGGGCCTCTGGCGGCCGAGCATTTTTGAGACCGGCAGTTCGTTTCGCCGATCAAATGTTATGGAATTTCGATGTCGTGTTCGGGCCGCAGCCGACTACAAATGCTACGTTGTTGCTGCGCGCTTGATTAATGTTTTAAGCAATTGAGCTCCAATTATTTCACTCGCCGCCGGTAGAGGAAGGTCCGATTAGCCCTGTCGATCCGCATCCTGGAGACACCGTGCACCGTCATTCCCTGTCTATGCTTTTCCGAGTTTTTGTCGTCAACTCACTCGTCGGCGTGGCGGCGATGTCAGCCAGCCGTCAAGCATACTCCGAGCAGATCACGCCGGCGTCGAAAGAAAGGCTGTACCTCGAAGAAACAGTCGTTCAAAGCCCGGCGGACCCCGCCTTCAAGTCGTACTGGAGCGATCAGAGCCGCGCTCGCCGGAGTTAGCGGATCGGACTGGCTCTCAAGCCTTTTGAAACGCAGGGCAAGAATGTCATTCTCGGCGTCGCGGACCGCCGACATCAACACCTACATGCCTCGCTCGTGCCACCGACCGAGGGCCCGACCATGCCGGTGACGGTGACCATCACCAACGCCGGGATTGCGGTATTCATCAGTATGATCTGCGATTACCCTGACGAGGCACAACATGCGGTGCCGCAAGTCGCTGTTGAGCGGCCCGCTACTTGCAGTCGCTGAGACACGGCGGCGCGGCTTTAGCTTTATATTTTGCGATTGTAAGCGGGGGTTGCGTCGGCCAAGAGAGTGCCGCCTCCAAACAACTCATGTCTTTTCCAGCAAAATCCGGCCTCGTGTCGGGTTTGCATGAAATCCAAATATACGACGCAACAATAGAACCACAACATAGTGTTGCGATTTATGAGTTTGTCAGTATCTCCCGTTGCGAGAGTGATCTCAAAATCGCTGAGATACAATCGCGACGGCTCCGCAGGACTGGGCTCAAAGACAATATCGATAGGGAAGGATTTGGTGAAGGTATAGGCAGGAACGTCCGGCAATTTGTCGCCGATGAACCCACCGCACTTAACCTCAATCGGAATTGCTCTAGTCCTGCCACCGTTGGAAAAGTCGAGAGTGTGGATCGCGCAATATTCAATGCGAGGGTCATCGTTATTTTGCCTCGAACCGTAGCCGAACCGGTCTGGAACGACGCGAATTATCGGCAATTCAATGGCGACGGCAGCTCTAGCGCTGAGATCGGCGGCATTCGCGGCGATGCGAGCTGTGTTATCCGACCGCAGCAACATGACACCTTGGAAAATCGAAACAATAGCCAATACACCGGTGAATACGCACAGAACGAGCGTATAGAGACCAACGGAATCAGTCGGCACCCACAAAGACTGAGCTTCTTTTCCGTCGCCGCCGCTTTTCTTCTCGGTTTGTTGCCGGGAGGCGCTGCTTTGCTCAGCGCTTGGCTGTTGACGCGATGACCAGAACGTTGCGCCCATTGCAAAGATCGCGACTGCTAACAAAAGCCCGAAGAGAACTTCGGGAAAGTGAAAACGCGCTTTTATCAGCATCGCTCATCCTTCGCGAACTAAAAGACCCCGCCGCGCATCGACGGGGTCAAGTTCGGGAGAAGGCGGCACAAGATCGCCGCCGTGCCGCCAGATGGGATCATGCCATGAATTCGGAGATCTTCACTCCAGAACCTCATACTCAAACGCCACGCCTTCCGGGTCGTTCTCCTCGAACCACTTTTCCGCAGCGTCGACATTCGCGAACATCTTGAGATGATCGGCATCGCCGACCTGTTTGCTTGTGTTGACATAGATGAACACGGTCATCGGTCCCTCGCTAGCTTGCGGTGCCCCCAATGAAGCTCTTTGCGAGTTGGATCAAACACCCGTTCGACGTTCCGGTTCAATGCCCGCATGACGCCGATCCGCGCGAACATCGTCGGCCCGCCCGGTATTATGGCGCAAACGCCACAACGCCGACCGGGCTAACCGCCCGGCCGCTTCCTAAGTGAAGCGCCATGCGTATCCGAACGGCATGGGCCGCGTCGATATTAAGTGGCTTCATTACCCTCGCCATCGGCCTTAAACATGCCGAGGGGGTAGCCCTGCCCATTACAGCGGAAGCGAAATTGAGTCATATGCCGCTTTCCAAAGGCATCCCGATAGTCAATCTCACCGTAAACATAGACTGCCTTACCGTTGGAGAGAATCGCCTGTTCCTCCAAAGGAGTCAGGTCGCGCTTGAATGTCGGAAATGCGATATTCTTATCACCGGAAGATAAAATGCACCGGCTCGGATTTTCGATGCAGTGGATATCAAACCCGCCGTTCAGCGGAAACTCTCGTAAATCGATCTTTGCCCAATGGAAAACATCGTAGGCCGGGGTTTGCCCTTCATTTTTGACATCAACCCAAACAGCGAATCCGGCCCCAGCCACTTCGCCGGGGTCCTTTGTCCGCGCCAAGCCAGCGACGCTTACATAGGCTCGCAACTGCCTTTTGGCTGTGTCCTGAGCGACGTTAACGGCGGCCTCCGCAGCGACGACGGACGCCTTCATATCTCGGGATTGCCGGAGAGACGTTTCCGCGAGCAGCCCAAATTGCTTTTCGCCAGACGCCCAAAGCTTATTGGTGGCCAGCCACAGGCCGATAGTAGAAATGGCAAGAACGATGGTGAAGCCGCCAACCACGCTTTTGTCGTGGTTCTCAAGGAAGACATCAACTTTCTCGATAGCGAGCGCCGCCGCCACATGGAAGGCGGGGCAGTATTTTTCATCATCGTGATTGGCCGGTTGCTCACTGTGCTCTGGCTGTATCAGGCACAGAGATAAGTCTGGGACAGGCGCAAGGCTCAAAATCTCCGCAAGTGCCAAATAGACAAGAGCTATCAGCGCCCAATTTCTCTTGAGCATTCCCCGCCGCCCCCCGCGATTAGATCTCCTCCAACACTACCCCTTCAAGTTCCATGGCTGCAAGGCGCGCCAGAAAGAACGCGGAAAGCCGGTGCGGCCATCCTGCACCGCCTCGCTCGCGTGAGTGATCTCCACCGGCTTGCGGGCGGCTGTGTCGGGGTCAGCGAAGTGGCTCGGCTCGCCGGTGCCAGCCCAACTCACCGCGATGGGCTACATCGTCGAGAGGATCGGCACGTCGGAGCGCATCCTGCCGCATGCGGTCCCACAGCGGTTCGAGGTCTCATCGAGCGGTGCGCTCGTTGCGCCCACCGAGGGCAGCACGCGGCCGGTGTCAGTGGTCGTCACCAACGCCGGAGTCGCAACCGTCGAGCAGTTTGAGCTGCGCTAATCTGCGTTGTTGTGTTGTGGAGAAAACCAAAACTTCGACTCCCCATCGCTGCCGCGTCTGCCGGTATGAGAAGCCAGCATTTCCCCCAAATTGGCGACGTAGAAGCAAAATTGCGTTTCACGTCTCTTCTGGAAAGCATCGATATAAATAGCTGTCCCCACGACGTGAATCTTTTGGAAGCTGGTGCCAAGCTCTTTCAGCTTCTCGATACCCATTATTCCCCAAACGGTGCCTTCGATCTCGGCTCCCGGCCCGAGGCTTACCGCCGATAGCGGCCCGGTTGGCGGCGGTGTCGTTATCCTGGTGACTGTGGGGACCATCAAATTGCAGATTTCGCCAAAGTGCAGCAATTGAAACGCGGGAGTTTGCCCGGAGTTCTTCGCGACATAAGTGATCGTAACCCGACAGCTATCGCCGTCGTACAAGAAATGGGTGCTGACTGGGCGGACGAAAACGTAGGCACGCAACTGCCGCTCGGCTGTCTTTTCTGATCCACTGACGAGCCGCCATGTTGCCCAAAAGAGGGCCATGGTAGCGAGAAAAAGCAGCCACTCGCCGTATTTGACCCCGAGTATTTCGCCGTGAACGTGATCTTGGGATGGCAAGTATAGGAGGGGCAGCCCGACGAACAGCCACGCTGCAAATACGATCAGCGCTATGATGGCAATCTTGCCATCTGACGTTTTGTGCAGTCCGATCATTCGCTAGGATTCGCGCGGATATTGTTCACGATTGCTGTATCGAAAATCGTCCAGACAGGGATTTGCGGCCACCAAAGCGATGAGTTCTTCCGCCAGTAGATGATGATTACACCCTTGCGGTCCACATCCGCATGCGGCACGCCGTCGAATTGCCTCCCGATCAGGATGAGGCGGCAGCTATCTTCAGCCCCGACCGTTACCGAGAATTGTTCCTCTACGACGGCATTGGAGATGCCGCGTACGCTGCTGGTACGAGCGACGCCGTAAATCTTCGGTATCACGCGCCAGCCGATCATGGTCACATCAACGCGCGAAGGGTTGGAAAGCAATAGCGTCGCCGTCCCGTGCTCTCCGATGGAGATCGAGCACTGGAGCCGTCCGCTGAAGAGACGATCTATCGTGCCGACCGTCAGCGTGACCAGGCCCGCAATAGCGCCGATCTCGCGCAACCAACTCGGCAGAAAGTAGGTGGGATCGGCCATGGCGGCTAGGCGCTCATCGCATCTTCACAGCCACAGCCACAGCCAGCGCAATTGCGACAATCAAGCCGACGATCCACTGGTGATGCAGCTTGAAATATTCCCATGCGGCATGCAGCGCGCGGGACGTCCAATGTCGCTGATAGTGGTTCAGAAAAAAAGGCCGCTGCCTCCCTCGTTTTCGTAGGGTGTACCTTGCCACCAGACCTGCACAATCCCTCTTAGTCTAGTCATCGCTGAAAATCCGCCTCTGGCCCGCGATTCGGGGACCTCAACGATGGCACGAGCGCGTTTTCCTTGCTCGATTATCCACAGAACAATGACGGGCTTTCACCGGATTATGACCCCTTGGGGGCGACTTGCGACTTGCGACTTGCCGGTTCAACGCCCGCGTGACGCCGATCCGCGCCAACATCCTCGGGCCGCCATGTTCGGCGACCAGAGGCAGCACCTGGATCGCGGCCTGCCATTCCTCGGTGTCGTGTTCTGCCTTGGGCAACTTGGTGATGTAGGTACCGGCTCCCGCAGCGTGCTGAGCTGGCGACCGCGCGGCAGCGGAATGGGGTCTTCGAAGGGACGGGACCAACCGCGATCAGCCATTAAGGTTGCCCGTCTCCTCGAATGTTTTGATCAAGGGTTCGGTGTGCTCGGCGAGCATCCGATGATCAACATTGGACTTCGTAAAACCATCAAATCGTCGCGCCATCTCAGGATCGAATGCCTTCAAATACCTGTCGACATGAGACAACATCGTGCGCAGATTGAGCAAATAAAAATGCGCGGCTCTTTCGTTCTCGCGGTCGGTGGCTACCTTGACGCGGTCGCGGACCCACTGCATCCCAAGCAAAAGATCAATTAACTCGCGGCGTTTGCCGGGGCCGAGGTCAGAGCCTAGCTTTCGCATCTCTTCGAGCCAATCTTCCGAAATGCCGCTATCGCCAATCGAGCGGATAAGCACTTCGCCATTTTGCTTGATTTCCGTTCCTCCTTTGCTCGCGCGCTGGATGATGCGCCAGTAACTGACGAACATTTCGATTTTCGGGGAAAGTTCGCGCTGGATGACGGTATAAGTGGCGTTCTCTCGGCGCTCTGCGACTGCTCGCGCTGCGTTTATGGTGCGTTGCGCAGCGAACCATGCCGCCGCTCCCGCGCTGGCTGTGATCAATCCGCCGATAATCGAGCCTGTGAAGCCCAGCCATGCTTCGTTCACGCCGGATTTAAGAGCCGCCGTGACCGCTTGTGAACCTGCGCCAACCACAACCACTCCAATCGCAAAGAGATAAATGCCCAAGAGCAGCGCCAAAAGGTGCTTGTCGTTTTTCATGATCTTGCAAAATCCTCTCCCCATGATTGCTGCACATCCAGCAAAGAGGCGCATACTGCAGAGCGTGATTGAGCGGTTCTGGCTGCGGCCGGATGGGATGCTGGCACTATTGACCAGGGTTCGACCGACTTCGGGGTTATAGGCCCAGCCTTCTAAGTTTTTGGTGCTCGCCTTGCTGCTCGCCGCGCCTCCGCGTCACGCAAACGGCCCGGTAGAGTGTAGAGCGCTTCCAGCAGCTCAACGGTGAAATCTTGAACGTCTAGAGCTTCTGCCTCTCCGAGGGGCGCGTTATGAACCCCATCGTTACCATCTTCGCGGATGCTATCAGCCAGAGCTGCCACCTCCTTGGGCAACAGGTTGTTGGCGAATAGCCATTCTAATCTCGGCTTGAGGTTGAACCGCGTACGCTTGTCGGCTGGCGGTCCGCCCGGAGCGGAGTTTATTTTATCCTTGGAAATCTGATCAACGATCTTGCGGAACATCGCGCTGGAAGCATTCCACGCCCCATTCGCCAAGCAAGTGGCCCCCTCATCGAAGATCAGTTTGAGGTCGGAAGGAGTGTGCTCAGGAGCTTGGACAGCGGTTCCGCTCGGTCTAATCAAGCCCACGACGCGAACTAAACGGTTTAGGGAATACTGGGAAGCCATCTGCTTTGCTGGATCGTGCTGCCCTCCTACCTGTGTTACCTCCCACACAGCGGTTTTATTGCACGTCCGGCACTGAACAAAATACTCGTAGCGCCGACCATCCTCCGTGTACTGCGCGCAGCCCAAAACATCATGTGTCATGTTGCGTTCGGGACATCTTGCGCAGTCTAACGTCAGCATTGGCATGATTGTTCTCCTCGTCCCAACCTAGAGCAGTGCGGATTACATTGCGAGGCGGGTAGCGCAAAGGCTGAACGCGCGCTCGACGTGACGGTTCAGCGCCCGCAACATGCCGATCCGCGCATGCATCAGGAAGTCGCGACCTTCGGCGGCACCGATCACGTCTGCGGGGCGCTTCTCGCCTTAGGGCCTCGGGGCATATTTCAATCCTTCACGAGCCACTTTTCGTTCGGTTTGTGCCCATTTTTAACAGCCAGTCGATAGTAATCGGTGAGGCCGCTGATGGCGCGATGCAGTGCACCGGGAGGAGTGTCATCAAACGGCAGGCTTGTACGATAAGGCGCAGCCGCATTTTCAGGAGTTTGGATTGCATGGCTGACCTGAAACTTGGTCGTCTCGCTTGTCATAAACCGACCAAGCTCTATGAAAACGGTTGTTTCCAGCTTTCCGATTTTTACGGCATAGCTCCCCATGTCATCATCGCGATCCACGACGGTAACTAGATCATCGTCAAGAGCTTCATCGAATGTAAATGCCATAAACAATCCCCTGCATTGCGCTGCGCAAAGCAATGTAGGGCAATCGCCTTATGGTCAAGGCCAATTATTTTTACTACCTGGGGTGCTGGCCTGTTTTGCTTTGACTGAGAAGCTAGTATCGTTTCGCGCTATAAAGCCCGGCTTGACCGGCCTAGAGTCGAAGATTTCACCAATGAAACGAATAGGATTTGTAGTCGTTGGGCTCGTCTTATTAGGCATAGCTCGCGCCGCCCCTCTAGCAGATGAAGAGGCCCAGTTCATCTCGCAAGAGATCGGTTCTGCCACCGTACACGCGTTCTGCCCGGACTATGAGATGGTGCCAAACGCCGCCGAAACGATAGGCGACCGGATGGGAGTGGCCGAAAACATCCGCGCGGCTGTTATGGCAGCATACGCGCAAACGCTGGATAACCAATCATTCAATCGGGCCTACCTGATACCCGAGGTGACCCGGCGAGTGAACATGGTCATGAGTTTGCTCGAACAAAAACAGCAAGAGAACAATCTCTGTGGCCTTGGTCCAGCTTATGCCAAGCGTGGTTGGCTCAAATTAAAAAGCGGCTAGAGCGACGAACAGGAGCCGCCTTAGTTGGCGGCCTCTTTCATTTCAAGCCGCGCGTCATTGATCCCTTGCCAGCTTCCGTCGTCCCCAATGCGCGTCTTTCCGGTCGGGATTGAACACGCGCACGACGTGACGATTGATCGCCTGCATCACCCCGATCCGGGCGAAGTTCATCGGGCCATCGTTCTCTGCGGCCTCGGTTACGCAACGCGCGGCGGTCTGAACCTCTTTCGTCCCATATTCTGACTGCGGAATCTCTTTCGCGAGCCACGCAATCGCATCCTTCAGCGTGAACAGCTTCCCGCCGCCGGGCAGCTTGATCGGTTCCTCGAAACGTCGTTTCCAGCCCTTGGCCACCATCAGGCGAACATCTCGGCACCGGCCGGGGTGAACTTCACATAGGTCCCACTCTCGTGCCGCCACAGCCAGCCCAGCGAGATCGCGCGCTCCAGCGCCGCGCGGTACTGATTCGGCGTGCCGCCAGCCTTGAGGAACGCGCCGTTGACCAACTCGATGTAGATGCGGCTGTCATGGACCGTCTCGACCGCGTTGGCGATCTCCACCAGCTTGCGGGCGGCGACGTCGGGATCAGCGAAACCGCTCGGTTCGACGAACTTCATGCGGCGGCCCGATCTTCCTTGTCGACACCGCGTGCCACGATCTTCAACGCATCGTCCGGCAGCGGTCGCTGCAATGCCTTCGCTTCATCCCACGTCGCGCGCATCCAGACGCCGCGCTCTTCATCGGTCGTCAAGATCACCGGCATCGCCTTCGAGTGGATCGGCTCGACCACAGCGTTCGGCGATGTCGTCAGGAATCCGTAAACGAGGTGCGGACCGGGAACCGGTTTCGACTTGGTGCCTCGGTCGCCCCTGAATCGGTCAGATACCACCGAAGGCCGTCAGCGGCCTGTCGTCGTTCAGCGCGAACCAAACCACGTCCTTCTTTTTGGTCTCTGGGTTCGGCTCCGGCGCGTATTCCGCAAAGCTGTTGAACGGGACGAGGTACCGATTCTCCGGCTTCAGCCAGCCCCGCCAATGCGGTGACGCGGTGTTGCGGATGTTGGTGACCGGCGGGCCGCCGGTGCGCAGCGGCGGCGGCATGCCCCAGCGCATCATCACCAGTTCGCGCTCGGCACCCGCGTTGCGCACCACTGGAGCCGGATAGTCCGGGAAGACCCCCGGCATCGGCGGCAGGTTGCCGACGTATCGGTTGACCACACGGAACAGCGCGATGATGGCGGCTTGGTTCGTGGTGATCGAATAGAGATTGCACATGAAAGGATCGTCCAAATCCAACCCGCAAATGAACTCATTTCAGCGCGAAGCGGTTGCGTTCAATGCCTCTACCGCAGTTATCCTTGGCTGCGCATTGAGGAAAACATCTGAATTGATTGGCTCTGTTTCCAATCCCTTGAGCCGGAAACCGGCTCGGACAATAACTGGTCAATCAAGTTGCGATGCCAGACTAGTCCTACGCTCGCGTTGTTTTCATCGTCGAACAGTCGTCCAGAATAAATGCCCATGAACTCTGAGACCAAGATGTTGTCGCTATGAATGGAGCCGTCCCCATATGCTGCAGGTCCAAAGACCCGCGCGAAAACCGGAGAACCTGACATACCCTTCGAGGTCCGACTATCGATCAGGAACGCCGGTCTCATGTTCCACGGCACAATAATTTCGCTTGCGATACTACCCCGCTTCCAAATGGGAAATGGCACAGGATAGGCGTTCGTGTTTTCGGGCAGTGCATGGCCGAGCACAAAAATCTCGCTTCCGGCGAAATGATATAGCCTCGGGTAGGTATAATCGTTGACGCACACCACGCCCGCTTCCGCCAATTTGTCTGTCACGTCGAGCGCCACTATGTCCACATTCCACTCGTAAGCCATCGGGTGCTGAACCCAATATGGCCTGTGGAACTCTTCAAAGAGCGGGAGATTGACGTCTGGCACGGTCATGCTGTGCAAACCGTCTGGTTGGGGCGCTCGTTTCGTGAAATACCGCAATATGATGCGCTCCGGTACCCAATGATTGCCGATAGCTTTTCCGTCCATCATGTTGAGGCCGGTCACCACATGCCAATTCGTGATCAGAAAAACCTTCTCTGATAGCCGCCAGAAAAAGCCGGTTGCCTGTCGGGGCAACTCGCCCACGCCTTTCAAATCCAAGAAGCACGCCGAGAGCGAAAGAGAGTCAAAACGAGTAGCATAGTCCGGTAGCACCATTTGCATTGGTCTGAAGTCCTACGTTTCTTTCAATCATCGCTCGCCCGGCCACCATGTCGACGGCGGGTCACTGGCTGAAATCTTGGTTGGTCGTAACGCCACGAGGTGGCTGCGCTTGTAGGGATACCCCCTGACCTGCGAGCAATCCCGGCACCGCATGTAACGTTCAAGCTCATGGATCGGCGTTGCTTTGGGCCGCCGCACGATATTCAGCGCCACCGTCTGATGCGTGTCGCAGCCAAGGCACCGGACCTCAAGGTAGAGATACCCGGCGTTGAGAGCATCTCCCAGCGCAGGCGACGGCTGGGCCGGGCCCCGGAAGCCGAGCATGCGCTGGTTCCAGGCCTCGCAAGCGAGCCGATCAGCCTGCTTGCGCGCCTCGGCTGCCCGCTCCGCTGATGCCCGGATCGAGCTGCCGTAGATCGACTTTCGTGATTTGGTACCCATGGCCCAAGGATGCCCCCGCTCGGCCGGTATCGGCAAGCCGCTACGCCTTGTGGATTAGGGTGGACATCAGGAACTAGACCCCTGCCCTTGCTGGCCGCAGGCGCAGGAGACCGCGAACGCCGGAGCCGCGTATCTCAGCGAAGGTGATCTTCTGGCGGGGCTGGGCGTCGGGCGTGGCGCATTGAAACGCGGGCTGGGCGAGCCAGGCAATCGTCCAAAAAGAACCGCCCTTCTCCAGCTCCAAGACCGCGCTGGAAACCCTCCCAAAAGGTTAGACACTTGTTCCAGAAACGTTTTGTTTCCGTACTCTCGTTTTGGTGTCTAACCTGTCGCAAGCCTTTGAAATTGCACGGGGGTGCGATCCCTGCTGGGATCGCCACTCACGTTTTTGCCTTTTGTGATTTCAATGGCTTGCGTGCCGTTTTGGCAAACTGGATTTCTGATTTGCCAATTGCTGTTCTGGATATGAGCTTGCCGGCGCTTGCCGCGGCGTGCTTCCGGTCAGCGTTGCGGGTGTACCGTTCGGCCTCGCTGCCAGTTTTCCATCCGAACCAAGCCATAAGCTGCGTTGTCGTTGCGCCACGGTCGGCGAGCCGAGTAGCCGCTGCCTTTCGCAATCCGTGTGAGGTGCAGCGTTTCGGCAGTTCGGCTTGGTCGCAGATCTGACGAAACCAATTTCCGAATCCGGCCGAGCTGAATGGCTTGCCTTGCGCCGTAACCAAGAACGTCAGATTATCACCCGCCGGCATCGCATCGATGGCGTCCTGCAGCGTTTCCAATATAGGGACGTCGAACGGCACTCCGGTTTTCTGCCGTCGCAACGATAAGGTTCCGTTCCGAACGTGCTGTCGGCCCATGCGAACTACGTCGCAGCGCGACTGCCCAACCTGTAAGAGTAATTCATAGGCCAGCCTGGCTCGCGTTCCGACCGCATGGTGAGCTTCAAATTTGCTACACTCATCGTGCTCCCAGGGATGATGGCCATTCGATTTGACCGAAACGAGCTTCACACCTACGAACGGATCCAGGGTCAGCATTTCGAGTGACAGACAGTGATCGATAAAGCCGCGCAAAGCTTTCCGCCAGTTCGAAGCCGCGGCGGGCGATTTTTTATTCAGGATCGCCTGAAGGGCTTTCTTATGAAGTAGCGCGATTCGCTTCTCGCCATGTTCTTCACGGAAGCGCTCTAAAATAGCCCGACGCATCTTCTGCGAACTCTTAGCCAAACCGTCACGAAACGCGCTGCACTGATAGTAACTTACAAGCCCAGCATTCACGGTGCCTGCCACAGTGCGGTGGGCACCCAGCACCGGCGCTACCCAGTCTCCCTTGAGCGCCAGTTCGCGTGCCTCCATAAACTCCGGCGACCAAGGAAGCCCTGGCAGCGGCACCCGCTTACGCCCGGGTGCACGAAGATAGAACCGCGGCCGCCCGTCATGGTCGACAAAGCCGTGAGTGTATTTCGGGTTTTTCCGTTTCACCGCTCTTCGTCCCATTCGTTCCGAGTAACGGCCAGAGCGGACTTATCAGTAAAAATGACAATCTTGCCGGCATCGACCTCGACGCGCTCAACCTTCAAGCCACCTTTAACGACACCCTTAACCGCCTTGGTAACGTCACCCTGCCTGAAGGTCTGGCCGGCTCGGGACATCTAGTGTTCCTCGCCGGGTTTACCGCCGAACCCGATTTCCGACGCTATGTGGGAGAGTACTTTACCGGGTACCGAGCGCGTCACTCGCAGAGCGTCCGTCATAAATCGATCAATCGTCTCCCTGCAGAACTCAAGTCTCCTCAATTCATCAGTGGTCGCATGGGTAACCTTGAGTTCGGCAGTCAACGGGGAGAAGCGCTCGGAAACCACAGAGAATTCGAACAAATACTCCTGGAGTGGGTTGTGAGCGAGATACCTCATTAGAACGTCAATTGTAGAACCAAACGTGGCAAGGACGTCGGATTTGCAGCGCAAAATTCTTGCGACCTGAATGACTTCCTTGTCCGTGGAGAAGGATTTCTTTTGGCCTGTGGAAACGGATGCCAAACTGGAAACGCACCAAATTGGTAGTTCGCGTGCGCGGATGACACAGTCAGCTACGCGGCTTATTTCGTCGCTCGCCGCCAAAGCAATGAGAAGGGTCGCCGCGTCCGTGGGCGTCATGATAGCCGACCCGCGACCATGGCCCTTCTTGGTGCGAAGCCCGGCCTCCATAAGTCGCCGATCAGAATTTCGAACCGTGCTAATTGGCAGTTGCAGATCCTGGGCGACAATTTCAACGAGGGCTTGCGGTGTGAGGGCCATACAGAAACCGGTTCAAATGTAACTATTGCATTTGACCGGTCCAAATTTCATTTGCAATCAATTTGAAAGAAGGAAACTTATCCACAACTTCGCCTAGAATGACCAACCAGCGATCCGGGCGATCAAGTTGGACCCAAAGTCAGCGATCGTAATGATCGCAACGGGTTAAGTCGAAAGTGCGGGAATATCAGCCCTTTGAAGCGCAATGGCTATTTTGAGCGCTTCCCGCACCGACGATGAAGGACCTAACGGTGAAGCCAACCCTCTTTGGGACCGTCGACGAACGTCGGCGGACCCCGTGCGAGGGCGACCGAAAACTCCAAAACCTTTCGTGTGAGTACGATAATTAGGCATTTACGAAAATCAGCAACACTCGCGATGGAAGGACGAAAGCCAGCAATGTTCGGAGGGCGTGACGCCATGAGCCCACCTGAATTTTCAATGAAGCAAATTCCCCGCTGTGGGAATTTGGCTTGGAGATTGCTGCGTCAAGGCTGCAGTGGAGTCGGTGGGTCGGGCGTATCTCCCGCGGCACTCCCTGACTGAATTTCATCCCGCCACTGTCTTGGCGATCTCATTTATGGAGCGAACTGAGATAGGCGAAGTAAGCCGAGCAGGCCGAAGCGGCGGCCGCGAGCGCTGCGATCACCACGGAAGCGAACATGATCCAGCTCCGCCACTGGTCCTGTACGGCGGCTCTTCGTGCCATTTCGGCCTTTGCGGTGAGGTGGATGAGACTGTCAGGCCGTGTGGACAAATCCTGCGCGAGTTCGGCGTGGGTCTTTTGGTGCGGTTCTTTTGCCATGCGTGAACCTCCCGATGGTCACGCATCATATTCCTAAAGTTCTGGCCCGGCGCGGGGCATTCCACCATGGTTCGACCGATCGACCCGCGAGCTGGCGCATGCCGACACCCAAACAGATGGAGAAATTGGCCGCCGAAGCCGCCCGAAAAGCGCCTGTCCCCGCTGAAGCTCCAGACGAAGCGCTTCCGCCCGAATACTGGGACTCTCTGCTCAAGGATCCTCGCGCCGGCGACAGCGTTCGGATGCGACAACGAAAGCTAACGGAGATCCAACGCCATGTGTTGCCCGTCTCCTGCCGGCGCTGCGAGCGGACCGTGGAAATCCAAACCGTCGATGTGCGGTCGGACTTTATGGCGGCAACGCGATCTGGAAGGACGTAGCGCAGCGACTGCTCGACGATACGTGCCAGCAACGCACCGGTAGGTACGAAGAAGACGGCTGTTGGCCGGGTTTCGAGACCTAGGGGCAGGTGCTCGGCAAAAGGCGGCCGCCGGCTGCCATTGTTCGCGCTACAAGGGACCCCATCTCTCCCGGGCACGGCAACCTACTTCAGTCAGGAAACCTTCATGGCCAAGCTCGACGGCAAGATCGCTCTCATCAGCGGAGGCACCAGCGGTATCGGTGCGGAGACCGCTAAACTCTTTCAATCCGAGGGCGCGACGGTGGTCGTTACCGGCTCAAGCGAGCGCTCGGTGGAAGCGGCCAAGGCGGCGCTGCCCGGGATCGAGGTGCTGGTCTCGGACGCCGGTAACGTGGCCGCCACCAAGGTCTTGGTCGACCAGGTCAAGGCCAAACACGGCCGCATCGATGTCCTGTTCGTCAACGCCGGCATCGCCAAGTTCGCGCCGATAGCGCAGGTCGACGAGGCCTTTTACGACAGTCAGTTCAACATCAACGTCAAGGGCGCATTCTTCCTCGTCAAGCACGCCATTCCGATCATTCCGGATGGCGGCGCGATCATCCTGACCGCTTCGGTGGCAGGCGCGAACGGCGGCCTGGGAGGCAGCACGGTCTATGGTTCGACCAAGGCGGCGCTGCGTTCGTTCGGCCGCACGATCGCCAAGGAGCTGACGCCGCGCAGCATCCGGGTCAACACGATCAGCCCTGGTCCGATCATCACGCCGATCCTCGACAAGGGCGGCCTCACACCGGCTCAGAAGGACAACTTTATCGAGGGGGCAAAGACCCGCATTCCACTCGGCCGCACCGGCACCGCCACCGAAGTCGCCGCCGCAGCCCTCTACCTTGCCGCCGACGCCACCTATACCACCGGCGCCGAACTGTTCGTCGACGGCGGCTTGATCGACCTCTAGGTCAGTCGGGGCTGCCGATCCGATCTCTCTGCGCTTGGATGTCCGGATGGCCCCGAAATATCACCCGACGCCGCTTTCGGGCGGAGACCGCAAGGCTCTGACGAAAGAGCTCGAGCTTGCTCGCTGTCGCACCTATCTAGCTGGGCACGGCACCCTCACCTCTCATCGTCGGGATACACCCGCGTGGCGACAGATAGCCAGATGACGTATCCGATCTAGAACTGCTTCCGGGCTTTTCGTCTTTTTGTCATCTGCGTAGGGCAGACTTATAAGTTGCCGGGATTTAAGGACCCGGCCAGGGAAATGCCAACGCTGCCGAGCGAATATATTCCGCTCCGGGCCGCGTTGCGCCGCCGCCGACCCGCCTGTTTTTTGCGACGGGGTGGCAATCTGGGAATGAAAGGGAATCCAGCAACCGCACTCAGAGGATAACAGGATGATTGATGAAAACTGGGCCCATTTGCGCGCCCGGCGGAACAACGTTCGCCGCTATCGGCGGTTGCTTCAAACCGAACTCACGGAGCTAGAGCGCCAATACATCGAAAGGCGCCTGAACGAAGAGAAATCGGCGATGGAAAGACTGACGTCATCACCACAGCAGTTTTGATTCGCCCCCTTCGCTCACCAAAGCAAGTCTCGCATAACCGGGGCGGACGGGCATTTTCGAAAGCAAGCGATTTTGAGCCCGGGGGGCCGCCGGAGTTCTTCCCTCATAACC
>CAWETC010000029.1:0-837362 GCA_963811915.1 uncultured Alphaproteobacteria bacterium
AGCGAAGGCTGGTGGGCCCGGCAGGACTCGAACCTGCAACCAGACCGTTATGAGCGGCCGGCTCTAACCATTGAGCTACAGGCCCCGCCGGCATGCCGTGGACGCGGCAGGCAACGGTGCGGACACCCCTTACAATGTGGCCGGTGATCCCGCAATCGCTGGAGCGGCGTTCCGGTTCATCATTCCCGTACTTGACCCGGCAATCGCTCTAACTCCGGGAAAAGGGCATTTTATGAGGATGGATGCCCGGAACAGATCCGGGCACGATCGAAAGAGCCGTGCTTTTGGCCTAGTCCACCGAGACGCCCGCGAACGCGACCACTTTGCGCCATTTTTCGGTTTCGTCGGCGATCAACTTGCCGAACCCGGCCGGCGTCATCGGCTTTGGGATTCCGCCTATTTCGGCCAGCCGCTGGGCTATTTTGGGGTCTTTCAAGGCCTCGCCGATCGCCTTGTTGAGAATATCCACGATCTCCGGCGGGGTGCCCTTCGGCGCGGAGATGCCGTAGAAACCGACCGATTCGAAGCCCGGCACGGTTTCGGCAATGGCGGGCACATCAGGCACGCCGGGCCAGCGCTGCGGCGAGGTGACGCCGAGCGCACGCACGGTGCCGGACCTCGCCTGTTCAAGCGCTGAGGGCAGATTGTCGAAAATCAATTGCACCTTGTTGGAAATGATATCGGGAAATGCGATCGCCGAGCCGCGATAGGGCACGTGGACCATGTCGATCCCCGCCATCGCCTTGAACAGTTCCGCCGACATGTGCACCGACGTGCCATAGCCCGACGAGGCGTAGGAGACCTTGCCCGGATTGGCCTTGCAGTAGTCGATGAATTCCTGGACGGTCTTCACCGGCATCGCATTCGACACCACCAGCATGTTGGTGAGCTGCATGATGCTGGCGACCGGCACCGTGTCGCGGATGAAATCGTAGGACAGGTGCTTGTAGAGCGAGGTGCTGATCGCATTGTTGGGCGCCACGAACAACAGCGTATAGCCGTCGGGCGGCGAGTTGATGGCCGCCGCCGCGGCGATATTGCCGCCGGAACCGCTGCGGTTTTCCACCACGAACTGCTGGTGGAAGTGTTCCGACAGCCATTGGCTCAGGATGCGCGCCACAATATCGACCGGGCCGCCTGCCGCGAAGCCGATCAGCCAGTGCACCGGGCGGTTCGGATAATCGGCCGCGGATGCCGGCGGGACACCGCCGGCAAGGCTCGCAAGGCAGATCATGCTGAGCACAGCCGCGCGCAGGATTCTCATGAAACCGCTCCCAACTCGCTTTGCTTGCGATTCGCTTTGCTTGCAACTCGCTTTGCCTGAACGCGTATCCGGTACGCTTTCACACAAACCGGCAATTGCCTACATTGCCTTTTGCCTGATGTTCTAGCATGGGTCTACGGTATCGCGACGTCACGCGGATGTTCGAGGGATCGCCGATGAATATCGCTCATTTGGTTTGCGCCGGCGTGCTGCTGCTGGCGGGCAATGCCGCAGCGCAAGAGGGAGGCAAGCCGATTCAAAAGACCACGATCAGCCTCGGCACGGCGACGCAGGGTGGCGGCTTTCCGCTTTACGGCAATGCCTTCGCGCAAGTGATCGCCGAAACCGATCCGACGCTGTCGATTCAGCCGCGCAACACCAAAGGCAGCAGCGAGAACATTCCGATGCTCGAATCCGGCCAGCTCGATCTCGCGCTGGTCGCCGGCGAATTTTTTTATCAGGCCCTGGAAGGCATCGGGCGGCCGCGTATCAATTTGAGGATTTTGACCGCGATCTATTCGACCGCCGGCATGTTCGCCGTGCGCGGCGACAGTCCATACCGGACCATCCAGGATCTCGTGGGCAAGCCGATCGCGTTCGGCGCCAAGGGTTCCGGGATTCCGATCCTGTCGCGTTACATCCTCGATGGGATCGGATTGAAGCAGGACGAGGATTTCAAGGCCTTCTATCTCGATCACGCCGGCGAAGCGCCGGAGATGGTGCTGGATGGGCGGGTCGCGGCGCTGTGGGGCGCCGGGATCGGCTATCCCGGATTCACCGAACTGGCGAAAAGCCCCGCGGGCGTCCGGTTTATCGCACCGACGGCCGACGAGATCGCGCGCATCGCGGCCAAGCACCCCCTTCTCAAGCCGATGACCGTGCCGGCCGGCAGCTATCCGAACCAAACCACCCCGATCAATTCGATGGGGTCCTGGAGCTTCATTCTGGCGCGGGTCGATCTCGATGACGAGGTGGCCTATCGGCTGGCGCGGGCGCTGCACAGCGCCGAAGGCGCGTTCTGCAAGAAACTGGCGCAGGCCTGCGAGACCACCGCCGCGAACACAGTGGCGGCCTTGCCCGGTGTCGAACTGATCCATCCCGGCGTGCTGAGGTATTTTCGCGAGATCGGGGTGGTGAAGTAGGCTCTGCGAAGCGGCAAATCCGCTAGTCATTCCGGGTCGCGGGTGGAACGAGCGAACCCGGGATCTCGAGATTCCCAAATGTGCAATTGCACATCTGAGGTCTGGTCCTGCGGATCTTCCCGGAACGACTGTCAGGCAGTCACTTCTTCACCAGCGAACAGGCCGGATCAGGCGGCCCGAAGGCGTCTTCGCCGGAAATCTTCGCCAGCACCTTGTAATAATCCCAGGGATATTTGGACTCTTGGGGTGACTTGACCTGCACCAGCATGAGGTCGTGCACCATCAGATTGTCCTCGCGCAGCTTACCGTTGCGGGCAAAGAAATCCTCGACCGGCTTCTCGCGCATCTTGGCCGCCACCTTGAGCGGCTCGTCAGTGCCGGCCTCCTTGATGGCGTTGAGATAGGACATAACGGATGAATAGACGCCGGCCTGCCACATCGTCGGCATCTGGTTCATCTTGGCGAAGTAGCGCTTCGACCATTCGCGGGTCTTGTCATCCATGTCCCAGTAGAACGACGTCGTCAGCAACAGCCCCTGCGCCGCCGGAAGTCCAAGCGAATGAATGTCGGTGATCAACACGAGCAAGCCGGCCATCTGCTGGCCGCCCTTCAACACGCCGAATTCGCCGGCGGTCTTGATCTCGTTCATGTTGTTGGGTGGCCCGCCGGCGATGCCGATGATTTTTGCTTTCGAGGCCTGCGCCTGCAGGATGAATGACGATACATCGGGCGTGGCAAAGGGTAGTCGCACCGAGCCGACCACCTTGCCGCCATTCTTGACGATCACCGCCGACGCATCACGTTCGAGCGAGTGACCGAAAGCATAATCGTCGGTGATGAAGAACCAGCTGTCGCCGCCCCGCTTCACCACGGCCTGTGCGGTGCCGACCGCGAGCGCGCGGGTGTCGAATACCCACTGTATCGCATAGGGCGAGCAGAATTTGCCGTGGAAATCCGCTGACCCGGTCGAATGCGCGATGAACATCCGCTTTTTTTCGTTGGCGATGTTTTGCACGGCAAAACCCACCGCCGACACCGGCACGTCCACGATCAGGTCGACCTGCTCGGTGTCATACCAGCGCCGCGCGATCCCGGCGCCGATATCCGGCTTGTCCTGATGATCGCCGACGATGACCGTAACCGGCTTGCCCAGCACCTTGCCGCCGAAATCCTCGACCGCCATTTGCGCCGCGGTCGCGGATCCCGGACCGGTGGCCGTGGCTGCCGGCCCGTTCATGTCGGTGAGGACGCCGATCTTGACCACGTCGTCAGATATCTGGGCCAACGCCGCCGGCGATGACAACATCGCGGCCGCGAGCGCTAATCCAAGCATGGTTATGCTTCTGGCAAACATCTCGGCTCCTCCCGTTACCATCAGGCACGTTGGCCCTGTTGATTGGCCGGGAGCTTAGCGCAGCCGGCAAATCTTTTTTGCAATCATTCGATAGGCCGCGTCAACGCAGCCAAAGGATGTAGTGACGGCGGATGAGACCCTGCGCCTCGGTTCGGCAATTACCGACCGCGGGCGCATCCCGGAATGATGAGGCGAGAGATTTTAGCCTCCGTCCAGCTCCGCCAGTCTTTCCGCCGTGCGATGTCGTCGCGCGCATTGGCGTTGAAGAATGGATCAAACGGCTTGGCCGGCCAGATGACGGTCGCGAGCCGGTAGCGCGCGGTCCAGCGCTCGACCCGTCTGACGTCCTCCACCACCAGCGCGTGACGAAGCTCCTCGCGCGGGGCAACGCTCCATAATCCGATCACCGGATGCGACTGCCCTCGGATGAGGCGACGGCGAGCTGCGCGTTTGCCACAGCGCGGGCGCGGTGCAGGCGTGCAACGAGATCGCGCGGCAGAACGGACAGTCCGAAGCCGCGCTCAAAATCCACGCGACCTCGGGCCGGTTTGCCGCGGCCCAGTCGAGCGCGGCAAGAATGCCGGCGAGCGGTCCGGGAAAATTCTCGACCGTATCAGGAACTACCGGCAGGCCGAAGCTCGCTGGATCGCCGTTGGCGTTGAGAATGAGCCCGTCGCATTGCGGCGCAAACCGCGCGATCACGCGCGCCAAAATGGGGCGGCCGCCAATCGGGCGCATCGGCTTGTCGCCGCCGCCCATCCGCCGTGCCCAGCCCACCCGCCAGCAAGACGCCGGGTATCACCGGCGCAGAGGTACTACCGATCTTCGTCATTTGCTGACCGGCATGACATTACCCGTTGGCCGATATAAAGCACCCATGGACAAAACATAGCCGGCTCCGCCGGGCATTCGGAGAAATAGATGAGGGTGATTGGCCTCGCAGGATGGAGCGGCGCCGGCAAGACCACGCTGCTGACGCGCCTCATCCCGTATTTTCTGAAAGAGGGCCTTCGTCTCTCCGTGATCAAGCACGCTCACCATGATTTCGATGTCGACGTGCCGGGCAAAGATTCCTGGCAGCACCGCCAGTCAGGCGCCGAAGAAGTGCTGGTGTCCTCTGGCAAGCGGTGGGCCTTGATGCATGAGCTGCGCGGGGGTCCCGAGCCGCGGCTGCCGGAATTGCTGGCGAAGATGTCGCGGGTCGATCTTGTCATCGTCGAAGGCTTCAAGGCCGAGCCGTATCGCAAGATCGAAGTGCATCGGACGGCCAATGGCAAAGCACTGCTGTTCCCGGATGATCCCGGCATTGTCGGCATCGCGGCCGATGTAACCCCGGAAACCATGCTGCCGGTTGCGCATCTCGACGATATCCCGGCCATCGCCGCCATGATGCTGCGGTCCGCGCTCTCCGTCGAAGATGTATTGGCGCAAGGTTCCGGCCTGGATGATGTCCGCTGACGATGCAGGGGGGTCGTCATCTATGGCGCGTGACCACGACAAGACTCGACCTCGCCGGGCTGAAATGTCCGTTGCCGGCATTGATGACGCAAAGGGCGCTGAAAGCGTTGCAGCCCGGCGTCCTGCTGGAGAACGATTGCACCGATCCGCTGATCCAGGAAGCCGGTGGCACTATCGAGACGAACGAGGGGAACCGTCCACCAAATTCCCTCATTGAAAAACGGATGGCTTGCCTGGTTGCCGCGGCGGTGTCCGCGCTCCCGGATCAGGATCGATAGAAGTTTTTTGCACCGCAACAGTGCCTGAAGCAGCAGATATCGCTACCTTTTGCCTATCGACATCGGGCTAGGCTTCTGTCCCAATTCGACTTATCCGCAGGGGTGCGGGGGGTTGAGCTGGGCGGCTGGTATATTCGAGCCGGGGCGGGGAGCTACCGGGGCCATGATTGGCCGCGGATGCAACGTCTGACGTCACGTGCTGGAATTCGGAGATGCGCCTTGCGAACCTCGGCAGTTGTGCGGGGGCAGCATTACGGGAGTTGATCCGCGGTTTAGAAACCAATCATAATGAAATCGCAGTTGGCAGACCTGTCCGGCAAGGGCGGCTGCAGGGGAGGAATTGATGACGACACTTAGCAGCGCGGGAACCATGTCCGGCGCGGGCACGGGAATTCTCGATCGCGAACACACGATTGCCAAGGCCGGCTTCAATCGCTGGCTGGTGCCGCCCGCCGCACTCTGCATTCATCTGTGTATCGGCATGGCCTACGGCTTCAGCGTGTTCTGGCTGCCGCTGTCGCGCGCAATCGGTCTGACGGCGCCAAAAGCTTGCCCGGACATGACGCTGGTGCAGGAACTGTTCACCACCACCTGCGACTGGAAAGTCGCCAGCATGGGCTGGATGTTTACGCTGTTCTTCGTCGTACTCGGCGTTTCGGCTGCGCTCTGGGGCGGCTGGCTCGAACGCGCCGGGCCGCGCAAGGCTGGTTTCGTGGCCGCGCTATGCTGGGGCGGCGGGCTGTTGGTCGGCGCATTCGGAATTTACGTTCATCAGCTCTGGATCATGTGGCTCGGTGCCGGCGTGATCGGCGGCGTCGGCCTTGGCCTCGGTTACATTTCCCCGGTTTCGACGCTGATCAAATGGTTCCCCGATCACCGCGGCATGGCGACCGGCATGGCCATCATGGGATTCGGCGGCGGCGCCATGATCGGCGCGCCGTTGGCCAATATCCTGATCAATCACTTCAAGACACCGACGTCGGTCGGTGTCTGGCAGACGTTCACTTGCCTTGGGGTGATTTACTTCATCTTCATGACGATCGGCGCCTTCGCTTACCGCGTGACGCCGGCTGGCTGGCGTCCGGAAGGCTGGACCCCACCGGTCAAGAAGAACACCATGATTACCGAGAACAATGTGCATTTGGACAATGCACACAAGACGCCGCAGTTCTGGCTGATCTGGTGGGTGCTGACCCTGAACGTCTCCGCCGGCATCGGCGTGATCGGCATGGCATCGCCGATGTTGCAGGAAATCTTTGCAGGCAAGCTGATCGGCATGCCGAACTTGAACTTCGGCGCGCTTTCGGCAGAGCAGAGGACATTGATCGCGGGGATCGCGGCCGGCTTTACCGGCCTGCTGTCGCTGTTCAATATCGGCGGCCGCTTCTTCTGGGCGTCGCTGTCCGACCGCATCGGACGCAAGGGTACTTACTACTGCTTCTTCCTGCTCGGCATTGCGCTCTACGCGCTTGAGCCGACCTTCGCTGCGCTGGGCTCGAAAGTTCTGTTCGTTATCGGCTTCGGCATCATCCTGTCGATGTATGGTGGCGGCTTCTCGACCGTACCGGCCTATCTCGCCGATATGTTCGGAACGCAGTTCGTGGGCGCCATTCACGGCCGGCTGCTGACCGCGTGGTCGACAGCGGGTATCATCGGCCCCGTTGTCGTGAACTACATCCGGGAGTTTCAGCTTGCGGCCGGTGTGCCACGCGACCATCTCTACAACACCACCATGTATATTCTGTGCGCGATGCTGATTGCCGGATTGATCTGCAACTATCTGATCAAGCCGGTCGATCCGAAGTGGCACATGAGCGCGGAAGAAGTGGCGAAGCTACAGGACGTCAAGGACAGCACCGTGACGTCGGGCTCGTTCGGTATCGGGTTCGGTGGTCTCGACTGGAAAGCCGCATTGTTCTGGGCCTTCGTCGGCATTCCGCTGGCGTGGGGTGTGTGGATTACGCTGCAGAGTGCGGCCAAGATCCTGTGATCTCGGGTCTCGACTGCGGGATGGTCATCTGACCGTCCCGCGGTCTTTTACCTTATTCATTCAATCAAGAAATCAGATCAGGGGATTCCCATGCTTCGCACTTATGCCTGTCTTGCCGCCCTGCTGCTGGTCGCCGGCAGTTTCGATACCGCTTCGGCCGAGACTGCAGCACCGGCCGCTGCCAAACCCTCAAGGATGAAACTGACGGTCGAACATCTCAAGGAGATGCGCGCCAAGTGGGTTCAGAACAAGCCCAAGCTGAAGGCTTGCCGCGCAGAGGCCAAGTCGAAGGGGCTCAGCGGCGACGACCGCTGGTTCTATATCGGAGACTGCATGGACAGGATCTGAGCAACACCTGAAGCCCGTTACGTTGCAAATTAAAAATGGCCGTTCAGCCGCATCGGCCTGTCTGCGGGCCAGGGCATATTCGCGAAATTGGGTGCCCTAGCGTACCGCGGCTCCCTTTTTCTCCAGGGCCCGAGATGCGGCGTAGTAGATTGTGGCGCCGGCGGCAAATCCCGGGCCAATGAAAATCCATGCCGCGCGCGCGTCGCAACCCTTCTGATGGAGCGACAGCGCGCCTTTATAGGCGAGTTCGATCGCCGTTTCGGAAATCAGGGAGCCGGCGGCAAAGGCCAGCAGAGATGCGAGCGGGCGCTTTGAAATCGGAAGATAGAGACCGATAGCGGCTCCCAACATGGAAGAGGATGTCGTCCCGAGGCCCAGCACAGAATGACAAGCTCGCAGGGGGCGCTCATTAGTCCATCAATCGCCTGGGGTTTGAACCGGCAGTCTCGATACAAGTGGATTAACGAGTAATGCGGCCGAAATGGATTGGTCGTTAGCGCGATGACCGGCGATGGAGAGGTACCAGTGAAAAATCACGAGGGGATGTAAATCCCGTCGCGGCTGCTTCAATTCAAAGTCCGTCAAAAAATCTAGTCGGGCGTTCAATCGTTAGCTTGCCGACGATGGCAGCCATTCGCTGCCAGCCTCGCATCACGAGGCGGACCAATGGTCCGAGGTGCACGATCAGCGGATTGCCCTGGTTTTCCAGGTCGAGCTCGAAATCTCTCGGATGGAAATATTGTCGCACATCCCGAGGGTCGGGAATTTCGCCTTGCAAACGACAATGCCGAGCTTTCGAACAGGAAAATTCCGCCGAGCTTCCCCCTGACGTCGCGGGCGAGCCAAAGGCCGTCTTTGTTGCGGCCGATGAAAAATGCAGGGATCGTCTCATTGACGATGCCGGGATCGAGTGGTTGAAACGACGTGGTGACGCTGGCGGGCTGGTCGATCGGCAAGATGCTGGAGCTTTTGCCGTCTGGCTCCAGCGCTGCACTTGAGCGTCCCGGCGCCCGCCGTTTCAAAAGATCCGGACATGTCAGTTGCATGGTGATCATGGTGCACAGTGTTGACTGTGACGACAACGTGCGCCGAACGAATTTGTTCGGCCTGCGCCGCGCGGCGGTCTCCTCGCGAACCCGCAGGCATGATGTGCCGATGACGCCATAGGAATGCGAGATGGACGGACGTCGCATCTCATAGGAGAGATATAAAAATCTCGAAGGCGAATTGACTCTGTCCCGATCTCAGATGGGATTTATGACGCGCCTATGGAAGGGAGCCGGAGATCGCCTCGATTTCCTATGCCGCCGCATGCAATGTTCGGACCATCGATTTTTGTTCGAACTAACGGCGGAAATCAACGATGAGTCACCTTCTTGCCAGCGACGAAAAATATCGCGATTCGATCTGCGATGAAGGCCATTGGTCACGTCGTATCATCAAAAGAAACCCACCCGGCGACTACCGGTTTGGCAGAACATATGCGCGCGCCAGGTTAAGTCGCATCGTAGGCTGCTTGATGAGCATGATCGAGATGATTGCCAACTCCAAGCTGCGACGGATGGAGCGCGAACTCGAACTTCACGGCATTCGCCGAGATCGGATGAATGGCAACCCGATGGCGCTCAAGTCCCGGCCGACCGAACTTTCGCGAAGGTCGAAATAAGCCGCGCACATATTACCTTTTCAGTGGAGCATCACATGCGCCAGCTATCTGTCCATGCATCGGTTCTGGCCGTCCATCTGCGTCGCGCCGCAAGCTATCTGGTAACGTTTCTGGGTCCGTCCTGGGACGGGCCGATCAGGAAATATCGCCCGGAACGACACTACATGCGGGGTCCGGGACCGAAATGGCGCGAAAAACACTTTCGCCATCATCAACCGTCTGCTGGCGGTTCCTGAGTCGGTGGAGCAATCGGTGCGAGCCGCAGGCTTACTTTATCTCTGTAGGCTGGGTGTTTGTTATGTAGCGGCCGCATCGCTCTGAAAGTGAGTGCTCTGCCGATTTCCGCGATGACATTTCGCGACCTCGGTTTTTGCCGACTCCGCCAATTCAACAATCTGCAGGCTGGTGTCCGGACGCATGAAGCCGGACAAGCACAATCTATATTTCAGCGCAGCCGGGTTTTCCCTGGCGGGTGACGCCATCACTTGCACGAACTGACTTCGCCGGTATCTCGGGGACTGTAACCGTTCCAGGTCACAATCGCCGGGATGCCGTCTGTATCGGGCGTTCAGAAAAGTTTCGCGAACGTCGCCAGGTTGGTCACGCCGTTTTCTCGAACGCCGTGCAAAAATAAAGATAGGGCATGTATCCGCCAACCTGGTGAGGGATCTGCAAGCGGCGGCATTGGATTTCACGCCGCGTTTTCGATCCTTGATTACGAGCTGGTGACCGGGATGTTTTCGGAGAGGCGGAACTTGCCGCCCATATCGAGCTCGATCTCGCGCGAGAGCTCGACGATGGTTTCGGGATGATGGCCATTCTCGAACAGCGCGTATTTGAGGGCTTGCGCGCGGTTGACGAACAGCCCGCCATAGAGGCCGTTCTGTTCTTGCGCGACCCAGTTGCCGCGGTGGTTCTTGCCAATAAAGACGATGGGCGATGCAGAGCTACACGATGGAGGTTCGACGAGCTTCACGTTGGTTTTCCTTCTGATGATGAGCGATGCGCGCCCGACGCGCCGGATCCTTCCGTTGCTGCGCGTACGATGCACTGATATCCGGATGATTGCCGTCGCCGGGAGGCTGCCTTGCTCATGCTTCCAATATCTTCCCGGCCGGATATGAATTCGAGAGCGGCAGGACGGCGATCGCATAGGAGGGCCATAAAATCGCGCGACGAGGCTTACATCGCGGCGGCGGCATGGTCGAAGCCGCTCACCAGGCAGTATAGAGCTGCGTAGGCCAGCGTTTCATCCCAATGATTGAGAACGGCACCGAACGGAGCTTCGCGCTCCAGGGTCGCCATGACGGCGCTCAGCACAGCGGACATCCACAACAACGCGGCAAGGCTTCGGCCAAAGCCGATGCCGCCGAACGCGGCGAAGACGATCAGAATGATCATGCGCAGGCAGAAGCGAACGATGACCTGAGTTGATCGCAATTCCTGGGTAAAATTCGGAAGCTGTGCCAAGATTTTGATTCTCTTACGCGAAATTGTCGCAGCAGATCGGCCCACAGAGCACGTCGGCGTGGCGAGGCGCGGTCGGAACACTTGTGGTGGGTGATGGCGTATCGATGCGCTGCACCTCGACGAACGCCATCAAGATGGCGAGCGGCAAATTCGCGTGACAGGTTTCGATCGACTGATCGAGCCATTCGGGAAGTTCGCGCTGGCGTGACAGTGCGCAATGCCATTCGCCCTCGTCGTAGACGATGCGGCGAACGTGCCATTGCGGCAGTTCCAGATCGATGAGCGCAAATGCGGCATCCGTCCAGGCGCCGGATTGAATCAGCCGTTCAATCGCGAGGCTCTTCGGGGTCCGCCGGATCGGCGGATAGCGCCGGCACGTTTCGTCGACGATTTGCGACATCAGTTCCGGTGTCACGACAGACGCGTCGCGAAGCCGGTCGTCGAGCCCGCCGGGACCGCTATGTCCAGAAAGCAGCGGCATGGTCTTATCTCGTGTCTAGCGCGGTCACCACATACGACCGCATCTGTATGGTGGCCGAAAGGCCATTTGAAAACGAGGCGGGACGGGCGCTTGAAATATAAGGATTTCATAAAGCCGGTGAACGCGGGCAGCGCTGTCTAGCTTCGGGGGTCGCGACCCCGCGCTTCAGCGGTGTGAGGATGTCCGTGCAGCTGCGATGGCCGGTGAAAACGGCCCGTCGCCTGCCATTTGCCGTGATTTGCAGTTGCGTTCAAAACGCCGTTCGTACGGCAGCCTGGGACATCAGATGCAAATTGCCGGGATTGGCCGGGTCGCAGCGCAGTCGGAAGATCTGACCGCGTCGAGGAGGGAGCGCCTGCCAAGGCGTCGGCTCCTGCAATGTCGTGATGAACGCGCTGCCGCTCGGCGGCGCCACCTCCAGCGTCACCTTGACAAGCCAGTAGTTGATGGGCGCAAACGGAAGTTCTTCGGAATGAAGAACCCTGGCGACGCATGGGAGCCTGTGATCGCTGCCGGCCGATGCCCGCGCCGACAGCATCACGCCGATCAACATTGCTGCCGCGGCGCCGGAGAATTTCATACCCTGTTTCCCGCGCATTCCGGATGACAAGAAGCGAGCGACGACCTTAATGAGATTGCTTGGAGTGCGAACCAAAATCAAGCTGCATGCCTGCCGCAATCAAATCGATGCGGTTGTTGTGCGCCGGCGTGTCGTTTGTGAGCCACAGAATGAAAAAGCCTGAAAACCGGTGGATTCTTGAAGAGACGATCAAGGAGATTTCGGCAATAGACCGGTCGGTTGCTTTCAGTTTCGCTGGCTGGTCTTCCAAACGACAAAAATGAAAACTGCGACCAATCCAGCGGCGATCAGCATCCAGTATTGGCCTTCAAAGCCCAGCACCGCAAAATGCTTAATCAGAAATTGCACCGTTCCCGTCCCCCAACTTCGTGCAGAATAAGCGGTTTGTTTGTGCAAGATAAGCACTTTGGCAATGTAAATATATTATTTTTATATTTCTGACGTACCGATCCGCGACGAAGCCGGAGGTTTGCACAGCGGTGAGTTCGTGCGCGGGTTTGCACCCTCGCAACAGATGCACACTACAACATGATGAGATGAGATTGATCTGGTCTGGCGACGGAACTGCGCCCCCTCTCCCCTTGTGGGAGAGGGTTGCGGGTGAGGGGTTTCGGTCTATCGATGGCCTTAACTCCTCAAACGGATTGCAGCTGCGATGCGATCCGACCTCTCCCACAAGGGGAGAGGAAGTGAACCGTCAGGAAAAGAATCTCGAACCGGCCTCCTGGGACAGTCCGTTTAGAAAATCTTCCAGCGCCTGCTTTCCGGCCAGGTGCGCGGCGCGATGAGACCGGAAGCCACCTTCCCATAGCTTGACGCCCATCGGTCTGCGCTTGCGGCGAATCTCCCAGTACCAGCAATCGTGATTATTTCCGGTTCGGGAAATGGCGACGTAGAACGATCGGCGTGGCGAGGGACGTAGCATGGTCAATCCAAACCTTGTCGGTGTCCGGTCCCGATGGGGGAAACGCGCTCAACGCATGCCAGGCGGTGCTTTGAAAAAAGTGACATCGGAATCATCTGCTCGCGGTTCGGTTGGCCGTCGCGTCAGTCCGCTGAAATATCTTCCAGGCGGGCCTGAAGGCGATAGCCGACACCCAACTCGGTCACGAGCAGGCGCGGTTGATTGGGATCGGTTTCAATTTTCTGCCGCAGCTTGCGAACGAGAATGCGCAAATACTGGATATTGTCTCTCTGGTTGCCGCTCCAGATATCCTTGAGCAATTGATCGTGCGTCACCACCAGGCCGACATGCGTGGCGAGGATGTGAAGCAGACGATATTCCTTTCGAGTCAACCTGACCTGGCTGTCGTTGAGTGACACGGTGCGGCCAACGAGATCGATCGACAGCGGACCGGCCGTGACCACGGGATTTTCCGTCGCGCTCTTGAAATATCGCCGCAAGGCCGCTTCGCTGCGGGCCAGCAGTTCGGCCATGCCGAACGGCTTGACCACGTAATCGTCGGCCCCCGCCTGGAGCAGCCGAACCTTCTCATCCTCGCCCGAGACGACTGAGAGAATGATGATGGGTACGTTCGACCATGAGCGGATCCGTTCGAGAACTTCCGCTCCGTGCAGATCCGGCAGCGCCAGATCCAGAATGATAAGGTCAGGCGCGTTGAATGTTGCAGCCTTCAGTCCATCCGCGGCGTTCTCGGCCTCGATCACCGAGAAGCCCTGAAGCTCGAAGCCGGCGCGAAGAAACCGCCTTATTTTCGGTTCGTCCTCTATCAGCAGCACGACGTTGGCCGGTTTACTCATTGGTCAGGCCGCCAATTCAGAGGGCTTCATGCCTGAGGCGGGCAGCGTGATGGAAGCCGTGGTTCCCAATCCCTGCCCAGGACTCGATATGCCGATGGTGCCACCGTTTGCCCTGACAAAGGTGGATGCGATCCAAAAGCCGAGACCGGATCCGGGAATGGTGGCCTGATGGCGTTGGCTGCGAAATGACCTGCGGCCAAGGTATTGCTGTTCGTCCGGCGTTATTCCGACGCCCTGATCGGAAATCGACAAAATGACGCGTCCCTTGTTCGGCTTTTGCCGCGACCGAGATCGTTGAGCCTGACGGGGAGTATTTGGCGGCGTTTTCGAGAAGCTGCCCGCATCGATTCCTCGATAAGGCCGGAGTCGACATTGACAAGCGGCAAGTCTTCGGCGAATTCGGTCTCGATCTTATGGGCTGCCAACCGTCGGGCTCTTTGCCGGATGGCCGCATTGACGATGTCCCGGGGATCGGCCCATTCGAGGTGTGGGTTGACGCCGCCTGCGGTAACGCGCGTCGCGTTGAGGAGGTTTTGAATGAAGCCGTCGAGTTCCGCGACTTCGTCGGAGATGGCTTCGACCAGCGAGTGAGCCCGATGATCCTGCCGGATCAGGGGCATCGAGCCCAGCACGCTTGCCGAACCCTGGATGGCCGCCAGTGGCGAGCACAATTCATGCGAAAGCGTGCCGTGAAACGCGTCTCGCAATAGCTGCGCCTGCAGCCGCAACCTCGCGTCCTCCATCGCCTTTTCAATATCGATCCGCTGCAGCGTCAAGGAGACTTCTTCGAGGATGGCCTCGACGCGGCGTGTCTTGATTTCAATGGTTGCACGGGAGCCGCTGCCGATATTGACGGCAACCAGGCCATGCACGGCGGTTTCGGAACACACCGCCCTCAGCAACCAGGCGTACTGGGTCGGCTCGTCGATGATGATATGGGCGGGAACCTGGGCGGTCGTGCGCATCGAGGCAACGCTCTCTTGCACCACGGCGGGCACCGATCCGGATTTGGGCAGCTCGAATTGGCCGTCCGCTTTGGCCACGAAGAAAACGGCCGGCTGTCCGAGTGCGCGGGAAAGGTAAGTCTGAATGGCAGCGATCAGGTCCGAAACGGTAAAACAGGCCGCCAATCGCCGCGAGAATTCGTAGAGATGCTGAATTTCCTTTTCTCGCTGGCGCAGCGTTTCCGTTTCGAGCCGCAAGCGTGAGGCGAGATTGCTGCTGACCAGCGCCACGACCAGAAACAGCATCAAATCGACGGCCTCCTGCGGGTTCGTCGACCCGGAAGCTGTAGAAGGGAGGAAAGAAGAAGAAATCCGCCGCGGCCATGCTTGCGATCGAAGCCAGCGTCGCTGGCCAGATACCCCATCGGGTAGCGGCAACAATGACGGGTATCAGATATGCGATCGGCACGAGGTTGAGCGCGAGCCGTCTGGTCAAGCAGCAGCAGCACGGCGGTGACGAGGCCAATGCACGCCAAGGACATCAGCAGAGGCAGGATGTCCTTCTGCAGGATGCGATCGCGGCGCCGGCTCTTCGATCCGGCTGCGACGCGGGCGTGTTCCTGCTCTCAACCGGAGTCGCTTGCGCTTTCCCGAGTTTTCCAACGGTGGACAGATAAGAATTCAAGGTATTTGCTTTCGTAGAAAAAGACATCGATCGGATCATTCACCGCGGCTCGCAAACAGCCGCAACAAGATCCTCCCCCGGCAAAATTTGATCCGACGCTGAAATCCCAGCCGCGCAGGATTAGCGCTTGCTATTCGCCGCCTGCAAAACCGTCGACCTTCGTCAAATCAATCGTTGCCTCGATGTCACTAACTACCCAGCGCTGTGAGCATTCTCCAAACTCGACGTAGAAAATCTATGTCGTTTGTCGGCCATAAAAATATAAAAGAAATAGTATTTGGCTCAGATTGGGTCGTGGTCTCTGCCGTAGGCGCGCGCAATGCGAGGATCGGGCGGCGGTTGCTATTTACCGCTTGCTCGGGAGCGGAAATGCATCGAATCAGGCCTGCGACCGCATCAAGTGGCGCTGCCTGAGGCGTTTCGGTCGCACCCGATGTCAGGCGGGCAGCGGCGCTTCGCTGGGGTGACGGCTCGCAGGGGGAATTAGCGTCGCGACGGCAGCAGAGCTGAGATATTTCGGCGGATACAGATAGAATTCCATCAAGGGCATCTGCGGACTGCGTATGTTTCGTTTGAGAATCGCCTGGGCCCTGGATCCGGCTTCCGGATAGATGGCGCTCCAGCCCGCGAAACTGCTGGCCAGTATCTCAAGCGACAATATTGTCGTCGCTATCTGCACAAAGCCCTCGTTGGACTTCTTCGCGCTTCTGGTGGTTGAGGCCTTGCGCAGCAGTTGCCGAAGCTCATGATGCGTTTCGATGAAGGGGCCAAGCCGGGACTTCCACAGCATGTTCGGCAGACAGGCGTAACCATGCAGTTCGTGATAGCTGTCGATCAGGCTCCGGCACTGCACGGTCAGGCTTTTCGGCAGGAAACTGAAATCCGAGGTTCTCAGCCTGTTCGGCCAGCGCCACATCAAGCGCCACATCCGTGTCGTTTGAAATAGCTGCGTCGTTCGCGATCTCTGCCACGACTTCCATCGAACTGCCTCACGATGAGCGAGTGAATTCGCCAATGCGTCGCAGCATACCGACTCCCGGCATATATCTTCGATGAACAATCGAAGTGATTTTAGTAGCTAAAAAATATCCAGCTTACTGCGCTGTGCGGTGAAGACCTCACATTGATGGCGCTGAGTATGACGAAAAAGACACACGCTGAAGAAAATTGTTAGAGAATATCGCAGTGCATCGGGGATATTAGCAAAAACCCCGCGTTTCTCGCCCCACATTTGAGCAGCGCAACAGGCAACTGACCGTTGCATATGCAATCGGCGTCGAGAGCGTCTTTCAGGCTATTTTATTTTAATGAAACGATGCAGCAAACCGCATCGATTTTTCCCGCTCGCCCGACGAATTTATTTCCGAACGTTAACGTTTACGAATCGCAAGAGCGCGTGAAAGCGCCCTGTAACCACAGCTTGGGGCAAGATTATGAAAAGACTTCTTTTGGCGGGTGTCTCGTTGGCGGCAATGGGCGTGATCAACGCCGCCAGTGCCGCAGATGCGTCCCTCCCGGGAAAATCGTCCGCATGCATAAACGGTGGCGATCCCTACAAGAATTATTCCTGCCTCGACGCTTACCTCGGCACCTCGTTCATGGAGCGCCTCGTCAACTACTACAGGCTCGAGTGGGGCCATGACGCTGCGCCGGCCGATCCCAAGGCGCCTCCGGGACGCCGCGATTATTGGCCGGAGACACCCGCAAGCGTTCCTCCTTATCCTTTCACCGAATGGCCCTACGGCGGATCGACAAGCCTGGGCGTAACACGGGCGAGTTCGATCGACAGCCCGTTGATGGCGGCGCTTGGAAATACGGCTGCGGGTCAGGCGCTCAGCGACTCCCACATTCAAATCTATGGCTGGATCAATGCCGGCGGCAACTTCAGTTCCAACACCGTGCGCGGCGGTAACGCGCCTGCGGCGTACGACTACAATCCGAACACCGTGCAACTCGATCAGGCGGTTATCTATTTCGAGCGTCTGCCGGACACGGTTCAGAAAGATCACGTCGACTGGGGCTTCCGGATCGCGCCGATCTACGGCGAGAACTATCGCTACACCACGGCCTACGGATTATGGAGCTATCAGCTCTTAAACGAAAACAAGAATTACGGATACGACGTACCGATGGCCTACGGCGAGGTGTTCATTCCGCAGGTCTTGGAAGGCCTTATGCTCCGGTTCGGACGCTTCATTTCGATCCCGGACATCGAGGCGCAGTTGGCGCCGAACAACTACATGTACACCCATTCGATGACCTACACGTTCGACAATTATACGAACACGGGCATTCAGGCGACTCTCGCGGCGACCAAGAACTGGATGTTCCAGGTAGGTTACAGTGTCGGCAGCGATACGTTGCCGTGGAATGAGGGAAAGACGATGGTGAATCCTTTCCCGAACCCGCTTTATCCAGGTGCAACGATGCCGAAGGATCCCGGCGCTACGCCGAGCGTTACCTTCGGTGTGCGCTGGACCAGTGACAGCGGCAAAGACGATATCAATATCGTTGCGGACGCCATCAATGGAGGCCAATGGGGTTACAACAACCTGCAATGGTTTGGCTTGACTTATTATCACAAGTTCAACGACCAGTGGCACATCTCGTTCGAGACTTACAATCTTCACGAAAATAACGTGCCCAATGCACTCAATCCCGCTGCGCTCGCCATTGTGGCGGCCGGAGGAACGCCGTTCTCGCCGCAGTTTGTTCCCTTCAACGCACCGGGCCTCGCGCAATGCAACAACGCAGCTGTGCTGAGCTGTACGGCGTCGGTGCAAACCTATGTCGCCTACCTGAACTACAAGGCGAGCCCGCTGGACAATATTTCCTATCGTGCCGAGTTTTATGACGACGAGCAGGGTCAGCGAACGGGTACCAAAACGCGATATGTGGAGACGGGTATCGGCTGGCAACACTGGTTCTCGCCGCAGATCGAGATCCGGCCTGAGGTGACTTACTACAGGTCGCTCGATGCGAACGCATTCAATGGCAACTCGAATCTCGGCATTGCCCCGAACAAGAATTTCGCTCTCATCGGTGCGGCGGACATCATCATTCACTTCTGAAGCCTGGAAGGGTTCTGGCGGCCTAAGTCGTCGGACATTTCATCAGAACAATTCGACAGGGGATAACAATGAAACGGGTTCTTCTCACCACCGTCTCGATCGGTGTGCTGGGTCTGCTGTCACCGGCTTTCGGTGCCGACCTGCCCATCTATTCGAAGGCTCCGGCAATAGCGGCGCCGCTCTATGACTGGTCCGGTTACTACGTTGGCGTTTTCGGCGGCGGCGGATACGGCAATCACAATCTCAACAATGCACTCGGTCCTGCCGGCAATGCGGATTTCACGGTCAACTATTCATCAAAGGGCGGTTTGGCCGGTGGAGAAGCTGGCTACAACGTGCAGAGCGGAAGTTACCTGGTCGGTGTCGAAGGCGATGCGTTCTGGTCAAACATCAAGGGCGACGACAACTTTGCGCTGGGCTCGAATGATGCGACCAACCTTCGCTGGGGCGGTACGCTTCGCGCACGGGGTGGCTTCACCGTCGACCGTTTGCTGATGTTCTTCACCGGTGGCTGGGCCTACGGCGATCTGCAGCACACCAATACCGATCCGGTACTCGGCATCGATCAGTTTTCCAACCACAGGAGTGGACTGACTGCCGGCGGCGGTATCGCCTACGCGCTGACCAACAATCTGATCGGCAAGATTGAATATCGCTACTACGATTTTGGCGCGTACAGCCGGCCCGGATTGCCGCTTTTCACGCCGAACGGTCAGCTCCCCTACACCGTCAACAATACTTATTCGGTTGTAACGGTAGGCTTGGACTTCAAGTTCGGCGGCGGACCAGTCGTTGCAAAATATTGAGGTTCGCCCGAACCCATTCGCTTCTAACCTTGGATTGAGAACATGCCGATGAAAAAAATCTTGCTGGGTACCGTAGCTCTGGTGGCGCTCTGCGCGAGTGAGCCGGTGCTCGCCGCCGATCTTGCGCCCTACACCAAAGCGCCTGTCATGGCTGCGCCGGTCTACAATTGGACCGGTTTCTATATTGGCGCCCACGCTGGCGGAGCCATAACCGGAGGCATCGTTGACCCCACCTCCGGTGATACTTCGAATGGCCAATATCTCGCCGGCGTGCAGATAGGCGCGGATTACCAGTTTTCGCCGCATTGGGTCGTGGGCATAGAAGGCCAGTACAGCTGGCTCTCGAGCAACAATACCGCCGTAAACTTTCCCGGCGGCTTTACATACAGTAACGATGAGCGCGCACTTGGTTCTGTGACAGGCAGGCTCGGTTATGTCGTCGGGCCCGCGCTATTGTACTCCAAGGGCGGCTATGCCTATTCCGACAATCGTCAAAGCCTGACACTTGGACTCGGCGGTCCGCCCACTGCGTTCGGTTTGGATGGCAGCCGCAGAGATGGCTTCACCGTCGGTGCGGGTATCGAATATATGTTCACCCAGAACTGGTCGGGCAAATTCGAGTATCAGTATTACGACTTCGGAAACAGTACGTTCGTGACGCCTGCTGCGCTCGCGGCCTTCGGCGCCTTCAATAACAACGAGCACGTTTTGAAGTTCGGTCTGAACTATCGCTTTGGCGTGGCTAGCCCTGTCGTCGCGAAATATTGAGACATCGCCTGAGCGGATCGGCATCAGCCGATCGGCTCTCTCTCCTGGAGGGCAGCAGTGATGACGGCTTCGGCACTGAGGCAAACAATCGCGACCTTCGTTGCAGTCGCGGCGCTTTGCGCCGCGGTTGCGGGATGCGTCAGCGATATGGGAGCCGCAACATCGCAGACCGCCGGCGGTAGCGATCAGCTGCGCTATTACGGCGGCCCGAAATCGCCGATGTGGTCAGGCCAGTGAGTGGATGCAGATTGGATAATGATATGATCAACGTGATTGCTGGAAATGCGCGGGTGGCCTTGGTGGGCCTGGCTGTCATGGTGGTTTTGACCACCGGGTTCTGCGGCGAGGCCGTCGCGAACCACAGGGGGCATGTCGCGCGGCATTCGCTGGAAAAATATATCCTGAGCGCTTCGATTCACGAGACCACGAGGCCCGCCACCATGCGCTATTACGGCGGCCCGAAATCTCCGATGTGGTCGGGTCAGTAGGTGATCCGGGTCGGGAAGCTGCCTTGACCCTTCCGCACATGGCCACGCTTTGAAGTTGAGGGTCAAGTGGCCCACTGCTTATCTACAACTTTCGCTTTAGCTTGCCTGGGTCGAGATCGCAGAAGCATATCTCGGCCGATCTGAGGGCTCTTTGGAGATTCGGCTGTTTTTGGGGTGGCGTAAGGTTGGTGTAAGGCTGTGCCGCGGCCAAAGCTACGTCGCCTTGCAGTAGTGGTCGACTCGGCTCGGACCGATACGCTACTGTAGCGCGCCAAAAACGCCGATTTGGCCCGGGGGCAGGTCGAAAAATCGGGGAATTGACACCTGCACGCCTCGTCTTCACAAGGACAAACGGGGTCGTTTAGGTCAATGGGCGCAAATTCAATATGACAGCCGCGACGTATCGAATCTCGCGCCGGCTGGCCTTCCTGCTCGCGGTCGCTGCAGCGGTGGGCCTGGGCGCGTTTGGCGTTACGCGGATGTTGATTCCGCACGCCAAATCCCTGGAAACCACGGGTGCCGTCAAAGCCGAACTTCCGCGCTATGTGCCGACCGCTGCGGAATGGGCCAGTCTTACCGTTGAACCGGTCACCGAGCGCGTGTTCCGGGCCGAGCATGCCACCGAAGGCAAGATAGCGGTCAACGAAGACAGCTCCACGCCGATATTCTCGCCCTTCGCGGGGCGCGTGACCAAGCTTCTGGTAAAGCCAGGCGACAGGGTCGAGCGCGGGCAGCCGCTGTTCGTTGTCGAGGCTGCCGATACCGTTCAGGGGCTAAACGATTTCATCACGGCCCTGAGCGCCTTGAACAGCGCGCGTTCCAAGCTCAATCTGGCGCAAATTGTCGAGAAGCGGGCCAATGACCTCTACGTCGGCAAGGCCGTTCCACTCAAGGATTGGCAACAGTCGCAGAGTGATTTGACGACAGCGCAAAATGACGTGCGCTCGGCCGAGACGGCGCTGGAAGCCGCTCACAACCGGCTGAGAATCCTCGGCCGCTCCGAAGAACAGATCGCGTCATTTCAGGAAACCCGTCAAATCAGCGCCGACACGCCGATCAATTCTCCGATCGAGGGGACGGTCGTCCAGCGCAAGGTCGGTCCGGGTCAGTTCATCAGCAGCGGCTCCAGCGATCCGGTATTCGTGATCGGCGATTTCTCCACGGTGTGGCTTTTGGCCTTTGTGCGGGAGACCGAGGCGTCCGGGGTGGCCGTCGGCCAGGAGATCACATTCTCGCTGCTGGCCATGCCGGGTAGCCAGTTCAAGGCGCGCATCGACTACGTCGCGCCGGCGATCGATCCGGCGACGCGCCGGCTTTTGGTCCGCGCGACCATCGATAACAAGGACGGCGTCTTCAAGCCCGAGATGTTCGCCAATGTGACGATCTATTCGGGCGGCGATCATGCTTCGGTTGGCGTGCCAAAACAGGCGCTGATCTATGAAGGCGAGCGTGTGCGCCTGTGGGTCGCCCATGACGACAAGTCGATCGAACTTCGCAATGTCCAGACCGGCCTGACGAACGGCGATCTCGTCGAAGTCCGAACCAACCTGAAGGCTGGAGAAAAAATCGTCACCAGAGGCAGTCTGTTTATCGATCGGGCGGCCTCAGGTAGCTAATTCATCTCAACGTAGCGCTTACAAATCCGGATCGAATGAACCGTCTCGTCGCCTTTGCTGTCAGCCGTCGGTTCCTGATGCTGGGGCTGTTCGCCGCCGTGATCATCGGCGGACTGATCGCGTTTCAGCAACTGAACATCGAGGCCTATCCGGATCCGACGCCTCCGATGGTCGATGTCGTCACTCAGAGCCCGGGGCTTTCGGCCGAGGAAATCGAGCGCTACATCACCATTCCGCTGGAAACGCAGGTCGCCGGCATAAAAAATCTCAAGGTCATCCGAACGATTTCGCTCTACGGATTGTCCGACGTCAAACTGCAATTCTCGTTCGACTACACCTACGATCAGGCGCTGCAGCAGGTGTTGAACCGGCTGTCTCAACTTGCGCCGTTGTTGAACAATGCCCAGCCGCAGATTTCACCGCTCAGTCCGATCGGCGAAATCTATCGTTATCGCCTGGTCGGTCCGCCCAACTATTCGGTGCTTGATCTCAAGACGTTGCAGGACTGGGTCCTGCAGCGCCGGTTCAAGGTCGTGCCTGGTGTGATCGACGTCACCAGCTGGGGGGGCCGGACCAAGACCTATGAGCTTCAGGTTGATTTCAACAAGCTGGTGGCCAATGGACTGACGCTGCCGCAACTGCTGCAGGCCGTGAGTAATTCGAATATCAATGTCGGCGGCAACACCGTCAACCTGGGTTCGCAGTCCGCGGTTGTTCGCGGCGTCGGCCTGATCCGTTCCATCGATAGTCTCGCCAACACCATGATTTCGTCGAATGGCGGAACCGCGGTGCTGGTCAAGGACGTGGCCGAGGTCACGGTCGGCGAGCAGCCGAGACTGGGAATAGCCGGCGAGGATCAGGACGACGATATCGTCCAGGGCATCGTCCTGATGCGGCGTGGAGAGCAAAGCTCGCCGACCATCGCCAGGGTCGAAGAACTGGTCGCGAACATCAACAACTCCACCATCCTCCCGCCCGGGGTGCGGATCGAACGCATTTACGATCGAAAGGACCTGATCGAGACCACCACCAAGACCGTGCTGGAAAACATGGTGCTCGGCATTGTGCTGATCGTGGTCCTGCAGTGGCTGTTCCTGGGCGACCTGCGCAGTGCGGTCATCGTGGGCGCAACGATTCCGTTCGCGTTGTTCTTTGCCGTCAGCATCCTGGTGCTGCGCGGCGAGTCGGCCAATCTGTTATCCGTGGGTGCGATCGATTTCGGCCTGATCGTCGATGCCACCGTCATCATGATGGAAGCGATCTTCCGGCGGCTAGCGCACACCGTCCTCCCCCCGGAGGGCGAGCAGACCGCCAGTTCCGCCAGGATACTCATGGACATCAAGCACCATGCCATTCTCGCGGCGGCGTCCGACGTGTCCCGGTCGATCTTCTTCGCCGCCGCGATCATCATCGCCGCGTTCCTGCCGTTGTTCACCCTGAGCGGCGTCGAAGGAAATATCTTCAGTCCGATGGCGCGTACCTATGCTTACGCGTTGGCGGGTGGTTTGCTGGCTACCTTTACAATCACCCCCGCACTGTGTGCCGTCATCCTGCCGGCGCGCGTCAGGGAAACCGAAACATTCATCATGCGCTTCCTGCACCGCCTTTACATGCCGGTGCTGGCGCGCTCGCTGGCCAACCGACGAATCGTGCTGCTGGGAGGAGCGGCGCTGATCATCATGACGGTTGTCGCCGTTCGTATGCTCGGTCTGGAATTTCTGCCGAAACTGGAGGAGGGCAATCTCTGGATCCGGGCGACACTGCCGCCGACGATCTCGCTTCAGGAAGGCAATTCCTACGTCAACGAGATGCGCAAGCTGATTGCCGCCCGGCCGGAAGTGGTTTCGGTGGTTTCCCAGCACGGCCGGCCCGACGACGGTACCGACGCGGCAGGCTTCTTCAACGCGGAGTTTTTCGCGCCCCTCAAGCCTGCGAAGGATTGGCCCAAGGGGGAAGACAAGGATGAATTGACCGCCAAGCTGCTGGCACAATTGCAGGAAAAATTTCCCGGCGTCGAATTCAACTTCTCGCAGTATCTTCAGGACAACGTCTCTGAAGCGGTGTCCGGCGTGAAAGGGGAGAACTCGATCAAGCTGTACGGAAACGACCTGCAGGCGCTGACCGACACCGCCAACAAGATCAAATCCGTATTGGCCACGGTGCAGGGAATTACCGATCTCGCGGTTTTCACCTCGCTCGGCCAGCCGACCATCCAGATCGATATCGACCGCGCACGTGCGGCGCGTTACGGCCTTTCGCCCGGCGACATCAACACCACCATCCGCACCGCGATTGGAGGCGACAGCGCCGGCGACCTCTATGAGCCGGGCAGCGACCGCCATTTCCCGATCATTGTCCGTCTGGCGCCGCAATACCGCAGGAGCGCGGAGGCCATCCAGAATTTGCGGATCGGGGCGCAGGGGCCGAACGGCATCACCCAGGTTCCGCTCAGCGAGGTGGCGACGATAAAACTGGTTTCGGGTGCGGCCTACATTTACCGCGAACAGCAGGAGCGCTATCTCCCGATCAAGTTCTCGGTGCGCGAACGGGATTTGGGCGGCGCCATCCGGGAAGCGCAGCAAAAGGTTGAAGCTCAGGTGCAGTTGCCTCCGGGCTCTCGCGTCGAGTGGGTCGGTGAGTTCGGCAATCTGCAGGACGCGATCAAGCGGTTGTCGATCGTGGTGCCGATCAGTCTGGCGCTGATTGCGATGTTGATCTGGTTCAATTTCGCATCCGTCATCGACACGGTTCTGACCATGAGCGTGATTCCCATGGCGGTATTCGGCGGTATTCTCGGGCTGCTGGTGACCGGCATCCCGTTCAGCGTTTCCGCCGCGATCGGATTCATCGCGCTGTTCGGTATCTCGGTGATGGACGGGATTATTATCCTCTCCCAGTACAACCAGCTCATCGATGAGGGCATGGAGCGCGGCATGGCGATCCTGCGTACCGGGGAACTTCAACTGCGGCCGGTGCTGATGACCTGCGTGGTCGCCGGCATTGGATTGCTTCCGGCGGCGCTGTCGTCCGGAATCGGATCGCAGGTGCAAAAACCGTTGGCGATCGTGGTGGTGGCGGGCATGATGCTTGCGCCTGTTGTTATCCTCATCACGTTGCCCGCCCTGATTTCGATGTTCTCGCGGCGGACCCGGCCGGATCTGGCCTCGGAAGGCCATCTGGCGCCTGCGGAATGAGAGGCCATTGTGACCGTCGAGGCAGATTGTGTGAGTGACGTCGCTGTCAGATGCGCTCCGGATTCCCGAAGAAAGGGATCCCACTTCGCCTGGCTGATGCCGTGCGTGGTGACGCTCGCCAATCTGGCGATGATCGATCTGTCCGCGGCTGAGACGCTCCAGGAGGCGCTTGTGAAAGCTTATCAGACCAATCCGCAACTCAATGCGGAGCGAGCCCGGCAACGCGGGACTGATGAAAATGTGCCGCAGGCGCTGGCGGGCTATCGGCCGCAGATTGTGGCGAGCCTGGGTGCGGGGCTGCAGGCGGTTCGCAACTTGTTACCCGACAACACCGTACAGAGCGCAACATTGCGTCCATGGACCATCGGCGTGACGGTCAGCCAGATTCTGTACAATGGCAACAAGACCGCCAACAGCGTTCGTGTTGCGGAGTTTCAGGTCAAGTCGGGGCGGGAAGCGCTGCGTAATGTCGGCCAGGGCGTGCTGCTCGATGCCGTGACGGCCTATATGAACGTGCTCGCCAATCAAGCCCTGGTGGAGGCGCAGCGCACCAATGTTGCGGTGCTGCGTGAAATCCAGGCCACAACTAAGCGGCGCCTCGATGCCGGCGACGTGACGCCGACCGACACGGCGCAGGCGGAATTCGCGGCTCAGCCGGGGGCTGGCCGATCTCAACGCGGCGGAAGTCGTGCTCGCGATAAGCAAGGCGACCTACGCGCAGGTTATCGGCCAGGCTCCGTCTCAACTGGTGGCGGCCTCCACGGTCGACGGCCTTTCACCGAATGCACTTGCCGCGGCGACGCAAGCGGCCGAGCACGAAAATCCCGCAGTTCTCGGCGCCGGCTACGACGTTGACGTCGCTCAAACCACCATCAGTGTCGCGGAAAGCAGCCTGCTGCCGACCGTCTCAATGCAGGCAAGCGCCAGCCGGGCTGTTCAGTCGGATCCAACGCTGACTACCGCCGCCACCGATCAAGCCTCGGTATTAGGCCAGCTCAACGTACCGATTTACGACGGTGGCACCGCGGCTTCGCAAACCAGGCAAGCCAAGGAGTTGGCATCGCAGAGCCGCCTGGTGCTCGAGCAGATCAGAAACCAGACGCAAACCGCAGTCGCCAGCGCATGGGTGAGCAATGAGGGAACGAAGATCGCGCTCACGGCGGCAGAGTCCGAGATGCGCGCGGCCGGCATCGCGCTCCAGGGGGTGCGGCGCGAGGCTGCGGGAGGACAACGCACCACGATCGATGTCCTCAATGCCCAGCAGGATCTGACGAACGCGCGCACGAGATTAATTCAAAGCCAGCGTGACCGGGTGATCGCATCCTACACGCTGCTGAGTGCCGTCGGACGGCTCGACGTTCATGTCCTCAATCTCAACACGCCGGATTATCTGCCCGAGGTTCATTATCATCAGGTGCGGGACGCCTGGCACGGGCTTCGCACGCCATCGGGCCAATAGCATCTTGGACGCTTGATGCATCCGGCCATCAGTGTCCGTGATGCCTTGGTGCTGGTCTCGACAAGTCTGTCATTTCGCCTGGATCATTGAGCAAGCTCGACAGGTAGCGCGCGAGATCAGACGAGAGCGTTTTCGAGCGAAGTGGACACCGGTTCGGGTGAAGAAAACGCGTCGAAACAAAAGACTAAAGCCCGGTTCTGAATTCAATCAGAACCGATAAGGCTGTAGCGTCCTGCCGGTGAATGCAGCCGCGATCTCTCGCAAGTCAGTAAATTTTATGGCCGAAGATATCGTGCAGACAATTGACCGGGAGGATCATTTTTTTCGAAGAGGAAATAAGCTCGCTGGAGGTGATTGCGGCATCCGGAATTTGGTTTTCCGAAGCAAATGAAGCGGTTAAATAGAGAAAAAATAGCATTGCTGTTTTCTTCCTCAATTGCATTGAGAATAAGCGAAGCGCGTTTTATTGCGTGTCAACAAGCTCGGAATAATCGAGCGCGACAAAGCAGTAAGGATCGGTGTAAGGCACGTGTAAGCGTCGTGGCATAGAGTTTGCAACGTCAAATGACTAGAGACCGATGGTGTCCTTATTCGCCTAACCATCGATTTGCCGGAGTAATTACGTGAATACTTTCGGAAGCCTGTCGAGACGCTCTCGTGCGTTGTTTCTCGCATTGATCGTGCTCGTCGGAGCCGGGCTATTCTGGGGCAGAAGTTTGTTCGGGCCCGCCGATGGTCAAGCGGGACGAAAAGAACAAACCGCTTCCATCGAAACCGCTCCGTCTGGATCCGACAAAACCGCCGATATGCAATCTCTCGATCTATCGGAGAAGCAGGCCGCCGCGCTCAAGATCGGTCCGGTTGTCGTCGCGTGATTTCGCGCTTTTGAAGACCGCCGTCGGCACCATCGGCTTCAACGAAAATTTGCTGGTCCAGGTGTTCTCCCAGTATCCCGGAAAAATCCTCAAGGCGAACTTCAACATTGGGGACGATGTCAAGGCCGGCGACGTCCTGTTCACGATCGACAGTCCCGATCTGTTGCAGGCGGAATCAACCTTGCTCGCGGCGGCCGGTGTGCTCGAATTGCAGAAGCGGACGCTGGCGCGCGCGACCAATTTGTTGAAGGCGGGGGGAAGTGCGCAGAAGGATGTCGATCAGTCGACTTCGGATCAGCAGACCGCGGAAGGCAACTACAAGGCCGGGAGGGATGCGGTCCGTATCTTTGGCAAGACCGATGCCGAGATCGATCAGGTCGTCGACATGCGCAAGGTCGATTCTACCTTGCGGGTGCTCAGTCCGATCTCGGGCAAGATTGTCGCGCGCAACGCCGCCCCCGGGTTGCTGACCCAGCCGGACAGCACATCGCCGCCGTATTCCGTCGCCGATGTGTCGACGATGTGGATGCTGGCGAATGTCATCGAGACGGATGCGCCGGCTTACAAGATCGGTCAGGATGTCGAGGTCAGGGTGCCGGCCTATCCCGACACGGTCTTCAGAGGGCGCGTGACGACGGTAGGTTCGACGATTGACCCGAATACCCGTCGGCAGTTGGTCCGCTCTGAAATCGATGACCCGCAGCATCAGCTCCGGTCGGGAATGTTCGCCAGCTTTGTCACTCATGTCGGAGATGTCGCTCATTCCCTCGCGGTGCCTGCCGAAGGCGTGGTCAGGGAAGGTGACGGGACGATGACGGTGTGGGTCACCAGCGACAGGCGCCGTTTCACCAAGCGAACCGTCACAATCGGCCTGCAACAGGATGGCTGGGACCAGATCCTGGGGGGCCTTTCGCCGGGAGAAACCGTTGTCACCGATGGCGCGGTATTTCTGAGCAACAAACTATTGTTGGGCGATGCTGGTTGACCGGGCCAAGGTTCATTAAAACGCTCGTTAAAAATGGCCCGTTAATAGGGCTCGTCAAACAAAATGCTCGTTAATCCAAGATACGCTGCGGGGGCACTTGATAAAGTCTCTACTTGAGTTCGGTCTGACGCGCAGTGCGATCATTGTCCTGGGTCTTGTGGTGTTTTGCGCTGCCGGACTTGTTGCATTTTCGCGGCTCAATATCGAAGCGTATCCCAATCCAGCCCCGGTCATTCTTGAAATCACCGCGCAGGCGGCGGGCCTGTCTGCCGAGGAGATGGAGAAGTACTACACCATCCCGATGGAAGTGGGGCTCTATCCGACGCCCGGCGTCGTCAATATTCGCTCGACCTCATTCTACGGCCTGTCGTTTGTCCGGGTGACCTTCAAATACGGGGTCGATTTCTATTTCGCGCTCTCGCAGGCGTCGGTCAGCCTGCAGCAAAACGTCAATCTGCCGGGCAATCAGGTTCCCCAAATTCAGCAGTCCAGCCTGGTTGGCGAAATCTACCGCTACCAGCTCGTCGGTCCTCCGCATTTTGGACTGACCAATCTGCGGACATTGCAGGATTACGTCGTCGCTCGTCGTTTCCTGACGATTCCCGGCGTCGTGCAGATCAACGCCTGGGGTGGCACCACCAAGCAATTCAATGTCGATGCCGATTTGCAAAAGCTGGAAGCCTACAACATCACGATCCCGCAACTCATTGCGGCGCTCGGCAACGCCAACATCAATGTCGGCGGCCGTGAGATCACGATCGGACAGCAGTCGGTCAATATCCGCGGCGTCGGACTGGTCGACAGTGGCGGCGCCGACGATGTCACAAAGGGTTACAAGGTCCGGGACATCGAGAACATCGTCCTCAGTCAGTCGAACGGCCTTCCCATCCAGGTGAAGAACGTCGCGACCGTTTCCGTCGGCTTTGTGCCGCGCCTCGGGATCGGGGGCAGGGATCATGACGACGATGTTGCTACCGCAATCGTGGTGATGGGGCGGACCCAGCACACCAACGACATCATCCCAAAGATCCAGGCCGAGGTTGAAAAACTCAATTCCGACGGCAGCCTGCCTGCCGGGGTCAAGATCGTTCCCTACTACGATCGCAGCACGCTGGTTGGCGTCACCACGCATACGGTCATTCACAATTTGATCTTCGGCTGTCTGTTGGTGTTCTTTATTCAATGGATATTTCTGGGCGATCTTCGCAGCGCCATCATCGTCAGCGCCAACATTCCGTTCGCATTGTTCTTTGCCATCATCATCCTGGTGCTGCAGGGCGAAGACGCCAACCTGCTTTCGCTCGGCGCGGTCGATTTCGGCATCATCGTCGACTCGGCCGTGATCATGATGGAAAATATCTATCGAAACTTCCAATCCAACCCGGAGCATCGGCAAACGCTGCTTCAGCATCTTTCCGAGGGTTATTGGGGTTCTGATCCGACGTCGGCGCAGTCAACGGGCAGTTCAGGCCAGCGGTGGACGGAGCGGCTGCGGATCATTTTTGTCAGCGCGCTGCAGGTCGACAAAGCCGTGTTCTTTACGGCGGCCATTACGGTCACAGCGTTCGTGCCTCTGTTCACCATGCAGGGGGTCGAGGGCCAGATCTTCGGACCGATGGCGCGCACCTACGGCTATGCGCTGGCCGGTGCACTGCTCGCCACCTTCACGGTTACGCCGGTTCTGGCGGCCTTGCTGCTTCCCAGGCACATCGAGGAGACCGAAACGGTTATCGTGCGCGCTTTGCGCAGGACTTATACGCCCGTGCTCCGCTGGGCGCTCGGCAACCTCAAGGTTGCCGTGATTGTCGGGCTCGTCTTCCTTGGCCTGAGCGGATTGGCAGCATCCCGGCTCGGCAGCGAATTCCTGCCTGCACTGGAGGAGGGAAACTTCTGGATCAGGGCCGCGATGCCGTCGACGATGTCACTCGACGCGGGGACCGCCGTCACCGGTAAAATGCGCGAGATCCTTCTCCGGCACCCGGAGGTTATCACGGTGGTTTCGCAGCATGGCCGCCCCGACAATGGCAGCGATGCCTCGCCATTCTCCAACGTCGAACTGTTTGCGCCGCTCAAGCCCTTCGACGAGTGGCCGGCGAACCTGACAAAGGAAAAGCTGACGGAAGAGTTGCAGAAGGAATTCGCAGAGGAATTGCCCGGGATCGGGTTCAATTTCTCGCAATACATCCAGGACAACGTCGAGGAAGCGCTGTCGGGCGTGAAGGGCGCCAATTCGGTCAAAATTGTCGGGCCGAACCTTCAGACGCTGGAACAGCTCGCCACCCAGGTGATGGCCGAGATGGCAAAGGTTCAGGGCGTGGCCGACCTCGGAATATTCCACCTGCTGGGGCAGCCCAACCTCAATATCAAGGTCGATCGCGAAAAGGCTGCCCGTTATGGCCTCAACACCGGCGACGTCAACACCGTTGTCCAGGCTGCCCTTGGCGGCACCACCGCGACTACTATCCTGGAGGGGGACCGGCAATTCAACCTGGCGGTCAAACTCGATCCCAAGTACCGCAGCAGCATCGACGCCATCAAGACCGTCAAGGTCAGCTATACAACGCCGTCCGGTATCAACGGCTACGTGCCGCTGAGTGAGCTTGCGGATATCACACTCGACACCGGGGCTTCGTTCATCTACCGCGAGCGCAGCCAGCGTTTCATTCCGATCAAGTTCAGTGTCCGTGGCCGCGACCTCGGCAGTACTGTCGCGGAAGCCCAGGAGCGGGTCGCCAAGGCCATCAAGCTTCCGAACGGGTATCGGATCATCTGGGCCGGCGAGTTCGACAGTCTGCAGGCCGCCAAGCAGCGGCTCATGGTCGTTGTTCCGATCACGCTGCTGTTGATCCTGGTCCTGCTGTATGGATTGTTCAATTCGTTGCGCGATAGCCTTTTGGCGGTTGCCGGTATTCCATTTGCGATCGGCGGCGGATTGATGGCTCTTTATTTCGTCGGGCTTGATTTCAGCGTCTCCGCGGCAATCGGCTTCATTTCGCTGTTCGGTGTCGCCGTGATGGATGGCATTCTCAATATCACCTATTTCCGCGAACTCCGGGCGCAGGGAATGGACATCGCCGAAGCCGTATTCCATGGTGCCGAACAACGGATGCGGCCGATGCTGATGACGGCGCTGTCGGCGGGCGTTGGGCTGTTTCCGGCGGCGATCTCTCATGGCATCGGCAGCCAGGTGCAGCGTCCTCTGGCCACCGTCGTCGTGGGGGGCATGTTCATCGGACCGCTGCTGCTGCTCGTGGTGGCGCCTGCGCTTCGGAAGATATTTCTCTCGAGGGACAGGGAAGACACCGCGAGCGAGACGGAAGGCGATGTGGCCGTCGAGGGTAATCCGGATGGTTAGGTGGAAGCCGTATCAGCGTCTGCATGACCGCAAGCGCCGTGTACTCGCCGGCACGGCCGTCCTCGCTGTGCTTTCAATGGCCATTTCGGGCTGCGCGGTGGGACCGAATTTCAATCCCGCGGCCAAACCCGAGGTCGACGGCTACGTACACGGGAAGCTGGCGTCGCCGGATGCCGGAAACGGCCCGCCGCATGTCGCCGGTCAGCACTTTGTCACAGGCGCTGACGTTTCCGCGCGCTGGTGGGCGGCGTTTAGGTCGCCGCTTCTCAATGAACTCATCAAGCAATCGGTCGATCATAATCCAAATCTGCAAGCAGCCGAGGCCGCGATCAAGGTTGCTCAATACAACGCGTTGGCCCAGCGCGGATTGTTCTTTCCGCAAGTCACCGCCAATACCACGCCCCAACAATTCTTGATCTCCAACCCCAGCCAGGTACCGCCCGTTCCATTGGCGGAACCGCAGACCCAGTTCTCACTCGTAACCAACCAGCTGACGGTATCGTTTGTGCCGGATATCTGGGGCGCCAACCTTCGAGCCGTAGAGAATCTGGACGCCGTGACTGAGCAGCAATTGTTTCAGCTCGAGGCTGCCTATCTGACGCTGACCAGCAATGTGGTGACGGCTGCGATCCAGGAGGCGTCGCTGCGCGGACAGATCGCGGCGACCCAGCGCATCATCGCGATCGAGCGCAACCTGCTTGATATCCTCAAGCGTCAGCAAAGTTTCGGCCAGGCAGCCCAGGCCGATGTGCTCGCCCAGGACGCGGCTCTCGCCCAGGCTGAAGAGCTGCTGCCGCCCCTCGAAAAGCAGTTGGCCCAGCAGCGCGATTTGCTGACATCCCTTGCAGGGCAGTATGCCGCTGATGAGGTTTCGCAGAAGTTCGATCTCGCGCATCTCAAATTGCCCGCCAATCTGCCGATCAGCCTGCCGAGCAAGCTTGTCGATGCGCGGCCCGATGTGAGGGCGGCGGAAGCCAACATGCATTCGGCCAGCGCTCTGGTGGGCGTGGCGATCGCGGCCCGGCTTCCAAATATCGCGCTCTCGGCCAATGGCGGCTCGGCGGCACCCAACTACGCGCAAGTCTTCACGCCCGGAGCCGCATTCTATACCCTGACAGCGAGCGCCACCGCGCCGATCTTTGACGGTTTCACGCTGTATAATAAGCAGAAGGCGGCCGAAGCCGGGCTCGAACAGGCCGAAGCCCAGTATCGCGCCGCCGTCATCACCGCATTCCAGAACGTTGCCGATGCCTTGCGGGCGCTGCAAGCGGATGCGCGCGCCATGAAGGCGGCGCTGCGGGCCGAGGTTGCCGCCAAGGCCAGCCTCGACATCGTCCAGCAGCAGTTGAACGCGGGCCAGGTCAACCAGCTCGCCGTCCTCAACGCGCAGCAGACTTACCTGACGGCGGCCGTGGTTCGCGTGCAAACGGAAGCCAATCGTCTTTCCGATACCGCCGCCTTGTTCATGGCGCTCGGCGGAACCTGGCCCGTCAACTGCACCGTGCCGGACTGGCGCCAGTGCGCCATGGGCGATGCGCCTGAGGTCATCCGGTCCGCGAATGCAAAATAGCGGCGTCGTCTGCCCTGCCCTGACAGCAGCCCCGAAATCTCCAATGTCGTGAGCAAAACGGCTGTATTGAATTCAGCGATAAGCGGATGCCCGGACACCCTCTGCGTCGCTCAAATCTGTGAAAGAAAATTTTCAGGCGCTAACGCGCTCACCAAACCACGAAGGCGCAGAGCAACGAGAGGGGCAAAATCATCACACCAAGATACATCCAGGTCCGGTAGGCGCCGGGGTCTTTGGGCAGGATGAAGAGGTTGACGATAAACCACGCACACACGCCGAAACCGAGCAGCACCCGGACGAGATCGCCCGGTGTTTCGTAGATCGACGAGATGTGCTCCATCTGGGGGCTGGCGACGCGCGCCGTTATCACCGTCAGCATGATCAGGAAAAGCGTGCGTACTGCCACACCTCCGAACCAGACCTGCCTAGATGGTTTAGGATCGGCTTTTTTGAGTTGCTTTGCCGGCAAATGCGTGTCGGCGGCCATTGCTCATTCCCGCATCAGTTCGTCCAAAAAGGTATCTCTCATCGCGTCGCAGTAACAAGCGCCCATTTCATTTATATGAGGAGATTCAGGGGGGATTCAATGACAGCAATCCTTACCCTTTTGGCAGCGCGGGGTCGGCGATTTGAACCTGATCTTCCTCCACTCCGGGCTTGCGGATGCAGGATGGGTTGGACAAGTTGTGCGGGGTCCGTAAAGTGAGGATTCTTCAACAAGGCTGCCTAATCGAGGGAGAGGCGCATGACCGGCGGGACAAAAGCGATCAAGGTGGCGATCATCGTTGCGGGGATCATTTCATCGCTGACGCTTCCGGCCTATCCGCAAGGGATGAGGAAAGGCAGCCATGCTGCTCCTTCCACCGAGACCCGTCAGCCGGTCGACGAGAAGGCCTACAAGGCGGCGCTGGATCGAATCCCCACGCCAAAACAGGGATACGATCCCTGGGGCGTGGCACGCCCGGCCGAGCCAGCGAAGGCGGCGAAGTAACGCCGGGAGAGTGATGCGCCAATGGCGCATCCGGTCGCTCACCGCGGAAGCCTCCCCGGCTTGCACCGAGGGTGCCCCATGGACCGGCCATGAGGGCCTTTCTGATAAGCGGAACGGGGCCGCAGAAGGCAGTTTTCTCTAGAACCGCGCTTTGGTACTGGCCCGGGCCGGTACCCGCCCGTTCGGCCGGGAAACAATAGCGAAACAGTATTGCTAGTTTTTGGGCCCAGAAGATGTCTTGCTCATAATTCGGGCATTTGCTGTTTGTTTCTTGCGCTTACCAAAAGTTGAGATCATCATTTCATATAGGGACAACGCGACGCCAAAAGACGTCGGACGGAATAGTCGACCAGGAAACGTTCAGGCTTGTTCTGTTTGGGTTGTCTCAAGCCAAATGGAGGCTGCCGTGTACAAACATCTCGCCACCATCGCCGGAACACTCGCCATTCTTTCCGGAGCCTTACTGGTATGCAACCGCGCCGAGGCGGGGGCGTCGGCCAGTGCGCCGTCGAAATACAGCTACGCGAATTCAGCTTGCGGCTAGGCACCAGGCCAATCGACAGGCGCTTAGAAACGACTTCGCGATTACCGAGTATTCGTCGTCGTCGGCGAAAAGGTATTCGCAGCACTAGCGCCCGGCTCCGCTTCATCCTTCAAGACGTATCGCTTCGCGATGCTCTTCAGGATTAGGTTTAAGACCCTTTTAATCTGATCCCTCATAGTGAGGAGCGCGTCTTACCCGGCAGCAGCTTGCGCTGTCCGGCGCGCGTCTCGAACCACGAGACCAGGAACGGTGGCAATAATTCGACCGAACGGGAAACCGCGCTAATCGCTTTCGACCGGCCGGGGCTGGGTGTCGGCGTGGCGTGGCAGATTGATGTTGCCTACCCACGTGCGCGCCGTCGACACCACCTCGGGCAGCAGCGCATTGACCTCTTGCTTGGTCATGCCCGGGCGAACCCGTGGGTCATAGAGAATATTGAGAAGATACTGGTCGTAGACGTCGAAGAATCCCATCTGAACGTCGTCGTTGAACATGGTCCAGGGGACCGAACGGTCGTCGTTGATGGCGCCGAGCGCCTGCAACAGTTCTTCGTAGGCACAGTCGTAGAAGGTAAAATCTCCGGCATCGACTGGCAGGATCACCTCGGCGCGGCGGATACGATAGCGCTGATCCTTGCCAATTCCGGACAGGCATTGCGGATGGAGGGTCTGTTGAATTCGCCTGGCTTTGTCGCTGCCATAGAGCGAGCGAATGGTCCGGTCCAGATCGCGCGCCGCGACAAGCCGGACGACGAAATTGGCGGCCTCACGGTCATTGGTGACGGCGACATCGAGATGATTCACATGAGCGCGGATATCGGCGACGATCGCCGCGATCTCCGGGCGTCGGTCAATATTGCTTTTGCTGTCCAGGAAAATCCTGACCGGCTCATCGAATTTGCGCACGCGTTCCGCTGGAGCGCCGAGCTGCAGTTCGGGATTAAACGCGATCTTAAAGAAGCCGTCCTTGATGTCGGCGTCAGTGAAATCTGTCCGCTGCGAGGCGCGTCGGCTGCTGATATCCGGATCTTCCGCACGCGCGGGTCCGCAGTTGACGGCCGCCACCGTCAGCGCGATCCCGGCCAGCGCGATCGCGCCATTCAGCAAAAGTTGATGCGGTTTTCGAAGCAAAATTCATACCTCTCGCTGGAACACGCCGGCTGAAGCTTCGCAGCAATATTCAATCCATGACCGCATAGGATTTCGAGATATCAGGGAGCCGTCAGATATAGTCATTTAATAGCCGGTGGCTCGATCGGCAGCGTAGGTGCGGAGACGACGGGCGGGAACGCGTCGTCTTTATGAGATTCCTATAACGTCGCCACGGCCGCCGCCTCGAAAACATATGCGCCGAATGGCACTTCACGACGACCAATACGGTCAAGGCGCAGGTTGCGGCTCCGATCCAGCTTGATCTATCGCAATCCGCCTTCCTCGCAATACGCCATAATTTCTATCGGAGCACGCGAAGGAGCATTCATATGTTGGACATCGTCATGCTGGCCCTTGGGCTCGGCTTCTTCGTCTTGGCTGTCGGTTACACCTACGCCTGCGAGCGGCTTTAGATTCTGACGCCTTTCTTCATGCCAACCGGTCCGGCCAGCGCGGGACGGGTTTTGGTTTGAAACGCTCTGGAGGAACACAATCATGATCTTCGATTACACGCTCGCCGGTCTCGTCTCCGCGGGATTGCTGTTTTACCTGACCTACGCGCTGCTGCGGCCGGAGCGGTTCTGACCGCTGAAAGACCGGCCCGGGGCCGGGATCGGCACTGTCTCTTGTAAACTTGAAGGCACACCACCATGACCGCCATTGGCTGGATTCAAATTCTTCTGTACTGCGCGATCATCGTCGCGCTGGTCAAACCTCTCGGATGGTACATGACGCGCGTCTTCAATGGCGAGCGTACATTCTTGTCGCCGATCCTGCGACCGGTCGAGGCCGGCGCTTTACTGGATCGGTGGCGTTGACGAGCGGCGCGAGCAGCATTGGCTGACCTACACGGTCGCGATGCTGTTTTTCCATGTCGGCGGCTTTCTTATTCTTTACGCGGTGATGCGGCTCCAGGCCGTGCTGCCGTTCAACCCGGCGGGGCAATCCGCTGTTGCGGAAGATCTTTCCTTCAATACCGCGATCAGCTTCATCACCAACACCAACTGGCAGAACTACGGCGGCGAAAGCACGATGTCCTATCTCGTGCAGATGCTGGGCCTGACGCACCAGAATTTCCTGTCGGCGGCGACCGGCATCGCGCTGGCGGTGGCGTTGATCCGCGGCTTCTCGCGCTCCTCGATGCGTACCGTCGGCAATTTCTGGGTCGATGTGACGCGCTGCACCCTTTATGTGTTGCTGCCGATCTGCATCATCTACGCACTGTTCCTGGTCTGGCAGGGCATGCCGCAGACGCTCGGCGCCTATGTCGATGCAACGACGCTTGAAGGCGCCAAGCAGACCATTGCGGTGGGCCCGGTGGCCTCGCAGGTCGCCATCAAGATGCTCGGCACCAATGGCGGTGGCTTCTTCAATGCCAACGCCGCGCATCCGTTCGAGAACCCGACGGCATTGTCGAACTTCGTGCAGATGCTCTCGATCTTCGCGCTCGGCGCGGCGCTGACCAATGTGTTCGGCCGCATGGTCGGCAATCAGCGCCATGGCTGGGCGATCCTGGCCGTGATGGGAGTGCTGTTCCTGTCCGGCGTCGCCGTGACGTATTGGGCGGAAGCTAATGGCACCACCGCACTCCACGCACTCGGGCTTTCCGGCGGCAACATGGAAGGCAAGGAAGTCCGTTTCGGCATCATTGCCTCGTCGCTGTTTGCTGTCATCACCACCGCGGCCTCATGCGGCGCCGTCAACGCCATGCACGACAGCTTCACCGCGCTTGGTGGCATGATTCCGCTGATCAACATCCAGCTCGGCGAAATCATCGTCGGTGGCGTCGGCGCCGGTCTCTACGGCATGCTGATCTTTGTCGTGATCTCGATCTTTGTCGCCGGGCTGATGGTCGGCCGTACCCCGGAATATGTCGGCAAGAAGATCGAGGCGCGCGAAGTCAAGATGGCGATGCTTGCGATCCTGGTGCTGCCGCTGATGTATCTGGGCTGGACTGCCGTAGCCGTGGTGCTGCCGTCGGCGGTGGCCTCGATGGCCAATGCGGGACCACACGGCTTCACCGAGGTGCTTTATGCCTACACCTCGCAAACCGGCAATAATGGCTCGGCTTTCGCGGGTCTTACCGGCAACACCCTGTTCTACAACGTTACCGGGGGAGTGGCGATGTTCGTCGGCCGGTTCTTCATGATCGTGCCGGCGATGGCGATGGCGGGTTCGCTAGCGGGCAAGAAGTCAATTCCGCCGTCGGCCGGCACGCTGCCGACAACGGGCGGCCTGTTCGTCGGCCTGGTCGTCGGCGTGATCCTGATCATCGGGGGCCTCACCTTCTTCCCGGCGCTCGCACTCGGGCCGATCGCCGAGCATCTCGCTGGCAACGCCAACACCCTCTTTTGATCGCTCTTTCGGAGTAACTTCCATGGAAACCATGAAACTGCAAAAGCAGGTGCCGGTCTCGGCAATGCTCGACCCGAAAATCGTCTTTCCGGCGATCGGATCGGCCTTCGCCAAACTCGACCCGCGGCTGATGGTCAGGAATCCCGTCATGTTCGTGGTCGAGGTCGTGGCCGCGCTGACCACGGTGATCTTCCTGCGCGAAGTGGTCACGGGCGGCGAGGGGCTCGGTTTTACCTTTCAGATCATCCTGTGGCTGTGGTTCACGGTGCTGTTCGCCAACTTCGCCGAAGCGGTCGCGGAAGGCCGCGGCAAGGCGCAGGCTGAATTGCTGCGGAAAACCCGCACCGAGAGCCAGGCCAAGCTCTTGACCGGATCCGACAAGACCTATCGGCTGGTGTCCGGCACCAGCCTCAAGGTCGGCGATATCGTGCTGGTCGAGGCCGGCGACAATATTCCGTCTGACGGCGAAGTGATCGAAGGCGTCGCCTCGGTCAACGAGGCCGCGATCACAGGCGAATCCGCGCCCGTGATCCGTGAGTTCGGCGGCGACCGCTCGGCGGTCACTGGCGGCACCCAGGTATTGTCGGACTGGATTCGCGTCCGCATCACCGCGGCGCAGGGTTCGACCTTCATCGATCGCATGATCCGGCTGGTCGAGGGCGCCGAGCGGCAGAAGACGCCGAACGAGATCGCGCTCAACATCCTGCTCGCGGGCCTGACCATCATCTTCGTGTTCGCGACCGTCACCATCCCGAGCTATGCCGCCTATGCCGGCGGCCAGATTTCGGTCGTGATCCTGGTGGCGCTGTTCGTGACGCTGATCCCCACCACCATCGGCGCGTTGTTGTCGGCGATCGGCATCGCCGGCATGGACCGGCTGGTGCGCTTTAACGTACTGGCGATGTCGGGCCGCGCGGTCGAGGCCGCCGGCGATGTGGATACGCTCCTGCTGGACAAGACCGGCACCATCACGCTCGGCAACCGGCAGGCGACGGCGTTTCGCCCCATCCGTGGCGTGACCGAACAGGAACTCGCGGACGCGGCGCAACTGGCCTCGTTGGCCGACGAGACCCCGGAGGGCCGTTCGATCGTCGTGCTGGCCAAGGAGAAATACGGCATCCGCAGCCGCGACATGGCTGAACTCAACGCCACCTTCATTCCGTTCACGGCGCAAACCCGCATGAGTGGCGTCGATGCCGGCGCGTCGTCGGTCCGCAAGGGCGCCGTCGATGCGATCCTGAACTATGTCTATGGCGGAGCGCCGCGCGTGGTGGCGTCGGGGAACGCTGCGCGCGCTCTGCAGCCGGCCATGTCGGAGACCGCGCGTGAACTCCAGACGATCTCGGATGAAATCGCCAAGGCCGGCGGCACGCCTCTCGCGGTCGCCAAGGACGACCGCCTGCTCGGCGTCATCCAGCTCAAGGATATCGTCAAGGGCGGCATCCGCGAGCGTTTCGCGGAATTGCGCCGCATGGGCATTCGCACCGTGATGATAACGGGCGACAACCCGATGACGGCGGCGGCGATCGCCGCGGAAGCAGGCGTTGACGATTTTCTCGCCCAGGCGACACCGGAAGACAAATTGAAGCTCATTCGCGACGAGCAGGCCAAGGGAAAACTGGTCGCGATGTGTGGTGACGGCACCAATGACGCGCCGGCCCTGGCACAGGCTGACGTCGGCGTCGCCATGAACACCGGCACGCAAGCCGCACGCGAGGCCGGCAACATGGTCGACCTCGACTCCAATCCGACCAAGCTCATCGAGGTAGTCGAGATCGGCAAGCAGTTGTTGATGACCCGTGGCGCACTCACCACGTTCTCGATCGCCAACGACGTCGCCAAATATTTCGCCATCATCCCGGCGATGTTCCTGGCGTTCTATCCGCAGCTCTCAGGTGCTCAACGTTATGCACCTGGCAAGCCCGCAAAGCGCGATCCTGTCGGCGATCATCTTCAATGCGCTGATCATCATCGGACTGATTCCGCTGGCCTTGAAGGGCGTGGCGTATCGCGCCATCGGGGCCGGCGCGCTGTTGCGCCGCAACCTGATGATCTACGGCGTCGGCGGCATCATCATTCCCTTTATCGGCATCAAGGCCATCGACCTCGTCGTCGCCGCCTTGCATCTGGCTTAACACTGCCGTCATTGCGAGAAGCGAAGCGACGAAGCAATCCACTCCTCTGCCGCCCTGCTTCGCTTTGCTCGCAATGACGAAAATACTGGAGAGACACCATGTTGAAAGAAATTCGTCCCGCCATCCTCATCCTGGTCCTGCTGACTCTGATCACGGGCCTGGCCTATCCGCTCGCCGTGACCGCGATCGCGGGCGTGATCTTTCCGAAGCAGGCGGAAGGCAGCCTGATCGAGCGTGACGGCAAGGTGGTCGGCTCCGCTCTGATCGGGCAGGAGTTCACGGAGGACAAATACTTCCATGGCCGGCCCTCGGCGACGACAGCGCCGGATCCGGCTGATTCGACCAAGACCGTGCCGGCGCCCTACAATGCGGCCAATTCCTCCGGCTCCAACCTCGGCCCGACCAGCAAGGCCCTCGATGACCGGGTCAAGGAAGATGTCGAAAAGCTGAAGGCAGAGAATCCGTCCATGCCGGTCCCGATCGATCTCGTGACCACTTCCGGCAGTGGCCTCGACCCGGATATCTCGCCCGAGGGGGCGTTGTTCCAGGTGCCGCGCGTAGCCAAGGCGCGGCAGATGCCGGAAGATCGCGTCCGCCAACTGGTCACGGAGAATACCGCAGGCCGCCTTGGCGGTTTGTTCGGAGAACCCCGGGTTAACGTTTTGGCGCTCAATCTGGCATTGGACGCGGCGGCGGGGAAATGACCCCGGTGAGGGTGTGATCGTTTTTGGTTGAAGGCGCGCATGCCTTGGTCGGTCACCTCGCCCCGCTTGCGTGGAGAGGTCGGATCACTCTCACGATCCAAGTGAGGGGCCGAGTTTGGGTGTGTCGAGAGAGCGCCTCACCCCGACCCTCTCCCCGTAAGAACGGGGAGAGGGAGTAGTAGTGGTCGATCGCTGCTACGCCTCAACCCCATCGCGCTCTAGGCCGGGCGCGCCCTGAGGACTATATTGACCGCATGGCCCAGCAGCAGCGCCGCGATCCCGAACAACGTCCTTCGCCGGAAGCCCTGCTGGAGACGGCCCGGCGCGAGAACAGCCAGGCCGGCCGGCTCAAGATTTTCGTCGGCGCCGCGCCAGGCGTCGGCAAGACCTACGAGATGCTTCAGAGCGCGCACGCCCGGATCAAGGCCGGTGTCGATGTCGTCGTCGGCGTGGTCGAGACCCACGGGCGGGCCGAGACCGAGGCGCTGCTGCGAGGCCTCGAAGTCATCCCTCGCAAACGCATCGAGTACAAGGATCAGATCATCGAGGAGATGGATCTCGACGCGCTGATCGCGCGCCGTCCCCAGCTGGCGCTGGTCGATGAACTCGCGCATACCAATGCGCCCGGCAGCCGTCATCCGAAACGCTATCTGGATGTCGAGGAATTGCTGTCCCGCGGCATCGACGTCTACACCGCCGTCAATATCCAGCATATCGAAAGCCTCAACGACGTGGTCGCGCAGATCACGCATGTGCGGGTGCGCGAGACAGTGCCGGATTCGGTGTTCGACCGCGCCGACGGCATCGAACTGATCGACCTGACCCCTGATGACCTCATTCAGCGGTTGCGGGAAGGCAAGGTCTACGTCCCCAAACAGGCCGAGCGCGCGCTCGAGCATTACTTTTCGCCGGGAAACCTGACCGCCTTGCGCGAACTGGCGTTGCGGCGGACCGCCGAGCGCGTCGATGAGCAGCTGCTGACACATATGCAGGCCAACGCGATTGCGGGCCCGTGGGCGGCGGGCGAGCGCATCCTGGTGTGTCTTAGCGAAGACCCGCGCGCCGCCGGGCTGGTCCGTTACACAAAACGATTGGCGGACCGGCTGCACGCGCCCTGGACCGCCATCAGCATCGAGACCCGGCGCAGCCTGCAATTGACCGACGAACAACGGGACCGGCTGGCCGATACGTTGCGCCTGGCCGAGGCGCTGGGAGCGGAGGCGCTCACGATCCCCGGCGTCGGGCGGCGCATCGCCGACGACATCATCGGTTTCGCGCAAGCCAACAACGTGACCCAGATCATCATCGGCAAATCGGCGCGCTCCTGGTGGTTCGAAAGCACGCGCGGTTCGGTGGTGCATGATCTTGTGCGGCGCGCGGGCAATATCAGCGTCAACGTGATCGCCGGCGAGGAACTGGCGGCGGACCCGGTTCCGAGGAAGACCGTGCGCGCGGCGGAACGACCCGAGCCGTTCGATCCCAAGCCCTATCTGATGGCGCTGGCGATCGTGGTGATCGGTCTTGGCGCCGCCGCATTGATCCAGCCGATATTCGGTATCGAGAACGTCGACCTGGTGTTCCTCACCGCCGTGGTCAGCGTCGCGGTTCGCTATGGCCTGTTGCCGTCGTTGCTGGCCAGTGTCGCGGCCTCGCTTTGCTATAATTTCTTTTTCCTGCCGCCGATCTACACTTTCACGATTACCGATCCGACCAATGTCGCGGCCTTCTTCTTCTTCATGCTGCTCGCGATCCTGGTGTCCAACGTTGCAGCGCGGGTGCGTACGCAGGCGGACGCCGCGATCGGCAGGGTGAGGACCACGGAATTGCTCTACGCCTTCAGCCGGAAGCTCGCGGGCACCGCAACGCTGGACGACGTGTTGTGGGCCACCGCCTACCAGACGGCGTTGATGCTCCAGGTGCGCGTGGTACTGCTGTTGCCCGAAGACGACATCCTGACCGTGAAAGCGGGTTATCCGCCCGAGGACCAGCTCGACAAGGCCGATCTCGCCGCCGCCAACTGGGCATGGGGCCATGACCGCCCGGCCGGGCGGGGCTCCGATACGCTGCCCGGCGCCAAGCGCCTGTTCCTGCCGATGCGGACCGGACGCGGTCCGATCGGCGTGATCGGCATCGACGACGACAGGTCAGGACCGTTGTTGACGCCGGACCAGCGCCGTTTGCTCGATGCCCTGGTCGATCAGGGCGCGCTCGCGATCGAGCGGGTACTGCTGGTCGAGGATATGGACAAGGTCAAGCGCACCGTCGAGTCGGATCGGCTGCGCTCGGCGCTGTTGACCTCGATCTCGCACGATCTCAAGACGCCGCTGGCTTCGGTGCTCGGCGCCGCCTCGACGATGCGCGATCTCGCCAGCGGCCTGAGCGATACCGAAAAGCGCGATCTGCTGGCGACCGTGATCGACGAGTCCGAGCGCCTCAATCGTTTCATCGCCAATCTGCTCGACATGACCAAACTGGAATCCGGCGCCGTCGTGCCGAACACGGCGCGGCACGATGTCGGTGAAATCGTCGGCAGCGCCTTGCGGCGTGCCGGCAAGATTCTGGTGCACCATAAAATCTCGCTTGAGCTTGCTGCCGGGCTGCCGATGCTGGAACTCGATGCGGTGCTGTTCGAGCAGGTGCTGTTCAATGTGCTGGACAATGCAGCCAAATATGCGCCCGCGGACACCACGATATCGATCAGGGGGTCGCAGGATAAGGATTATGTCACCCTGCAGATCCTCGACGAGGGCGAGGGCATTCCGCCGGCGGAACTGGAGAGCGTGTTTGACAAGTTCTATCGCGCGCAAAAGGGCGATCATGTCCGCCCCGGCACCGGCCTCGGACTCGCGATTTCGCGCGGCTTTGTCGAGGCGATGCACGGCACGATTTCCGCCACCAACCGTACCGACCGGAGCGGCGCGATGCTGACCATCCGGCTGCCGATCCCGCTGGCGTCAAATTTACTGGATACCGCCGCATGAGTGCTGCACCGATCAAGGTCCTGGTCATCGACGACGAACCCCCGATCCGCAAACTGCTGCGGATGGGACTGAGCACGCAGGGTTACGAAATCCTGGAAGCCTCCAACGGCAAGATCGCGCTGGAATCGCTGACCCAGGACCCCGCGCTGATTATTCTCGATCTCGGTCTGCCCGATATCCAGGGCCATGATTTGCTGCGCATGATCCGCGGCCGCAATGACAGCGTTCCGATCGTCGTGCTGTCCAGCCGCGGCGATGAGGCCGGCAAGGTCCAGGCGCTCGACCTCGGCGCCGACGACTACCTGACGAAGCCGTTCGGGATGGACGAGTTACTCGCCCGCATGCGTGCGGCGCTGCGGCATCAATTGCAGGTTCACGGCGAGCGTCCGGTGTTTCGATCCGGCGATCTCTCGGTTGACCTGGTGCGCCGCATCGTCAAGGTCGGCGATCGCGAGGTGAAACTGTCGCCGAAGGAATATGAATTGCTGCGCGTGCTGGTGCAGCACGCCGGAAAGGTGCTGACCCACCGCTTTCTCTTGAAGGAATTATGGGACGAGTTGACCGACGCGCAATATCTGCGGGTTTATGTGCGTCAACTCCGGCAGAAGATCGAAACCGATCCCGAGCGCCCGCAATTCGTGCTCACCGAAACCGGCATCGGATATCGGTTACGGGCAGGGGACTGAAATCTTCCGAGATTGCCGCACTCTCTTTCGGCAATGACAGCCGATAGTATGGGTCGAGCACTCGCGACGCCATCACCTTGCATAGAATTGCAACGGTATCGCTGCGCTTCATCCTGCACGCTACGCGTTTAATGTCTCATATCCGGTAGCGGCTGCACAGGTCGCGTGACGTACGAAACGGTCGTGACGATCGAGGCGCTATCGTCGTCAATTCCGGAGCTGCGATAAATTCATCTGCTGCCGAAGATATCGGCGTCACCACGGTTTTGGTGTCATAGCATTTCGGGCATTCGAAAGTCTGCGATTCGAAACCGGGTCTTTCAGGCTCGATGATCCGCAATGACATCGTTTCTTCGCATTTTGAGCAACGAGGACTCTTGGAGACTCCCCACCAACATCGCACATCCCCCTATCAGGTTTGCTCGACGTTCGTGATACGTCGAGTCGACGTAAACCAATGAAACCGCTTTGCGCAAATCCTGTGTTCGGAACGTGACGGATGTTTGTAAGGTGTCAGATGTTGCGCAAAGGTCACGAATGGTTCTTCAGGAAAATAAAATTTTCGCAATGTTTGTCACGCACCGGAACCAAATCGCTTGCCGAGGTTTGGACAGGTCTTGTAACCCTCTACGGAGAGACATTTCTGATGCGATCCAAACTTGCAATCTCTGCTCTTGTCGTTACCTCGCTGTTCGGCTCGACGCTCATTGCGTCTGCTCAAACCCAGACTGCGCCAGGCGCGGCCGGTGCAGGAAGCGTCAGTCCCGGCGCCACCTCCGGCAAGAAAACGCAACATGAAAAAGGCATGACCACAGGGTCGAGCATGCACAGCGGACGCAACAAAGGTGGCGTGGCGAATCCGTCGGATCAAGGCAAGGCTGGTTCCGGCACCGATAACATGGCTGCTCCAAAAAGCGGCAGCAAATATTGACATTCTTTTCGAGGGACGGATGTACCTTGCGAAAACAAAGGCCCCGGAGCAATCCGGGGTTTTTGTTTTTGCCTCTGATGTGTGTTGCTCGAACCCCAACAAATCACACGCGCCCGCGGATCGCCCCGGGCGCGGCACGCGTTTGATGTCAGTCGACACGCCAGGTTCGTTGTCAAGCCTTCGTGAGATGTGAGGTGAACCACACGCGTTCCGAGCGTGCCGGACCATGATGGGCAGTGTTGATGAGACAGGGTTCTCTGTCGCATCAAGATATAAATGACGCGCAGTTGCTTCGACCGAATGTCCAACCAATGGAGGCGAGCATGCGGAAGACAGTTCTCATTACTCTTGGCGCGCTGCTAATCTCAGGATTGGCGATTCAAATGGCCACGGCGTCCGAGCATCACACGAAGTTTCGTCGATCCTATAATCAGTGGAACGGGCCGGTGGTTGTCACCCCGCCAGCGCGTTACAATAGGGATACGAACGGCTTTGGCTTTGGCGGAAGGGACCCCTCGAGAGTTGGCGGCGAAGATCCACTCAACCCTACCGGAAACTAGTGTCCTGACGAGACTTTCGTGATAGCCGCCGAAGCAGAGAAAGGTCAGCTTGGCTTCGCGAAAGGTTAGCTTTGCTTCGCCAAAGTTCTACTCTATCCCAACGGGATTACGCGGATGACGCTCGTCGGCATCCCATAGTTTAGCGGCGGGCTCAATGAACCCGCCGCTGTGGCCTTTCAGGTGATGCCGATGGGTACGCCCGGTGAGCCGGTCGCGCCGGTGATCGGGACCGGCGTGAAAACATAGACAAACTGATACTTCTTGTCGGCGATCAAGTCGTCGAACACCAGGTTCTCGTGATTGAGGATACCGTGCTTGGTCTGCAAGGTCATGTGCACCGCAAAGGCCAGCGTCTTGTCGGGATTAGGGACGACCTCCACGGCCCAGGTATCGGCGCCGGTCAGGCAGAGATCCTTCTCGATTACCCAGTTCGCGACCTCAAGACCTATGCCGGGCTCACCGCTGTTGAACTTGTCGTTGTTCTTGCCCCAGAGCGAGCTCCAGCCGGTATGGAAAAAGATCGCGTCTCCGGGCTTGAAGTCGGCCTCCGACATATTCTGCTTCTGCAGTCCCGCGCGCAGATCGGCCGCGCTGATCTCTTCGCCGGCTTCCATCATGCGCCCTTTCACCGCGACCATATCGATCAGGTGACCGCGGGTGAAAAGCGGCTTGCAGTTCTCCACGCCAAGCTTCTTGAGGCCATAGGCATCGCTAAAGTCCGCTGCAGCATGACCGTTGTAGAATTCTCATTTCCTTCTTGTCGCCATCGGCGCCCAGTTGAATGCCGATGTGACCAAGGCCGTCGAATTGAGTCCCCACCTGGCCGATCTCGGTGCTCACGAACTCGTCGTGATACACCATCCGATTTTCACCAAACGGGCCTCCGGTCGGGCTACCGGGGATACGCAACGTAAATACCCGCTTCCCGAACAGAGGCATCGAGGATTCGTAGTTATGGCCAAGCTTGTAGACTTTGCCGTCCCTGATCCATTTGACGGTATCGAGCACCTTCGCGGGCGTGATGTGGTTCGAGGCGCCTGCCTGGTCATCGGCACCCCATTTCGAGGGCCACCATTTCTGCTCGCTTAGTTTTGGAAGCGAAGTTGTGTCGGCCTGCGCCGCTGTGATTGGCGCAAGTCCGAACTTGCCATGTGTCGCGCCAGCGACGGCTACCGCGCCGGCGCCGGCCGCTCCGGCGGCCTTCAGGAAATTCCGGCGGCCGGTTGACGCCGATCCTGTATCATCCTTGGCATTATCCCTAGGCTCATTGCTGTTGGTCATGTGTTCCTCCCGAGAGTTTGCTTTGCTCGCCGATGAGTGACGACGTTGACAAAAATAATGCTATGATGCGGATAAGGCAGCCACAAGACAGGAACACGTTCCTGCACGGCGCTTCCTCCAATCCATTGCAGAGTCAGAGAAATCCGGCATGGGATTGTTTGATAGTGACAAGTCGGCAGCGCGCCTGCCCGTTTCCGTGATCACCGGGTTTCTCGGCAGCGGCAAAACGACGTTGCTCAACAAGCTGTTGCGCCATGCGGGCATGGGCGACAGTGCGGTGATCATCAACGAGTTCGGCGAGGTCGCGCTCGACCATCTACTGGTGGAGGCGATCGAGGGGGAAGTCGCTGTCCTGGCGAGCGGGTGTGTGTGCTGCACGTTGCGCAGCGACCTGGAGCAGACGCTGCGCAGCCTTTTGGCCCGGCGCGATCGCGGCGAAGTGCCGGCTTTTTCGCGAATTCTGGTGGAGACGACCGGGCTTGCCGATCCAGCGCCGATTATTCAGCTGTTGCTGAACAATCCGCTGGTCAGTCACTTCGTGCGTCTCGATACCATTGTGACCACCGTGGATGCGGTGAATGGCTTACGGCACGTCGAAGAGCACGCCGAGGCGATCAAACAGGCTGCGCTGGCCGACCGCCTGTTGCTTACCAAGACTGACATCGCGCCGCCGGAGACGATCGAGCACCTGCAACGGCGGCTTATCGCGCTTAACCCCGGGGCCGTGCGAGACCTTGTTACAAATGGCGAGATTTCGCCGGAAGCGCTCTTCGGCGCGGCGTTGTTCGATCCTTCGCGCAAGACTGTCGATGCCCGGCGCTGGATCAACGAGGACGCATACGCAAGCCGGCCGCACGATCACGGAGGCCGTGAACATCACGATCATCAACACGACATTCACGCTTTCTGCCTCAGCAGCGACCAACCGCTCTCGTGGGAGGCGCTCTCTAAATGGCTTGGCCGCTTGCGGCACGGCGCAGGGGACGATCTGCTGCGCGTAAAGGGCATCCTGAACTTGATCGGCGAGAGCGCCCCCGTGGTCATTCACGGCGTGCACCACATTTTTCATCCACCCGTGCTTCTCGATGCGTGGCCTGATTCCGATCATCGATCGAGGATCGTGTTCATCGTACGGCGGATGGAGCGCAGCGAACTCGAGGCAAGCTTCCTCGAGCAAGTGGCCGGAAGTTCAGGCCTGCCACGACAGGCAGGCGCCTGATGGGCTTGCTATTACGACGGCCTCTCTGATGCAGGCCGCAGGGCCGGTCAGCGACAGCGCAATCCGCCTTAACCGGTCGCGGATTACGCCTTAACTTCGTCCGCGCGGGCGTCTCCCTGCACGGCTTACGGGCGCAATGTCACAGCGCGGTGTCCGCGTTCACCGGCAGGGTATATTGGAACGTGGCGCCGTGGGATACGTTTGCCGTGGCCCACAGCCGGCCACCGTGGGCTTCGATGATCGAACGACAGATCGAGAGCCCCATGCCCATGCCGTTGGCCTTGGTGGTGAAGAAGGACTTGAACAGCCGGTCGGCATTCTCCGCGGCGATCCCGACGCCGCAGTCGGTCACACTTACCAGCACCTGTTGCGTATCGTCCCGGTGGGAGCGGATGACCAGTTCGCGCGGCCGATCCGTGACCGATTGCATCGCTTCAATGCCGTTCATCACCAGGTTAATGATCACCTGCTGCAATTGGACCCGATCACCCAGGATCATGGGTAGAGTGGGTGTCAACTCGGTTCGTAACGACACTTGGTGGCTGGCTAGCTCACTCTGCACGAGCGTAATGATCTCCCTGATGACATCATTGACGTCGAGTGGCACCTTCTCAATCTCGGTCTTGTTCGCGAGCGCCCGGACGCGCCGGACCACCTCACTCGCCCGATTGCCGTCGTCGATAATCCACTCCACCGAGCGGCGCACTGCGTCCAGGTTAGGAGTTGCGCGGTCGAGCCAGCGCAGACAGGCCTCGGCGTGGGCGACGACGCCGGTGAGCGGCTGGTTTACTTCGTGGGCGATAGAAGCCGCCAACTCGCCCAGGGTCGTTACGCGCATGACATGCGCCAGGTTTGCCTGCGCGTCGCGCAGCGCCCCCTCGACCTGTTTGCGCTCCGTTAGATCCAGTACGAAGGCGACGCCTTCATCTCGGTTCCACTCGAAAATCGCGCGCGCGACCAGCACCGGCACGCGACTGCCGTCTTTGCGAAAGTACTCCTTCTCCGAAGGTTGAACGGTTCCAGTCTCCTTCAGCTCTGCGAAGGCCTGGTCGTCGCCGTCGCGCCATTCGGCCGGCGTCAACTCCATCCATCGCAGCGAGGCGAGATCTTCCCGGGCATATCCGACAATATCGAGGAAGGCCTGGTTGGCTTCGATGATCCGGCCCCGAAAATCCCAGATTGCGATCCCGACGATGTTCGAGTTGACCAGACGGCGAATCCTGGCCTCGCGTTCCCTGAGATCGGTGTATAGACGGGCGTTTTCCAGCGAGATCGCCGCTTGCGATGCCAGCAGTTCAAGCACCGAGATCCGGGCGGGCGTGAACACGTACGATGCCAGGCTATTCTCGAGATAGAGCACCCCGATCAGCCTGGATTGTTTCACCAGGGGAACGCAGAGGATCGACCGGGCGTGCTTCCGGCGGATGTAATCATCCGACGAAAACGGGTTCTGCACCAGGGCGTCATCGACGATCACGCTTGCCCGGGTCCGGATCACATAATGCAGCACGGATTCGGGAAGCTCGGCCGGTGACACCGCCATCTGGCGCAGCTCAACCTGGCGGCGGCCGGTTGTCGCTTCCGCGGCGATCTGCGGCTTGTCGCGCGGAAACAGGATGAGCAGGCCCCGCTCGGCGCCGGCATGTTCGACCGCGATCCGCAGCAGCGTCTTGATGAGCTTACCAAGGACGATCTCGCCGGACACCGTCTGCGCGGCCTTGAGCACCGTCGTGAGATCCAGCTGCTCAACCGGCGCGCCAATGGTGGTTGTGGGAGATGCAGAGGCTGATGTGTCGCGGAGATCCGGATGAAGCTGCTCGAGTTGCCGCACCTTGCCGAGGGCTCCCCAGCGGAGATAGCAGTTCTTTGCATTGCTCAAATACAGATGAGCGATCGCCTCGAAGCCGCGCGCGGCGTAGAAACGCGCAGCCACCTCATGGGCCAGGCCCTCCTTGTGGACCAGGCCGTTGACACGCGCCGATCGGATCGCCTCTTCGTAAAGATTCTCAGCGTCGAGCTCCCGACCTTCGAGGCGGGATATCTCGGCACCGACCAATGCGGCGCGGCTCTTGAAATTTTGCGGGCAATTCTGCGCCCAGAGCACGAGCTGCGCATGATGGGCGAGGAGCGCCTGCAAGTGGCGCGGCCGGTCCTCGGCCGCTACGGCGCCGTGGTGTGCGGCCCTCGCGAGCGCCCCATAGAAATGGTATTCGGCCTCCTCGAAATTGGATTGCGATGTCCAGAGAAGTTGTTCCGCGTTCGATGCGGCCGCGGCGGCAGCAGCCCATTCGCCCGCGTGAAAGCGCGCTTGCAGCTTGCGGATCCAATACCAGCAGGCGGCGATCGCGGACCGCGGATTTGCCTCCAGGCGTTGCTCGAACCGGCTCTCGTCGAACGCCTCATCATCGAACCATCCGAATTTTGCAGTCAGCCCGCGCAGCGTACGGATAAGTCGCAGCGAGCCGGTCATCATATCGGCGACCAGACCGAAACCCGACTTCCGGACGAACGCATACGAGCTGTCGGCTTCCCGCTGAACATCGCCGAGAGTATCACCGGCGGCAAGCCGCAGGGTGATCAGGGACATGCTGGCGTAGGCCGCAAAAGTCAGATCGCCGGTTTGCTCGCCGGCGTTGAATGCACGCCGCAGCCACTCGACGCCGGTGTGCAGCTGACTGTTCCAGGGACTGATCGAATGCCCGAACACGAGGTACACGCGGGGCCTGAAGCGGTCCAGGCCAAGTTCATCCACCAGACTGAGACCGAGCTTGCCGAACCGAAAGCCGGACTCGAATTCCCCGAAACGGGTCAGCAACTGACCGACCCAGACGTAACCGAGGGAGGATGCATCGCTGTTTCCTTGCTCGAGGCTGAAGTTCGCCATGCGGCCGGCGACGAGGCGGGGCAGATTCTGGTCGGTGAAACGTGCCGGCGCCTGGAGCGACGTGAGCACATCAAGGGTTGCCCGGCATTCCGGGTCGTCAATTGGAGGCAGATCGGCGAGATCTTCGATCGAGCGGGTCCCAAGTCGCTGCCAAATCCGCTCAAATTCGAGCAGGACCTCGTTGCTCGTCGGATGTGGAGACCAGTTGATGCCGACGCGACGAAGGTATTCCAGACATATCTCAACGGCGCGGTCGCTTCGATGCAACGTCGTGTACAGGTCGAGCCGCAAGCGCGTCACGGCGGCCTTGTCGACGAGATTTTCGGCGCGAGACCAAAGCTGCTGGAGGCCTTCCTCAGCCGCCGCCAGGTCCCCGGTCAGGAACTCGCATTCGGCGCGTTGAAACGCGAGGGCGAAGGCGAGATCGTGCCACCGCTGCCGGCTGTCCTTCGCGAGTAGCGCGCAGCCGGCGGAGAGATAGGTCAGTGCCGACGCATAGGCCATGGAGGATCTGGCGCGCTTGCCGGCAATGAGGTCCAGCTTGGCGACCTGCTCCCGCTCCTCGGCCGTCGCGATCAGCGCCGTCGCGCGGTCGAATTGATTGACGATCTCAAAAATCTTCTCTTCAAGCTCCTCCGAGGGGGTTCCTGACGCCAGCACTCGGCCGATATGCAGATGGGAAGCCGCCCGCTCGTCTTCGGAGATCAGCGCATAAGCCGCCTCGCGAACGCGGTCATGAGCAAACGCATAACCGCGATCCAGACGGAAGATCAGTCCCGTGCGCACGCCCTCCATCAACACTGCATGAATTTCCTCCTCGGCCTGCCCGACGACCATTTCCAGTGCGGAGGTTTGGGTACTGTTGCCCAGGCACGCGAGACATTTCATGATCTGCAGCGCACCGGCGGGAAGGCGGCCAAGCCTGCCGCGTCATGAGATCCACCACGTTGTCAGTGATGCCCTTGGCGCGGATGCGATCCATGTCCCAGCGCCAAGCCCCCGTAACCGGGTCGAACGCGAGCAGTCCCTCTTCGTTCAGCGCCGTGATGAACTGGATCGCGAAGAACGGATTGCCGGCGGTCTTCTCCTGGACCAGCTCTGCCAACGGCCGCGCGTGCTCCGGTTCGCAATGCAGGGCATCGGCGACAAGCCGGCCGACATCGTCGAGTTCGAGGGGCGCCAGCACGATCTCATGCACTCTCGCATCGGTTTTGCGGATCGTCGCCAGCGTGCGCAGCAGCGGATGCACGGGGTCGACCTCGTTGTCCCGGTAAGCGCCGACCAGCAGCAGGTGCCGCACCTCCGGATGCGTGACCAGATGCTCGAGGAGGTCGAGCGTTGCTCTATCCAGCCATTGCAAATCATCGAGGAACAGCGCGAGCGGGTGCTCCGGCGTGGCGAACACGGCAAAGAAGCGGCGGAGCACCAACTGGAAGCGGTTCTTCGCATCCTGCGGCGGTAGCTCCGCGACCGGAGGCTGCTTCCCGATCACGAGCTCGAACTCGGGAACAAGGTTGACGATGAGCTGTCCATTCGGGCCTAGCGCATCGGTCAGGGAGGTTCGCCAGCGGCCAAGTTCTTCTTCGCTTTGCGTGAGGAGCGAGTGGACAAGGCTCTGGAAGGCTTGTGCCAGGGTGGCGTACGGGATGTCGCGCTTGTACTGGTCGAACTTGCCAGCCGCGAACAGGCCACGCGGCGGGACGAGCACCTTGTGCAACTCGTTTACAACCGAGGACTTGCCGATGCCCGAATATCCGGACACCAGCACGAGTTCCGGCGTGCCGTTCGCAACGACCCGGTTGAAGGAGGCGAGCAGCGTGTCAATGTCGCGGTCCCGGCCGTAAAGCCGCTCCGGGATCAGCAGCCGGTCCGACGTGTCGTTTGTCCCCAGCTCAAAGGTCTCGACACGGCCTTGCGCCTCCCATGCCGCGCGGCATCGCCCCAGATCGGCCCCGACGCCTGCGGCGGTCTGGTAGCGCTCCTCGGCGGTCTTGGCGAGCAGCTTCATCACAATTGCCGAGAGCGGCTCCGGGATGCCCGCGATCTGTTCGTTGGGCGGCACCGGTTGCCGCGCGATATGGCAGTGCACCCACTCCATCGGATCAGCAGCGGTGAACGGGACCTTTCCCGTCAACATTTCGTAGAAGGTGACGCCCAGTGCGTAGAGATCGCTGCGGGAGTCCACCGAGCGATTCATTCTGCCGGTCTGTTCCGGCGCCATGTAGGCAAGAGTGCCGGCGATCACTTGCGGTGGCGCGGGAGGTTGATGTTCGCGCGGCAGACGCGAGGCGATGCCGAACCCCGTCAGCCACGCACCGCCGCTTGCCGAATCCATCAGGATGTTTGCGGGCTTGATGTCCTTGTGGATCAGACCGCGCTCATGCACTTGGCGGAGTGCCTTCGCGACAGCAATCGCGATGCGCAGGAAATGCGATACCTCCATTGGCCGGCCAAGCAGCCGATCCAGCGGGGCACCGCCGGGATCCTCGAGCACCAGCGTCATGCGGCCGTTGTGGTGCGTCAGCGCGACCGGTCGCGCCGCCCAGGTAGCATCGAGTTCGCCTTTGAGCGCATATTCGCGTTCGAGCCGCTCGACGGAACCGAGCGATGTATCTTCTGTGGCAACAAGCAGGATCGGCGCCAAGCCGTTGCCGGAGCCTCGGTAGAGAGCGATGTCTCCCTCCCGCAGCGGCGAGAATACGTAGCTCGATAGCTCGTTCACGAGGGCCTCCGCCGGGAGGACTGCGTTAATATATTGATTAGGTTACGTTTGCTCTCGCCCGTCAACCCAAAAACAAGCGCCTGGAACGCGATCGTACTGCGATCGGTGCTATGACGAGAGCCGCGTCGGCATTTTCATAAAGCCGAGATGCGTTGTCGAGCAAGAATGGGTTCAACGAGATGACTGGCTTCCAGCGATGGCACATCGCGTCATTTCGTTGTGCTGCGGAACTTGATCACCGGCACCATCAATTGCAGCAAGTGATGGGTTTCGCGAAGGCTCAAGACAGCCTACAGGACCGCGCTCCACGCATCCTGTGCGGGCGCGAGCACCTGACATTCCCCGCACCCTGTGTTGGATGAACGTCGAAGCGGCGGGTTCACGGCGAAGAGGCCTGATGCACCAGGCTGAGTGTGCGGCAGCGCAACATACTTGTTATGTTGACGGATCTATCGATGAATGTTGGCGGCGCGGATGACGAAAGCGAGTCCGAACGCATTGGTTTGGCGACAGAAGGCGATTTTCTTCACATAGTCCTCGACATGCCATTTGGCGTGGGCGCCCTCGCGAAAAAAGATCGCCTCACCGACGCCATAGCGCTTCCGCGGGATAGCCTCGCTCTCGAGCACGATCGCTCCTTCGAGGATCACGATGGTCTCGTCGAAATCGTAGTACCAATTGAATTTGCTCTCGGTGCAAGCCCAGATCAGGGTCGCAGCGGCCCTGTCCGCGCGCTGGTCCATGGCATGTGCGAGCGGGCTTCTGGATTGCCTTCGATGATCCAAGACGGCTCGATTGGCGAAGGCTTGAGGTTCACGTCGCAATGGCTAACTTCAATAAGCGGCATTTTCATTTCAAAGGCAATGTGGCGACGCGTTCCGGGCGGCCACGGAATGCGGGCGCTTGTTCCAGCGCCCAGATCGCCAGCTGCGTGCGGTTAGAGCACCGAACCTTGCGCAGGATCGCCTTCATGTGGACTTTGACAGTCGACTCGGAGATTCCGCATGCGCGTCCGATTACCTTGTTGGAATGCCCCTTGATCACGCCGTCGATAATCTGTTTTTCGCGTTCGGAAAGAACATTCGCCGTGGCTGCCAGCTCGGCGCTACGCTCGGTTGTCGCGGCCTTGTCGAGCCCAGGACCGTCGACATGATGGCCGTTGAGACCGGAGCCAGGATTCGCTGTCGAGACAGAGATAGTCCATTTGGAGGGCGAACATGCCTTGGCATTCGGAATGAGTGCCGGCCCGTCTTGGGTTGCGACGGGCGCCGACATCCTGATGGGCGGGGACTGGCCGTCACCGCTCGACCCGCTGTTGGGGTCCAGCGTTTGCTGGCCTTCCGCTGATGGCGACGTGGAAAGGCGTGACCGGTCGGCCAGAACGATGAACCTTGCCGCGCCCGACATGATGAGATCGAGCGCTCTGGTCAAGACGTCCTCGGAGACGTCAAGGGGGACGCATCCATCTATAGGCGAATGCGCAAGCTTCTGAAAATCCTCGTCCAGGATTTCCTCCAGAAGGCCGACGATCTTGCAGTGCGGTGACGTCTGTCTGATGGCGGCGCACTCGGTCACCGCGACATCCGCCGCGCGTGCGATGAGCAGCACTAAGCGCGGACCTTCCTCCTCCGGCGGGCTCGGGATGTCGGCGGCGGTGTGGTGACTGTCAGTTACCCGATAGGAGTAGCTGCCGAGAAGGGATGTGAGACTGTCGCGCAACAAACCCTTGGGGCCGACGACCGTGGTGAGAACATTGCGGGACGACATGATACGCAATTGCCATGTGATGAACGAAAAGCGAAATTGAAAGCTCAGTTATAAAATCCATACAAACGAAGATGTTCCAGCGAGAGGCTGTAAATCCGAGCACTGAGACGCCTAAAATCTGTCCGGTATCCGACCGAGCGAGAGCGGCAGCAAGAGGGAAATCAAATCGCCGCTCCCCTTTCGTTTGTGCCAACGCCGATCCAGTGGAGTTGATCCAGTGGAGTAACGAGCGGACTTGCACCGGTGCAGAATTGCATCGACTGTGGAGTGTTATTTCATGGACAATTTCACGAGCGATCAATCCACGTGCGCCACGGGCCAGGCTGGTGGATACGCCCGGAAAATCGAGTGAACGCGCCCTTGGCGGCGTGCCCATCCTTTCAATCGTGCCAAATGGTGAAAGGACTTAAGGCCATCCGGCACTATCGCGGCGACTGCGACACACGCCAACCCCGCGAATTTGAATTCATCGCTGCTGCAACTCTGAACCACTTGTGGATGACGCGTTCGGTCGCCGATGAGCATATGACATCAGCTCCTTGTTCGCTGGGTTTGAATACACCTGCTCAAAAAGTTTCGATGTACTCAAAAACGACGCGCGTGAACGCTTTTACTCGACAAGCGACTTGAGAGCGGCAGCCGCCTTATAGCCATCGTCGCTGACCAATGTTGAATCTGCCTCCACCGATCGCGGATCAACGCTCATCGTCGTGCCCGGATACGACTTGACGACCAAACTGGCGAGCTGCTGATCCTTGGCGATATCAAGGCGCCGCTGGCTGCCGCAGTCGAACGTCACCTGGATCTTAAGCCCACGTGACCGCAAGGGTTGCAGCTGTTTGAAAACTGAATCGGAAACCCCTAGCCCGGCCGACGATGAAGCTGGGCTTTACTGGAACCATCGCCATCCGCGAAGATTATTTTACCGCAACCGGGAGAACCATCATGGCACGAAAATATTCGAGGAAGGCCTCCGCCGATGTCGAGCGGGCGATGAAGAAACGCAAGGTCGGGACTTTGAAGAGCGGCCGTTCGGGGCGCAAAGTTAAAAGCCGCAAGCAGGCGATCGCGATCGGTCTTTCCGAGGCGAGGGCGAAAGGAAAGAAAGTCCCGAAGAGAGCGGCGGCAAAGAAAAAGACTGCGAAGAAAACGGCCAGAAAATCAGCCAAGAAGCGTAAAGCGAAGAGGTAGCTGAGAATTGTCATCGCGAGCGAAGCGGGCAATCCACCAAACCGCAAAGAAGGATGGATGGCTTCGCCGCGATTTCCCTTGCGCAAACGGTTCGCGTGTGTCGCAGGCAGTGACATTCTCAACCCGCCTTGCGGGCGCGCGCGGCCGAACGATGGGCTTTGCGGGTGGGGCGACGGCTTGCCCGGCGCGCTCGGGCATGAGCTGATCGTTTGGCGGATGCCCTGCCTTTGAGACTTTGTTTCAACGCATCCATCAAATTAATGACATTGTCCGGCTTCTCGTCGCGTTCGGCCGATTTGACCGGTTTGCCGGCGGCCTTGCGCCTGACCAGCGTCTTCAGCGCATTCTCATACTCGTCCTTGAATTTCGATGGATCGAAATGCGCGGCCTTGGTGTCAAGTATATGGCTGGCGAGTTCAACCATGTCTTTTGAGATCTTCGGATTGCGGATGTCGTCGAAATAGTCGTCCTCATCCCGCAATTCATAGGGATATCGTAACGTGATGCCGAGCAGCCCCTTGCCGAGCGGCTCGAGCGCGATGACATGCTCGCGGTTGGTCAGGACGATGCGCGCCAGCGCAACGCGATCCTTTTTCTTCATGGCATCGCGGATCACCGCGAAGGCGTCGACGCCGGCTTCGCCGTCGGGCGCGATGTAATAGGGGTGATTGAGGTAGCGTTGGTCGATTTCGTCTTTCGGTACGAAACTGTCGATATCGATGGTATGGTTGCTCTCGATTTGAACGGCATCCAAATCGTCCTTTTCGATCTCGACATATTCGCCCTTTTTCAATTCGTAGCCGCGGGCCTTCTGGTCACCTTCGACGACGTCGCCGGTCTCGGTATCGACCATCTGCTGCGTTAGCCGATGACCGGTTTCCTTGTTGATCATGTGGAAGCGGGTTTTGTCTACGGTGGTCGTGGCCGGATAGAGCAATACCGGGCATGATACGAGGGAAAGCTTCAGGGAGCCTTTCCAATAGGCGCGAACGGCCATTACAATCTCCGGCTTGTTGTACCTTGCGGGAATTCGGGAACTTTCAACGGCTGTCAGTGGTTTTAGTTCCGGATCCGTACAGTTGCGCCGCGCGCTGCCTCTTGATGTGTGGGATTGATCGTGTCCTTGAGAAACCTCTCGACCTATCGAAAGAAGCGGGATTTCGAAAAGACCGCGGAGCCCAGCGGCGACATCGAAGTGGCACCGTCGAAGCGGCGCCGCTTCGTGATCCAGAAGCATGACGCGACCCGGCTGCACTATGATCTGCGGCTCGAATTCGACGGCGTCTTCAAATCCTGGGCGGTCACGCGCGGTCCCTCGCTCGATCCACACGACAAGCGGCTGGCCGTGGAAGTGGAAGATCATCCGCTCGATTACGGCGATTTCGAAGGCACCATTCCCGAGGGCCAATATGGCGGCGGCACGGTGCAGCTATGGGACCGCGGCTATTGGCAATCCGACGACCCCGAACGCGGCTTCAAGAAGGGCGATCTGAAGTTCACGCTGGATGGTGACAAACTCCACGGCAGCTGGGTGTTGGCTCGCATGCGCCATGATCGCAACGGCGGCAAACGGACCAACTGGCTCCTGATCAAGCATCGCGACGAATTTGCCAAAGAAGGCAAAGCCAACAACGTTCTGGACGCCGATCAATCCGTGGCTTCCGGCCGGACCATGGACCAGATTGCTGCGGGCAAAGGCAAAGCGCCAAAGCCGTTCATGACGGCCAGGTCCGGCTCGAAATCCGGCGTCGTGAAAGCCGACGCGGTATGGCATTCAAACCGGGGCGATGCCGCCGAGGCACGGGCCAGCAAGGCCAAAAACACGAAGGCTGCGCCGTCCGCCGCATCGAAATCAAACGGCAAGAAGGTCGCGGGGATGCCGGACTTCGTCGCGCCCGAACTCTGCACCCTGGTCGATCGTCCGCCGAGTTCGGAGGGGTGGTGCCACGAGATCAAGTTCGATGGCTATCGCGTGCAATTGCGGATCGAGGACGGCGACGCCAGGCTGAAGACCCGAAAAGGCCTGGACTGGACTGAGAAGTTCGGAGCGATCGCGAAAGAAGCAAGCGCACTCCCCGATGCGCTCATTGACGGCGAGATCGTCGCGCTCGACCACAACGGCGCGCCGGACTTTTCAAGCCTGCAGGCGGCGCTGTCCGACGGCAAAACTGACAGTCTGATTTTTTACGCGTTCGATCTTTTGTTCGCCGATGGCATGGATATTCGCTCGCTTCCATTGGCCGAACGCAAGGCGCAATTAAGGAAGTTGCTGGAGTTGCGAGCCAAGAGCAAATCAAGGCAGATCCGCTATGTCGAGCATTTCGAGAGCGGCGGCGACGCCATTCTGCAGTCGGCCTGCAAGCTGTCGCTGGAGGGTATCGTCTCCAAGAAACTCAGCGCGCCCTATCGCTCCGGCCGCTCCGAAAGCTGGACCAAGGCGAAATGCCGGGCCGGGCATGAAGTCGTGCTGGGAGGATGGAAAACCACCAACGGAAAATTCCGCTCATTGATGGCGGGCGTCTATCGCGGCGATCATCTGGCCTTTGTCGGGCTGGTCGGGACCGGTTTCGGGCAGGACAAGGTCAGGCGTCTGTTGCCGGCGCTGAAGGCTGCGGCTTCGGACAAGAGCCCGTTCGGAGGCAAGGATATGCCGCGCAAAACCCGCGACGTGCATTGGCTGAAGCCCGAACTGGTCGCCGAAATCGAATTTGCTGGCTGGACCGAGGGTGGCAATATCCGGCAGGCCGCGTTCAAGGGGTTGCGTCAGGACAAGCCGGCCGGCGAAGTAAAGGCGGAGAAGCCGGCCATGACCGAGGCAGCGAAACCCACGGCAAGGTTCGCCAAATCCGGTGACACCAAGTCCGGCAAGGCGCAGCCGCGTCCATCCGGCAAGACGCCGTCTGCAAAGACGCCGTCCGATGTGATGGGCGTGGTGATCTCCAAACCCGATAAGGCACTGTGGCCGGATGGTGGTGACGGCCAAAGCGTGACCAAGCTCGATCTGGCCCGCTATTTCGAGGCGGTCGGCGGCTGGATGATCGGCCATCTGAAGGGACGGCCATGTTCGGTGGTTCGCGCGCCGGATGGTATTGGCGGTGAGACGTTCTTTCAGCGCCATGCGATGCCGGGCACCTCTAACCTGCTGGAACTGGTCAAAGTCTCCGGCGACCGCAAGCCATATCTTCAGATCGACCGCGTCGAGGGTCTCGCCGCGGTGGCGCAGATCGGCGGCGTAGAATTGCACCCATGGAATTGCGCGCCGGATGCGCCAGACGTACCGGGGCGGCTGGTGTTTGATCTCGACCCGGCGCCGGAGGTCGAATTCGCAGATGTCATCGAAACCGCGAAGGATATGCGCCAGCATCTCGCCGATGTTGGCCTGGAAAGCTTCTGCAAAACCACGGGTGGCAAGGGACTTCACGTGGTGGTGCCATTGGCCTATGGCGCCAAGGACAAGGTGACCTGGAAAGAAGCTAAGGCTTTTGCGCAGGGCATTTGCCAGTGGATGGCCAATGAAAATCCAGAGCGCTATCTGCTCAACATGTCGAAGAAGCTCCGCAAGGGAAAGATCTTCCTCGATTATCTCCGCAACGACCGTATGGCGACCGCGGTCGCGGTGTTGTCGCCACGGGCGCGGCAGGGCGCCACCGTCTCGATGCCGCTGACCTGGGCGCAGGTGCGCGGCGATCTCGATCCAAAGCGCTATACGGTTCGTACCGTGCCGACGCTACTCAACAAGAGCAAGGCCTGGGAAGGTTACGACGAAGCGGCGTCATCGATAAAGGCCGCGATCGAGAAGTTGAAGAAAAAAACCTGAGCCGCAATCTGTCACTCTATGCGGGCTGTCATTCCGGGACGCGCGAAGCGCGAGCCCGGAATTTACAACCACGATCGTGAATATGGATTCCGGGCCTGCCGCCAAGCGGCGCATCCCGGAATGACGAGAGTTTTTACGTAGATGAACCTTAAAGCCTTCCGAGCAATAGCAAGATCAACAGGATCACGATGACAAGGCCGAGTCCGCCACCGCCATAATATCCGGTCCCGTAGAATGGTCCGCCTCCGATGCCGCTGAAGCCGCCTAGCAATGCGATAACAAGTATGATGAGAATAATCGTTCCAATTGACATCTAGCATCTCCTCCAGCCCGGCAGTTGGCACCCGTTGCTCTGCCATCCGCGGAAAAAACAAACGGGAACCCATAAGGTTCCACTTTCAGGCGGACCATTGATCTGCTCTCTTCAGATTTTCGAACCATGTTGAATTTCAATTGTTAGGTTGAGGGAGAATCCAGTGATGCCCGCACCTCTCATCGTTTCGATTCCGCACCGGCTTGGCCGCGAAGAGGCGACGCGCCGCCTCAAAGCGGGATTGACGCGTGCGGCCACCAGCATTCCCGTGCTCACGGTCGATGAGGAAAGATGGGAAGGCGATCGCATGGTCTTTCGCGTGCGCGCGCTGGGGCAGGCGGCATCCGGTCACCTCGATGTCGCTGACGATCATGTCCGGCTGGAGGTGACATTGCCGTGGCTGTTGCAGCGCTTCGCCGAGGTGGCGCAGGTCGCGATCAAGAACCGCGGCAAGCTGTTGCTGACCAAGCGGAGTTGAATTTTTAAGCGAGACTCAGGCTCGCATGCGTTTGTGAACCGGCTTCGAGGCGCCGGCATATCTGGCCTGCAACACCGTGACCGGCAGGTCATGAAACAGGGTGGAGAGGGGCACAGTCTTGCTGGCGAGCCCGTCCACGGCATAGCCACTGAGGTTCACTGTCGCGTCGAAGGCGTCTGCGCGGGGCCACGCCCGGCCGCCTTGCGACATCGGGGCGAATGATTTGACGACGACCGTGATCGCGGCGTCGCGGCCACGGCGCCGGACAAAGGCGATGACATGATCGCGATGCGGTCCCGCGACCTCCAGAGGTTCGTAATCGCCGCGCGTGAACACATCGGCGATTTCGGTCCGCAGTTTCAGGAGATGGCGGGTCCAGGCCAGTTTGATATGCCCGTCCGGCCAACGCCGCACGAGGTCTTCCCAATCCGGCCGATCGATCGACGCCAGCACGGCAGCGCGCTCGGTAAAATCCACCGGTCGCCGATTATCGGGATCGACCAGCGACAGATCCCAGAACTCCGTGCCCTGGTAAAAGTCGGGTACACCGGGCATCGTCGCCTTCAGCGTGATCTGGCTGAGCGAATTCAGCGCGCCCAGCAGTGCGACGCGCCGCGCGAGATTTTCCAGCGAACTGACGAATTCAGTCGAAATCGAGCGATCCAGAATCCGTTTGATGAAAGCCTGCACGCCCGCTTCGTAGGCCTCGTCGGGATTGAGCCAACTGGTTTCCTGCTTGCCCTCGCGCGCGGCCTTCACCGCATAAGCCTGCATTCGCTCGGAAAGCGCGTCGTCGCCCTGGCCCAGCGGCCATGCGCCGAGCAGCGCCTGATACAGCATATATTCGAACGTCGCGGAGGGCGCCCGCATGGCGCCGTCGATGACGAGATTCGGCGCGTTGAGGATTTTCCAGCGTGCCACGGCGCTGGTCCATTCACCGGGAATTTCCGTCAGTGCCATCAAGCGGGCACGTGCGTCCTCGCCGCGTTTGGTGTCGTGCGTCGCGGTCGCCGTCATGCCGTGCGGCCAATCCGTGGCGCGAATCTTCATGGCCTCGTGAAAGGCAGCGACGGAAAGCGCCGGCGCTGACGGTTCGCCGCCGACCTCGTTGAGGGCGAGCAGGCGGTGATAGCGATAGAACGCGGTATCCTCGAGCGACTTCGCCATCAGGGGGCCGGTGAACTGTTGCACCTTCAGAGCGAAGCGGCGCACCCGGGGCGCGCTGTGCAGCGCCCGGTCCGGCTGAATCAGGTCCATCGTCAGCGTATCGCGCAGAAAATCGAAAATGCCCTCATCGGCGGCGAACCAGTCGGCGCGCGCCCTTTCGATGGTCTCCGAGATCAACGCGCGGTCCTTGCCGGAGGCGCCGGCCGAGGAAAGATAGGTTCGATAGATTGGAAAATGCAGGACGTAAAGCTCAAGCGCCTGCCGCAGGCTGTCGGCCGAAAAGTCGCGCGTGGAGTAATGACCGGCGGCGATGCGCGCGAGCAATCGCGCCAGCACCGTGAATTCACTGGTCAGCAGCGTCTCGAGAACGCGGCGTTTGGCGGCCATCAAGACTGGTGCCAGCTTCGGGGGCGTATTGCTGATTTGCCGCCAGACCTCGTCGAGCGGTTCAAGACCCTTGCCGTCGATCAGTACCCTTGTGATGGTGTTCAGCCATTCGTAGCCGGTCGTCCCGTGCACGCCGGTGAAGGGATGCAGGTCTTCGTGCTCACCGAGGATCTTCTCGACCACAACGTAGAACGCATTGTTGGTCTTTCGTTGCGCCTCCCGGATCAGACGGCGCAGCCGCTGGAAATATTGCGCGGGATCGCGCAGGCCATCGATATGGTCGAGCCGCAGCCCCTGAAGCCTGTCTTCCGCGATCAGTTTCTTGACCAGGCGATGTGCGGTATTGAACGTGCCGGCGTCCTCGACCCGCAATCCCGCGAGTGTATTGATGTCAAAGAAGCGCCGGTAGTTGATGTCGCTGGAGGCGAGCCTCCAGTGGCCGAGCCTGTAATGCTGGCGTTCGAGCAGGGAGTGCAGCGAAAGGGTTGGTGCGACGCGGTCCGGCCCGGCCCGATAGGCGGCGAGCCCGCGCGCGATCAGGTCGGCGCCACCATCAATGTCCTTGATTGCGGCCTTGAAGGCGGGCGCTTCCTTCCGATTGGGATGACGCAATCCCTTGTAGCGCGACGCGAGGTCGAGAATGCGTTTGCCCGCCACGCTATTCTCGGCGGCGGTTTCCTTGACGACGATATGCAGAATCTCGCTGTATCGCTCGAGGGCGATCGGCAGCCGATGTTCGAAATACCAGGCTGAAAAGCTGCCTTCGCTCGCGTCGTAGCGGAGCTCGATCTCGCCCCTTTCCAGTGCTTGCCCATAGGAAGAGCCGATGATCGGCAGCAGCACACCGCCGCGAGCCCGATACGGCAACTGTTCCCAGTCAATGTCAAAGGATACGGCATGCGGCGAGGCCTCGCCCCATTCCAGCACGTCGAGCCACCAGGGATTATCCGCGAAATGCACGCCGACATGATTGGGGACGAAATCGAGAATGAGACCGAGGTCATGCCGCCGCAGCGCTTCGCTCAATCGCTCGAACCCGGCATCGCCGCCGAGCTCCGGATTGATCCTGGTGTGATCGACGACGTCATAGCCATGGCTGCTGCCCTTGCGGGCTTTCATGAAGGGCGACGCATAAAGATGCGTGATGCCGAGCGCCTTCAGGTAGGGGACGATGGCAGCGGCGGCGTCGAAATTGAAATCAGCGGTGAGTTGCAGGCGGTAGGTGGCGATCGGAATGGCCGGAGGCATCAGCGCGCTTCCAGACGCCAAAATACCGACAGCGGCTTCACGACATCACCGGGCGCGCCGCCCCAGATCGGGGTGCCGGTTGTTCCACTGGCGTGGTGGGCAACCACGGCGTTCGACAGATTTGCCGTCAGCTTCAGCGCAGCACCATCGCCCAGGCGCCAGTCTGCCGTCAGCAGGCCATCATCGGCGGCGTGCGCGTCGCCGAAGCGTGCGCCCTTAAGCCGCGGAACGATCTCGCGCGCGCGGATCGAGAGCAGGTCACGCACGAGTGCCAGCCGCTTTTGTCCCGCCGTGTCGCGCGATTGCCAATCCAGCACGGCGGACTTAAATGTCGATGGCGCCAGCGGATCGGGCACGTCATCGCCATATTTGGCATAGGCCCAGGCGTATTCCCGGCGCCGGCCCTTGCGGACGGCTTCTGCGAGATCGCCCTTGAAATCGCAGAAGAACGGAAACGGCGACTTCGAGCCCCATTCTTCACCCATGAACAGCATCGGTATGGCCGGTGCCAGCAAGGTAATCGCCAGCGCCGCCTCGATCGCTTCCGGGCCCACGACGCTTTCGAGCCGGTCGCCGAAGGCGCGGTTTCCGATCTGGTCGTGGTTCTGCAAAAAATTAATGAAGGCGGTTGGGGCGAGTTCGCCGCTGGGTTCGCCGCGCAATTGCCCGTCGCGATGCGCTGACGCGTCGCCCTGGTAGACAAAGCCGGAGCCCAGCGCCCGCGCAATGTCGTGCAGCGGTGAAGTTTGAAAATCGCGGTAATAGCCCTGGGTCTCGCCGGTCAACAATACATGCCAGGCGTGATGATAGTCGTCGTTCCACTGCGCGCGATATCTGCCGCGCGGCGGGTCTTGCTCGGCATCCAGCAAGCTGGCCCGGTTGTCATCGTTCTCCAGCACCAGATGGATATGACGGCCGGTTTCCGCGGCAAGATCACCCGCCGCGGCGCTGAGATCGTGCAGCATCGAGATTTCGCCGAGTTCGGCGATGGTATGCACCGCATCGAGCCGCAGCCCGTCGAAGCGATACTCTCGCAACCAATACAGCGCATTCTCGATGGCGAAGGCGCGAACCTGCGGCACCCGATAATCGATCGCACTGCCCCACGGGGTCTGCGCTTCGGTAAAGAAACCTGGGGCATAACGGCCGAGGTAATTTCCCTCGGGGCCAAAGTGGTTATAGACCACGTCGAGAAAAACCATCAGGCCGCGCAGATGGGCTTCGTCGATCAGCGCCTTGAGATCGTCGGGACGCCCATAGACGCTGTCGGGCGCATACCACAATACGCCGTCATAGCCCCAGTTGCGTGCGCCCGCGAAATCCGCAAGCGGCAGCAACTCCAGCGCGGTGATGCCTGTCACACCAGATGATCAGTTTGTCGATCATGGCCCGATAGGTGCCTTGCGGCGTGAAGGTGCCGACGTGGCTTTCGATCACGACGGTGTCCTGCCAGGGACGCCCACGCCAATCCCGCGTGCCACCGGTAATTTTTGTGGTCGATCACCTCGCTCGGGCCGGAAACGTCGTCCGGCTGAAACGCCGAGGCTGGATCCGGGACATCGATCTCGTCGTCGATCCTGAATTTATAGCGTGCGCCAGCCTTGATGCCCGCGATGTCCGCGGAAAACCAGCCATCCTTGCCGCGCCGCAGGAGATGAGGCTTGTCCAGCAGCAAGTCGACGCGTTTTGCCGCCGGTGCCCATAACCGGAATGACGCGCCGTCCGTCGTCAGCGTTGCGCCGAAATGCTGGTCATTCATGTCGATCCCGCAAAGGCAAGCACCGAGCGGGGAGGCGCAGTCGTCTCACTACCCGATGCGAAATCCGCGACGGTTTGTTTAACGTCGGCGGTGTTCAATAGTTGCTGCCAGCTCCTGTATTCCGGTAATTTCGGCAGCTTGAATGTGATCGCTTCCGGGGCGGCGTTGAGCACGATGAAAATCGGAGGCTTGCCGCGCTCGACCGGCCCCAGCACATAGGCCAGGAACCGGCCTTCCGGGAAATTCCAATCCTCTTCCTTCATGTCGTCGGCGGAAGGCGTCAGCCACAGCACCCCATAAGATCCGTCCGCGCGCCGCCCATCGAGCCAGCGGCGGGCACGAATTTGCGGAAAGCGCTGGCGCAGAGCGGTCATGTGGCCGATGAAATCGGTGAGATCATCGCCTTCGCGGTTGAGACCTTCCCAGCCGATCCAGCCAATTTCATTGTCCTGGCAATAGGCGTTGTTGTTGCCGTTCTGGGAATTACCGACTTCATCGCCGGCCAGAATCAACGGCAGGCCCTGCGCCAGCAGCAGGCACGCCAGCTGGTTTTTCCGCAACTGGCGGCGAAGCGCTACGATCGCCGCGTCGTCAGTCGGGCCTTCATGGCCGCAATTGTTGCTGTGGTTGTCATGGGCGCCGTCGCGGTTGTCTTCGCCGTTGGCCTCGTTGTGCTTGGTGTTGTAGCTGAACAAATCCGCCAGCGTGAAGCCGTCATGTACCGTGATGTGATTGACGCCGGCGCGGGGCGCGCGGCCATCATGGTTGAACAGGTCGGACGAGCCGGTCATGCGGCTGGATACCTCGCCGATCAAACTGCCTTCGCCGCTCCAGTAGCGCCGCATCGCGCTGCGATAACGGTCGTTCCACTCCGACCATTGCGACGGAAAAGCGCCGACCTGATAGCCGCCCAGACCGAGATCCCAGGGTTCGGCCACCAGCTTGACCGGTGCCAGCACCGGATCCTGCCGGATCGCGGTCAGGAATGAGCTATTGCGGTCGAAGCCGTTCGGCCCGCGCGCCAGTGTCGTTGCCAGATCGAACCGGAAGCCGTCGATGTGGCAGACCTCGACCCAGTAGCGCAACGAATCCATCACCATCTGCAGGACGCGCGGGTGGGTGAGATTGACCGAACTGCCGCAGCCGGTGAAATCGTCGTAAAATCGCGGATTGTCCGGCTTCAGCCAGTAGTAGGAGGCATTGTCGATGCCGCGGAACGACAGCGTCGGGCCCATATGGTTGCCCTCGGCAGTGTGATTGTAGACGACATCGAGCATCACCTCGATGCCGGCATCGTGCAGCCGTGCCACCGTGGTGCGAAAGGCATCGAGCGGATTGTCCTGCGCATAGCGCGGCTCCGGCGCGAAGAATGACAGCGTGTTGTAGCCCCAGTAGTTCGATAGTTTCCTTTCGACCAATATCCGATCATCGACGAGACCGTAAATCGGCAACAGTTCGATGGTGGTGACGCCAAGGCGCTTGAAATGTTCGACCATCGCAGGCGAACAGAGGCCGCCATAGGTGCCGCGCAAACCGGGGGGCACGTCGTCGCGCTTATAGGTCAGGCCCTTGACGTGCGCTTCATAGATGATGGTGTCTTCCCATGGGATGTTAGGACGCATTTCGCGGCGTCCCCAGTTGAAGGCTTCGTCGACCACGACGGCCTTCGGCATGCCGCGGGCATTGTCGCGACGGTCGAACGAGAGATCCTCGCGCGCGCTTCCGGTACGGTACCCGAAATGGGCATCGCTCCATACCAGCCGTCCGGCAAGCCGCCTGGCATAGGGATCTAGCAGAAGCTTGTTGGCGTTGAAGCGGTGGCCGTGTTCGGGTTCATAGGGCCCGTGCACACGATAGCCGTAGAGTTGTCCGGGCGACACGTCGTTCAGATAGCCGTGCCAGACATCTTCGGTGCGTTCGGGTAATTCGATGCGTTCGAGTTCGCGGCGGCCCTGGCCGTCGAACAGGCAGAGCTCGACCTTTTTCGCATTGGCGGAAAAAAGCGCAAAATTGGTGCCCCGTCCGTCCCAGCTTGCACCAAGACGTGCGGGCGATCCGGCGGACAATCGCATGCTCAACCTTCGGGTACGAGAAATATGGCCGCCAAGGGCGGGACAGCGAGATTGAGCTCTGGCACCAATCCATCCAGGGTCTGGACTTCGCCGACGTTTCCGACATTGCTGCCGCCGTAATACGCGGAGTCCGAATTGAGAACTTCGCGCCATTTGCCGGCAAACGGCGTTCTCACACGGTAATCGTGATAGACGTTCGGCGAGAAATTGACCACGACGAGACAGCGCGCGCGAGCGTCATTTCCTTTGCGAATCCAGGCAAACACATTGCGGTCGGCATCGTCGGTCACGACCCATTCAAAACCGGCTGGATCGCAATCCAGTTCATGCAGCGCCGGCAGCGCGCGATACAGATTGTTGAGATCGCGGATCAGCGCCTGGATGCCGGCGTGCCTCGTCTGGTCGAGCAGATGCCAGTCGAGCGAGCGATCATGACTCCATTCGCGCTCCTGGCCGAATTCGCAGCCCATGAACATCAGCTTCTTGCCGGGATGTCCGAACATGAAAGAATAATAGGCGCGCAAATTCGCAAAGCGTTGCCAGTCGTCGCCGGGCATTCGTCCGAGGATCGAGCGTTTGCCATGGACAACCTCGTCATGCGATAGCGGCAGGATGAAATTCTCCGAAAACGCGTAATGCAGGCCGAACAGGACGTCGCCGTGATGATATTTGCGGTGGATCGGCTCCTTGCTGATGTAATTCAGCGTGTCGTGCATCCAGCCCATATTCCATTTATAGCCAAACCCCAGCCCGCCGAATTCAACCGGGCGCGACACCTGCGGCCACGCGGTGGATTCTTCTGCGGCTGTCGTGGCCTGCGGAAAGCGCGCGAACACTTCGGTGTTGAAGCGGCGCAGGAAATCGATGGCCTCGAGATTTTCGCGGCCGCCAAATTTGTTCGGGACCCAGCCGCCGGCGGGCCGGCTATAGTCGAGATAAAGCATCGAGGCGACCGCATCGACGCGCAGTCCGTCGATGCCATAGCGTTCCAGCCAGAACAGCGCGTTCGACACCAGGAAATTGACCACTTCCGTGCGGCCGTAATTATAGATCAGCGTGCCCCAGTCGAGGTGCCGGCCCTGCAGCGGGTTGGCGTGTTCGTAAAGCGCGGTGCCGTCGAAATTGCCGAGGCCGTGCGGGTCGTCGGGAAAATGCCCGGGCACCCAGTCGACCATCACGCCGAGACCTTCGCGGTGGCAGGCGTCAACCAGCGCGGAAAAATCCTGCGGCGATCCGAACCGGCTGGTCGGCGCGTACAGGCCGGTCGGCTGATAACCCCATGAGCCGTCGAAGGGATGTTCGTTGACCGGCAGAAACTCTACATGGGTAAAGCCGAGATCCCGCGCATAGCGCGGCAACTGCTCGGCGAGATCGCGATAGGTCAGCCACTCATTGTTGCCCTTGCGCCGCCATGAGCCGAGATGAATTTCGTAGATCGACATCGGCGCGCCCAGCGCATTGACGTTGGCGGGGGCGGGGCGTGGCTGCGGCAGCTTTGTCTCGTCGAAAACGATGGAGGCGGTGCTCGGCCGCACCTCCGCGGCGAAGGCAAACGGATCGGATTTCAGCGGCAAATGCTGGCCCTGCGGTCCGATAATATCGAATTTATAATGATCGCCCGCGGTGGCATGGGGTATGAACAGTTCCCAATAGCCGACGCCGCGCACCCGCATCGGATGCCGCCTTGCATTCCAGAAGTTGAAATCGCCGACCACACTGACCCGCCGCGCGTTGGGTGCGAGCACAACGAACGCCACACCATCGACGCCCTCCAGCGTCATCGGATGCGCACCGAGTTTGTCATAGAGCCGCTGATGAGTGCCTTCGCCAAGCAGATAGAGGTCGAAGTCGGTCAGTACAGGCGGAAAACGGTAGGGATCGTCGAGATTGACCACGGTCTCGCCGAAGCGGGCGCGCAACTGGTAGCGTCTGGAGCCGTTTGGCAGGGCGCCGGCGAACAGCCCGTCGTCGTGAATACGAGCCAGCGCCGCCGCTTCGCCATGCTCATCAATGGCGTCGACCTTCGAGGCTTCCGGCAGGAACACCCGGACCACGGTTTTGTCGCCTTCGGTATGCAGGCCGAGATACCGAAAGGGGTCGGAGTGGCGGCCTTCCACGATCGCATAGGCCTCCGCGGAAAGTTTGGTCATGAGGCCTCGTTGGTGTCCTGAGACAAAATTCGAATCATCCCCGTCAGGGGCACGCGCAGCCAGTCGGGCCTGTGGGCCAGCTCGTATCCGATCTCGTACAGCACTTTCTCAAGCAGGAAGAAATTCAACATCCGTTCCGCCGCTTGCGGTTTCGCCGGCCAGATCAGCGCATTCGTCATGGTCTCGCGGTAGGCGGCAAGAAACGCCGCGGTCGAATCATCGCGCCATTTCGCGAGCGCCGCAGCAAGCCTGCCGTTCTCATCGGGGGTCAGCTTCAGCGCACGCTCCAGGGCGGCGGTCGCAGAATAATCGATCGAACGTATCAAACCTGCGACGTCGCGCGCGGCGGGAGCCTTGCGCCGCCGCTCTTCCAGCAACCGGCGCGGTTCACCCTCGAAATCGATGATGAAGATATCGTCCTTGACAATCAGCATTTGACCGAGATGGAAGTCGCCATGGTGACGAATCTTCAGGCCGTCGATGTCAGGTGGAAGCAGCGCACGCAGGCGCTCGTGCAAGGTTGCCTGACACGCCAATGCTTGATCGACCAGCGCGCGATCGGCGTCCTTGATGGTGTCGCGCTGCTTTTTCAAGGCGTCGAAGACGCGCTCCGCGCGGGCCGCCACATTTTCGATCCACTGCTCCACGTCCGCAGGCCGGACCGGTTCAGGCACAAAATCGGCAATGTCGTCGGCGTCGGCGAGCGCGAGGTGCATTTCGGCGACGCGTCTTCCGGTTTGCGACATGTAACGCAGATAGGGAACCTGCTCTTCACTTTTGCTCGGGTGTTCGCTCGCCGCCAGCAGCCGCTGTTCTTCGACAAAGCGGTCGAGATAGGCAGAGGTGACAGTCCAGGCGTCGCCCTGATTTTCAACGAAGGCATGTACGACCGCGACGGCGCTTCTGGTGTTACCTTCGATTACCGTGACGCTGCCAAGAAGCGCCGGCGTATTCGCAAAGCCCGCAACCTCGGTCAGGAACAAGCCGACCTCGACCTCGGGATTGATGCCGGATTCGAGCTTTCGGTATACCTTGACCACATAGGTGTTATCGACCAGCGCTGTACTGTTGGACTGTTCGGTCTCGACGGCGCGGACGTGCTGCGGCGGCTTGACCGGTCCGTCCGAGAACTTGCTGGTCGGTCGGAATTCAAGGCGCAAGCCGTTTTCTTCAACTGTCAGGTTTTCGCGGAGATTGCGCAGCAGAAGCGCAATGAAGATCGGGTCGGTCGCTACGTCCAGCAACGTTCCTTCCCGCGCGCCTTGACGTACCGCCGCAAGGGCGCGGGGATTGTAGCGCTCGCGATCGAAGCGCATCCATTCGATCTGCATCGGCAATACATAGCGTGTCGTCGCAGCGCGGTCTGCCGTTTCAAAGAAGGCAAGCCAGGGCCGGTTGTCGCCGATGTCGCAAAAAGGAACAGCCGAGATCAAAGTCGGATGAATGGCCTTCGCCGACCGCTCCGGATACCAGCGGGTGCGGGCCAGATGTCCCGGCAGCACGTCTCGTTCGAAGACACTGCGGGTGCGGGCCAGCGAGACCCAGGTCGCGCCGAGGGGCACGACGAGCGTTTCGAATTCGGGCACCACCGATGGCGTGACGTGCTCCGACTTGTCGCGCTCCTGAAGATGAAACCAGTAGAAACCATACGGCGCCAGCGTGATCATGTACGGCAGTTCGCCGATCGCCGGAAAGAGGGTGCGGCCGAGCATTTCCTGGGGAATGCGGTCCTTCCAGGCCGACAGATCGAGTTCGGTGGCTTGCGCGGAGCGTGACAGGTTGGCGACGCAGAGAATGACCTCGTCGCCATACTGCCTGACATAGGCGAGCACCGCGCGATTGACCGGGCGGATGAATGTCATGCTGCCGCGGCCGAAAGCCAAGGTCGATTTGCGCACCGCAATCAGCCGCTTGGTCGCGCTCAGCAACGAAGACAGGCTGCGCGATTGCGCCTCGACATTGACCGACTCGTAGCCGTAGACCGGATCCATGATGGTGGGAGCGTAAAGCCGTGCGGGATCGGCGCGGGAGAAACCGCCGTTACGATCCGGCGTCCATTGCATCGGCGTGCGCACGCCGTTGCGGTCGCCGAGATAGATATTGTCGCCCATGCCGATTTCGTCGCCGTAATAGATGATCGGCGTGCCCGGAAACGACAACAGCAGCGAGTTCATCAGCTCGATCTTGCGCCGGTCGTTGTCCATCAGCGGCGCGAGGCGCCGGCGAATGCCGACATTGATGCGCGCGCGGGGATCATTGGCGTAGGTCGACCACAGATAGTCGCGCTCGACGTCGGTCACCATCTCCAGCGTCAGTTCGTCGTGGTTGCGCAGAAACAGCGCCCACTGGCAATTACCGGGGATATCCGGCGTCTGGCGCAGGATGTCGGTAATGGGAAAACGATCCTCCTGGGCAATGGCCATGTAGATCCGCGGCATCAGCGGGAAATGATAGGCCATATGGCATTCATCGCCGCGGCCGAAATATTCCTGCACATCTTCCGGCCATTGATTGGCTTCCGCCAGCAGCACCTTGCCCTTGGCGTAAGAGTTGAGCTCGGCGCGCAGCTTTTTAATGATCGCGTGGGTCTCGGGCAGGTTCTCGTTGTTGGTGCCGTCGCGCTCGCACAGATAGGGGATGGCGTCGAGCCGGAACCCATCGACGCCGGTATCGAGCCAGCGCTTCATGACCTTGACCAGGGCGCCAACCACGCGTGGATTATCGAAATTCAGATCCGGCTGATGCGAGAAGAAGCGATGCCAGTAGAACGCGCCGGCTTCGGGATCCCACGTCCAGTTGGATTTCTCGGTATCGGTGAAGATAATCCGTGTGCCCGCATATTTCTGATCGGTATCGCTCCAGACATACCAGTTGCGCGCGCTCGACTTCGGATCGCTGCGGCGGGCGCGCTTGAACCAGTCGTGCTGGTCGGAGGTGTGATTGATGACGAGTTCGGTGATGACCCGCAGGCCGCGACGCTTGGCCTCGACGATGAAGCGGCGAAAATCCTTCATGGTCCCGAAATCGGGATTGATGTCGCCGTAGTCGGCGATGTCGTAGCCGTCGTCCCGGCCGGGTGAAGGATAGAACGGCAGTAGCCACAGGGTGGTGACGCCGAGGTCCTGGAGGTAGCCGAGCTTTTCGGTCAGTCCGGCGAAATCGCCGATGCCGTCATTGTTGCTGTCGGCGAAGGCCTTGACGTGAAGCTGATAGATGATGGCGTCCTTATACCATAGCTCGTCGCTGTCCAGCGCGGTGGCCGGTAGTTCTTTGACATCGATGGACGACAGCAGGTTCATAGTGCCCCTCACGCCAGACAGCGAAACAGCAATGCAGGATCGCGCGCCGGATCGATCCGCACGCGAATTCCGCCCCACTCAAGGGGATAGCGCTCACCGGTGATCAGGTTTTCCACAGCGGCGACCTGACGGCGCTCGCCGGCAACGCCGATCTGAACATCGCCGAGCGGAAACCAGAATTCGTGCGTGTCGCGCGAGATCGCGATCGCCACGGCGACACTGTTGGTCTGATCGACCGATTCCTTGACGAAGCCGATGACGTTGCCGTCATCGATTGCAACGAAGCGCAGTTGGCTGGTCTGTTGCAACGCTGCGTTGGCCCTGCGGATGTTATTGAGATCTCGGATGTACGGTTTGATGTTACCAGCCTTGTCCCAATCGCGTACCTTGATCTCGTATTTTTCCGAATTGAGATATTCCTCGCGGCCGGGAATGGGTTCATGCTCGAGCAATTCGAATCCGTTGTAGATGCCGTAAGTGCTTGACAATGTCGCCGCGAGTGCGACGCGGGATTTGAACATCCAGGTCTCCCCGCCCTGCAGATGATAGGGCAGGATGTCAGGCGTGTTGACGAAGAAATTCGGACGATAGAAGTCGCGCTCCGGATAGGCCGTCAATTCGTTCAGATATTGTTCCAGTTCCCACTTCTGCGTCCGCCACGTGAAATAAGTATAGGATTGCGTAAAGCCGAGTTTGGCGAGGCCTTTCATCAGTTTCGGCCGGGTGAAAGCTTCCGCGAGAAAGATGACGTCGGGATGGCGAAGCTGAATCTCATGGATCAACCATTCCCAGAACCGGAACGGTTTGGTGTGGGGATTATCGACCCGGAAAATCCTCACGCCTTGTTCTATCCAGAACAGCACCACATCGCGCAAGGCATTCCACAGCGCGCCGGCATCCTCGGAGGCGAAATCGGGATTGACGATGTCCTCGTATTTCTTGGGCGGGTTTTCCGCATACCGCATCGATCCGTCCGGCCGTCGCCGGAACCATTGCGGATGCTCTTTGAGCCAGGGATGATCCGGCGAACACTGAACGGCGAAATCGAGTGCGACTTCCATCTCGAGCGACTTGCAGGCTGCCACGAACCCGCGGAAGTCCTCCAGGGTGCCCAATTCCGGATGCACCGCGTCATGGCCGCCCTCGGCTGACCCGATGGCATACGGGCTCCCGGGATCGCCGTCGGCTGCGATCACCGCATTGTTGCGACCCTTGCGATTGGCGTGTCCGATGGGGTGGATGGGCGTCAGATAGACCACGTCGAAACCCATCGCTGCAATATCCGGCAGCCGCGCGATGGAATCTCGGAAGGTGCCGTGCTGGCCGGGGGTCTTGCCCTGGCTCCGCGGCACCATCTCGTACCATGCGCCGGCTCGCGCCCGCGGCCGGTCCGCGACAAAAGGAAACAGCTGTGACCGCGTCAGATCGGGCCGCAACTGGCTTTCGGCCATCGCGTCCTTCAATTCGGGGTCAAGCAGCGGCGCGACCTCGCCGGTTTGAAGATAATCCTCACATCGCTTGAGGATAACGGCAGTCGCGATTTCTCCTCCGGCCTGCGCTTTCGTCAGCATCCCCGCGCCCTCGATAGCGTCGAGGGTAACATCGACGCCGGCCTTTTGCTTGAGCTCGATGCCGTGGCGCCATGTCGCGAATTCATCGGTCCATGCCTCGATGGCATAGACATAGCGTCCGGGTTGATCCGGGACGAAAGATCCGCTCCAGCGGTCGTTGCTGTGATGAGTTATCGCCGCGCGACGCCACTCGCGGTCGCGCTCGAGACGCCAGAGCAGCGCCGCGCTCACGATATCGTGCCCGTCGCGATAGATATCAGCCCAGACCTCGACGCGCTCTCCAACGATGCGCTTGACGGGAAAGCGGCCGCCGTCGATCAGCGGGTAGACATCTTCGATGTGGAAAGCGCCGCCAGTTGCGGCGCTCTCGACAGTTTGAGTTGTTTTGTTCACGGTGATGCCATTGACATGGAATTAGCGTCCCGTTGCGATTGCAGGAACGGAGACGCTCCGAATGTAATATAGAAAGCCGCTGGCCGGGCATTGGTTCCCGGGGAACGTGGGGGTACCGATAGAGTTAAACACGGCTATCTTCTTCCTGTATCTACAGAATTCGCGACGGTCTCCCGTCGTCAGCAAATGGCGTGCCGAATGACCCTTTTCACCAGAGCCAAAGACCTGGGAATCCAGACCGAATTCGTGGACGGCCAGGGTCACCGCCATGTGACAGATCCCGTTGCGCTGAAAATTATCCTCGACGCATTGCCGGCAAGGGTGCCGTACCGGTTTCTCAACGAGGCCGTAGTGATCCGGTCCGGTCGACCGTCGCGAACCGAGTTCAGTGAGGCTGCCACATTCCCGCTACGCTGGAAAATCGCTTCGGGGGGTAAGGTTATTGCCGAAGGCGACACCGGCGATCGCAAGGGCGACACCGGCGGTCTCACCGTCGACTGGCCGGCGAATTTGCCTGAGGGCTCGTACCGGCTTTATCTGACCGACGCCGCCTCCGTCACGGAAGAAGCGCCGTTGATTGTCGCGCCGCCCAAGGCGTTCGGCGGCGATTTCGATCGGAGCTGGCTGATCGCGGTGCAGCTTTACGGCGTCCGCTCGGCCCGCAATTGGGGGATCGGAGATTTCACCGATCTCGAAGCGCTGCTCCGGCTCGCGGGTCAACTGGGAGCCGATGGCGTCGGCCTCAACCCGCTGCACGTGTTGTTCGATGATCGGCCCACCGATTGCAGTCCCTACTCGCCGAACAGCCGGCTGTTCTTGAATGCGCTCTATATCGACGTCGAAAAAATCCCTGAATTTCAACCGGGCATTCTTGCAGGAGCGGACGATACCATAGCCGGGCTGCGAGCGGGAAACGTCGTCGATTATATCGGCGTCGCCGCGTTGAAATGGCGCGCGCTGCGCGCTGTGTTCGAGACGTTCAGGACTCACGCATCGGCTAGCCGGAAACAGGATTTCGAGAAATTTCGCGCCGAACGCGCGCCACTGCTGTCGCGGTTCGCCTGTTTTGAGGTGCTCCGGCACAAATTCAACAAGCCATGGTGGGAATGGCCGGAGCAATGGCGGCAACCTCACGAAGCCAAATGCGCAGCCCTGCGTCAGGGACCGGATGCCGCCGAGATCGAATTCGTCGAATTTGTGCAATGGACAGTCGACCGCCAGTTGCAGGCTTGCGCCGAACTAGCAGTTAAACTGGACATGAAGGTGGGCCTTTATCTCGATGTCGCGGTCGGGGTACAAGCCGACGGGTTCGATGCCTGGAACGAGCAGGTGGCGATTTCCCGTCATCTCGCGGTCGGAGCGCCGCCGGACTCCTTGAATACCGCCGGCCAGAACTGGGGTCTCGCCGGTTTCAATGCCGCCGGTCTCGAGCTCAAGTTTTTCGAGCCGTATCGGGACATGCTGCGGGCCTCGATGCGCCATGCCGGCGCGATCCGGCTCGATCATGTGCTGGGCTTGAAGCGGCTCTATCTGGTGCCGCACGGCTTTGCGGCCAATAACGGCGTTTATGTGCAAATGCCGTTCGAGGCGCTGTTGGCGACGACCGCGCAGGAAAGCATGGCGCATCGATGCGTAGTGATCGGCGAGGATCTCGGCACCGTGCCGGAAGGCTTTCGCGAGAAAATGGCGGACTGGGGCATCTGGTCTTATCAGGTGATGATGTTCGAGCGCGACGATCATGGCGCATTTCGCGATGTCAACCACTACGCGCCGAATGCGCTCGTCGCCTTCAATACCCATGATCTGTCGAGCTATGCGGGCTGGCGTTCGTTCAGCGACCTGAAGCTGAAGCGCTCGCTTGGGATCGATCCCGGCGAGAGTGACGACGCCCGGTGGCACGCGCTGGCGCAGTTGAGCGAGGCGTTGCGTCATCAGGCCATCGACGGACATGATCTCTATGCGGTGACGACTTTTCTGGCGCGGACCAGGTCGCGCCTGCTGGCGATATCGCTGGAGGATCTGCTTGGCGTGATCGACCAACCCAATATTCCCGGCACCGTCAACGAGCATCCGAACTGGCGGCAACGACTGCCAATGGCGCTCGACATGATTTCTTCCGCGATCGACCCGGCCGCTCTCAAGGCCGCGACCGCGGAACGGACGCGCGTGACGACTTGATGCGAAGCACGGGGTAAAGATTTGTCCTGCAAAATCGAAGACTATGGATTGATAGGCGATTGCGAGACCGCGGCACTGGTCGGCCGTGACGGCTCGATCGACTGGCTATGCTGGCCGGCGTTCGATTCGGAAGCCTGCTTCGCCGCATTGCTCGGTACCTCGAGGAATGGCCGATGGCTGATCGCTCCCAGCGAAGAGATCACCCAAACCTCGCGCCGCTACTGGGACAACACGCTGATCCTGGAAACGCGATTTGAGACCGCTGACGGCATCGTTGCCGTGATCGATTTCATGCCGCCGCGCGGTTATGCCTCCGACATCGTTCGGCTGGTGCGTGGTGTGCGCGGCCGGGTCAAGCTGCGGATGGAGCTCGTGATCCGCTTCGAGTTCGGTACGGATATTCCCTGGGTCAAGCGCACCGAGGATGGCGCGCTGCTCGCGATTTGCGGACGGGACATGACAGTGCTGCGGACGCCGGTCGAGACTCGCGGCGAGGATATGACCACCGTGGCTGAGTTCGAAGTCAACGAAGAAGAGACGGTTCCTTTCGTGCTCACCTATGGGCCTTCGCATCTGCCGGTGCCCAGGCCGATCAACCCTGCGCAGGCGTTGCAGGATACCGAGGATTTCTGGACCGAATGGTGCAGCCGTTGCACCTATGAAGGCGATAATTCAGAGCTGGTGATGCGATCGCTGATCACGCTGAAGGCGCTGACCTACGCGCCGACCGGCGGCATCGTCGCGGCCCCCACGACCTCGCTGCCGGAGAAGCTGGGTGGCGCACGCAACTGGGACTACCGGTTTTGCTGGTTGCGCGATGCCACCTTCACGTTATTGGCGCTGATGAACTCCGGTTACACCGAAGAGGCTTTAGCCTGGCACAATTGGTTGTTGCGCGCGGTGGCGGGATCGCCGGAAAATATGCAGATCATGTATGGCATCATGGGCCAGCGGCGCCTCTTGGAATGGGAAGCGGACTGGCTGCCCGGCTATGAAGGCGCGCAACCGGTACGGGTCGGCAACGCCGCGCATGCCCAGCTCCAGCTCGATGTCTATGGCGAATTGATCGACGCCTTTCATCAGTCGCGTATCGCCCAGTTGAAACTCGATGACGGATCCTGGGACCTCGAATGCGTCGTGCTCGACCACCTGGCCGAAGTATGGAACCAGCCGGATCACGGAATCTGGGAGCGCCGCGGCGACGGCGCGCATTACGTGTCGTCAAAAGTGATGACATGGGTCGCATTCGATCGCGGCATCAAGAGCGCCAAAAAATTCGGCTTCAAGGCCCCGCTCGACCGTTGGCGAAGCTTGCGAGATGAAATCCATCGCGATGTCTGCGCAAGAGGCTTTGACGTCGCGCAGAACACCTTTGTCGAAATCCTACGGGTCGAAACTGCTCGATGCCAGCATCCTGCTGCTGCCGTCGGTGGGTTTTCTTCCGGCATCGGACCCGCGGGTGCGCGGCACGCTGGCGGCGATCGAAAAATACATGATGCGGGACGGATTCGTGCTGCGCCATGATCCCCGTGAAGTCTCCGACGAAAAGCAACCGATCGAAGGCGCGTTCCTCGCCTGCACGCTTTGGCTGGCTGACGCCTTTGTGCTCGCCGGCGAGATCGCCAAGGCGCAAGTCCTGTTCGACCGCGTCGTCGCGATTGCGAACGATCTTGGTCTGCTGGCGGAGGAATTCGATTCCGGCGTCGGCCGTCAGACCGGCAATTTCCCACAGGCGCTGACCCATATCGCGCTGATCAATACCGCGCACAATCTCAGAGATGCGAAGAAGCCGGCGGAAAAGCCGGCGATGCAGCGATCGAAGTAGCGGATAGCAATAATTTGTCGTCGTCCCTGCGAAAGCAGGGACCCATAGCCACCGAATTCAATTGTTGGCACTGGCCACTATCACAGCGCCAAAACGCGAGTTCATGGCGTATGGGTCCCGGCTCGCGCTTCGCTTGGCCGGGACGACTGCGGAGTGGGCCACGTGAGCCATCGGGCTACCCCACTTCGTTGCCCTTCAAAATCATCGCCATCGCGCCGGCAAAACCTTCGTTCTCATTTGACGTGGTGATGTGCTTGGCGAATTTCTTGACGTCGTCGGTGGCATTCCCCATTGCGAAGGAGAGGCCGCTCTGGCGAAACATTGCCAGGTCGTTCTGCATGTCACCGATGGTGGCGATGGCGTCGGTTGCAACGCCGAGGCGCTTGGCGATCGCCTGCACGAAGGTACCCTTGTCGCAACCGGGTGGGGTGATATCGAGGTAATAGCTTTGCGACCGGACCGCGTTCGCCTCCGCGCCCAAGCGCCTTTTGTACCGCGGATTCACAGCGCTGCAGCAAGGCCGGATCGGGGCTGGAGCCCACGATCTTGCAGGCGGCTGAAAGATAGGGCGTAAAATCAGCCACAATGGTCGGGTCGGCCCGGATGGTGTGTTGTTCGTGCGCGACGTATTCGCCGTTGCCGTTACGGATCAGCCACTGTTCGTTGGTGAACAACCAGATATCGACCCCGAATTCGTTCAGCACCTCAAGGCAGCGTTGCACCGCAGGCGCGGGAATCAAATGCTGTTCGACTGGCTTTAGTTGTGGATCAACGATCGAACTGCCGTTGTAAGGCCCGATCGGTAGCTTGATTTGAAGCGGCTCGATCAGAAACCGCATGCCGATCGTGGGCCGGCTGGAGGTGATGGTAAAGCCAATGCCGGCCTCGTGCAGCTGATGCACCGCGGCTTTCGCCGCCTCGGTCAGGACCTTGTCCTTGGTCAACAGCGTGCCGTCGACGTCGGAGACAACGAGGGCGATGCGGGTCATGAGCGTTTCCTGGGTGGCGTGCTACTGGGACTTAGCCTCAACCGGCCGGTGATGTCATCGACGATGTGCTCGACCGATGCGTCAATCGATACCGTCAGGGGATGTTCGTCCGGGTCCGGTGGTTCCAGGGTTTTGAACTGGCTGGCGAGCAGTCCCGGCGGCATGAAATGTCCCCGCCGCTGGGCGAGGCGGCCGGCGATCAATTCCTGCGTGCCCCGGAGATAGACGATGCGGACGTCATCGCGTCCATGCACAAGGACGTCGCGATAGCTATGCTTCAGCGCCGAACAGGCGATGATGACATGCTCACCTGCCTTGCAGGCCCGGTCAATCTCATCGGCAATCGCCTGCAGCCAGGGCCAGCGGTCTTCGTCGGTCAGGGGATGGCCGGCGCTCATCTTGGCGACGTTGCTGGCGGGATGAAACTTGTCGCCATCCTCATAACGCCAGCCCAGGTGCTGCGCCAGTTTTTCGGCGATGGTGCTCTTGCCCGAGCCGGAGACACCCATCACGATCAACGCGCACGGTGTTTGCGAGCTGTCACCGCTCACGAAAATTCTCCGGAAGCGCCGCCTTGTCGATGAGCCAGACAGTCTCGCCGGCGGATCGCGCACGGTTCGCGGGCAGGTTCTCGTCCCCGAGCACCTGCGTCAGGATCGCGCGCTTTTCTGCACCCGCGACCTCGAACAGCATTTCGCGGCAGGAGGCGAGGGCGGGCAAGGTTAGCGTCACCCGCGGCACGAATGGCTCGACATGCGCCTGCGGCACGCCAACCACCCAGCGCCGGTTTTCTTCGATGGCGGGATAGCCCGGAAAAAGCGACGCCGTATGGCCGTCAGGTCCGACGCCCATCAACACCACATCAAACAGAGGACTGGCGGACGAGAATTCGTCAGCGCCATAATACGATTGCAGCTCGCGCCCGTAACGGCGTGCGGCCTCATCGGGATTGGCCGCGTCGGTCGGGATCGGATGGATGTTGGCGGCCGGCGCGCATTGATCCAGAAACGCTGCGCGCGCCATGCTCATATTGTTGCGGCTGTCGCTCGCCGGGACAAAGCGCTCGTCACCGATGAACCAGTGCACGCGATCCCACGGGATTTTACCTCGGTAGGTTTGCGTTGCGAGCAACTGGTAGAGTTTTTTCGGGCTCGATCCGCCGGTCAGGCAAATCGCTATGCGGCCATTATTCGCCGACATTCTTGCCAGCACCCGGTCCGCGGCGGTTTTTGCCAGCGCCGCCGGATCGGCAACGGTGATGATCTTGCGTTGATCGCCGGCGGTCATCGTCAGGTCAGCTTTCGCCAGCTTCGGCCGTCGCGTTCCAACAGATCGTTGGCCTCTTCGGGACCTTCGCTGCCTGGATCGTAGATCTTCAGCCCTTTGGCGCCGGCATGTTTCCAGGCGTCCAGAAATGGCTGTACCGCCCGCCACCCGGCCTCGACGCTGTCGGCGCGCTGAAACAGGATGTTGTCGCCGATCATGCAGTCGTAGATCAGCGTCTCATAACCGGTGCTGGGTTCGGCCTGGAAGTAATCCTTGTAGAGGAACTTCATCTCGACGCCGTCGATTTCGATGGCCGGTCCCGGCACCTTGGTGTTGAATTGCAGGGTAATGCCTTCGGTCGGCTCGGTGCTGATGATGAGAAAATTCTGTGACAACCGGTCCACCGACGTTTCGCGAAACATCGCGAACGGCGCCTGCTTGAACTTGATCGCGATCTCGGTTCGCTTGATGCCGAGCGCCTTGCCGGTCCGTAGATAAAACGGCACGCCGGCCCATCGCCAATTGTCGATCGTCAATTTCAACGCAGCGTAGGTTTCGGTGGTGCTGACGGGGTTGACGTCTTCGGTCTTGCGATAATCGTCGATCTCGGTGTCGCCAACCTTGCCTGCCCGATATTGCCCGCGCACCGAATTGCGCAGTGCCTCTTCCTCGGTTTGGGTCTGGATCGCGGCCAATACCTCGGCCTTCTCGGAGCGGACCGCACGGGCATCGAATTTTGCCGGCGGCTCCATCGCGACCAGCGACAGCAACTGGAACAGATGATTGGGCACCATGTCGCGCAAGGCGCCGGTCGCGTCGTAGAAACTGCCGCGATGACCGACGCCGAGCTTCTCGTCAACGGTGATCTGGATATGGTCGATATGATTGCGATTCCAGATCGGCTCGAACATGCCGTTGGCGAAGCGCAGCACCAGGATGTTCTGGACGGTTTCCTTGCCGAGATAATGATCGATCCGGTAAATCTGTTGCTCTTCGACGAGTTTCAGCAATTCGCTGTTCAGGGCTTTCGCAGAAGCCAGATCGGTGCCGAACGGCTTTTCCACCACCAGCCGTCGCCACGTACCATTTTCTTTCAACATTCCGGTGCGGCCTAGCTCTTTGCTGATCGGAAGGAACGCGTTGGGCGGGGTCGCCAGATAGAACAGCCGGTTGCCGCCGGTTTTTCGCTCTTTCTCCAGCCTGTCGAGCTTCTCGCGCATCGCATCGAACGATGCCGGATCTTTCGGATCGGCTTCGATGCAACTGATGCAGCCAAGCAGACGCCTGGCGATCGCGTCGTCTACCTTACGGGTGGCATGCTTATGGAGGCCTTCGGACAGGCTGGCCGTCAATTCCTCGCTCGACATGCCCTTGCGGGCTATGCCGACGATGCAGAAATTGTCCGGCAACAAGTCGTTGGTAGCGAGATTATAGAGCGCAGGGATCACCAGCCGGTGGGCGAGATCGCCGGTCACGCCGAAGATCACGATGCTGCAGGGATCTGGCTTTTTTTGTTTTGCTTGAGTGACGGTCATCGGCATCAGGCCTTTGCACCCGGCTTCGGTTCTCTATGGCCGCCGAAACCGGCACGCATCGCCGAGAGAATTTTTTCCGCGAAAGTGTGTTCTTTACGCGAGCGGAAACGCGCAAACAGCGCCGCAGTCAGCACTTCGGCCGGCACGGCTTCGTCGATCGCGGCGTTCACGGTCCAGCGGCCTTCGCCGGAATCCTCCACAAACCCCGAGTAGTTATCCAGCGTGTGATTTTCCGCGAGCGCAGACGATGTGAGATCAAGCAGCCATGACGGGATTACGCTGCCGCGCCGCCACACCTCGGCAATGTCAGCAATATCGAGATCGAAGCGATGCTCCGCTGGCAGCGCATCGACATTGGCATTCTTCAGTATATCGAAACCCTCGGCATAGGCCTGCATCAGGCCATATTCGATGCCGTTGTGAACCATTTTGACGAAGTGTCCGGCGCCGACCGGCCCGGCGTGAATGTATCCTTGCTCGATCCTGCCATCACGGCCCTCGCGTCCCGAGGTGCGGGGGATATCGCCGATGCCCGGCGCCAGCGCCGCGAAGATCGGGATCGAGACGATCGACCACCGACTTGTCGCCGCCGATCATCATGCAGTAGCCGCGCTCGATGCCCCAGACGCCGCCGGAGGTGCCGACGTCGACGTAATGGATGCCACGCTCTTTCAGGACCTTGCCGCGCCGCACGTCGTCCTGCCAGAATGTATTGCCGCCATCGATGATGACGTCGCCACTTTCCATCAGCTTCGACAGCGCTTCGATGGTTGCTTCAGTGATCTTGCCGGCTGGCAGCATTACCCAGGCGGTCCGTGGCTTCTCGAGCTTCTTGACAAAATCCTCCAGCGCGCCTGACCCGACTGCACCGTCAGCCGCGAGGGCCGCGACCGCCTTGGCATCCTTGTCGTACACCACGCTGGAGTGTCCGTGCTTCATCAGCCGGCGGACGATATTGCCGCCCATCCGCCCCAAACCGATCATGCCGAGCTGCATCTTTATTTTCCCCTGGAATTGGATTTAGGCCAGCTCAAAGCTACATGAACATCTTTGGCGACGGCGATAGACTAGTTCAATGCATCGTGAATGGCGGTATCGAGCATCTTCAATCCCAATTCGAGATCGCCCTTTAAATGCACATGTAATGCCCGACGGCCGCGTTCGGTAAGCACATCAAAATCCCCGCGTCCCTGCGCAGCCTTGATGACTCCAAAGCTCGCCTTCTGGCCCGGCACGGCAAGATCCTTGGCGTCGTCGGATGTGATCTGGAGAAATACGCCGCTGTCGGGGCCGCCCTTGTAGGCCTGCCCGGTCGAATGCAGAAAGCGCGGGCCGAACTCGGCACAAGTCGCGACGCGACGCTTGTCGCGCACCGCCAGGCGCATGTTTTGCAGGTCGTCGATATGCGCGGCATTGCGTTCGATGTAAGCGAGCAGCGCCACATAATCGCCCGCGTGAGAACGGCCGAGATGCGCTTTGAGCCAGGAACCAAGATCGCCATCGGCGCCTGCCTTGCGCAGATCGGCGGCATTCTTTTCGTCGGTGTAGATGTCGGCTTGGGCTGACGACATCACGGGTTTTTCCGCCGGCAGCTTGCCTGATTTTTCGAACGCCGCGGTCAATTCCCGGGTCCTGATCTTGGCAGCTTCGACGTCGGGCTGATTGAATGGATTGATGCCAATCACCGCGCCGGCGACCGCGGTCGCCAGCTCAAACCGGAAGAATTCCTGGCCGATATGGTCGATCGACTTCATGACAATTCGGACCACGGGATGTCCGGCGTTTTCCAGCGCGGTCAGTTTTTCGTCATGCGCCGCGTCGCTTTCGCTCTCGGTGCGCAGGTCGATAAAGAACCGGTCGTTGCCGTAAAGCGCGGGATCGCCCAGCGTCTCGCCGTTGATCGGGACCAGGCCTTTGCCGTCCTTGCCGGTGGATTCCGCGATCAACTGTTCGGCCCATGCGCCGAAATCGGCAACCTTCCTTGATGAAAAGATCGTCACCTTGTCGCGGCCTTCGAGACCGGCGAGGCCCATGGCGAGGCCGAGTTGCACGCCGGGATTTTCGTGCGGCGGAACGTCAGGCCCGCAAGAGCGCACCATGGAGAGCGTGTGTTTCAACACCGTGCGAAGATCGATCCCTGCGGCCGCGGCCGGCACCAGCCCGAACGGGGAGAGCACGGAGTAGCGTCCGCCAATGGTGGGATCGCCGTGGAAGATGCGGGCAAAGCCTTGCTTTGTCGCAACCTTCTCCAGCGATGAGCCGGGATCGGTCACTGCAATGAAGCGGTGCCCAGCCTTGCCGGCGCCGATGGCCTTGGCGACGCGGGCGAAGAAATAATCCTTCATCACGTTGGGTTCGGTGGTGCCGCCGGACTTGCTGGAGACAATGAACAAGGTCTTTGCGATATCCACTTTCTTTTCCAGCGCGCGCACCTGCGCGGGATCGGTCGAATCCAGCACGTGCAATTTGGGGAAGCCGGATTTCCTGGCAAATGTTTCCGCCAGCACTTCCGGCCCCAGGCTCGATCCGCCCATGCCCAGTACCACGGCGTCGGTGAAATTCTGTCCCTTCACGCGCTGCGCAAAGTCCTCGTAGTCGGCGATATCGGCGGCGCCAGGACTATTGAGCCAGCCCAACCATTTGTCTTCGTCGGTTCCGGTCCAGACAGATTTGTCGTGCTGCCAGAGCCGGCGGATGGTGGCCGAAGCGCGCCAGTCCTCGGTGGCTTTCTCGACGGCCTTGCCGATGCCGGCACCCAGCGCCAGCGCTTGATGGTCGATGCCGTGGCCGAGCACCGATGCGCGCTTGTGCGCGACGGCGCCGTAAAGCTTGTCGGCGGCATCCGCGAACAGTTTGACGCCATCCCTGACCAGTTCGGCGGTGATCGCATCGAGCGAGATGCCGGATTTCTCAAGCTCCGCCAGCACACGCTTTGCATCCTCGACATTTTCTTCGAGACTGTCGCGCGGGACGCCGTGATCGCGGAAGGCGTCGAGCGTCGCCGGCGGCACGGTGTTGACCGTATTGGGACCGATCAACTCCTCGACGTAAAGCACGTCGCTATAGTCTTTATTTTTGGTGCCGGTCGAAGCCCACAGCAGCCGCTGCGGCTTGGCGCCTTTGGCCTTGAGCTTCTCCCAACGCGCGCCCGAATACAGCTGCTTGTATTCCTGATAAGCGAGCTTGGCGTTGGCGATCGCGACCTTGCCCTTCAGCGCGGCGAGCCGCTCCTTCTCGCTTGGATCGTTCGCCCTCGCGATCTTTTCGTCGAGCTGTTTGTCGACCGCGCTGTCGATGCGGCTGACGAAGAAACTGGCGACGCTGGCGACATGGGAGGGATCGCCGCCGCCGGCGACATATTTCTCGAGGCCGGCGAGATAGGCCTCGGCGACCTGCACGTAGGTCTTCTGCGAGAACAACAGCGTGATGTTGATGCTGATGCCTTCACCGATCAGATGCTGGATTGCGGGCAGGCCTTTCGGCGTCGCCGGGACCTTGACCATCAGGTTTTTGCGATGGACGTGTTTCCAAAGCCGCTCGGCCTCGCCGATGGTGGCCTTGGTATCCATGGCCAGATAGGGCGAGACTTCCAGGCTCACGAAGCCGTCATGACCATTAAGTCGATCGTAGACCGGGCGCAGCACATCGGCGGCATGCTGGATGTCTTCGATCGCGACGTGCTCGAACAATTCGGCAATCGAGCGATCGCCCTTTTTCAAGGCGCTGCCGATCGGGCCGTCATATTCATCCGAACTGCCGATCGCTTTCTCGAAGATCGAGGGATTCGACGTGACGCCCTTGACGCCGTCGGTATCGATCAGTTTTTTCAGCTCGCCGTTGGCGACGAAACCGCGGGCCAGGAAATCCAGCCAGACCGCCTGGCCGTGCTTTTCGAGTTCTTTGACGGGATTCATGATGCCTGTTTCTGTTGGAGCGGGTTCATTTTCGGCCGATGGAACCTTCTCTGGCGGGGAGCCGGATTGTCAACACATCCGTGAGGGGGTGCTGATGACGAAAATACGCGTACCCGATCCACATAACGCCCGTAATGACATATCGATCCCGGGAGAATTGTCCTGCTTGGTCGCAGTCTTGACGCAATTTACCGAAGGGCAGTCGGCGTTCGGTGGTGAGTGTCCGGATATGCCTCGGACACAAAGGCATCTGCGCTCCCCTCTTTGTCGAACGCTCGTCAAAAAGTGAACAGAACGGCGGCGTACCAGGAATATTGGTCGGTCTCGTTGGTATTTTCAATGGCGCGCCTGACATAGCCCAGCAGATGATAGTTGTCGGTCAGGTCATAGCGCACACCTACACCGACACTCGGTGTCGCCGGTGTGCCGAAGGCATCAGCAGTCTGGTAAAAGAACTCCGCGCCGAGCTGCAGTTTTGGCAGCACCGGATAGGTCAGCACGGCACCCGCCTGGCAGAAATTCAGGCCGCGTCCATCGGTGACTGTGCACCCGCCACCGCCGAACGCAGACCACCCGCCATTCCAGTCCTTCTCAACCCAGATCGGAAGCAGGAGTGAGGTGCGATTTTCGCTAACGCCGTTCGTCACCGTCGGGAGAAAGATACGGGGAAAGATGCTGACATCGAGGCCGAACGAATCCTGGTGCAGGAAGCGGTACTTCGCGGCAAGTTCGACATTGCTCATACCAACCGCGAGACCGTCGCCATAGGGCTGGTTGAAACCACCGGGCACGACCGCGGTGAGCTGAAGGTTGGGCGCGGCGCCGTAATTGAAATCGAGGCCGCTCTCGCCATTGGTTCCACCGCGTGCGGCGGTTCCTAGATTGAACGTGTAAATCTCAAAATGTTGATAGTCCGTCGGTTCGGGATCGTCGGCGACATAGGGCGGGCCGGCGAAAGCGGACGGGACCCATAGCGCGAGGATAAATCCGGCAAATGCCCACAACGGTGCGTGCGACCACCGAAATCTGAACATCCCGCCCCTGCACACCTGAAATCACGCCAATTCGAATGGCCCAATCGGGTAATAGATGTTACGCTGCGGGTTAGTCCAGTAGCTTTTGTTACACAACCTGGTTCGCGGAAGCATGCATGACGGAGGCGATTTCTTCCGAACTTGGAACCGAACTTGACCGGCTGTTCCAGCGTGCCAATCAGCAACTTGGCGAGGCCGGCCGTCGCGTCGTGCGATTTATCGATGAAAATCGTCAGACCGTGCTGGCAAGCTCGGCGGCAGCGCTCGGAAGCTATGTCGGTACGTCCGACGCGACGGTGGTGCGCACCATCCAGGCGTTGGGGTTTACCGGCCTCGGCGATCTGAAGCGGGCCATCCTGAAATCCGCTGACAAGGTTTCGACACCTGCCGACCACATGCGGCGCACGTTGGCCGATCTGGAGAAAACGACCGGGCAAGCGTTCGATAGTGTGCTGCAGGCCCACGCCGATGGGTTGGCGGTGCTGAATTCAGAAAGATGCCGCGCCCAGATCGCCGCCGCCGTCGGTGTGCTCGACGCCGCGGACCGGATCGCCGTGTTTGGCATCGGACCGTCGGCAGCCCTTGCAAGCTACGTTTCGATCTCGCTCGCACGATGCGGCCGCCGGAGCCGAACCATCGGTGCCACGGGCTCGATGCTTGCCGACCAATTGTTGGACCTCAGACGTGGCGATGGCCTTCTCATCCTCGCTTACGGCCGTCTCTACAAGGAGGTCAGGACCGTGTTTGCCGAAGCAAAGGGCCTGGGGCTCGCGACCGTGCTGGTGACCGAAGGCGAGAACACGCCGCTGGCGAAGTTGGCCGACGTGGCGGTCGGGATTCCGCGCGGGCGGCCGGAACAGGTCTCCTTGCATGGTGCCACGCTGGTCGGCCTTGAAGCGATTGTGCTCTCGCTCGCGGCCGCCAGACCGCAAGCGGCGTTAGCGTCGCTCGATAAACTCAACCGTCTTCGGCGGGCGACCGAGGCACAAGATAAATTTCAAAAGTAATGGCCGCGAACAGCCAAGGAACATCTGCATGAATTCAAGGCGAGGAACGAAGCAAGGTTCCGGAAGTCACGCTGGTATTCTGGATCATCAAGATCCTTGCGACCACACTTGGCGAAACCGGCGGCGATGCCGCTTCCATGTCGCTGGATCTCGGCTACGCGGTCAGCAGCTTTATCTTCGTTGGCGTTTTTGTGGTCGCGGTCATCGCGCAGATTTCCGCCAAGGCATTTCATCCCTGGCTCTACTGGCTCGTGGTCATTGCGACCACCACCGCGGGCACGACGATGGCCGATTTCGCCGATCGTTCGCTTGGCATCGGCTATCCCGGAGGCGCCTCGCTTCTGTTCCTGCTGCTGATGATCTCCCTGCTGGTATGGTACCGGTCGGCGGGGTCCATTTCAGTCAACACCGTGGCGACGCCGAAGATCGAAACGTTCTATTGGGTGTCGATCCTGTTTTCGCAGACGCTGGGCACTGCCCTTGGCGACTGGATGGCGGACACCAACGGGCTCGGTTATCAAGGCGGCGCGCTGGTATTCACGGCCGGGCTTGTCGTGATCGCGGCGGCGTATTTCTGGAGCAATGTTTCGAGAACGCTGCTGTTCTGGGCCGCGTTCATTCTGACGCGCCCGCTCGGCGCCACGCTGGGCGATTTCCTCGATAAGCCGCTCGACCAAGGCGGCCTTGCCTTCGGCAGGTTTTATGCGACGGGAATCCTGGCCGCGGTCATCGTGGCCTGTCTGGTGTTCTTGCCGCAGCGCGCCGGCTCTCACGCCGGAAAAGCCTGATCCGACGCGCGCGTTTAGCCGCCAGCCACGAAAGGTCATCTCGATGCAGCAAATACATTTGCCGGTGCTGGGCCCGCGCTATTGGGTGGCACTTTGCATCGCCAGTATTTTTGGCGCCAACATGGGCGATTTCTTCGCGCATAATCTGGGGCTGGGCCATGTGGCGGGGCTCCCATTTCTTGCAGTCGCGCTTGCGATCGTCATGATCGTCGAACGCTTCGATCGTTCGTCGCATGAAAGCTATTACTGGATCGCTATCGCAATTGTGCGGACGGCCGCGACGAACTCCGCCGATTTTGCATGCGGTGATCTCAAATGGCCCAGAATTGTGGTGATGGCGACGCTGGCTGTCGTACTTGCCGCGGCGGTGTGGACAAGCTGGAGGCTGTCATGGCGGACGGCGACGGCAGAGAAAAGCCGCCAAACCGGTACGGCGCTTCGCGCCGATCTCGGCTATTGGCTCTGCATGTTCATCGCAGGGACGCTGGGCACGGTGATCGGCGATTATTGCTCGCACAATCTACATTTTGCCGATGGCGAAGCGTCCTTGCTGCTCAGTTCTCTCGTGGCGGCATTGTTCCTGGTGGGACGAAACGGACCGCTTCGTTTGCTACCATTCTATTGGCTGACGGTCGTCGCCATCCGCGCCGCCGGAACATCCGTCGGAGATTTTGTCTCGGGTCGAAGCATGCTGGGCCTGCCGTTGAGTACGTTCGTCACCGGCATGCTGTTGGTGGTATTGCTTGCGGTTTGGCGAGAGCCAGCCAGCCCAAATCAAGCGGAAACGGTGCCGGTCAATTAAGCGAGAAGGGCGCCGCCGGCCCAGCGGGCGGCAACCATCTAGCGCAGGCTGGCATTGATCTTCTCAAGCGCCGGCGTGCCGGGGCACAGGACGTTCTCGCCGAGCTGGTTGAGCGGCGTATCCACAGTGTCGAGATGGGTGTGCAGGTCTTCCGCTTCGGGATCGACGTAAAGCAGGCCGGTGACGATCTGGCCCTTGGCGGCATGTTTTTGCAGGAATGTCATCGCCCCCAGGCGATCATGCGGATCGTAGTCCGCATCGATCTTGCGCAGCGCCAGTCGCGTGCCGTCATGCTGCTCGACCACCTGCACCGTTCCCGGCGCGTAATCGACCGTGATCGGATCGCGGCCGGTGATGACGTCGAGCCGGTTTACCGCATCATTGTGCTCGCGCACATAGTCGAAGCTCTTGGTCGAGCCGGCGTGGTTGTTGAAGGCGACGCAGGGGCTGACGACGTCGATGAACGCCGCGCCCTTGTGCTGGATGGCGCCGGCGATCAGCGGCACCAGCTGGCTCTTGTCGCCGGAGAAACTGCGCGCCACGAAGCTTGCGCCAAGCTGGAGCGCGATCGCCACGAGGTCGATGGCGTTGTCATTGTTCATGACGCCCTTCTTGGATTTCGAGCCGCGGTCGGCGGTGGCCGAGAACTGGCCCTTGGTCAGGCCGTACACGCCGTTGTTCTCGACAATATAGGTCATGTTGACGCCGCGCCGGATCGAATGCGCGAACTGGCCAAAGCCGATCGAGGCCGAGTCACCGTCGCCGGAGACGCCAAGATAAATCAGATCGCGGTTGGCGAGGTTGGCGCCGGTCAACACCGATGGCATGCGGCCGTGCACCGAATTGAAGCCATGGGAATTGCCGAGGAAATAATCGGGCGTTTTCGACGAGCAGCCGATGCCGGAAATCTTGGCGACACGGTGTGGCTCGATCGAAAGCTCGTAACAAGCCTCGATGATCGAAGCCGTGATCGAGTCATGGCCGCAGCCGGCGCAGAGCGTCGAGACCTTGCCCTCGTAATCGCGGTGAGTGAAGCCGAGATCGTTCTTGGGCAGGCCCGGATGCTGGAATTTCGGCTTGGCGATATAGGTCATGACTTCACCTTGCGAAGCGGAGTTACCTGAAGCTGATCCTGGTGGTCGCCGATGGCGCTTGCGATGAAGCGCGCGGTGATCGGCGTGCCGTCGTAATTGAGGATCGGAACCAGACGGACCGGATCGATACCGTTTTCGTTGACGATCAGCGAGCGCATCTGCGCATCGCGGTTTTGCTCGACCACGTAAACGAAATCATGGTCGGCGATGAAGCTGGCGACGCTGGAATGGAACGGGAAGGCACGAATGCGAAGCCGGTCGAGCTGATGCCCGCGCGCTTCCAGTATCCCGATCGCCTCGTCCATGGCCGGCGCGGTCGAACCGAAATAGATCACGCCGTATTTGGTCGGCTTGGCAGCGTTGGCCTGCAACGGCCGCGGCACCATGTCCTGCGCGGTCTCGAATTTGCGCACCAGCCGCTGCATGTTGTCGGCATAGACGGCGCCTTCCTCGGAATAGCGCGCGTAACGGTCGCGCGAGGTGCCGCGGGTGAAGAACGAGCCTTTGGTGGGATGCGTGCCGGGATAGGTACGGTAGGGAATGCCGTCGCCATCGACATCGAGATAACGGCCGAAATCACGACCGTCCTCCAGCATCTCCGCGGTCATCACTTTGCCGCGGTCGTATTGCCTGGCATCGTCCCATTTCAGCGGGCGGCAGAGCCTGTGGTTCATGCCGATATCGAGGTCGAGCATGACAAAGATCGTGGTCTGCAGCCGCTCGGCGAGATCGAAGGCCTGGGCGGCAAACTCAAAGGCTTCGGCCGGATCTTCCGGAAACAGCAGCACATGCTTGGTGTCGCCGTGCGAGGCATAGGCGCAGGCGATGATGTCGCATTGCTGGGTGCGCGTCGGCATGCCGGTCGAGGGACCCGCGCGCTGCACATTCATGATCACGGCCGGAATCTCGGCAAAATACGAAAGGCCGATGAACTCCTGCATCAGCGAGATGCCGGGGCCGGAGGTCGCGGTGAAGGCCCGCGCGCCATTCCATGACGCGCCGATCACGATGCCGATCGAAGCCAGTTCATCCTCGCCCTGGACGATGGCATAATTAGCCTTGCCGGATTTCGGATCGTGCCGCAGCTTCTTGCAATGGCTGCCGAAGGCGTCGGCGAGCGACGACGACGGTGTGATCGGATACCATGCGCAGACGGTAGCGCCGCCATAGACCGCACCGAGTGCGGCCGCGCTGTTGCCTTCGAGGAAAATGCGGTCGCCGACCTTGTCGGCTTTCCTGACGCGCAGGCCGATCGGGCATTTGAGATTTTGCAGCGCCCAGTCACGGCCGAGATGCAGCGCGTGGACGTTCGACGACAGCAGCTTTTCCTTGCCCTTGTACTGTTCGCCGATCAGTTGCTCGATCAGCTTTGGGTCCATCTCGAGCAAGGCGCAGAGCGCGCCGAGATAGATGATGTTCTTGAACAGCTGGCGCTGGCGCGGATCGGTATAGGTCGAGTTGGTGATGGCGGTCAGCGGCACGCCGATCACGGTGATGTCGGCGCGGAATTTCGATGCCGGCATCGGCTTGGTCGAATTGTAGAACAGATAGCCGCCGGGCTCGATCGAGGCGATATCCTTGTCCCAGGTCTGCGGGTTCATCGCCACCATCATGTCGACGCCGCCGCGCGCGCCGAGATGTCCATCCTCGGTGATCCGCACCTCGTACCAGGTCGGCAGCCCCTGGATATTGGAGGGAAAGATGTTGCGCGGCGAGACCGGAACACCATGGCGCAGGATCGAGCGCGCAAACAGTTCGTTGGCGCTGGCCGAGCCCGAGCCGTTGACGTTGGCGAAGCGGACGACGAAGTCGTTTACGCTGCTGAGCGGCTTTTGGACTGGCATGATGAACCCGCGTGAGTCATATCGATAAGATACTTCTGCATGTCCCAGGCCCCGGTGGGACAGCGTTCGGCGCACAGCCCGCAATGCAGGCAGACGTCTTCGTCCTTGACCATCACACGCCCGGTCTTCAGACCGTCGGCGACGTATAGAGCCTGGTCGAGGTGCGGCGAGGGCGCCTTCAGCCGATCGCGCAGATCGGCTTCCTCGCCATTCTGCGTAAAGGTGATGCAGTCCATCGGACAGATATCGACGCAGGCGTCGCATTCGATGCACAGCGGAGCTGCGAACACGGTCTGGATGTCGCAGTTCAGGCAGCGCTGGGCCTCGCCGAGCGCAAGCTTGAGGTCGTAGCCGAGTTCGACTTCGGCGCGGATGTCCTTGAGTGCGACGACCTTGTCGCGGTGCGGCACCTTGTAGCGCTTGTCGCTGGAGACGTCGTTGTCGTAGCTCCATTCATGGATGCCCATCTTCTGCGATGAGACATGCACTTCGGGCAACGGACGCTCCGTTATGTCCTCGCCGGAGAGCAGCTTGTGGATCGAGAGCGCCGCGTCGTGGCCGTGCGCCACCGCCCAGATGATATTCTTGGGACCGAACGCGGCGTCGCCGCCGAAGAACACTTTTGGATTGGTCGAGCCCATGGTCTTGGTGTCGACCTTGGGCATGTCCCACTTGTCGAACTCGATGCCGCAGTCGCGCTCGATCCACGGAAACGCATTCTCCTGGCCGACCGCAACCAATACGTCGTCGCAGGCGATGGTTTCGTCCGGTTCGCCCGAGGGCACCAGCGAGCGCTTTCCCTTGGCGTCGTATTCGGCCTTCACCTTCTGGAAGGTGACGCCGGTGAGCTTGCCGTTGACGTGGGTAAAGGTCGTCGGCACCATGAAATTGAGGATCGGAATATCCTCGTGAAGCGCGTCTTCCTTCTCCCAAGGCGATGCCTTCATCTCCTCGAAGCCGGAACGGACGATCACCTTGACGTTTTCGCCGCCGAGACGGCGTGCGGTGCGGCAGCAATCCATCGCGGTATTGCCGCCGCCGAGCACGATCACGCGCCGGCCGATCTTTTCGACGTGGCCGAACGACACGCTGGAGAGCCAGTCGATGCCGATGTGGATATTGGCGGCGGCCTCCTTGCGGCCGGGAATATCGAGCTCGCGGCCGCGCGGCGCGCCGGAGCCGACAAAGACCGCGTCGTACTTTTCGCCAAGCAGTGCTTTCAGGCTGTCGATGCGCTGGCCGCCTTTGAACTCGATGCCGAGATCGAGGATGTAATCGGTTTCCTCGTCGATCACCGAATCCGGCAGGCGGAATTTCGGAATCTGTGTGCGCATCATGCCGCCCGCCTTGGGGTCGGAATCGAACACGGTGCAATGGTAACCCAGTGGTGCGAGGTCGCGGGCCACCGTGAGCGAAGCGGGACCGCCGCCGACGATCGCGATGCGCTTGCCGTTATTCGCCGCGCGGCGTGGCATGCGGTGCTTGACGTCGTCCTTGAAGTCGGCAGCGACGCGCTTGAGCCGGCAGATCGCGACCGGCGTTTCCTCGACACGGCCGCGGCGGCAGGCGGGCTCGCACGGACGATCGCAGGTACGGCCAAGGATACCCGGAAACACGTTCGACCGCCAATTGATCATGTAGGCGTCGCTATAGCGGCCTTCAGCGATCAAGCGGATGTATTCGGGAACGGGTGTGTGCGCGGGACAGGCCCACTGGCAATCGACCACTTTATGAAAGTAGTCAGGCGCCGAGATATCGGTCGGTTTCATTCCTACCTTGTCCGCGCCAAACTCGAGTACCGCGCGGCCTTACTTTTCTGCGAACACTCAGGTGGCGTTCTTGTGATTTATAAATTGCATCATACGTTTATCTTATTAGAACCATTCAGCTTGATCCACAAAGGCAATTTTGCTTGATCGACAGCTTTCGCGGCTCAAACGCTTAATTTTAATTTTAGGTCAGCGCCTTATGTGGCAGTGCAACATTGCCGCGCGGCTTTAAGGCGGGAAGATCGCTCTTCGCGAGGTCCCACATCAGACGGTAGACGCCGGTTGAAATCACCGCCGGCCTGAACGCCGTGACGTCTCCAAAGCGCGCCGCGATGGCCGCCGGAATCGCATTCACGTCCGTGGCATCGATCAACACGAACCAATCGCCGGCGCCCGGTTCGGAAGCGGACGGGGTGTCCGTGAGCGGTTTGGAAAGCGCGGGATCGCTCTCGAGCAGATGCATCGAGATGATGCCGTCCAACAGGCCGGGATCGAGCGCATCCTGAAGGACCGCACGCAGCTTTTCCGCGCCGACGGTTGAAGGACGAAGCCGGACGATGCCGAGCACAGCGCCGCGGCCCTGTCCACGGCTGATCGTGATGCGCGCCACCGAGCGGATCATGTTCTTGAAACGCGCGATAATCGCTTTGGACCAATCCGTCTGGTTGGCCAATGCGGTGCGATAAGTTGCGCTATCAAGCACCTCGAACGTTTCGGTGGAATAGAGGCTGAGATATTTCGGGGCGCCCTGATGCGCGACATAGCGCCGGGCTTCAAGAAAGCCCTGGATCGCGACACGTTCCTCGAGGTGCTCGCGATCGTACCATCGGTTGAATTCAGCCTCGTCCGGCGGATCGATGTCCATCGACGTCAACAGCATACCTTTGCCGGCGAGAGGCATTTTGGAAATCCTTATGTCACTTTCGACGCAAGATCCGCGATCGCTCGCATCACCGCGTCCCGGACGCCGGGATCGTACAGCGAATGACCGGCGCCTTCGACCAAGCGAATCTCGGACTCGCGCCACCGCGCAGCAAGCGCATGCGAAGTGGCCGGCGGGCAGAGCAGGTCGTAGCGGCCTTGCACGATAATGCCGGGAATGTCCTTGAGCTTGTCGGCTTCCGCCAGAAGCTGGTTCGGCTTCATGAAGCAGTCGTTCTGGAAATAATGCGCTTCCATCGATGGCGTCGAGGGCAGGGCGCCGGTCGATTTCAGCGCCGCGAGATCAAGCCGGTCACGTCGTGGCGTATGCTGTGAGAGAATTTGTTCGGTGTCGTGCCAGGCGCGGATGAGCGGGCCATGCATCGCAGGATCGGAATCGAGAATGCGGCGCCAGTAGGCGTCGAGCGGCTCCGCGCGTTCCTCCGCCGGCAACAAATTCAGGAAATCATCGTTGAGCCCGGGATAGAAGCGCGGCAGCGCGTGGAGGAAGGCGCCTTCGAGTTCGGCGCGAGTGCCGAGAAAGGTCGCGCGCAACACGAGGCCCGAGACACGGTCGGGATGCGCCTGTGCATAGGCCAGCGCCAGTGTCGCGCCCCAGGAGCCACCGACGACCATCCAGCGCGCGATGTTAAGCTTCTCGCGGATCATCTCCATGTCCGCGATCAGATGCGGCAGCGTATTGGCTTCGCGGTGGCCCTTGGGGCGGCTCCGCCCGGCGCCGCGCTGATCGAACAGCACCGCATGGAAACGTTCCGGATCGAACAGCCTGCGATGGTCGGGCTGGCAGCCGCTGCCGGGTCCGCCGTGCAGATAGATCGCCGGGATGGCATCTGGACGGCCGACGGTTTCGACGTAAATCTCGTGGCCGTCGCCGACCGGCAGCAGTTGCGACGTCAGCGGGACGAACGGATCGGAACGGTGAGCGGAAGATCTGCCCGCGTCGGCGTCAGGCGCCATGGTCGCCGCCCGTCTCGGGCGTCCCCCCCGAGAAATTGCGATAGATGAAGCGGTTGTTGTCGCCGGCGGCTTCCGTCTCCGCCAACTTGAAAATCTTGTCATGCAGCGGTGACAGCGTGCAGGCCGGGTCGGTATTGCCGGCATCGCCGGTCAATGCGAAAGCCTGACAACGGCAGCCGCCGAAATCGATTTCCCTGAACTCGCAGCTTTGGCACGGCTCCGGCATCCAGCCAGTGCCGCGATAGCGGTTGAAGGCTTCGGAATTCTGCCAGATCCAGGCGATCGAATGATTTGACCGCACCGACTCGAATTCGAGGCCTGTGATGGATTCGGCGGCGTGGCAGGGCAGGATCTTGCCGGCCGGCGAGATATTGAAGAACTGCCGGCCCCAGCCGCCCATGCACTTCTTCGGCCGCAGCGCGTAATAATCCGGCACCACATAGTCGATGGCGAGAATACCCTTCAGCCGCGTTTCGGCTTCCTCGACAATGCGGCTGGTCTCCTCGATCTGCTCCAGCGTGGGCATCAGCGCCGCGCGGTTCTTCAGCGCCCAGCCGTAATACTGCACATTGGCGACCTCAAGCCGATCGGCGTCGAGATCGACCGCCATCTGGATGATATCCTGCAGTTGGAACAGGTTCTGGCGATGCATGACGGCATTGACAGTCAATGGCAGGTCCAACTCCCGCGTCCATTTTGCGACTTCGAGCTTCTTCTGGTGCGCATGCTTGAGACCGGCAACGCGGTCGGCGACGATGGGTTCGTTGCCCTGAAAGCTGATCTGCACATGGCATAGTCCGGCATCCGCCAGCGCCGAAAGCTTTTCGCGCGTCAGCAGCACCGCCGAGGTGATGAGATTGGAATAGAGCCCGACATCGCTGGCGTGCTGAACCAGTTCGACCAGATCCTTGCGCGCGGTGGGTTCGCCGCCGGAGAAATGAATTTGCAGCACGCCGATCTCGGCCAGCTCGGTGAGAACCTTTTTCCATTCCTCCGTCGTCAGTTCGCTGCTGCCGCGATCCAGCTCGACCGGATTGGAGCAATAGGGGCATTGCAGTGGACAGCGATGCGTCAGCTCGGCGAGCACCGCGAGCGGGATGCCAAAGGTCTCCGCCGTCGAGCCGCGCTTCTCCAGCGCCGCAAGCCCGTCATGCGGATCGCTGGCGGCTATGCCGGCATCGGTCAGCGTCGGGCTCATGATGTCTTCTCCCGCGCTTCGGTGAGAAATCCCTTGTCGGCCAGGTCCTGCAGCATGGCGATGACGTCGGTGGCGATGGCGCTGCGGTCGGCGGCGTATTTTTCGGCGAGCTGGTCGATCATGACGGCGACGCTGCGGACGCCGTCGCATAGTTGCAGGACTTCCACCGCGATCTCGTCCGGCGCCAGCACGCGTTCCGGCGCCAGGATCACCCAGACCTGCCGGGTTTCATCGAATTTCAGCTTGGCATGCCGCGGCAGAACCGGCCGGCTCGCCTCGCTGACGCTGATGTTGCGTGAGCCTGCCATCGCTTCGCCTCTTGTTGAACTCGTTGGCTCTAATTTAATTGCGTTCTGTTTTCGCGCCAGCTTCGCTCTGGTTTTTTTGGGGCACGAATGCTCCCGGCGGCACATGTCCATCGACGTAAGCATGATACAACGCGTCGAGTTGAACCCATAGCACATTGGTCTTGAAGAGCAGCGCGTTGCAGACCGCTTCGCGCTCCGCCGGCGTGTTCGCGTGGGCCTTGACGTAATCGAGCGCGAAATTGGCGTCGCGCGGCGCTTGGGTGAGCCGCCGGCTGAAATAGCTCATGATATCAGGATTGACGAAATCGTAGTGCTTCAGCATGCCCGAAATGCGTTCTTCATGCAGGTTGGGGGCGAAAAGTTCCGTCAGTGAGGAAGCAATGGCCTCGAGCGGGGTCTTGTCGCGGACAAAGTGCACATAGGCGTCGACCGCAAAGCGCGTCGCGGGAAGAATGCCTTCGGCGGATTCCACATAGGCGCTGTCGAGCCCAAGGCCTTCGGTCAACTTCAGCCAGCGGTCGATGCCGCCTTCGGTGCCGATATTGCCGTCATGATCCTCTATTCTATGCCGCCATTCGATCCGGGTGCCGCGGTCGCGGAACCGCGAGATCACCACCGCGTCTTTTATGGGGATCGTGCTCTGGTAATAATAGCGGTTCAAGGCCCAGGCCTGCACTTGCCCCTTGTTCAGCTTGCCGCCATGCAGCAGCCGGTGAAACGGGTGCAGATTGTGATAGCGGGTCTCGCCAATGTGGCGCAGCGCGGCTTCCAACTCCGCCGCGCTGTGCAGCGCGACGCCCTTGCCGAGCGCAGAAGCCGTCATCGAGATATTGGCACTCACAGCGTAAACTCCGTTCCATCGGCGGGAATTTGCCAGCCCGCGCGTTCGGCGATCTTGCGCTCCGCGGAATCGGGCAGCAGTGCCGGGTTGGAATTGTTGATATGCAGAAATACTTTCCTGTCGATATCAAGACCGGCCAGGGCCGCGATCGCGCCGCCATCTCCTGACATCGCGATGTGTCCCATGCCTTGCCCGGTCTTGTTGCCAAGGCCGGCCACAACCAGCTCGTCGTCGCGCCACACCGTGCCGTCGAAAAACACCAGCGGCGCGCCGGCAAGCCGGGATTTAAGCGCCTCGGAGACGCCGGCGCAGGCGGCGAGGAAATAGAAAAACCGGCCCGTCGCCTTGTCACTGATGCGAAGGCCGAGCGTGTCGCCGGCGCCACTGTCGCCCGCGGGGTGGGCCTTGCCTTCCAGGTACCACGCGCTCTTGCCGGCAACGGCAAACGGCAAAATCTCGATGCCGGAGGGGGAGCCGTCGGGCAGGGTTGGTTCGAACGTCTCGTCCTCTTCGATCGGCTGACGCCGCACGTTTTTCTCATTGAGCACGTTGAAGATGCTGTTGGTCTTCAGGATCGCCAGCACCTTGGCGTGGGCATAGATCGTAAATGGCCACCCTTCGCGCATCGACAACAGGCCGGCGACTGCGTCGATTTCGCCGTTGGTCAGGATAACGCCCGCTATCGGGCTGTGACGAAGCTTGCCGGCGGCCGGGTGAAGCTGCGGCGTCGAGATCAGTTGCTGGCGCAGGTCGGGCGACGCATTGACCAGGAACCAGTGATCGCCATCGGCGCTGATCGCTATCGAAGCCTGGGTGCTCTGAAGGTCGGGATGGTCGGTGCGCGCCGCCAAACAAACAGGACAGCCACAATTCCACTGCGGAACACCACCGCCTGCTGCGGCGCCCAGGACGACGACGCGAAGCATGATCCGTCTCCTGGAAATTCTAAAGCTTTGAGCTACTCAAAAAACTCGAAGGTGGACCCAGACACCAACACCATCCCGCAATCAGGGATGTGTCGCGTCCGGAAGTCCACCTGAGCTAACGCAATGCTGTCGCAACCGTTACTTGCGGGCAGCGCACGCATACATATTGATTTCCATGCCAACCGGCACTTCGACGATTTTCGGTGCTTTCCAGGCCATTTTGGCTCTCCATTTTCGATCCGGACGAACTCCGCCCAGTGGCTAAGGTACCGCGGATCGAAAAGTTCGCCAGTGAAATCTTTTTTTTAACCCGATGTTTTATGCTGCAGTGCGAAAGGAACTCACGGTTTTGTGCAGGCGTTCGTCAAAAGAACGCGGGATCGATGGGTTCATAATCCGCAACAGGCTGCCGGTCTGGCCCGGCACAGTACCCCAAGATAAGGAGCGCGTGGGATCCCGCCGGCGCCGGTCCGGGGTTCTCACGGAAAGTGGTTGTGACCCATGCCGCGATATTTCTTCAATACGCGTATCGGCGATGAGCTGATCTCTGATCCCGAGGGCGAGGAACTGCGCGACCCCGATCGTGCATGGGAAATCGCCCGCGCCATGATCCGCGAATTGCTCAAGACGGAGGGCATGGAAGCCGGCCTCATGAATGCGATTCTCGAAGTGACCGATGATGACGGCGAGATCGTACTCGAGTTTCCCTTCACTGAAGCGCTGCTCGACGTGTCAGACGTCACAAAGCATTGATATTACCCGCCGCCGATCGTGGCCGTTCCAGGAATGTTTCCGATTGCGTATCGACGGAAAAAAACTGAAGACTGTCGCCACGAAGGCCACTGTTGCGGGCAGAGCGCTTGCCTGTGCAAGGATTAAGGTCTTCCACAAAGGGGAGAACACTATGACGATCTACTCATCGGCGCCGCGCAGCCTGCTGCTGGCTGGTGCCTTTTTTGGAGCTATGACATTTGGTGCTGTCGCGCAGCAGCCGGCCAGTCCACCCGCTGCGGCGCCCGCCGTCGCGCCGGCGCTGCCGCCGGGTTCACCCCTGATCGGGCGGCCGGACGGTGAAGCTGCGGCCAAGCTTGCACCCGTCGCGTCGCCACCGATCGCAACCGCGCCGGACAAATTGCCGCTGGCAAAGCTTAAAGTACCGGCCGGCTTCAATATCGAGGTCTACGCCGCCGGCATGGCGAACGCGCGTTCGCTCGCCGAAGGCGACAAGGGTACGGTGTTTGTCGGCAGCCGCACGGTCGACAAGGTCTATGGCATCGTCAACAAGGACGGCAAGCGGTCGGTCAAGATCGTGGCCTCCGGCCTTTACCGGCCGAACGGCGTCGCGTTCAAGGACGGCACGCTGTACATCGCCGAGCTTTCGAAAATCTCCAAGATCGAAAAGGTCGAGGACAATCTCGACAGCCCGCCGAAGCCGACGATGGTTTACGACAACCTGCCGAAGGACGAAGCCCACGGCTGGAAGTTCATCGCGATCGGCCCCGACAACAAACTCTATATTCCGGTCGGACAGCCCGGCAACAACGTCCTGCATGACGATGCGCACGGTCAGATCCGGCGGATAAATCTCGACGGCACCGGCGCGGAAGTGGTTGCGCTCGGTGTTCGCAACAGCGTCGGTTTCGACTGGAATCCCGAAAACAAGCAAATGTACTTCACCGACAACGGCCGCGACTGGCTGTCGGAAGACGTCCCGCAGGACAAACTCAACCGCCTCACCAAGGTCGGCGAGGATTTCGGCGTGCCATACTGCTACCAGGGCAACATTCCGGATCCTGAATTCGGCTGGGGACATTCCTGCAGCGATTACACGCCTCCGGTTGGCTTGATGGGGCCGCACGCGGCCGCGCTCGGCCTGCGGTTCTATACCGGCAACATGTTCCCGAAGAGCTACAAGAACACGATCTTCGTGGCCCGGCATGGTTCCTGGAACCGGTCCCACAAATTCGGCGGCGACGTCGTTTCTGTGCATCTGAACAAGGACGGTACGGTGAAGTCGATCGAGCCGTTCCTCACCGGCTTCCTGGAAGACAACAAGTACCTCGGCCGCCCGGTCGACGTCATGCAGATGAAGGACGGTTCGCTTTTGGTCTCCGACGACTGGAACGGCGCCGTCTATCGCATCACCTACGGCAAGCAGAAAGTCGCTAAGCAGTAAGGTTGAAACAACAATCGGGGGCAGCGCTCGCTGCCCCCGATTTTCTTTGGACTGAATTCCCCAAAAGACCGAGTCGAAGGATGGGTCGATGCGAAGAATGATAACCGCGCTTGTATTTGCGTGCGCCAGTTTTTCGGCGAGCGCGGAGACCGTTCAAGAGCGCGCGGCTACCTGTTTTGCCTGTCATGGCGAACACGGACAATCCGAGACTGAAAATACGCCGTCGCTCGGCGGCCAGCAGGCACCTTACGCGCTGATCCAGCTCTTCATGTTTCGTGAAAAGCTGCGCAGCTTTGAGCCGATGAACGAGATGACGAAGGCGTTCACCGATGACGATCTTCGCACCTTTTCCGATTTCATCGCCACACTGCCGAAGCCCGCGCCCCCCGCCGACGCCGGCGATCCCGCGCGAATAGCGCGCGCACAGGCGCTGGTGCAGCAGCACCGCTGTAATACCTGCCATAACCCGGATTTTTCCGGCAAGGACAACGTCCCGCGCCTCGCCGACCAGCGTGAGGATTACCTCGCCAAGACCATGCGGGAATACAAGGACAACAGCCGTCACGGCTATGAGGGCACCATGGCGGAAGTGCTGCAGCCTATAACGACCGATCAGATCGCCGATCTCGCTTATTTTCTCGCCCGGGTGCGCTGAGCTTTTTTGCCGGACCTTTCGCGTGACCCTGGATCCCCCGGGTATGGCGCTGCCTTGTCGGCGGCGCTACAACACGTGTGATCCAAGGGAGTCGGCCATGGAAAGTCTCTGGCGTCTGTCGGCCATCGAACTCGCTGCACTCATAAAGTCAAAGAAGGTTTCGGCCAAAGAGGCTGCTTTTGCCGCGCTGACCCGGTTGGACGCCGTGAACCCGGCGATCAATGCGGTCATCGACCATCGGCCGGAAGAGGTGCTGGCACAGGCCGCGGCCATCGATGCGGCGATCGCGCGCCAAGAGAACGTTGGTGCGCTGGCCGGGGTGCCCGTCACCGTCAAGGTCAATATCGATCAGGAAGGGTTCGCCACCACCAACGGGCTCAAACTGCAGCGCGATGCGGTGGCGCATAGCAACAGTCCCGTGGTGGACAATTTGCGCAAGGCCGGTGCCGTTATTCTGGGTCGCACCAATTGCCCGGCGTTTTCCTATCGCTGGTTCACCACCAATTTGATCCATGGCGACACCAAAAATCCGCGCGATCCCGGCATCACGCCGGGAGGTTCCTCCGGCGGTGCGGGAGCGGCGGTCGCCGCGGGCATCGGCCATATCGCGCACGGCACTGATATCGCCGGCTCCATTCGCTACCCCGCTTATGCCTGCGGCGTTCATGGCCTGCGTCCGACCGTTGGCCGCGTCGCGGCCTTCAACGCGTCGCTGCCTGAGCGGTCGATCGGACCGCAGATATCGGCGGTATCCGGTCCGCTGGCGCGCAGCATCGGCGATCTCCGGGTCGCGCTGGCGGCGATGGCCGCTCCGGACATGCGCGATCCCTGGTGGGTGCCCGCGCCGCTCGAAGGGCCCGCGATGCCGAAGCGGGCGGCGGTGTGTCTTCAACCGGATGGTCTTGAGCCCGTTGGCGAGGTGAAAGCGGCGGTCGCGGATGCGGCCAGGCGCCTTGAGCGCGCGGGATGGGTGGTCGAAGAGATCGCGACCACGCCGCCGCTGCGCGAGGCCTCCGAACTGCAGACCAAACTCTGGCTCGGCGATGGCTATGAAGCGCAGCTCGCCGCGGCCGAGCGTGAAGGCGATCCCGGCGCGCTCGCCTGCCTGCGCGGCAACCGCGCCAAGGTGTTTCCGTTCGAGGTGGCGACGCTATCTCAGGTCGCTGACGCGCCGGGCCACATTGGCGCGGGAATGGCTGCATTTCCTTGAGACTTATTCCGTTCTGCTGATGCCGGTATCCGGCGAATTGCCGTTCCCCGACGGCCTCGACATGCGCGATGACGCCTCGTTCGCGCGGGTGTGGCGCGCCCAACTGCCGCAAATTGCTATTCCCTTCATGGGGCTGCCTGCGCTAACGGTCTCGACAGGTTTGGTCGGCCGGATCCCGGTCGGTGTTCAGGTGGTTTCCGGTCGTTTTCGCGAGGATCTGTGTTTGCTCGCAGGCGAGGCCATTGAAGCCGGGGGAACGCCGTCGGCGCCGGTCGATCCCGCGAGCTGAATGAATTTGCCAAAGGGCGTGAAGGAATCACGATGGCAGGCATTTACGATTTCACCGCCACCTCGCTGGCCGGCGAGGACGTTCCGCTGAAGCGATATGAGGGCCAGGTTCTCCTGATCGTCAACACCGCGAGCGCCTGTGGATTCACGCCGCAGTACAAGGGCCTCGAGGCGCTGCATCGCTCGCTTGGTGCGCGCGGCTTTTCGGTGCTCGGCTTTCCCTGCAACCAGTTCGGAGGCCAGGAGCCCGGCGACGCCAAGCAGATCGAACAGTTTTGCGCCACCAATTATGCCGTCAGCTTTCCGCTGTTTGCCAAGATCGAAGTCAATGGCGGCGGCGCGCATCCGCTGTATCAATATCTCAAGAGCGAGAAATCCGGGCTGCTCGGCTCGTCGATCAAATGGAATTTCACCAAATTCCTGGTCGATCGCTCCGGCAAGGTGGTCGCGCGGCACGCGCCGACAACCAGCCCGGAAGCCCTTACCAAGGAAATCGAGGCGTTGCTGTGAACGAGAAGAGCGAAACCATGACCGACCAATTGCCCGACCGGCTCTCAAGCGATCCGAAGAGCCCATATTACAATGAAGAGATTCTGGCGCGTGACGTCGGCATCCGCTTCAAGGGCATCGAGAAGACCAACGTCGAGGAATATTGCGTCAGCGAGGGCTGGGTCCGCGTGACCGCGGGCAACGCCAAGGATCGTTACGGCAACCCGCTCACGATCAAGGTTCACGGTCCGGTCGAGCCGTATTTCCGCGAAAAGGGACCTACCTGAGAAAATTGCTCATGGCGAGGCACGCTGCGACGAAGCAATCCTGTCTTTCATGTCGTGTCGCCCTGATTGCATCTTCGATAAAGGCCCCGGAAGGGGCCTTTATCATTTTTAGAATTGCTCAAAGAAAACGTACTCCCCGGTAGCTTGAGGCTTGCCGCCATGTACTAAGACGAGCGCATGTGCCGACGGCATTTGATGTGGCTCCGAGCACAGCATGATCTCGCCATCAAGGTTTAATCGGAACGAACAATGGATGAATTGAACGGACGCATGATCGCTTGCCAGTTGCTGATCACGGGCCTGATTGCGCGGATCGCCAACAATTCACCCGATCCTTTGCGGTTTCTCACCGATTTTCGCGATGAGATCAGGGCGGTGGTGACAGGAATCGACATCGCGGGAATGGACAATACCGATCGCGTGCGGCAGATCGCGCAAAAAACCATCGACGAGTTGTTCTCGCTGATGAAGCCGCCGAGCATCGATTGACCGATGCTGATGTATCAGAAGGCCCGACTGACGGACATTTATGCGGCTCTGTTTAGAACGATTACAAACCAGTTTAGAACGATTTCAATCTCGAAATTAAAATCGATTTGATCTGGACTGATTCAAGCGTCTTTGCGCCGTAGTCGCATTGACCCGAAATTTTACGCTCGGTACCAACCCTCATTGTCTCGAGGCAGATCTCAACTGCATGAGCAAATCAATTCGGTTAGGGGCGAGTGTTATAAATCAAGCAAAAGCACCGAGGTCGCTGCGTTCGAACGCGGCGGTGAACTCGGTCAGTGAAAAGTTCGACAATTATTCGGGTCGAAAGGTCTCCGCGGTCGCTGGGCTGATGGCGGTGGCCTCGTTTTCAGGCGCCGAAGCGCAGCAATCCAACCTTCCGCCGGTGACAGTCGACGCTCCGGTCGCTCGCCCGCGTCCCGCGGCGACGGCGCCTTCGCGGGATCAGATCAGGGCGCGCAATGCGCTGCGGCGCGCTGCGCGACGCTCGCAACCGGCGCCGGTTCCGTTTCCCAACGCCGGCGGTCTCAGCGCGGACCGCGATCCCTACGCAAATCCGGCCGCGCCCTACATGGCCAACGGGGTGCAGGCGGCTGGCAAATTTCCTAAGTCAATCGCCAACACGCCGAAAACGATCACGGTGCTCACGAAGGATGTTCTGGCAGACGAAAACGCTACATCGTTGAAGCAGGCAGTGCTGAACACCGCCGGCGTGACGCTCGGCACCGGCGAGGGCGGCAACGCCTTCGGCGACCAATTCTTCATTCGCGGCTTCGACACCCGCAATGACGTATTCATCGACGGTGTCCGCGATTCCGGCGTCAGCGTCCGCGAGAATTTCTTCACCGAACAGATCGAGATTTTGCGCGGGCCGGGCTCATCGTTTGCCGGACGTGGTACAACTGGCGGCGCCATTAACATCGTCACCAAGCAGGCCACCACCGCCGGCAATTTCTACAATATGGACACGACGTTTGGAACGGATAACACCAAGCGGGTCGTGTTGGACGTCAACCAGGTGATCAGTCCGACGCTGGCGATCCGCGCCGGCGGCCTGTTCCAGGACGCCGATGTTGAAGGCCGGAACTATACCACCGACGATCGCGGTGGCGGCTTCGTCGCGTTGACCTACAAGCCAGTCGATGCAGTGAAGGTGACCGCGGACTACATTCACACCGACATCCATGGATTGCCGGATTTCGGCGTGCCGTATTACCGGCCGGGACCTACCAACGCCGCCGGTCAATATACGACGACGGCCGGCGGCCCGTTTCCGGATTTCGGCGTCAATCGCAACAATTTCTATGGTTTCATCAACCGCGATTTCTTCTCGGTTCAACAGGACATCGGCACGCTCAACACCGAAGTCCATATCACCCCCGATTTGGTTGTCAGCGACAAGATAAGGGCTTCGCATTCGCTGCTGAACTATATCGGGACGATTCCTGAAACGCCCAATCTCGCGGCGGGAACACTGACTGCCAATCCTGTGAGCCGCTACCAACCGACTGACGTCGTCGATAACCAGACCGAGGCAACCTATAAATTCGATACCGGTGGCTGGCATCACACCGCGGTTGCGGGGGTCGAGATTTCCCGGGAGACATCCAGCATCGACAGTTATACTGGCTTGAGCTCAGAGGCCATCGGCCCGGGTGCCTTTAACGGCAGCGGATCGCTGAGTGGCGTCAGCATATACAATCCGCAAAATAACTTCACGCAGTTTTCGACCACCCCGGCGCTTACGGGGCTGCCCACGAAGATCGCCATCGACACGACGAGTGGGTATTTGATCGATAGCGCGAATTATCATGATGTCCTGATCCTCAACGGCGGCATCCGGTTTGACGATTACAACATCAAGACCAGCGGTTTCGGCACGGTGAACGGAGTCCCGGGCACCTTTGGATCGCAGGCCGGGGAGTTTGGGATGCCGAACTTCAATCTCGGCCTCACGCTGAAACCGCTTCCGATTACCGCCCTCTACGTTGCCTATGCGACGTCGTCGGATCCGGTGGGATCCGAAATTGACGGCACCAGCGCGAATTACGGAGGATTGGCGCCTATCATCAACGGCAATTCGAACCAGATATTCGGGCCAATGAAGAACACGGCGATCGAGGTAGGCAACAAATGGGAGTTGTTTGATCGTCATTTACTCGTGACCGGCGCACTGTTCCAGACCGACGTCACCAATGCGCGTGAATCGGTGAACCTCACCGTATCGAACCCGACAGCATCAGGTTGCACCTATAATCCTTCGATAGCGGGCACGCAGCAGGCTTGCATCAGCGCGGGTGCAGCCTATGAAATCCGCGGCATTGACCTCGAAGTTGCGGGCAAGATCACGGACAAATGGAGTGTGTTCGGCGGTCTGGTCTTGATGAAGTCGGAGGTGACGAAGTCGCTGGTTCCCCCGGCCAACACCGCATTGTTCACTACAAACGTCGGCCTGCCCCTTGCCAACATCGCAAATCAATCTTTCAGCCTGCTCAGCAAATATCAGATCGACGACAGATGGGAGGTTGGCGGACAGGCCGTCTATCGTTCGAAGATTTACGGCGGCACCCTGCTTGCCGCGAACCAGGGCACGGAGCTGCCGAGCTTTTGGCGCTTCGATACGTTCGCGGAGGCGAAGATCAACAAGAACTGGACGTTGAAGCTGTTCGTCAACAACATCTTCAATACGCTCTATTACACGGGGTTGTATCAAAGTCCGGCGCCGTTCGTGCTGGAAGCGCCTGGCCGCACGGCGTCGCTGATGATCTCGGCGAGATTTTGAGTGTGACGCGATGCTGATCTGCGTCCCCAATGTACTGAGCAAGGAGGATGTGGCGGATTTCCGCCGCATCATGGACAGCTGCGCGTGGGAGGACGGCCGGTCGACCGCCGGCGCGCAGTCGGCGCTGGTGAAGCGCAATGAACAATTGCCGCCGGACGGTGAAGTTTCGCGCAAGCTCGGCCACCGCATCGTATCGGCGCTGACAGCCAATCCACGATTCATTTCGGCGGCGATCCCGCTTCACATCTTTCCACCGCTGTTCAACCGCTACGCAGCCGCGGACGGGCACCATTTTGGCATCCACGTCGATAATGCCGTGCGCGGCGACCATCTGACCGGGCTGCGAATCCGGACTGATTTGTCAGTCACGCTGTTTCTCTCCGAACCTGACGAATATGACGGCGGAGAACTGGTGGTCGAGGATGCCTACGGCTCGCATGAGATCAAGCTGCCTGCCGGCGATCTCGTGGTCTATCCCGCCTCCAGCCTGCACATGGTTACGCCGGTGACGCGAGGCCTGCGCGTCGGCTCGTTTTTCTGGCTGCAGAGCATGATCCGGGATGCCCATGCCCGCAGCCTGATCTTCGATCTCGATACGGCGATTCAGGCCCTGGTGGAGCGGCTCGGGCGCGATGACCCCGAGACGGTCAAATTGACCGGCATCTATCACAATCTGATCCGCACCTGGGCTGAAGTATGAGCCCGCCGCCTCTCCGGGCACATTGGATGTGACGGCCTCAGACGGCCGTCACCGTCAGTCGGTCGAAAATGACGATAGCCGCATGTCCAGCAATCGCCGGCCTTCGGTCTTCAGCAGCTTCTTCACGGCACTGGAAGCTGCGACGGTGCCGTCGTTGGCGTAAGCCTCGTGGTTCTTCTCGATATCCTCGATGCGATAGAGATAGTTGACCATGAAGCCCGCGGATTCGCGCAGCGCCTTTGGGGAGAGATCGCCAAGCCAGTTGATCCGCTCCAGCCGCGCGCCGTTGCCGAGATGGAATTGCGCTACCAAATCGATCAACCGTCCTTTTGGCGTGCGTGCTTTCAAAAAATAATAAGCCGCCAAAGGCTCCAGAACCGAGCGCAATTGCGACACCTCTGTGCTCTCGAACCAGTCGGGTTTTTCCAAACGTTCGAGCAGGGTACGGTCTTCATCGGTGACGGGAGCGTCGTCCGCCTGCTTCACCCAGTGCATGAAGCCGGGTACCGGCGACAGCGTCACGAAATTCTCCAGCTTCGGCAATTCGCGCCGTAATTCCTCGACCACCTGCTTGATCAGGAAATTGCCGAAGGAAATTCCGCCCAGGCCGCGTTGCGTGTTGGAGATCGAATAGAACACCGCGGTGCGGGCGCGCTCAACCGGCACCAACTGGCGGTCTTCGGCAAGCAGCGGCGCGATGGCGCCTGGAATCGATTCCGTAAGCGCTACTTCGACGAAGATCAGGGGCTCGTCGACCATGGCCGGATGAAAGAAGGCATAACAGCGCCGGTCGATGGGATCGATGCGCCGGCGCAGGTCGTCCCAGTCGCGGATTTGGTGTACCGCCTCATAGCGAATGATCTTTTCCAGAATGTTGGCTGGCGTCGACCAGTCTATCCTGCGCAGCACGAGAAACCCCCTGTTGAACCATGAGGCCAGCAAATGCACGATGTCGCGGTCGAGCGCGGCGAGATCCTTGTCGCCGTTCATGAGATCGAGCAGATCGGCGCGCATCGCCACCAACTCGCCGGTGCCGCCTGGCGCGCGGTTGAGCCTGCGGATCAGTTCCTGCCGCCGCGGCTCGGAGGCGAAATGCAGGTCGCTGGCGTCGTCGTCGTTGGGTTGTGCGCGCCAGGTCTCGATTGCTTGCGCCAGCCGTTCGCGGTCCGGACCGTAATTGCGCGCGAGGTCCCAGAAGAATGACAGCCGGCCGGCCTTGTCGAGGTGATGATAGCGGTCGAGCACTTCCCGTGCCATCGCGGTGCCGGAAGCCTCGCCGCGGCCCGAGAGCAAGGCTTCGCACAATTGGAGCAGGTCGGAGGCGTCCTGTTTGTCATCGGACGATCCCGCGCGGCGAAGCAGCGTGCGGCCCCGCTCGGAAATCGAGGCCAGAAGATCAGAGAAGAAGGCGTTGTTGCTCATGCTGGGCGGGTCATGTCCAAAATCGGACGCAAATATTACATGGGATTTAGGAAGAAGGGGATCACAATCAAGCGGGGTTGCAAGCGGGTTGGACGGATCTCCTCCAACTATACCATATCATGCAGCGCCAAGGGAGCGGCGCGCGCCGACCGATGACAGGCTTCAACCGGGCATCCAGTAGTCGCCGGCGTGCACTGGATTGCCCGTTTTCGCGGTCAATAACGGATTTTGCTTCGAACGGCGACGCTATTCCTCAAGCCCCTACCGGCCCTATTGCTTCTCCGCGAACTCGGTCGGCCTCTTGCCGGTGACCTGCCGGAAAGCGTGCGAAAACGCAGGGACGCTCGCATAGCCAAGGTCGGCGGCGAGTTGTTTGACCGAGACGCAGGTCTCCGTCGACAGCCTTTCGATCGCCGCCGCGATGCGGGCGCGCTGGCACCAGCTTTTAAAGCTCAGTTGCGTCTCCGACGAGAACAGCCGCGACAGCGTCCGCGCCGAGGTTCCGACCTCGCGCGCCAGCGTATCGATCTCGTGCGAGCCGGTGGGATCGGCGAGCACGATGTTGGCCGCGCGCCGGCAGCGGGGTTCGTGCGGCAGCGGAATGAAGGTCGCGGAATCTTCGGCCTGGTGCAGTTCAAGCAACGCCAGTCTAACCAGCAGTCTGGTACGATCAGGATCGTCGCGGCCGTCGAACAGTGCCAGAATGGTCTCGTGCAACAATCGTGACACCCGCACCACGAATTCCGCGTCGAGGCTCAGCCCGCGCTCCTCGCGCCTCAACCACGCCAGGTCGAAATAAAGCGTGCGCATCTCGATGTCCGCCAGCACGTCGATGGCATGTTCCGATCGCGCCGGCACCCACACCGCGCGGTCCGGCGGCACCAGCCAGCGTCCCTTCGGGGTCGTCACCTGCATGGTGCCGCGGACCGCATACACCAGTTGCGCCTCGCGGTGCATATGGGGGTCGAGCCGCACGCCCTTCTTGTAATGGCGCGCGACCAGATGGACGCCATCGCCCGCTAGCGGGCGCCCTCCCTGGATGGCAGCGATTGGCGTTTCGGCGATACTCATTGGCCACATCCCGTCAGGACAAGACCCTATAACCTATCTCAGAATAGTGCAGGAAACATACAAAGAAGGGCTTTTAGAAATGTCGGGGAAACTTTATGAATAGCCCGGCCCGGGTGATCGGATTCGTCAACGCCGCGCATTTTATCGATCACTATTCGATGCTGATATTTGCCGCCGCCGTCATCGTGATGGGACCGGCGCTCGGCATGGCCTATTCCGAGCTGTTGCCATACGCCACCCCGGGCTTCATCGCCTTCGGTGCCGGTTCGCTGCTGACCGGCTGGCTCGGCGATCGCTGGAGCCGCCGCCATATGATGGCGATCTTCTTTGCCGGGATCGGCGTCTCGATGATCGCGGTCGGTCTGGTGCAGACCCCGCTGCAGCTTGGCGCGGCATTACTTTCGATAGGCCTGTTCGCATCGATCTACCATCCGGTCGGGACCGCCATGATCGTATCCTACGCCAACAGTCTCGGGCGCGAGATGGGGCTCAACGGCGTCTGGGGCAATCTTGGCGTGGCGTCGTCGGCACTGGTCACCGGCGTGGTCGGCCAGTATCTCGGCTGGCGCTGGGCCTTCTTCATTCCGGGCATTGTCACGATCCTGATCGGCGTCGCCTTCATGCGCATGGTGGTGCATGAGGATCGTTCGGGCTTCAAACAGGCGGCGGCGCAGGCGCGTGTGGCGAAACAGGATATGTGGCGGGTCATTGCGGCACTCTTGATTGTGGTGATCGCGATATCGACCACCTTCAATGCGGTGACGGTGGCGCTGCCGAAACTGTTCGCGGAACGTCTGGCTGATCTGACTGCAAGCCCGGCGCTGCTCGGCGTGATCGCGGCCGGTGTCTATGTGTTCGGCGCGATGACGCAATACACCATCGGCAAATTGATCGACCGCCATTCGCTGAAGGCGGTTTCCCTGCCGCTGTCATTCGTGCTGGCGCCGTTTTTATACATGGCCGCAACGTTGTCGAACCTGCCGCTGATCCTGGCCTCGATCGGCATCGTAATGGGCGCCTTCGGCCAGGTCACCGTCAACGACGCCATGGTCGGAAAATACACCAGCGAGGAATGGCGCTCGCGCGCCTATGCGGTGCGCTATTTCGTCGGCTTCACTGCGGCCGGCGTATCGGTGGGACTGGTGGCGTGGTTGTACCGGCAGGGCGGCTTCGTCACCATGCTGCACGCCTTTGCAGGGCTGTGTCTGCTGGTGATCGTGGCGGCGATCATCCTGCCGACCGAGATCAAGGTGCCGGCGGCGAGGACGAATTGAGCGCTTTGGGGCTCCGCGTAGCAACAAAGGTCACAGCTGTCCCGATCCGCGATAGACGAGACGGTCCCGATCCGGCATGCTGCTTGCATTGATTTAAGCCAATATTCTCTCCGCCTTTGGGGATTGCACAGCAGCAGGAGACCCAATGACTATTACGGCCACCGCGCCGGTCGTCGGCATCGAGCGCACCAAGATCAATGCCATCGTTTTCGCCAGTGCGATTGGGACCATCATCGAATGGTACGATTTCCTGATCTATGCCACCGCCGCAACGCTGGTGTTCAACAAAGCGTTCTTCCCGACCTTCGATCCGCTCGCGGGCACGCTGGCCGCGCTCGGCAGCTATGCCGTCGGTTTTCTGGCGCGGCCGCTCGGCGGCGCGCTGTTTGGTCATTTCGGCGATCGGCTGGGCCGCAAGTCCATGCTGGTGCTGACGCTGTTTATCATGGGTTTGAGCACATTCTGCATTGGCCTGTTGCCGACCTATGCTTCGATCGGCGTATTCGCGCCGATCCTGCTGATCCTGCTGCGCTTGATCCAGGGCATCGGCCTTGGCGGCGAATGGGGCGGGGCCTCGCTGATGGTGTTGGAGCACGCGCCGGCTGACCGGCGTGGCTTTTACACGAGCTTCGTGCAGATCGGATTTCCGATCGGGCTGGTGCTGGCGACCCTGATATTCGCGCTGGTCAGTAAATTGCCCGAGGCCGATTTCGCAGCCTATGGCTGGCGTATTCCGTTCCTGGTCAGCATTGTGTTGCTGGGGGTCGGAATCTTCGTGCGATCCCGCGTGCCGGAGACCCCGGTGTTCGAAGGCCTCAAATTGCGCGATGGCCTGTCGAGCAATCCGGTCGGCGAAGTCGTCGGCAAGAATACCAGGATGTTTCTGATCGCGGTCGGCCTGAAACTCTCCGAGGTGTCCTGGGTCTACATGCTCACGGTGTTCATCGTGGGCTACGCCACCGGCAAACTCGGTCTGCCCAAGCCGATGATGCTTAATGCCGTGTTGTATGCCGCGCTGATGGAACTGGTCAGCCTGCCCTTGTTCGGTTGGCTGTCCGACAAGATCGGCCGGCGGCCGCTTTACATTCTCGGCGCCCTGTTCACCATCGTGTTCGCATTCCCGCTGTTCTGGATGGTGGAGAGCAAGAGCACCGCTCTCATTTTCACCGCCATCATGATCGCGATGAATTTCGGACACGGCATGATGTTCGGGCCTAAATCCTGCTACTTCCCCGAACTGTTCGGCTCCCGCGTGCGCTACAGCGGCGCCTCCTTCGGATTTCAGGTGTCCGCGGCGATCGGCGGCGGCTTCGCGCCGATCGTTGCGACCGCAATGGTCGGATATCTCGGCGGTACCACCGGCGTGTCGATCATGATGACCGTGCTCGCGCTCTTCACCCTGGCGGCCGCGCTGGCGGCGCACGAGACCAAGGGAGTTCCCTTGAAAGACTAAGGCAGGGGCCGACGCCGTGCGGTTTGGCATTTTCATCTATGACGGGGTCGAACCGATCGATCTCGCGAGCTTCGGCGTGCTGTCGATGGCGCGCCGGATTGCGCCGGAGATCGCGATCTGCACCATCGCGCCCCGGGCTGGTCCCGTCGCGCTCGCCAATGGGCTGAAGGTCAGCGCCGATTTCGGTATCGACGATGCGCCCCCTTGCGATCTCGTCATCGTCACCGGCGGCCCCGGTTGGAGCGCACAGGCGCAGGCGCCCGCGACACTTGATTATATCAGGCGCGTTCATGCCTCACGACGCATCGCGTCGGTATGCACCGGCGGCATGATCCTGGCGGCGAGCGGTGTTTTGAATGATGCTCCCGCGACCACCAAACGCGAAGTGGTGCCGCCGGAAATGTCACCGATCGAGATGATGCGTTCAAGCTATCCGCGGATCGACGTGAAGGAAGCGATGCTGGTGGATACAGGGACGATCGTCACCGGTGGCGGCGTTTCGCTTTGCATCGACACCACGCTGCATCTGATCGCCGGCATGCTCGGCCAGCACGTCGCCGATGAAACCGCGCGCATTATGGAATATCGGCGGGCCTGGCGCGCCAATCGCGACGCTTTTGCGCCGGTGCTGACAACGACATAGGGGGCCGCCGGAAAATCCGCCGCATGGCTCCCGGATTTCGAGCGCGCGCCCTCACAAAGTTTTCATCCCGGCCCGAGAATTTGGTTTCGACGCTTGCGCCAATCGATCACAATGGCCATTGAGGGCTCGATGCTGATAACGAGCCGAGGGAGCAGGAAGCCATGTCTGAACTGTTTTTGCCGCGCATTGCCGGCCTTATTCTGGGCGTCTCGATCATGATGGCCGGTCCTGTCCGTGCCGACGCGCTGAAGGATCAAATCGCGCCGACCGGCAAGCTGCGGGTGGCAATCGGAATCAGCCCGGCAGGCGGGGCCTACTGGTCGACCAAGACCGAAACCGGTGGTTATGCCGGCGTACCGGTCGACCTCGGCAAGGCGATGGCCGACCAGCTTGGTGTGCCCGTTGAATACGTCGCGTATCCGAACTCCGGGCAGATCACGGACGCGGCTTCAACGGGTGTCTGGGACGTCACCTTCCTGCCGAAAGATCCCGAGCGTGAAACCAAAATGTTGTTCGGGCCGATCTACGAGGTCACCGAGGCCACCTACATCGTCAAGCCCGGCTCGACCATCACTGATTTTCAGACGCTCGATCAGCCCGGCATCAAGGTCGCTGCTGTCAACAACACCACGACCATGCGCGGCGCGGTGGCACATCTGAAGCACGCCAAGGTCACCGGCTATCAGACCTATGACGAAATCTTCAACCTGCTCAAGAATGGCGAGATCGATGCCTTCGCGCTGTCGCGCGGCCAGCTCGAAGCCATGGCCAGGAAGATTCCGGGAACGCGCGTGCTGAGTGAAACCTTCAAGCAGACCGTGACTGCGGTTGCGGTGCCGTTAAATCACCCGCTGGCGCTGGCCTTTGCGACCAAGTTCATGACCGAAGCCAGAACCAACGGCCTGCTGCGCAAGGCGTTCGACAACAACGGATTAAAGGGCACGCCGCTGCGTGCGCAGTAGGCGAGTTCCTGGCCTTAACTCTCCCCTTGTGGGAGAGGTCGGATCGGGGCGGTGATGCGAAGCTCAGCCGCGCTATCCGGGTGAGGTCAGGTCTATCGAGCCCTCACCCGAACCCTCTCCCAGCACCACCGCTGCTGAAACATCAAACGAACGCTTCGGAGTTGCGGAATCTCAATTCGTCCCGGCGGGATCGGCTCCAGGCCGCTCTTGATGATCGCCGCGCTGGCGGCCGGTGAGGCGAGGAATTTAATCAGCGCCTTGCCGGCGTCAGGCTCTTTCGACACGCTGGCGATCCCGGCTGAAAACACCGTGATCTTCTGCAAGTCGGCCGGCAGCGGTCCGACAATATCAACTCCCGGCACCGGCAACATTTCGCTGATCTGCTGGAAACCGATCTCAGCGTCGCCGCGCGCCACGATCTCGGCAACCGGCGTCGCCGGAATTTTTCTCGCCTTGTCCTTCATCTCGTCGGCGATACCGAGTTTCTTGAACAATTCGGTCGAGATATAGACGCCGCTGGCGCTGTCGGAATAAGCGACCGACTTCGCCGCCAGCAGCGCGCGCTTGATTGAATCGGCGGAACTGATGTCGGGCTTCGGCGCGCCTGACTTGACGCAGATGCCGATCGGCGATTTCACCAGATCGACGCGGCTGTCGGCCACGACCTTGCCTTGTTTTATGAGATCGCCCAGCGCATAGCCGACCAGAATCAGGACGTCGGCAGGCTCGCCGCGCTCCAGCCGGACCGGAATCGCGTTGACCGTGGTCCCCATCGAAGGTCCATAGGCCGTGATCACCTTGTTGCCGGTGGCGCGCTCGAATTCCGGCACCAGCGCGTTATAGGCAGCGCTAAAGCCGCCCGAGATCATCACCCGGACCTCGGCGGCGCTGGCGGAGCCGGCCAGCAACAGAGCGGCGGCGAGGCCGAGCGCGAGGCTGCGGATATTTACGGATATTCTCATGATTATTTCTCCCGGGAGGGCTCTTGATGGGCCGCGCACTTATTACGGGAGAGATCGTATTTGGCAAAGGGGGCAGGCCGGGGGGCGCGTTTGTTTCTCCGTCATTCCGGACGATCCGCGACGCAGACCGATCCGGAATCTCGAAGTGATGCAGGGATTATTTCAACGTGATTCCCCGATGTGCAATTGCACATCTGAGGTTAGCGTCTTCGACGCGCCCCGGGATAACGGACATCACGAATTGACGTGCACGAAGTCCCGCAGCAGCGGATAGATCTCGTTATTCCAGCGACGGCCGCTGAACACGCCGTAATGACCAACGCCGGCCTGCATGTGATGCACCTTGCGATAGGCGCGCACGCCGGTGCACAGATCTTGCGCCGCCAGGGTCTGGCCGATCGAGCAGATATCGTCCTTTTCGCCTTCGACCGTCATCAGGCCCATCCGCTTGATCGAGGCCGGATTCACCGCCCTGCCGCGATAGGTCAGCTTGCCCTGCGGCAGCAGATGCTCCTGAAACACGTCGCGGATGGTCTCAATGTAGAACTCCGCCGGTAGATCCATCACCGCGAAATATTCGTCATAGAAGGTCTTGATGGTTTCGGCCTTCTCGATCTCGCCGTTCGCCAGATGATCGGCGAGGTCGACATGGGACTTGATGTGGCGTTCGAGGTTCATCGACACGAAGGCGGTGAGCTGAATAAATCCGGGATAGACCTGCCGGAACGCGCCCTTGCATTGAAACGGCACGTAATTGATCAGGTTCTGTTCGAACCATTTCAGCGGCTTGCTCTTGGCGAATTCGTTGACCTTGGTCGGCTGGATTCGCGTGTCGATCGGGCCGGCCATCAACGTCAGGGTTGCGGGGCGCGCGGGGTGATTGTCCTCCGACATGATCGCGGCGGCCGCGAGTGCCGACACCGACGGCTGGCAGATCGCTACTATGTGCGAGCGCGGCCCCAACTGGTCGAGAAAGGTGATGAGATGCTCGGTATATTCATCGAGGCCGAACTTGCCCCGATCGAGCGGAATGTCGCGGGGATTGTGCCAGTCGGTAATGTAGACATCGTGATCCTGAAGCAGCGTCTTCACCGTGCCGCGCAGCAGCGTCGCGAAATGGCCGGACATCGGCGCGACCAGCAGGAGGCGCGGCTGCTCCGGCGAATTCTCCTTCTTGAAATGCAGCAGTGAGCCGAACGGTGTCGCGTAGACGACTTCCTCGGTCACGTCCAACTCCTGATTGCCCACCATCACCTTGTCGATGCCGTAAGGAGGCCGCGTATAGGTGAGGGATGTGCGCGAGATCAGCTCAAGTGCTGCGGCGAGCCGTCCGAACAATTTGTCGGACATGCCCTGCGGAACGAGATTGAGATATTTCAGCGCCGACGCGGCCCCGGTCCGCCATGGCGCCGTCAGGTCCATGTGGTTCTGGTAGGCTTGATACATCATTGGCATCATCCGGACCCGCCCCTGCGGGTGGGGCCATGCAATATTGAAGCCAAAGAGGGGCCAAATAGCCTCGGGAACTGGCACGTCGCTTGCTGAATGAAGCGCGTGAAGCCCAATCAAATGGGCACTGGGCGGGGCGCTTCGGTGAGATGCGTTTGCCGCGTGCTGTCGGGCGTTCAGGCGTGAGGGAAAAGCCACATGGCGAAAGCGACACTGACCATCAGCAGCAAGAATTATTCGTCCTGGTCGCTACGTGGCTGGCTGCTGACCAGGTTTTCCGGGTTGGAATTCGAGGAAATCATCACCGCGCCCGATGATGCGTCGGCGCGGGCCGAAATCCTGCTGCTGTCATCGTCGATCCTGGTGCCGTGCCTGCGTCACGAGGGCGCCACCGTCTGGGATACGCTGGCGATCGCGGATTATCTCAATGAGGTCATGCCGAATGCCGGCCTGTTGCCGGCGGACCGGATCCAGCGGGCCCATTGCCGCTCGATTTGCGGTGAAATCCATTCGGGGTTCACTACCTTGCGCGCGTCACTGCCGGTCAATCTGAAGGGGCATTTCCCCGGCTTCAAGATCTGGTCGCGCGCCCAGGCCGATATCGATCGGGTCTGCACCATCTGGCGCGAATGCCTGGCCCAGTCAGGCGGCCCATTCCTGTTCGGCCAGCGCTCCATGGCGGACGCGATGTATGCGCCGGTCGTGACCCGCTTCATGACCTATGACGTGAAACTGGAGCCGCGGTTAAAGCAATATGCCGACATGATGATGGCGCTGCCGGAAATGCAGGAATGGATCGAGGCCGCCAAGGCCGAGCCCGCTGACATCGAAGAGCTCGAGGTCGAATATTAGGCAGCGCAGGCCATCGGCTGCCTGTTTGAAGGGCTTAAGCACCGGGCACGTCTTGCTCAACTTCATGCCATGCAGGGCGGTTGCGCGACCCGCCGCGACCCGCTGGCGATGATGCACGGAAAATCGCGCGACTGAAATTTCAACCGAGCTGCAACGGCTTCGGTGTTTTCATTGGCGCGATTTTCGAAATCGCCGCGGTGCAACGCGGCTGGCGTGATTTTCGCATAGCACCATGAAGTTGTGAACGCGGCTGATCCTGCTGCCAAAAAATTGGACGCCTGGCCGTCGCGATTTTCATGAACGGTAACCGTGGAGGCTCTGATGAACCAGCACGCCGTCGTCAAGAAATTTTCCCACGTAAAACCCGGTGACACCGAATTCACGGGAGGGGGACTGCGCGAATTCTTCCTGTACCGCGATCTCGGCATCGCCAGCGCCACCGGCGGTCAGGTAATCTGCCATCTGGTCAAGGCTAATCCGGAGCGTCCGCCGGAAGACGGCACCGGCTGGCATCGCCACGATTGCGATTTCCAGATCGTCATCATGACCAAGGGCTGGGCGCGGTTCATGTACGAGGACAAGCCGACGCTGGTACAGGCCGGTGACGTCGTCCATCAGCGGCCGGGCATCGTGCACTATCTCTACGATTACTCGCCCGACATGGAATATCTCGAAATCGTCAGCCCGGCAGACTTCAAGACCGTCGACATGCCGCCGGCCACCGACAAGGTACCGCCGGTGACGCCCTGGAAGTGACGTCTTGAAAATGAAGTCGTGGAAGTAGCCCCTACGCAGCCCGCATCGGCGGCCGCCGCGGCCATTAACGATTGAAGCTGGCGCAGGTGGCTGCAAAAACGCGCGGCGCTGGATATGGTGCGATCTCTGATGAACCTGCCGATATCTAGCCGTGAACAACGGCGTACTGCGCATCTCGTCTGATTCGGGCGCGATTCGTTCCGCGCGTGTTCCGAATCTTAAGAAGAACTCTCACTCCCGGCGGTTTCCGTTGCATTTTGGCACAACCGCGCGCCGCAGTTGATTTTTCGTGCGTTCATTCAGGGCCGTCGCATGCGCCAGCCCACCACCGTCGCCTCGACGGCGCCACCGGACTCGTGGTTGCGCCAGGCTCCGTCGATGAAGCGGCACGGGAATGGCAGCTGATACGTGCCGCTATGATCCTCACATAGCACCTGCACCGGCTGATCCGGCGGCGGTTCTCCTGCGCCGTTGAACTCAGCAAGCCGTCGTTCGCGCGTGGCCATTCCATCTTTCTCCGTCAGGACGCACCGGGGGCACCATCCTATTTGATATCGGGCGCCCCTGATGATTTGTCAGAAGGCGCCCCTCCAAACATCAACGCGCGAATGAGGTTTCAGTGTGGTATCGTCAATATCTCGCAACAATTTGACTGCGACGGGTGCTGTTTCGATGAGGATTTTGATGATCGGCCGGATCGCTTCCGTCGTATCGGCGGCTTTGTTGCCTTGCCTGCTGACATCCGCCGCTGCGCAGGCCCAGGACGTTCCCGGTATCGAAATCTGCACCGTCGAAAAAACCATGGAGCGCCGCACCAGTTGCCTGCAAAGCAATGTCGATTTCCTGCAGAAGACCATCACGAAACTCAGCGCCGACCATGCGCAGAAGCTCGATGCCGCGAACCGGCAGATCGAGGGCTTGAAGAGCACCGTCGCCAGCCTTCAGAAGATCGTCGACGATTTGCAGGCGGCGCAGAAGAAAACCGCCGAGGATGCGAAGAAGAAAGCCGCCGCGGCGCCGGCCAAGGATGCGGCGCCCGGCAAGGATGCGGCGCCCGGCAAGGATGCGGCGCCAACGGCGAAGCATGGCGGGAAGTGAGATGGGCCATTAAAAAAGCTAACGTCGTCATTCCGGGGCGATGCGAAGCATCCAACCCGGAATCTCGAGATTCCCCGATGCGCAATTGCGCATCTGAGGTCTGGTGCCGGCGCAGCATCCCAGATTGACAAAGACCACGATAGCGACCGAAAAAGTTCAACTATTCTTGTCGCAACACGGAAGAAGGGTTCATCCTGTCGCGTCAGGTTCCAGTCCTCGAAACGCCAGCGAGCGCAAGGACTGTCAAATGGTGCAGGTGCGAACCGATCATACTGCGCGGGCTTCGAACGAAAGCCGCTGTTCATGAATCCTGCCCAGAAGGCGCTCTGGTTTATCGAAAGCCACCTTGCCGAGGAGTTGACCCTTGACGAGGTCGCGGCGATCGGTGGCGTCTCGCGCTTCCACATGGTGCGGGCGTTCGCCGCCGCGACGGGGCTGTCGGTCATGCGCTATGTGCGTGCCCGGCGTCTCAGCGAAGCGGCGCGGGCGCTCGCGGGCGGCGCGCCCGATATCCTGACGCTGGCGCTGGATGCGGATTACGGCTCGCATGAAGCATTCACCCGCGCGTTCCGCGACCATTTCGGGGTCACGCCCGAAGCGGTCCGCGCCGCCAAGCGTCTTGATCATATCAAGCTTCAGGAGCCGATCCTCATGAACTCATCCCTCACCGAAAATCTGCAAGCACCGCATTTTGAAACCAGCAAGCCGCTGCTCATCGCCGGTATCAGCGAGCGCTACAATCACGAGAACGGTGCCGGCATTCCCGGCCAGTGGCAGCGCTTCCAGCAATCCGTCGAGAACATTCCCGTCCGGATCGGGCATGTGGCTTACGGCGTCTGCTGCAACGGCGACGATGCCGGGAATTTCGACTACATCGCCGGCGTCGAAGTCGCCGACTTCTCCGACCTGCCGCGCGAATTCTCCAGCGTCCGCATCCCCGAGCAGCGCTACGCGGTGTTTACCCACCGCGAACATATCTCGACCATTCGCCGCACCATCAACACGATCTGGAATCACTGGTTGCCGGCGTCGGGATTCAAGGTCGCCGACGCGCCGAACTTCGAGCGGTATGACGACAAGTTCGATCCGCTCACCGGTAATGGTGGTCTCGAAATCTGGGTGCCTGTGCGGGATTAAATCACCACCGCGGGGCTGCCTTGCGCAGCCTCACGTCCCTGATTGCTTGGCAAGCGAGATCGACTTTGCCATAACTTGGCGCAACGAAAGTGTTGCGCTGCGGAATGTGCCTGAAATCCGTCTGCGCTCGAAAAAAGCCCGGAGGATTCCATGCCGAACGTGCGCGTTCTCGCCACCGATCTTGAATTCCCGGAAGGGCCGGTGGTGATGCCGGACGGATCGGTGGTGCTGGTCGAAATCCGTGGCCGTCGGCTGACGCGGGTATGGCCGGATGGGCGCAAGCAAGTGGTCGCGGAAATTCCCGGCGGCCCCAATGGCGCGGCGATCGGGCCGGACGGCAAATGCTATATCTGCAACAATGGCGGCTTTAGCTGGATTGCCTCGCGCGGCACCATGATGCCGGGCGCGCCGGCACCGCATGAATATATCGGCGGTTCGATCCAGCGTGTCGATCTCACGACCGGCAAGGTCGAAACCCTGTTCGACAAATGCGGCGAGCATCCGCTGAAAGGGCCGAACGATCTGGTGTTCGACAAGCACGGCGGGCTCTGGTTCACCGATTTGGGCAAGCGCCGTGCGCGCGACATGGATGTCGGCGCGTTCTATTACATGAAGCCCGGCGCCACCGACGTCGTCGAAGGCAGCTTCGGCATGCTGCCGGCCAATGGCATCGGGCTGTCGCCGGATGAAAACACCGTCTACGTCGCGGAAACGCCGACGGCACGATTGTGGGCGTTCGACCTCTCCGCGCCCGGCGAGGTCAGGCCGCGCGACGTGATCTATCGCGGCGAACGCGGCAAGCCGATCGCGGGTCTCGGCGGTTATCAGATGTTCAATTCACTCGCGGTGGAAGCCTGCGGCAATGTTTGCGTCGCCACCCTGATCTCGGGCTGCATTTCGGTGATCGCGCCGGATGGCAGCCTCGTCGAGCAGGTGCCGACCGGCGATCGCGTCACCACCAACATCGCCTTCGGTGGGCCGGAGCTGAAGACGGCCTACATCACGCTATCCGGCAAGGGCGAACTCATCGCGATGGACTGGGCACGGCCCGGCCTGCCGCTGAATTTCTTGAACAAGTGATGGTACGATTTGCGATAGTCCTCATGGCGAGGAGCGTCGCATTTGCGGCGCATCTCGAACCATGAGCAAGCCGCATCCTTCGAGACGCGCTTCAAGTGAAGCGCTCCTCAGCATGAGGAGAGAGGATATATCCCATGCCCTGGCCTGAACCGGTTTCCCTCAGCGGCCCGCACGCGCAGCTAAAGCCCCTGTCGCAGGATCATTGCGACGGGCTGGTGGAGGCCGTGAAGGACGGCGAGTTGTGGAAGCTCTGGTACACGTTCATTCCCAGAGCCGAAGACATGCGCAAGGAGATCGATCGCCGGCTCGGGCTGCAGGCCTCCGGCGCGATGCTGCCGTTCACGGTGTTCGATCCCGACGGCAAGATCGCGGGGATGACGACTTATATGAATGTCGATGCGGCGAACCGGCGCGTCGAAATCGGCTCGACCTGGTATGCCAAACGCGTGCAGCGCAGTGCGCTCAATACCCAGTGCAAATTATTGCTGCTGACGCATGCGTTCGAAAAGCTCGACTGCATCGCGGTCGAGTTCCGGACCCATTTTTTCAATTATGCAAGCCGGCGCGGCATCGAGCGGCTCGGAGCCAAACAGGATGGCATCCTGCGCAACCATCAGATCGCGCCGAACGGCACGCTGCGCGATACGGTCGTTTACAGCATCATCGCCAGCGAATGGCCGACGGTGAAGGTGCACCTGACTTATCAGTTGAATGAGAGAGAGCGGTAACAGCCGCCAGAATTGAAATCATGGAAACGTTCGATTATGTGATCGTGGGAGCGGGCTCGGCGGGTTGCGTCCTCGCCAACCGGCTGAGCGAAGATGCCGGCACCAGCATTTGCGTACTCGAAGCCGGCCCGCGTGACTGGCATCCCTATATCCATCTGCCGGCCGGCTTCATCAAGACGTTCCACATGCGGAGCCTCAACTGGGCCTACCAGCAGGAGCCGGGGCCATGGACCGGCGGCCGCAGCATCTATGCGCCGCGCGGCAAGACGCTGGGTGGTTCCTCCTCGATCAATGGTCACATCTATAACCGCGGCCAGCGCCAGGATTTCAACACCTGGGCGCAGCTCGGCAACCGCGGCTGGGGCTATGAGGACGTGCTGCCATATTTCAAGCGGCTGGAGCGGCGCGTCGGCGAGGGCGACGAAATGTTTCGCGGCCGCGACGGCAACCTCACCGTCACCACCATGGACTGGCGCGATCCGCTCTGCGAAGCCTTCATGGCCGGGGCGATAAGTCTGGGGATTCCGCGCAATCCCGATTACAACGGCGCGATCCAGGAAGGCGTCTCCTACGCCCAGCGCACCATTCAAAATGGCCTGCGCGTCAGTGCGGCGACCGCCTTTCTGCATCCGGCGATGAAACGGCCCAATGTCCATGTGCGCACGCATGCGCACGCGACGCAAATCATCTTCGAGGGCAAGCGTGCGGTTGGCGTGCGCTACAGCAAAGGCGGCAAGCGCGGCACGCCGGTGGAGGTGCGCGCAGCGAAGGAGGTCATCCTCGCGGGCGGCACCTACAACTCGCCGCAACTGCTGCAATTGTCAGGTGTCGGATCGCCGGAATTATTGCAATCGCTCGGCATCGAAGTACGCCACGCGCTGGCGGGAGTCGGCGAAGGATTGCAGGACCATTACGCGCCGCGCTCGGTCGCCCGCGTCAAGAACATCAAGACCATCAACGAACGCCGGCGCGGCCTCAGCCTGGCAGGCGAGGTGCTCAAATGGGCGACGACGCGGCGCGGCCTGCTGTCGCTGTCGCCGACCATGGTCTATTGCTTCTGGCATTCCGGCGAAACCACCGAGAGCTCGGACCTGCAACTGACGTTTACGCCGGCGAGCTACAAGGAAGGCGTGCAGGGACAGCTCGAAGACGAGCCGGGCATGACCGTTGCGTCCTGGCAGCAACGGCCTGAAAGCCGGGGCTATGTCAGGGCGCGTTCGGCCGATCCATTTGAGCCGCCGATCATTCAGACTAATTATCTGATCGAGGAACTCGACCGCCGCACCGTCGTCGCCGGCATGAAGCTGGCACGGCGGCTTCTGGCGTCGGCACCGCTCGCGCCCTATTACGCCTATGAAGATTTTCCCGGACCGGACGTGCAGACCGATGACGAATTCCTCGCCGCGGCGACGCAACGCGGCACCACCACCTTCCATCCCGGCTGCACCTGCCGGATGGGTCCGGCCGATGCCAAATGGGCCGTGGTCGACGATCAACTGCGCGTCCACGGGCTGCAAGGCCTGCGCGTGATCGATGCCTCGATCATGCCGCGGATGATTTCGGCCAATCTAAATGCCTCGACCATGATGATCGCCGACAAGGCGTCGGATTTGATCCGCGGCAGGAGCGCGTCGTGACGTCGACCTGGATTTTTCTGGTCTCGTTTTTCGCGATTGTCGCCGGCTGCGCGATCGGCATGACGCTGCGCGTCCGGCTTCCAAAGGGGTATCTTAACGCCGAGAACCGGGAAATGATCCGGCTCTGCGCCGGTCTGCTTGCAACACTGGCCGCCGTCCTGATCAGTTTGACGATTGCTTCAGCGAAAACGTCCTACGAAACGCAGGATGCCCACTTCCGGCAATTGGCGGCCTATGTCGTCGAGGCCGACCAGTTGCTCGCGCAGTACGGGCCGGAGGCGACCGGCATGCGCCAGCTGATGCGCGAAGCGGTTCCGGTCGCCATTGACCGGATCTGGCGCGAGAAAGCGACGACCTCGCAAGACACCGCGTTTACAGCCCGCTCGCTCGCCGAACAGCTTTATGGTGCGGCCGAAGCGCTATCGCCGAAGAACGACGTCCAGCGCGGGCTCAAGGCGCGCGTCGAGCAGGCCATCGCCGAGCTCGCACGGACGCGGCTTTCGATGTTTGCGGATGGCGACACGCCGGTGCTGACGCCGTTCATGCTGATATTGATCTTCTGGCTCGTCGTGGTCTTTGGAAGCTTCGGCCTGTTCGTCGAACCCGGTCCGGTCGTCGTCGCCGCAATACTGGTGTTTGCGCTCTCGATTTCGACCGCGCTGTTTCTGGTTGCGGATTTGAGCCGGCCGTTTGTCGGCTTGATGCAGCTATCCAAAGAGCAGCTCAAACATACGCTGGTGCCCTTGAACTGATCGCCCGCGCTGGCGCGCAGGCGGGTCTTGAGCCAGTCCCGTCACTTCTTCCGTGGCAGCGATTGGAGCCGGTCGAGCAGGGAATGGCAGTAGTCCAGCGTCAATTCCCGGTTGCCAAAGAGGATGTGATAGATGATCGGCGCCACGACGTGGTCGGTCACCTCATCGATATCGAACGGCGTTTCGCCGCGTGCTTTGGCCCGCGACGCGATAGTCGCCAGATGTTCCTGGGTAAATCCGCTGCACTGGACCGGATAGCTTTCCGCCGGCGTGGAAAACACGTCCCTGATCAGCGCACGGCCCACCGGCGATGACATCTCTTCCATGAATTGTTCGATGAACACCCGCAGGTCCGAGATCATGGCACCGGTGTCTTCGGGGTCGCAGATCGGCCTCAGTCGCTCCACGGCGACATCGGCCAGCAGCGCGGAGAGGTCGCCCCATCGCCGGTAAATCGTCGACGGTGTGACCCCGGCGACGGCGGCGATTTGCGGCACGGTCAGTTCGTCGCGATGGGAGTCTGTGCCGAGACGCCTGACCGCGTCGTGCACGGCGCTTTGGATTCGTGCGCTTCGTCCCCCGACCCGAATGCGCTCCTTGACGGCCACGCTTTTGCTCCGTGCAACCTTGCCATGCCAAAACGAGGGTCGATCTTAACGCAAATAATTTGCTTTAAAGCCTCGAGCGCTCATATAGCTAAAGCCATATATTAGCTTTAGGAGCTTCCGATGCAAGCCTGCCAGGCAAATCCGCAGTGCAACGTCGCTGCCGAAGTGGTTTCCGCCAGTCCCCAAAGCTCAACCCGCTCCCTGTCCGCGGGCGCCATGACGGTCTTCAGCTTCGCGAGCGCGATGCTGATCGCGGCGAGCAGCAGCGCGGTGACGCCGCTCTACCATCTGTATCAGGCGTCGATGCAGATCACGCCGTTGTGGATCACGATCGTTTTTGCGAGTTACGTCGCGAGCCTGCTCGCGGCCCTGCTGACGGTCGGCGGGTTGTCCGATTATGTCGGACGCCGTCCGGTGATCCTGGCGGCGCTATTGCTGAACGCGGCAGCGATGATCCTGTTTTCGGAGGCGCGGGACGTCGGGCAATTGATCCTGGCACGGGTCGTCCAGGGGCTTTGCGTCGGTGTCGGCACTACCGCGATGGGCGCGGCGATCCTCGATACCAACCGTGCCCGCGGTCCTCTCCTCAACAGCGTCACGGCATTTCTCGGCTTGACGGTCGGTTCGCTGGGAGCGGCCGCATTGATCACGTTCGCGCCCGATCCGCTGCATACGGTGTACGAGGTTCTGCTTGGGTTGACGGCACTGACGATCGTGCTGCTTTACGTCATGCCCGAAAGCAGCACGCGCAAAGCAGGGGCGCTGGCGTCGTTGCGCCCGCATGTCCGCGTGCCACCTCAGTCGCGGACCATTCTTGCCAGGCTCACGCCGGCCAATGTGGCGGCCTGGGCGCTCGGCGGACTCTATCTCTCGCTGATGCCGACGGTGGTGGCGACGGCGATGGGTGTCGCCACACCCTGGGTCGGCGGCGTCGTGGTTGCGACGCTGATGTTATCCGGCGCCATCGCGATCGCGACCTTCAGGGATTATCCGGCGCGGCGCCTGATCCTGATCGGCACCAGCACGCTGGGCGTGGGTGTGGCGGTGTCGATGATCGGCATAGAGCAGCAGCAAGTGGCTGCGCTGCTGGCTGGGACGGTGGTTGCCGGGGCGGGATTCGGGTCAACCTTCTCGGCTACGCTGCGCGCGTTGCTTCCGACCGCCGAACCCCATCAGCGCGCCGGACTGCTCTCGGCGTTCTACCTGCAATCCTATCTGGCGTTCAGCGTGCCCGCGGTAATCGCCGGCCTCTCGGTGCCGCGGATAGGGCTTGCGGCCACCGCCTATATCTACGGCGCCGTCATTATCCTGCTCGCCTTCATATCGATGGTGGCGTCGCTTCGGACGGATCGCTGACAGGATAATGCCTTACACTTCCCGCACCCTCGAAGAAGCCGCAAGGCTCATGGTGTCGATATCGGAAAAATTGATGTAGTGGAAGAAGCGCGCCGCAGGAACGCGTCGCTTGCGGTGCCGCTAATGCGCTGAATTTACTTCCGCTTTCGGCGGCAGGCCGGAAGTGACTGGCGCGCGGTCAAAGTGGCGCTTTCGACCCAAACCCGAAATCAGACCTGATCAGCGCCTGAGACTGAGCTGCCATTTATTACTGTGGACGGCTCTAGGCTGCTATAGTTCGGGGATTGCGCAAGGCACGTCCTCAGTGGGGTCAGATGCGACAGCGCGAGTTCACCAGGCGCTTTGGCGGTGCAGCGGCAGCATGGCCGCTGGCCGCGCTTACGCAGCAACCGGCCATGTTGAGACGGCTGGTCATAGCCGTTTGCCTGGTCCTGCTCGCATCGCATCCTGCCGATGCGCTCGATTCGGTGTCCTTGCAGCTCAAATGGAAACACCAGTTCCAGTTTGCGGGCTACTACGCCGCGCTGGAGCAGGGCTTTTACCGTGATGCTGGTCTCGACGTCACCATCCGCGAGGGCGGACCCGATATCGTCGCCGCCGAAGCGGTTGCCGGCGGCAAAGCGGATTTCGGCGTCTGCAGCTCCAGCGTCCTGCGCGAGTGGGTGATGGGCCGCCACCTGGTTGTGCTGGCCGTCATCTTCCAGCAGTCCCCAGCCATCATCCTGGTGCCGCGCCGGGCCGATATCCGAAGCGTCTCGGACTTGCGCGGCCGCACGCTGATGGACGCGCCGGGCAGCGATGAAATCGCCGCGATGCTGAAGCACGAAGGGGTGGATTATGCGGCACTGCCGCGCGTCGACCACCGGGGCGATCCACGCGATCTCGTGGTCGGCCGGGCCGACGCGATGGTCGCCTACAGCACCAACGAGCCGTTCGTCCTTGAACAGCTCGGTGCCGCGTTCCGCACCTTCTCGCCCCGTGCCTACGGAGTCGATTTCTACGGCGACAATCTGTGCACCTCCGAAGCGGAGGTGAAAGCCCATCCGGACCGGGTGGCGTCGTTCAGGGCGGCGAGCCTGAAAGGCTGGGCCTATGCGCTGGCCCACAAGGAGGCGACGGTCGATCTGATCCTCAAGACCTATTCGGCAAAAAAGAGCCGCGAGGCCCTGCTGTTCGAAGCAGCCCATACGGATCTGCTGGTGCGGGGAGGAGCCGGCCATATCGGTCAGCAGGACGCTGAGCACTGGCGAAAAATCGCCACGACCTATCGCAAGCTCGGGCTGCTTCCTGACGATACGCTGCCCGCGGGACTGATGTGGAACAGAGAAGACGAAATCGAAGGGCGCTGGCTGATCCCGCTATTGCTTATACCAGTCGGATTGGCGATTGCGGTGCTGGCTCGGGTTCCGAAGCCGCCGCTCCCTGCAGAGGGCATTGGCCCGGTTGGGAGCGCTTCCGCTGGTCGCCAGGGTGGCGCGGCCGAGGCTGAGTTTGGTTATGTCGTTGCTGTTCATCGGCCTCAGTATTCCCATTCTCATTTTCATCCTGATCTACAATTACAACAAGAACTCGGCTGGCATGGTGTCGATCCTGAACGATGCGGTCGCGCAGACCAGCCGGGCCGGCGTCGAACGCACCGCGAACCTGATCGACAGTTCTGAAACCCCGCTGCGCTTGCTCGCCGAGGTGGCTGCCACGGATCCTGGCTATTTCCGCACCGAGCAAAGCAATGATCTCTTGTACCGTGCGCTGACCTCGGCGTCGCATATCGACGCCGTCTATGTCAGCTTCGAGGACGGGTATCATCGGGTCGTCACCCGGATCGACGAGGACCGCAGGCGTAGCGACCCCCGTATTCCGGCGGCGGCGAACTGGCACGCCAGCTACATCGACGCGATCACCTTTGCGCTCTCGCGGGTCCGGCATCGTAAATTTTTTGACGTCTGGCCGCATTTGATCGGCGGCCACGATGTTGCAACCGACCTCGACATCAGGACTTTGCCCGGTTATCAGACGGCCAAGACAACGCGGACGCTCGCGATGACCGAGCCCGCGATCAATCCCGACACCGGTTTCCCTATTCTCTACTTGCGCGTTCCAATCTTCCATGGTGTCGATTTCATCGGCTGCGCATCTGTCAACATCACCATGGACGTGCTGTCGCGCTTTCTGGATGAGCACCGGACCAGCGCGCACAGCACCACTCTGATCGCCGACCGCAACAACGGCAAGATCATCGCCTTTCCGAACGAGAAAAAGGGCGTCCGCGTCGAGAACGGCAAGCTCAAGATCGCGACGCTGTCCAATATCGACGATCCGGATGTACGTGAGGCCTCTCGCCAGCACGCCGGTGCTGACACCGATCGTCTCGTGTTCCGGTCCCCTGCAAGCGGGGAGGATCTGATCGTGGCCTTCGCCAATTTCCCGGATGGCTTCGGCCAACCCTGGCAAGTGATCACACTGACGCCGATCGACGATTTCGTGGGGACGCTGAAGGCGACCAATCGGTTGATCATGGTGGTCATCGTGATCCTCACCATGATCGAGCTGTTCTTCATCTATTTCGCGTCCACCCGGCTGTCGCGGCCGGTCGAACACGTAGCGGAGCAGTTGCAGGCGATCGAAAGCCTGCAATTCGACGTGCCGGCGGCGCGGCCATCCAATATTCGGGAGATCGCGAGGCTCGAATCCGCGGCTTCACTGCTTCGCAACTCGCTGAAATCGTTCTCGTCGTTTGTGCCGCTGGATATCGTCCGGCAACTCATCAAGTCGGGCATTCCGCTGACGCTGGGCGTCGAGCCGCGATTCCTCACCGTGTTCTTTTCCGACCTGGAGAATTTTTCCACGCACTCCGAAACCCTCGCCCCGGACGATCTGCTGGTGCAGATATCAACCTATCTCGAGCAGGTTTCCGCCGCGATCGCGGAAGAAGGCGGCACCGTCGACAAGTTCATCGGCGACGGCGTCATGGCGTTCTGGAATGCCCCGGTTCAGCGCCCCGACCATGTTCTGCGCGGCTGTGCCGGCGCGTTGCGGGCGGCACGACGCATGGAGCGGGTGAACGATAGCTGGGAAACGGAAGGACGGCCGCGAATCCGCATCCGGATCGGGCTCAATTGTGCCAACGTATTGGTGGGCAATGTCGGCTCTTCGGCCCGGCTGAGCTACACAGCGCTCGGAGACGGCGTAAATGTCGCGGCCCGCCTTGAAGGCATCAACAAACAGTTTGGCACCACGATCTGCATCAGCGACAGCATCTACGAGCGGGTGCGGGGCGAGATATTGGCGCGACCGCTGAAGCGGGTTCAGGTCAAGGGCCGCAAGACCGAGTTCATGATCTATGAATTGCTTGCCTTCCGCGCCAGCGACGATCCGGAGCTAAGTGTCCGCGACCGCGACGAGCAGCTTTGCGCGATGACCTGGCAAGCCTCGCAACAGTTCGAGGCTGGCGATTTTGCGGCAGCGCAGCGTGCCTATCGCGTGATTCTTGACAACTTCCCCGGTGATACCGTGGCCAAGTTTATGCTGAAGGAATGTGAGGAAAGCGGGACGGCCCATCTCCCCGATACCGCCTCGGAAGCGCGCAGGACGAACAGCATTCGAACCTGAGCACAATTTCACACAGCTTTCGTCGCGATAGGCGGCCGCTGGCGTTCGGCCTCTGAGAGGCTTCCACGTCCGCCAATGGCCCATCGCGTCAGTTCGCTGTGATGCGGAATATGGTCGCTATCGGCGCATAGCGAACGTCGATTACGCCGCACGAAATCGAGCTCGATTTACAAGTGCGCGCCCTGGCATCGTCATCAAGGCCGACCAAGGAAATCGCTCGTCGCCCGTCCAGCCCGGACCATGCGCCTCAAACCTTCCGGGTTACGGTGCCGATCAAATCCATTGCGCGAAACGGGCGATCTATTAAGCTGGATTAACCGTGATTTGGCCTGTCCAGTCCCGTTTGCGAAAAGATTCGGTTTCGCGCTTACCCGAATTCAAATCCATATTTCGCGCTGTCCCGTCCCACAGAGGGGCGTTTCGCGATCGTCACGCACGTGGGGCGGAATGCGGTCGACGCTTTGCGCTGTGAGACGAACAGCGCGAAAGCGGACGGCGAAGTCGTATGGTCCTGACGCCCCGACGCTGGAAAATCGAATCCCTCACACCTCGCGCCGGCTCAAAAACGCCAGCCGCTCGAACAGGTGCACGTCCTGCTCGTTCTTCAGGAGCGCGCCGTGCAGCGGCGGTATCAGCTTGCGCGGATCGCGCTCCCGCAGCATGTCCGGCGTGATGTCTTCATTGAGCAGCAGCTTGAGCCAGTCCAACAGCTCCGATGTCGATGGCTTCTTCTTCAGGCCCGGCACTTCGCGGACCTCGAAGAAGATCCGCAGGGCTTCTTCCACCAGGCGCTTCTTGATGCCGGGAAAATGCACGTCGACGATCCGGTTCATGGTGTCGATGTCGGGAAACTTGATGTAGTGGAAGAAACAACGGCGCAGAAACGCGTCCGGCAATTCCTTCTCGTTGTTGGATGTGATCATCACGATCGGCCGCAGCTTCGCCTTGATGTTCTCGCCGGTCTCGTAGACGAAGAACTCCATGCGATCGAGCTCGAGCAGGAGATCGTTGGGAAATTCGATATCGGCCTTGTCGATTTCGTCGATCAGCAATACCGGACGCGTCTCGTGGGTGAAGGCCTCCCACAATTTTCCGCGCTTGATGTAGTTTGAGATGTCGGAAACCCTGGCATCGCCGAGCTGGCTGTCGCGCAGGCGCGACACCGCGTCATATTCATAGAGGCCTTGCTGGGCCTTGGTGGTGGACTTGATGTGCCAGGTCAGAAGCGGCGCGCCGAGCGCCTTGGCGACTTCCTCGGCCAGCACGGTTTTGCCGGTGCCGGGCTCGCCCTTTATCAGCAGCGGGCGCTCGAGCACGATCGAGGCGTTGACGGCGATCTTGAGGTCATCGGTGGCGACGTAGTCCTTGGTACCGGTAAATTTCATCGAATATGTGCCTTGCTTATTCTTGAGCGCGAGGGCGCGGAACAGGAAACGACCGCCGGACCGGCGGTCGCTGCGGAACCGGGATACTGATCAGGCGCGCCTGATCAGTGAAAGAATGACGAGCACGATGACCGCGCCGATGGTGGCATCGAGGATCGCGCCAAGCGTGCCTGACGCTAAGATAATGCCGAGTCGTGGCAGCAGCCAGCCCGCGACCAGCGCTCCTATGATGCCGATGATGATGTTTCCGATCAGCCCGAAACCGGCGCCGCGAACGATCAGGCCGGCGAGCCAGCCGGCGATCGCGCCGATGATAAGAGAAGCGATGATTCCCATTGATGCAGCCCCGTTTCGAACTGTGACGGTTCAATTCTAGTTGAAAAACGCCTCAGGTCTAGGCTGCCGGATCGCCCCTTTCATCAACACGCTGCCCTGATCCGCGCCACCGGCCCTTGACGCAGGCTGGCCGGCGGGCAATCTGTAGCTCATGTTCCTGCAATTCTTTACCTCGTTGCGTGATGCCCAGGTCCCGGTGAGCCTGCGCGAATATCTGACGCTGATGGAGGCGCTCGACGCCGACCTCGCGGAGCAGACGGTCGAGAATTTCTATTATCTGTCGCGGGCCGCGCTGGTGAAGGACGAGCGCAATCTCGACAAGTTCGACCGCGTGTTCGGCACGGTGTTCAAGGGGCTGGAAAACCTGCTCGACGCCATGGAGAAGGCGGACATTCCGGCCGAATGGCTGAAGAAGCTCGCCGAAAAATATCTCACCGAGGAAGAAAAGAAGCAGATCGAGGCGATGGGCTGGGACAAGCTCATGGAAACGCTGCGCGAGCGCCTCAAGGAGCAGAAGGGCCGGCATCAGGGCGGCAACAAATGGATCGGCACTGCCGGCACGTCACCGTTCGGCGCCGAGGGCTATAATCCCGAAGGCATCCGGATCGGACAGGAGAAGAATCGCAATTTCCGCGCTGTGAAGGTGTGGGACCGCCGCGAGTTCAAGGATCTCGACGGCAATGTCGAACTCGGCATCCGCAACATCAAGATCGCGCTCCGGCGCCTGCGTAAATTCGCCCGCACCGGCGCGCCGGACGAACTCGATCTCGACACCACGATCAAGGAGACAGCCAACCACGGCTATCTCGATGTGCATATGCGGCCCGAGCGGCGCAACGCGGTCAAGGTGCTGGTGTTCTTCGACATCGGCGGTTCGATGGATTCGCACATCGAGCAGGTCGAGGAACTGTTCTCGGCCGCCAAGACCGAATTCAAGCACATGGAATATTTCTACTTCCACAACTGCCTCTATGAGGGCGTGTGGAAGCAGAACCGCCGCCGCTTTACCGACCGCACGCCGACCTGGGACGTGCTGCATAAATATCCGCACGACTACAAGGTGGTGTTCGTCGGCGACGCCTCGATGTCGCCGTACGAGATCATGGTTCCCGGCGGCTCGGTCGAGCATGTCAATGAAGAAGCCGGATCGGTCTGGCTCGAGCGCATCACGCGCACCTATCCGCATGCGGTGTGGCTCAATCCGGTGGCGCAGCGTCACTGGGATTATTCGAAATCGACCACCATCATTCGCCGGCTGTTTTCGCAGCGCATGTTCCCGATCACGATCGAGGGTCTTGAAGGTGCGATGAAGGAACTGGTGCGGTAAGTATTTTCCGACTATCCCGGAATGACGGAAGGAAGAAGCGATACCATGCCCCAAACCATCCATCGCGGCATCAAATCCCTGATCGATGAGGCCAACGCGCAAATCGAAACGCTGAGTGCAGCGGAAGCCATCAAGGCCGCGCAAGGCGACGACGTCGTGATCGTCGATATCCGCGATCCCCGCGAGATCGAGCGCGACGGGCGGATTCCCGGCGCGTTCTCCTGCACCCGCGGCATGCTGGAATTCTGGATCGATCCGGCAAGTCCCTATGCCAAGCCGATTTTCCAGAGCGACAAGAAGTTCATCTTTCATTGCGCCGGCGGTCTGCGCTCGGCGCTGGCGGCGAAGACAGCCGATGATATGGGGCTGAAGCCGGTGGCGCATATCGCAGGCGGATTCGCGGCCTGGCGCGATGCCGGCGGCCCGGTCGAGAAGTTCGAGCCGAAGAAGGCGCCGAGCAAAAGCGGATAGCCATCATCCGTCATGCCCGGCCGCGTGCCGGGCATCCACGTCTTTCTTTGAATAACGCAAGACGTGGATGGCCGGGACGAGCCCGGCCATACGAAAATTGAAAAGGACAACACGCGCATGACACCCACCGCCGATCCGCTTGTGACCACCGACTGGCTCGCCGCCCATCTCGACGACCCCAAAGTCAAGATCATCGACGCGAGTTTCAAACTGCCCGGCGTGTTGCCGCTGCCCGAGGAGGACTATCTCGCCGCGCATCTGCCGGGCGCGGTTTTCTTCGACGTCGATCACATCGCCGACCGCAACGACCCGCGGCCGCACATGTTTCCCAGCGCCGAACAATTCGCGCACGACGTCGCCGCGCTCGGCATTTCCTCTGGCGATACTGTGGTTGTCTACGATGCCGGTGGCTGGGTTGCTGCGCCCCGGGTGTGGTGGATGTTCCTGGCGTTCGGACATCCCGATGTGAAGGTACTCGACGGCGGTTTGAAGAAATGGTTGCGCGAAGGCCGCCCAACACATTCCGGCAAGGTTGCGCGGAAACCTGGAAAATTCCAGGCCAGGCTCGATCCCGGCTTTGTGCGCAGCCAGCAGCAATTGGTCGGCAACCTGGAAACGCATGCCGAGCAACTGATCGACGCGCGTCCACGTGCGCGATTTGCAGGTAGCGTTGCCGAGCCGCGGCCGGGCCTGCGCTCCGGTCATATTCCGGGTAGCCGCAATGTGCCCTATGCGGAATTGTTCGACGCCGATACCGGTGCGATGAAATCGCTGGACGATCTGCGGCAAGCATTCAAGGGCGCCGGCGTCGACATGGCAAAGCCGATCGTGACTACCTGCGGCTCCGGCGTCTCGGCGCTGGTTGTGACGCTGGCACTGTATCGTCTGGGTGTGCGCGGCTCCGCGCTTTACGACGGTTCGTGGTCCGAATGGGGCCTGCCCGATGGACCGCCGGTCGCCACCGGACCTGCATGAACGGACCTTTGTGACCGGAGCGTCGATCAAAAACTTCAGCGGCTGTGGACGATCGTAGGCGCGGGCTGGCCGAACGGGTTGACCGGTTGCTGCGGCATCTGCGCCGTCACGCGTGTGCGTGCCGCAAGCTTGCGGCGCCGGGCCGCGCGTTTCGCCTGCTGACGTTTCTTGATGAGGTTCGGGCCGGGCTTTGTGCTCCCGGCGTTGACTGGCCGCGGCGTCTCGATGGTGACGGCGGGCCGCCCAGTGTTGCGATTTTCGTCGCGGCGACGTTGGCCTGCGGCGAAAGCTGTACGCCCGTTGGTTCGGATGCGGCCGGAGGTTCAGCCTGATTGGCCGGTAACGAGGCCTCTTCCGAGGTTGCGATCTTGGTGTCGGCGATCTTGGTTTCCGCGCTCCCGCTCTCGACGATCTTGGGGTCGGCGATCTTGGTTTCAACGCCCGTGGTATCGGTGGCGTTGGTTTCGGCGACGGGAGCCGGCGCGTCTGCTGGGGCCGGTGCGGCTTCATTCTGCGCCGGACTTTCCGCTGGCGTTGTTTCCGCAACTGGTGTTTCCGCGACCGGATTTTCCGGTTTCGCGCTCTCCGGCGGCGGCGTCGCATCCTCCGGCTTTAGCGCGGCGGTGCGCTCGGGCTCGGCCGGCACAGAGGTGATCGCTACGGATGCAGCATCGGCCGGAGCATTATCCGGAACTTTCTCCGGCGTCTTGTCCGTAACAGGCGGATCGACGCGCAGCAGCGCGAGCACGGGCCGCGTGGGTTCGGCAGGTTGCGCGAACACCGTTTCGGGCGCGGCGCGCCATGTCGGGGTGCTGGCAAATTCTTCGTGAGCCGCGCGCAGCAATGCCGCCGCACCCAATCCGAAGATCAGGATCGACATCGACAACACGATGGCGGCGAACAGAAAACGGAAACCGGGGAGCATTGGAGGCGGATTCTGCCTTCGGAGATACCTCGAGGGATATCTTTGAAGGCCCTTAAGCCATCGGGAACGCGGTGACCACAACACAGGCCGCGTTCGCGACGCAGCGGACACCGCCAACGCACGCGAATCAGGCTGGTTTGAGAATACCGCAACGGCCTAGCGGCGATTGTTAAAAATCGACGGCGTCGCGGCCGTTATTATGCTGAAAATGCATTTTCCGGTGGGTGCGGCCTGGCTGCCACAGGGTTTCCCAATCATCACAAATGCTGAAATTGGGCGCGGATTGGCCGGATTTGTCTTGAATGCGCCGCTATCTTCCGTCATCTCCCGTTAACGATCCGGTGTCGGCTTGGGGACTATACAAGAGCGATGATGATCATACGCATTCGGACCATTAGTGCTGCCGTCTTGGCTGCCCTGGCGGCAGGCGGGGCGGCGACCTCGCTTGTCTCGGCGCAGAGCTATCCGCCGCCGCCTGGCGCGGTCTATTCGCCGTACCCGCCAGCCGGCTCAGCCGGCTACCCCGCCGATTATCGCCGCAGTCCACGCCCACAGGATTTCGACGGGCTGGAGGATGACGATGGGACGCATGCCCAGAGTTCCACCGCGCTGCCGCCGCCTGGCCCGGTGCTTTCACCCGACGATCCGCGCTATGGCCGGCCAATGGGCGCTCCGCCGGTCTATTCCGACCGCGGCCCTGTGATGTCGCCCGACGACCCGCGCTATGGCCGGCCGATGGGCGCTCCCCCCGTCTACTCAGAGCGCGGGCCTGTGATGTCACCGGATGACCCGCGCTATGGCCGCCGCGACGACCCGCCGCCGGTGATCTATTCCGACCGTCCTGGCAGCTCACAGCCTCAGACTTATTCGGATCGCGGCGCCGATCGTGGCCCGGGCGCAGGCTATATCTATCCCGATGAGGACAATCGCGGTCCTCGCCCGCCGGGCGCCATCACCGGAGCCGTGCAGCCGCCGCAGGGACAGCCCCAGCTGGGGTCCGATGGCAAGCCGATGGTGATGTCCGCCCTGCCGCCGGATGAGCAGCCCGAGGTGGCGCCGGCGCAGCTCGCACCGAACCTGCGTCGCCAGGAAGTGGCGTTCACCACCAAGGAGCCGCCGGGAACCCTGATCGTCGATACCCCGAACACGTATCTCTATTACGTGCTGGGCGGCGGGCGCGCGATCCGATACGGCGTCCGTGTCGGCCGCGACGGCTTCACCTGGAACGGGGTGCAGAAGATTTCGCGCAAGGCCGAGTGGCCGGATTGGCATCCGCCGCCGGAAATGATCGATCGCCAGCCCTATCTGCCGCGCTTCATGGCCGGTGGCCCCGGTAACCCCTTGGGCGCGCGTGCGATGTATCTCGGCAATACGGTCTATCGTATCCACGGTACCAACCAGCCGTCGACGATCGGCAAGTTCGTTTCCTCAGGCTGTATCGGCATGCTGAACGAGGACGTCTCCGACCTGTTCGATCGCGTCAAGGTCGGCACCCGGGTGGTCGTGCTTCCCGGGGGTCCGCCGCCGGCGTCAACCGCCACCGCCTCGGCGGCGCCGATGCCCGGACCAAGCGCCGGACCGCCGCCGAGCGTTCCCGGCACCCAGCCAACCGTGGTGCCGCCGCTGCCCGCGCCGGTGACGGTGCGCTAGGCCAGCCTGTTCGAATGATTAGCGAGGCCATGCCGTCACTCTCCGCTGGAGGGTGACGGTTTTTTTGTGGGCAATGCCCTGACGTCGGTCATCGGCGTCCGCGCTGCATCGTCTTGCCGACGCTTGAATCCATAGTTGTTTGAATTATCTGCCGCGGCAGTTGCAACAAATAGGAGATTCGGCATGCGAATTTTTGTTGCAGGCGCCACCGGCGCCGTAGGGCATCCCCTCGTTCCGGCGTTGATTTCCGCAGGCCATTCGGTCGTAGGCCTCACGCGCACGGCCGCGAAGGCCGAAACGATAAGGCAGATGGGTGCAGAACCTGTCGTGGCCGATGGCCTCGACGCGGCGGCTATTCGCGCGGCTGTCGTATCGGCCAGACCGGAAGTCATCATCCATGAAATGACCGATCTTGCCGATGCCACCGATCTCAGGCATTTCGATCGCGCGTTCGCAAACAGCAACAGGTTAAGGACGCTGGGAACCGACCATCTGTTGGCGGCCGGGCGGGAGGCAGGCGTCAAGCGCTTCATCGCCCAGAGTTTTTGTGGTTGGGCTTTCGCGCGAACTGAGGGTGCCGTCAAAACCGAAGCGGATGAACTGGATAATGATCCGCCGGCGGAACTTCGCCGAACCGTCGAAGCGATGCGGTATCTGGAACAACGCATCACGGGCTCGCTGCAGCCCGAAGGCATCGTTCTGCGCTACGGCGCGTTCTATGGACCGGGCACCGGGGTATTCGCTTCTTCGACGGTGCAGCAGATACGGCACCGCCGTGTTCCGTTGATCGGCGACGGTGCGGGATGGTGGTCATTCGCGCATGTCGACGACGCGGCTGCGGCAACGGTCAGAGCGGTCGAGCGCGGCAAGCCCGGCAATATCTACAATATTACTGACAATGAGCCAGCCCAGGTCAGGAATTGGCTTCCCGCACTTGCCGAAATGCTCGGCGCCAAGCCACCGCTTCATTTGCCGGTCTGGATCGCCCGCTTTATGGCGGGCGAACACATGGTTGCGCTGATGACGCGGGCTTGCGCCGCCTCGAATGCCAAGGCCAAAAAGGAACTCGATTGGCAGCCGGCCCATTCATCATGGCGCGAGGAATTTGCCCTCCTCGCGAGAAATTCGCTGGCGCAGAAGTCGGCGGCGTGAGCTTTCGAGCTACGCCAGCCTTCGCAGCGGCTCGCCCTTGAGCCAGGCGTCGATGCCCTCGACCATCTGGCTGTAGTGGGCGCGAAAGCCCTCCTCGGTGACATAGCCGAGGTGCGGCGTCAGCACGATGTTATCGAGTTTGCGGAACGGGTGATCGACCGGCAGCGGTTCGACCGAGAACACGTCGATCGCGGCGCCGGCGATCTTCTTCTGCTGCAGGGTTTCCAGCAACGCGGCTTCGTCGACGATCGGCCCGCGCGCGGTGTTGACGAGGTAGGACGTCGGCTTCATGCGGGCCAGATCCTCGCGTCCCACCAGGCCGCGCGAGCGCTGGCTCAGCACGACGTGAACGGTGATGATGTCGGCAGCGGCGAATAACTCCTCCTTGGTGGCATAGCCGACGCCGACTTCCTTGCATCGCTCCGCCGTCAGGTTCGGGCTCCACGCGATCACGTTCATGCCGAACGCTTTCGCCAGCCCGGAGACCTTGGCGCCGAGCTTGCCGAGGCCGACCACGCCCAAGGTGCGGCCTTCGATCTCCAGTCCGATGAATTTCTGCAAGGGCTCGCCGGCGTGCATGCGCGCGTTCTCGCGGCCGATGCTCCGGGTCAGTTCCAGGATCATGCCCATCGTCAGTGCCGCGGTCGGATCGCAATTCCATTGCGTTCCGCACAACACGACGTTGTGGTGCTTGGCGGCTTCCAATCGATCGCGGCGTTGCGCATGCCCGAGGTGATCAGGAGTTTCAGTTTGGGCAAGGCCGCAAACAGGGCAGCCGGAAACGGCGTGCGTTCACGCATCGCCAGGATGATTTCGAAATCCTTCAGAGCGGTGGCGGCGGCCTCGGTCGAAGCAAAAGGCTGGTTGAACACCGTGACCTCGACGCGATCGCGCGATCCTGGACCAGTCCGCGAGTTTTGGGGTCGCGTTGAAATAGTCATCGAGAATTGCACAGCGTAGCCGCGTCATGGGAAGGTCCGTTCATGGTGATGATGACGGCGCCAAGATGCGTCCCGCCCTGGGAAGCGCCATGGTCGCGCGCAATGCTTCGGCGCGCAAGCGTCCGGGCATCAAATCCGGGGTCCAGGGGCTAGCAAAAGTGGCTGCCGGTATCGGATGCCGCCGCGGCCGGCTCGACGAGCCCTTGGCCGGCAATGTGAGACCAAGGCCAAACGATCAGGCGGGAATGATGGTGCGAGGACGTCATCAGCTTGGCGCGACAGGCGGGGCCCGGGCCGCGCATGTAGTGCAACTCCGGCCGGTAGGGATCGAACGCCCTGACGAAGAACTGGCGGAGAAAGGCGGAAGTCCGGCGAACCGGCTCGACCGTCCGTCGCGGCTGTCCGCCGGGGAGGGGAGCGAGGTTGAGGTAATGGTCGCCATGACACAATCCTGTCTTTTTTCCGGCGGCTTCTGTCGCGCGGAGCGCTTTCTGGGACGCTGACTGGGGAGTTTCGGGTGCGAGTTATTAAAAGAAGGTTTAAATTGTAGGATGGCGGGGGTCATCCGTACTGATACTGGTGAACGGATGGAAAACAACGGCTTGCGGTTGCCCTTTGGGGGCCGCGCCGCTACATCAGCGGCAGCAAATTTCCATAAATCCTCTCGTTTTCAGGAATCCCGATGGCGCGCCAGTTCGTCTATTTCATGCAGGGTCTGACCAAAAGCTACCCGACCCGCAAGGTGCTCGATAACGTCCATCTGTCGTTCTACCCCGACGCCAAGATCGGCGTGCTCGGCGTTAACGGTTCCGGCAAATCGACGCTGCTGCGGATCATGGCCGGCCTCGACAAGGAATATAATGGCGAGGCCTGGGTCGCCGAGGGCGCCCGGGTCGGCTACCTCGAACAGGAGCCGCAGCTCGACCCGGCCAAGACCGTGCGCGAGAACGTCATGCTCGGCGTCGCCAAGCAGAAGGCGATCCTCGATCGCTATAATGACCTCGCGGTAAATTATTCCGACGAGACCGCCGACGAGATGACCAAATTGCAGGACGAGATCGAGGCCGCCGGCCTGTGGGATCTCGACAGCAAGGTCGATCAGGCGATGGACGCGCTGCGTTGCCCGCCGGATGATGCCGATGTGACGAAACTCTCGGGCGGCGAACGCCGCCGCGTCGCGCTGTGCCGGCTGCTGCTGGACCAGCCGGATCTGCTGCTGCTGGACGAACCGACCAACCATCTCGACGCCGAATCGGTGTCATGGCTGGAAGGCCATCTGCGCAATTATCCCGGCGCGATCCTGATCGTCACCCATGACCGTTACTTCCTCGACAACGTCACGTCATGGATCCTCGAGCTCGACCGCGGCAAAGGTATCCCCTACGAGGGCAACTACACCGCCTGGCTGTCGCAGAAGCAAAAGCGCCTCGCCCAGGAAGGGCGTGAGGATGCCGCGCATCAGCGCACGCTGGAGCGCGAGAAGGAATGGATCGCGGCTTCGCCCAAGGCGCGTCAGGCCAAGTCCAAGGCGCGCTATCAGCGCTACGAAGAGCTGCTGAAGCAGGCCAACGAGAAGCAGAGCCAGACCGCGCAGATCACGATACCCGTGGCCGAACGGCTCGGTCAGAACGTGGTCGATTTCGAGGGGCTGACCAAGGGGTTTGGCGATCGCGTGCTGATCGACGATCTCACCTTCAAATTGCCGCCCGGCGGCATCGTCGGCGTGATCGGCGCGAACGGCGCCGGCAAGACCACGCTGTTCCGGATGATTACCAAGCAGGAGACGCCCGACAAGGGCACGATCACGGTCGGCGAGAGCGTGCATCTGGGCTATGTCGACCAGTCCCGCAACTCGCTCGACGGCAAGAAGAGCGTGTGGGAAGAGATTTCCGGCGGCAACGAACTCATTCTTCTCGGCAAGCGTGAGGTAAATTCGCGCGGTTACTGCTCGTCGTTCAATTTCAAGGGCGCCGACCAGCAGAAGAAGGTCGGCGCATTGTCAGGCGGTGAGCGCAATCGCGTTCATCTCGCCAAGATGCTCAAATCCGGCGCCAATGTTCTGCTGCTCGACGAGCCCACCAACGATCTCGACGTCGATACACTGCGTGCGCTTGAAGAGGCGCTGGAGGATTTCGCCGGCTGCGCCGTGATCATCAGCCATGACCGCTGGTTCCTCGACCGTATCGCCACCCATATCCTGGCCTTCGAGGGCGACAGCCATGTCGAATGGTTCGAGGGCAATTTCCAGGATTATGAAAAAGACAAGATGCGCCGGCTGGGCCAGGATTCCATCATCCCGCATCGGGTGAAGTACAAGAAGCTGACGCGGTAAATCGATATGCGTGGATTGGCGGTCATTGTCGCGGTGGTCGCCATTCTCGGTGGACTGTCTCCGGCACGCGCCGCGCCTGATGCCGCTTTCACGCAATTCATCGCCTCGCTGTGGCCGGAGGCGCAGGCGGCCGGGGTGTCGCGCGCGACCTTCGACGCCGAGACCCGCGGGCTGGAGCCGGATTACAAATTACCCGACCTGATCCTGCCGGGGCGTCCCGCCACCGGTGCGCCGTCGCAGGCCGAATTCGTGCAGGTACCGGCGGACTATATAAAGGAAGCCAGCATCATCAGGCTCGCTGAAGAGGGGCGGCGGCTGATGGCGAAGTATCACGACGCCCTCGCCGCGATCGAGGCGCGCTTTGGCGTGCCCGGCACCATCGTATTGGCAATCTGGGGCCGCGAAACGGATTTTGGCCGCTACACGCTGCCCTATGATGGATTGCGGGTGCTGGCGACGCAGGCCTATGTCGGCCGGCGCAAGGATCAGTATCGCACCGAGTTCATCCTGGGGCTGAAGCTGATCAGCGACGGCGAGGTGACGCGCAAGGATATGCGCGCGTCCTGGGCCGGCGCCACCGGTCTCACGCAATTCCTGCCGTCGGAGCTTTACAAGCACGGCGTCGATTTCGATGGCGACGGCCACCGCGACATCTGGCATTCCGTCCCGGACGCGCTGGCGTCGGCTGCGCAGCAACTGGTCAACAAGGGCTGGCAGCCGGGCGTGCGCTGGGCCTACGAGGTGCGTGCGCCGGCGAATGTCGATTGCACCATGGGTGTGCCCGAGGTGACAAAGCCGATCGGGGAATGGCTTCGCGACGGCTTCGTGCCGGTGCGCGGCGAAAAGCTTAAAGCCAATGAACTGGCCGAACCGGCTTCGCTGCTGCAACCGGAAGGCATCTATGGCCCGGCCTTCCTGACCACGAAGAACTACTTTGTGATCAAGGAATACAATTTCTCCGATCTCTATGTGCTGTTCGTCGGGCACCTCTCCGACCGCATGTTGAACCCGCAGCCGTTTGCGACACCGTGGTCGGCGTCGACGCAATTGCGTACCGCCGATGTCGAAACGATGCAGCGTCACCTCACGCGGATCGGTCTTTATACCGACAAGGTCGACGGCAAGGCCGGCATGAAAACCCGCGCAGCGCTCGGTGCCTACCAGAAATCAGCCGGGCTCAAGGTAGATTGCTGGCCCAGCGAAGCGGTGCTGCGTTCGATCAGCGCGGCGCATTGAAAACAACTTACCGAGTTTGCGGACAACAGCCTGTGTTCCCTTATGGTGAGGAGCCGCGTACTTGCGCGGCGTCTCGAACCATCGGCCGCGGTGCCCAACTCATCCTTCGAGACGCGGCCAAAAGGCCGCTCCTCCGGCGACGAGCGCAACTACGCTCGCGCGGGGATGAGGTCTCAGCGTGAGGACAAAGAAAAACCCGGCCGAAATGTCGGCCGGGTTTCAAAATCAGGACACCGGATTCAGCGCCGGTGCGCTCAGATCAACCGCAGACCTGCACGCGGCGGAACGCCCACTCGTAACCATCCCAGAAGCGCTGACGAACCCAGCGGCAGGGCGGTCCCTGACATATACCGGAGGACCATAATAGGCCGGCGGGGGAGCGGTGGCCGCGATGGCTCCGCCGACAATTGCGCCGCCAATGATTCCGCCGGCGACGGCAGCGCCGAGGCCGCGCTGGGCGCTGGCCGGGGTCGCGGCAAGCGCACCGGCGATCGTTGCAACCGCGACGAGGGCGGCAAATGACTTCTTCATTTCTTGGGCTCTCCTGGAGATGATGGCGCCCTCACGTCGGCGCCCGGGTTTAGGGTAACTCATACGCCATTCCAAACTGACCCTGTCGCTGGAAAGCGCACAACAGTCAATTCAAAGCAAACGCTCGCGAAATCTTGGCCTGAAAAACGGTTTTTTCAGGCCAAGATTGAAAGCGTCCCCGGAAACCGGCGGTTTCCGGGGACGCGGTGTTTGTAACGAAGATGAACAAGATCAGCCGCAGACCTGGACGCGGCAAATCCGCCAGCCGTAACCATCCCAGAAGCGCTGCCGCTGCCAGTAGCAACCCGGTCCACCGGCCCGGTGCCGCGACATAGGCCGGGCCGCCGTAGTAACCGTAGCCAGGTCCATAATAGCCGGGACCGTACCCACCATAGTAGCCGGGGCCCGCGGCAATCGCGCCGCCGACGATGGCACCGCCGATCAGGCCGCCAGCGACCGCGGCGCCCAGATATCGTTGGGCGTGGGCAGGGGCAGGCGCCGCCACGGCCGAAACGGCCAGGGTGGCGACGGCGGCCAGTGCCATCAATGTTTTCCTCATGGCATCACCTTTCTGATTAAGCAGGACAGCGGATATAGCGGTCTGTCACGGGGAAAGTTCCACATTTCACTTGAACGATCAATGAACGAGGTCGCCATAGTTGGCGACAAATAGAGGTCAATACGGGGCTTTTTGCGGCGCATCAGCCTTCCCCGTCGGAGCGGCGGGAACCCATGAATAACGCGCTGGCGGCAATCATCGTCGCGCTCGGCGGCACCTCGCTGGTCTGCCTGCTGGTATCGCGTAGGCAGGGTCGCCGGCGCCATCTGATGCGATTACACGGCGGCGTCGGATCGGATGGCGGCTATGATGCAGGTGACAATATCGGAAGTCTTTTTGGCTCGACTGCCACCCACCACTCCCCATCCGACGGCGTCGCATCCGGCCACGACACCGGCTCTCATGACGCCGGCAGTTCGGGCGGAGGCGACAGTGGAGGAGAAGGCGGCGATGGCGGTGGCGGAAGCGATTAGCTGCCTGCGGTACTCAACGACCGGAACTGCCGCGTGATTATTTCGGAAACTTTTAGATCCATTCCAGTCTGTATCCGGCATCAGTTTGGAATCACTTGAAAAGACGGTTTTTCCTTTTGCATCCCGCCGGGCTCTTAATTACCTCTTTGGCATCGCATCACCGAAGGGGTTCTACGGTTTCATGATTGTCTGTTCGTGTAACGTCCTCAGCGACCATGATGTCCGCAGTGCCGTCGAGTTCAGCAGAAGACCTCCCCAGAAGCGCCAAGCAGATCTATGGCTGCCTCGGTTGCAGCGCCGAATGTGGCCGCTGCGCCCGCACCATCAAAACCATTATCGAAGAGGCACTTGGCGCCTGCGCCAAGGCCTGCTGCTCCGGCTGTCCGCACGCCCGGACCGCGGCGCATGTCCACGCCGACGTATCCCTGCAAGCCACAGTCTAGATCCTGAAAATACCGCTGGTTTTGTCCGGCCACGGCCTATTGCTGCCCGATTACCTCCCGATCCCGTCGCCAAATCGCTTACACTGGGAGGGATCATGCGCTAGTAGCGTTTGGGGTTATTTTACGAGGGCCATCCCGAATGGCCCGGGCAACGAGAGTGGATCATGCAGGGCGACGCAAAAGTCATCGACTATCTCAACAAGGGTTTGCGCAGCGAACTCACCGCCATCAACCAGTATTGGCTGCATTATCGGGTGCTGAACAATTGGGGCCTGCTGGAGATGGCCAAGGTCTGGCGCAAGGAATCCATCGAGGAGATGAACCACGCCGACCGCTTCACCGACCGCATCCTGTTTCTCGACGGGTTTCCCAACATGCAGGTGCTCGATCCCTTGCGGATCGGCCAGAACGTCAAGGAAATCATCGAATGCGATCTGGCCGCCGAGGTGAGCGCGCGGACGCTCTACCAGGAGGCGGCGACCTACTGCCACGGCGTCAAGGACTACGTCTCGCGCGACCTGTTCGAAAGCCTGATGAAGGACGAGGAGCATCATATCGATTTCCTCGAAACCCAGCTCGATCTGATCGGACGCATCGGGCTCGATCTCTACACCCAGAAGCATGTCGGGGGGCTCGATAGCGAGAGCTAGGATATTTCCAGTGCCGGTGGCTTCCATCCTTCGAGACGCATCGCGGAGCGATGCTCCTCAGGATGAGGTCCGAACCTCTTACCAATCCAACTCCCTCATGGTGAGAAGCGCGGCAACCCCGCGCGTCTCGAACCATGAGAGCTACTCACAACTGCGTCTTGTAGCGCGCTTCGACTTCGGCCTGGGTTTCCGGCCTGTCGAGCTTGGTCTGGTCGTGGATCACCTGGCTAATGCTGGGAAAAACCGCGCGTTCGACCTGGACATCCCTTGACCACAGGCGCGAGCGCATCAGCGCTTTGCCGCAGTGGAAATAAGCCTCGTGCACGTCGATGCTCAGCACCGCGCGCGGCAGCTTGCCGAATTCCTCCATCGTGGCCAGCAATTGTGGCGCCGCCGAGAGCTTGCCCTTGCCGCCGACGCGAAGCGTCTCGTCGATCCCGGGCACGAAGAAGATCAACTGCACGAAGCCCGAGCCCTCGACGATATTTTTGAAACTGTCGATCCGGTTGTTGCCGGAGCGATCCGGCATCAGAAGCTGGTTCGGTCCGGCGACGTTGACGAATCCGGGATTGCCGCCGCGCGGCGAGGCATCGACGCTGCCGTCGGAGCCCGACGTCGCCAGCACGCAGAACGGCGACATCGCGATGAACTTTCTGGCGTGAACGTCGATCTCCGGGCGCGCCTTGGCGATTACGCGCGGCGAGGGTTTGGGATAGATCGACGCGAGGTCGCTGGCGGCGAGGTCGGTCAAAGGCTGTCTCCGCAAAGTGGTGATCTCGCCGAAGCTATCATCGCGATATTGCGGCGGCCACCGTTATCGCGGGTTCAAACCGCGTCCGCCGGCACGAAGCAACTGATCACGATACTGCCGCGGTGATGCACATACCACACCACCGCCTCGCCGACCGGATTGCCGCGGTTTCGGATGATGGCGCGGTCGGGCACCGCCATCCATTGGCCTTCGATCGGCACCCAATAAGCGCCTTCGCGAAAATCATATTCGGTGCGATGCCCGTCCGAAATGTCGCAGCAGGGCACGCCGTTCGGCGCCATCACGCCCTTGAACCAGGCGCGGATATCGGGAGGGACGTTTTCGAATTGGCCGTTGTCGAAGGCGAGCGCCGCGCTGGTCAGCGCCGACAAGCACGCCAGCAAGACGATCTGTGCGAACTTTCGCATGCGATCCTCCACTGCATTGCCTGCATCATCGTCGCATGCCGGCTTTGCGGCAACACGAATCACGCAAGCGAGCGCGATTAGGCTTGAGCCTTCGGGTGGATGCGTGCTCAAATATGCGAATGCGGCGCAGCAAGTTTGGCGCGACGCAAGCGCGAAAGTCACATTGTGCGGTGCGGCGCGGTCTGGAGCAATTCCCGCAATTGCTGCTGGTAGAACGCGGCGTTGCCGGTGGTGAGATGCCCGCGCGTCTGCGAACTCGCGGGGATCAGATAGAGCCTGCCGTTCTTCACGTGCTTGAGCGCAGCTTCAGTGACGCCGGTTTCGGGCGGATTGCGTTCGTCGTCGGCGGCATTGATCGCCAGCAGCGTGGCCGCGATCCGCTCCAGCCCGACCGGATTGTAATCGTGCGAGGCTTCCCACTGATAGATGAAGTCGTTGGCATCAGCGGTCACCGGCATCGCCAGCCGGTCGTCGATCATCTTGTCGGCCTTGGCCGCGGTCGGCGCCAGCGCCTGATAGCCGAGCGTGCCGCCGCCTGTCGCGATGCCATAGGCGGCCACCGCATATTTCATCATCCGGGGCTGGATGGTGTAATGGCCGCCATTGTAATCGGGATCGTTGCGGATGGTCTCGATCATCATCCGCCGCAGCATCCAGTTGCGCGCCGCCATCTCGGTCGGCTGCGCCGCCATCGGCACCAGCGCGTCCATCATGTCAGGGTATTTCACGGCCCAGAGCCAGGTGTGCATGCCGCCCATCGAATTGCCGATCACGAGGCGCAGATGCTTGATGCCGAGGCCTTGCGTGACCAGGCGATACTGCGCATCGACCATGTCGTCGTAATCATATCTGGGAAATGCAGTCTTCAGGCCGTCTGACGGTTTTGACGATTTGCCGTGGCCGAGACCGTCGGGAATGATGATGTAATATTTCGATGCATCGAGCGGCTGGCCCGAACCGAACAACTCGCCCGCGAAGGTCGGTGTCAGCAGGCTGGTTGCCGAGCCGCCGGAACCATGCAGCACCAGCACCGGCTGGCCGGTGGATTCACCAACCGTCGTATAGTGAAGCCGCAGCTCCGGCATGGTCTCGCCGGTGTGGAATTTGAAATCCTTCGCGATCCAGTCGCCTTGTTTCGGGGTGGGATAGTCTGCCGCCAGCGCGGTAAAGGAGGTCATTGCCAGGAAGAGCCGATAAGAGAGCCGATAAGAGAACCGAAGGGATAGCCGAGAGCGGTGCGCGCGAACATTTCATGATGCATTCCCTCGCCGGCGGCCGTGTTAACCGAGGCCGCTTGCGGGGCAGGCTATCATGCTGCGCGAAGCGAGCCGAGTGACCGGCGCCGGAAGGGCCAAGTCAGTTTTCTAACCAAGTCAATTTTCTAACCAAGCTCAATCTTTTCGGAAAGCGTGCCGCTTACGGCTTGTCCTCGACATCGGTGTCGGGACGGTCGCTGCCGGCCGCGGTCTCGGTGTGCCACTTGCCGTCGGCGGTCTCGTATTCGATCGCTTCGGTGCGACCGGGCACGCGCTGTTCGGCGGCGGCGCGCCGGGCGGCCGCAAGTGCGGCGGCATGGGTCGGGAAGGCTTCCGAGAACACGCTGTTGACAGTGTAAGCCCAGCCGCCGTCGTGCTGGACGATCTTGTAGGTGACGTGGCTCATCAGGAACTCGCTTTTGTTGGCGTCGGTACGGCGACACAGGTAAATGCGTCGCTTATTCTATACAAAATCGGCAGGGATGTCGGATTTTGCGTCAGCCGATCGTCTGCAAGAATATCGGCAAGAGTACCGGCAAGATTACCGAAAGGGGAAGCCAAATGTGCCGCAACATCAAGATGCTGTTCAATTTCGAGCCGCCAGCGACCGAGGATGAAATTCACGCCTCGGCGCTGCAATTCGTGCGAAAACTCTCCGGCTTCAACAAGCCGTCGCAGGCCAATGCCGAGGCGTTCGAGCGCGCGGTCGCGGAAGTCTCGGCGTCGGCCCGGCGCCTCTTGGTTTCGCTGCACACCCATGCCCCGGCGCGCGACCGACAGATCGAGGCCGAGAAGGCCAGGGAACGTTCACGACAGAGGTTCGGTTGATCGGTGCTTCGGCGGCGTGCATGATGGCTTCAATTTTTCAGCCATCGGGGAGGGACCATGACGCCTTTAGTCCGATTGAGACTAGGAGCCGCTGTATTAGCCGTTTGTTGGATCGCGGGGATGTTGTGGTGGAACGGATCTTTTGAAACCTCCAACCTCATCGTCACAGCGTTTATCGGGGGCGCCGTAGGCTATTTCTGGTACCGCTTCATGCGCAGGCGATTGCCGCCGCCACTGCCACTGTCTTCACCATCCAGACAGCCGACCGATTCAAAAGCGAAGCCATGAGCGCTGGGTATGTCGATCGCGGCGTCGGCGGGTGGCACTGTGATCCCCCGCAAGCCCGGAACTGGGTGTGCGCGTAACTGACGGAGCGTCTATGGTCTGGTATGTCTATGTCGCTTGGTTTTTCGCCGGCGGATTTCTCGCCAACGCGATTCCGCACATTGTGCAGGGCATCTGCGGTAACCGGTTTCAGACGCCGTTCGCGTCGCCGCCCGGCGTCGGTGAAATCCTCTGCCATCGTCAACGTCATCTGGGGTTTTGCGAATGTCGCGATCGGCGGGGCGCTGTTGTACATCTTCCTGCCGCAACTGCCGCCGCCATGGCCGCTGTGTGTTGCCGCTTTGATCGGCGCGCTGGTGCTGGCGCTGTGGCTGGCCCATCATTTCGGCAAGGTCCGCAACGCCGCGCCCCATCCGTGAGATGCGTTCGATTGACGGGCCTTCATCCTTCGGGACGCATCGCGCTGTGATGCTCCTCCAGCGGCGAGCGCAATTGCGCTCGCGCGGGGATGAGGTCCGAGATCCTTTTAATCTGACGCCCTGATGGTGAGCGCGGCCATGCCGCGCGTCTCGAACCATGTGGTTCGTGGATCATCGACCTACTTCTTGTGCTTGTCTTTGTCCTTCTTTTTCTTCTTCTTGTGGTCGGGGTCCTCTTCGTCGTCGGACGCTTCGCCATTTTCATTCGCTTCGAGCGCCGCCTGTACCTGTTCAGCGGCCAGACGTTCAGCGGCTTCGCGTGCGGCCGCTTCGGCCGCCTCGTGCTCGCGCAGGCGCTTGTAGTCTTCCCAGGCGTCGAACAGCAGATGCAGCCACGGCATCACCTGTTCGATCGAAGGCAGTTGGCCGGGCGGTCCAGCCTCGCCGCGCGGACCGGCTTCACCCCGCGCACCGGACTTGCCCTGGGGACCGGCTTCGCCGCGCGGCCCTTTCGGACCCTCTTTGCCTTGCGGTCCCGGCTTGCCGCGCGGACCCTCCAAACCGGGCCGCCCAGGATGGCCCTGTGGTCCGGGACGCCCCGGCTCACCGCGCGGGCCCTGCGGTCCCTGTCGTCCCTGCCGGATAGTCGTGTCGTCCGCCACCTGCACACTCTCCCGATGATTGTCCGGCTTTTCTTAGCAGACGATCGATGACAGCAGCAATTGCGCGATGCGCAGGCGCGGATTTGATCAAGATCAATGGTGTCGACTGTCATCATCCGCGAACGCGGACGATCCAGTACGCCGCGGCCTCACGGATAAATCGCGAGCGCGCCGGAATACTGGATCGCCCGGTCAAGACCGGGCGACGACAGCCGTGTTGCATCGGACATGACGTTTGGTACGCAGACTAATCGGTATGCGCCGGCACATCAATTCCTTCAGCCGAATATTGCCGGATCTTGTTGCGCAAGGTGCGGACGGACACCCCGAGCACACGCGAGGCGCGGGTTCGGTTTCCATCGCAACGCGCAAGCGTTTGCAGTACCAGCTCCCGCTCGATCTCGCCGACGGTTGACCCGATCAGCAACGGCACGACTTCGTTCAGGGCCAGCGAAGGCGCCGGAGCTCCCGGCGCAAGGACATTGTACTCAACAGCAAACTCATGGGTCATCAACACCTCCCGATCAACGCCCGCCCGAATCGTGGAGCGGAAACATCGAGAAAAAAACCCCCAGTGGGCGGGACCGTGCGCGGTGTTGGTTAACAAATTCCTAACGCGTCCATGACACAGCGCAAATGCCCATTAATGGCCCTCAAATCGCCCGATAGCCGCCATCCGCCATTACAATCGCACCGGTCACATAGGCCGACAGGTCGGAGGCGAGGAAAATCGCCGGCCCCACGATGTCTTCAGGCTTGCCGGCGCGTCCCAGCGGCGTGTGATCGAGGAAGATCTTCACCAGTTCGGGGTCGTTGGCACGCACGCTGGCATTCAGCGGCGTTTCGATCAGCCCGGGGCCGATCGCATTGACGCGCACGCCATGCTTGCCGAGTTCGGCGGCCAGCGCCCGGGTGAAGCCGAGCACGCCGTGCTTCGAGGTGGTGTAGGCCGGCGAGTTCGGGGTGCGTACATGCACGAACGATTGAATCGATCCGATATTGACGATCCGGCCCTTGGTGGCGCGCAGCGATCCCAGAAACGCATGCGTCACATTGAAGGTGCCGTTGAGATTGACCGCCATGATGTCCTGCCAGTCTTTGATGACGGCCTCGGCATCGCCGGTGAATGCGTTGCGGCGGTTGATACCGGCATTGTTGACCAGGATCGAGACCGGCCCGACCTGCTCGGCGATGCGCCTGGCGACCGCGATGCAATCTTCGCGCTGGCTGATGTCGAGCTTGAAACTCTCGGCCTGGCCTCCCGCTCGGCGAATTTCCTGCGCCGCCTCCTCGGCGGCCGTTTCGTTCAAGTCGAGCAGCGCCACCTGCGCGCCCTCGCGGGCGTAACCCTGCGCGATCGCGCGTCCGATCCCGGAAGCCGCACCCGTGACGACAGCGATATGGTTCTCGAGAAGGGGCATGGATGTTTCCTCTGCTTTCGGTTTTGGCAGAGGATAGCAAAGGCGCTGACGCGATGGCTATGCCATCGTCCGGTCGTAGAATGGCGCACAGGCCTTCCTGATCTCGGCATCCCGCTCGTCGTCGAGGAACATGATGTCGAGATGGGTCTTGGTGTTGAACAGCGCTTCGAAAGTCCGGCCCATCTGTCCCGCTACTTTCTCGCTGTTTCGCTCATCTTCGGTCAGCAGGCCGAGCATCACGCCGCTGGTCTTGTCGTCGTAACGAACCCGCGCGAGATAGGCTCTGGTCACGGTGGCGCCGAGACCGAGCAACACGGAAAACGCCTCCTTCAGGCGCCGCTCCGCCGGGCCATCCTGTTCGCCCAGGAACGTGACTTCGGGAGTAGCGAACTGGTGCAGCAATTGAACCTCCCTTCGCGGGACGAAGAGCGATGGGCCCGCTGCGACATGCACGCGTGCCCACCATCTTCCGCCGATCGAACGATTTCAGAACGCGCAGGTTCCCTTGCGCAGCAAAACTTCCTTGACCGCGAGGGCTTCGACGAAAGTCGGCAGCCGATGTGTCATGGTTGTGTAATGAACCGGCCACGGGGCGGTCGGAAGATTGTTATCCCAGACCTGGCAGAAACCGGTGTCATGCCAGCGGATCACATGAAAAGCGGCCTGCGCCGGGCTGGCGGCGGCGAGCGCGGTGAAACCAAGTGCGGCAATGGCACAGGGAACGGAAAGTCGACGCATGATGCAATATCTCCTGTTGCGAAATATCAATCCTGTCTCCGCAATCGGCTCGAGGAGATCAGGCGCCGGGTGGGGTTGCTCCGGACATGGTTGAGTGTCGGGCAGGAGCGATTGGGTTCAAACGGCGGCGGGAAATGGCGCGTGTGTCGGCGATTGCGCCTCACGCGGTCCGTAATATTATCGCGGCGGACTGCACCGTCGCCGGAGGTTAGCGATGCCCCTCAACACCGACAAAATCGACGACGCCGCATTGGCACTGCTCTATTTGACGCTGCACGACGGCCACAGGGCCTGGAAGGGTTTTGACTGGGATGTGCTCGGCCGTCTGCACAATAAGGGCCTGATCGACGATCCCGTGGGCAAGGTGAAATCAGTGGTCTTCACGCCCGAAGGACTGCAGCGGGCGAACGCGCTGTTCGAGAAAATGTTTGAAGAGTGACGTAGCCCGCATGAGCGCAGCGACGTGCGGGTTCGCAACTGGCCCCGGATATCGCCCCGCTCCTCCGGGCTACGCCTGCCTGTCTGCCCTAGCTCGAAGAGCGAAGGCGGAAGCCGTAACGCGCCATTACGAAATGATAACCGATCGCGCAGGGGTCACTGCCCCCGCCAGCGACGCCACACCCTCGATCTCGATCAGCATCTTCGGATCGGGCAAAGCCTGGACCACGCAGGTGGTGCGGGCGGGGTAGGGCGCCGGTCCGAAAGCCGAGGCATACAGCACGTTCATTGCGGCGACATCGGACGCACGCGTCAGCAGCACATTGACCTTGACGAGATCGCGGAAGGTGGCCCCGGCCTCGTCGAGCACGCGCTTGATATTACTGACGACGAAACCGAACTGGGCTTCAAAGCTGTCCGGCAGCGCGCCCTTGTCGTCAAAGCCTGGAATGCCCGAGACGAACAGGAGGTCGCCGACACGGGTGGCAAAGGAGAGCGGCGGCGCTTTGATGCCGGCGGGTGGAGGGAAGTGCTGGATCGGCATGGGGCACCCCTGTCATTTTTGCGGCGTAGCTGCAGCCCCGCGAGAGACGTCACAGAGTTTATCATCGGATGCGCATTCGCGCGACTGGTGGCCCAATCGGGCCATGCTTGCTACCGTCTGTAAAGTGCGAATCGATGTGCGTCGCAACAACAGCCTGCAATGATTCCAGGGGGACCCTTTTCATGAAAACATCATCCGCCATCCGTGTCGCGCTGCTGGCACTTGTTTCCATCGCAGGCACCACGTTGCCGTCCCTTGCCGACGGCGGCACTGTGTCGCTCGTGATCTACAAGGCGGGATGGATCATCGGCGGCTCGGGCGGCGGTGGCGTCCTGAATTTTCACGGGCGCAGCTACGCACTTTCCACCGGCGGACTGGATTATGGCCTGGTGTTCGGCGGATCGAAAACGGTGCTGCACGGCACCGTGAGCAATATCTACCGGCCGTCTGACGTCGCCGGCGTCTATGCTGCGGCGGGCGCGGGACTTGCCATCGGCCGCGGCGCACGCGCGATCGTGCTGACCAACCAGAAGGGCGCGGTGCTGCAATTGTCCGGCCATCAGGTCGGGCTGATGGCCAACGCGGATTTGAGCGGGCTGGCGATTACGCTGAAGTAGCTGATGGTCTGTAGGGTGGGTTGACGGAGCGAAACCCACCGTGCCGTATGCGACATGCGACGGGTTTCGCGAGGGCTCAACCCATCCTACAAAATACACCCTACGAACTGACCGCTTCATGAATGGCGCGGCAGTGCCGGACGATATTCCCGTGGGCGGCGACGAATTGCTTTAGCGGCGTATCGATGTCGTAAAAATAGATGTTGGCGATGAAGCCGTAGATCGCCGCATCGATGCCGGTTGGCGTCTCGCCGTGCACATAACCCTGCGAGGGGATCAGGGTGGCGAGCGCTTCCAGATCGGCAACGCCCCGCGCCATGACGGCATCGGGATCGAAGCGGCCGATGCCCTGGTAATAGTAACGCTGGCGATTGAAGGCCTGCGCCTTGGCGAGGCCTTCCTCGGTCAGGCTCGGATGCTCGCGCAACAGCGCCGCGCGGAACGCCGGCCAGAAGCGCTCGTCCTGCCAGCGCGAATACGACATCACCCAATAGAGGTCGTCGAGCATGCGCGTGATCAGGAGGTTCGTGGTTCGCTGCGCCGGACTGAGCGCCGCATCGATCGTCAGCCGGTATCTTTGGGTGACAAAGCCAACAATGGCCTCGCTGTCGCCGACCGTATCGTTGCCGTCGACGATATAAGGAAGCTGGCCGCGCGGCGCCTTCGACGCGTCGAAAATGTGCTCATGCGCAAACGGCACATCCGCAAGATGCAGGAACGCAAACACCTTGAGGCCGTAGCCGTTGTTGTCGGCGACACCAAACAACGCGGGGTAGGAGTAGAGCGTGAGCATCTGCACGTCCGTTGCGGTTTGGGCCGGGCAGGTACAGCCTATGCAGCAAATGCCGGGTGGACAAGCGAAGCGTGTCCGACTTTGCGACGCGGTGCGCGTGTTTCACTTGCTGTAGCCCGCATGAGCGCAGCGACATGCGGGTTCTCGTGAACGTCCCCGGATATCGCTTCGCTCATCCGGGCTACGCTTGCTGATGCTCGAAGGGTGGTTAGGCGAAGCCGTAACCCGCCACTCTGAACGATAATAGCAATGGTGGATTACGCTACGCTAATCCACCCTACGGGCTGAAGTAGGGGGCGTAACCTAGGAGCTATACCTCGCATCGCTATCTCGTTGAAAAGAGCTTTAGTGGCCTTGCTGAAGATACGCGCATTGCCATGATGTTCATCTTGGGGGTGGGACCTCAGGTCCTGAGATTTCCTCACGCCTTGGAGTGCACGATGGATTGGAAATCGGCCACGATCAAAGATGACGGGACGGTTTCGATCCAAGAACGTTGGCTTCATTTGCATTACTACGAGGCGCTGAACATTCTTTTCCGGATGGAAAATGCTTTGCGTGTTTTTGTCGGTTCTCATCCTGAGGAGCTTCGCCAGGGGTCACGCGGTGCTTCGCCTACCTGATGAGCATGCTCAGCGATGCGTCTCGAAGGATGGGAGTGCGCCTCATGGTTCGAGACGCGCAGCTTGCTGCGCTCCTCACCATGAGGCTTTTCCTCACAACACCCTGTTGCTCTCCTTCACCTTCTCTGCATCGAGATACACCTGACCGCCCATCTCCTTGAACTTGGCGCTCATCTGCGCCATGCCGTCTTCGATGGTGCCGTTGATGTTGAACCCCACGCTCGCCGGATCGTTCAGCGTCGCGGCATAATCCCGCACGTCCTGCGTGATTTTCATCGAGCAGAATTTCGGGCCGCACATCGAGCAGAAATGCGCGACCTTGTGGGCGTCCTTGGGCAGCGTTTCGTCGTGAAAGCTGCGCGCGGTATCGGGATCGAGGCCGAGGTTGAACTGGTCCTCCCAGCGGAAATCAAACCGCGCGCGCGACAGCGCGTCGTCGCGCAGTTGGGCGGCCGGGTGGCCCTTGCCGAGATCGGACGCGTGCGCGGCGATCTTGTAGGTGATGACGCCGACCTTGACGTCGTCGCGGTTGGGCAGGCCGAGATGCTCCTTCGGCGTCACATAACAAAGCATCGCGCAGCCGAACCAGCCGATCATCGCCGCACCGATGCCCGACGTGATGTGGTCGTAGCCCGGCGCGATGTCGGTGGTCAGCGGCCCAAGCGTATAGAACGGCGCCTCGCCGCACTCCTTGAGCTGCTTGTCCATGTTGATCTTGATCTTGTGCAGCGGCACATGGCCGGGGCCTTCGATCATCACCTGGCAGCCTTTTTTCCAGGCGATCTGCGTCAGCTCGCCGAGCGTCTCCAGTTCGGCGAATTGCGCGCGGTCGTTGGCATCCGCGATCGAGCCGGGACGCAGGCCGTCGCCGAGCGAGAACGACACGTCGTATTTGCGCATCAGGTCGCAAATCTCTTCAAAGTGCGTGTAGAGGAAGCTTTCCTTGTGATGCGCGAGGCACCACTTCGCCATGATCGAGCCGCCGCGCGAGACGATGCCGGTGACGCGGTTGGCGGTGAGGTGGATATAGGGCAGGCGCACGCCGGCATGGATGGTGAAGTAGTCGACGCCCTGTTCGCACTGTTCGATCAGCGTGTCCTTGTAGAGCTCCCAGGTCAGCTTGACCGGATCGCCCTCGCACTTCTCCAGCGCCTGGTAAATCGGCACGGTGCCGATCGGGATTGGCGCGTTGCGCAAAATCCATTCGCGGGTGGTGTGGATGTTGCGTCCGGTCGAGAGGTCCATCACGGTGTCGGCGCCCCAGCGGATCGCCCACACCATCTTGTCGACCTCTTCCTCCACCGATGACGTCACCGCGGAGTTGCCGATATTGGCGTTGATCTTGGTCAGGAAGTTGCGGCCGATGATCATCGGCTCGAGTTCGCCGTGGTTGATGTTGCAGGGGATGATGGCGCGGCCGCGGGCGATCTCGGAGCGCACGAATTCGGGCGTCACGAAGGCCGGCACCGAGGCGCCAAAACTTTCGCCGTCGGCCAGCGCGGCCTCGGCGCGTTCGAGCTGTTGCTTGCGGCCGAGGTTCTCGCGGGTGGCGACGTAGATCATCTCCTTGGTGATGATGCCGGCACGGGCAAATTCGAGCTGCGTGATCATGTGGCCGTCGAGGCCGCGCAGTGGCTTGTGATGCGCGGTGAACGATTTCGCCGCATGCGAGGCGCCGACATTGCCGTTGTCTTCCGGCTTGATGTCGCGGCCCTGATACTCCTCGACGCCGCCGCGCTCCTTCACCCATTCGATGCGCGCACGGCTGAGACCGGCATTGACGTCGATGGTCACGGCCGGATCGGTATAGGGGCCGGAGGTGTCATAAACCGGAAGATTGGGCTCGCCGGCGCCTTCGCTAAGGATGATCTCGCGCAGCGGCACGCGCAGATCGGGCGCCTCGTCCGGCGTGACAAAGATCTTGCGCGATGCGGCCAGCGGGCCGGTGGTCACGGCGGGAAGCGTGGTGTCGGGATTGGAGCGAATGTTCATGGGATCCTCCTGTTATCTATTATCGTCGTTCCGGACGGGCCGCGAAGCGGACCGATCCGGAACCTCAAAGTTCAAAGTGTCGCAAGATTCCGAACGAGGCTGCCCCCACCCGTCGCGCTCTGACGAACGCGCCACCCTCCCCCGCAAGCGGGGGAGGGAAGACAAGAGCGAGGTCCGCTCCATCTCCCGCTTGCAGGGGAGGGTTGGTGTGGGGGTGCTTCGGTAAGTGCTCATCATCACGCGACCTCCGCGTTCAGTCCGAGCCAGGCGCGCACGCGCGCGTCGGGATCGGGATTTTGTGTCACGTCGCTGACCACCGCGATCGAGTCGGCGCCGGCGGCGAAAATCTCCGCGGCTTGCTCGAGCTTGATGCCGCCGATCGCGACCAGCGGAATATCGCCGATGCGCTTTTTCCATTCGGTGATCTTCGCAATGCCCTGCGGCGCGAAGCGCATCGATTTCAGCGTGGTCGGAAAGATCGGGCCGAGTGCGATGTAGTCAGGCCTGGCGCGCAGCGCGGTTTCCAGTTCTTCGTCGTCGTGGGTGGAAATGCCGAGCGAGAGTCCGGCGTTGCGGATCGCCTTGAGATCGGCATCGGCGAGATCTTCCTGGCCGAGATGCAGATGCCTGGCGCGGGCCACGATCGCCGCGCGCCAGTAATCATTGACCACGAGCTTTGCATTGGTGCCCTTGATGACTTCCAACGCGTCGCGGACAGTTTGCAGCGCCTCGGCAGCATCGAGGCCCTTGGCGCGCAATTGAATCGTGCCCACTCCGAGCAGCGCGAGGCGCGCGACCCAGGCGACACTGTCGACGACAGGGTAAAAACGATCAGGATACGCGTTGCGATCAGGATACGGCATGCCAGAACGGGGTCCCGATGACAGGGGTTGAAGGGGAGGCGAAGTCGCGGGCTTCCATCAGTCCGGCTTCGTAGGCGGTGCGTCCGGCTTCGACGCCCGAACGAAATGCGGATGCCATCGCGACGGGGTCAGCGGCCTTGGCGATCGCGGTGTTGAGCAGCACGGCGTCGTAGCCGAGTTCGAGCGCCTGCGCCGCATGAGACGGCGCGCCGAGGCCGGCATCGACCACCAGCGTGATATCAGGCAGGCGATCACGCAGCAGCTTCAATGCGTCGCGATTGACGATGCCCTTGGCGCTGCCGATCGGCGCCGCCCACGGCATCACCACCCTGCAGCCGGCGTCCACCAGCCGCATCGCGACGCCGAGGTCTTCGGTGCAATAGGGAAACACGTTAAAACCGTCCTTGATCAAAATGTCAGCCGCTTCGACGAGGCCGACCACATCCGGTTGCAGCGTGTCGTTGTCGGCGATCACCTCGAGCTTGATCCAGGACGTCCCGAACAGCTCGCGCGCCAGTCTGGCGGTGGTCACGGCCTCGCGCACGCTGCGGCAGCCCGCGGTGTTCGGCAGCACCGTGACGTCGAGCTCGCGGATCAGCGACCAGAACGCATCCCCGGTCTTGCCGCCGGCGCTTTCCCGCCGCAGCGATACCGTGACGATCTGCGCTCCCGACGCGCGGATCGCCGCCTGCATGATCGCCGGCGACGGATACAGCGCGCTGCCGATTAGCAGCCGGGAGGAGAATTCGCGATCGTAGAATTTCAGCATGGCTTAGTGTTCCAGATGCAAGCTGTCGTCCCGGCGAACGCCGGGACCCATTCGCCGTGCCGTATCGTTAAGGCACGTGGTTAGATACCTTCCGCAACCATGACCGCCGGCGGTTATGGATCCCTGCTTTCGCAGGGACGACGAGTGGAGAGAGTTTGCGCGAATGAGAGCTAACCGAAGGGCACCCATCATTACCCTCCCTGCCGCGGCGTGATGATCTCGATCTCGTCGCCGTTCTTGAGCGCCGTCTGCGCCCAGCGGCTCTTCGGCAGCACGTCGTAGTTCAGCGCGATCGCAAAATGTGTGCCTTGATATTCGAGTTCGGCGAGCAGCGCATCGACATGGCTCGAGGCGATCTCCCGCTGCTCCCCGTTGACGATCACGCGCATTGCATCACCTCATTGTCGATCACGCCGCGCTCGACATAGCTGAGCGTCAATTCCGCAAGCGCCGGGGCCAGCAGGAAGCCATGGCGATAAAGTCCGTTGACCGCGATCCTGTGATTATCAACCGAAATTCGCGGCAGGTTGTCAGGAAAGGCCGGGCGCAGCCCGGAGCCGAATTCGACGATGCGGGCTTCAGCGAAAGCCGGATGCACGGCATAGGCCGCGCCCAGCAATTCCAGCGCGGAGCGCACGCTGACGCCGGTATCCTCGGCCTCGATCGAGGTGGCGCCGAGCATGAAGCGGTTGCCGCCGCGCGGAATCACATACAGCGGCCAGCGCGGATGGATCAGGCGCACCGGACGCGAGAGCTCGACCTCGGAGGTCTCAATGATGATTATCTCGCCCTTGACGCCGCGCAGCTCAGGCTGCGTATCGCGCGCGGCGAGCCCACGGCAATCGATCACCATGCCGTCAATGTCATCGGGCTCTGCGTCGCTGTTGAACCGGATCGCGCCGCCGGCCGCGGTCAATCGCGCGTGCAGTTGCGGCAACACGCGCCGCGGCTCGACATGGCCTTCATCGGGATAGAACAATCCCTCGCGGAAGCGGCCCTCGAGCGAGGGTTCGATCGCGGTGATGCCGCGCGCATCAAGCCGGCGATGGCCGGATGTGAGTTTGGCAAAACGCTCAAAATCGGCGCGGTCGCGCGCATGCGCCACCACCAGCGAGCCGTTGAAAGGGGTCTGCGGAAGATGCTCGCGCCACAGATCGAGCGAGCGGACGCCGAGCCGCACGATCACCGGCTCCGATGCCTCGGCCTCGCACCAAGGCGCGAGCATGCCGCCGGCCCAGTAACTGGTCGATTGCGTCATGTCCGCGTCGCTACGTTCATGTAGCGTGACCGCGTGACCGGCCTGTGCAAACAGCAACGCCTGCCATGCGCCCGCGATCCCCGCGCCGATAATGGAAACGGGTGATTTCGCTGTGACTGCGACGGGCGAACGCCCGCGCTGTGGCTCTGAAGTCTGGTACATCCCTGTCCCTTCGCCGGCATGACCCGGATCAGGTTCAAAGGGTCACCGCGGTCTCTGGCCTGAAGGTCAGGCTTGAGCGTGCGGTCTCTCAGCTCCTCATCGGAGCTCCCCTCGGAACGCGACTAATGTAAGCCGATGCGGCAGGGTGTCAACGGACACGGTTTCGTCACGCCCGGCCTATCCCGGGCATCCGCGCCTTCTTAGCGTTGCGAAGCAGACGTTCAGCGTCGCGGTGCAGACAAGTTTATGCCCGCCTCGACGGCTATTGGCCGGGAACCTGCTGCGCATTCGCGTCAAAGGCCACGGGAGCGAGCACCGGTTCGGAATGCCTGCCATGTTCGAGGCGCTGGCGTTTGGCCACCGCGTAATAGCCGCTGGCGTAATAGGCGACGGCGCGGCTGTGATTGCCGTTTGCGGCGCGGAAGGCGCCGGCGAGATATTTCACCGCATAGGTGAGATTGGTTTCGGGATCGCGCAGTCCTTCGGCGGTCCCGGTGTAACCAAGGCTGCGCGCGGTCGCGAGCTTGATCTGCATCAGGCCGATGGTGCCGCCGCGCCCGACCAGACCCGGCTGATAGCGGCTCTCGCGCACGATCACCCGATGCACCAGGGCTTCCGGCACCGCATTGGCCGCGGCGTGCTTGGCCACCAGCGCATCATATTCGGTGTTTCCCGCGAGCGCGATGTGCGGGAAGGGCAGCGCCGCGATGGCGGCGAGCCATAACAGCGATAACAGGCGTTTCATCGGATCATGACCTCGGATACGGGGGGTTATAGTGCCGGAACCGTTAACGGGTTCCGCCACCATTGGGCATTGATGTGGCCAAAACCCGGCATTTCCCAAGCTGTTGGCCAGGCTCTGCTTTTGCCGGAGCCCTTTCGTGCCATTAGCTGCCGCGGCCGTTTTTACCAAGAATTATGCCTTGGCGTGCTTCGATCCCGCCCGATCCGAGGCCGCCGATGACCCTGACCGTTGCCGATACGACCGAGCATGCGAGCCCGATGCGCGGGCTGCTGCCGCTGTGGGTCGCCGTCTTTATATATGGTCTGTTTGTGCTGGCCGGAAACCGCCTGCTGATCGACCCCGATACGTTGTGGCAGGTCACCGTTGGCCAGTGGATCCTCGACCATCACGCGGTGCCGGAAACCGATGTGTTTTCCTTCACCATGCGCGGCCAGCCGTGGATTTCGACGCAGTGGTTGGCGCAGGTATTGTACGCCAAGGCCTTTGCCGTCGCAGGCTGGAGCGGACCGGTGGTAGTCGCCGCCGCTGCACTGGCGGCGACTTTCGCATTACTCACGAAATTTCTCACCCGGCAGTTGAGCGACAGTACCGCACTGGTGTTCGTCGCCGCGGCGCTGGCTCTGTCCGTGCCGCATGCGTTGGCGCGGCCGCATGTACTGGCGCTGCCGGTGATGGTGCTGTGGGGCGGCGCGCTGATCGCGGCCGCGGATCGGCGCGGCGCGCCTTCGTTCTGGTTACTGCCATGGATGGCTTTGTGGGCCAATCTGCACGGCGGTTTCGTGTTCGGCCTGGTGCTGATCGCGCCGATCGCGCTTGACGCGGTCCTCAATGCGGACGCGCCGTTACGCAAGGCGCTGGCGCTGCGATGGGCGGCATTCGGCATCGCAGCGCTACTGGCCGGTTGCTGCACGCCCTATGGCTGGAACTCACTATTGGCATCGCAAAAGATTCTCTCACTCGGCGCCGTGCTGCCGCTGATCAGGGAGTGGCAGGCCGCGGATTTCACCGAGATCGGTGCCCTCGAAGTCTGCCTGCTGCTCGGGTTTGGCCTCGCGTTGTGGCGCGGAATCAAATTGCCGCCGACACGCATCGTACTGCTGCTCGGTTTGATACATATGGCGCTGGCTCAGGACCGCGCCGCTGAAATCCTGGGGCTGCTGGCGCCGCTCGTTCTGGCCGTCCCGCTCGCCCGGCAAATCGGCGGACGCGAGGTTTCCAGTTCAGCCGTCGCAATGCCAATGCGCGGCGGGTTGCTGGCCGGCGTCGCCATCGCGCTGATGGCTGGAACCTTCGCCTATGCGTCGGTGCATCGTTTCGCACCGCACATGCGCGGCGCGCCGGTCGCGGCCGTGGCCGAGCTGAAGAAATTGAATCTCACCCGCGTGTTCAACGATTACGATTTCGGCGGCTATCTGATCGCCAACGGGATTCCCACCTTCATCGACGGCCGCACCGAGCTCTACGGTGAGAAATTCTTCATGGATCACATCGGGGCCGCCGCCTTGATGAATCCGGAAAAGCTGTTCCGGCTGCTGGAAGATTACAAGATCGAGGCGACGCTGACGCGGACGGAAAGCGCCGCGAACAGGCTGCTCGATCATATCGACGGCTGGCAGAGGGTCTATTCCGACGACATTGCCACGCTGCATGTCCGTACGCCCGGCGCCGTGCATACGGCCGAACCGCTGGTGAAGTAATTTTCGGATAAGTGATTTGCATTCGTCGCGTCCTGCGACAAAATGAGACGTGCTTGGATAGGCGATCCGGAGATTTTCGCCGTTCAAAAGTCTCAATGCTCTTCCAAAAATTGTTACGACGAAACGGTTACATTCGACAGCAAACCTGCCCCGTCCGTCGTCAAACAATTCGATTCTAAAATAAAAATCAAAAGACGGGAGACGTATCATGGCCAGCATGGACCTCGGTTCTTTGCCCCTTGGAAATCCCTGTGCCCAATGCGGCAAGCCGATCGGCGCCCCGGAGTGGGTCGAACCCGGTCCGCGACGCACGTCCTATCTCTGGCACTGTTGGGCCTGCGACTACAAGTTCGAGGCAGTCGCTTTCTTTGAAGAGTTGCAGCAGGATAACGATGCGCTGGCGGCTTGAGCGCGCGAGCATGACGGTTTTGAATTGAATTCGACGCAGACGCTTTGGTTTACCTCGCCCCGCTTTTGTGGAGAGGGGGAAGTGATCCCGCCGTCTCAATCCAAATCCAAGCTCAACAGGCTTCAGCTCAGGCGGCCGGTTGCCAGTTGGGCTGACGAACCGGCAGTTGAATGCGAACGATCAGTCCATGCGGCTGCCGGTCGTTGAGGGAGAGCCTGCCGCCATGCGCCAGCGCGATGGTTCGCGCAATTGAAAGCCCGAGACCGAAGCCCTGGGTCTCATCCATGTTCCGGGCATCATCGCCGCGTACAAAGGGTTCCATCATCACATCCTTGCGCGCATCGGAAATGCCGGGGCCGTCATCTTCAACCTCGATCGTTACGCAATCGGGCGACACGCCGAGGCGGATCGTGACCAAGGCGGCAAACCGCACCGCGTTCTCCACGAGATTGGTGACGCTGCGATGCAGATCGTCCGGCTGCACGGTCGCCATGGCGTGCTCCGGACCGTCGTAAGCGACCTTGTGTCCCATATCCGCGAACTGGTCGGTGATCAGTTGCAGTGTCGAGGCGACATCGGTCAGTGTCATGGATTCGAGCTTGCGGTCGTTGCGCAAGAAGGAAAGTACCGATTCCAGCATCGATCTCATCTGGTCGAGATCGCCCAGCATGCGGTAACGATGCACGTCGTCCTCGATGAATTCCGCGCGCAACCGCATCCGGGTGATCGGGGTCCGCAGGTCGTGGCTGATCGCCGCCAGCATCCTGGTGCGGTCGTCGATCAGGGTCGTGATCCGCTCCCGCATCCGGTTGAGCGCCTTGGCGACGGAGCGGATTTCTTCGGGCCCGCGTTCGGGCAGCGGCGGCGCGGCGCCATTGAGGCTGAAACTTTCAGCGGCCTTCGCGAACGACGACAGCGGCGCCGTCAGGGTCCGTGCCGCCCACAGGCCCAGCAGGCCGACGCTGACAATGGCGGACAGCAATGTCGGCATCCAGGGTCCGCCCCAGAACGGACGTTGCCGCTGATCCGGCAGGATCCTTGCGGAAATCATTGCGCCGTCCGGCAGCGCGATGCCGACCCGGTGGCTGTCTTCTTCGTGGGCGAGCGGGAAAATCCGGTAACTGCTGTCGAGCCTGCGATGCAGGCTGCGCAGGTCGATTCCTTCGGGATCGCTTGCTGCGGGAACCGGACCCGGTGGCAGATTTGTGATGTCGAGCTGCGGAAACGCCCGCGCGATGTCGGCGAAAAGCCGCGGCCGTTCGGCCGGGGACGCCGAGCCGAGAAGTTGCACAGCCGCGGCAAACTGGGCGTGACCGCGGTCGACCGACGGATCGGGCTGATCCGGCCGACTGACGAAAAAAATGGCGGTGAGGATGAAGTGGATGGCGATGATCGAGGCAATCACCAGAGCCGCGATCTGTCCGCTGATATTCTTCAGGTTCAAAAAATCAAGCAGCCTCATGACGCTTCGTCTGTGGCCACCGCGATCGCATTCACCGCCGGGGTGAACATATAACCGCCGGAGCGCACGGTCTTGATCATGGTGGCGTCCTGCGGATCGGGTTCGATCTTGCGCCGGATGCGGCTGACCAACACATCGATGCTGCGCTCAAACGAGCCGGCGTTGCGCCCTTGGGTCAGATCAAGCAGGCTGTCGCGCGACAGCACGCGGCCTGGCCGTTCGCAGAAGGTGCGCAGCAGGTCGAATTCGGCACTTGTCATCGCGACCCGCGCGCCCGCGGGATTGCGCAACTCCCGCAGCCTGAAATCGATCCGCCAGCCGAGAAAGGTGAGGGTGGTCGCGCCATTGACGGCGCTGACCGTCTGAGCGGCCGCCTGCCGGCGCAGGACTGCGTTGATCCGGGCCAGCAATTCGCGCGGATTGAACGGCTTGGGCAGATAATCGTCGGCGCCCATCTCCAGTCCGAGAATGCGATCGACGTCCTCGCCGCGCGCGGTCAGCATGATGATCGGTATCTGCGATTCTGTGCGGATCTTGCGGCACAGGCTGAGACCGTCTTCGCCCGGCAGCATCACGTCAAGGATGACAAGGTCGACGCGATGATCGGTCATCGTTCGGGCCATTTCGCGGCCGTCGTTGGCAGTCATCACGTTGCAGGCGTTGCTGCGCAGGTATTTTGCGATCAGCGAGCGCGTCTCGCGATCGTCTTCAACGACAAGAATATTTGGTGATGGCGGGGTCATGCGGAGCCCTTTGCCTGAGATTCGTGGCAACTGACTAGGGGTTCTAGGAATTTTTGTTTCTGAATGTTTCTGACATTATCCATGCAACACGGGGCAACACACCCGCAGTGCAGCAAGAAGATTTCCTTAACATTATTAACCCTAATGTCGCGGTGGCGGGCAAGAACCCTCGGAGCCATCATGACCTCAATCTCCGCGACGTCCAACAGTAATTATTTGTCGCCGCTGCAGCAGTTGCAGAATGAGTTGCAGTCTGAAGTCTCCTCCGGAGCCGTCAGTTCGTCCGACCAGAGCGCCCTGTCTTCGGCGCTGACGGACATCAGTTCCTCGCTGCAAAGCGGCAGCGCGAGCGCATCGGCCAGCAGCACAACTTCATCTCCCGGCGATCTGCAGTCGAAGATTACCTCCCTGATTGCCGGCGAAGTATCGAACGGCAAATTGACCAGTGCGCAGGCCACCGAATTGCAAGGCGTCTTCAGCGCGGCGTTCGCCAATGGCCCCGGCGCGCCGCCTCCCGGCGGTGGAACAAGCCCCGCGGCGGCCGGCAGCACTCCTGCACAGATCGGGAATTCAGGCGGTGCCGGCGCCGCGCATCACGGCCACCACGGCGGCCATGGCGCGCCACCAGCGACAGACAGTTCGTCGTCGACCAGCAGCACAAGCGGTTCATCGAACACCAGCTCTCCCGACAATGTTCTGCAGCAGTTTCTCCAATCGCTGCAGGAACTCGTTGTCGTCCTCGTCGTCTTCCGCTTATAGCGCGAACGGAACCCCCGATACCGGCAGCACCAGCAGTGTCTCAGCCTCGCTTCTGATCAACTACCAGACCTGATCCGGCCAACGCACACAGACGGCGGCCGTCAAGCCGCGGAACGCATGTTCGACATCATCATTCTTCTCGCGGGTGTAGTTGAGCGGCCGGTGTTGCGGTCGCTGTTGCTTGGGCACAACCCGCTGCTGACGGTAATGGCGATCGAGACCCGCGATGACCTGTCCGCGTTGAGCTTTGACGAGCTTTCTCGGGCACGGTTGATTGCGTTCGTGACGCCCGAAATTGTGCCGGCGAACATTCTGGTCGGGCTGGGCTACGGCGCGTTCAATTTCCATCCGGGGCCGCCGGCCTATCCCGGATGGGCGCCTTCGCATTTTGCGCTTTACGATCAGGCCACGGAATTCGGCGCGACGGCCCATGTCATGGTCGAGCAGGTCGATGCGGGCCCGATCATCGACGTCGAGCTGTTTCCAATCCCGCCCGATATCTCGGTACTTGGCCTGGAGGGACTGGCCTATGCCCATTTGGCGCTGCTGTTCTGGCGCCTGGCGAAATTGTTGGCGACTGATCCGGTATCGCCGCCGCCGCGCCCGATCAAATGGGGCCCCGTTAAATATTCCCGCCGCGCCTACCGCACGATCTGCGAAATCCCCCTCGACATTTCGAAGCCTGAACTCGACCGGCGCATCAAGGTGTTCGGCGGAAATCATTTCGGCATCGCACCGACGATCAATCTGCATGGAATCGAATTTCGCGCCGTCTTGCCCCAATCGAGCTAGAGGTTTGGGCAGACGATATCGCGTGCCGGCGGATGATGGCCGCGTTGGAACCAGGCGGCGATTGAAGCGTTGATCATCTCATCAACCCGCAGGGAGGGTATGATGACTGAACTCCAACGCAAAATCGCATCAGTTGATTGCCAGTGACCGGGTCGAGGGAACGGCGGTGCGACGGCCTAACGGCGACAAGATAGGCCACATCGAACGGCTGATGATCGACAAGACTACCGGCAAGGTATCCTACGCCATCCTCAGCTTCGGCGGTTTCCTCGGCATGGGAACCAATCTGCTGCCGCTGCCTTGGGCGCGTCTGACCTACAATACCAGGTTCGAAGCCTACCAGCTCGATATCGATGATGAGGAGCTGAGGCGCGCACCATCGTTCCGCGCCGACAAGGATTTCGACTGGGGCGATCGTTCTCAGGAAGCCGAGTTGCACCGCTACTACGGCATTCCGCCCTATTGGGGTGGCTTCTAAATCGGCCACTACGCTGATCCGTGTTCCGCGGAACCGATGAAAAATTTTGTCAATCATCGTGCGGTGCCGCGACCAAATGCGCGTGGCGAACTGGAACGGCCGTTGTGGTGGCGGGTTCTCTTCTGACTATTCAACATCAGGGAGAAAACCAAAATGTCAGTGAAACATATCTCGGCCGCCTTGGCCGCGTCGGCGCTGCTTGCGTCCGTTGCGTTTGCGCAAACCCCGACTACGACCAGCGACCGCATGGCGCCCTCGGAAACGTCTTCCTCGTTCCACGGCGACTGGCGTGCGTCAAAGGTCGTCGGCCTTAACGTTTACAACGACAACAATCAGAGCATCGGCTCGATCAACGATCTGCTGATGGACAAGAGCGGAAACATCAAGGCGGCGGTGATCGGCGTCGGGGGTTTTCTTGGCGTCGGCGAGCACTTGGTCGCGATACCCTTCGAGAAGGTCAAGTTCGTCAACGAGCCGGTCGCTTACACCGGCACAGCGGGTAATAGCTCAAGCAAGCCGCCGACGACGACAGGGTCTGCGTCCACGGCCACGGCATCGAAATCCAATGCGTGGTACCCGGACCACGCTGTGTTCAACGCGACCAAGGATGAGCTGAAGGCAATGCCCGAGTTCAAATATTCAAGCTGAAGGCAGCGCCGCGAACCTCCCGTTCCAAACACGAAACAAAGCGCGCCCGGTTCTGCCGGGCGCGCTTTGCCTTGCCGGATCCCTGCCGGATTGCGCCTTTCAGCGCCGATATCCCGATGTTAGGCTCGCGGCCGGCAGGCGCACCCTGCGTCCTGCCTGATACCGAACGGGAGGACGATATGGTTGAGAGCGTCTACAAGGTCATTGAGCTTGTCGGTACCAGCAAGGATTCCTGGGAAAAAGCGGCCGCAGCGGCCGTCAATCGAGCCGCGAAATCTCTCCGGGATCTTCGCGTTGCCGAAGTCGTTCAGCTCGATTTGCAACTGGATGCCAAGGGAGAGATTGAAGCCTACCGCGCCAAACTAAAAGTCTCGTTCAAATTCGAGGGAGATTGAGTTCTTACTCTGAACCTCCGCCAAGGCAGGATTTATGGCGACTTCGTCCTGGCGGGGCGGCTGTCCACGAGGCCCTCATGGTTCGAGACGCGCAAGAGGCGCTCGTTACCATGAGGGCTGTTTCGCTACGATCTCAATTCGTCTTGACCAGCGGGCAACCGCCCTTGTCGAGCGGACGGAAGGCTTCGTCGCCAGGAACGGTGGCGAGCAGCCTGTAGAGATCCCACTCGCCCTTCGACTCCTGGGGCTTCTTGACCTCGAACAAATACATGTCGTGGACCATGCGGCCGTCGATGCGGATCTTGCCGTTCTTGGCGAAGAAGTCGTTGACTGGCGTGGCCCGCATCTGCGCCATCACCTTCGGCGCTTCGTCGGTGCCGATCGCCTCGATGGCCTTCAGATAATGCATGGTCGCGGAATACAGGCCGGCCTGGATCATGGTGGGCATGTGGCCGACCTTCGCGTTGAAGCGATTCGAGAAGGCGCGCGTCTCGTCATTGGTGTCCCAATAGAATGCGTCGGTGACGATCAGGCCCTGGGTGGCCCTGATGCCGAGCGAATGCACGTCGGTGATTTCCAGCAGCAGGGCGATCATCTTCTGGCCGCCCTGGGTGATGCCGAATTCGGACGCCTGCTTCAGCGCATTGGTGGTGTCGCCGCCGGCATTGGCCAACGCCACGACCTTGGCCTTGGAAGCCTGGGCCTGTAGCAGGAAGGACGAGAAATCGGACGAGTTCAGGGGATGACGAACATCGCCCAATACCTTGCCTCCCATCTCCTTGACGACGTTGGCGGCATCGCGTTCGAGCGCCATGCCGAAGGCATAGTCGGCCGTGACGAAGAACCAGGTATCCTCGCCGCGCTTGACCATGGCCTTGCCGGCGACGTTGGACAACGAATAGGTGTCGTAGGTCCAGTGCACGGTGTTGGGCGAGCAGGCAACGCCGGTGATATCGGAGCTGCCGCCGCCCGAATTGATGTTGATCTTGTTCTTCTCGCGGGTCAGCGCGGAGATCGGCAACGCTACCGAGGACGTCGGCACGTCGAAGATCGCGTCGACCTTCTCATTGTCGTACCAGTTGCGGGCGATATTGACGCCGACATCGGGCTTGTTTTGATGGTCGGCGACGACCACCTCGACCGGTTTTCCCTTCACCTTGCCGCCGTAATCGGCGACAGCCATTTCGACGGCGGCCACCGAGCCCTTGCCGGTCGCGTCGGCATAGAGGCTCGACATGTCGGTCAGCACGCCGATCTTGACGATGTCGTCGGAAATTTGCGCGGTCGCCGCACCGCCGGATGCGGCGAAGGCGAGGCCGGCCAACAGCGTGGCTGCAAGCGATTTCATGGTCCCATCTCCCTTGGCTTGGCTCTTGTTGAGCCTTGAGATTCCCTTCTACCCGGCTTCAGACCCGCCCGCAAAGCCGAAGGCGGCGGCCGAAACGCGCAGGGCTGATTAAATGTGGGCCGAACTCTTGTTAACCTTTTCCGTTGCGCCGGCCTGAATGGAAGAAGGCGCCTACAACCCCGGCAACGCGGTGATAGTGACATTGATGGCGCCGTCGGCCTCCGCGATCACGCGCAGTGTCTTGGAATCGAAGGCGATGTCGGTGAGGCTGAGGCTGGTGATGTCGGCCGCCACCCGCACGCCGTCTTCGTTCTTCTGGAAATCCGCTATCGCGGTTGCGATTCTGTTCTGCGCATTCGAGATGAACGGCTTGAGGTCGACGGTGGCCATTTGCGCCAGCGCTCTTTGCAAATGCGGCATCGCCGCGCGCGCCGCGGCGCCGAGCAGCCCGAACGCGGCTTCGGATTCGACCGCGAGTTCGATATTGGTCAGCCGCAGCGTCTGCTGCGCCTGATCGAGCACCGGCCGGCCCCAGATATGCACGGTAGCTTCGCCGCCGAAGCCGAAGAAGCTCTTTTTCTCCTTGGCATTGACCAACAGCGAGATCAGCAGCCGGTCGCCCGAGGCCGTGATGGATGCGTGCTTCACGACGACAGCCACCGATCCCGAGCCGTCCTCGGGAAACGTCCGGCCGGCCAGTTGCGCCTCCACCATCTTGTCGATGTCGGCGAAGGGGATGTCGATCGGGATGCCGACACTGACGCCTGTCGGCAGCGGCGGCATGATGGAGATTTTTTCCGGAAACGGGCAATCCGGCTTGGTCTGCGTTGGGGTGATGCGGGTCTCGGCCTCGATGCCGAGGGTCAGCGTGACGGCGGAGGCGTCGACACGGGGCTGCGCCGCGATGGCGCGGGTCGGTCGCAGCTCCAGCCACAGCGCCGGCAACGAGGAAGCGGCGCCGCCGCCCTGTATCGGAATCGAGCGGCACGCCTTGGCCCATTGTATCCTGGCGTTGCGCTCGAACGCGGTATCGTTGTGAATTCGCGCATCGACCGCGGCGAGCTGATCGGCAATGGTCTTGTCGATCAGCGGCTTGACCTGCGCCGGCACACTGACGCGCGCGCCTGCTACCGTCAGGTTGGTATCGCCGAGCGTCACCTGGCCGGCCAAATTCGGCTCGATACGCCAGGCGGCGGCAAGCTTCGGCCGCGAGGTGATGCTGATATTGCCCTTGATCTCGGCGTTGGCATTGAGCGACTTGATATTCACGCTGCCGATTTGCTTGGCGACATTGCCGCCCAACAGGCTGCCGAGCGCTTCGCCGACGGCCCCCGTCGCCTTCGACGACAGCGAGCCCGTGACGTTCAGCTTTCCGTTCAGCGCCGTCGTCAGCGACAGCACATCCTGCGCCCCGGTTGCCGCCATCGGCCCGCGTGAGGCGGTCCAGCCGATGTCGGCATTTTGCAGGATCTGCGACACGGGGTTGTCGGCCTTGCCCGCGAAGGTGCGCGGCGCGCCGCGGTCGGCGGCGTCGCGAATCGCGGCGATCGAAACCGCGACCGGCACAATGATGCTCGAGATGCGCGGCGTCGGCGGCAGCGACGGCAACTCGGCCAACACCGGTGCTGGGACCGCACGGCGCGCCGACAGCCAGTCCATGGCCTTGAGACTGATGAAAAACGAAACCGCGACCACCGCGATCGCAGGCAGGATTATCTTGAGTCGCATTGGCAGACGCATCGTCCCCCCGAACTAATTCAGCCGGCGAGTTTACAGGGCGGAGTTGGCAGGCGCCATAGCAGGGTAATCCCGGTTAGGTGAACGCGTCCCGCGAATGCCTTGATGCTGCTGGAATTTGTTTCCCCCCAGACACAAAAACGGCACGATAAACGCGCCGTTTTTTTCATGAAAATGTTCTTGGCAAGCCTGTTCAGTGGCGGCGCTGGTCAATCAGCTCCGCCTGCCGCCCGCATTGTCGGCGCGGCGATCCATCGGCAGTACGATCACCTTGGTGCCGAGGTTGACCCGTGAATAGAGATCAGCGACGTCCTGATTGGTGAGGCGGATGCAACCGGATGAAACATGCGTGCCGATGGTGCCCGGCGCGTTGGTGCCGTGAATACGATAAACCGTGCCGCCGAGATACATGGCGCGGGCGCCGAGCGGATTGCCGGGGCCGCCGGCCATGAAGCGCGGCAGATAGGGCTGGCGCGCGATCATTTCCGCAGGAGGTGTCCAGTTCGGCCACTCGGCCTTCCTGGTGATCGACTGGGTGCCGGACCAGGTGAAGCCGTCGCGACCGACGCCGATGCCGTAGCGAATCGCCCGACCGCCACCGAGCACATAATAGAGATAGGTATTGGGCGTATCGATGACGATCGTGCCCGGCGCCTCGCGGGTGGGATAGCTGACGATCTGGCGCTTCAGCCGTGCCGGTAATTCGATGCTGGCGCCTTGATCTTGTGATGGCGCCGATTGCAACGCCGGCGGTGGCGACTGAACCGGCCGCTCCATGACAAAGGGAAACAGCGGCAGCGGAGCGGCCGCGGCAGCGCCGGAAAAAGCAACGACGCCCATCGCCAGCACCCCGAAAGCGGCGGCACGGCGGAAATTCAACCTGAGGCTCCTGGGATTGACCATCTGACGTCCCCTGTTTGATTGCCCTGTTGGATCGCTCGTGCACGCGTTCGGTGCATCGTTGAAGCGATCGTTACCGGGCAAACGTTTCAGGACGTTTTCGTCAAAAGGCCAAAACGGTTTCGTCGGGTTCAGGAATTGTTTCGTTCCTGTGACAGGCGACAGACGAAAATCTGCATGAGAGGAGCGAAAAAGGATACCTCGGGCGTGTGTGACGTCACACGTTTGAAATATCCTTGGCACAACGTCGGGTCTTAAGAATCAGCAACGCTCTGCAACACTCTTGGGCTCCCCGATGCGGATATTAATTGCGACCGATGCTTGGCACCCGCAGGTGAATGGTGTGGTGCGCACCCTGACTTCGCTGGCACGCAGCGCCGCGACGCTGGGCTCCGAAATCGAGTTTCTGACTCCCGATGGCTTTCCGTCCGTGGGTGTTCCGACCTATCCGGGGCTGCGTATCGCCTTGCCGAACCGGCGCAAGATATCGGCCAGGATAGAGGAGGTGTCGCCGGACGCCATTCACATTGCGACCGAAGGGCCGATTGGCTGGGCGGTGCGGGCCTATTGCAGGCGCCACAAGCTGGCGTTCACCACCTCCTATACGACCCGCTTTCCGGAATACATCGCGGTGCGATCGCCCATTCCCGCTTCGGTGAGCTACGCGGTGTTGCGGCATTTTCATGCGGCTGCCGCCATGACCATGATCGCCACGCCTTCGCTGCGGCAAGAACTCGGCGCCAAAGGTTTCAGAAGGCTCGGGTTCTGGACGCGTGGGGTCGACACCAGACTGTTCACGCCCGACGAACCCGCCGACCTTGATCTGCCGAGGCCCATTTTCATGACCATGGGCCGGGTTGCGGTGGAAAAAAATATCGAGGCGTTTCTCGCGCTGGACCTGCCGGGCTCCAAGGTCGTGGTCGGCGATGGACCGCAGCGAGCGGCGCTGGCGCGCCAATATCCGAAGGTCAGATTTCTCGGCGAGAAGACCGGCAGGGATTTGACCGCGCATCTGGCGGCGGCGGACGTCTTTGTATTTCCGAGCCGCACCGATACGTTCGGTGTCGTGCAACTGGAGGCGCTGGCCTGCGGCACGCCGGTCGCGGCGTTCCCGGTAACGGGCCCGCTGGACGTGATTGCGGATCACCCCGTCGGCGCGCTCGACGAGGATCTTCGCAGCGCCTGCATCCGTGCGCTCGGCATGTCCCGCGAAACCTGCCGAAATTTTGCGCTCGAACGCTCCTGGGAAAACAGCGCAAGGCAGTTCATCGGCAATCTGGCGGCATTGCAGCCGAGCCGCTCGCCCCGGCCGGCGCACCGCATGGCCAGCAGAAGCGCGGTGCAGGGTTAAAGTTCAAAACGACTAATGGATCACCTGGAATAGCGAGCGAGAACCACCATGGCAGAAATCATCAAACTTGACGGGAACAGGACGTTGGACTTCGACCGCGCAATGGTCGAGACCGCCTATGACCGCTGGGCGCCGATCTACGACCTTGTCTTTGGCGGGGTGTTCAGCAAGGGCCGGCGCGCGGCCATCATCGCCACCAACAATATCGGCGGCCGGGTGCTTGAGGTCGGCGTCGGAACCGGGATTTCGTTGCCGCAATACGCGCCTAACCTGCGCATCTTCGGCACCGATATTTCGGAAGGCATGTTGCGCAAAGCCAAGGCGAGGGTTGCCGAGCTTCGTTTGAAGAACGTCGAGGGTCTCGCTGTCATGGATGCGGAGAAGCTCGAATTCCCGGACAATTCATTCGATGTCGTGATGGCGCAATATGTCGTGACCGCGGTGCCGAATCCGGAAGCCGCGCTCGACGAATTTGCACGCGTGCTGCGGCCGGGCGGCGAGATGATCCTGCTCAGCCGCGTCAGTGCGGATGCGGGACTGCGTCATTTCATCGAACGCCGGCTCCAGCCGGTGGTGCGCCAGCTCGGCTTCCGCACCGATTTCGCCTGGTCGCGTTATACCCAATGGGCGGCCAAGGCCCATGGCGTGGAGTTGGTCGAGCGTCGCCCGGTACCACCGTTGGGTCACTTCTCGCTGATTCGTTTCCGCAAGCTGCCCCCGGCTGTTGCCGCGTGATCCGGGAGGCGGCGGGCGCTTTGGTGCCCGCGTTGTCACCAAACGGCATATGTCATTATGATGATGTCATATGCCGTACATCGAATCCCTGTAAACCAGACAACAGCTACCTTTTTTGGGGGAGAGAATGATCAAGGACTTCCTGGAGCAATTGCGAACCCAGCGCTGGGATGACCATCGCTTTTATCATCACAGCCGCATCAACCAGAGCCTGCACTTTGTCAGTGCGGCGAGTTTCCTGGTCGGTTATGTCATGATCTTTTTCGATCCGGTCGTCGCCGCGCTGATCGGCTGGCTGGTCTCCATGACGTCACGCCAGGCCGGCCACTTCTTCTTCGAGCCCAAGGGGTACGACCACGTCAACCAGACGACCCATGAGCACAAGGAAGAGATCAAGGTCGGCTACAATCTGCAGCGCAAGGTCGTGCTGATGGCGATCTGGGCGCTGTCGCCGCTGGTGCTGTACGTCGACCCGACGCTGTTTGGCATCTTCACGCCCTGGGCCTCGCCGGCCGATTTCATGCGTCAGGTCGCCAAGATCTGGCTCGCGATCGGTATCGGTGGGTTGCTGTTCCGCACCGTGCATCTGTTCTTCATTCGCGATGTCGAGACCGGTCTGGTCTGGATGACGAAAATCCTCACCGACCCGTTCAGCGATCTCCGGCTCTACTACAAGGCGCCGCTGTTCCTGCTGAAGGGCGAACTGATCGATCCGGGTCTGGAAAAGCACGTCAAGCACGCCTGAGCGTTTGGCTCGCGCGTCGCAAAAAAAGCATGGGACTTTTTAATAGAACTCGTCATGGCCGGGCTTGTCCCGGCCATCCACGTCTTTGCCGTGCCGCCAAGACGTGGATGCCCGGCATCGCAGACAAGTTTACGCAGTCTGTGCGAGGCAGACTGCTACGGCCGGGCATGACGGAGAATGAACAATCAAACCTAGCGAGAGAATGTTTTCGCCAGCATCTCCCGCAGGATTTTCCGGCGGATGTTCTTGTTGGTGAGTGACGCGTCGTGCCACCACCAGCCGTCCTGTTTCATCTTCTCGGCCGCGGCGACAAAGCGGCTGGCGACCTCGGCGAAATCCGCGTCGCTGTAGTTCAGGCTGAAAATCAGGCGGCCGGTCCCGACCCAGCTCAGCGCCAGCCGCTCGGCCCGCAGATAATATTGAAACATCCAGTTGTAGCGCGACGGCTCGGTATAATGGACGCTCCAGATCGACGACAGATTGGCGACCCGGACCGGCAGGTTTTGCGCGGCGAGCATCTCGTTCAACTGCCGCGCCCGCGCGTTCCAGGTGTCGTCGAGTCCGTCATAGATCGCGCGAAAATTGGGACTGGCGAGCCGGGAGAGGAATTCGTCCATCGCGGTCATGACGTAGGGATGCGAATTGAAGGTGCCTCGGGCGAAGCAGACATCGACCGGGTGATCGTCACGGAACCGGCGCATCAGATCCTTGCGCCCGCAGACCGCGCCGACCGGCAGCCCGCCCGCGAGGCTCTTGCCGTAGGTCACCATGTCGGCACGCACGCCGAAATATTCCTGTGCCCCGCCGGCGGCGAGCCGAAAGCCGACGAACACCTCGTCGAAGATCAACACGATATTGCGCTCGGTGCAGACTTCCCGCAGCGATTTGAGCCACTGGCTATAGGCCGCGCGATCGAAACGAGCGTTCCGCGAACTGTCGGCCAGCGCGGAATCGGCCGGTGCATTGCCGTTGGGATGCAGCGCCTGCAAGGGATTGACCAGGACGCAGGCGATGTCGCGCCGGGTCCGCAGCACATGCAGCGTCCGCTCCGACATTTCGGCCAGGGTGTAGGTCTCGTGCGGCGAAATCGGGTTGCCGACGCCGGGCTGCACGTCACCCCACCAGCCGTGATAGGCGCCGGCGAAACGGACGAGATGGGTGCGGCGGGTGTGATAGCGGGCAAGCCGGACCGCCTGCATCACCGCTTCGGTGCCAGACATGTGGAACGAAACCTCGTCGAGGCCCGAAATCTCGCACAACCGCGTGACGTTGTCGGTGATGACGGGATGGTAGGACCCGAGCACCGGCCCCAGCGCATGGGCGCGCGCCTGCGCGTTGGCGATACAGTCCTTGTAGAAGTCGTTGCCGAAGATATTGACGCCGTACGAGCCGGTCAGGTCGTAGAACACATTGCCGTCGGGATCGGTAACCGTAACGCCCGCCGACGATTCCGTGAAGGCGCCCGTGCCCAAATGCTGGCGGACCAGCCGGCTGTACTGGAACGGCACCCGGTAGACCTCGGTGAACTGCAGGTCGGAGATGCGCGCGGCGGCTTCCTGTGTCATCTGCCGGCTGCGGGCAAAGCGGTGCTGGTAGAAGCCGGCCAGCCGGAAGAAGGCGTCATGGCGTTGGGCGGCGACGGCGGCCGGCGCGCCGTCGGAACAGAAGAAGTCCTTGTCGTCGAATTCATAGAACGGGATCAGGCGCGCCACCCGCTTGGACATCTTGGAATGTCCGCTCAGCGAGCGGTGCTTGGCGCGCGACAGCGCCAGGCGGGCCTGCAATTTGGGAAAGGTCACTGCGGCGCCGGCGATAGCCGCGGCGGACAGAGACAGAATCGAAAGAGGCGAATCCATGCCACCAGCGCTAGCCGGTCCATCTAACAGAATCATGACAGTCCGGGGCCTGATCTCCGCCCTGACCCAGCAGGAGGACCTGAACTTCCTGTTGACCAACCGCATTCCGCGGGCGGCGCTGACGCGATTCATGGGCTGGTTCAGCAAGATCGAGAATCCGCTTGTGAAGAAGGCTTCGATCGCGTGCTGGCGGATGTTTTCCGATCTCGATCTGTCCGAGGCCAAAAAAACCGAATTCAAGAGCCTGCACGACTGCTTTACCCGCGAACTCAAACCCGGCCTGCGCCCGCCCGATCCGGACAGCTCGATCGTGGTCAGCCCGTGCGACGCCATCATCGGCGCATTCGGCGCCATCCAGGATACCGAGTTGCTCCAGATCAAGGGCGCGGCCTATTCGCTGCTCGATCTATTGGGCGATCCCAAACTGGTGGACGCGCACCGCAATGGGCGGTTCATCACGCTGCGGCTGACGTCGAGCATGTATCACCGCTTTCACGCACCGCATGACAGCCGGATCGAGCAGGTCACCTTCATCAGCGGCGATACCTGGAACGTCAATCCGATCGCGCTGAAACGGATCGAGCGGCTCTTCTGCAAGAACGAGCGCGCGGTGATTCAGACCCGCCTGGCGTCGGGCGAATGCCTGACCCTGGTGCCGGTCGCCGCAATTCTCGTGGCCAGCATCCGGCTGCATTTTCTCGATATCCTGCTCAATGCGGACACGCGCGGCCCGTCCGTGTTCTCCTGCGATGCCAGCGTGCGCAAGGGCGAGGAACTCGGCTGGTTCGAACACGGATCGACCATCATCGTGCTGGCGCCGGACCATTTCGAATTTTGTGACAATGTGAAGGACGGCGCGCGAATCTTTGCGGGGCAGCCGTTGATGCGCAAGCCTTCCTGAATATCAAGCCTTCCTGAATATCAGGCCTTCCTGAACATAAAAGCCGGCGTAAATATAAAGCCGGCGTAAATATTTCGACCGCTGGTTCACGCGGGGAAACAAATCGATGATCTCGATTTTGCCGGAGTGCTTCACTATATGAAGCCGATCCACCACGATTCGAAATTGCGTTTAAGGAACTGAGATGGCGCGAGCGGCTGTTTTGGCGGCGGGAGGTATTGTGCTGCGGCAGGAAGAAACCCCGCTGATCGCGGTGGTTCGGCTGCGCAAGCGCAACGAATGGGTGCTTCCGAAAGGCAAACTCGATGACGGTGAAACACCGCGGGACGCCGCCGAGCGCGAGGTGCTGGAAGAAACCGGACATGATGTGTCCGTGCACGAATTTTTGGGAACGTTGGTCTATGAGTTCCAGCGGACGGTTCAAGGTTGTCCACTACTGGCGAATGGAAACCAGCGGCGAGCCAACTCACGAACTGATGGACGATATCAGGGCCGTCGACTGGCTGCCGCTTGATGCGGCCGTCGAGCGGCTCTCGCGCGCCTATGAGCGAGCGTTTCTGGCCAATGTCGGCCCGCTGGCGCTTGAATCCGCAGCACTCGCCCGACGGACCAAGGCCAGAAAGCAGCCGGTCCCAGAGAAACGCCGCCGCCCGCCAGCGGTCGCGCCGCAACCTGCGATGCCGATACCGGCACCGGTGGCGCCGCTACCGCCGGATCTGACGCCGTCGCTCAGTGGTAACGACGAGCCAATGGTTATCGAGAGCGAGGTCGTTGAGGCGCGCCCGGAAGTACAATCGGAAGCTCCTTCGTCCGTCAATTCAGCGGCGCCGGAGATCACGACGTCCATCGGGCAAGACATCGCCGCGGCAGAATCCACGGCGACAGAAATGCAGCCCCCATCGGATAACCAGGTCGTGGTTGAAACGGCGCGAGACCAGCGCACCAACCTGGTCCAGAAGGTCCGAGACTGGCTGCGCCGCGCGGCCTAGAGTGCTTTCCGGTTCGCTGGACTCCTTGTCCTGTGGCCTCATGGTTCTCCCGGCGATGCGAAGCATCGTCCGGAGACGCGCGAAAACGCGCTCCTCCTCACCATGATGGTCAGAGACCTCATTCTGGGGAGAAGCCGCAAGACGGCGCCACGCTGCGCACGAAAACGCCCGGCGGCTGGAGCGATCCGAGCCGCCGGGCGCTTTGATGGTCCGGATTTACGCTAGATTACGCCGAGCACGATCGCGCCGACAATGGCGAGCGCGATATAGGCCGTGACAACGCTCAGTGTGCTGACCAAAGCACCATACGACATCGGCAAACCTCCGGGGACACGTCGCGGCCCGCTCCAACGTCGCAAGTTAGGGAGCGTTCCACGCCAAAAAAGTCAGGTTTGCTGTCCCTCCATCGCTCCCGATCTCACCCGGCCTCGGCAACGTGGTTAAAGAGTCGTGAAATCAACGCGTTGAAGAGTCCTTAAATAAATTCGTTGAGATTGCGCGGATGACGCGCGGAGTTCGTTTGTATCTCGTCGGCTCCTTCGTCCTTGTCTCGCTGGTGGGTTGCGGTCGCGGATTCTTTCAGTCCGAAGAACGTGAGCCGTGGCGGGCCGAGGCCGAAATCGCATGCCTGAAATCCGGCGCCGTCAAGGAAAACGCCGACCTGGTCCGGATCGATCCGATTTCGGGGCCGGGGGTTTGCGGCGCCGAGTTCCCTCTCAAGGTCGCGGCACTTGGCGAAAGCAGCAGCAGCTTCGGCTTTGCCGATGACGACCTGCGGCCGCCCGCAACTATCGGCAATCAGCCGCGCTGGCCGGTCTCGCCACCGCCGCCGCCACGGACACCGCTTTATCCCGACGATGCCCAGCGCGGGGCTGGTTACGGCGCTCCGCCCAATGGTCCGATTTCGTTGAGCGCGCCGGGCGTCCCGCCGGACCAGGACGAAATCAATCTGCCGCCTGAAGGAACGCCGGGATACGGGCGGCCGTCGGCGTCGGGGACCTATCCGGCGACGCAAGCCTACCCTCAACAGGCCTACCCGCAACAAGCGTATCCGCAACAACCCTATCCGCAGCGCCCGCCCTATGCGGCACCGTATTCGGAGCGTCCCGATGCGGCCGCGGCGTCGCCGCCATTGCCACGGCTGGGACCTGCGCAAGGTGATTCGGTGGCGGCGGTCGGGCCGGTTGCGGTCAAACCCGCCGCGACGCTGGCGTGCCCGATCGTTTCGGTGCTCGATCGCTGGCTGGCCAACTCCGTGCAACCCGCCGCGATGCGCTGGTTCGGCGCGCGCGTCGTCGAAATCAAGCAGATCTCCGCCTATTCGTGCCGCGGCATGAACGGCAACCCGCATGCTCATATTTCCGAGCATGCTTTCGGCAATGCACTGGATATCGCGGCATTCACGCTCGCCGATGGCCGGCGCATTTCGGTGAAGGATGGCTGGAAGGGCATGCCGGAAGAGCAGGGTTTCCTGCGTGACGTGCAGGCCGCCGCCTGCCAGCAATTCACCACCGTGCTGGCGCCCGGTTCCAACGTCTATCATTACGACCACATCCACGTCGACTTGATGCGCCGCGCCTCGCGGCGACTGATCTGCGAGCCGGCGGCGATGTCGGGCGAGGAAGTGGCCGCGCGGGCGGCGCAACGCAATCCCTACGCGTCCCGATCGCGCGAGCCGTTCGTGACAGGGTCGCTCGGCAGAAAACCGCCGTCGACGCAGCGCAAGACCGCGAAGGTCAACGAGGAAGACGAGTTCGAGGACGAGTAGGGCGTTTTCGGGCGAAGCATTCCGATCGCGAATGCTATTCCTCGCTGCACAGATTTGCTAAACTCCGACTGATATTTCCTGAGCTGTTTTTGGGAGCCGGCCGTGTCCCTCATCGAAGCCGCATTGCGCGGCGGAGCCGTGGTTCTGCTGGTATTGATCGCGGCGCTGCTGCTGCGCGACGCGCGCCGCGTTCCCGCCGGCATTTTCGCGGCGCTGTTCGCGCTCGGTGCGGCCGCCTACAGCATCGTCTCCGCCTCGGTGTTTGCCCCGGTGCCGCCGCTCTGGCTGCTGCCGCTGCGCATGATCGGCATGGGCAATCCGCTGGTGTTCTGTCTGTTTGCCGCAGCACTGTTCGACGACGATTTCAAGCCGTCATGGCTGCATGCGGTGGCGTGGCTGACAATGGTGGCATGCGGTCTTGTGGCGTGCATGTGGATTGACGCCGCGCCGGCGCGCTGGGCCTTCAGCGCGTTGGGACTGGCCTGCAACGCGCTCGGCGTCTGGTATGTGCTGTCCGGACGTGCGCTCGATCTGGTCGAAGAGCGCCGGCGGCTGCGTGCCGTGCTGGTGGTATTGCTGGCACTCTATTCGGCGGCGATCATCGCGACCGAGATCGCGCTGCCGGCCGGCAGCGGCGGGCCGATCCTTTATCTTGCCAACGGCATCGGGTTGCTCACGATCACATTGGTGTTTGCGGTGGTCCTTCTGTCGATCAGCGGCGACAGTGCGTTGATCTCGCTGCCGGTGTCCGAACCCGCCGTGCAAGCGGCCATAGAAGGGATGCAAGGGACTTTGCAAGTCGCGTCGCCCTATCGTCCGACTGTGGTGCCCGATCCCCGCGATCGGGCCGAACGGGACGATGACACCAGACTGCTCTCGGCGTTGCGCCGGCTGATGGAACACGACAGAGCGTATCGCGAGGAGGGGCTTTCGATCGGCGGCCTTGCCGGCAAGCTCGGCATCCCCGAACACGGCCTGCGCCGAACTCATCAACCGGCGCCTCGGATACCGCAACTTCAATGCCTTCCTGAACCGCTATCGCCTCGACGACGTGATGGCGGCGCTCGCGGACCCGGCCCAGGAGGCGGTTCCGATCCTGACCGTCGCGATGGATGCCGGTTTTCAATCGCTCGGCCCCTTCAACCGCGCGTTCAAGGCCCAGACCGCCATGACTCCCAGCGAGTTCCGGCGTTTGCAACTCAGCCGGACCGACCGGGCCGCCGCCGAATAGCGATTGCCGTCAAAAATCGGCTAGCCGATTTCGAATTTCGGCCCGGATCACCCCAGAACTCGGCGAGAGCGCCATCTCCATCCGCCTCACAGTGTGCGGCAGGACAGGCGTCGCCTGTCCGTCACATCCTGGCGGAGTTCTCCGATGCAAGCTTTATCCGATGCGCTGGCCAGCTTCTGGCACATATGGTCTTTCAACCTCGTGATGGATGTCGGCCGCTATGTGATCGCTGCCGCGGGCCTTGCCCTGATCCTGAAACTGTTCTGGAACATCGGGCTTGGCCGGCGCAAGATCCAGGCGAAGTCAGCCTCGCGCGCCGATGTCAGCCGCGAAATCCGCACCTCGCTGCGGACCGCGGTCATCTTCTCGCTCAACGGCGCCGCGATCGTGTTCGGCGCCATCCATGGCATCTTCACGATCTATCCGGATTTCGAGACGGCCGGGATCGGCTATCTCGCGCTCAGCGTTGCCGCGATCATTGTCGCGCACGACGCCTATTTCTACTGGACGCACCGGCTGATGCACCATCCGCGCCTGTTCCGCTATTTTCACCGCACCCATCATCGCTCGGTGACGCCGACGCCGTTTGCTGCCTATGCCTTCGATGTTCCGGAAGCGATGCTGATGGCGCTGTTCACGCCGCTGTGGTTATTGTTCGTGCCGATGCATGCGCTCGGGCTGTTTCTGTTCATGGCTTTCATGATCGTGCGCAACGTCATGGGCCATGCCGGAGTCGAGCTGATGCCCCGCGCGCTGGCCGACAGCCGCTGGTTCGGATGGATCAACGCGACCACCCATCACGACCTGCATCACTCCAGCTTCCACTATAATTACGGACTGTACTTCACCTGGTGGGATCGGCTGATGGGGACCGAACATCCCGCCTATCGCGCGCAACTGCGCGGCGATCGCGAAGCCAGCGTGGCGGCTGGAACGTATCGGCCGCTGGTGGCCGCGAATGGCGCGGCTATGCCGAGCCTGCCCTCAGGCGAGTGATGCGAACCTCTGTTCCGACGAATATGAGCAAGGCGGACCCCTGACGTTCAATAAACTACCGAACACTGAAGGCTCCCTGCGTAACGCTCGAGAGCGACGTGCCTCGGTCTGAAAAGCCCCGCCGTTTACGCGGGGCGCTTCGGCCTGCCCATGTTTGGTTCTTGTTTGAATCAATCCATGTCGCGAAAGGCGTGACCGTTCGTATCGATTTTCCTCACGAGCTCTGCCGGCAATGCGGCTTGCGCTGTGGTGCCATCAAATATCCATTCCTTGGGGTCGGCCAGATCTGGGAGGCTTGATCCCTTACGAACGTAGAGGCCGACTGCCGGCTTTTGCGGATTGAGGTAGAGATCGTACTCTTGCATCCGCCATACTCCTCCATCGATACCGATGAAATCCGAACAGACTTTGCCGATGGCGCGCCCACGGTGACGCCGCCCGAGTGCAAAGGCAAGGAAAACACCGACGGATAGTTATCCGATATAATGAGAGGGTGTTGCTGTCCTGTCTACAGGACGTTGACTGGGGCGCGAAGAATGGAGCGGAACCAAATCAGGCGCTAAGCGTCAAGCGTTGGCTGAATACCCATAAATCCAAATGAGGGAGTGTCGCGATGGGTAAAGTCATCGGAATTGATCTGGGAACGACAAACTCATGCGTCGCGGTCATGGACGGCAAGAACGCGCGCCTTATCGAGAATGCCGAGGGAATGCGGACCACGCCTTCCATCGTCGCATTCACAAGCGATGGCGAGCGGCTGGTTGGACAGCCGGCCAAACGGCAAGCTGTGACCAATCCGACCAACACCATTTTTGCGGTGAAGCGACTGATCGGCCGTCGCTACGACGACCCCATGGTCGAAAAGGACAAAGGCCTTGTCCCTTACAAGATCGTCAGGGCCTCGAACGGTGATGCCTGGGTCGAGGCCGATGGAAAAACCTATTCGCCGTCGCAGATCTCGGCGTTCATCCTGCAAAAGATGAAGGAAACCGCCGAGGCAAATCTTGGCGAAAAAGTGAATCAGGCGGTGATCACCGTTCCCGCCTACTTCAACGACGCGCAACGGCAGGCGACCAAGGACGCCGGCAAGATCGCCGGTTTGGAGGTCTTGCGCATTATCAACGAACCCACCGCTGCCGCGCTCGCTTATGGGCTGGAGAAGAAGAAGCAAAGCAAGATTGCGGTCTATGATCTCGGTGGCGGTACGTTCGATATATCCATCCTGGATATCGGTGAAGGTGTGTTTGAGGTCAAATCCACCAACGGAGATACGTTCCTCGGCGGCGAAGACTTCGACATGCGCCTTGTTAACTATCTGGCCGACGAATTCCAAAAGGAGCAGGGCATCAATCTGCGAAACGACAATCTGGCCAGGCAACGCCTGAAAGAGGCCGCGGAGAAGGCCAAGATCGAGCTGTCTGCAACCACTCAGACCGAGATCAATTTGCCGTTCATCACGGCGGATGCGACGGGGCCGAAACATCTGGTGGTCAAGCTCACACGGGCGAAATTCGAAATCATTGGTCGAGGATCTCGTGCAGAAGACCATTGAACCATGTCTCAATGCGCTCAAGGACGCCGGACTGACAGCCAAAGACATCAGCGAAGTGGTGCTCGTCGGTGGCATGACCAGGATGCCGAAAATCCAGGAAGTTGTGCAGAATATCTTCGGCAAGGAGCCGCACAAGGGCGTCAATCCCGACGAGGTGGTTGCGATTGGCGCGGCCATCCAGGCCGGTGTGCTTCAGGGCGACGTCAAGGACATACTGCTGCTCGACGTGACGCCGTTGTCGCTCGGACTTGAGACGCTGGGCGGCGTATTCACCCGCCTCATCGAACGGAACACCACGGTGCCGGCGAAGAAGAGCCAGGTTTTCTCGACAGCGGAAGATAACCAGAGCGCGGTCACCATCCGGGTATTCCAGGGCGAGCGCGAGATGGCCGCCGACAACAAGCTGCTCGGCCAGTTCGACCTGATGGGCATTCCGCCCGCGCCGCGGGGCATGCCGCAGATCGACGTGACGTTCGATATCGATGCCAACGGCATTGTCAACGTCTCGGCAAAGGACAAGGGCACCGGCAAGGAGCAGCGCATCCAAATTCAGGCCTCCGGCGGTCTCTCGGAATCCGACATCGAGAGGATGGTCAAGGACGCGGAGGCTCACGCCGTCGAAGACAAGAAGCGAAAGGAAGCCGTGGAGGCCAAGAATCACGCCGAGGCGGTTTTGCACGCCACCGAGAAGACGGTGGCGGAGCATGGGACGAAGCTATCGGATACGGACCGTCGCGCGATCGAGAATGCCATGGCTGATCTTCGCGAGGCCTTGAAAGGCAATGACGCCGCATTGGTCAGCGCGAAGGCGAGCGCTCTGCAGCAGCAATCCACCAAGCTCGGGGAGGCCGTCTACGCACAGTCTCAACATTCATCTGGGGCCGCGCCGCCGTCGGAAAACGAAAATGTTGTCGATGCCGAATTCACTGAGATCGACGACGGAGACAAGAAAAGGTCGGCGTGAGGTCTCAATGGAGACCGGATTGCGCCACACCCTGGTTTCCCAGCGCCAAAGCCGAGCAGGCGTTGCGACGTGAGAGCTAGACGTGGCGCGACATCCTGCTGCCGAGACCAAGAGAGGTGGGCCATTGAGAAGATCGGACAGCAACGTGCGTGTGACACAGGACATCCCTAAAGTTATGTAACGCACGACAAAATCAAAGTGATCCCTTCTCAAGCAGGAGTGTTTTAATGCGCCGTGTGCTACCGTCCTTGCGTCCATCAGCTCCGGCCAGGACGGTAACCGCTCGTGGGAGAATGGAAATGGCATCAAGTCACGGAGGCGACGGCCAGCTCGACGATGGAAAGCCTCGTCTGAGCGAGGACGATATCGCGCGAGCTCTGCTTGGTCCGAGGGGCGTTCCGGGCAAGCCGGACACCGCCAAAATGACGCCACAGCAAGAAAAAAATATGCCAAAATATCTGGACCCCGGGCATACGTCGTAGCGCGACGAGGCGTGATGGTTCGCTGCGGAGTGCCTGGGGCCGATCGCATTCCATGCAGGACATGCCATCAAAGCTGTCCGCTGTTCGGAGAGACGATCAGCGTGCGCTGACGGTCGCTCTTGCCGGAACGCGGTGCGACCAACTCGACCGAAGCGAACTTGCATCGACGGACGCCACCAGACTTCGAATTCGTCTAGGTTACTATCATGACGGCCGGCAATGAACGGCTTGGTGCGTAGCGAATGGTGTTGCAAATTTCTCCGTTTTGAGCCCTCATGATTTCTGGCGAAGGTTCCTGCGGAGTTGATCGTGAGAAATCCGTACGAGGTTCTCGGCGTGGTCCCGACCGCTTCACCCGCCGATATCCAGAAGGCATACCGCAAGCTGGCGAAAAAATTGCACCCGGATCTCAATCCCGGGGACAGGGCGGCCGAAGAGAAGTTCAAGGAGGTGGCTGGTGCCTACGATCTGCTGGCTGATGCCGAGAAACGCAAACGTTTTGACGACGGAGAGATTGACGCGACGGGTGCAGAACGACCGCAGCAACACTTCTACCGGGATTTTGCGACGTCGGATCATGGCCATCCCTACACCGACAGCTCCGGCTTCGCCGATTTCATGGATTCGAATGACGCTTTCGCCGAGCTTTTGAGACGCAGTGAAAGGGCGCGCGCAAACCGGCGCGGACGGGATCTGCACTACCAGTTGCCGATCGATTTTGCGGAGTCGATCACGGGTGCGAACAAGCGTTTGACGTTGCCGGATGGGGGCACCCTTGATGTGACTATTCCGCCCGGCCTGGTCGACGGGCAAATCCTCCGTCTGCGAGGCAAGGGCGCGCCGGGCGCGGGCGAAGGCGGTTCCGGGGATGCCCTGATCGAGGTCGAGGTCCTGCCCGACCGCCGCTTCTCGCGCGAGGGCGACGACATCTCTCTGGAATTGCCGATCTCTCTTTCCGAGGCCGTGCTGGGCGGCCGGATTCGTGTTCCGACGCCGACCGGCGACGTGGCGATGGCAATACCGAAAGGATCGAACACCGGTACGACCCTGCGTTTGAAAGGCAAGGGCGCGCCCCGCCGCAGCGGAGGCCACGGGGATCAGTTCGTCAAGCTCAAGGTGGTTTTGCCTAAACCTTCGGATCCCGAACTCGAGGCATTCGTTTCGAGTTGGGACAAAGGGAAGGCATTCAACCCGCGCGAGGATAGCACATCATGATCATGAACAAGCAGGAGTTCCTGAGCAGTGCGGGCCTTCAGGTGCAGACGCTGGATCTCTGGCTCGAGCAGCGATGGCTCGTTCCGGAGCAAAGCTCCGCTGGCGCAAAATTCTCCGACATGGACGTTGCGCGGGCACATTTCATCCGGGATCTGAAAGCCGACTTCGGAGTCAATGACGAAGGTGTCGACGTCATTCTCCATCTCGTCGATCAGCTCCACGGTCTGCGCCGGGTGCTTGAGCAATTGCACGGCGATCTTCGGGGGCCTGCGCGCTAGGGTCTCATCCCCCTTTGAATGACAGGACCGCACGACCTGGGAGACCACTATGATCGAAAAGGTAGCGCCACTCGCACATGGTGAAATCGATGTTCTCATCCTCCAGGCCTTGGTGCGCAAGCTTCTCGCAAAGGGCGTACTCTCGCCGGACGACGTACGAGCCTTGCTGTTCGATGCCGCCACACGTCTAGACCTGGTCGGCAGCGATCTCACGCCGGAAGCGGCCCACGTCATCGTCCAGGAAGATTTGGCGCCGGCGTTCCTTGGGAGTTGATCGGCCGTTGCGCTTCTGGGCGGCAACCGAAATCGAGGCCTTCAGCAAAAAGCCTGATTACAACATCCCGCCTATCGCGCGCGACGCGGCTATGCCGAGCCTGCAGTCAAGGCGAGTGATGCGAGCTGTATCTTGATGCAAGAAAGCAATCGCTCCTCGATCGCCTTCAAGGTGTGCCCGGCGTCGAATCCATCGATAAAGATGCTTTCGCAGCTTTGGGCGGCGTCAGCGCTGCCTGGATGATTGCGCGGCGATCCTTGACATAGCCGATGGGAACGCCAAGCCGGGAAATTGTCGCGATGATCTTGCCATCAATGATCCTGTCGCAACTCAGATGCGTCGGAGCGATGAAGAAGTCAGCTTGTTTCCATTGCGGATTCTTGATCCAGCGCAGCCGGACCCGCTTCAACCGGCGCTCGAATGCATATCGCTCCCGCTCGAACGAGACCCGTTCGCCGCAAACTCCCACCGTGTAGTCGGGTGGCGTGCGCGAAGTGCTGGGGCGCTCGGTGCTATCGAGATAATTCTCAAGCTGAGAGACCGCCTCCGGCATGATGCTGACCCAATAGTCGGTCACGTAGAGACGGGTTGCGCCGCGCAGCCCACCGACCAAAGGATTGTAGTAAAGGTACTCGTATGGATGGAGCCGAAACAGCACACTGGCGTTCCAGGTGAAATAAAGACTTGCGGCCGCGAGTGCGGCAAATCCGAACGGCTTCCGCCATGAAGACAAGGTGGTCGCCGCGGCGTCAATGCCGATGCCGGCCAGCACAGCAAGTGGCGGCAGCACGAAGGTGAAATGGCGCATTCCGGTGAAGGCGGGGCCTCGCGCGATCACCTGACAGGCCAGCGGGAACGCAATGGCAAGCCCGACCAGCGCGATTTCCCGGCGGCTGGACGACCGCCATCCAGCGCGGCGTGCCAGCGGCGAGGCGCTTGCAAAGAGTATTGCAATGGCAGCGCCGGCGAGCGTTATCAGCGAGACGCGTATCAGGATATAAATCGGAACATAGAGACGCGGGACCAACTCCATCGGGTAGATATGGCCGTCGAGCAGCGTTTCGATGTGTTTTTGAAACGCGGCAAATTCGAAAAAGCCGCGAACGGGATTGAGCGGAGCAAGTGCCGCCCAGGGCCACGCCGCGATCATGATGAGATAAGCGACGATAAGGGCGGGAACGAGATAAAGCATCGATCGCAACATGAACTTGCCGTTCGCGCGCCAATGTCCTCGCAGGGGCTGGGGCAGCGCAAGCAGCAGCGCAAATCCCGCGTAAAACACCAGCAGCAGCGCCAACACACGAATGCCGAGGGCGCATCCCGTCAGCACGCCGAACAGCAGTACGTTGCCGAGGCCCGGACGTGGCAATTGCCGCATGATGCGGATCAGGATGTAGGTGGCGCCGATCATGCCGGCCGCGAACGGAACATCCTTGGTATGGTTGAACATGGTGCCGTACCAGGCGCCGCAGGCGGCAAGCGCTACGGCCGCGATGAAACCGGCGCGGGAGCCTGCGATCGTCCGCGCCGTGGCCGCAGTTGCCGCGATGCCAAAGATGCCCGTCAGCGCGCAGAGAATATGTCTGATGTCATAGACATCGATGCTGCTAAAAATCTCGCCGAGGCGCGCGGCGATGATATCGAACAGGCCCCCGTACAGGTAGAGGTCGCGGAATCCGAATACCGTCTCGTCGATCATGCCGCTTCGGTAGTATTCAAGTATCAGCTGCCCATAGTGATGTTGCAGGCCTTCGTCGTTCGATACCGCATAGTCGTGGAAGGTCCAGAACGCGATTGTGGCGATCGCGACAAGCAGCAGCGCGGTCGCGAAATCGAAGGTATCAAAGCGGCGTGGCAACTTCGTCATTTCCACACCGCCGTGAATTTGGCCGGCCAGACCCTCGCTCGCAGCAACAATCTCGCTCATATTTGTCCTTGTTCGGGTTTCGAAGTCCGTCTGGCAGGTGAAGCTGCGCGGGCGGAATCCGCCTCGTCTCGGTCATGGATAGTCAGGGAATAACCAGGACTGATCGCAATCATCATGCCCTGACAAAATTGGATTCAACCAGGTCATCGCTAATTTTACTGGAGAGAATGCCGATGGCAACGCCATCCGTGCGACACGCTGCAATATGTTTGCTGCATTCAGTCGTCGGGCGTTGCAGAACCACGCTACAGCCGCCCACGGAAAACGTTATTTGCAAAATTTCCGCTGTCGTCATCAATATCCAGCCCCATCAATACCTGACACTGCAGGTCCCCCGCAGCGCAAGCTCGTCATGCATTTTGCAATGGTATGAAATGTGTAGGTATTGAACCAAAGCCTTACGTCGCGGCCTCCCCTTTGCAAAGCGACTTTGTGTCGGCAGAAAGGCCGTTAGTCCTCCTTTGCCATGAAAAAAGGCGGACGTTTTTCAACTGAACCCTGACGAACCGGCTTTTTCTTAACCGCCGGAACTCTTTGTCCTGTGGTCCGAATGCTGTCCCACGGCACGGCGGATCGTCAGGATGACGCCATTGTTCGATAGCGGACTCCGGATCAGTCACTTTGCCGCGCGAGCGACGTCGCGCCTAAATCCACGCTTTTTTAAGTCTTTGCGCGGATCATAAAAGCTCTCGAAGCAAGTGAACCGCCTTCCAATGGTGAAAGTGGAACGTGTTTTGATGACCCGTCACTTGATCATACCGTTGACGGTGACTCTGCTGGTCATTCAGATCGGCGCAGTCGAAGCGCAAGGTGTATTCCCGGCGCCGCTGCCCGGCCGGGTCGCCGCGCCGGCCAGCGATCCCGCATTTCCGCCGGTCAATGGCACGGCCCCCGTCGCTTCCATTGGCGTCCCCCCAGGATCGTTTCCGGTAAACGGTGCAGCGCCGCTTGACAATTCCGGGTTCGAGCGTGCTCCGGCTCCGCCGCAGGCAAGTGCCCCGGACGAATGCATGAAAGGATTTCTGCCGCTGCGGCAGGAAGCCGAGAAGCGCGGCAAGCTTATCAAGGCCGCCAGCGAGCGGCACGCTCCCGCTGATGAGGCCTGCAAGCTGATCGATAATTTCGGCCAGTCCGAGATCAAGATGATCAAGTATGTCGAAACCCACGCGGCAAAGTGCGGGATTCCGCCACAGATTTCAGAGCAGCTAAAAAACGGCCACAAAAACACCGAGCGCATGCAGCAAAAAGTCTGCGCGGTGGCGCAGCAGCAACAGCAAAGGGGCCCGATGGGGCCAACCCTGAGCGAAGTTCTGGGGTCGTCGACAGCGATTCCTTCGGCGACTTCCGTCAGGCATGCCGGCAACGTGTTCGACACCCTTGAAGGCAACGTGCTCGAGAGGTGACGGGGGGCGCAGCCTGCACCAACGCACCCTTTGACGCTTATCTACTGGACGCATTCGCTGCTGCACCATCCGCGGCTGTTCGGTTATTTTCGCCGCGTCCCGGCGACAAGCGTTTTCCGAAAGCTAGCCTGCGAGGTTCAGTACCAGCGCAATTGCTCCCACCAGAATGAGGCTGGCGGCCCAGGACGTATCCAGATTGAACCAGCTTCGCGATACGAACTTCAGGCCGAGATAGCGGTAGACCAGCCACGCCATGCATCCGCCGGCAGCGATCATCGCAGTGGCGTGCACGGTAGCAACCAGCACGACCATACCGAGACCGGCATTGATGAGGGAGCCGACTGCCTCGTGGCCTTTGTCGAGATCCGCTTCGCGGCAGAGGCCGAGATAGATCGGCACGAGCATTAGTCCCGCGCCATGCGCGATTGCTACAGCAAAGGACCAAAGACCCAATTGCGTTGGCCGGATCCGCGCCAATGCCCGTGGATGGCGGCGATCGGCAAGCCGGAAGATGCCAAATCCGATGACAAGAAGGCTGGAGCCGATCTGGATCTGGCGCTGCCATTCGACGAGGGCGACCAGCAACGCGAAGGGAAGGAGCACGAGCAGCATCGCCAGCAAATGGCCGGCGGCCAGTGGCCCAAGCGCGGCCACCAGCGCTCGCGGGCTCTTTTCCATCAATCCGGCCGAAACAGCTAGCGGCCAGCCCATTCCCGGGTTTAATCCGTGATAAAGGCCGCTTGCGATGACAGCCAGCCAGAGCCAGGCGGGTGTCCAACCGGCTGTACTCAAGTTCAAGCCGACGGATAGCAGAACGAATTCGTCGAACAGTCGCCACCGTCGAGCCGGATCTGATGCGCCCGGTATCCGTCGGGGAAGCTCACCCAGTAGTCCTTTGCGAGTTCAAGGCCCCCGCGCGGGTTTGCGTTGGCCATCACCTCGGCGCCTGGAATTCCCAGCGGATAGAACTGGTCGTCCCACGTCGAGTAGAGCGAGTTGGTCCAGTACACACGTTTGCCGTCGCGGCTGATCTCCACCATTTGCGGCCCTCCTGCATATGGCTTGCCATTCGGGTGAGGCGTGCGCCGAGCGATGCCGCCGATGCGGACCGATCCGGTGAGCTTCGGTTTCCTCGGATCGCTGACATCGTATTGACGCATCTCGCCGGTGCCCCAGCAGGAGACGTAGAGAAACTTGTCATCCATGGAGAGGTCGATGTCGGTGACCAGCGGCGGCACAGCGCCAAACCCCTGCAGCAGCGGCGGCAATTGCTCTTTCGGTGCGGGTTCGGCTGGGATGGTCGCGGTCTTCTCGATATGAAACTTGCCGCCCTCGCGCCACCAGGTCCAGATCGAGCCTTCGAGATTTGTGGTGTCGACCACGACGCCCAAAAAGCCATGCTCGCGAACGGGATCATGTGCTGGACGGACTTCCAGCCCCATTTGGTGGTTGGCGCCGAGATCAATCGTCTGAACATTGCGGCGATCCCGCAGGTCCCAGAAATGTATGTGGTGGCCGTATTTGTTCGAGAGGAGATCCTCCGGCACGATCCCGTTCTCGAATTGCGGCGGCAATCCCCACTCGCTCGTCACCATATAGTCGCGCGGCAGGTTCCACCAGAAATCATAGTGAAGCTTTTGAGGACCGCGATCGATCTCCCATCTTCCGAGGACATCGAACGTCTCGCAATCCATGATGAAGACGCCGGGCGGTCCCTCGGTACCATCCTTGCCGCCGCCGCCGAGGGTGCTGACATAGATGCCTTCCGGCCCGCAGTGAACCGTGTGCGGTCGCGAGTAACCGGTCTTCTTGAATATCTCCTCCGGCTCGATGATCTTGTGAATCTTCGCCTGGGTGGGGTCCGGTTTGGTATCAACGATGTAAATCCGGGAGGACCGGATGCCGGGGATGATGAGGAAGCGGCGCTCGAGGAACGCATGCCCTGCAAGCGGCCACAACGCCGATGAACAAGCGTTCCAGCCGAAATGGTGAAACTCGTCACCCTTGTTGGGCATCGTCACGGTATGAACGATTTGACTGAACGTCGGAGAGCCAGGCTTTACGTCGATTACTGCGAGGGCGTCGGGCTTTGAGAAATCCGGGCTAAGCAACAAGGTGTAAGCGAAACTCTCTGGCGGAGCTTCCATTGCAAGCTTCGGCGATGCGTGAAATGTGGGATCTGGCCTCATCGTCATCGTACTGCCTCCCTGTTTGGGTGGACGTGCAACAAAATGGCTCAGCGGCGTGACTTGGCTAGGCTACACTCGGCTGGAGATGCTTTCCCGATAAAGTTTACGATTTTTTCCGAGCAGCGCCGGCCGCTAACTAAACGCAAGCGTATCACATTTTGCAGCGCATTTCGCCGTCTTGCCAGCAGAGGAGGCGCCTTCAATTTTGATGGCTGGTAAAGTCGATCGGCAACACGTTCACAATTCGGATGGGTTGGCCGAAAACCTGTTCGGCGGCGGCGGCCAAATCGTCGGAATAATTGGCTTCGATTTTTGCGGCGCAGTCCTCGTTTGGCGCGAACACGTACAGAATACCGTCGTCAATGCGTTCCACCCGCATCCCGAGGCAAAGTCTGTCGAATTCGCCCGAGCCTATCAGGGTGTTTAGCATCACTCTAATCGCAAGCTGCTGGTTCCGTGTGGGATGCATGTCGGCCTCCTGACAAGGCCAGCCTACGCCGGGGCAAACGAAATGGATGTGAACAGGCTCACACGAGATATACCTCTTTGAGATATATCTCGTCTTGGCGTTCAACCATCGCGATTACGTACCTGAGCATGAACATGCGCCTGGGTTCCGGTTCCATCTTGTGCAGGTTTTTTCTGCGCTGTTGCCGAAACGCGACAGTCGCGGATGAGCGATGTGGTACCCTTCGGAACAAGCTAGCCGTATGAATCACATTCGTACGGTTGATTTCATGGGGGGACCATGGAATGAACCAGCGCTTACATTCGCTGTCTTGTTTGCTGACCCTGGCTGTGCTCGCCGTATGTTCGACTGACGCTGTGGCACGGGCCGGCCATAAACCTCAGCATGCCAAAAAGCCGCATGAAGCAACCGCAACGCGGCATCACCGCAACGCGGCGCTCAAGAAAGCGCGACATACAAGCAAAGTTGTGGCGCTGCCGAGCAAGTCCACGCGGTCCGGCGACGGGCCGTCTGCGAATGATGACGCTTCTCCGCTCTCGGCCGATCTCGCGGCGGTAAAGAATGCGATCAATCTCGTGCGCAAGGCCAAGACGAGCGAGGCGACCGCCATCGAGAAAACTATCGGAGACCCCGCGGCGCGGAAGCTCGTTGAATGGTTCATCCTGCGCCATCCGGACGCCGACACGAACTTCAGCCGATACGCGGCGTTCATCGCCGATAATCCGGGCTGGCCGAGTATGGGACTGATGCGCAGGCGGGCAGAGGCGCATCTGTGGCAGGAACGCAGCGACGCCGCCACTGTTCGCAGCTTCGTAGGCGATCAGCCGACAAGCGCCAAGGGCCACTTCGCGCTCGCGCGGGTCCTGCTCGCCGAAGGCGACCGTGACGGTGCCGGGCGCCTGGTTCGTGAGGCCTGGCGGTCGGATGAATTGTCGGAGCGTTCCGAAGCCGAAGCGTTCGAGCTGTTCGGTGAGCTGCTCACGCGTGAGGACCATCGTGCACGCATGGACAAGCGCATCGGCGCCAGAGATTTTTCAGGCGCGAAGCGCGCTGCGCAGCGCCTCGGCGGCGACGAGGTTGCGATCGTGAAGGCCTGTGCGGCGGCGAACGCGGACAAGGCGCTCGATTTGCTCAACGAAGTTGCGACAGACGCTCGCAGCGATCTCGGATATGAACTTTGCCGGATCCGCTGGATGGTGCATCACGAGCGTATCGACGACGCAACCCGCCTGATGCTGGCGGCCGCGCCGGCGACCATGGCGCTTCAGGATACAGACGAATGGTGGCGCGAACGGCGCAGTCTCGCCCGCAAGCTGCTGGATCAGTCCAAGTTTGAGGCCGCCTACCAGGTGGTGCGCAATGCCGCCCTGCCGGCCAGCGAACATTACCGCGCGGACTTCCACTTCATGTGCGGCTGGATCGCCTTGCGCTACCTCAATGATCCGGCGACGGCGCGGCGGCATTTCGCCCATATAGACGACGGCTCGGCCAATCCGATTGTGCTGGCGCGGGCGAACTACTGGCGAGCCCGCGTTGCGGAAGCGATGGGCGAGAAGGACGCAATGCGCGCCAGCTATCAGGCTGCCGCCCGCTATCCCACCGCCTATTACGGACAGCTCGCACGCGCCAGGCTCGGCCTCGAGAGAATTGAGCTGCGGGTGTCGATGCCGGCTAACCCGGTTGATGATTTAACGCTTGCGGACGAACGCGTACGCGCCGCCGATATTCTCTATACGCTCGGCGAACGCGATGTCGTCCTGTGTTTTGTCTCTGACCTCGCCGAAGAGAGCACTGACGTGGCGGTGCTGGCCTCGCTTGCTGAGCTGACCGGCCGCCGCAACGATGCGCGCGCCATGCTGCAGATAGGCAAGCCAGCGCTCGCCCGCGGCCTCGCGTTCGACAACTACGCGTTCCCGACGATCGGAATTCCACAGCATAGCCCGATCGGTCCCGGAATTGAACGCAGCGTCATCTATTCGGTTGCACGCACCGAAAGCGCGTTCGACCAGCGTGACAAGTCGCCGGCCAATGCGGTCGGCCTGATGCAGGTCACGCCGGAAGCTGCACGCGACACCGCCAAACGATTTGGCGTGGCCTATGACTGGGACCGGATGGTTTCAGACCCCGTCTACAATACGCAAATGGGCGCCGCTGAACTCAGCGCCTTGTTGAAGGAATATACCGGCTCTCACATCATGACCTTTGCCGGCTATAACGCCGGCCGGGGTCGCGTTCGCGACTGGGTAAAGCTGTACGGCGATCCGCGCGATCCCAATGTGGACGCGATCGATTGGGTGGAGCGTATCCCGCTCTCCGAAACGCGCAACTATGTTCAGCGCGTCATCGAGAATCTGCAGGTCTACCGCGTCCGCTTTGATAGCGGCGCTTCGGTGATGTCGAAGTCCGATCAGCGTCCCGCAACCTCCCGGGAGGCCAACTCGGCGCCGCTCCTGTCGGCTCCGGCGTCGGCTTCCCAAGAGGACCCAGTCATTCCATGACACTACGTCGGCGCGGCTGTTACTGCGACCGGTCGGGTGATCGTGGCTTCTTCTGCTTGCGATCGATCTGTTGAAAAAGTCCAAATCGAGCGACTCCGAAAATCTTGCGAGCCAGCATAATCCGGCGCCAAACGCAGGCTCGCGCTCAATGTCTCTCCATCGATCCGAGCGGATCGCTCTGGCGATTTATCGAGGTCCGTTGTCGAATTTGATGCAATGCAGCACGTAGGGCAGGCCTGACATAGTGTGGGTGGTGAAATTCTGGCCGGCCTGTAAAAGGCGATTTCGAAGCTGAGTTCCTCCCTGATGTTGCAATTTCCAAGTTCTGTTGAGACCAAGACCTCCTGGGCCGTCGCGTCAGTAGCGCTGTTCGTCCTCGGGATGTCGTACGGCGGCGCCTGGATTGCCGTGGTGGCGCTCAAGGACATCGCCAACGAGGTGGACGGGTCGCGTTCCGTTCCGGCGCTCGCCAGTTCGCTGGCGTGGCTCGGTGGCGGTATCGGCGGAATCATGATGGGCCGAATCGCCAATCGCATCGGTACGCGCTGGACGGTCATGTTCGGCGCGTTGATGGTTGGCCTTGGCCTCTCGATTTCGACTCTCGGGCCGCCCTGGCCGCTGTGGATCGGCCACGGAGTGTTCATCGGCCTGATCGGGATCGGCGGCATCAACGCACCCTTGTACGTTTATGTCAGCCGCTGGTTCGACCGCCGGCGCGGCTCGGCGCTGGCGCTGATCTCAAGCGGAACCTATCTCGCCGGTGCGGTGTGGCCGCCGGTGTTCCAGCAGGCGATCGCCAGTTTCGGCTGGCGCCAGACGATGCTGTGGTATGCGCTCGCCGAGGTCGTTATTATCGTGCCGCTGGCGGCGATTTATTTTCGCGAGCCACCCGAAGTGATTCATCCGGCGGCAGCCACTGGCGCCGCTTCGGGTCCAGTGCGCGTCCTCGGCTGGTCGCGCAATGCGGTATTCGCGGCAATCTGCGCTGCCGCCGTGCTGTGCTGCATTCCCATGGCGATGCCGCAGGGCCACCTGGTCGCCTTTTGCAGCGATCTCGGAATCAGCCGGTCGATGAGCGCCCTGATGCTGTCGGTGCTGCTCGGCACCGCGTTTCTGAGCCGGCAAGTCTGGGGTTTGATCTCCGACCGCATCGGCGGTCTCGCGACCGTCCTGATCGGATCGGCATGGCAGGCCACGTCGATGACGGCCTTTCTGCTGACGCAGAATGAAGCTGGCCTGTTTATGGTGGCCGCCGCTTTCGGGCTCGGCTTTTCCGGCATCATCCCGGCCTATGTCCTGGCAGTGCGTGAACTGTTTCCGGCATCGGAAGCCCACTGGCGAATTCCGACATTGTTGCTGTTCAGCGGGGGAGGCATGTCCGCCGGCGGCTGGATCGCCGGCCTGCTGTACGACCATCTCGGATATTATGCGCCCGCGTTCGCCCTCGGCATCGGCGCCAACGTTCTCAACCTGCTGATGATCACCATGCTGGTCGGACGGCAACGCTACCGCGCGGCCTACGCCTGAACGGTCGAGACGAGTTTTTTGTGCAGACCATCGAGTGGTAGCGCTGCCTTGTCCAGGCCATCGTGACTGCTGCTCGGTTTCACGCGACGGTCTTCGTCGCTGCAAGGTGATTGACGGCATCTGGGACAGCGACGCAGCGACCGCGCGATAGTCGTGTTCGTATTGAACTAAACGCTCGCTGGAATTTTCATGGTCTAAATCAAACTACATGCGGTCAAGACGGTTGATCCAAATCAATGAGACGCGCGCCAATGGCGATTATTTTGGCGCGAAAATAATGGCGTGACGGGACTTGCTCAATAGCCGCCCGCGTCACCGAAATAGCGACATACTTGGTAGCGCGCCGCTGGCCGGAACCGTTGCCGATAAAACCAGCATACTCCTTGCCTAAAGTTCGGCGCACAGCCAAATGGAGGCGATATGGATAAGATTACCTACTGTCGGGCGATGGCAGTTTTCTGCCGCCAACGTGCACAATTCGAAAATGAGGATACTTCGTTTTGGACTAAAGAGGCCGAAGGGTGGGACAATGTTGATAAGGCGGTACTTCAATCCGGTCCCCATCAAAACGGGCAATCGGCAAACCCCATCACTAACGCCTTAGGATGATTTATTCACGCCGGCTTTATCCGTAATTGAATGATCACACCCGTTTGCTTGAATTTACAAAGCAGGGCTACCATGATTGACGAAAAAATCGCCCGTGTGCGTTCACATGGCCACAACATCAGCAGATATCAGAAGCTGCTCAGAACCAAACTATCTCAACTTGAGAGGCAGTTCATCGAAGGACGGTTGAAAGAAGAAGAGGCGGCTATCGAGATCATCTCGGCTCAAAAAATTTACCGAGACCATAAATTAGCGATGCGTGAATAGCCGCTTTGAGAAGGCGTTCTCTTCGACTTCGAAATTAAATACTATTCCGCCAGCCGTCTTCGGATGCCGACGGGATGATGCGATCGGCAGACTTTTGGTGGCTTTAAAGCCAAAAAGTCCCGCGCGGCCTATGCTGAACGGTCAAAGTCTTGATCCGTTATACTTCGAGCCACTCCTTGCGAACGGCTTGATTGGCTTTGAGTTCGTCGGGCGTCCCCTCGAACACGATCCGGCCATGACCCATCACATAGACCCGGTGCGAGATCCGAAGCGCGATCGACAGCTTTTGCTCCACCAGCAGGATGGCGACGCCCGCCTCCGCGATCCTGGCGATCAGGTCGCCGACCTGCTGCACGATCAGTGGCGCCAGTCCTTCCGTCGGTTCGTCGATCATGATGAGTTCCGGATCGCCCATCAGCGTCCGGCATATCGTCAGCATCTGCTTTTCGCCGCCGGATAAAACGCCAGCCGCCGTATCGGCGCGCGCGGCGAGGTTCGGAAACATCTCCAGCATATTCTCCAGCCGCCATTTGCCGGGACGGCGGACATCCTTGATGCCAAGCAGAAGGTTCTGGCGCACCGTCAGGCCTGGGAAGATATCGCGGTGCTCCGGCACATAGCCCAGTCCGAAGCGGGCAATTCTGTAACTCGGCAAGCCGGCAATGTCGTGGCCCTTGAAACGGATAATCCCGTGGGGCGGCACTTCGCCCATGATCGCCTTCACGGTGGTGGAGCGGCCGACACCATTGCGCCCCAGCAGGCTTACCACCTCGCCGGCAGCAATATGCAGGTCGACACCCTGAAGGATGTGACTCTTGCCGTAAAAGGCGTGAAGATCCTTGACCTCCAGCATCAATGCACCTCCTGGCCGAGATAGGCTTCCCTGACCTTCGGGTCGTTCCTGATCTCATGGGGAGTGCCGGACGCGATGATGTGTCCATAAACCAGCACCGAAATGCGATCGGCAAGACCGAACACGACGCTCATATCGTGCTCGACGATAACCAGTGTGCGGCCTTCGGTGAGGCGGCGGATAAGGGAAACGGCGCGTTCGGTCTCCGCGTGGCTCATGCCCGCAGTCGGTTCGTCGAGCATGATGACATTGGCGCCACCGGCGATGGTGATGCCGATCTCGAGTTCACGCTGCTCGGCGTAGGTCAGCAGCCCTGCCGGTACGTCACGGCGGTGGGTCAAATGGATATCTTCCAGTATCTCGGTGGTGCGTCGTCTCACCTCGGGCAGATTGTCCACGTTTTTCCAGAAAGAGTAGCGGTGTCCGGTAGCCCACAGCACGGCGCACCGCACGTTTTCCCAGACCGTCATCCGGGCGAAGACGTTGGTGACCTGAAACGAGCGCGACAGGCCGCGCCGGTTGATCTCGAACGGCCGCAAGCCGGAAATCACCTCATCGTTCAATCGGATTTCGCCGGAGCTCGGCTGGATATAACCGCTGATCAGGTTGAAGGTCGTGGACTTGCCGGCGCCATTGGGACCAATGATGGCGTGACGCTCGCCCTGCGCGATGCTCAGGTTGAGATCATGGATGATACTCACCTGGCCGAAGCGTTTTTCCACGGCGTCGATTTCGATGGCTGTCGTCACGCGAGGTATCCCCGATCGCCGGCCGCCGAGCTGGCACGGTCCCAGGCCTCGGCTATACGCCGCCAGGTCATGCGGGCGACGAGCGAGCCAATGACGACAAGAACGGCGGCGAGAAGCCAGGTCGTCGGCGCGGTCGCATCAAATGATATATCAAAAAAGTCGATCAGGTTGCCGCCGCCCTGGCTCTCGGTGTAGCGGGCGACCGTTTCGATCGCGAGGATAACACCAAAGGCCAGCGCCAGCGTGGGTATCGCCGCGATCAGATAGGACGGGATCACCGTCATCAGCGTGCCCCCGCGAACCAACGGTCGATGCATCATGACGAGCCCGGCAATGCCGCCGGGAGCGAACATCACGATGCCGATGAAGATGATGCCGAAATAAAGCTGCCAGACCGTGGTCACGTTGGTCAATCCCAACTGCAGATAGGTGACGAGAATAGCGCCGAGAATCGGTCCGAAGAAATGCGCCGTGCCGCCGATGAAAGTCGCGAACAGCACCATGCCCGACTGCGTCGCACCGAGATAGGCGGAGTTCGCGATCTCGAAATTGATGGCGGCAAGCCCACCCGCGATGCCGGCGAAGAAGCCGGCAAAGCAGTAGGCGAGGTACCGCACGACGTGGGGGTCGTAGCCGATGAACTCCACGCGTTCGGGATTGTCGCGCACCGCATTGCAAATTCGCCCGAGCGGGGTGCGGGTCAGCGCGTACATCGCAATCGCCGAGATCATCAGCCAGAAGGCGATCAGATAGTAGATCTGGATCTGCGATCCAAAACTCCAGCCGAACATATGCGGCAGCGCCGTCCGGTCTGTGGTGATGCCGGATTCTCCGCCGAACACACTGCGCAGGATCAGGGATGAGGAGCCGACCAACTCGCCAATACCGAGCGTAATCATCGCAAAGACAGTGCCGGCGCGCTTGGTCATCACCCAGCCGACCACGACGGCGAAGGCAAGTCCGCCAATGCCGCCGAACAATGGAATCAAAGGCAGCGGAATCGGCCAATCATGCGCGGCCACCGCATTCATCATGTGAACGGCGAGGAAACCGCCGAGACCATAGTGAACGGCATGCCCGAACGACAGAAGGCCGGTCTGGCCGAGCAGAATATTGTAAGACAGGGCAAAGATAATCGATATGCCGATCAGGCTGAACGACGTCAGCGAGCCGCCCGAGGAGAAGATCAGGGGCAATACGATCAGCGCGATCGCCGCAACCAACCAGATGCCGTAGAATTGCAGGTTGCGGCCATGGGCTTCCTTGGCGTGGACCAGCTTCGAGGTTGCCGCATCTGTCATGTTTCGCGCGTTCCCAATAGACCCATCGGACGCACGATCAGGATCAGCACCAGAAGCACATAGGGCAGGATCGGCGCCACCTGGGCGATCGTGACATTCCAGATGTCGGTGAGCAGCGAAGGACCGAGACCTGGGTCGAGCGGTCCGAAGGTGCTGGCCAGCGAACCATTGAGCGCGACCGCAAAGGTCTGAGTGAGGCCGATGACCAGTGAGGCTATGAACGCGCCGGGCAAGGAGCCGAGACCGCCGAACACAATCACGACAAACAGGATCGGGCCGAGCAGACCCGCCATGTCCGATTGCGTAACCAGCGCAGGACCTGCGATGACGCCGGCCACGCCGGCAAGCGCACTGCCGACGCCAAACACCAGCATGAACACACGCCCGACATTATGGCCGAGATGGGCAACCATGTTCGGGTGCGTCAGCGCGGCCTGAACGACAAGCCCGACCCGGGTCTTCTTGAGCACAATCGACAGCGCGACGAATATCGACACCGACACTGCCAGCATGAAGATCTTGTAGGCGGGATAGCTGGTGGAGAATACGGTGAAGGCGGGAAAGTCGAGGATCGCGGGCACCCGATAGTCCACCGGGCTTTTGCCCCAGATCATCGACACGATCTCCTCGATCGCAAAGGCCAGGCCGAACGTGAGCAGCAACTCGGCGACATGTCCGTGTTTATGCGTGTTGCGAAGACCATAACGCTCGACCGCCATGCCGACTGCTCCCACCAGCAGCGGCGCAAGCACCAAGGCCGGCCAGAAGCCGATCCACTTCGTGAGCTGATAACCGAAGAACGCCCCCAGCATGTAGAAACTGGCATGCGCGAAGTTGAGCACGCCCATCATGCTGAAGATGACCGTCAGTCCGCTGGACAGCAGAAACAGCAGCATGCCGAACAGCACGCCGTTGAGGGTCGAGATTACGATCAAATCGAGCACGACACACTCACGGATGATGGGGACGATTGAGTAGGACAAAGGTTTGAAGAAACAAGGCCAGACCGGCTTTCCTGAAGGTTTATTGCCGGAGGCGGTCGTCCCCGTGCCGCGCCGGCACGGGGACCACGCCTTTACGAGTTAGGGCGCTTCATGTTGCAGGTGGTGGGGAGGATGGTCTGTGGCGTGTCAATCTTGGACACCAGATGCCAGCCCCAGCCGGTGTTCTCCTCGTCGTAGGGTTCCTTGGCGGTGAGGGTGCCGAAAGAGGAGATATAGATCGGCTGGAAGAATTGATGATCTTCCTTGCGCATGAATCCTTCGCCACCATCCAGGACGTCAAATTTCATGCCCTCCAAAGCCGCGGCCACCTTGATGGGATCGGTCGAGTTGGCCTTCTCGGCGGCAAGCTTGAACATCCGCATCTCGTTGACGGCCCTGGGATACCAAAGCGACAAGCCGGCTTTGGCCCGGAAATTTTTCTCGAAGTCCATGGCCGGCTGATAGCCGGAATTGGGGACGCCTTCGCTGATCTGGAATACCTGATGGTTCAGGTTGGTTTGTTTGATCGCGGTGGGCCCGCCGGCTCCCCCGGCATAGTAAGTATACCAGTTGACCTTGAGGCCGGCATCGGCGGCCGCCTTGAGAAGCAGCGCAAAGTCCTGCCCCCAGTTGCCGGTTACGACGCTGTCGGCACCGGAAGCCTGGATTTTGGCGACGTAAGGCGAGAAGTCGGTGATCTTGAGCAACGGATGCAATTCATCGCCCACGATCTGGATGTCGGGTCGCTTTGCTGCCAGCATCTTGCGCGCCCCGGTGCGGACCGACTGACCGAACGAATAGTCCTGATTGATCAGGTAGACCTTCTTGATGGACGCAACCCCCTTCATATAGTTGGTGAGCGCCTCCATCTTGATGTCCGAACTGGCGTCCCAGCGGAAGTGCCAGAAGCTGCACTTTTCGTTGGTCAGGCTTGGATCGACCGCCGCGTAGTTGAAGTACAGGATTTCCTTGCCGGGATTGCGCGTATTGTTTTTGGTGACGAAGTCCTCCAGTGCGGCGCCAACCGAGGAGCCGTTGCCCTGGGTGATATAGTGAGCACCGGCATCGATGGCCTTCTGAGCCTGAATCAGGCTCTCTTGCGGGTTCGTCTTGTTATCGAGCGGTATAATCTCGACCTTGTGCCCGAGAATGCCTCCCTTGGCGTTCGCCTCGTCCGCGAGGAACTGAAACGTTTTCAGTCCACCTTCGCCCACACTGGCTCCGCCTCCGGAAAGCGGATCGATGTACCCGAGCTTGATGCTGTCCTGTGCATGGGCGTGACCCGCGAAAGCGGGAAGCGCGAGTACGAGCGTCATGATGAATTTGCGCATCTTTTTGTTTCCTCCTGCGACCGACGGGTCCCCGTCGATAGTTTTTGCGTATTATAGCCGCCAGTCCATTGATAGTTTGACTAATCCTGCGTTGACAAGAGGCATTATTGAACGGTCCAAGCGAGCTATTTTGTTGGCGCGGACCATCGGATGGCAGGGTGCACGTCCTTTACGATCTCAAAGAGTGAGGTCGCGGTCTGTCCGGCGATCCCTCCAAACGCCTCAGGCGCTCGTTCGCTTCCAGCGAGGTCCGCCTTCTAGTCGCCAGCGGGACAAAGCGGACATTAAGATCGCGGACGATGGCTTCCGCTTATGACCCAGCGTGACGTTCGGTCAGGCCACTTGTCCAAATCGAGGCAAGAAGTTGTTCGCGCTACTGGCCGACGAAATTCGCACATTGTCGGGAACTCCCCACAGGCGTATCCTTAAACCAAACCGCAAGCGCCCGCATTGTGAGGCGACACACGACTGGCGCGATCGGCAATAGCGTCCCACGTTTCAGAATAACTTACAGCACGATGAATTCCGTGGTCCCGAAATGATGGCCGGAAGCGCGGATGGGAGATTGAGATGGATGATCGAACCGTGCGGATGGCGCTGGAGCGCCATTGGGAGGCTTCGGACGCGAACGATTTCAAGGTCGAACATGAAATCTATCGCGAGGATGCAGTGCTTGATTATCCGCAATCGGGCGAGCGGATCCGCAGCCGGCGCAACATTCAAGAGAGCCGGTTTGTCCAGCCGAACAAGAAGCGTTTTACGGTCCGGCGAATTATCGGCAGCGGCGATCTCTGGGTCACTGAATTCATGCTTAGCTATGACGGCATACCATCTTACGTCGTGAGCATCATGGAATTCCGTGAAGGACTGGTGTCCCACGAGACGCAATATTTTGCCGATCGGTTCGACCCTGGACCCTCACGTGCTCACCTTGTTGAGCGAGCAGACTAAACCACGTCATTCCAACTACGCCGCCAGGGAGAACCCGGATCGGCGTCGATGCAGACGCGATTTCATGAGGGGCTGTCCCGCCGCTGTCGTCGACGACGGCTCATGGAACTTTTCGAACCTGCCCGGCCGCGATCGCCGCGACCTTGTCGAAGACGTTGGCTCACTGTGAAGTAGTTTACTTTCCTGTTTTCCGGGTCCGGGTTAAGATAGCGCAAGGCTTCTTGCTTCGAAGGAGGCATCCGATGCTCGCGACAATCAAATGGAACTCCCGATATAGCGCGCGCGAATGGGTCATGATGGCTCGGGCGTTCGTCGTCCAATTCGGCACACGGAATGCATTACAGAAGGGTGAAAGCAAACCAAGGCGGCCACTCTGGAAACACTTCGACGATACTCATCATTGGGACGCAACCGCGGAGGAATGGGTCCCCAACGATCATCGGTGATCGTGCAACGCATGGTGGGGTCCCGGAGGCCGAATTTCGAGCCTTCAAGATCCCTTTTGTCGACCGGCCGATCAACGCGGTGCGGTCGAGCACAAGTAGCCGGATCGACATGCGAGTTCCTGCTGGCCGCTCGATCATGGTCAAGCCATTGTTTGGGCCGTTTGCCGACGCTTCGGTCAACCGTGGTCGATCCTGGCGCCCTTTGTGCGGTCATGGGATGATGTCCGTTGGCGGCGTTAAAGGGGATTTGCTGGGATGCCATCGGGATGGGTGCGATTGGACCCGCGCAGAAATGAAACAGCACGGCTGACCTTTCTCCGAGGCTCAAATGTCGCAAGGTACGCGCATTGCGATGTTTTGCAGAAGGGGCCGGAAAGGTCTCAGAATTCGTTATCAGGGGTCTTTTTCAGATCCCGCTCAGTGCGACCGGTTGGATCTCAAATTCGGCAGATTTTTTCCGTCCGATTTTGGAGTACGACATGGCAACATTCGCAAGATCACAAAGGCTATCGGTTTCCGCGGGAGTGCAGGCCGGCCGTTACGCTGAGGCGGAGCGCCCAGTTCCGGCGTGCGCTGAGCCGTGCGTCGTCCAACGGCTGGTCGTACTAGGGACTGGTGGAACTACATAAGGCACGTGGCGAAACCGCAGCGGCCCGCAAGGTCGAGGCTGACCTTGCCAGAACCTGGATTGGCGACCGCAGGCTTTTGCAGATTTCAAATCTCTAAAGCTCGCGCATCAATATCGTGGCCGGGTCCAAGCGAACTAGTGGCCGAATTCTTGGCCACTGCGCGTGCGTTACCGATCCGCGATTACTCCTGGCCGATGCGAAGGAACCGGAGAGATGGATGTGTCTGGACCAGAGCGCAGGCTCGCAGCTGTCGTTGCCGCTGATATGGTCGGCTATAGTCGCTTGATGGAGGCCGACGAGACGGGGACCCTCGCGCGTCTCAAGACCCATCGGATCGAGCTCATCGATCCGGCTATCGCGAAGAACCGCGGCCGCATCATCAAGACCACCGGCGACGGCATTCTGGTCGAGTTCCACAGCGTCGTCGATGCGATGGTGTGCGCCGCCGAGATCCAGCGGCGGATGGCACGGCGCAACACGGACGTTTCACCGGCGCGGTGGATGCAATTCCGCATCGGGATCAATCTGGGCGACGTGATCGTTGAGGAAAACGACATCTTCGGCGACGGCGTCAACGTGGCGGCGCGGCTCGAAACGCTCGCCGAGCCCGGCGGCATCTGCATCTCGGGCGCGGTGCGTGATCAGCTTGGTGACCGGCTGGACGACGTCGAATTCGAGGATCTCGGTGACCAGAGCGTCAAGAACATCGCCCGTCCAGTCCGCGTCTTTCGGGTCCGGCTGGAGCGAGACGCAACCACCGCGCCAGAGGCCGCGAAGGACGCTGCGGCGACGGCAACGACTGCCAAGAAACCGTCCATTGCCGTGCTGCCGCTCGTCAACATGAGCGGCGATCCAGAGCAAGAGTTCTTCGCGGACGGCCTCACCGAGGACATCATTACCGAGCTGTCACGCTTTCACGAATTGCTCGTCATCTCACGCAACTCGACGTTTGTGCACAAGGGCAAGGCGGTCAAGGTGCAGGAGGTCGCGCGCGAATTCGGGGTCGAATACGTCCTCGAGGGGAGCGTGCGAAAGGCGGGCGATCGCATCCGCGTCACCGTGCAGCTGATCGACGCCGAAACTGACCGGCACATTTGGGCCGAACGCTATGACCGCAAGCTTGAGGACATCTTCGCCATCCAGGACGAGATGACGTGCGCTATCTCCGCGACGCTCCCCGGCCGCGTCGAGGCCGCCACGCATGACCGTGCGAAGCGCAAGCCGACCAACAACATGGCGGCTTATGAGTGCGTGCTGACCGCCAAGGTGCTGCACCACCGCTCAATCCGCGAGGACAACGCCGAGGCACAGCACCTGCTTGACCGCGCCCTGGCGCTCGACCCGAACTATGCTCACGCGCACGCCTGGAAGGCATGTGTGCTGGGCCAGATGTGGACTTACGGGTGGTGCGCGGATCGCGACGCCACCTTCCAGCAGGTGGCTGCGGAGTTGGAGATCGCGCTGGCGCTCGATGACAACGACAGCGACGTGCACAGGATCCTCGCCGCCCTGAACCTGGCGAGCGAGGATCATGACAAGGCCGCGTATCATCAGGAGCGGGCGCTCGCGCTCAACCCCAACTACGACCTTGTTGTGGTGCAGCAGGGCGAACTTCTAACGTGGCTGGGACGGCCGCAGGAGGGCATCGACTGGATCAAGAAGGCGATGCGCCTCAACCCGTATCACCCGGAGCGCTTCTGGAGCCATCTCGGGCGCGCCTGCTATTGCGCCGGGAAATATGCCGAAGCCGCCGAGGCCTTTTCACGGATCACACGGGCTGACCACACCCATCATGCCTTCCTCGCCGCCACGTTCGCGCAGATGGGGAACACGGTCGCGGCTGCCGCGCACGCGGCAGAGGTCCTGAAGCGCGAGCCAAAATTCTCGGTGGCCGTCTATCTTGCCACCCAGCACTACAAGCGCGACGTGGACCGCAAGCGCCACGAGGCTGGCCTCCTCCTGGCGGGGTTGCCAGCCTGATGTTGCTCGCAGCGTTTTCTGAAATGCCGGTTGTTATCGATCCTATTCAACTGAGACGGAGGGACTTCAATGGCATCGAATCTTGAGACAACAAAGAAGGGCTATGAACTTTTTAAGCAAGGTGACATTCCGACTCTTGTTAAGGACATTGTCGATGACACCTGCACCTGGATATCCGCCGGCCCCCAGGACAAATTGCCTTGGGCGGGTAATTTCAAGGGGAGGCAGGAGATTGCAGACTTCTTCGCGCGAGTGGCTCAGAACCTTGATTTTACCGAGTTTGCGCCACGTGAAATGATTGAGCAAGGCGACACCGTAGTGGTTATCGGCACGTCTTCCGCTCGGGCAAAGAGAACAGGCAAAACCATAAAGGACGAATGGGTCCACATTTTCAAATACAATCAAGGGAGGATGGTGTTCTTTCAGGAATACACGGACACTGCGGCGGCAGTTCTTGGAATGTCCTGACGGGCCCGCAAGCTGCTTGCCGACGAAGTGATCGATCAATCAACTGATTTCCGGTGATGGCACGAACGGTGATGGCGCGAAACGGACATGCCGGGGCGCTCGCAGCAGCCATGCCGGCGATCGGGTTTCCACCTGCCACCTATGAGGCGCGGCTGAGAAACATCGGCAAGCCGCGCTTGTTGGCGTAGCTGGGGCGGTAGCGCTCCGTGTTGTACATACTGGCGACGTCCAATTTGCGCGGCCCGAGCTTGGCCTCAGGGATGGGCACGAGGTCGTAGCAGCCGTCCGTCAGCGCCGACATGAGGCCGGTCTTGCCTTCCAGGATGGCGTCGTAGGCCATGTTACCGAAAGTCAGGGCCACGAGCTTGTCGATGAAGTCCGGATCGCCCGATCGCAGGTCGTAGGTGAGGTCGGAAACGATAGTTTCCTCTCTGACGCGCTGCTTGATCTCGTCAGCAAGCAATTCGGCCACGCTCGCCTTCTTGTGGTGGCCATAGGCGTCAGGCTCGCCGTATTCCTGCACCTTGTAGCCCTCCCACTCGGCGCCCTCGCTGAGCACGACCAGCGCATAGTTGCTTGGGTTGGTGCGCTTCTCCTCGAGGAGCAACTGGATAAGCTTGTCGAGGTTGACCTTGTACTCCGGTATGACGCACCGCATCGAGGTGGCGTATGCGGTGTAGAGCGCGGTAAATCCGGCGTCGCGGCCAAAGATACGGAAAATGCCGATTCGCTCGTGCGAGCTGACAGTTGTGCGTTGCCGCTGGATGGCGTCGCTGGCCCGGGTGATCGCGGTCGAGAAGCCGATGCAGTACTCGGTGTTGCGGACGTCGTTGTCCATTGTCTTAGGAATGGCGATGATCTTGACGCCGAGGTCGTTGAGCTTGGCTGCGTAACTGAGCGTGTCGTCGCCGCCGATGGCGATCAGATGTTCGATGCCGAGCCCCGAGAGGTTCGCCAGCACTTGGCCGGTAAGGTCCCACGTCTTGGTCGCGATGCCCCCCTTGGTGCTCAGGGCGACTGGAAAGTCCATGCCGACGAGATGATCGGGCAGCTTTTGCATCTTGGAAGGATTGGTGCGGCTCGAGTGCAGCACGGTGCCGCCGCGCCGATCGATGGTGCGAGTGTTTTCACGATTCAGCGGAATAATGTGGCGGGACCTGCTGGTCGGGTCCTCGAGGTTCAGGTGCGTGAGGGCCTCCCAACCGCGGCGGAGGCCGACGACTTCAACGTCGTTCTCGCTGCCGCGATAAGTCACGCTCTTGATGACCGCGTTGAGGCCGGGGACGTCGCCGCCGCCCGTGAGAATGCCGATACGTCTTCTCACCATGCCCACCTCGCAAGATTGGGAGATCGTCATAATAGACGGTCCCCTGGCTATCCGCCACCGCCGCGCCAAGGGTTCCGTCACCTCGAAGGTTCCGCCCCATCAATATCGCCCCGGCAGGCCGTGGGATTCCGCTCCGACCGCGCCCGCTCATACCTTGATATGATTGGCTTCCGCCTAGGGTTGGATGGTCGAGCACGCGAGTGGCCTGCAGGATATTGCTGCGTTTTGGGGGCCTGTCGGGACCAGCGGCGCGCGGTCTCAAATCCTTATCATGGAGAGTTCCATGGCAACGCTGAGCCAACTCATTAACGCCAAGGCGATCGCTCTCGGTAAGCTGGCCGTCCGTGCCACTACAGCCGCAGGCAGCGGCCATCCCACCAGTGCGCTAGCGCTTGCGCATCTGACTGCCACGCTGATGTATCACACGATGCGCTGGCGACCGGAGCAGCCGAGCGATTCCGCCGCGGATCGGCTGGTGCTGTCCGAGGGCCATGCCGTGCCAATCATCTACGCCGCCTGCGCCGACCTCGGTGCTACCTTCTGTCCTCGCGGCGAAGCTAAACGAATGACCGTGGACGATCTCATGACGCTGCGAGAGATCGACAGCGCGATCGACGGTCACCCCAACCCGGCACTGGGCTTTCCATTCTTTGACGCAGCGACGGGGTCCTTGGGGCAGGGACTCTCGTCGCGGGCGGACTCGGCTGCGCTGCGCGCATCGATGGCATCGACAAAGTCATCTATTGCGTCATTGGCGACGGCGAGTCACGCGAGGGGCAGATCTGGGAGGCGATGGATTTCATCCGGGACCAGCGCCTCTCGAACGTCGTCGCCCTGTTCAACTGCAACGAACTCGGCCAAAGCGACTTTGTCTCGCGCGAGCAGGATTGGACGCACCTGCAGCGAAAGGCCGAAGCCTTCGGGTGGACCACTTTAGTGATAGACGGCCATGACCCCGAGGCGATTCTGGCGGCGCTCGGGCGACGCGCCGGGTTGGCCAGGGAAGGTCAAGCTCTCGCTATTATCGCACGCACCGTCAAAGGCTGGGGCGTGCCCACCCTTCAGGGCATGGGCCACCATGGCAAACCGGTTCCAAAAGACCAACTCGAACTCGGTGCTCGGAGCGCTCGACCAGCGCGCGAAGGAACTCGGAGTAGCCGCGATCTCGCCGGAAGAAATGGCGCGAGGCTTGCCCATCGCCCAGCCGACGGGGACACCGACAGCGTTGCCGCCTATGCGCCCGCCGGCGGCGTTCATGGCCGCCGTGGCCGACAACGCCAAGGTGGCGAAATCGGTCGAGGAAAAGAAGGCACTGTCGCCGCGACGCGCTTATGGGCTGGCGCTCAAAGCACTCGGCGCCGCCAATCCGCGCATCGTTGCGCTCGACGGCGACGTCAAGAACTCGACTTATGCGGAGGATTTCGCCAAGGCTTATCCCGATCGCTATTTCGAAGGCCGGATCGCCGAACAGAACATGGTTTCCGCGGGCGCCGGCCTCGTCGCCGCTGGCAAGATCGCCTTCGTCAGCACTTTCGGTCGCTTCATGGAGCGCGCCCTCGACGAGATCGAAATGGCGGTTATCAGCGGACTGCCCATAAAGCTGGTCGGCACTCATGTCGGCGTCACTCTCGCCTCCGATGGACCGAGCCAGATGGCACTGGCGGATATGGGGTTCATGCGCGCGCTCGCCCATACGGAGGACTACCGCGGGAATCCCGCCATGACGGTGCTGACGCCGAGCGATCCCGTTAGCGCCTACAACCTGGTGCTGGCGATGGCAGAGCATCCGAGCGCATGTTATCTACGCGCGGTACGCGGCGACCTGCCGATTCTCTATCGCGAGAGCGAAGGCTTCCCCTTCGGCGGCTACAAGGTGGTCCGCCGCGCCAAATTGGATAGGCCCGCGATTGTGCTCGCCGGTACCGGATATCTCGTTCATAGCTGCCTCAAGGCCGCAGAGGCATTGCAGCCTCTCGGCATCGCGGCGACGGTAATCGATGCCTACGCGCTGCCGCTCGACGCGACACCTTTGCTCGAACTCGCACGCAGCGCCAGTGCGCCGATCCTGACCGTGGAGGATAGCTATGTCGGCGGTATCGGCAGCGAAATCGCCGAGGCCGCCGCCGCCTCGGGAGGCGGGCCGCTTGTGCGCATGCTGGCCGTGCGCAACATTCCCAAGAGTGGGCGCACGGCGGATGATGTACTCGCCTACGTGCATCTCTCGGTGGCAGAAATCGTGCAGGCAGCGAAGACCCTGACGCGCCAGCGCGCGCCGGCGCGCTCCTGACCATGCCGGGTCTTCGCGAGAGGAAAACGCCTCAACGAGCACAAGTCCATGAATAAGCCGATCTCGCAGAATCCTACTGGAGAATCCGCCAGCCGCGCCTGGGGCACGGCAAAACAAGGGCAACGGGCGGAACCTGCGCACGCGACTCCCCTTCGATCGCGTCGCGCTGCTGCTGCAAGGGGGCGGCGCGCTCGGCGCCTATCAGGCGGGTGTCTATGAGGCGCTGGCCGAGACCGGGCTTCATCCCGACTGGGTCGTCGGCATCTCGATCGGCGCCATCAACGCCGCGATCATCGCCGGCAATGCTCCCGAGAAACGCGTCGACAGGCTGCGCGAGTTCTGGGAGGAAATCACCGCCCCTGCCATGGGCTTCGATGCCGACATCTTCGGCCTGTTTGGACGAGGCGAGGCTGCGCGCGCGGGCGTCAATGAGGTGAGCGCCGCCATGGTTGCCTACGTAGGAGCGTCGGGCTTCTTCAGGCCGCGACTCCCCAATCCATGGTTTCATCCGCCCGGCACGATCGAGGCGACGAGCTACTATGACACCGTGCCACTCAAAGCCACGCTCGAGCGCTTCGTCGACTTCGACCGCATAAACTCCGACAACAAGGCGACGCGTCTCAGCCTCGGCGCCGTCAATGTGCGTACCGGCAACCTCGTCTATTTCGATACCGGAACGCAGATGATCAGAGCCGAGCATGTGATGGCGAGCGGCGCGCTGCCGCCCGGTTTCCCCGCCGTCGAGATCGAGGGCGAGCGCTATTGGGATGGCGGCCTTGTCTCCAACACGCCGCTTCAGTGGATTGTCACGAACACGCGCGTGACCGGCCAGCGGCTGCCTGATGCGCTCGTGTTTCAGGTCGATCTGTGGAGCGCGCGCGGCAAGTTCCCGCGCAACCTTGCCGAAGTCGCGACGAGGCAGAAGGAGATCCAATACTCGAGTCGCACGCGCGCCTTCACGGATTTCATCAAGCGGCTGCACAAGGTGGAATACTCCGTCGCCCTTTTCCTGGACCAGCTGCCGGACGAGTTGAAGCAAAGCGAGGAAGGCAGGTTCCTGGCCTCGGTCGCGCAACGCCACGCCTATAACCTCGTGCACCTGATCTATCGCCCGAGAGGCTACGAAGGCAACTCGAAAGACTATGAGTTCTCGCGGCTGTCCATGGCGGAGCATTGGCGTTCGGGCTACCACGACACCATGCACACGCTACGTCATCCCGAGGTGCTTGAGCGCGCCGGCAACGGCGAGGAGTTCACCATCTTCGACTTTACCGGTGACGGCGATTAAGTCGCCGGACCGTGAGACGCGTCGGCCTTTGACACACCGATATCAGGAGCTTCAGCCATGATAGAAAGCGACGCGCGCGAGCGAGCGTTTGCGATGCCGTTGACGAGTTCGGCCTATCCGCCGGCTTTATGGCTTGGTCAATCGCGAGTCTCTCATCATCACCTATCGCACCGACCCGGAGAGGCGGCGCGAGTTGGTGCAATAATTCGTATCGCGGCGCAAACTTCACGTCATTCTGCCCGCAGTAAACTGCGACCCGTTTTTTGTGACGGCACCCTGTTCGAACGCAACAATGGCCGACGGGAGTGACGGAAATGGACTTCGACCCGGTTTTCCTGTCGCGATTGCAATTCGCCTGGGTGATTGGCTGGCACATCTTGCTGCCGGCCTTCACTGTCGGCGCCGCGGCATTTATTGCCGTCCTCGAAGGAATCAATCTTGCGACCGGGCGCGACGTCTATCTTCGCGTCTCGATGTTCTGGATCAAGATTTTCTCGATCGCCTTCGGCATGGGGGTGGTCACCGGCGTCGTCATGCCGTTTCAACTCGGGACCAACTGGAGCCGTTATTCGGATGCAGCCGCGAACGTCCTTTCGCCGCTGTTCGCCTACGAGGGCCTGACTGCATTTTTCCTCGAGGCAGCATTTCTCGGCGTCCTGCTGTTCGGGCGAAAGCTGGTGCCGCCCTGGGCCCATTTTTTTGCCGCGCTGATGGTGTCGATGGGCACGTTATTCTCGTCTTTCTGGATCCTGGCGGCCAATAGCTGGATGCAAACGCCGGCCGGCTACGAAATCATCGACGGCCGTTTCTTTCCGACGGACTGGCTACAAGTCATCTTCAATCCTTCCTTTCCGTCCCGGCTGGCGCACACCGTGGTCGGCTTCTTCATCACCACCGGCTTTGTCGTGCTCGGCGTCGGCGCCTATCTGCTCCGGCGCCGGAAGTTTGCGGAGGAAGGCCGCACCATGCTGTCGATAACGCTGTGGCTCCTGACCGTGCTGGTGCCGCTGCAGATTTTCCTCGGCGACCATCATGGTCTCAATACGCTGAGGTACCAGCCTGTGAAACTCGCTGCCATCGAGGCGCGCTGGGAGACCGGGCGGAGTGTTCCTCTGACGCTGTTCGCGATCCCTGACGAAAAGACCGAGAGCAATCATGCTCGCGATCGAGATTCCCCTGCTGGGAAGCCTGATCCTGACCCACGAGGCCGACGGCGAAATCAAAGGTCTCAAGGATTTTCCCGCCGATCAGCGACCGCCTGTTGCGATACCCTTCTTTGCTTTCCGGATCATGGTCGGATGCGGCATGCTGATGCTCGGCGTCGTGCTGCTCGGCGGATGGCTGCGCTGGCGCGGGCGGCTTATCTCCACGCCGCTGTTTCTGCTGCTGTGCCAAATCGTGACGCCTATCGGATTTGTCGCCGTGATTGCCGGCTGGGTCACCACCGAAGTCGGGCGTCAGCCCTGGACGGTCTATGGCCTGTTGCGAACGGCGGCCTCCGTCTCGCCGTCATTGACCGGCCACGACGTCGCGATCTCGCTGCTCGCCTACATGGTCGTCTACCTCTTTATGTATCCCGCCGGATTGCTTCTCATGCTGCGCGTCGTTCGCACGGGTCCGGCGCCGGCCGTCGAAGAAGAATGCCACGATCGAGGCCGGACGGCCGCAGGCCCCGGTGCTGGCGGGAGCGGGCGTTTCGGGAGGGAGCGAACCATGAGTCAGGTTCTCGACTTCGTGCCGATCTGGACGCTGATCCTGGGAGTGGCCGTATTCTTCTACGTGTTGCTCGACGGCTTCGACCTCGGCGTCGGCATTCTCTACGGTTTTGCGCCGAACACCGCCGCGCGCAATACCATCATGAATTCGATCGCGCCGATCTGGGATGGCAATGAAACCTGGCTGGTGCTCGGCGGCCTCGGCTTGCTCGCAGCCTTCCCGCTGGCGTTCGCCATCATCATTCCCGCGGTTTATTTTCCAATTCTCGTGATGCTGCTGGCGCTGGTGTTTCGCGGGGTCGCATTTGAATTCCGCTTTCGGGACGCGGAACACAAGACGTTCTGGGACCGCGCCTTCAACTATGGATCGGGCATTGCGACTTTCGCGCAAGGCGTGGTGGTCGGCAGCTTCATCCAGGGATTTCAGATCAGCGGCCGGGTGTTTTCCGGCACCTCGTTCGATTTCCTGACTCCCTTCTCGGTCCTGACCGGCGTCGCCCTGTTGTTCGGCTATGGGCTGCTCGGCGCGGGCTGGCTCATTATCAAGACCGAAGGAGATATTCAGGACGCCGCCCGCCGTCAGGGTCGTGTCTGTCTGATCGGAGTTCTGGCCGCGATTGGCATCGTCAGCATCTGGACGCCGATCATGAGTCCGGCGATCGCCTCGCGTTGGTTCGTCTTCCCGAACATGCTGTTTCTGGCGCCAGTTCCCGTTGCGACCGCCGCCGCCGCGATCCTGACCTGGCGCGCGCTCCATAGCCGCGCGGAAGTTCTCCCCTTCGTGGGCGGCATCGGCCTTTTCGCGCTGTCCTATGCGGGAATTGCCATCAGTCTCTACCCGATGATCGTGCCCGATCATTTCACGCTGTGGCAGGCTGCGTCCTCAGATCGAACCCAGGCTTTTCTGCTGGTCGGGACGCTGGTGCTGCTGCCGGTGATCCTGATGTATACCAGCTGGTCCTACTGGGTGTTTCGCGGCAAGGTACGGGCTGACATCGGATATCACTGAAGCAGCCGCAGCAACGGGTGAGCCATGGAGCAAAACGAGTTTATGCTTGATGAGCATAGCGAGTGAATGTAACGGCGCGAAGTCCGAAATTGGGCACCGAGCTGACATGCCGGGACAGCGTCGCAATATCCGCTATCGGCGGATCAACGGACCTGTCTCAGACGTTCCCGAAGAAGAGTCGATGACCCACAACGGAAATCGCGCCGGGCGCAAACTCACGACGCTCTAACTGCGGCCACCGGCAGTGTGAGCGCAACCACTGCGTTGTGACCTCGTTTCGCAGGCGGTCAGCCTCACGGGGTCGGCTTGGGACCGTTAGGACCGTTTCGACCTTCTTGGCCGCATCAAGCACGATGGTTCGCGCCGCTTTCCGAAACCGCACCGAGCCCTAAACCAAGGAATGACTATCCGTTACCGAGGAATGAGATGGAGATAGATTTGGACTGCCACGCCTGCGGCGTAGCAATGGTCTATCAATTTTGGCCGGTATCGGCCGGCGGCAACGGCGGATGGGGCCGAGCCAAACCTATCGTTCCCGGCGGCGCATCGATGCTGGCGCTGCGAGTGTCGCTATTGTGTAACGTTGTCAGAAACGCTGCGATAATCGCAATAACCAGGGCTGCGGCAAAGATAGCCAATGCTGTACGGTTGGTATTCATCATCAAGGTTCCTACCGCGAAGGGCAATTCCGACATCGCTCTATCGAACTGGCTCGCGCTGCGACCCGAGCGGATATCCGAGCAGATGGTCGAATTCCTGTTTGCTAACGGCATAGCACTCGCACGCGCGCTTTTCGATCCCAGCTCGATTTAGGATCGTCACTTGTCCGCGACGATATTCGATCAATTTCTGGCGCTTTAACATGCCGGCGGCAGCTGTCACGCTTGTGCGCCGGACGCCCAGCATCATTCCCAAAAATTCCTGCGTAAGAAGAAATTGCTCCGACTGCACGCGATCATGTGTCATCAACAGCCAGCGGCAACATCGCTGCTCGACGGAATGGAAGTGATTGCATGCAGCTGATTGCGCGACCTGATTAAAAAAAGCATGCGCGTAATGAAGCAGAACCCTCCGCATTGTGCAGCTGCGATCGATTTCGGAACTCAGCACGTCTGCCTGCAAACGTAATCCAGAACCCGGCACCTGAATGTAGGCACTGGTCGGGGCGTAACGATCACCAAAAATTACCGGAAGGCCAACGATCCCTTCATTGCCGATTGTGCCTACTTCAGCCGCCGAGCCATTGGCCATCGTGTTTACAAGTGACGCAACACCATCAATCGGAAAATAAACGGTGGAGATGGGTGAGTTCGCTTCGTATAGCAATTCGCGATAGTCGAAAGTCGTCGGTTTGAGATGGGGTCGAAGGCAATCCAAATCCTTCGGATCCAACAGCGCCAACAATCGATTTCGATGCGATTGAACCGACCCGTCCATGCCGCCAACCTCCCGTGATTGTCACGCGGGGATATGCAAGGGCTTGGCTCCTTAACCGGAAATAACGGTTGCCGGGTGATTTTGTTCCAAAGCTCGTCGGGGGCTTGTTCCATCTCTCACATCAGCATGAGTTCTCCCGTCGCAGAATTGACCACTGATTGATCTTGACCTGCATTGCAGGTCAGACCGCCCTGCGGGCAGGGTCGATGTCGTGAGAGTAATGCGTGCATTCCACGACGGCTGACAGAGCCGTCGCTTTCAGCACTATTGGATCGCGCTCGCCGTTTGCAGCGGATGCAAGTATGTGAGACGCGATTTCAGCTTTTATCGAAGACGTCCGCTTCGCCTCGGGAAGCGTCGCCGTGGCATCATCAAGCACTGCCCTCATCAATTCGATTAGCTCAGGCTGAAAAACTGTTCCGGTTGTTCGCATAGCCATGTACTCACTTGCCAGGCCCCACCTTATTATCTAGCAACAATTGGATTGCATCTGTCTGCTATCGTACTGTGGCGGGTTTATTGTTCGCTGCGGCGCGGTGCGGAAATCTTGCGATGAGATTTGGGAAATGCTCTCTTGGGATGCAAATTGCCGCGGTCTCACGAGTGAGGCGAACTTCGGAGTTTGGCACGAGCACCATAGATGTCCGCAAGCTCGGTGGCTGAAAGTAAACCGGACATGGCGCCGTCGCCCCGTTCGGTCGAGATTGACCCATCGCGGAAATCGCACCCAAAAAATGTCCGAGCGGACACTGTTGGCGGCTTTCACGAGAATATCGCTGGACGGATCGGTCTAAACTGTAAATTTCAGCAGGCGGCGCGGATTTATTCTGCTCGGCGCTCAATTGTCACTATGGGATGTGGCCCCCATTCGTGCGCCAACTTTTCTGCCTCCGTGATTTGGGCGCTCGTCATGCGCGCCATAAGCCTGTCTCGTTGTTCCAATGCCGTGTACTTCGACGTATCGACCAGCTTGATGCCAGCCGGACCAGGTGGCTTTGTATCGCCAAACGCTGCGGCCAAAGTGAACCACATGAGGGCCTGGACATAATCCTGACCGGTGCCGAGACCTGACGCATACATGGCCCCGATATTGTACTGCGGGCTGTGTATCCAGGTGTCACCTGGGCGCTCGTAAATCTTGTTCGCTGCACGTCGGTACCATCGAAATGCCTCGGCATAGTCCTGTGCAACGTGCAGGCCATGTTCATAGGCGATGCCAATAACATTTTCCGCGTAGGAAGAGCTTTGATCCGCGGCGAGGTGATACCATTTAAGGGCTTCGCCGAAGTCTTGCGGCACGCCAAGTCCCAGAACATAGGTATCCGCGAGATTGTTCTGGGCCAAGACCAAGCCCTGATCCGCAGCAAGACGAAACCATTTCACCGCCTCGGCTTCGTTTCGCTCGACCCCCCAGCCTCGTTGATACAAAATCCCCACCTCATTCTGCGCGTCCGCTAATCCCTTGTTGGCGGCAATTCGCATCCACCTCATTCCCATAGCGTAGTCCTGCGGAACGCCGCGGCCTTTGATGTACATGATCCCGAGAAGGCGTTCAGCATAGGTATTGTCTTGATCCGCCAAGGTCCCGAGTAATCGCAGGGCAGTTACGTAGTCGCCAGCATTGACTGCGGCCTCTGCGTCTTCGAACTGGCCTGCGTTAACAGGAAGGACAGACGCCAAGGTCCATAAAGCGACGGCAAACGATCTGAATGGATTTCTGAACACGACGACCATTTCGGGTTATCTGTCTGAAGACTGTGTTGGCTTAAAACAGTGCGTCAACAGCCGGCATCCGGGCTGGCCCGGCATATGGACTTGCTCAATCATTGCAGCGAACCTTGTCGAAAATGCTGCGTTCCATGACCCCGCTGTTGGGACTTCTCCGGCGTCGGAAGCGAATGCAGCAACGTCTGCTGTTGAGGTAAACGCGGACGAGGGCAGGGCGCTATTCGATTTCCGTAAATGACCCAAAAGCTGACCCCCCGTCATTTGAACTGAAACCGCCTACACAAAAGACGGCGGAGACGCTTAAGGACGAGTTGCGCTTTCAGCGCGCAACACTTCTCCGGTCCAAGTAGGCCATCGCAGCAACCACAGGCCCGTGATATACTGCAACCAAGGAATAGATCGAAGCGATCGGTTTGTGTCCTCGATCCGAATTTTCGAACATCTGCCGGTGCTGCCGCCTAGCCAGCCCAACAGGCCGAAGCAGACGAAATAGGACTTCTTCCTCGTTTAGGTCGCCTGTCCTTTGATCATAGCTGACGAACGAAATCCTCAAGGGAGCGCGTCGGATGACTGTGACACTTCCTCCCAAGGGCAGAGACCTGCGGCTCGATTTGATTCGCGGAATCGCAAACTGGCAAATTTTCATCAACCACATTCCGAACAATGCATTTAATTGGATTACCACCGAGTATTACGGATTTAGTGACGCGGCTGATCTGTTCATTTTTATCTCCGGCTTCACAGCGTCGTTTGTTTACGCAAGAATCATGCTTGAGCGAGGCACCCTGCCAGCAAGCACGCGGATTCTTAGGCGCGCGTGGCAGATCTACGTTGCTCAAGTGCTTCTGTTTTGCGTTTACGCTGCAGGAATAGGATATTTGGCTTTAGAATACCACGATCCTAATCTGGATAATATCTACAACATTTACTTGTTCTTTGAACATCCTGTTCAAATGCTCGGTGCAATGCTTACGCTCAGATACAAGCCTCTCAACATGGATGTACTCCCCCTTTACGTCCTGTTGATGCTGGTGTTTCCCGCCATCCTCTGGGCGCTGGTGCGCAAACCAGATTGGGTGTTAGCCGCTTCGATAGTTTTATACGTCTTTGCACGTCATTTCGGTTGGAACCTTCCGTCTTATCCCCACGGTGTCTGGTACTTCAACCCGTTCTGCTGGCAGTTGCTGTTCGTATCGGGGGCATGGTTTGCACTCGGCGGTAGGTCCGAATTGATGCCGCTGATCAGGTCTCGGATCTTTCTAATGCTGGGAATAGCCTACCTGATATTCGCTCTCATCATGACCTTGGCGGTCTGGATCCCGCAACTTCGAGCGGTGCTTCCCGATTGGCTCTATAACGCCTTCAATCCGAACGACAAAACCAACCTCGCCCCCTACCGCATTGTTCATTTGGCAATCATCGTCATGCTGGTAGCCAGGTTTCTGCCCCGCGATTGGCCCGGTCTCGAATGGCGCATCTTCAGACCCGCCATTCTTTGCGGCCAGCAATCGCTTCAGACCTTCTGCACCGGAATCTTTCTTTCGTTCGGCGCATACTTCGTTCTGTTCGAAACCACCAATGCAATCTGGATGCAAATCTTGGTCAACCTCTTCGGAATTGCAACATTGAGCCTCTTTGCTTGGTATAAATCCTGGACGACGCGCATGGATAAGCCGACCTTACAACCAGAAACATCGCCGCGACCCCGGAGTTTGACCGCAAGGGGGTAAGCTCCGTGACCCGGGTTCTACTGCGGCGCGCGGTCAAAGTGACGCGATTGACCCCATCTCGCTCGGTTGCTGCAGTGGCGACAAAAAGCCCCGGAGGCACGACGCCGGCTCCTTTCCATCCCCTAAATTAGTGGTCCCTTTTGATTTCTGGAGCGATCCCTTTTGCTAGCGGTGGACCTACGTATACGTTCCGTAATTTCCATCGGCCGCGAATGTCTTCATACGCGGTAATATGCGCCCCGTTATTTTCAAATGTCCTCACACAGGATTGAACGTGCAACATTGGCTGGCTGACAGCCCGGATGATGCAGAGCGCGCTTATGTGTCAGTCGTCTGCCAAGCCTGCACTAAACTTCATTTCATTAATGCCTCAACGGGCAAGCTGCTGGGCGAAACAACGAAGTAGGGCCGCCTCAGTTGGCGGCCTCTATCGAATGGCAAATGCGGTTGTTGCTCTGCATGAGTCCGGAAGTGGCACCAAAGGGACATGCCGGGGCAGCGTCGCAACGTCCGCTATCGGCGGATCAACGGCCTGCCTCAGACGCTACGCGCCTCCCGCTTCAATCGACGCGACTGATTTGCCCGGCCGGGCTGTCTGGCGATTTCGGTATCCAGCCCTGTCGGCAAAAAATCTTCTCTTCTGCGTTTGGTAGAAACAGCTTTATTGATTCGCTATCCCGCGCCCACAAGAAGGGCGTTTCGCGATCGTCACGGACGTTGGCGAAGGATGCGGTGGACGCTGGCGTTCAAACCGGCGCAGGAAACTGCGCCGGCGACGGTGACAAAAAAGCCCGATCACCGGGGAGCGCGAAGGAAACCGTAAAACCATTGCGTGCGGGAATGCCGGGTGTTTCCGGTGTATCCGTGGTAACTAACTCGCGTGTTTTTCTACGCGCGAGGCTGCGGGTGCATCGAGCACCCGGCATTCCCACGCCCTCAATTGGGCGAAGGATTTTCTTGCAACAACTCGGGCGTAATGCGTGTTTTGATTGTACCGGGGCCGCATCCTTCGAGACGAGCGCAAGGGCGCGCTTCTCGGGATGAGGTCTGCGGAGACCTCATGTGGCTGTTTGAAACCTGAATCGTGATTGCCAACGCCCCTTCTTCAATCAAACCCGCTTCGCCCGGTACGCCGCGAGGAACATCTGCGTCGCGCTTTCGACTACCTGCGCGATGCGCTCGGGCGACGGCGGCGGTGCGGCTTGAAAAATGAACGGCAGAAACAGCGACGCCTGGCACATCTGCATGAATTGCGATGCCGCAAGCTGGCAGTCGTCGATCGCAATATCCTTCGCCGCCACATGCGCCTCGAGATAGGAGGCGAAGTTGTTGATGGTTTTTTCCAATACATTTGCATAGTAGCGGCGGCCGACATCGGGCATCCGCTCGGCGATCGCCATCACGGTGCGGATCGCCGATCCGCCACCGGGCCGGCACAGCAACTGGATATAGGCCTGGCCGAAATCCCGCAGCGTGGTGGGGACGTCGCGGTCGGATTCGAAATTGAACGACAGTTTGCCCTGTTCGAGCGATTCCTGCTCGACGATGGCCTCGAACAGCCGGTTCTTGTCGGCGAAATAGACATACAGCGTGCCCTTGGAGACGCCGGCGGCGCGGGCGATTTCGCCCATGCTGGCGCCGTCAAAGCCCAGATCCATGAAGACCTTGCTGGCGCCGGTGAGAATCTGCCGGCGTTTGGCACTGTCGTCTTCGCCGGCGGTGTGGGGCGTGGCTGCAACCATTGGTTTAGCTTTTCCGGAAAAATCGCGGTCCCGGAAACGCCCGGGAAGCAGCTTTCAGTCTATGATAGGGGATATAGCTTGACCGAACCGTTCGGTCAATGTTAATTCGATACTGGGCGATGCGGCAGAGGCTTTTTGGCCTGGTTGACGCCGCGACATTTTTAATGAGGAGGCCGTTATGGCCGTAGCGAGAGATCAGGCCGCGCGTATCGTTCGACCCGAGCCAGATGTGGCCGAGCGCGAACCCGTACGCGACGCTTCCGCTGTCATGGCCGAATCGCTTCGCGCGCATCTTTCGGAAGAGACCGCGCGCCGCTCCGCCGAGATGCCGGAACCTGCTGTCGCCGAGCCACCAGTCGCGCCCACGGTTTCAGCCGCAACGACCGCGCCGAGATCCGGCAAGCGCAAAAAGATGGTCCTGATCGGTGTCGGCGCCTTGCTCGCGCTCGCCGCGGCGTCCTACGGTGTACATTATTTTCTGGTGGGCCGTTTTCTGGTCAGCACCGACGACGCCTATGTCCGCGCCAACGCCACCACGCTCGGCGCGCGCGTTTCGGGACACGTCGCGACCATCCTCTCCGGCGACAACACGCTGGTGCGGGCCGGTGAGGTGGTCTTCAAGATCGACGATGGCGATTATCGCATCGCGGTGGATGCCGCGCGGACAAGGATCGAGACCCAGCAGGCCACCATCGAGCGGATCGGCCGGCAGATCTCGGCGCAGGAAAGCGCGGTCGAACAAGCCAAGGCGCAACTGGCTTCCGCGGAAGCCGGCCTCAAGCGGGCCGGCCTCGACTACGACCGCCAGCAGGCACTGAGCAACAAGGGCTTTGCCTCGCGCGCAACCTTTGAGCAATCAGAAGCGGGACGCGATCAAGGAGTTGCGGGGGTGAAATCATCTCAAGCGGCCTATGATACGGCGATGAGTAACGTCGAGGTCACCAAAGCGCAGCAGACCGAGGCCCGCGCCCAACTGGCTGAACTGCAGACGACACTCGCCAAGGCCGAACGTGATCTCGACTTCACCTCGGTGCGGGCGCCGGTCGACGGCACGTTCTCCAACCGTCTGGTCTCCACCGGCGACTTCATCGTGGTCGGACAACAACTCGGCAATGTGGTGCCGCTCAATGACGTCTTTATCGACGCCAACTTCAAGGAGACGCAACTCAAGCGCATCCGTCCGGGGCAGCCGGTGACGGTCTCGGTGGATGCCTATGGCCATCGCAAATTCGCTGCCGTCGTCGACAGCATCTCGCCTGCGGCCGGCTCAGTGTTCACGCTGCTGCCGCCTGACAACGCCACCGGCAATTTCACCAAGATCGTGCAGCGGCTTCCGGTTCGGCTTCGGGTGCCGAGCGATGTCGCCCGGCAGAACCTGCTGCGCGCGGGGATGTCGGTCTATGCCACCGTCGATACAAGCGAGGGCGCCAAGGATGCCGACAGCGACGCCGATCTCGACTCGCCGGCGATGATCCACCCGCAATAATTCCCGCGTCGGCGCGCCCGACGCGGTCACGACCAATGCAATCAGGTCCCGGCCGAGCCCATCATGGCTGATGTCACTGTCGCTTCACCTGCAATGATGCACGCCGCGGCCGCGCCGTCCGAGCGCATCGCGCCGCGACGGCTGTTTGCGTTTCTTATCATGGTGTTCGGGATGTTCATGTCGATCCTTGACATCCAGATCGTCTCGGCGTCGCTCACCGACATCCAGGCCGGCCTGTCGGCGAGTTCGAGCGAAGTATCGTGGGTACAGACCGCATATCTGATCGCCGAGGTGATCGCGATCCCGTTGTCCGGCTTCCTGTCGCGCGCGCTCGGCACCCGGTTGCTGTTTGCGATTTCCGCCAGCGGCTTCACGCTCGCGAGCCTGCTGTGCGGGTTCACCTCGTCGATCGAGCAGATGATCCTGTGGCGCGCGATCCAGGGTTTTTTGGGCGCCGGCATGATTCCGACCGTCTTCGCGTCGGCTTATACGGTGTTTCCGCGCTCGAAATTCCATATCGTCGGCCCGATCATCGGTCTGGTTGCGACGCTGGCGCCGACCATCGGCCCGACGGTCGGCGGCTTCATCACCGACGCGATGTCGTGGCACTGGCTGTTCTTCATCAATGTCGTTCCCGGCATCGGCATCACCGTGGGCGTGCTGGCACTGGTCGATTTCGATCAGCCGAATTTCAAGCTGCTCGATCATTTCGACTGGTTCGGCTTGATCGCGATGGCGGGCTTTCTGGGCGCGCTGGAATATGTGCTCGAGGAAGGGCCGCAATATGAATGGCTGCAGGATACCTCGGTGGCGATCTGCGCCTTCGTCTGCGGGATTTCCGCGATTGCCTTCTTCTACCGGGTGCTGACCGCGAACGAGCCGATCGTCGACATCAGGGCCTTCAAGGACCGCAATTTCGCGATCGGCTGCCTGATCTCGTTCTGCGTCGGCATCGGCCTTTACGGGCTGACCTACATGTATCCGCGCTATCTTGCGGAAGTGCGCGGCTACAGCGCACTTATGATCGGCGAGACCATGTTCGTGTCCGGCGCCACCATGTTCCTGACCGCGCCGATCGTGGGACGCCTGATGCAGAAGGTCGATATGCGCCTGATCATCGCCATGGGCCTCATCATCTTCGCGCTCGGCTCCTATCAGATGACGTGGATCACGCGCGACTATGATTTCTATGAACTCCTGGTGCCGCAGATCCTGCGCGGCATCGGCATGATGTTCGCGATGGTGCCGACCAACAACATCGCGCTCGGCACCCTGGCGCCGGATCGGGTCAAAAACGCCTCGGGGCTGTTCAATCTGACACGCAATCTCGGCGGCGCGGTCGGACTCGCGATCATCAACGAAGTCCTGAACGATCGCACCGACCTGCATATCTCCCGGTTGCAGGACAGGGTGACTTGGGGCAATGCCGTCGCGACCGAGACGCTCAATATGTTCACCCAGCGCCTGCAGGGCATGGGTGACGCCGCGCTGATGGCGATGAAGCAATTGTCCCAGATCGTTCACCGCCAGGCGGTGGTGATGGGATATGGCGACGCTTTCTTTATGCTGACGCTGTTCTATCTCGGTCTCAGCCTATTGGTGCTGCTGCTGAAGAAGCCGGCCGCGCTGTCGTCTGAAGCCGCGCATTAAATGGCGGGATATTGTCTGCCACCGCGGTTCATGCTTGAACGGCGTCATGATCCGCGGCGTTTTCCTGTCTCATTTGACGACATCCTCGCATGTGCAGGCCATCTCCGCGCGATGGATCGCCGCCGCGCTGGCGCTGACGGCCATGGTGTGGCTCGCGGTGCTGGCGGGACTGCTGGCGCTGGCCCATCGTGTCCATGACGATGTGCCGGCGCTGCTGGCGGTCAAATTGCCGCTGCTGGCCTCGCGGCCGGAATGGATCTTCGGCGGCGAGAGCCGCACGGTCTACCAGGTCGATCCCAATCTCGCCGCGCAACTGATGGGCAAGCCGCCGGGCAGCGCGGTCAACATTGCCTATGACGCCGGCGAGCCTTTGGCGCTCAGGGCCGCGATGCACCGCATGCCCGATCGCTTTCGCAACGCCCATGTCGTCGTCAGTGTCGCGCCGTTCCTGTTCAACGAAGGCGTGCGTTCGGCCGCGGTCTATCCGCAGGACGTGGCGGCGCGGCTGGGTGTTGCCGAGCTGATGCGTTCATTCCTGCCGCTGCGCGTCGGCACGCTGATCCGCTTCATTCGCGAAGCCTTCGCCTCGCGGCTGGCTGCGGATCAGAACGTCGCTGAACTTGGCACCCAGCCCGTCGCCTTCGGTCTGCATATCATCGACCGTACCCAGCCCGACAACCGCTGGCCGGCGGATATCGGCTCGCACGCGCATTACGCCAACTGGGATATTTCCGGCCCGAAGGCGCGTTACGAGATCGGCGCGTTATGCGACATGGTGAAACTCTCGCATAAATTGACCGTCGTGATCCCGCCATGGGCGCCGCGCTACGATCGCGCGCGCGATGCCGAATGGCGGGACAAGGACGATCAATACGTCACGCTGGTCGCGGAGGCCGGCAGCCGCTGCGGCTTCGATGTCCTCAACATCCGTTCGGTCCCGGGATTGCAGCAGGGAAATTACGCCGACGAGATGCATGTCAATGCCTCCGGCGTGCCGGTCTACACGCGCTATCTCGTGTCGCGGTTGAAGCGTTAGCCGCGAGATGCTGTTCAGCTCCTACACGTTCCTGTTTCAGTTCCTGCCGGCCACTGTGCTGGCGTTCGCCGCGGCGCGGCGGCATTCCCCTCGCGCCGGCATCCTTGTGCTGGCAGGCGCGTCGCTGTTTTTCTACGGCGCCTGGCGGCCGGTCTATCTGCTGCTGCTGTTGGCGTCAGTGGCGGTCAATTTCGGACTGGGCCTGCGGATGGAGGATCCGCTGCGCCGCCGCGCCACCGGCACGTTCGGCGTTGCGCTCAATCTCGCGGTGCTGTGTTATTTCAAGTACACCAATTTCATCCTCGACAGCCTGAATGCGCTGACCAGCGCGCCGCTGCCGTTCGTCAATATCATCCTGCCGCTCGGCATATCCTTTTTCACCTTCCAGCAGATCGCCTATCTGGTCGACGTGATGCGCGGCGCCAAGGTCGAGCGCGACATCGTCAGCTACACGTTATTCGTGTCCTTCTTCCCGCATCTGATCGCCGGCCCGCTGGTGCATCACGCCGAGATGATTCCGCAGTTCAAGCGTGGCCGCACCGGACGCTCGTCGGTGCTGGCGGCGCGCGGGCTGGCGATCTTCGCGGCCGGCCTGTTCAAGAAAGTGGTGATCGCCGACAATCTGGCGCAGTTCGTCTCGCCGGTATTCGCGCATCTCGACGCCGGCGGCGGCGTCACCACGTCCTGGGCGTGGCTCGCGACAATGGCCTATACGCTGCAGATCTATTTCGACTTCTCCGGCTATTCCGACATGGCGATCGGGCTCGCACTGTTGTTCGGGATCCGGCTGCCGGTGAACTTCCGTTCACCCTACAAGGCGGCGTCGATCATCGATTTCTGGCGGCGCTGGCACATCACGCTGTCGCGTTTCCTGCGCGATTATCTCTACATTCCGCTCGGTGGCAACCGGCTCGGCGAGCAGCGCCGTTATCTGAACTTGTTGGTGACGATGCTGCTCGGCGGTCTCTGGCACGGCGCGGGCTGGAACTTCATGATCTGGGGCGGCCTGCATGGCCTCTATCTCTGCGTCAATCATCTCTGGCAGGCGTGGCGCGGCAAGGCATCCACTTCTGCGAAAGGCCTGCTGCCAAAACAATTTGTAGTCAGAGGAATCGCGACAAAAGGAATTGCAATAACGGGAATCGCAATAGAAGGAATCTTTTGGGCGATCACGTTTTTCGCCGTGGTGGTCGCCTGGGTGTTTTTCCGCGCCAGGACTTTTGCAGGCGCGTGGCAGATGCTGGGCGGCCTGTTCGGGTTTGAGGCCGGCAGCTCCGCCTATGCATCGCCCGGCATCCTGCGGCTGATGGATCTGCCGCTGCTCGTGGGTGAGCCGCTTCTCTTGCTGATCGGCGGCGGCGCGGTGGCGCTGGCACTGGCGATCGCGCTGGGCCTGCCCAATGTTCCGCAACTGTTCGGCTACCGCGAATACCGCCGCGCTCCGGAACGCGCGAACGGGCTGCGATGGCGGCCGAACGCGGCGTGGGCTGTGGTATCCGCGCTGGCGCTGGCGATCTCGCTGTTCGGCATGTGGCAGCGGCTGGAATTTCTGTATTTTCAGTTCTGAGCGGGCAACACGACTGTGTTGAGAGGCTGTCTGCGAACGCGGGTGCCCGCGCTGATCGCCACGGTGGCGACGACGGCTGCGGCGAACACCAGGATTTGCAGGGTGATGGTCTCGCCGTTGAAGAAGGCCGCCAGCGCAAATGTAATGAAGGGCTGCAACAACTGCACCTGCGAGACCCGCGCGATGCCGCCCATCGCCATGCCGGCATTCCATGCGAAGAATCCGATCCATTGCGAAAACAGCGCGACATACAGCAGCGCCAGCCATGGCTTCAACGCGATATGCGTCAAATCCGCCGGCATGGTCAGCGCGGCTGCGGGCAGCGAGATTGGCAACGCCACGACGAGCGCCCAGCTGATCACCTCCCATCCGGGCATGAGAGCGGTGAGCCGTCCCGAGTAGGCATAGCCGACCGCCGAACTCGCGACCGCGCCGAACAGCAGGAGATCGCCCACCGAGAGCGCGCCGCCGCCTTGACGTATCGCAAACGCGATCACCAGCGCCGCGCCGGCGAGGGATGCGATCCAGAATAGCGGCTTCGGCCGCTCATGGGTAATGATGGCGGCCACGAACGCGGTGGCGACGGGGAGAATCCCGAGCACCACGGCGCCGTGCGAGGCATCGACGGTCTGCACGCCGAGCGCCATCAGAAATGGAAACAGGACGCTCACGCCGAGCGTCGCGATCGCCAGTTGCGGCCACAATCGGCGCGGCGGCAGCGGCCGGCGCAGCACGATCAACAATGCCAGCGAACACAGTCCGGCGATCGCCGTGCGCAGCGCGGTGACGGCGAGGGGATCGATGGCGGAAATCGCGATCCGTGTCGCCGGCAGCGAGCCGCCGAACACCACGACGCCGATGAATCCAAGCAAAAGACCGAGACGCTCGCGCGAGAATGAAGGGGAGGGCATGGGCGCGCAGGGGTAGCGAGTTTGTCGGCGCGCGTACAGTGTTCGCGGCCTCCGCATGGCGGCCATGCATGCTTCGATTGCGGAATAAAACGCGAATGAGGCGTGAGCGTTCACACGGCGTGACGACGCTTCGGCGGCCTACCGCGAACCGAGGCTGCTCCAGACCAGGCCGACCCCGGACAGAAACAACAGGCCGAGCACGACGTCGCGAAAATTATTGTCGCTTAGGGCATGATATGTCCGCGAGCCGAGCCAGGCGCCCAATATCGTGGCCGGCATTGCAAACAATGCCAGCCAGATGATTTCCCGGGTGATTAATCCGGTGCCCGCCTGCACGCACAAGGCAGCGCTCAGCACGGTCCAGTTGAAGGTCTGGAACACGCCGCGCCGCTCATTCTTGCCCCAGCCGCGCACGCTGGCCCACAGAATTGGAATCGGACCGGACAGACCGGCGAGGCCGCCAAGGATTTCCGCCCGCGAATCCGATTCCGGTATCGGCCACCCGGCCGCCGAAGCTGAATGCCATCGGGCTGCGGTTGAAATACAGCGCGGCCGGAAATATCAGCAGCAGCGCACCGACGCTCAATTTGAAAATGCCGGGATCGGCATAGCTGACCAGCATGGTTCCGAGCGGGACGCCGGCGAGACCGCCGAGCAGAAAGGGCCAGACCAGCCTGAAGTCGATCGACCGCCAAATCGTCGGCAGCGTCGAAGTTTGTGCGACGATGGAACAGATGAGGACAAGCGGCACCACGATCGAAGGCGGCAGCACGTAGAGCCATATCCCGAGTGTCATGAGTGCGGTGCCGAATCCGGCGAGGCCGGACACGAAGCCTCCGGCGAGCGCGCCGAGCAACAGAAGCTCGAACGCGAACGTGCTCATGGTTGCCACACCCGCGGTGCGCTTTTACCCGGCCCGTTCACGCTTACTGGCCGGTGCTCCGCCGGGATCCGAACAACTCGGTGAACAGATCGGTGGTTGGCCCGTTGCTTGAGATGCCGTAGGCCGTGGGCGTGTCAGGCTCAGGCGGCGGCTGTGGCGCGGCGACCGGCTGTTGCGCGACTTGCGTGGTGGGGAGCGGTGCAGGTGCGGGCTGAACCTGTCGGTTCGCCGCAGACGCGGTGGTGCGCTGACCCTGTCTGTTGGTCGATGTTGCGGTTGCCGGTTGAACCTGCTGGGGCTGGGCCTGCTGCGCCGTCGCCGCAGGTGCAGCCGCATTTCCGTTATCGCGCTGGCTGGAACCGAACAGTTCGGTGTAAACGTCGGTAGTAGGTCCCTTGCTCGAGATGCCGTAGGCCGCAGGCGTGTCGGGCTCAGGCGGGGGCTGTGCACCCGATGAGGCGTTGTTCGCGGCCATGCGCGAAATCCGCGCAGCCAGCGATGGTGATCGCGGCAGCAAGTACGACCGTGATGCGGGTACAACGCGATGAGCGGTTCAAGACAATCCCCCCGGACCGAAAGACCGATCCCATAGTCCAGCATTAATGCCAAGGTATGGCGCCCGCAAGGCAAATGGCGGTCAGGCGGCGCAGGACGGAACGAGCCCGGCGGCCCTGCATGGCCGCGCGGAATAACGGTCATCAAATTGGCGAGGGGTCCGGCGTGGTTACGCCGAACCCCTCATTTTTAGACATCAGCCAGCCTGTAAGCCGGGTTTTGTAGGGCACCGCCTGCTTGCGCAGACCGTACGTGACGGCCATTCCTCTGGGACAATGTTTGCACATTGCCTCAAGCAACCTACCCGGACGGCGAGCCTGACAACGCCCTGCGGTGTTATCGCCCATTGAGCGAACGTTCCCGCGTTGCCGTCCCTATTCGGTCTTGCTCCCGGTGTGGTTTGCCATGCCGTTTCCGTTGCCGGACCCGCGGTGCGCTCTTACCGCACCTTTTCACCCTTGCTGCGCCAACGCCCCGAAAGGCGACGGCGAGCGGTTCGTTCTCTGTGGCACTGTCCCTGGGGTTGCCCCCGCCGGACGTTATCCGGCACCGTTTGTCGATGGAGCCCGGACTTTCCTCCCCAGCCACCTTTCGGTGATTGCCGGAGCGGCCGTCCGGCCGACTGACACCCTAGGCATGGGGGCTCAGGGCGGTCGCGTCAAGTCGATTACATCGGTCCCGGCGGCCAAAATAAATTATCCTGAAGATGTCGTTTGGCGGTCGATCCGTTCGACTGGATGTCGGCAACTCAGCCGATAACCGTCTGCCCATCAAAGGGAGTTAATGCGATGCAGTATTTATTGATGATCTATCGGAACGAAGCCGAACTCGGCGGGATGACCGCAGCGGATCGCCAGAAGATGATGGCGGAATATGGTGCGTTCACCCAGTCCATCATCCAGAGCGGCAATTTCAAGGCCGGTGACGGGCTGCAGCCGACCTCCACCGCGACCACGGTGCGGGTTCGCGACGGCAAGACCTTGACGACGGATGGTCCGTTCGCGGAGACTCGCGAACAACTCGGCGGCTATTATCTGGTCGAAGCCAAGGACCTTGATGCCGCGCTCGCCATCGCCGCGCGCATCCCCGGCGCCAAGACGGGTTCGGTCGAGGTCAGGCCGATCATGGTCTATGATAACTGAGGCGATGCGAAGCCGTCATTCCGGGGCGTGCGAAGCACGAGGCCGGAATCTCGAGGTTCCCCGATGTGCAATTGCATATCGAGGCTCTACGCTTTGCGTAGCCCCGGAACGACGGCGTTCTCGCAATGGCTCTCGGATGACCTCGACCGACATCGAAAAAATATTTCGCGATGAGGCGGGCCGGGCGCTGGCCACGCTGATCCGCCTCGTCGGCGATTTCGATCTCGCGCAGGATGCGTTGCAGGATGCCTTTGCGGTCGCGCTGGAGCGCTGGCCGAGTTCCGATCCGCCATCCAATCCGCGCGCGTGGCTGGTCAATGTCGGACGCAACAAGGCGATCGACCGGGTCCGCCGCCAGGCCACGTTTCGCGACAAGCAGTCGGAACTGACGCACGAATTGCTGAACAACGCCGCTGCTTCCGACGAGGCCTGTGAAGCCAGCGTGCTCGACGATGACATGCTGCGGCTGATCTTCACCTGCTGCCATCCAGCGTTCGCGGCCGAGGTCAGGGTCGCGCTGACGCTGCGCACGATCTGCGGGCTGACCACCGCGCAGGTCGCGCGCGCATTTCTGGCCAGCGAAGACGCCATGGCGCAGCGGCTGCTCCGCGCCAAACAGAAAATCCGGCTCGCCGGAATTCCCTATGAGGTGCCGGATCGCGAAGCGCTGGCGCCGCGGCTGCGTGGCGTACTCGCGGTGATCTATCTCGTCTTCACCGAAGGCTATGCGGCAACGTCGGGCGAGGACCTGATGCGGCCCAGTCTGGCGCGCGAAGCAATCCGGCTTTGTCGTTTGCTCGATGCCCTGATGCCGCAACGCCGCGAGATCAAGGGATTGCTGGCGCTGATGCTGCTGCACGACGCGCGCCGCGCCGGACGCGAAACCGCCGGCGGCGATATCGTGCTTCTGGATGAGCAGGATCGCAGATTGTGGGATCGTGCCCAGATCGCCGAAGGCCTCAAGCTGGTGGAAGACGCCTTGCAGTTGCCGGGCCCGCCGGAATCCTATGCGGTGCAGGCCGCGATCGCCGCGCTGCATGCGCGGGCGCCGAATTATGGCGATACCGACTGGCCGCAAATCGCGGGACTCTATGAGGTGCTGCTGCGCATCAGCCCGTCGCCGGTGATCGAGCTCAATCACGCCGCAGCGGTCTCGATGGTCGACGGACCGGCCCGCGCGCTGGATTTGATCGGTGCAGTGGAAGCCCGCGGTGGACTCGACGGCTATGAACTGTTGCCGGCGGTCCGCGCCGATCTGTTGAGGCGGCTCGGCCGCCGCGATGCGGCCCGCGCGGCCTATGTTGCAGCCACGGCCGCAACGCAACTCGAACCGCTGCGGCGGCTTTACGCGCGGCGGATGGCGGAAATGGATGCCGAGGAAGCCGGATAAGCGGAGGCAGTTATTGCGCCGCGACCGCCCTGGTGTCATCAGGGAGACTAGCCAGCAGCGCTTGCAGGGTGGTCAGCGTCGAATGGTCGGCGACGCCGTCGACGCGGGCGGGACGGAAATGGCGCTGGAAAGCGGTGACCACTTCCATGGTCGTCGCGTCGTATTTTCCATTGATCGCGATGCCGTAGCCATATTTGGCCAGCGCCTGTTGCAGATTGCTGACGCTGTCGCCGATGGTGCCTAATTTGAGGGTCTCGCCGCGCACGATCGGCGCCGGTTGTACCCAGTGGCCTACGCCTGAATTGGCCAGCGAATGCCATGGAAATTTCTCGCCGGGGTCCTTCTTGCGGGACGGCGCGACGTCCGAATGGGCGAGCACGCGATGCGTCGGCACGTTGCGGCGGAGCATGATGCCGCGGCACAGCGCAATCACGGCGGCGGTCTGGCGCAGCGGAAATTCCGGATAGCCCCAGTCGTGGCCGCGGTTGACGATCTCAACGCCGATCGAACAGGAATTGATATCTTCTTCGCCCGCCCAGGCCGCCACGCCGGCGTGCCAGGCGCGCTTCGCCTCGGGGACACATTGCACGATGCGGCCGTCTTCCAGGACGATGTAATGCGCGGAGACATCGGTGCCCGCTGTGCAGAGTCGCGCGATCGCGCCTTCTACGTCGGGCATTCCGGTGTAGTGCAGCAAAATCATGTCGGGCAGGCGGCCCTTGTTGCGGTCGCCATAATTCGCCGAGGGAATCACGTCGGAAGCGATCGATGAATCGGGGGTGAATGTCTTCATATTCGCATTGGCACGGGGAACCGGGACGGCGCGTTGACGTCTCGAATCAACACCAGCAGACGCGAACGAACCAAGTGACATCTGAGAGCTCAAACCTGGCAAGAGAACGGCAACAGTGCGTTTTCAAGTCGAATCTCGTCACTATTCCTTCATGGTGCTGTCAGCGCAATGCCGGGGCGCCGCGATGACTTCGCATTTTGGCGGAGTGTGTGCGGGAAGCCTCACCTGCTGAGCGGCCCTTTCGCGTCGTTGTGTTGCGCGCCCGATGAATGGGCGCGGATTGTGCGCGGCGTGTCGAGACACCCGCCGTTCCACCAACCCCGGATCCTTTCGAATCCATCAACGCTTTCTTAACGCTAACTGACGTTACTAAGTGGTGAAGCGCCGAACCGGTTTGGGGACGGCCGAGGCCCTTTTTCACGCTCGAAATCCCATGGCAGGCCACCAAATTCCGTCGGGAAGTCAGGGTTTGCGGCTTGGGGCGTCCGGGATCGGCCATCCTGCTCGGCCGGGATTTTTCGTAAACGACTGCTTTTTCCGGGCGAAAAGCCTGGCGGAGCGAAGATATTTGAGGCGCAATGGGCCCGCTGGCGTCCGATTTCCGTTTTTTAGCCCGGATTTCGCCGGAAGCCGGCGCATGAACTCGCCACGTCATATCCCCGTGCTTGGCCGAGAGGCCATGGCACTGCTGAGCCCGTGTGACGGCGGGATATACGTCGACGCGACTTTTGGGGCCGGCGGTTACAGCCGGATGATCCTGGATGTCCAGGGAACCCGCGTCCTTGGCATCGACCGTGATCGCAAGGCCATCGCAGGCGGGTTCGATCTCGTCGACCAATCCGCCGGCCGGCTCACGCTGGTCGAGGACCGGTTTTCAAACCTCGCCGAAATTTGTGCCGCGCAGGGCCTCCGCGAGGTCGACGGCGTCGTGATGGACATCGGGGTGTCCTCGATGCAGCTCGACGAGGCGGATCGCGGTTTCTCGTTTCGTCTCGGCGGCCCGCTCGACATGCGGATGGGCCATGACGGCCCGACCGCGGCGGACGTGATCGCCCGCGCTTCCGAGGCCGATCTCGCCAACATCATCTATGTCTTCGGCGAAGAGCGGCATTCCCGCGGCGTCGCCCGCGCCATCGTCGCGGCGCGCAAGGAAGCCCCGATCACAACCACGCGGGCGCTGGCGGATATCGTCGCCAAAGTGGTGTGGCCGAAGCCGGGTGAAATTCACCCGGCGACGCGGACGTTTCAGGCGTTGCGGATTTTCGTCAACGGGGAACTCGACGAGCTGCATCTGGCGCTCGCGGCCGCGGAGCGCGTGTTGAGGCCGGGCGGCCGGCTCGTGGTGGTGTCGTTTCATTCGCTGGAAGACCGCATCGTCAAGAATTTCCTTGCTGAGCGCGCCAAGGCCGGCGGCGGATCGCGCCATCTTCCCGAACTCGCGCAGGCCGCGCCGAGTTTTGTCGTCCTGACCAAGCGTCCGGTGATAGCGAACGCAGACGAGATTTCGGCCAATCCGCGCGCCCGTTCGGCCAAGCTGCGCGCGGCCGAACGCAGCGCCGCGCCCGCGCACATCGCCGCGGCATTGCCGGCATGGCCCGTTCTCGCCGATGTGATGAGGGGCGGCTGATCATGCGGCTCCTCCATCTCCTCGTGATCGGTGTCCTGGTGTTTGCCGCCGCCTATGTCTACCGGATCAAAATGGAATCCACCGATCGCACCGAGCGGGCGCTGCGGCTCCACGCGCAAATACGCGAGCAGCGCGACGCCATCGCGCAGTTGCGCTCGGAATGGGCCAAGCTTGATGCGCCCTTGCGCCTGCAGGGGCTCGCCGAACGACATCTGCCGTTAAAGCCCATCAACGCCAACCAATATGATGCGTTGAAGAACCTGCCCGAGCGGCCGCCGAACTACAAAAAATCAGGTGAGTTCGATCCGATCGGCGCCATGATCGAAACCATCGATGCCAATGCCGTGACCGGCTCGGTCGCGGCGCCGGAGGATCGGCAATGACCGGCCGGGCGCTCGCCACCACCAAGCCTGTCGAACCCTGGCGGCAGCGGCTGATCCGCAGCCTGCTGTACGGACGTAACGTCGACCGCGCCGCCAAGGCGCGCGCGCGCGTCGGATTTGCGATGCTGGCTTTCGCGGCGATTTACGCGGTGATCGGCGGCCGGCTGGTCATGTTCACGATCAATAGCGACAGTCACGGCGCGCGCCGCGCGGCGGCGCAGGACGCCATCGCGACCGCGCGGCCGGATATCGTGGACCGCAACGGCGAGATACTCGCCACCGACGTCAAGGCGCCCAGCCTGTTCGCCGAGCCGCGCCGGATCATCGACAAGGACGAGGCGATCGAGCTTCTGACCGCGACGTTGCCCGATCTCGACACCGGCGAAGTGCGCGAGCGGCTATCCGGCAAGAAGGGTTTCGTCTGGCTGAAGCGCGAAATTTCGCCGCTGCAGCAGCAGGAAATTCACCGCCTCGGCATTCCCGGCATCGGCTTCCTGCGCGAGAACAAGCGCGTTTATCCGACCGGCGCCGAAGTGGCGCATCTGATCGGCCTGGTCAATATCGACAACCAGGGCATCGCCGGCATGGAGAAATGGCTCGACACCAATGGTCTTGCCGACCTGCATCGTGCCGGCTTCGCCACCGACCGGTTACAGCGGCCGGTGGAATTGTCAGTCGACCTGCGTGTCGAACACGCGCTGCGCGACGAACTGCTCAAGGCCAAGGAAAAATTCCACGCCAAGGCCGCCTCCGGTCTCGTCTCCAACGTCAAGACCGGCGAGATCGTGGCGATGGTGTCACTGCCGGATTTCGATCCCAACAATCCCAAGGAGGCGCACGATCCCGATCGCATCAACCGGCTGACCACCGGCGTCTACGAGATGGGCTCGACCTTCAAGGCCTTCACGCTGGCGATGGCGCTGGATACCGGCAAATACGATCTCAACTCGCTGTGGGATGCACGGGGGCCGCTGCATTACGGCAAGTTCGCGATCCATGATGACGAGCCGAAGGGCCGCTTCCTCAACATGAAGGAAGTGTTCACATTTTCCTCGAACGTCGGCGCGGCGCGCATCGCGTTGTCGCAAGGCGTCGAAGCGCACAAGGCGTTCCTGCGCAAGATGGGGCAGCTTGAGCGGTTGCGCACCGAACTGCCCGAAAGCGCGTCGCCGATTGTGCCGCGGCACTGGAGCGAGTTGAACACGATCACCATCGCGTTCGGACATGGCGTCGCGGTGGCGCCGCTGCAGGCGGTGATGGGCATCGATGCGCTGGTCAATGGCGGCTATCTGATTCCGCCGACCTTCTTGAAACGCACCGAACAGGAAGCGATGGAGGTCGCCAAGCGGGTGATCAAGCCCGAGACTTCAGAGAAGATGAGATTCCTGATGCGGCTCAATGCCGAGATCGGCACCGCGAGAAAGGCGGACGTCAAGGGCTACTACATCGGCGGCAAGACCGGCACGGCCGAAAAAGTCATCAACGGCCGCTACGCCAAGAAGCGCGTGCTAACGGCCTTTACCGCGATCCTGCCGGCCGACCATCCCCAATACCAGCTTCTTGTCATGCTGGATGAGCCGCAGTCGCTGAAGGAAACCTACGGTTTCATCACTTCCGGCTGGAACGCTGTTCCGACCGGGGGCAATGTGATCGCCCGCATTGCGCCGCTTCTGGGCATTGAACCGCGTTTCGATCTGCCGCCGTCCGACCGCCTTATTCTTGCGGCATCCAAGACAACCCAGTAAGGCGTACCACCGACGCGCCGGCCGGACTGGAAGACAATGAGACTTCGCGACCTGTTCAGCGATGACGCCAAGATCGATCCGCAGGCGGAGGCCGTGGTTAGCGGCCTGGCCGTGGACAGCCGCGCCGTGAAGCCGGGCGATCTGTTCTTTGCGCTCGCCGGCCACAAAACCGATGGCAGCCGCTTCATCGAGGCCGCGATTGCAGTCCGGCGCCGTTGCGGTCGCGGGCGACCATCCGCCTGCGGGCGAATGCCGCGTGCCGTTTGTCGTCACGGCCAATCCGCGGCGCGCGCTGGCGCTGGCCGCGGCGCAATTCTATCCGCAGCAGCCGGCGACAATCGCGGCCGTCACCGGCACCAGCGGCAAGACTTCCGTTGCCGCCTTTACGCGCCAGATCTGGCAGCGGCTCGGTCATGCCTCCGCCAGTATCGGCACCATCGGACTGGTCTCGCCGAAGCGAGTTGTGTACGGCTCGCTGACGACGCCCGATCCGATCGCGCTGCATCGCCAGCTCGACGAAATCGCACGCGACGGCGTCACGCATCTCGCATTCGAGGCTTCCTCGCACGGGCTCGATCAGTATCGGCTCGACGGCGTGCGCATCGCCGCCGGCGGCTTCACCAATCTCACGCGCGACCATATGGATTATCATCCCGATGTCGCGCATTACCTTGCCGCCAAGCTCAAACTCTTCCGCGATCTCGTAATGGTGAATGGCGCTGCGGTGATCGCGGCCGATCATGATTGCTCGCAGGCCGTGATCGATGCGGCGCGCGCAAAGCACCTGCGGCTCATCACCGTCGGCGGCAAGGGCGACGGCGACGGCGAAGGCATTTGCGCTGCGGCGGCTAGCATCGACGGCTTTGCGCAGAAGCTCGAACTCGTACATCGCGGACGCCGATATTCAATCCGGCTGCCGCTGGTCGGCGAATTCCAGATCGAGAATGCGCTGGTGGCCGCCGGGCTCGCGATCGGCACCGGCAGCGAACCGGATCAGGTGTTCGCCGCGCTCGAACATCTCGAAGGCGCCAAGGGCCGGCTCGAGCAGGTCGGCGAGCACAATGGTGCTCCGATTTTTGTCGATTACGCGCACAAGCCCGACGCGCTGGCCAAGGCGCTGCAGGCGCTGCGTCCTTATGCCAAACGCAAGCTCGTTGTCGTGTTCGGCGCCGGCGGCGACCGCGACGCCGGCAAACGTCCTCTGATGGGGGCGATCGCGGCCGAGCATGCCGACAGCGTCATCATTACCGACGACAATCCGCGCAGCGAGAATCCAGCAACGATCCGGTCGGCGATTCTCGGCGCGGCGAAGGGCGCAAGGGAAATCGGCGATCGTACGGAGGCGATCCGCACCGCGATCGCCGGCCTCCAGCGTGGCGACGCGCTGCTGATCGCCGGCAAGGGCCACGAGATCGGGCAGATTGTCGGCGACCGGGTGCTGCCGTTCAGCGATCACGACGCCGTTGCAGCCGCGCTCGCGCCGAGGGTCGCATGAGCGTGACACCGTTATGGACATCGGCCGCGATGGCGACGGCGATGCGCGCACAAGTCAACGGCCTGTTGCCGGAAGGCGTCACCGGCCTCTCAATCGATAGCCGCACCATCGCGCCGGGCGAGGCTTATTTCGCGATCAAGGGCGACGTCCATGACGGGCATGCTTTCGTCGCCGCCGCATTGCAGGCCGGTGCGGCGCTGGCCGTGATTGAGGCCGCGCAGCGCGACAAGTTTGCTCCCGATGCGCCGCTGCTGGTGGTCGATGACGTGCTCGCCGGTCTGGTCGATCTCGCGCATGCAGCACGCGCGCGGCTGGATGCGCAGGTGATCGCGGTGACGGGTTCGGTCGGCAAGACCTCGACCAAAGAGGCGCTGCGGCGCGTGCTCGGCGCCCAGGGCGAGACTCACGCCTCGGCGGCGTCGTTCAACAATCACTGGGGCGTGCCATTGTCGCTGGCGCGCTGCCCGGCGTCGGTGCGTTTTGCGGTCTTCGAGATCGGCATGAATCACGCCGGCGAAATCGATGCTTTGGTCAGGATGGTGCGGCCGCACGTCGCCATCATCACCACGGTCGAGCCGGTGCATCTGGAATTCTTTGCCGGCATTGAAGCGATTGCCGACGCCAAGGCGGAAATTTTCACAGGGGTCGAGCCCGGCGGCGCGGTCGTGCTCAACCGCGACAATTCGCAATTCGCCAGGTTGCAGCGCCACGCCAAAAAGCTCGGCATCTCGCGTATCGTCTCGTTCGGCGCCGACAAGAATTCCGACGCGCGGCTGCTCGACGTGTCGCTGCATGCCGCCTGTTCGGCGGTGCATGCGGAAATCCTCGGGCATGAGGTGACCTACAAGCTCGGCATGCCCGGCCGTCACATGGTGATGAATTCGCTGGCGGTGCTCGCAGCGTCGTTGCTTGCGGGCGCCGATCTGGCGCTGGCCGCGCTGTCGCTGTCGCAGATCGAACCGGCGGCGGGCCGCGGGGTGCGGCGCACGCTGGAGGTCGTCAACGGTGAAGCGACCTTGATCGATGAAAGTTATAATGCCAATCCGGCGTCGATGGCTGCGGCGCTCAATGTGCTCGGCCAGGCCGTGGTCGGTCCGCAGGGCCGGCGCATCGCGATACTCGGCGACATGCTGGAACTGGGATCCAGCAGCGCGGAACTGCATCGCGGTCTGAACGAGGCGATCAAGGCCAACCATATCGACCTTGTGTATTGTTGTGGTCCGCTGATGCGTAACTTGTGGGATGCCCTTTCCACGGGTAAACGGGGCGGCTATGCCGACAGCGCGGCGAGTCTCGAAGCGCAGGCCGTCGGGGTGATTCGCGCCGGTGACGCGATCATGATCAAGGGATCGCTGGGCTCGAAGATGAAAACGATTGTGCAGGCGCTGGAAAAGCGCTTTCCCGGAAAGGCCGCGCTCGACGAAGCCGCGGTATAGGCGGATTGAATGTTTTACTGGTTGATCGACGTTTCCAACACGGTCCCCGGCTTGGGCGCATTGCACCCGTTCTTGAATGTATTCCGCTACATTACCTTTCGTACCGGCGGGGCGGTGGTGACGGGGGCGTTGTTCGTTTTCCTGTTCGGGCCCTGGATCATCGATCACTTGAGGCTTCGCCAGGGCAAAGGACAGCCGATCCGCACGGATGGGCCGCAATCGCATCTCGTCACCAAGAAGGGCACGCCGACGATGGGCGGCCTCATGATCTTGTCGGGGCTGGTGGTGTCGACGGTGCTGTGGGCCAATCCGCTCAACCCCTATGTCTGGATCGTGCTGGCGGTGACGCTCGGCTTCGGTTTTGTCGGCTTCTATGACGACTACCTGAAAGTCACCAAACAGACCCACAGCGGATTTGCCGGCCGCCTCCGGCTTGCGATCGAAGCCGTCATTGCGCTGGCCGCGTGCTACGCGCTGGTCCGGCTTGGGCGCGACCCGTTCGCGACCGCGCTGGTGATTCCGTTCTTCAAGGATATAGCGCTGAACCTCGGCTGGTTCTTCGTGATTTTTGGCGCCTTCATCATCGTCGGCGCCGGCAATGCGGTGAACCTGACCGACGGGCTCGACGGCCTCGCCATCGTCCCCGTGATGATTGCGGCGGCGAGTTTCGGGATGATCGCCTATCTCGCCGGTAATGTGGTGTTCTCGGATTATCTACAGATCAACTACGTCGCCGGCACCGGCGAACTCGCGGTGCTGTGCGGCGCGGTGCTCGGCGCCGGTCTGGGATTCCTGTGGTTCAACGCGCCACCGGCATCGATCTTCATGGGCGATACCGGCTCGCTGGCGCTCGGCGGTATGCTCGGCTCGATTGCGGTCGCGGTCAAACACGAGATCGTGCTGGCTGTGATCGGCGGCCTGTTCGTGCTGGAAGCGGTCTCGGTGATCGTGCAGGTGGCGTCGTTCAAGCTCACCGGCAAGCGGGTCTTCCGGATGGCGCCGATCCATCACCATTTCGAGCAATTGGGCTGGACCGAACCGCAAATCGTGATCCGGTTCTGGATCATTTCGGTGATGCTGGCGCTGGCCGGCCTCTCCACGCTCAAGCTGCGGTGATCATTTGACTCCCGTTACCTCCTTCGCGGGCAAGACGGTCGCGGTGTTCGGCCTCGGCGGATCGGGGCTGGCGAGCTGCCACGCCTTGAAGGCGGGCGGCGCCGAAGTGATCGCCGGCGACGATGGCGCAGACAAACTGGCCGAAGCCGCCAAAGCGGGCTTTATCACCGCTGACTTGCGGACGGTATCGTGGAAGAATTTCGCGGCCTTGGTGCTGACGCCCGGTGCGCCGCTGACGCATCCGAGCCCGCACTGGACCGTGCTGGCGGCGCGCGAGGCCGGCGTCGAGGTGATCGGCGATATCGAATTGTTTTGCCGCGAACGGCGCCGTCACGCGCCGGATGCGCCGTTCGTCGCCATCACCGGCACCAACGGCAAGTCGACCACCACGGCGCTGATCGCGCATTTGATGCGCGTCGCCGGCTACGACACCCAGATGGGGGGCAATATCGGCACCGCGATCCTGTCGCTGGAGCCGCCGCGCAAAGGGCGGGTCCACGTCATCGAGATGTCGTCGTATCAAATCGATCTTTCGCCGTCGCTCGATCCCAGCGTCGGCATCCTGATCAATATCAGCGAAGACCACATCGATCGCCATGGCACGCTGGAACATTATGCCGCCGTGAAGGAGCGCCTGGTCGCCCGGGTGCAGCAACAAGGCACCGCGATCGTCGGTGTCGATGATGGCTGGAGCCGCAACATCGCCGACCGGATCGAGCAGGCCGGCCAGAACGTGGTTCGCATCTCGGTGAAAAATCCGCTGCCGGACGGCATCTATGTCGATCACGAAATCATCTGGCGCGCTTCAGGGGGCGCGCGCGGCCAGATCGCGGCGATCGGCGGCATCGGTTCGCTGCGCGGCTTGCACAATGCACAGAATGCCGCGTGCGCGTCTGGCGCCGCGCTGGCGCTCGGCGTCTCCGGCGAAACCCTGCAAAACGGATTGCGCAGCTTTCCCGGTCTCGCGCACCGCATGGAGCAGGTCGGCCGCCGCGGCAACGTGCTGTTCGTCAACGACTCCAAGGGCACCAACGCGGATGCGGCTTCACATGCACTGTCGTCCTTTTGCGATATTTTCTGGATCGCCGGCGGCAAACCGAAGCTTGGCGGCATCACCAGTCTCGGCGAATATTTTCCGCGCATCCGCAAGGCCTACCTGATCGGCGAAGCCGCACAGGAATTCGCCGGCACGCTCGGAACCCGGGTGCCGCACGAGATATCCGAAACGCTCGAGGTCGCGGTGGCCAACGCGGCACGCGATGCCGAGGCCTCCGGATTGGCCGATCCGGTTGTGCTGCTGTCGCCGGCCTGCGCGTCGTTCGACCAGTATCGCAATTTCGAAATTCGCGGCACGCGCTTCCGCGACCTCGTCACGGCGCTGCCAGGCGTTCAGCCGATGGGGTGAGCGACTATCTGGGGAGTCAAGTTGCATTGGCGTACTGGATACCCGCCTTCGCAGGTATCACGATCGCTTATGGTTCGACACAATCTCCATTCCTCAAAACATTTCCACTTCGTTAACCTCTTGGCAACCATCATGGGCGACCAATGGACAAACCCTTTGGCTTTGGGAATGCCCATGCTCTCCCGTGAACAGCGAAATCCCCTCAGCGACTGGTGGTGGACCGTCGACCGCCTGCAACTGGCGGCGATCATTGCGCTGATGCTGGGCGGCGTCATCCTGTCGTTGGCGGCCAGCCCGCCGGTGGCGACCCGGATCGGGCTCGATCCGTTTCACTTCTTCAACCGTCACGTACTGTTTCTGCTGCCATCCTTGATCGTGCTGATCGGCGTGTCGTTCCTGTCGCCGCGGCAAATTCGCCGCACCGCGCTGATCGTGTTCGCGGTCTCAATCCTGCTGATCGTGGCGACGCTGCTGCTCGGTCCCGAGGTCAAGGGGTCGCGGCGCTGGATCACCTTGATCGGTGTCAATATCCAGGCCTCGGAATCCGCCAAGCCCGCCTTCGTGGTGATCGCGGCGTGGCTGTTTGCGGAATCGACGCGGCGGCCGGAAATGCCGGCGACCTCGATGGCGCTGGTGCTCCTGATGATGCTGGTCTCGCTGCTGGTGATGGAACCCGATTTCGGTCAGACCATGCTGATCCTGATGGTGTGGGGTTCGCTGTTCTTCATCGCGGGCATGCGGATGATCTGGGTGCTCGGGCTCGCCGGTGCTGCGAGCGCCGGGCTGTTCGGCGCCTATCTGCTGGTGCCGCACGTCGCGGGCCGCATCAAGCGCTTCATGAATCCGGCCTCGGGCGACACCTTTCAGGTCGATACCGCGATGGAGGCTTTCTACAACGGCGGCTGGTTCGGACTTGGCCCCGGCGAAGGCATCGCCAAGCGCAGCCTGCCGGATAGCCACACGGATTTTGTGTTCGCGGTCGCAGCCGAGGAATTCGGCATCATCCTTTGCCTGGCGCTGCTGGCGCTGTTTGCTTTCGTGGTGATCCGCGCGTTGTCGCGGGCCTATGCCACCGAAGACATGTTCGCGCGGTTCGCTGCTTCGGGCCTCGCCATTTTGTTCGGCGTGCAGGCGGCGATCAACATGTCGGTCAATCTGCAATTGATCCCGGCCAAGGGCATGACGCTGCCGTTCATCTCCTATGGCGGCTCGTCGATGATTTCGCTGGCCTATGGCGTCGGCATGATGCTGGCGCTGACGCGGCACCGGCCGCGCACCGAGATGGAATCGATCGGCAACGCTCAGGCCGTGCGTGGTTACGCGTGACTTTACGATAATCCTTCGTCATGGCGAGGCGCGTAGCGACGAAGCAATCCAGATTTACTTTGCGGCGCGACAGATTGCTTCGCTGCGCTCGCAATGACGGCTTAAATTTGCGACGATCAACCGATGAACATGTCACCTCTTATTCTGCTGGCCGCGGGCGGCACCGGCGGCCATCTGTTTCCCGCCGAGGCGCTCGGCGTGGAACTGATGCGGCGCGGCCTGCGCGTGCGCCTCGCCACCGATTCCCGCGCGTTGCGTTACAGCGGATTGTTCTCCAAGGACATGATCGATGTGGTGCCGAGCGAAACCGTGCGCAGCCGCACGCCGTGGTCGCTGGCCCGTACCGGCATCATGCTCGTTACCGGTACAGCCGTAGCGCTCAACCTGATGCGCCGGTTGAGGCCCGCCGCCGTGGTCGGATTCGGCGGCTATCCGACGGTGCCGCCGTTGATCGCCGCCAGGCTGTTCGGAATTCCCGGCATCATTCATGACGCCAACGCGGTGCTGGGCCGCGCCAACCGGTTCCTGTCGAGCCGCGTCAGCGCGATTGCGACCTCGCTGCCGGGCGTGCTCGATCTCGATCCGGCACTGGCGGCGAAATCGACCACCGTGGGCACGCCCATGCGTCCGTCGATCCTTGCGGCGGCCGCGGTGAAATTTGTCTCACCCGAGCAGGGCGGGCCGTTCCGGGTGCTGGTGGTCGGCGGCAGCCAGGGCGCGCGCGTGATGGCCGATATCGTGCCTGACGCAATCGAGCGCCTTGAGCCTTCCTTGTGGAGCCGGCTGGTGCTCACCCAGCAGGTGCGCGAAGAAGACATGATGCGCGTGCGCGCGGTGTATGACCGGCTCAAGATCAATGCCGAGCTCGCGCCGTTCTTCAACGATTTGCCGGTGCGGCTGGCGTCGAGTCAGCTGGTGATCTCACGTTCCGGCGCCGGCACCGTGGCTGAACTCGGCGCCATCGGCCGCCCCTCGATCCTGGTGCCGCTGCCGGGATCAATCGACCAGGATCAGTTCGCCAATGCCGGCGTACTGGTGCGGGCGAACGGCGCGCTACGGATTGCGCAGACGGAATTCACGCCCGAACGGCTGGCCGCGGAACTCTCCGCGCTCGCCGCCGACCCGGGGCGGCTGACCGCGATGGCCGCCGCCGCTCGCACCGTCGGCCGGCTGGACGCGGCCGAGCGCCTGGCCGATCTGGTAGTGAAAATCGCCGGAATCTAGGCCAATTGGCCCCGATTTGGGTATTTTAGCGTCATCGCCGGGCTTGTCCCGGCCATCCACGTCTTGCATGAAGTGAAAGAGATTCGTGGATGCCCGGGACAAGCCCGGCATGACGGGAACATACGGGACGCACCATGAGACTGCCGCGCGAGATAGGACCTATTCATTTCGTCGGGATCGGCGGCATCGGCATGAGCGGTATCGCCGAGGTCTTGAGCAATCTCGGCTATACCGTGCAGGGCTCTGACGCTTCCGAGAGCGCGAACGTCAATCGCTTGCGCGACAAGGGCATCACCATCCATATCGGCCACAAGGCCGAGAACGTCGACGGCGCCGATGTGCTGGTGGTGTCGACCGCGATCAAGCGCGACAATCCCGAACTGATGGCGGCGCGCGCCCAGCGCATTCCCGTGGTGCGCCGTGCCGAAATGCTGGCCGAACTGATGCGGCTGAAAAGCTGCGTCGCCATTGCCGGTACCCATGGCAAGACCACTACGACTTCGATGGTCGCGGCCTTACTCGACGCCGGCGATCTCGATCCCACCGTGATCAACGGCGGCATCATCAACGCCTATGGCACCAACGCCCGGCTTGGCGCCGGCGAGTGGATGGTGGTGGAGGCCGACGAGAGCGACGGCACGTTCCTCAAGCTGCCGGCCGATGTCGCCATCGTCACCAATGTCGATCCCGAACATCTCGATCATTTCAAGACCTTCGACGCGGTGCAGGACGCGTTCCGCAATTTCGTCGAGAACGTGCCGTTCTATGGTTTCGCGGTGATGTGTATCGACCATCCCGTGGTGCAGACCCTCGTCGGCAAGATCGAGGATCGCCGCATCATCACCTATGGCGAAAATCCGCAGGCCGATGCGCGGCTGGTCGATCTTGCGCCAATGGGGGGCGGCTCGAAATTCAAGGTCGTGTTCCGCAACCGCAAGACCGAGGCCACGCATGAAATCCCGGATCTGCTGTTGCCGATGCCGGGGCGGCACAACGCGCTAAATGCCACGGCGGCGATCGCGGTCGCGCACGAACTCGGTTTGTCCGATAACACCATCCGCAAGGCGCTCGCTGGCTTTGGCGGCGTCAAGCGGCGCTTCACCAAGACCGGCGAGTGGAACGGCGTCACGATCATTGATGACTACGGCCATCACCCGGTCGAGATCGCCGCCGTGCTGAAGGCGGCGCGGGAATCCACTGAAGGCAAGATCATCGCCGTAGTGCAGCCGCATCGCTTCACCCGGCTGCAATCGCTGTTCGAGGAATTCTGCACCTGCTTCAATGACGCCGACAGCGTCGTCGTCGCCGAAGTCTATCCGGCCGGCGAGGCGCCGATTGCCGGCATCGATCGCGATCATTTCGTGCTCGGCCTGCGCGCGCATGGCCATCGCGAGGTGATCGCGTTGCAGCATCCTGCCAATCTCGCGCGCCTGATTCACGACACCGCCACCAGCGGCGATTTCGTGGTCTGTCTCGGCGCCGGCAACATCACGCAATGGGCTTACGCCTTGCCGGACGAATTGAAGGCGCTGGGGTAGAGGTGCCGACCTTCCCCGACATTACGCCCGATCTCAAAGCCGCGATGCCTGATTTGCGCGGGCGGTTGCTGGCGAACCAGTCGCTTGCCGAACTGACATGGTTTCGGGTCGGTGGGCCGGCGCAGGTGCTGTTCACGCCGGCAGATGAAAACGATCTGGCGTATTTCCTCACAAACCTGCCGCAGGAGCTTTCAATCTATGTCGTCGGCGTCGGCTCCAATCTGATCGTGCGCGATGGCGGCTTGCCCGGTGTTGTGATCCGGCTCAGCCCGCGAGGCTTTGGTGAGACCAGCGCCAGTGAAGATATTGTCAGCGCCGGTGCTGCTGCGCTCGACAAGCGCGTCGCCGAAGCTGCCGCGGCGGCGAACCTGAGCGGGCTGGAATTCTTCTTCGGTATTCCCGGCACTATCGGCGGCGCGCTGCGCATGAACGCCGGTGCCAATGGCTCCGAAACCAGGGATGTACTGATCGAGGCATCCGGCGTCGGCCGCGATGGCAAGCAAGTCAGGTTTACAAACGCCGATATGAAATTTGTCTATCGCAACAGCGGCGTCGATCCGTCCATCATTTTTACCTCGGCGCGTTTTCGCGGATTGCCCGCCGCGCCCGACGCCATTCGCACGCGGATGAACGAGGTGCAGAGCCACCGCGAGGCCGCGCAGCCGATCCGCGAAAAAACCGGCGGTTCGACCTTCAAGAACCCGCATGACAACAGCGCCTGGAAGCTGATCGATGCCGCCGGCTGCCGCGGCCTGCGCGTCGGCGGCGCGCAGGTGTCGGAGATGCATTGCAATTTCCTGATCAATACCGGTACCGCGACCGGCCATGATATCGAGACCCTCGGCGAGACGGTTCGCGCGCGGGTAAAGGAAAATTCCGGAATTGAGTTACACTGGGAAATCAAGCGGATTGGAATCGAGCAAAGCTGATGCGGGTTACCATTCTTTTCGGCGGCACCAACAAGGAACGGCTGGTCTCGGTGGCGAGCGCTCAGGCGCTGCATCAGGCGTTGCCGCAAGCCGATCTTTGGTTTTGGGACGTCGATGACAGTGTACGTCAGGTCCGGTCCGAAGAGTTGCTCGGTCATTCGCGGCCGTTCGAAGACCCGTTCAAGCCCGATGGCCAGGGCGTCGCGATCGAACAGGCGCTGGATAACGCAAAGATCGAAGACCGTCTATTGGTACTGGGCCTGCATGGCGGCCAGGCGGAAAACGGCGAACTCCAGGTGATGTGCGAAATGCGCGGGATTGCCTTCACGGGCTCCGGCTCGGCGTCGTCGCATCTGGCCTTCGACAAGGTAGCGGCCAAGCAATTCGCGGCCCTCGCCGGGGTGAAGGCGCCGATCGGCGTGGCGCTGGAGGATGCGGAGCAGGCGCTCGCCGAATACGGTCGGCTGATTGCCAAGCCGGCGCGGGATGGATCGAGCTATGGGCTGATCTACGTCAACGCAAAGCAGGACCTCGTCGCCGTCCGCAACGCCGCCAGGACGGAAGAATATGTGATCGAGCCGTTCGTCTCGGGCGTGGAGGCGACCTGCGGCGTGCTGGAGCAGCCCGACGGCGCAGTCATCGCACTGCCGCCGATCGAAATCATCCCGGCAGAAGGCGGGTTCGACTACACGGCGAAGTATCTGGCCAAATCGACCCAGGAGATCTGCCCGGGGCGTTTTACGCCTGACATCAGCGCACAGATCATGGATCGCGCGGTACGGGCCCACAACGCGATGTCATGCCGCGGCTATTCCCGTTCGGACTTCATTGTCTCCGCGAAGGGGCCGATTTATCTGGAAACCAATACCTTGCCCGGCCTGACCAAGGCCTCGCTCTATCCGAAGGCGCTCAAGGCGCAGGGGATCGAATTTATTGATTTTCTGCAGGGCCAGATCGCGCTGGCGGCAAAACGCGCGCAAAACAGCGGCCGGTCATGACCGGTCGGGCCGGACGAGCGGCGCTTATCCGTTGCTAAAATCCTACAAGTGCTCGGCAAAGCGTTCCTAGGACACATCAAAACGCATCCCGTGCCGACCTGATTTACACTTTGTTTACCAGGAAGTCCGAAGGTTAACGCTGGCGGCGCATGTGGCGCTTGGCTGCCGGGGCGTGAGCTGTTGCGGATTTCCGCTTCGCCGACCGCATCGAGGGAACGAATGGCCTCTTCTGCGTTGAGGCCAACACCCAACCCGGCATGACCAAGACGTCATCTGCGCCAGGGCTCGCAGTTTTTTGCGGGCACAACATTTGACGAGCTCGTGCAATGGATGGTGCAGGACGCCTCGCCCGGTCGCTGAGATCGCTGGGGCCCCAAGCTGACCTGAAAGCGGCCGCCGTTGGCGCGGTCGTGCTGTTGCGCGAGTGGCTGGACGCCAGGCGCGCCGCCGCCAGATCAAGGCGCGCGCCGGCCAAGCAGCGTCTCGACCGCGCAGAAGAACTGCCCCGCGTGATCATGCTGATGGAGCGCCACGTTCCGCGCCGCGCCGGCGTGGCCGCGACCGTGTTGCTGCTGCTCGGCAGTGCCGGTTTCGGCATTGTCAGGGGTGGCCATCTCGAGGAATTCACGGCAGCCCTGAGTGACAGCCGCAATGCGATCGCCAATTCGGCCGGATTCCGGATCACCACCGTCGCAATCAACGGCCGCCGGCAGTTGTCTCAGGACGAGGTGCTGGCGATCGGCGGCGTCAATGGCCGCTCCTCGCTGCTGTTCCTCGATGCCGCCGCGGTGCGCGACAAGCTGAAAGCCAATCCCTGGATCAGCGACGCGACGGTGCAGAAGCTTTATCCCGGCCAGCTCCGGATCGACATTGTCGAACGCACGGCCTTCGCGCTGTGGCAGCAGGATGGTCGGCTGTCGGTGATTGCCGATGACGGCGCGGTGCTCGAGCCCTACGTGTCGCGCCGCTTTCTGACGCTGCCGCTGGTGGTGGGCAAGGGCGCCGAAACCCGCGCCAAGGATTTCCTGGCGCTGCTCGCGCGCTATCCGCAGGTCGCCTCGGTGACCAAAGCCGTGATTTTCGTCGGCGAGCGGCGCTGGAACCTGCGGCTCAAGGACGGTCTCGATATAAGGCTGCCGGAAAACGAGGTCGGCAATGCGCTCGCAGCCCTGAGCACGCTCGACAAGGAGGACCGGCTGTTCTCCCGCGATATCGTCGCCGTCGACATGCGCCTGCCGGATCGCCTGACCGTGCAATTGTCGGATGACGCCGCCAAGGCCCGCGAAGAATTGTTCAAGGACAAGAAGCCGAAGAAGAAGGCCGGTGACGCATGACCGGTTTCAATCGCAATCAGACGCCGAAGACGCGCCCCATGCCGCAGAAGCGCACCGCGCTGGTGGCCTCGCTCGATATCGGCACCAGCAAGATTGCCTGCATGATTGCGCGGCTGAAGCCGTGCCCGCCCAGCGAAGCCCTGCGTGGGCGCAGTCATGCGGTCGAACTGATCGGGTACAGCCAGATCCAGTCGCGCGGCGTCAAGGCCGGCGCGGTCGTCGATCTCGCCGAATGCGAGCAGGCGGTGCGCCAGGCAGTGGCGCTGGCCGAGCGCATGGCCAAGGTCCGGGTTAAATCGGTCCTGCTGTCGGTCTCGGCCGGGCGGCTACAGGGTCAGTTGATCGAGGCCGCAGCCGATATCAGGGGCGGCGCGGTCACATCCGCAGACATCACCCGCATCACCTCCACCGGCATGCATCACGCCACCGGCGAGGGCCGCACGGTGCTGCATGCGCTGCCGGTCGGTTATGCGCTGGACGGCGTCAAGGGCATTCGAGATCCCAAGGGCATGGTGGCGCGGCAGTTCGGAGTCGACATGAACGTCGTCACGGCTGACGCCACGGTCGCCAGGAACCTGATGCTGGTGGTCGAGCGCTGCCATCTCAACGTCGAAGCCATGGCGGCCAGCCCCTATGTGGCGGGCCTTTCGGTTTTGACCGATGACGAAGTCGATATCGGCGCCGCCGTGGTCGAAATGGGCGCCGGCACCACCACCATCGCGATCTATTCCGGCGGCCGCTTTGTCCATGCCAGTGGATTTGCGCTCGGCGGGCAACACATCACCATGGACCTTGCACGCGGCATCAGCGCATGCATTGCGGATGCCGAGCGAATCAAGACGTTATATGGCACCGTGCTGACCGGTGGGTCCGACGCGCGCGAGTTGATGTCTGTGCCGTCTGCCGGCGACAACGAGCGGGATGTTCCACAGGTCGTATCCCGCGCCACCATCGCGAATATTATTCGGCACCGTGCCGAGGAGATTTTTGAAATGGTCAGGGACCGGCTCGCCGATTCCCCCTTTGCGGCAGAGCCGAAGGCCCGCGTGGTCCTGAGCGGCGGCGCATCGCAGCTCTCTGGCACCCTTGAACTGGCAACCCGAATCCTCAGCCGCTCGGTACGGATCGGCCGTCCGCTCGGCTTTGGCCGGCTGCCCAATGAGGCGAAGAGCGCGTCGTTCGCGGTCCCCTCGGGTCTGCTGGTCTATCCCCAATACGCTCATCTTGAACACGTCGAACCGCGGTATACGCGGCAGCTCAGGACAGGGACTGACGGCTATTTCGGAAAGGTCGGACGATGGCTTCGAGAGGGCTTCTGATGAATCTTTTCCGCACCCTTCGACTTTCATCAACTCCTGCACCAATTCCCGCGGCCGTCGGCCGGGGTGAAACAACGCGCGCGTAATCGAGAGGCAACCCATGGCACTCAATCTGACACCCCCTGACATCAGCGAGCTGAAACCACGGATCACCGTCTTCGGCGTAGGTGGGGCTGGCGGCAATGCCGTCAACAACATGATCACCGCCGGATTGCAGGGGGTCGATTTCGTCGTCGCCAACACCGACGCGCAGGCGCTGACCATGTCCAAGGCGGAGCGCATCGTGCAGATGGGCACCCAGGTCACCCAGGGCCTCGGCGCGGGTTCGCAGCCCGATGTCGGTGCCGCGGCGGCCCAGGAAGTCATCGATGAAATCCGCGACCATCTCTCGGGCGCCAATATGGTGTTCGTCACCGCCGGCATGGGCGGCGGCACCGGCACCGGGGCCGCACCGGTCATCGCCAAGACCGCGCGCGACATGGGCATCCTCACCGTCGGCGTCGTGACCAAGCCGTTCCACTTCGAAGGCCAGCGCCGCATGCGCACCGCCGAGTCCGGTATTGCCGAACTCCACAAGGTGGTCGACACGCTGCTGATCATTCCGAACCAGAACCTGTTCCGGGTCGCCAACGAAAAGACCACCTTCGCGGACGCCTTCGCGATGGCCGATCAGGTGCTCTATTCAGGCGTCGCCTGCATCACCGACCTGATGGTCAAGGAAGGTCTGATCAACCTCGACTTCGCCGACGTCCGCGCCGTGATGCGCGAAATGGGCAAGGCGATGATGGGCACCGGCGAAGCTTCCGGCGACAAGCGCGCCTTGACCGCAGCGGAAGCCGCGATCGCCAATCCGCTGATCGACGATTCCTCGATGAAGGGCGCCCGTGGCCTTCTGATTTCGATCACCGGTGGCAAGGATCTGACGCTGTTCGAAGTCGACGAAGCCGCCACCCGGATTCGCGAAGAGGTCGACCAGGACGCCAACATCATCGTCGGCGCCACCTTCGACGAGACTCTCGATGGCGTGATTCGCGTCTCGGTTGTTGCCACCGGCATCGAACAAGCTCTGATCTCGCGCAACGCAGCGGCGCCGTCGGCACCGGTTGCCAATGCCGTGGCCCCGGATACCCGCCTTGCCGACCTGACTGCGCGGCTGCGCGCCGACAACCAGCGCCTGGCCGAACGCGCCCAGAAACTGGAAACGCCGGGCGCACAGTCAGCGGCCCCCGTTGCGCCGCAGCAACGTTCTTCTGGCAGCGTCGAACGTGCGGCACTGGCGGCTATCGCTGCTGCGGTCTCGCCAGAGATGTCACAGCCGGCTTCGGCGCCACTGCAACCCGCATCCTATGGCGATGTCACGGTTCGTCCGATCGCGCAGAAGCCGTCGCTGTTCCCGGATCATGACGTCGCTCCCGTTGCGATCCAAGAGCCGGCAACACCCGAGACGTTCATCCCGCAAGCGGCCGAACGTTCGCCGATTCGCGCCCCACGGATGCCGAAATTCGAAGACCTGCCGATGCCCGCGCAGAACGAAATCCGGCATGCCCGCGGTGAAGTCGAGGATGAGCATCCGCAAAAGACCCGGATGTCGCTGCTGCAGCAACTCGCCAATGTCGGCCTCGGCCGCCGCGACGAAGAGAGCGAACCGCCAATCGCGGCCCGCGCCTCGGGTCCGGCGATAGCGCCGATGCCGCCGCTGCCGGAACGCAGGCCGCAACGCTCGGTCGCACAACAAATCGCAGCCAATGAACCGGTATCAGAATACGCCCGCCGGCCTGCGCCGCAAGGATTGGACCCTCACGGTCGCCCGGCACCTGTTGCGCCGGCGCCACAGGGCGACGACCATCTTGATATCCCCGCCTTCCTGCGCCGGCAGTCGAACTGAGTTTGTTACAATTCTGATGACGTAAAAGGTCCCGGCTGGAGCAAGCCGGGACCTTCTTCTTTTGCCCGCTGAACGACGTCGGCGTCTTTCTCAAGTAACTGATATTAAACGATTAATTATGTATTTTATGGTTTGATGACAGAACCGGAGCCGTGCCTTCCCGGGGCGGAGTTTGGTTAACCTTTGGCGTGAATACGGCAGAGATTGGGTAACAATCCGTAAAAAAGCGTGAGTTGGCGTGCTTTGAGGCAATGATTATGGTCGGCCATGACTTTGGGGAAACTTCGGAGACAAATCGACCCTCGATTGGGTCGGTCTGATCTCTAGGTAAAGTCGGTGGGCAGTTTAAGCATGAGATTTAGCCGGCAGACAACGCTTCGGTCGCAAGCCACTGTGACAGGTGTCGGCGTTCATTCCGGTTTACCGGTGAGTTTGACGATCGGGCCTGCATCCGTCGATGCGGGCTTTGTTTTTGTCCGCACCGGTCTCGACGGTCGTGATCGCGAAGTACGGGCTTCGGCGGAAGCTGTGATCGCTACCGAGTTCGCAACCGTGCTTGGCGATCGTGAGGGCCCGCTGGTTTCTACCGCCGAACACGTGCTTGCTGCACTTCGGGGCATGGGCGTCGATAACGCCACGATCGAGGTTGATGGTCCGGAAGTTCCGATCATGGATGGCAGCGCCGCCGCTTTCGTCGCCGCGATCGATCAGGCCGGTGTCGTCACCCAGTCCGCGCCGAGCCGTTTCATCCAGGTGTTGAAGCCGGTGCGGATCGCGATAAACGAGTCGTTCGGCGAGTTGCGGCCCTATGCGGCTGGCTTCCGCGCCGAGATCGAGATCGATTTCCCCAATCCGGTGATCGGCCGTCAGAATTATACGATCGATCTCAACCCCGAGCGGTTCCGCCGCGAGATCTGCCGCGCCCGCACTTTCGGATGCATGAATGATGTGGCGCGGCTCTGGAGCGCGGGTTTTGCGCTCGGTTCGTCCTTTGAGAATTCGGTGGTGTACGATCAAACCCGCATCCTCAACGTCGAAGGCCTGCGCTATCCCGACGAATGTGCGCGCCACAAGGTTCTCGACGTGATCGGTGACCTCGCGCTCGCCGGTCTGCCGTTGCTGGGCGCCTATCGCTCGGTGCGTGGTGGCCACAAGCTCAATTACGGGGTGCTGACGGCCCTGCTGGCCGATCGCAGCGCGTGGCGGGTGGTCGAGGCGGAAACGGCGCGCCGTTCGCGCGGTCATGCCGAAGCCGGCAGTGGCATGGTGGGCGGCATGGTCGCCCCGGCCTACGGGCCCGACGTGTCCTGACTTTCGCCTGCGAAATGTCCTGACTTTCGCCTGCGAAATGTCCTGAGCGTCGCCTTCGAGCGTCTCCTGACTTTCGCCTGCAAAATGTCGTGACTTTCCTCTGTGAAATGTCCTGACTTTCCTGGTCGATCCGCGCGCAGTAACCATGATTGGCCGCTTGCCACGGGACCGCCTTAATCCGGGCGAAATGCCTGCTTATCCGGTTGGTTAAGGGACTATTTTCGGCTAAACAGACATGCGGTGCATGGATGGCGCCGCGAGCACTCATCTGCGGCGTCCATGCGCTGGGTTCATGACCATATTCGGGGCGCGCGGTGGGCACCGCATCACAGCACAGGCGTCAGGTCTTTGATTTTATGTCGATACAGCGCATGACGCTCGCATTTCACACGACATCGTCGGTTCTACGCAGGTTTGCGCTGCCGCTGCGTCTGGCGGCAAGCTTGGCCGTTATCGCGATCCCGTTGAGTGGATGCAGTTCGGCTACCGAAGCGTGGGACAAGGTTTTCTCCAAGGACGACACCTTCGTCGAAGAGCCTGCGGAAAAGCTCTATAATGAGGGCTTGTTCCTGATGAACGAGAAGCACAGTCCGAAGGAGGCGTCGAAGAAATTCGAGGAAGTCGATCGCCAGCATCCTTATTCGGACCTGGCCCGTAAATCGCTGCTGATGTCGGCCTACGCCTTTTACAATGCCAATGACTACGACAGCTGCATTGGTGCGGCGACCCGTTACGTGACCTTGCATCCGGGCAGCCCCGATGCCGCCTATGCGCAATATCTGATCGCGGCCTCGCATTACGACCAGATTCCGGACGTCACCCGCGATCAGGGCCGTACCGAGAAGGCCATTGCCGCGCTTGAAGAGGTGGTCCGCAAATACCCGACGTCGGAATATGCCGTCAGCGCCAAGTCCAAGCTCGAAGCCGCGCGCGACCAGCTCGCCGGCCGCGAAATGAATGTCGGCCGCTATTACATGCAAAAGCGCAACTACACCGCCGCCATCAACCGCTTCAAGACCGTGGTGACCCAGTATCAGACCACGCGGCATGTCGAGGAAGCGCTGGCCCGGCTGACCGAGGCCTATATGGCGATCGGCATCGTCAGCGAGGCGCAAACCGCCGCCGCCGTGCTCGGGCATAATTTTCCCGACAGCCGCTGGTACAAAGACGCCTATAATCTTGTAAAGTCCGGCGGCGTCGAGCCGACCGAGGACAGAGGGTCCTATATTTCACAGGCCTTCAAGAAACTGGGCCTCGCTAGGAATTGATTTCGCATGCTGGCGCGTCTTTCGATCCGTGACATCGTCCTGATCGAACGGCTCGATATCGAGTTTTCCCGTGGTCTTGCGGTGCTGACCGGCGAGACCGGGGCGGGCAAATCCATTCTCCTTGATGCCTTCGCGCTGGCGCTCGGCGGCCGCGGCGACGCGGGCCTGGTGCGCCATGGCGCGGAACAGGGCCAGGTCACCGCGGTGTTCGATGTCCCCAAGGGCCACCCGGCATCGGCAATTCTTGGCGTGGTTCTTGGCGACAACGGCCTCGACGATACCGGCGAGATGATCCTGCGCCGGGTGCAACTCGCCGATGGCCGTACCCGCGCCTTCATCAATGATCAGGCGATCAGCGTGCAGACCCTGAAGGCGGTCGGCGCGGCACTGGTCGAGAATTCACGGCCAGCATGACGAGCGCGCGCTGGTCGATGCCTCGACCCACCGCCAATTGCTCGACGCGTTTGCCGGCCTTGAGAAGGAGGTCGCCGCGCTGGAAGTGCTGTGGGACGCCAGGCGCGCCGCCAACGGCGTGCTCGACGAACATCGCGCCGGCATGGAGCGCGCGGCCCGCGAAGCGGACTATCTGCGCCATGCCGCCGATGAGCTGAAGAAGCTTGCGCCAAAGGACGGCGAGGAGACCGTGCTCGCCGGGCGCCGCACCACGATGATGCAGGGCGAGAAGATCGCGACCGATCTGCGCGAGGCACAGGACGCCGTCAGCGGTCATCATTCGCCGGTCGCGGCCCTATCGGCGGCGGTCCGCCGGCTGGAGCGGCGGGCCGGCAATTCGCCCGCCCTGGTCGAACCCGCCGTGAGGGCGATCGATGCCGCCATCAACGCGCTGGAGGAAGCCGACCAGCATCTCACCGCGGCCCTGATCGCGGCGGATTTCGATCCGTCAGAACTCGAACGCATCGAAGAGCGGCTGTTCGCTTTGCGCGCCGCGGCGCGTAAATATTCGACGCCGGTCGACGGTCTCGCCGCACTGGCCGCGAAATACGCTTCGGACGTGGCGCTGATCGACGCCGGCGCCGATCAGCTGAAAAAGCTGGAAGCAACGGCAGCCGAAGCCGACAAGCGCTACGGCGCGGCCGCGGCCAAACTTTCCGCTGCCCGCACCAAATCCGCGGAGAAGCTCAACAAGGCCGTCAATGCCGAACTCGCGCCGCTGAAACTCGAGCGCGCGAAGTTCATGACGCAGGTTGAGTCCGATCCGAAATCGCCGGGGCCGCAGGGTTTCGATCGCGTCGAGTTCTGGGTCCAGACCAATCCCGGCACCAAACCGGGTCCGCTGATGAAAGTGGCCTCCGGCGGTGAGTTGTCGCGGTTTTTGCTGGCGCTCAAGGTGGTGCTGTCCGATCGCGGTTCGGCGCCCACGCTGGTGTTCGACGAAATCGACACGGGTGTGGGTGGCGCGGTGGCCGACGCCATCGGCGCGCGGCTGGCGCGGCTGGCGGGCAAGGTGCAGGTGATGGCGGTGACCCATGCGCCGCAGGTCGCCGCGCGCGCCAATCAGCATTTGCTCATTTCAAAGGACGCGCTCGACAAGGGCAAGCGCGTCGCCACCCGCGTCAACGCGCTCGCCGCCGATCACCGCCGCGAGGAAATCGCCCGCATGTTGGCCGGCGCAGAGATCACCGCCGAGGCGAGGGCGGCCGCGGAACGGCTGCTGAAAGCGGCGATGGCGTGACCTGCTTCCTCGTCCTCCAAGCGGGCGAGGTTAGAAGCCGCGTCGCCGCCTTTTCTCCAAATCGACTTCGTCGTATTCAATAGCCATGGCCAAGACAGCAAAGACGAAATCTCCCCCCGCCGTCGACACGCTCACCAAAGCGCAGGCCAAGGTCGAGCACAAACGGCTGGCGCTCGAAATCGAGGGGCACGACAAGCGCTATTATCAGGACGATGCGCCGAAGGTTTCCGACGCCGAATACGACACGCTGCGCAAGCGCTTCAACGCCATCGAAGCCCGATTTCCGGAATTCGTCACTGGCAATTCGCCCTCGCAGAAAATCGGCGCGGCGCCATCGGGACAATTCAGGAAGGTGCGGCACGCGCTGCCGATGCTGTCGCTCGACAATGCCTTTGCCGAGGAAGATGTCATCGATTTCGTCGGTCGCATCCGGCGTTTCCTCAAATTGAGCGACGAGGAGGAGATCGATTTCAGTGCCGAGCCGAAGATCGACGGGCTCTCGATGTCGCTGCGTTACGAGGGCGGTGAACTCGTCACCGCCGCCACGCGCGGCGACGGCGCCGAGGGCGAGGACGTCACGGCAAATATCCGCACGCTCGAGGACGTGCCGAAGAAATTGAAGGGCCGCAACATACCCGACATCTGTGAAGTGCGCGGCGAGGTGTACATGACCAAGCAGGCCTTTCTGGCGCTCAACGAGCGGCAGAAGGCTGCCGGCGACACCATCTTCGCCAATCCGCGCAATTCGGCGGCAGGCTCATTGCGCCAGAAGGATCCCGGCATCACCGCCTCGCGTCCGCTCGGTTTCTTTGCCTATGCCTGGGGACAGATGAGCCAGACGCCGGCCGACAGCCAATCGGGCATGATCTCCTGGTTCGAGCGCTGCGGCTTCAAGACCAATCCGCTGACCAGGCTGTGTCACTCGGTCGAGCAGTTGATCGCGTTCCATCACAAGATCGAGGAGCAGCGCGCCAAGCTTGACTACGACATCGATGGGGTCGTCTACAAAGTGGACCGGCTCGACTGGCAGGAGCGCCTCGGCTTCGTGTCGCGCACGCCGCGCTGGGCGATCGCGCACAAATTCCCGGCCGAGCGCGCCATGACTGTGCTGCGGGACATCGAGATCCAGGTCGGGCGCACCGGCTCGTTCACGCCGGTCGGCAAGCTTGAACCGGTCGGCGTCGGCGGCGTCATTGTGCAGAACGCCACACTCCACAATGAGGACTACATCAGAGGTATCGGCGGCGACGGCGAGCAATTGCGCGAGGGCCGCGATATCCGGATCGGCGACACCGTCGTGGTCCAGCGCGCCGGCGACGTCATTCCTCAGATCGTCGATGTCGTGATCGACAAGCGGCCGGCGAATGCCAGGGAATATCACTTTCCGAAGAAATGTCCGTGCCCGCTACACACCGATGTTGTGCGCGAGGAAACGGCGACCGGCGAGGAGGGTTCGCGCGCCCGCTGCACCGGCGAGTTCGCCTGTCCCTATCAGAAGATCGAACACCTGAAATTGTTCGCCTCGCGCCGCGCCTTCGATATCGACGGGCTCGGCGAAAAGCAGATTGAATTCTTTTTCGAACAGGGGTGGGTGAAGGAACCCGCCGATATCTTCACGCTGCCGGCGCGCAACCCCAGGCTCAAGCTGGAGCAGATCGAAGGCTACGGCGAGACTTCAGTCCGCAATTTGTTTGCCGCGATCGAGAATCGGCGAAGGATCGCGCTGGAGCGGTTTATCTTCGCACTCGGGATGCGTCATGTCGGCGAAACCACGGCGCTGGCGCTGGCGCGCGGCTACGGGTCGTGGACCGCATTTCACGATGCTTGCTTGAGGGTGGCCAACGACGACGAGGAGGCCATCGCCGAGATGGACGCGCTCGACCAGATCGGCGACACCGTCATTGCCAGCATCAAGGCCTATTTCGGCGAGAGCCATAATCGCGGCATTGTTGAACGGCTGACCAAAGAGGTTCGCATTATCGATGCCGAGAAACCGAAGAGCAATTCCGCCGTTGCCGGCAAGACCGTGGTCTTTACGGGGGCGCTCGAGAAAATGACCCGCGACGAAGCCAAGGCGACCGCCGAGCGGCTCGGCGCCAAGGCCTCAGGCTCGGTGTCGAAGAAAACCGATTACGTGGTCGCAGGCCCCGGCGCCGGTTCGAAACTCGCCGAGGCCAAGAAGCATGGTGTGCCCGTGCTGACGGAAGACGAGTGGCTGAAGCTGGTCGGGGAATGACGATTGGAGCCGCCGTCATTGCGAGCGAAGCGATTCATGGCGTGGCGCAAAGAAAGAATGGATTGTTTCGTCGCTCCTCGCAATGGACCGTCGTCTTTGCCAGGTAGGTAATTCCCTACAGCATCCCGGACTCTTCCTCTTCCGCCTGCTCGATCAACTGCTCGCTGACCACCACCGTGCGGCGCGGTACCAGGAACACCATCGTCGAGGCGCAGGCGATCGATAGAACAAAGACAGCCGCGTTGAGCGGTACCGTCGTCGTAAAGTGCCCGCCGAGATAGGCGCCGAACTGCGAAAGAAACGAGCCGAGGCCCATTTGAAGAAATCCCATCGCTCCCGATGCGGTACCCGCAGCTTCCGGGCGCACGCTGATGGCGCCGGCCGCCGAATTCGACATCACGAAGGCATTGGCGAACATCACCAGCATCTGGGTGATGAACAGCCATGACGGCGCCGCGTTCAGCCCGGCAATACCCCATATCAGGTTCAACAGGCTGCCCAGCAGTTGCAGCGCGAGCCCGAACCAGATCAGTTTTTCCAGCGAGTGCCGCGGCGCGAAGCGGACGCAGCACAAATTGCCTATCAGGTAGGCGAATCCCGAGGTCGCAAACCACGCGCCGTATTCGGCGCCGGAGCGGCCCATCTGCATGACCACGATATAAGGTCCGCCGCCGGCGAAGGTGAAGATGATCTGCGAAGCCAGCACCTGGCACAGCACGTAGCCGATGAAGGCGCGGCTCCTGAACAGCTTGCCGACATCGCCGCGAAATCCACCAGCCTCGACGCGGTCGCGGCGGGTTTCGGGCAGCGACAGGGCGATGGCGGCCGCAATGACGATGGATGCGGCGGTGATGACATAGAAGATCGAGCGCCAGCCGAATGCGGTTTCCAGCAGGCCGCCGGTCAACGGGCTCAGCATCTGTGCGATCATCATGACAGCGATCACAAGGCTGATCATGGCGCCGATGCGTTCGCGGCTGTAGAGGTCGCGGATGATGGCGCGGCTCACCACCATTCCGGTGGCGCCACCCAGCGCTTGCAGAAAGCGCGCCGCGATCAATTGCGGCAAGCTCTCGGCGAAGATACAGGCGGCGCTCGCCACCACCATCAGGCCGAGCCCGGCCAGCAGCACCGGACGACGCCCGAACTTGTCGGACAGCGGTCCCATGATGATCTGCGAGCAGGCGATGCCGACCATGTAGAGCGACACCGTCATCTGCGCGATCGAGATATCGCGGCCAAATGTGGTGGCCAGCACCGGCAGCGCCGGCACCAGCATATAGAGCGAAATCGGCGCAACGCCGGTCATGGCGACCAGCAACAGCAGCATGATCCGCGGTGGCGCGTCGCTGGTCTTGCCGGTTGCCGCACCCGGCGGCTTGCCCACTACTCCGTGCATCTGATCCAATCCTGTGAATCAGACTTAGGCGGTATCCTTCAGGGGGAAAACGGCCGTTTCGGAATGCGGCTATTCGCTTTTCGGGAGGCGGTGAAAATCACTCGCTGCTTCAGCTGTGACGGTGAGCTCCCCCTCCCACAAGGGGAGAGGTGAAGGAGAGCCGACCGCGATGATTCAAACCACTCAAAGCGACAGCGGTGCCGTCGCGGCGTCGAGCCACACTTTGGTGGCCTCGTCGATATGGGAGCGGACCGCGTGACGCACCTTGGCATGGTACTCGTTGAGCCAGCTCAGTTCATCGGCGTTCAGCATGTTTAGATCGACCAGACGGCGGTCGATCGGCGCCAGCGTCAGCGTCTCGAACGCATTCATCGGCTTCTCGGCGCCCGCGATCTCGGTGGCCACAACCAGTTCCAGATTCTCGATCCGGATGCCGAAGCCGTCGGTCTTGTAATAGCCGGGCTCGTTGGAGAGGATCATGCCACGGCGCAGCGGCGTGGTGCCGAGTTTGGAAATCCGCGCCGGGCCTTCATGCACCGACAGGTAACTGCCGACGCCGTGGCCGGTGCCGTGTTCGAAATCGATGCCGGCCTGCCACAGGAATTGCCGCGCCAGCGTGTCGATCTGGGCGCCGGTGGTGCCGTCGGGGAACAGTGCGCACGCGATCGCGATATGGCCGCGCAATACACGGGTGAAGCGGTCGCGCATTTCCTGTGTCGGCGCGCCGATCGCGATGGTGCGGGTGACATCGGTGGTGCCGTCTTCATATTGCGCGCCGGAGTCGATCAGCAGCAGATCGCCCGGCGCGATCCGCCGGTTGGTCTTGCGGGTGACACGGTAGTGCACGATGGCGCCGTTCGGCCCGGTACCGGCGATGGTCGGGAACGAGACGTCTTTCAGGGCGCCGGTGTCGCGGCGGAAGGTTTCCAGCGCCTCGACGGTATCGATCTCGGTCAGCGCGCCGGAGGGGGCCTCGCGATCGATCCAGGCGAGAAATCGCGTCAGCGCTACCGCGTCGCGCCGATGCGCCGATTTGGCGCCCGCGATCTCGGTCGCGTTCTTGACGGCCTTGAGCAGGCTGACCGGATCATTGCCGCGCACCGGCTTGCCGCCGGCCGCTGATATCAGGCGGCTCAGCGCGTCGGCGGCGGTGGCGCTGTCGAGCTCGATCGAAGCGCCGCTGCGCGCCAGTTCGATGAGCTTTGGCGTCAGTGCGTCCGGTTCCGCGACGTCAGCGGTCTGTTCGAGATGGTCGCGGGCGCTATTGGAGAGCTTGCGGTGGTCGATGAAGACGATGGGGCGGCCGTCCTTCGGCACCAGCGCATAGGACAAGGGTAACGGCGTATGCGAGACGTCAGCGCCGCGGATATTGAAGGTCCACGCCACCGCGTGCGAATCCGACAGCACCAGCGCATCGACGCCCAGTCTGGCGATCTCCTGGTGAATCCGGGCGAGTTTTTCGGTTTCCGCTTCCCCCGAAAATTGCGGGCCATGAACGGCGACCGCACCAAGCGGCGGGGCGGGCCGCTCGGTCCACACCGCGTCCAGTGGATTGCTGTCGACAGCGACCAACTCCGCGCCCGCCTTGGCGCAGGCCGCGGCCAGCCGTTCCGCGGCCGCCGAGGTATGCAGCCAGGGATCGAATCCGAGGCGGTCGCCGGTGGTCAGATGTCTGGTCAGCCAGGTCTCGGGCGGCGGATCGATCAATGATTCAATGTTCCAGGCCTTGGTGTCGACCTGCTTGGCCGCCTGCAGCGTATAGCGGCCATCGACGAAAACAGCGGCTTCCCGGCCAAGCACGATGGCGAGGCCAGCGGACCCGGTAAAGCCGGTGAGCCAGGCCAGTCTCTCTTCCGAAGGCGCGACATATTCGTTTTGCTGCTGGTCGGCGCGTGGAATCACAAACCCGGTCAGCTTCCGCAGCGCCAGTTCCTCGCGGAACGCGGAGAGCCGCGCCGTCAGCGCCACACCGCTTTCGGGTTCCTCGAATGTCTGGAAATGGGCTTCGAACATCGTCCCGCTACTTTAGGAGCAGGTGAAGAAGTCTGCAATGCGCCGCAAATGCTTTGGCATTTGGTATAACTTATGCTTGAATTAATCCACGTGCATTAGGCGGGGATAAAACGGTTGGTGTCATAAAACCGTTCGTCTGACGCGGTCCGGGAGAATGCCAGGAGTGTCTCAACTCAACACGAGGGGATGCCCCATGCCCGCTTTTATGTTTGAGAAGATCTCGCCTCCGGCCGGCGGGCCTGGTTCGTCCGTTGGCAATGGGTCCGGTCCCTCGACCGAAAAAAAGCAACGCGGCGTTATCGTTCAAATCCTGGACCGTTTCATCGAGACGCGCGTCAAGCGTACCTTGCGCGAGGAAAAGGGCGCGGCCGGTCGTAACCCGCAGAAGCCATGAGGGCAGGCCGAAGATTGTCAGTGTAGTCCATTCCGGAATGGTCCGCAGGACAATATCCGGAATCTCGAGATTCCCCGATGTGCAATTGCACATCCGAGGCTCGCGCTCCGCGCGCCCTGGAATGACGGTAAGATATCGTCGCGCTTATCCGACTTTCCGCATCAACAGGCTGCTCCAGCCTTCGATTTGAATATGCCGTTTCAGAACAAGTCCGCGCGCCCGATAGGCGGCGATCACGCTTTGCGCCTGGTGCGGCAACAGCCCCGATAGAATGACCAGCGCGGATGGCGCCAGATGCCGCGCCATCGGGGTCGCCATCTGGCGCAGCGGATTGGCGAGAATATTCGCCAGCACCAGATCGAACGGGCCGCGTTCGGCGAAATGCGGCGCCGAGAATCCCGTTGCCTGGATCGTCTCGACCCAATCGCCGGTCCCGTTGAGACGTGCGTTCTCGTGCGCCACCTGCACCGACAGCGGATCGATATCGCTGGCGAGCACCTTGATCCGCAACGCCTTGGCCGCGGCGATGGCGAGCACCCCGGTGCCGGTCCCGAGGTCGAGCACGCGCCTCGGAAGCCAGGCTTTCAGCACCTCGTCGAGCAGCAACAGGCAGCCGCGCGTGGTGCCGTGATGGCCGGTGCCGAACGCCAGCGCCGCCTCGATCTCGATGCCAAGCTTGTTGGGCGGAATGCGCGCGCGGTCATGCTGGCCATGCACGACAAATCGCCCCGCGCGCACCGGCACCAGTTCCTCAAGCGTGGCCTTGACCCAGTCCCTGGCCTCGACGGTATCGAACGCGACGTCCAGCGCGACGTCGTCGCCGGCGGCAAGACGTACGAGTTCGCGAATCGAGTTCTTGATCGGGCGGCTCTGCGAAATGCACGTTAATGCTCCAGCGCCCGTCAGGGCGCTCGAACGCCGCGATCGCGGCCTGGTCCTCAAAAAAGCTTTCGGTCAGGAGATCGGCTACGCGCTTGGCGGTTTGTTCGCTGCCGATGGGGAAGCTGGCGCGGTGGGTGGCGGGCGTAAGGGTCATGAACGATCCGGATGATTGACGCAGAAGGCGCAATAATGCTTACGCGATCTTGCGGTGGCAGACAGCCTCGATGTTGTGGCCGTCGGGATCCAGCACGAACGCGCCATAGTAATTCTCGTGATAATGCGGACGCAGCCCGGGTGCGCCGTTGTCCTTTCCGCCGGCCGCGAGCGCGGCCCGGTAGAACCGATCGACGGTTTCCCTGTCCGGCGTCGTGAAGGCGACATGGGCCCCGGTTTGCGGCGCGCCTTTGAGGCCGATCCAGAAAAAAGCCTTGTCGTTGGCGCCATAGCCGGCGCAGTCGTCTTCGGTACAGAGGCGTTCGATGCCAAGCGGGCGCAATGCCTGATCGTAAAACGCCTGCGATCGCCTGACTTCGCTGACGCCAAAGGTGACGTGATCCAGCATCTTCGTCTCCGTAGCCGGGGTATGCCCCACAATCTGTCGATATCAAACGCACATCCCGGTCGGTAGTGTGCGGGTTTGAAATTGTTACCCGCTAAGAGCAGAAAATATTTGCGCGGGCCTGTCGGACGGGCACTGGGCGCAACGTCCTGTGGCAGCCTGCAACTGGCAGCGACTTGATCTGGAGGATTTTGGATGGATAGGGGCCAAAGTAATTCAGGAGATGATGCGGCTGTCCGCGAGGTGATCGAGTCCTGGACCGCTGCCGTGCGGCGCAGGGATATAGAAGGGATTCTCAAAAACCACGCTCCCGATATCGTCATGTTCGACGTCCCGCCGCCGTTTCAATCCCGCGGCATCGAGGCCTATCGGCAGACGTGGAACACCTTTTTTCCTGGTCGAGCGATCCGGTCTCCTTCGATGTCACCAACATGAGCATCACCGCCAGCAACGATGTCGCCTTTGTCGTGGCAACCATGCGCTGCGCTGAACCTGGAATAGACGGCAAACCCAAAGGCCTGGATTTTCGCCTGACGGTCGGACTGCGCAAAATCGAAGGGCGATGGACCATCACGCACGAGCATCATTCGGTCCCGGCGGTGGATTAGGGGGAGTGCGTTGCTCTTTGGGACAGCAAGAAGCTTACTTAGCTCTGTTCCAACGGGCATCGGCGGCCTTGGCGGCGATCTCTTTCCGCCTTTTGGCCGTCATACCTGCCGCCCGCGCTTTTCCGCCCATGCGCCCCAGCGCCACGGCGGCGGCGTTCTTGCCGTCCTCGGTGGTGATATCTTCGATTTCACCGGTGGCGATCTTGGCGATCATGATGGCATTGCCGATGGCGTCGGTGGGACGCTTTTCGCCTTTAGGGCCTCGGGGCACTGGAAAGCATCCCTATTACTTTGTCCAAGTCTTCGCGGACCGGGACATCATATCCACCAGGCCGATGACGCTACCGCCTCCGTATTCATAGTCCTTGCGAACTATCCGGACATGCTCCGGGTTGATGTAAACGCTCTGCTCGGCGGGACCGTTCCGGGAATTCAAGGAATCGGTAAATCTCACAAACTTGGCCATAAAGCCTCCTGCTTTCGCACTAAGCATTCAGAAAGGGTAATGCTTAGCGGTAAGCTTCACAAGGGAGGTGGATATGCGCACCTTCTGGAATTTGGGTCTGTGGGCTGCTGGCGTGCGGAACTTCAGGCGGGATCATCGGCTCTCGGATCGAATCCGGTTACAGCGAAGACACCATTCCGGGGTTCTTTGTCGGCGTGCTCGCTTTTGCCTGTCTTAGGCTTTGGCCTGGCCAGCCTCGCAAAATTTCAAACTGAGACACTACCGGTTTTTCACAGGTTACTCGCTGACCCATACCCGGCTTTTCCACCGGTTTAGCCGACGATTTTGCACAGCAAACGCAGCCGCTTCTCCACGGGATTATCCTCCCGTGATCCACCGGTTTTCCACGGCCTGTCCACTGACTTGTCAACCGGTTGTCCGCGTCATTTGCGAGGGCGCACTGCGACGCGCGCCCGTCTCATTCGTCCGCCAACCACCGCAGCGTCGCGTGAAAACTCAGGCTTCGGTTTCCGGCCAGGGTGGTGCCGAACACTTCGGCCTGATCGTCGGTAAAGGTGCCTGAAAACCCGCTGGTGACTTCCTGCCCGGCGAACAGCGGACGAACGAAAGGGTCAGGAAAGGGCGTGTGCTGGTTGGTGCGCAACTCACCCTTCCAGGTCCCCTTGCCGACGGTGTACGAGCCGATCGACCAGAAATAGGGACCTCCACCGAGGAATTCGCCGTCTCGGAGAATGAGCACGCCACTGTCGCGGCCCCTGACGCCGTCGAGCATGTGGATGTGAATCGAATAAAGCCCATTTTTCATTGAAAATGCTGCTCCTTCGAAAATGCTGCTCCTTCAAACCGGCACGACCCCCATCCCCCCACCGCCGGCCATGACAATCATATCTCTTTGAAAGGTGGTCGAACACCGGAGTGCTGATTTTTGCCGCTCTGCGGCATTGCCTCAACGCACAGCTTTTTCCCTCATCCACCCATGGGTTGTCCACGATTGGTATCCACTGGCCGGCAGGCTGATACCGACACTGGACTTAGGTGGCCTGGACGCCGCCACCGAAGTTGCGACGCCTTTTGCGCGGTGCAAAATTTGCGCTCGCGCGGCTCGGCAATCTGCGTGGCCTTAATTCTGTCGTTCGATCCCGTTCTAGTTGTGGTCGTTAATGACCAGTGGGGGTTAAAAATGAATGCGAAGAAATATGCCGCCGAGGCGATTGGGACGTTCTGGCTGACCTTTGCGGGATGCGGCAGTGCGGTGATCGCGGCGGCGTTTCCGCACGTCGGCATCGGCTTGGTCGGGGTGTCGCTGGCCTTCGGGCTCAGCGTCGTGACGATGGCCTATGCCATCGGTCATGTGTCGGGTTGCCATCTCAACCCCGCTGTGACGGTGGGCCTCGCCGCCGGCGGCCGTTTCCCGGCCGGACAGATCGCGCCCTATATCATCGCGCAGGTGATCGGCGCCGTCGCGGCTTCGGCGCTATTGTATGTGATCGCAAGCGGCGCCGCCGGATTCGAGGTGGCCAAGGGTTTTGCCGCGAACGGATATGATGCGCATTCGCCTGGTCAGTACAGCCTGTACGCGTGCTTCATCATGGAAGTCGTGATGACGATGATGTTTCTCTTCATCATCATGGGTGCCACCCATGGCAGTGCCCCGGCCGGCTTTGCGCCGCTGGCGATCGGGCTGACGCTGGTGATGATTCATCTGGTCAGCATCCCCGTCACCAACACGTCGGTCAATCCCGCGCGCAGCACCGGTCCGGCGTTGTTCGTCGGCGGATGGGCGCTGAGCCAACTGTGGCTGTTCTGGGTCGCGCCGCTGATCGGCGGCGTGCTCGGTGGCGTGATCTATCGCTGGCTCAGCGAGGGGCCGACCGGCACGGTCGAAGGGACGAAGCCGGCGTGAATTCAAATTCTCGTCATGGCCGGGACGAAGCCCCGGCATGATGAACCTAACTCGCCCTCATCCAAACAGCGCGCGGTGATCCCCGAGGATCACCCGCGCGGCGTTGTGGCCGGGAGCGCCGGTGACGCCGCCGCCGGGATGCGCGCCGCTGCCGCAGTGATAAAGGCCCTTCAGCGGGCCGCGATAATCGGCATGGCCGAGCATCGGCCGCGCCGAGAACAATTGATTCAGCGTCAGCGCGCCATGGAAGATGTCTCCGCCAAGCAGCCCGAACTGGCGCTCGAGGTCGAGCGGCGAAAGCGCCTGGCGGCCGATGACGCTGGCGGCAAAACCCGGCGCGTATTTATCCACCGTCGCGATCATGAGATCGGCGACCTCTTCGCGATGGTCGTCCCACGATCGGCCGCCGGGCAATTCCGGCGCGACATGCTGGCAAAAAAGGCTCGCAACGTGCTGGCCTGGCGGACAGAGGGTGTCGTCGAGGGTTGAAGGGATCAACACCTCGACCACCGGCTCGCGGCTCCAGCCCTGCGCGCGGGCGTCCAGCCAGGCGCGGTCCATATAGCCGAGATCAGGCGCGATGATGATCCCGGCGGTGAGATGATCGCCGGTGCCTGGAAGGGCCGTGAACGAGGGCAGGGCGCTAAGCGCGACGTTCATCCGGAACGTGCCGGAGCCGTTGCGCCAGTTCCTGATGCGGCCGAGAAAATCCGTCGGCAACGCCTCCGGCGGCACCAGCCGCGTATACAGCAGTTTCGGATTGACGCTGGAGGCGACATATTTCGCGCGCACGGTTTCGCCATTGTCGAGGATCACGCCGACGGCGCGGTCGCGTTCCACAATCACCTCGCGCACGCCGGCCTCCAGCGCGATGTCGACGCCATGGCCGCGGGCCGCCTTCGCCATCGCCTGCGTGATCGCGCCCATGCCGCCGATGGCGTGGCCCCAGACGCCCTTCTTGCCGTTCACCTCGCCGAACGCGTGGTGCAGCATCACATAGGCCGAGCCGGCGGCATAAGGGCTGGCGTAATTGCCGACAATGGCGTCGAACCCGTAGAGCGCCTTGACCAGATCGCTCTCGAAGGCGTCGTCCAGCATCTCGCCGGCCGAGCGCGTGAACAGATCGAGCAGGCTGCGCTGCTGCTCCAGCGTGAGCCTTCGCAAGATGTTCGCGGTGCCGAGCGCATTGAGGGCTTCGCGGATCGAACCCGCACTGAGCCCTTCCACGATATTCGGCGGCGCGCGCAACAGGAATTGCCGCAATACATCGGCGATCGCCTCAAGTTCGCGCGCGAATGCCTCGAACCTGGTCGCGTCGCGTTCGCTGAGCCTGGCGATCGACTGACGGGTGCGGCCTTCGCCGGTCAGGAGATAGCGGCCATCGCTGGCGGGGAGGAAATTCTGCGCGCGGCGCTCGACGATGCGCAGGCCGTGTGCGGGCAATCTCAGATCCGCTATGATCCGGGGGTTGAGCAGGCTGACCGTGTAGGCCGCCACCGAATTGCGGAAACCCGGATGAAACTCCTCCGTGACCGCGGCGCCACCGACCACCCTGCGGCGGTCGACCACCTTCACGCGCAGCCCGGCCATCGCCAGATAGGCCGCGCAAGTGAGGCCATTATGCCCCGCCCCGATAATGATGACGTCGGTTTCTGTCATGGCTGTTTCAACATATTACGAACGAATTCAGGTTTGCCCGTCATTCCGGGATGGTGCGTTAGCACCAGACCACAGATGCGCAATAGCACATCTGGGAATCTCGAGATTCCGGGCTCATCGCTGCGCGACGCCGGGAATGACATCTTCATGGCTTAGCGAACATGCGATCATCCGCACAGCCTGAAGTATTGATATTGCCCCATCCCCGCATTGCCCGCCGAGCCGCCCTATGCTCCATTGCCGCTCCCGCCGCCGGCGCCCGCCGGGAGCTTTTGTCTGATGCGTTTTGCCCGAAAACGCTTTGTCGGAGCCTGCATGCTTTCACCTGATACGTCTGCACCCGACGCGTCTGTTCCGGACACATCAGCTGCCACGGGCCGGCTTGCCGCCGGCCGAAACCGGGTGGTGCTGATCGTCTACACGGCGGCGATCTTTGTCAGCGCGCTGCTATTGTTCTCGGTGCAGCCGCTGTTCACGAAAATGGTGCTGCCGCGGCTCGGCGGTTCGCCCGCTGTATGGTCGGTGGCGATGGTGTTCTTTCAGTCGCTGCTGCTCGGCGGCTACGCCTATGCGCATTACCTGATGCAACTGCGTAACCGCCTGATTCCGGTGGCGGTGCATCTGGTGCTGCTGGTGGTCGCGCTGCTGACGCTGCCGCTGTCGATTGCAGGCGGGTGGGGCGAGCCGCCGGCCTCAGGCTATGCGTTCTGGCTGCTCGGCCTGTTCGCGGTCTCGATCGGGCTGCCGTTCTTTGCGCTGGCGGCGAACAATCCGCTGCTGCAGGCGTGGTTCGTGCGCACCGGGCACCCCAATGGCCCCGATCCCTACTTCCTCTATGCCTCCTCGAATATCGGCAGTTTCCTGGCGCTGTTGTCCTATCCGGTGCTGCTGGAGCCGATGTTTACGCTGCGCACGCAAAACCTGATCTGGACCGGTGGCTACGGCTTGCTGATCGTTCTGATCGCGGCGTGCGGCGTGCTGCTGCTGCGCTCGCCGGCCTCGGCCGTGGTCGATACGCTTGCCGACGCCGCCGACGCGCCGGCGCCGCCCTGGATGCTGCGCGCGCGCTGGATCTTCCTCGCCGCGGTGCCGTCGGGGCTGTTGATCGCGGTGACCGCGCATATTTCCACCGACGTCGCCGCGGCGCCGCTGCTGTGGGTGCTGCCGTTGTCGCTGTATCTCCTGACCTGGGTGCTGGTGTTCCAGTCGCGTCCGCTGTTGCCGCACAAATGGATATTGTTCGCGCAGCCGCTGGCGATCGCGAACGTGATCCTGCTGCTGGCGATCGGCGGCGAGCAGAACCTGCTGTTGACGCTGGGCGGTCATCTCATCTGTTTCTTTGTCATCGCAATGGCCTGTCATGGCGAACTGGCGCGCACCCGACCGGCCGCGAAATATCTCACCGGCTTCTATGTCGCGCTGTCGTTCGGCGGCATGGTCGGCGGTCTCTTTGCGGGCTTGATCGCGCCGTTCACCTTTTCTTGGGTCGCGGAATACCCGATTCTGCTGGCTCTGGCGGCGTTGTGCCGCCCACCCGGTGGCGACGCGCGCTTTCCGCGCTGGAGCCGCTGGTACTGGCCATTCCTCGCCGTGCTTGCGGCGGCGTCGATCGCGCCCGCCTATTCGGACGGCAAGCCGATAGCGAATTTGATGGCCTGGCTCGACGATCACCGGGTCTGGGTGATCGGCGCAGTCGGCGTGCTCTCGGCGCTGCTGGCGCTCGGCCTCAATGCCAATCGCTGGAAAATCTTCGCGACGGTCGCGCTCGCGTTGGTTCTGATCCGCGTCTATCCTGTGGACCAGGGGCGGGTGGAAACCGTGCGCAGCTTTTTCGGCGTCCACAAGATCGTGGTGACGCCGCACGGCCAGTATCATGTGCTGATGCACGGCACCACCATTCATGGCGCGCAGAAATTCCAGAACGATGACGGCACGCCTATTACCGGGCGGCCTGAGCCTATCACCTATTATTACAAGGATGGCGGCATCGGGCGAGCGATCACGGCGATCCGCAAACGCAAGGGCGCGCCGCTTCGCGTCGCGGTGATCGGGCTCGGCTCCGGCACTTTGGCGTGTGCCTCTGAACCCGGCGAGACCTGGAAGTTCTTCGAGATCGATCAGTCGATGGTCGATACCGCGCGCGATCCGAAATATTTCACCTACATCAGGGATTGCGAGCCGGATTTGAAACCGGTGATAGGCGATGCGCGGTTGACCTTCGCGCGTGAGCCCGATGGCATCTACGATCTGATCATCATCGATGCCTATTCGTCGGACGCGATCCCGGTTCATCTGGCCACCGAAGAGGCGATGAAGATCTACAAGGACAAACTCGCGCCGCAGGGCGCGGTGCTGATGCACACCTCGAACCGGCACCTGGAATTAAACAGCGTCGTGGTCGGCATCGCCGCCGCCAATGGTCTCAAGAGTTGGGTCTACAACGAAGATTCGGGTCGCGACCCCGAATACATCTTCGCGACCTCGGTCGTGGTGTCGGCGCGCCAGGACGCCGATGTCGGCGAACTGGATTCGTCGGATGTGTGGGCCGAAACCGAAGCTGACGCGACGCAGCGGGTCTGGACCGACGATTATTCCAACGTGCTTGGCGCGGTGTACCGGCGGCTGCGCGACGGCGAGTAGTAAATTTCAGAGGTTGCGCGATGCGGCAGAGGCCGTGTCGATGCCCCACGCCCGGATGTTCGTGGGAACCCTCACTCCACGCCCGCGTTTATGACGTGGGTGGCGATCCCGTCGCGGCTCGAGCCGAGGACAGGTGAGGAGGGTGCCGTGTCGAAGCTCAATTTCCTGGCCATGGTCGTTCTTTCGATCGCCATTTCGGGTGCGGCGTATTCGGCGCCAAGAGGCGGCGGAGGCGGCGGTGGCGCGCATTTTGGCGGCGGTGGAGCGCATTTTGGCGGAGGTGGCGCGCATTTCGGCGGAGGTGGTCACATTTTGGCGGAGGCGGTCACTTTGGCGGCGGTCATTTCGGCGGCGGGATGAGAGGGGGAGGTGCTCACTTCGGAGGTGCGCATTTCGGTGGCGGGCATTTCGGTGGGACGCATTTCGGCGGCGGCGGGGCGCGGCATTTTGGTGCCAGATCTTTCGGTGGTGGCAGGTCGTTCGGGGCGAGGTCCGGGGTCGCCCGATCGGCGGGACGAACGGGTTTCAGCGGCAATCGATCGTTAGCCGTCCATAATCGTGCCGGCGGCAGGGCTGCGTTTGGTGCCAACGGCAATCCGGCATTGCGTCAGAATCGAAACGCGGCCCTGCACGCCCGCGCAGTGCACAATGCGCTGAGTTCACGTTCGGTAGCGGGCGCCTTGCATGACCCCCGCGCGTTGCGCAATCCCGGCACCCGCGCCCGGATCGCGGCAACTGCTGCGACCGCGGGATGGCACAACCGGCGCGGTGGCGGATGGTGGCGGCATGGCAACGGTGGCTATGGCTGGGTCGGCCCGCTGTTCTGGCCGTTCGCCTATTATGACATGTACGACTATACGATGTGGGGCGGCTACGATCCGTCGTTCTGGGGATACGGATACGGCGACATCTACGCCGGCCTGTTCGCGCCCTATGGCTATGATGATCTCGCCGGTTATCTGTCATCCGGCACGGGCGGCAATCCGGGCGGCGCTGCGCCGGCCGCAAATCCCGCGCCGGACGAACTGTCGCAGATGTGCGGTGAAGACAGCCGCGACATCGCCGGCCTGCCGATCGATCAAATCCAGCAGGCCATCCAGCCAAACGACGCCCAGCGCGCGGCTCTCGATGATCTCGCCAATGCCTCGGTGAAAGCCGCGCAAGACATCAAGGCGGCGTGCCCGACGAAGCTGTCATTGACCGCGCCAGACCGGCTCGCCGCCATGGAGACGCGGATCGAAGCGATGATTGCAGCGGTCGGCATCGTGCAGCCGCCACTCGACAAGTTTTACGATCTGCTGAACGACGAACAGAAGGCCCGTCTCAACGCTCTTGGGCAAGATCAGCGCAGCCAACGCGCCGCCGGGAAAATGGGCGGTTCGCTCGCACAAAGCTGCGACACTGCGCAGCCCGGTGCGACGGATTGGCCAGCCGCAGAGATCGAATCGAGACTGCATCCGACCGACGCACAGCGCGCGAGCCTGAACGCTTTGCGGGAAGCCAGCGCCAAGGCGGCGGATATGCTCAAGGCTTCCTGTCAGCCTGACTCGACGCTGACGCCGCCAGCGCGGCTCGCGGCGGTCGGCAAGCGGCTGGACGTCATGCTGCAGGCGGTCGAGACAGTGAAGGCGGCGCTCGACGACCTGTATAGTGATTTGACCGATGAGCAGAAGGCGCAGTTCGAGGCCATCGGTCCGGGCCGCGCGGGCATGACGTCATCTGATGAATCCGCAACGGCGCCGAGGCATTACCGCCGGCACCATGCCAGCCTCGGTGGAATCGTTCGCCGGCTTATTTCGATCGGCTGGTAATCCTGGTATCCGCCGTCACGATGCCCGGCGATATCGGCTTATCGAATCCGCTGCGGGGCATATCGGCGGCCAGGGCGCCGAGTGCGGCGCGCCGATCGGCCACGGCGTGATGAAACTGTTCGAGTACCAGGCTATAGGCCGACAGGTCGCCTTCTTCGAGCGCGCCGTCGTCGTAGCATTCGAGTGTTTCGCGCAGGATGTCGTCGGCCTCGTGTTGCATGGCGTCTAGTCCTTCGATCGAATCCATCTTCCGGACCGTCGCGATCGCGGCCAATAACTTGTCACGATGCAGCGTATTCAGGTTCCGTTCGTCGCGCTTCAGGTAGTGCCGGAACCAGGCGGTGACTGACCCGAGCGCGGAAAGAAGCAAAACGCCGCCCCAGAGATAATCGCTGTATTTGTCGAGGAAGGTCCGCTCGGTGCCGTCGATGTAAGCGGCTGCTCCCGGATGGGCCGGCATCGCGGCATCCTTGTCGGTGTCCGGCTTCTGGATCTTGGCGGCGTTCGGCACTTCCCTTGCCAGCGAGGGTCGAACCGCAAACAACTCACGAACAAAAGCGCCGACCGCGCTGTCCGATAGTGACTTGAGCGCCACGATCAGGTGGTCGACGCCGACCGTCTCGACCTTGTCATCGGGTCTGGCGGGCGACGAATTGAAGACACTGCCGGGAATTTCTTCCAATTCATACAGCGGGTGCTTACGCTCAATGGCTTCCGAGACCTCGATCGGGAGGAATGTCGGCTCGCCCCTGGCGCGGGCGCTCGAATTGATGGCGTCGCTGGTGATCTTGCTGTCGACCGGACCGACCGTCATAAACGCATCGATGGTGGGATCGCGCACCATCTCGGCAATTTGCGCGGTGCTGAACTGGGTGACCGCGACTTTGTCGGGGTTGACGCCGGCTTCGGTCAGGATGATGCGCAGCAGCTTGACGTTGACAGGTGTTCGGCCGATGACGCCGACGCGATGACCCTCGAGATCATCGAGTCCCTTGATTTTCGGTTTGGCGTCCTTCTTTGCTCCCTTGCGCGCAGGTCCCGAAGAAACTCCGGAAGGCGCCCACAGCACCACGACATTCTTGCGCAGGATAGCGACGGACCGGGTGCCATCAGGCAAATCCTCGTCGCTGCGAACCACCGCCAGGTCGGTCTTTTTATCGCGCAGAAGTTCGATGCTTTCGACCGGCCCGGCGGTGGTGATCAGCGAGAGCCGGACCGCACGTCCGTCACGGGAAAAGCTTTCCGACAAGGCCTGGATCAGTTTCTGGTCGTCGCTTCCCGACGGGCCCACGGCGATGCGCAGCGTTGTCGGCCGCGTGACGATAAAAATCGTGCCGGCGACCGCAACGAACAACAGCAACCCGGCGGCCAGGATAAGATAGGGAGAACTGCCTCTCCGGCGCCGCAGAGGCGTGTTGGCATTCAAGCCGTCTGATGTGGACATGGTGCCGCCAAGCTACGAATAATCCAACGATTTACGGATTTTAGCATGCTTCCCGGCGCGGGTCTCAAGTGATCTACGGCGCAACCGGCGATCCCGTCGGCAGGGCGATGCCCTTGTCGCCGGCGATCTGACGCAGGATGTCCGGATGATCCGAGATAATTCCGTCGACTCCCATCTCGATCATGCGCGCGATGTCGGCGGGCTTGTTCACCGTCCATACCACCACCGCTATTCCAAGGCGGTGGGATTTGGATATCAGCGCTGGATTTACATCGCCGAAATACGGCGACCAGATCGCGCCGCCCGCCGCCTTGATCGCGCGCGGCAGCGAGCCGCCATGGTCGACCGGATTGAAACCGGCAGTCCAATTCGAAGCCTTGTCCAGAAACACCGTCGCGCCGGGCCCAGCCTGCTGGGTCAGATAGACCGTAGGTATTGCGGGCGCCAGTTTCTGCACCAGCTGCAGCGTCCGCCAGTCAAAGGATTGAACCATGACGCGGTCGCTGAACTTCTCGGCCTGCAAAAGATCCAGAAGAAGCCGGACGAAATGTTCGGGATCCGGTGATTCCTGCGGATGGTTCGGGTCGATCTTGGTTTCGATGTTGAAGCGCACGTGGCGGTCGCCTGACTTGCGCACGAGATCGAAGACTTCCTTCAGCGTTGGAATTCGCGTCCCCGGTACCGGGCGCTGTTGCGGAAATTGCGCGGCATAGGCGCTACCCGGGCGAATCTGCCCGACGTCGTATTTCCTGACCTCTTCCAGCCGCAATCGGACAAAGGGAATCCCCGGCGGAGCGACATAGACGCCATCGGCGGTGCGGGCGAGATCAGGGTTGAGTCCACGCTCATGCGAGACGACGATCGCGTGGTCGCTGGTGACCGCGATATCCAGCTCAAGCGTGTCCACCCCCATCGACAGTGCGTTGGCAAACGATGGCAGCGTATTTTCAGGCAACAGCGCGCGTCCGCCGCGGTGAGCCTCGATGTCGAACGCCATGGCTGTCCCGTTCATGAAGATGGCTTGCCCGCTCATGACACAGCATACGGCGGCCACGATTGTCGCGAAAGAACGCATGGCTGCCATGATCGCCAACGGCGTCAGATACGCCGCTCATTGTCAATTTCGCCGGCGGAGAAGGATGTTGATGATTTGGAGGCGATGGCTGCTGGCAAGGAGCGGAGATGCGCACGCCTAACCACCGCCCTGCGGCGCGCCGGCCTTACGAAGCAAGCTGAACTGTCAGGCGGTCTCTGAGAACCCAGGGGAAATGACGCGCGAAACCGTGCGTCTGCCCAGTTAGTCAAACAACCCGCGCTGATAGTACGGCCGCGGCGCATAGGCCTGCGGCGCATATTGGGACTGGTAGCCGCGATTATCGTAATATTGCTGCTGCTGATAGACCTGCGCGTCATAGACGCGCCGGCTGCCGCGTGGCGCGGGATAACGCGCATCGGTTGAACTGCCGTCGGCCGGATAGATGTAACCATCATCGGCCTGCATCTGCGGCGCAATCTGGCGCGGCGCAAGCTGCTGCGGTACTAGGTCGATAGGACGGCCGGCGGCATCGTATTGTTGCTGCTGAGCCGGGTTGCCACGCGCGACGGCGGTCGCGCGGCCCGCCGGATTGCGCGCCAGGGCGACCTGGGATGAGCCGGTGAGCGTCACGGTGGTGTTGAGCACGCCTTCCTGTTGCACCAGTGCATACAAGGTCGTGGCGTGGGCGCGCGACAGCCGGACGCAGCCATGGGAAACCGGGATGCCGAGCTTGCCTTCGGATTCGGTGCCGTGAATGGCATGGCCGATCTTGGTGAAGAAGATCGAATGCGGCATCGGCGCGTCGTCGAATTCCTTGGAGTAGTGGTCTTCCTCCATGCGGAAGGCGCGGAAGGTGCCGTTTGGCGTTTCATGCGACGGATTGCCGGTCGAGACCGGCCACTGATAGCGCGCGACGCCGTCGACTGCGACGGTCATCATTTGCGCATCCTTGTCGACGGTGATGGAGACCTTGGCCTGCGCGGCGCCGGCGGCGAACAGCATCAGACCGGTAACAGCAATGAGGAAGGAACGCATTTACCTATGGCCTCCTGGGCCTTGAAGTCTTGACCGCCGTCCCGCGCTCTCTCCCCACTCCCAATATGCCCGAAAAGTGGCTTTGGTTCCAGTGGCGCGTTTGGCGCATCATGAACGTTGAGGCGGGGAAAATGGCGACGAGGAGACCTAATCCGGCAGATGGCGCTATTTTTTGTCCGCAATGCCGCGTCGTGCATCAATTTGCTCCGAAGCAGGCAACTTTTTGGTCACAGCCGCGTTACATATGTCCACCCCGCCGGACGATCGACCGGCCATCAGGAATGAGATGAACAAGATGAAGACCCCCGAAATTACTGCATCGACGCTGCCAGCCGGTTCGCCCACCAGGTTTTATCTTGCGGGTGCGGCAGTCGCGCTCGCGCTGCTCGCGATACCCCATATCGGACATGCGCAGGGCGTCGTGCGCGGCGCACAGCAGGGCGCGTATGAAGGCAACCGGATTGCCGGTCCGGTCGGCGGCGCCGTGGGCGGTGCGGTTGGAGCCGGGGTCGGCGGCGCGGTCGGCGCGGTGGACGGCATACTCGGCATTCCCTATCACGGCCGCTATCACTGCCGCGGTTACTATAACCGCTACGGTCACTTCCACTGCTATCGGTGAGCAGTAGAGACCGTCATTGCAAGCCAACGGGTCGGCGCAAAGCGCCGCCCGATGGCAGGCTCCGCGAAGCAGTCCATAGCCGCGAGCAAGAGTGGATTGCTGGGCCGCTTTGCTCCTCGCCGCAATGACGAAAGGCTATCAGTTCTTCAGCCGGTAGCCGGTCTTGAAGATCCACCACACCAGCATCATGCAGATAACGAGAAATGTCAGTGTGATGCCGACGCTGAGGCCGATGCTGACGTCGGCGATTTCATAAAAGCTCCAGCGAAAACCGCTGATCAGATAAACCACCGGATTGAGCAGCGTGATGGTGCGCCAGCCCGACGGTAGCATGTTGACCGAGTAGAAGCTGCCGCCGAGGAACGTCAGGGGCGTCACCACCAGCATCGGGATCATCTGCAGCTTTTCAAAACCGTCGGCCCAGATGCCGATGATGAAGCCGAACAGGCTGAAGGTCACGGCCGTCAGCACCAGGAAGATCAGCATCCACAAGGGATGATGAATTTGCAGCGGCACGAACAGGCCGGCGGTGGCGAGGATGATCAGGCCGAGGATGATCGATTTGGTCGCGGCTGCTCCGACATAACCGAGCACGATCTCGAAATAGGAAATCGGCGCCGATAGCAATTCATAGATCGTGCCGACGAATTTTGGAAAGTAGATGCCGAACGAGGCGTTGGCGATGCTCTGCGTCAATACCGACAGCATCACCAGTCCCGGCACGATGAAGGTGCCATAGCTGACGCCTTCGACCGAGGTGATGCGCGAGCCGATCGCGGCGCCAAACACCACGAAATACAGCGAGGTCGAAACCACCGGCGACACGATGCTTTGCAGCAGCGTGCGCCAGGTGCGCGCCATTTCGAATTTGTAGATTGCACCGACAGCCCTGAAGTTCATGGCGCCCTCACCAGGCTGACGAAGATGTCTTCCAGCGAACTCTGGGCGGTATCGAGGTCATAGAAGCGGATGCCGGCGGTCCTGAGGTCGCTCAGAAGACTGGTGATGCCGGTACGCTCGCCCTTGGTATCGTAATGGTAGGTCAGCTCAGAGCCCTGGGCCGATAGTTCGAGATTGTAGGGTGCCAGATCCGGCGGAATCGCGTCGATCCTGCCTTGCAGATGCAGCTTCAGCCGCTTCTTGCCAAGCTTTTGCATCAGGTTGGCCTTGTCCTCGACCAGGACGATTTCGCCCTTGTTGATGACGCCGACCCGGTCGGCCATCTCCTCGGCCTCTTCGATGTAATGCGTGGTGAGGATGATGGTGACACCGGCGGCCTGCAGCGTCCGGACCACTTCCCACATGCCCTTGCGCAATTCGACATCGACGCCCGCGGTCGGTTCGTCGAGAAACAGGATCTGCGGCTCGTGCGACAGGGCTTTGGCGATCATCACCCGGCGCTTCATGCCGCCGGACAGCGTGACGATCTTGGCGTCCTTCTTGTCCCACAACGACAAGTCCTTCAGCACCTTTTCGATGTGACCGGGATTTTTCGGCTTGCCGAACAGGCCGCGGCTGAAGCTGACGGTTGCCCACACCGATTCGAAGGCGTCGGTGTGCAATTCCTGCGGTACCAGGCCGATCAGCGACCGCGCGGCCCGATAATCCTTGTTGATATCATGGCCGCCGACGGTGACGCGGCCTTCGCTGAGATTGGCGATCCCGCAGATGATGCTGATCAGCGTGGTCTTGCCGGCGCCGTTCGGTCCCAGCAGCGCAAAAATCTCGCCGCGCTGGATATCGAGATTGATGTTGTTCAGCGCCTTGAAGCCGGAGCCATAGGTCTTCGATAGATTTGAAACCGATATCATCGATGGCATGGGTGATGTGACAGTTTGAATTCAAAATGTGGGGGAAGGATAACACAGCGCTGGGCGCGCAGGGCGCGGGCATCAGTAGATAGGAACGCCTTCCCGATCGTGCAAGCGCTGGCCCGGCCAGGCGGTGGTCATAAACGCCGGAATAGTCGAATCCAGCGGCGCATCGGACAGGGACCGAATTCGCTTTCGCTGGATGTTATCCCAAATCCGCTGCTGTCCGCACTTCAGCTTCCGCAGGTCAGCTGAAATATTCGACGATGATGTGCAGGTCGAACGGTGAGGCGGGCCTGCCGTTCAGGGCGGCGTCGATGACCCGCCGGCAAACCTCGACGGTAGCGTTATCCCCGAGATCGTTGGCGGCTTCGAGAACCATCCAGGCCGCGTCCAGGGGTTGCTCCGGCGTCGTTTCCTTGGAAGCCATGCCGTTCGGTTTGCGCGCGGTCATACCGAATGCGTCGATGCTCATGGCCGATATCCCCGCGCCGATTTTCAGATGGATAAAGCTCAGTGAATGGCCAGCGCGGGCTTGCGCTTCAGGTCGGAATCGGCGCTCCCGGCGTTCTTGCGGGATTGATAGAATTTCAGCACGCTGCGCGAAGTCTCGACGTTGAGGCGGCCGTATTCGGTTTCGGTGTCCTTCAGATCTTTCGCGGTGATGCGGTGATCCTTGGCGCCCAGAAACAGCAATGACATGGTCGTCGCCCACGAAAAGTCGAGCGCCTTAGCCAGGATCAGCAGCATCTCGCGGTTCTTGTCCAGCACGGCCCGTTCAATCACGTCGCCGGGCAGCGCGCACAACAGCGACAGCCCGATCGTGACCTCTTCCAGCTTATGGGATCGCGCATATCCGGATATGCTGTTTTCGTTCAGATTGCCTTGCCGGTGCTGCGTCATCACCACGCGCTTGGCGACGAAGTAGCTTCTCGATACCGGTCCGAATTTGGATTGCAATTCGCCCGTGACATCGCTCACCGACGTCTGAATCTGGTCCACCATCGTCGGTCGTTCGCGCTCGAGTCGCTTTCTCACATCGTCCGATGCCTTGGCGATCAACTGCTGGAAGACGTGCCTCGGAATGTCTTTGCGCAGGCCGAGTTGTTCGGCGAGAATGGAATCGCCCTCGGCCCGTTTGATCATGTGCAGGAAGCCGAAATCCGAGAAACGCGCGCCGTCATTGTTCGCGATCGAATTCACGACTTCCTGGTTACCGCGCGTCACCAGCACGTCCGTAACCAACTCATCGATCAATTCCCGTTTCGTGATCGCGAGCATATGGGACTGGTCCTTGGTGCAGACATTCGCGACCAACGCGTAGGATTCGAGCTGCTTGGACTCGCGCAGGATCGGACCGGCGACCTCGATCGAATCGTCGAAGGCAAGTTTGTGGATGATATTGACCGGGGCCCGCTCGAACCGGGCCAGCCGCTTGGCGAGTTGGGCGCGGGCCGCGACTTCAATCTCGTCGGCAAGGCGCCCGATGACCTCGCCAAAGGTCCAGATCTCTTCCTCGCTATAGCGGCCGGCGATCATCAGGTCGGTGGTGTGCCACAACGCCCGCGCGCGGCTTTCGGCGGTTCCCCGCAACACCGCGTCGTCGAGCTCCCGAAGAAAAGATTTTGACCCAGTCATTTTGGCAGACCTTAAATCGCAAAAACGCGCAGAACCGAAATTCGCCTTGATCGTACCCCGCACACGCAATTTTTCCGTAAAGGTGGCGGATAAGTATTGCTTCTAAAAATTCGCTCAAACGCGAGGAAGTTTGTTAATGTTTTGGGATGGCGGACCGTACCAGCGGCGCCCCGCGGTCCGGGCAAAACCGGCCGCGTGCAAAAAAGACCAAGAAAAGATCAAGAAAAGGATCGAGGAAATTGCCGTTTTCCAACGCGTTTTGGGCCCGATCGCTGGCCGCCGCCACGCTTTCGATGACACTGGCCACCGGTGCCGGCGCGGCCGACACCACCATCAAACTGGGAAATACCGCGCCCTATAGTGGGCCCGCTTCTGCCTACGGCACGATCGCGCGCGCCGAGGCCGCCTACTTTCAGATGCTTAACGATGAAGGCGGCGTCAACGGACGCAAGATCGACTTTCTGACCCTGGACGATGCCTATTCGCCGGCCAAAACCGTCGAGCAGACCCGCAAGCTCGTGGAGCAGGACGAGGTGCTCGCGGTGTTCAGTTCGGTCGGCACCGCGCCCAATATTTCCGTGCAGAAATACCTCAACGCCAAGCACATTCCGCAACTGTTCGTTTCGTCGGGGGCGACGCGGTGGAACGACCCTGAGCATTTCCCGTGGACGGTCGGTTTCAATCCAACCTACGAGTTGGAGGGCCGGCTTTACGCGCAATATGTCTTGCAGACCAAACCGAACGCCAAAATCGCGGTGATCGCGCCGAACGAGGACGCCGGAAAAGATTACGTCAGGGGTTTCAAGGCGGGACTGGGCGAGCATGTCGATCAACTGGTTTCGGAGACAACCTATCTGACCTCCGATCCGACCATCGATTCCCAGATGGTCGCGATGCGAGAGTCCGGCGCGGATGTATTCTTCGCCGAGGCGACGCCCAAATTCGCGGCTCAGGCGATCAAAAAAGCCGCGAGCATGGGCTGGAAGCCACTGATCATCCTGCCTTCGGTTTCGAACTCGTTCTCAGCGGTGCTCGAACCGGCGGGCATCGATAATGCCGTCGGCGTGGTGACCGGGCTTTACCTGAAAGACCCCAACGACATCAGGTGGGCGGACGATCCCGCGCTGAGGGATTGGCTCGCATGGATGAAGAAGTACCAGCCGAACGCGAGCACCGGCGACCTGTTCAACGTGCAGGGCTACACCGCCGCGCAAATCATGGCGCGGGTGCTTGCGAATTGTAAGGACAATCTGAGCCGCGAAAACATCATCAAGCAGGCGACGGCGCTGGACGGGTTGGCGATGCCGATGCTGCTGCCGGGCATCAGGATCCATACCGATCCGCACAACGTGACGCCGATCCGGCAAATTCAGATGGCGCGGTTCGACGGAAAGTCGTGGGTGCTGTTCGGCGACGTGCTGGGCGAGAAATAGAAATAGCTGGTCGTCACACCCGCTCGACGAAACTATCGACTACCTTCTTCTCGCCGGCCTTCTCGAAGGCGATGGTCAGCTTGTTGCCGTCGATCTTCACGACATGACCGTAGCCGAATTTCTGGTGGAACACGCGGTCGTCGAGCGAGAATTCCGAGGTGGTGCCGGTGGATTTCGCGATCAGCTCGCCTTCGATGGTCATCGGCGCGCGCTTGTTGCGCGAGAATCCGCCGGGGTCGCTGCGGGAATTTGAAAACGGCGACTGGCTTTCGTTAAAACCGCCGCCGGCCTGTCCGTTGCGTCCGCTCTGGCCGCGCGCGCGATTGGCTTGCGCCCGCTGCCAGCCCGGCGTCGTATAACTTGAGCCGAAGGATTCGACATTGTCGAAGCGCGAGGGGCCGTAGCCGCTGGAGCCGCCCCAGCCCGAGCCGCCTTTGGATTCCGTGATCTCGACATTATGCGCCGGCAGTTCGTCGAGGAAGCGCGAGGGGATGGTGGTCGACCAGGTGCCGTGAATGCGCCGGTTAGTCGCGAAATAGAGTTTGGCGCGGCGGCGCGCGCGGGTCAGGCCGACATGGGCGAGGCGTCTTTCTTCCTCAAGGCCGGCGCGGCCCTGTTCGTCGAGCGTGCGCTGGCTCGGAAACAGGCCTTCCTCCCAGCCGGGCAGGAACACATTGTCGAACTCAAGTCCCTTGGCCGAATGCAGCGTCATCAGCGACACCGCGTCGTCATCGGTGCCGCCGTCGCGATCCATCACCAGCGAGATATGTTCGAGGAAGCCTTGCAGGTTCTCGAACTCCTCCATCGAGCGCACCAGTTCCTTGAGGTTCTCAAGCCGTCCGGCAGCGTCGGCCGAGCGGTCCTTCTGCCACATCTCGGTATAGCCGCTTTCATCGAGTACGATTTCGGCCAACTCCGTATGTGAGACCACCTCGCGCTGCACCCGCCAGCGGTCGAAGCTGGCCAAGAGGTCACGCAGGCTGCCGCGCGCCTTCGGCTTCAGTTCGTCAGTCTCGACCACGGCGCGTGCGGCCTCGAACAGCGGCATGCGGCGCTTGCGGCCATGATCGTGCAGCATCTGCACGGTGGCGTCGCCGAGGCCGCGCTTCGGCACATTGACGATGCGCTCGAAGGCGAGATCGTCGGCCGGCGAGTTGATCACGCGCAGATAAGCCAGTGCGTCGCGGATTTCGGCGCGCTCGTAGAATCTGGGGCCGCCGATCACGCGATAGGGCAGGCCGAGGGTGACGAAACGATCTTCGAATTCGCGCATCTGGAACGAGGCGCGCACCAGGATCGCTACATCGTTCAGTCTGTTGCCGGCGCGTTGCAGTTCCTCGATCTCCTCCCCGATGGCGCGGGCTTCCTCTTCGGAGTCCCAGGAGCCGGTCACGGTGACCTTTTCGCCGTCGACATCCTCGGTACGCAAGGTCTTGCCGAGCCGGCCTTCATTGTGTGCGATCAGATGCGAAGCGGCGGCCAGGATATGGCCGGTGGAGCGGTAGTTGCGCTCGAGCCGGATCACCTTGGCGCCGGGAAAATCATGCTCGAAGCGCAGGATGTTGTCGACCTCCGCCCCGCGCCAGCCATAGATCGACTGGTCGTCATCACCGACGCAGCAGATGTTCTTGGGGACCGGTTGCGGGGAGGGTGGCGATGCGACGTTTCCCTCGTCATTCCGGGGCGCGCCGTCAGGTGCGAACCCGGAATCTCGAGAGGAGTCCTCATTACTTCTGGATTCCGGGTTCGTATCTTCGATGCGCCCGGGAATGACAGGGGAGGAGACATATCCCGAAATCACCGACGACAACGGCGCCCCCGACTTGGCCGGCGCCTGCGACAACAGCCGGAGCCACAGATATTGCGCGACGTTGGTGTCCTGATATTCGTCCACCAGGATGAACTTGAAGCGATGCTGGTATTGCCGCAGCACATCCGGATGCTCGCGAAACAGCCGGATGTTTTCCAGCAGCAGATCGCCGAAATCGGCGGCGTTGAGAATCTTCAGCCGCTCCTGGTAGAGCGTATAGAGCTTGCCGCCCCGGCCATTGCCGAACACTGCAGCTTCGCCCGATGGCACCTGAGAGGGCATCAGGCCGCGATTTTTCCAGCCATCGATCAGGCCCGCGAGCATGCGCGCCGGCCAGCGCTTGTCGTCAATGTTGTCGGCCGCCAGCAATTGCTTCAACAGCCTGATCTGGTCGTCGACATCGAGCACGGTGAAATTGGATTTCAACTGCACCAGTTCGGCATGGGTGCGCAGGATTCGGCCGCCGATGGAATGAAAGGTGCCGAGCCACGGCATGCCCTCGACGGCCTGGCCCAGCATGTGGCCGAGGCGCAGCTTCATCTCGCGCGCCGCCTTGTTGGTGAAGGTGACGGAGAGGATCTCGCCGGGACGGGCGCGGCCCTGGCTCAGGATATGGGCGATGCGCGAGGTCAGCACGCGGGTTTTGCCGGTACCCGCGCCGGCCAGCACCAGCACCGGGCCGTCCAGCGTCTCGACCGCCTCGCGCTGCTCCGGATTAAGGCCGGTGAGATATTGTGGCGTCGCAGTCGCCCGCGCACGCGCGGCAATGCCGCCAGCGGCGGGCTGGTGGTCGGGGACACCGTGATGGGTCAGCTTGTTCGGCTCGGTCATATGCGAATCGTCTTGCGCCCACGATGCCACCGCGGGGCCGTGAAGGGGAGCCTTCATAGCAGGATTGAACGGCATATAGGGCTTTGGGGGCCAATTTGACAGGAGTTATCCCAGCCGTGGCTGCCCAGGCTGTTTTGGCGGCCCGGCTCCGATTTTGTTCCCGCCAAATCAATATTTTTCGGGGTTTCCCCGCCCGGAACATTAGTTCCGGCGCAGGATTGTTTCTCCAGTGAGGCGCAAGGTTCTCCGTCGCGTCGATTTTGAAACAGAATGGATAGAGGTTGGACCATGTTGAGCTGGGTCGTTACGTTCCTGATCGTCGCGTTGATCGCAGGTATTTTGGGCTTCGGCGGGATCGCCGGCGTATCCATCGAGATTGCAAAGACCATCTTCTTTATCGCCGTGGTGTTGTTCTTGATCTCGGCCGTGGTCGGCCTGGCGCGCGGGCGCAACCGCGTCTGAGGTTGAAGCATTACTTCGAGGGCATCGCGATGCTTCGCCCGATGCCCTCGGGGCGCGCCACCGCGCTGTGCGCCTTTGCCACCGCTTCGATGCGGGCGCGAATGTCAGGCGGAAATGGCGCGGTCTTGCGTGCGGCCATGTCGATATGAAGGGTCATGTTCTCGGAAGTGGCCGATAGCCAGCCCTCGCGGGCATGGCGCAGTTCTTCGAAAGTATGCAGCCGCTTCGCGTCCGCCCCCACCAGCAGGATCGAGACCTGCACGGGATCGCCAAGGTGAATCTCGCGCAGATACCGCACATGGCACTCGGCGGTGAAAGTCGAGCCCTGGCGCGCCTTCATGTAGGCTGGGCCGATCCCGAGATTGAACCATAATTCGTCGATCGCCCGGTCGAACATCACGTTGTAATAGGCCATGTTGAGATGGCCGTTGTAGTCGATCCATTGCGGCTCGATCTGCATCACCGAGGACAGGAACGGCACGGGTCCGAGCAGTCCATCGTCACCGGCGGCAAGCGTCGTCATCATTGATTCCCGTTTGTTGGGCTCATGATCGCGGCCATGATCCCATGGTCTCTTGACCCCCTATGTATCCTTTGCCACGGTATTTTTGCCGGGAGGATATCGCTTTGAGCATTACCATCACCAATCATCCGAAACGTCCGGAACCGCAGGCGCTTGCCAGCACCATCGAAGCGCTCGCCGCGCGGTTCGGCAACCGGCTGATCACCTCGCAGGCGGTGCGCGACCAACATGCGCATACCACGACCTGGCTGACGCCGCAGCCGCCTGATGCGGTGGTCATGGCGCAGGAAACCGCCGACATCCAGGATGTGGTGCGGATTTGCGCCAAACACAGCGTTCCCGTGATCGCCTTCGGTACCGGCACATCGCTGGAGGGACAGGTCAACGCGCCGGCCGGCGGCGTCTGCATCGATCTGCGCGACATGAACAAGGTGCTGGAAGTCCACGCCGATGACCTCGATTGCGTGATCCAGCCCGGCGTCACCCGCAAGGCGCTGAACGAGTATTTGCGCGATCAGGGCGTATTCTTTCCGATCGATCCCGGCGCCGATGCGTCGCTGGGCGGCATGGCATCGACCCGGGCGTCGGGCACCAACGCGGTGCGTTACGGCACCATGCGCGACAATGTGCTGGCGCTCAAGGTAGTGCGCGGCGACGGCGAGATCATCACCACAGGCACGCGATCGAAGAAATCCAGTGCGGGTTACGACCTGACGCATCTGTTCGTCGGCGCCGAAGGCACGCTCGGGATCATTACCGAACTCACCATCAAGCTGCGAGGCATTCCCGAAACCATCGCCGCGGCGGCGTGTTCGTTCGAGAGCGTGCGCGGCGCCTGCCAGGCCACCATCCTGGCGATCCAGACCGGCATTCCGGTCGCGCGTATCGAGCTGCTCAATGCCGAGCAGGTGCGGGCCTGCAACTCCTATTCGAAATTGTCGCTGCCGGAGACGCCGCTGTTGCTGCTGGAATTTCACGGCAGCGCCAACGACGTCGCGGAGCAGTCGAAGAATTTCAGCGAAATCGCCAGGGAATGTGGCGGCGGCGATTTCACCTGGACCACCCGGCCGGAGGATCGCACCAAACTCTGGCAGGCGCGGCATGACGCCTATTGGGCGGTCAAGGCCCTGCGCCCGGGCGCGGGCGTGGTGGCGACCGATGTCTGCGTGCCGATCTCGCGGCTGGCCGATTGCGTTACCGAGACCGAGGCCGATCTCAAGCGCCTCAACTTGCAGTCACCGATCGTCGGCCATGTCGGCGATGGCAATTTCCATTGCTCGCTATTATGCGACGTCAACGATCGCGACGAGATGGCGCGCGGCGAGGATTTCATGCATCGGCTGGTGGAACGCGCGCAATCGATGGGCGGCACCTGCACCGGCGAGCATGGCATCGGGCAGGGCAAGCAGAAGTACCTCAAGGCCGAACTCGGCGTCGAGGCGCTCGACGCCATGCGCGCGGTCAAGGCGGCGCTCGATCCGCAGAATATTTTCAACCCCGGAAAGATATTGCCGGCGGCGTAGCGCCTGAATGCATTCGGCATGTCCGACCGATGCCAGCGACTGCGCACAATCTTTAAGCGGATTCAATTCTATCGGTAAGGCCGGCTGGAACCTCGAAGGTGCGGGTCTGTCATGACGCGCCGCACAAAACCTGTGTCTGAGCTGATCTGCGAAACGCGCATGATAAAGTTTTCGACAGGTGTGATCAGATAGAAGAAGCGTTGGTGACGCGGTTCTCGCTACCGAAAAGGTTCGAGCGCGCATGACAAAGTTGTCTGCCGCCTCTTTTTGGCCGAGTTCAACCCTTCAGTTTACGTCATACCTTGATCCGGTCACACGACACCATCGGCTAATGCCTTAGTCCAGAATTCGAGACGGCAATGTCATCGTCTTCAGATCAGACCCGGCGCTCGCTCATCTTGACGGTTCTCGCCACGGCGGCGAGCGTGGCGGCCTCCAAATCTGCTGCTGGCGATGAAGATCAGCCCGGCAGCGACGAACGGCCCCAAAAAGCTGACGTTCTGGTTTTCTCCGAAGGAGAACATGAGGGTGAACTTATCACGCCGCAGGATCTGAAACTCGGCGGACCGCCGGCGCTTGCCTGGCCAAAAGATCCAAAAACCTCGGTGATCCGCAAGGGGTCACGGCTGAACGAGGTGCTGGTCATAAGGCTCGATCCAGCCGAACTTGATGATGAGACGCGTGCGCATGCCGCTGACGGCATTGTTGCCTATTCGGCGATTTGCGCCCACGCCGGATGTCTCGTCACGGCCTGGGTGAAAGGCGCAGAAGGCGACGAGGACGTATTCAAATGTGTTTGTCATAACTCTGAGTATGACCCCCGGCACAGCGCGGAAGTTGTATTTGGACCGGCGCCTCGGCGCCTTGCCGCGCTTCCGCTGGCGATAACCAACGGCTCGCTAACGGTAGCGGCGACATTTGTCGGAAAGGTAGGTGCACAGCAAGCAGGGTGACGGCGGTCAACCGCCATATCCGTCAATACAACGATAATAAAATGGCAAAAATCAACAGGGAGGTAGCGTCGATGACCACGAAGCAATGGCTATTGTCGAGCTTGGTTGCGTTCACATGCGTTATTTCAATTCCGGCCGGCGCCGGCCCGATTGAGAATTACAGCCCAGTAACCGCTGAGCGCCTCAAGAATCCGGAACCCGGCAATTGGATGCTCTATCGCCGGACCTATGACGGCCAGGGATACAGCCCGCTCGATCAAATCAATACCTCGAACGTGAAAAGCCTGACACCGGTATGGACCTTCTCGACCGGCGTCATCGAGGGACACGAGGCCCCGCCGATCGTCAATAATGGCGTGATGTTCGTTGCAACGCCGATGGGGCAGGTGATCGCCCTCAACGCCAAGACCGGTGACGAGTACTGGCGATACAAACGCCAGCTCCCCGACGATCTGTTCCAATTGCACCCGACAAGCCGCGGCGTAGGATTGTGGCAAGACAAGCTGTATCTGGCCACGACCGACGATCATATCGTCGCGCTCGATGCCAAAACCGGCAAAGTCGCCTGGGATAAAAAGGTTCAGGACTACAAGAAGGGTCAGTACATGACCCTGATGCCGATGGTGGTCGATGGAAAAGTCATCGTCGGCGGGTCCGGCGGCGAATTCGGCGTCCGCGGTTATGTCGTCGCGTTTGACGCCAACGACGGCAAGGAATTGTGGCGCACCTTCACCATCCCGGGCGAGGGTGAGCCAGGCCATGACACATGGAGCGGCGACGACTGGAAATCAGGCGGCGCACCGGCCTGGATGACCGGCACCTACGATATCGATACCAAGACGATCTATTGGGGCACCGGCAATGCCGCGCCCTGGCCGGGCGCAAATCATCCTGGTGACAATCTCTACACCAGCTCGGTGCTCGCGCTCGATCCCGAGACCGGCAAGATCAAGGGGTACCACCAGTATCATCAGAACGATTCCTGGGATTGGGATGAGGTGGACGCGCCGATGCTGGTCGATCTGCAAAGGGACGGCCGCTCGTTCAAGAGTCTCATCCATCCGGGGCGCGATGCGATCTTCTGGGTGCTCGAGCGCAAGCCGGACGGCATCAATTATGTTGCCGGCTGGCCTTTCGTTTATACCAATGTCTGGAAGGGAATCGAAGCCGAGACCGGCAAGCCCATTGTCGACCCGGCGCACAAACCGGGTCTCGGCAAGCGGGTTGAGTTCTGTCCCTCGCTGTGGGGCGGCAAGGACTGGCCGTCGGCGGCCTATAGTCAGAAAACCAAATTGGTCTACGTTCCGGCCAACGAGAATTTCTGCGGAGGCTTTACCGGCGAGAAAGTGCCGTTGGTGCCAGGCCAGCTTTGGCTGGGGACCAAGCCGGAAGATATCGGTTTGTCGGTTCGTCCCGGCGCCGATCATTTTGGCGAGTTGCAGGCGTGGGATCCGGCCACCGGCAAGAAGGCCTGGTCGCACAGTTTCGCCAAATCGCAACTGTTTGGGTCTGTGACGGCGACCGCCGGTGATCTCATTTTGGCCGGAGGCACCAACGACAGGATGTTCCGGGCCTTCGATGCGAAGACCGGCGATATTCTGTGGGAGCAGAAGACCAACTCCGGCATCATGGGTATGCCGGTCGCCTATGAGGTGGATGGCACCGAATATATCGCCGTCCAGTCGGGGTGGGGCGTAGATGCGCAGCGCATCCAGGACGCATTGGCGGGCGATAATGTCGGCGTAGAGAACAACGTGCCGCAGGGCGGCGTCGTCTGGGTATTCGCCGTCAAGAAATAATCGCCGGATGGGCTCCTGCCCGGGATACGAAAATGGGCGGCGGACAAGATGTCCGCCGCTCTTTATTTATTATTTATTGTCGCCCGCCGAGCGGATCAGATTTTATTTGCCCTCGGTGTCGATTTTCCGCTTTTCGTCCCGGTTCATCTTCTTGACGGTCGCATCCTGATGGGATTCGCCGGTGGTCTGGGTCGTCGTCGCCGGTGGGCTGGCGTTTGGAACAGAGGTTTGCGCCGGCGGCGTTTTCGCCGGTCGCGTGGCGGTAGTGTCGGGCGGCTGACTTGTCTGGGCGGCCGCACCGTGAAGGTTCGAAACCAGGACGCCCGAGATCAACGCCGCGAGCGTCGCCATTTTTGTGTTCATCGCTGTTTCCTCTCAAACAGCTTAAACGGCCGAACCCCTCTTAGGTTTCAAGTTGCTTGCCAATCGGCAGTGCCCGAATGCGTTTGCCTGTCGCAGCGAAGATCGCGTTGATCAAAGCTGGAGCAAACGGAGGCACGCCCGGTTCCCCGACGCCGCTGGGTGGCGTATCGGCATCGACAGGTATGATGTGCACATTGGTCACGAGGGGAGCCTCGTCGATCCGGATCACAGGGAAGTCGTCAAAATTACCTTGTTGCACCTTGCCGTCCTTGAAGGTGATCTCGCCATATTTGGCGAGGCTCAGTCCCATGATCGCTGCGCCCTCGATTTGCGACTGGATCCTTTCGGGATTCACGAACATGCCGCAGTCGATTGCCGTATCGACGCGGGGAACAGTGAGCTTGCCCTTGTCGTCAACCGATACCTCGACGATGGTCGCGATATAGCTGACGAAGCTGCGATGCACGGCAATGCCGAGCCCGTGTCCTTTCGGCACGCTGCGCCCCCAGCCGCCCTTGTCCGCGACCACTTCGACCACTCGGCGCAGACGCGCGGTATCGATCGGATAGCTGTCGTAGGGCTCACCATAGTTCCACGGGTCTTTGACGGAACTGAGATTGACGATCCGTGGCGAGCCGATCAACTCCAGCAGCATCTCCTTTTGATCGCGGTTGGTGGCATGGGCGAGTTCACCGACCATGGATTGGACGGCAAAGGCCCGCGGGATATTCGACACCGAGCGGAACCAGCCGATCCGGGTGTGCGCGGCGGCTTCCGGATTCTCGCATTGGATATTGGCGATCTCGAACGGCATATCGATAAGCCCCATGCCGAGTTCGAAGGGGGCCTCATGCACGGTATTGGCGGCAAATGTCGAGGCGATGCTCGGCGCGACGCTACGGTGTCGCCAGGCAATCACCTTGCCGTTCTTGTCGAGGCCAGCTTCGATGCGTTCCACCGAGACGGTGTGGAGGAAGTCGTGACGAACGTCATCCTCCCGCGTCCATTGCACCTTCACCGGTGCGCCAAGGGCTTTCGAAAGCAGCGCCGCTTCAAGCGCGAAATCGCACTTCGATTTGCGCCCGAAACCGCCGCCGAGCAGCGTGACGTTGACGGTCACGTTATCCTCGGGGATTCCGAGAGTCTTTGCGGTGTCGTCGCGGGTACCGCCGGGGCTTTGCACCGGCGCCCAGATTTCGGCCTTATCGCCTTTGACATCGGCGATCGCGACCGGTGGCTCCATGCTGACATGTGCCAGATGAGGCAGGTAATATTCGCCGACGATCACCTTGTCGGCGCCTTTCAAGGCGGCGTCCACATCGCCCTCCTTGCGCACGACTAAACCCGGCTTGCGCGCGGCTTCCTCGAGTTCGGTCCGATAGGAGGCCGACTCATACTTGCCGTTGGCCCCGTCGTCCCAGACGATCTTCAGTGCGTCACGTCCCTTGATGGCCGCGCCGGTGTTGCGCGCGATCACCGCGACGCCGCCGAGCGGCTGGAACTTGGACGGCCACGGCCAACCCCGCACCTCCATGACGTTCTCGACGCCGGGGACTTTCATGGCGTCGGCTGAGTCGAACGACACCAGCTTGCCGCCTGTCACCGGCGGCCGCGCGATCACGGCATACTTCATGCCGGGAAGGCGCACATCGCCGCCGTATTGTGCGGTGCCGACGGTAATGTCACGCAGGTCGACGATGCTGACTTCACCTTTGCCGAGATAACGGAAGTCCTTCGGGTCCTTTAACTTCAGGCTTCCAACGTTCGGCACCGGTTCCTTCGCGGCATCGGCGGCCAGTTCGCCGAACCCGAGGCGGCGGTTGCTTGCCGCATGAACCACCTCATGGTTCACCGCCTTGACCTCGCTTGCCGGCACGCCCCAGCGTTTGGCGGCAGCGGCTTCGAGCATCGTGCGCGCCGCGGCGCCGATCTCGCGCATCGGGATCAGATAGTGCCGCGTACTGCGCGAGCCGTCGGTGTCCTGATTGCCGAATTTGACCTCATCGCCGGGCGCCTGCTCCACCTTTACGCGCGACCAGTCGGCTTCCATTTCCTCGGCCACGATCAAGGGCAGGCTGGTCCGGACACCGGTTCCCATTTCCGAACGATGGGCCAGGATCGTAACTATTCCATCGGGCGCAATGGCAACGAAAACGCGCGGGTCAGTTACGACTCCGTGCGGCATCTTTCCGGCGCCGGTCTGATAGGCCGCGAACGCCTGACGTGACATCAGCGGCGCGGCCAGCACCAGACCGCCCGCGATGCCGAGGCCCTTGAGAATGCTTCGGCGGGAGACGTTCTCGACCCTGATGCGGCGCTCGATGCCGCGAAGCCTGTCGGGATTTGTGATGATATTCATGATCAGAACTCCTATCGAAGCGAGGTGGACCGCGTTTTCGATGCGTTGGTAACAGCCGCAGCGGCAGATGTTGCCCGACATCGCTTCGCGTATCTGATCGTGTGTGGGTTTTGAATTGTCCATCAAGAGTGCGGCGGCCTGCATGATCTGGCCGGCCTGGCAATAGCCGCATTGCGGGACGTTTTCCTGACGCCAGGCCTTCTGAACCGCGTGATCGCCGGTGGGATGAAGGCCTTCGATCGTCGTGACCTCCCGGCCTTCTACGTCGGAAACGGCGGTAATGCAGGCGCGCACCGCCTGCTTGTCGACGATAACGGTGCACGAGCCGCAAAGCGCCTGGCCACAGCCAAATTTCGTGCCGGTCAATCCAATTTCGTCACGGAGAAACCAGAGTAGCGGAAGGCTCGGGTCGCCGTCCCAGTTTTGCTCCTGGCCATTAATCTTCATCTTGATCATGATCGTTCCTCGCTCTTCATAAGCTGCCGATGTCTGTCCGGCGTGAGCAAGAACATGTTCCTCAATCGCTCAACGCCGTCGCTATAGGTCTGCTCATATGAACTCAAACTCACGCGAAGCGGACCTTGCCGAAAAGCTGCAGACCAGCCCTACGATCTGCTTGAATTTCCGCGCTTGGGGCTATCCTCCTCCGATTTTTTTGATTTGTTCATCACATCCGCTTGACGAGCCGACGTCCCGGGACGCGATCGGAAAGTGGGACGGATCGACTTCCCTCTATTCTGTGTTGCATTTCTATTTGGCGAAACCGGGGCCTCCGTCACTGGAAATCCTGCTTTTGGTCAGCAGCGCTTACACAGTACCAAAGCAGGCGAGACGGCTGTGCCATAAACGACCAAGCCCGATTTCTGGTTGGAGAATGTTCTATTGCAGGAATGTCGGCGGCCGTAGCGGGCCGGCCTGCCAAGACCGAAGAGAGCGCGACGCCGGAAACCTTCGTCTTGGCGGCCTCGATGCACACCACTCGGAACTTGACTTGCGCGAGAAAACCGGCAATCGCAATCAAAAGGTGTGGGAGATCGTCAGGGTTGGCCGCAACAGCCGGTCGAATAGTCTTGCGGCATATTATCGGCTACGAAACAATCAAAGGATCTGGGGAGATCAACAAATATGCGTTTTCGAGGCATCATCGTGCTCATGGTCATTGCCCCGGTTGCAGGATCGCTGCCGGCGGCAGCGGCGGCTGAAGTCTCCGCCAAGCGGTAAAGTGCCGGCGGATGCGATACCAGCGGGCGGGCTCGCAGACCGGCTTCGGTAGGGCCTTGTGATGGTTCGACAAGGGGGCCAAGCGAAAGGAAATCCGGGACGACGAGGTCCAATGGCCGACCGGCGATATTGAAGCGACACACAGGATCCGCGGCAACTGCCGTTCTGCCGCCGATAGTGCTGAAAGAGCGGGTTGAATTGTCAGGGACGACAACAACGATAACGACAGGGACGGGTAATGATAACAGGAAAACAACGACAACAAGAACAAGTATGACGGAAGGAACACGCATGAGACCGATCGATATGGGCGCGCCGCCAAGGCCGCGATGCAAATCGCCATCAAGATTTCCGATGAGTTGTTGCGCGATTCCTCCGTCCGCCAGATCGTCGATCTCTGCGTGAAAGCCAACGACCTGAGAACGGCTCGGATCCTGTTTCGTGCGATTCAGGCCACCTCGATCAGAGAGATGTGCTGAACGACCATCCGATATTCCGGCAATGATCACGTGGGCACGCGGCAACCTCGCGCCCTCGGACAAACAAGATAACGCGCGCCTCGTTCGTCCTCACACGAAAGGGTCCCTGATGCGGCTTCCGTTCTTTTACGGCTGGGTCATTATCGCGGTGACGTTCGTCACCATGGCGATCGGCGTCAACGCCCGGACCGCGTTTTCGCTGTTCTTTCCGCCGATCATCGATGAGTTCGGATGGGAGCGCGGCGTCACGGCGGGCGCCTTCTCGTTCGGCTTTCTGGTTTCCGCCGGCATAAGCCCGCTGATCGGCCGCATGATGGATCGCTTCGGTCCCCGCGTCGTGATGGAGCTCGGCGTCGTGCTGATGGCGGGAGGCTTGTTGCTGGCGCCGCTGACGACGCAACCATGGCACCTGTATTTGACCATCGGCGTGCTGGTCGGCGCCGGCAGCATCTGTCTCGGCTATTCCGGCCAGTCGCTGTTTCTGCCCAATTGGTTCAACCGCCGGCGCGGCCTCGCGATGGGGCTTGCCTTCGCGGGCGTCGGCATTGGCTCGATCACGCTGCTGCCGTGGGTGCAGCACATGATCGAGCAAACCGGATGGCGGACGGCCTGCACGGCGATGGGCCTCCTGGTTCTGCTGGCGCTCGCGCCGGTCAACCTGCTGCTGCGCAAGCGGCCGGAGGATATCGGGCTGCGACCGGATGGCGACGAGGCGCCTTTGGCATCCTCCGCCAAACCGGTCTCGAATATCGTCGATCCCGAATGGGCCGGTGTCGACTGGACCCTGAAACGCGCGCTCGCGACCTCGCGCTTCTGGTGGCTCGCGATCGGCTATTTCGGCGGACTATACGTCTGGTATGCGGTACAGGTGCACCAGACCAAATACCTGCTCGACATCGGCTTCAGCCCCAGCGTCGCGGTCTGGGCCCTGGGCGCTGTCAGCCTGCTCGGCATTCCCGGACAGATCCTGATGGGGCATGTCTCCGATCGGGTGGGGCGCGAATGGATCTGGACCACGAGCTGTCTCGGTTTTGCGATCTGCTTTGCGGCCCTGATCGCGCTGGAGCGGTTTCCGACATTGACGCTGGTCTACGTCATGGTGGTGGCGCAGGGCGCGCTTGGCTACGGCGTGACCTCCGTCATGGGCGCGGTAGTGATGGAGATATTTCAGGGCAAGCATTACGGCAGCATCTTCGGAACCATCATGCTGGCGGCTCTCGCCGGAGGAGCGGCTGGCCCCTGGGTCACCGGTCTTCTGCACGACCTGTCAGGGAGCTATACGCTGGCTTTTGCGATCGGTATTGGGGTATGCGGATTGTCGGGATTGTCGATCTGGATGGCGGCGCCCGGCAAGATTCGCGCGGTCGCAGGCCGATTGGACCGCGTCCAGGCTTAAGACCTTCGTCGGTACAGCCAAGCCACCTTTTTACCGCCTTGCCGTGGTCAACGGCATGTGGATTTAATTCGCGTCCTGCAAGGAGAGCACCGATGAACGAGCATGTTCAGGCTGCGACGACCCAGCCGCTTTTCAATCCGCTGGCGCCGGAATTCATTCGCGACCCCTATCCGTCCTATGAGCGGTTGCGCAACACCGATCCCATGCACATCACGCCGTTCGGCGCGTTTCTGGCGAGCCGGCATGCCGAGGTCAGCCTCGTGCTGCGCGACAAGCGGTTCGGCAAGGACTTTGTCGATCGGACCGTGCGGCGCTACGGACCGCAGATCATGGAGGAGCCGGTTTTTCGCAGCATGCAGCACTGGATGCTGCAGCAGGACCCGCCCGATCACACCCGCTTGCGTGGTCTGGTGGTGAAGGCCTTCACCGCGCGCCGGGTTGAGGATATGCGTCCGCGCATCCAGGCGATCGTCGATGAAACGCTCGATCGCGTCGCTCCGCGCGGGCATATGGATCTGATCGAGGATTTTGCCTTCCGGCTGCCGGTGACGATCATCTGCGACATGCTCGGGATACCGCCCGATCATCGTGAGGTATTTTACACCAGTTCGCGCACTGGCGGACGGCTGCTCGATCCGGTGCCGCTGTCGCCGGCAGAAATCGCCGAGGCCAATACCGGCACCGCCGCGCACCAGATGTATTTCCGGCAGCTGTTTGAACTCCGGCGGAAGAACCCCGGCGACGATCTGACCACGCAACTGGTGCAGGCCGAGGAAGACGGCAGCAAGCTCTCCAATGAGGAACTGACCGCCAACATCATTCTGTTGTTCGGCGCCGGTCACGAGACCACCGTCAACCTGATCGGAAACGGATTGCTTGCGCTTCACCGCAATCCCGATCAGCTCGCACTGCTCAAGGCCAATCCCTCGCTCATCACCAACGCCATCGAGGAATTCCTGCGCTACGATTTCTCGGTGCAGATGACTGGCCGGGTCGCGCTGGAGGACATCGACGACCTCGGCGGCAAGAAAATCCCGAAGGGCGAAAGCGTGCTCTGCCTGTTGGGCTCGGCCAACCGTGACCCGGCGGTCTATCCCGACCGGCCGGATCGCCTCGATATCACCCGCTCCAATGTGCGGCCGCTGTCGTTTGGCGGGGGCATTCACTTCTGCCTCGGCGCCCAACTGGCGCGCATCGAGGCGGAGGTCGCGATTGCGACGCTGTTGCGCCGCCTGCCGGACCTGCGGCTTGACGACGCGCAGACGCCGGAATGGCGTCCGACCTTTGTGCTGCGGGGCCTCAAACGCCTTCCCGCCAGCTGGTGACGGCGTCCGGCGTCAAGCCGTCGCGCGAGGTTGCTGTGACTTCGCCACTTTTGGCTCTATATATGTCGCTGCTCCGGCCTTGATTTTCGTGCGGCGGCGGGCGGCTGGGTCACTCCGGATCGTCGTGGCGATGGCGCGCAAGGCCAGCGCGAGGGGACCGCGCCATGCCGCGCAAGCCAGGTGAGCCGGAGCGTGCTCAGAGGGAGACACCGTGCAGACGACGCTGCTCGGATTGGCGATTGCCTTCATCATTGCGCTGATCGCCGCGCTGGTCGGGCCGTATTTCATCGACTGGGATCAGTTCCGGCCGCAATTCGAGGCCGAAGCCTCGCAAATCATCGGCGCGCCGGTGCGCGTCGCGGGCAAGCTGGACGCACGGCTGTTGCCGTCGCCGTCGCTGCAGCTACGCTCGGTGGCGGTCGGCGGCGCCAACGATCTCGGCAAGGTTCGCGCCGACAAGCTCGATGTCGAGTTCAGCCTCGGTTCCCTGATGCGCGGCGAATGGCGCGCCACCGAACTCACGATCAACGGCATGGCGCTCGATCTCGGGCTTGATTCCCAAGGGCGAATCGACTGGCCGGCGTCGACCGGAAAGTTCAATCTCGGCACGCTTTCGATCGACCGCCTGAACCTGACCGGCCGTATCGCGTTACATGACGCCGCGAGCCGCGGAACGCTCGAGCTGAGCGATATCGCCTTCAGCGGTGACGTGCGCTCACTGGCAGGCTCGGTGCGTGGCGACGGCAATTTCGTGTTGTCGGGCGTGCGCTATCCATTTCGGGTTTCATCCGGGCAGGCTACTGACGGTAACGGCACCCGGGTTCATCTCAACATCGATCCTGGCGACCGCGCTTGGTCCAGCGATCTCGACGGCGTGCTGAGCTTCGAGGCCCGTGCCCCGCGTTTCGATGGCGCGGTGACGCTGGCTGCTTCCGCCGGGCCCAAGGCGGCGGGGCGAACGGCCGGCAACGAAGTCTCGCCGACGCCGTGGCGAATATCGGCCAGGATCAAGGCCGATCCGGCCTCGGCCCAGCTCGAGCAGCTTGAAACCAGCTATGGCCCCGATGAGGCGGCGCTGAAATTTGCCGGCCAGGGCGATATTCGCTTTGGCGCCTCGCCGATGCTTCATGCTGTACTTTCCGCGCGCCAGCTCGACGCCGACAAATTTGCCGCCAAGGACAATAACGCCGCCGATCCGATCCGGTTGGTGCCGGCGTTGCGCGCGCTGATCGCGGCGACCCCGGAGCCGCCGATCCCTGCGCAAATCGAGCTTGGCTCCGAGCAGATCATGCTGGGTGGACGTCCCCTACAGAATTTTGCCGCCGACCTGCGTACCGACGCCAAATCCTGGACCGTCGACCGGCTGGATTTTCGTGCACCGGGGAAAACCCGTGTCTCGCTGAGCGGTACCGGCGCGCAACCGGGCTCTGCCGGTCATTTCCTCGGCGCGCTCAGTGTCGAGTTCATCCGATCCCGATGCACTGGCAGCCTGGTTGCAGGGCCGCAGCGAGTTGACCTTTCGCAGCCAGAAGCCGATGCGCTTGCGCGGCGACGTCAATGTGACCGCCGATCGCGTTGCAATCGACGCCATCAAGGCCGAGATCGATGGCGGCGCCGTTGAAGGGCGGATGGCGGTTAGCAATATTGCCGCAGACGGCGGCGCCCGCGTCGATGCCGCGCTGAAGGCGGAACGCCTCGATCTCGACGCGGCAACCGCGTTCGTGCGTTCGCTGCTCGGCCCGCAAGCCGAATGGCCGGATCAGGTTCAATTGTCGCTGGATATTGACCGCGCCGTTTCGGCCGGGCAGGAATTGCACCCGTTCACGGCGAAGCTCGGCTACGGCCCGAAGTCGTTCTCGCTCGATCAGTTGAAAATCGGCCAGGCCAGCGGCCTCACGGTGGAAGGCACAGGCGCATTCGATCGGGTCAACGGGACCGGAAAGCTGGCGCTGAACTCAAGCGCCGCCTCGCTCGGTCAAATCACCGGACTTGTGGCCCCTCTGGCGCCGGCGGTGGCGTCGCGGCTCACCGCGATGGGGGCAGGCGCGGGCCCCGCGCGCCTCAAACTCACGCTCGCGCTCGACAAGGATGCCGGACATGCCGATCGCACCAACGCGCACGCCACGCTCGATCTCGATTCGCCGCAACTGAAAGGCCTCACGACGTTGACGGCGAGGCCTGATGCCGCGGCGCTACGCGCGCTCGATTTCGACAAACTCCAGCGCAGCGATATCAGTATCGAATCCAAATTGTCGTCGGATCGCGGCAGTGCGCTGCTGGGCTTGCTCGGGCTCGACGGCATGATTGCGGCCGGGGAGGGCCCGGCGCAATTCCAGGGATCGGTGAGCGGTGTGTGGCACGCGCCGTTGCGGCTGAAAATCAGCCTGTCGGGAGCCGGCCTTGACGCCGAAGCGCAGGGCACCGCCGAGCCCTGGGCGGCACAACCCAAGGCCGGCGTCAGCCTGAAGGCGCGCAACATCAATCTCGCCCCGCTGTTCGATCTCAAAGCTTCCGACCGGCTGATGCAAAATATCAGCGTGACTTCGCGGGTGTCGCTTCTCGGCAGCAAGCTGACCTTCGAGGATCTGGACGGTGCGATGGCGGGTTCGCGGCTGCGCGGGCGCCTGTCGTTGACCCTCGACGACCGCAATGTCGATGGCGAAGTCGGTCTCGACGCGCTTGATCTCGCCCCGGCCTTTGCGCTCGCTATTGGAGCGCAGGGGCACGATACGACCGAGCCGCTCGGTTCGGGACTATTGAAGGGTTGGCGTGGCCGCATTGGGTTTCAGGCGCTGCGCGGTCAGCTGCCGGGCGGTGCTGAGTTGCGCCCCGTCAGCGGCACGCTGCGAAGCGACGGTCAATCGCTGACCCTCGACACCCTCAAGGGCGGCATCGGCGGCGGCGAGGCGAGCGCCACGATCGATACCAGACAGACCACGAATGGTATCGCGCTCAATGCGCGCGTGGAGCTCAGCGCGGTCGATGGCGCGGCGCTTCATTATCGCGCGTTGAAAATGCCCACGGGCCGGACCTCGATGCAAATGACGCTGGCGAGCGAGGGACGCAGCGCGTCGGCGCTGACCGGCGCGCTTGCCGGCAGCGGAACTGTGACGCTGGAATTTGCTGCTATCATGGGTCTGGATCCGCATGCCTTCGATGTCGCGATCCGCGCCAGCGATGCCGGCCAGGCGACCGACGATATTCGATTGCGCAAGATCGTCGAACCGGCACTTTCCGGTGGCGCGCTGTTGGTCGCGTCGGCGCAAATTCCGTTCACGGTCCGCGACGGCCGGTTGCGCGTCGGCGCCACCACGCTCGATTCCGAAGTCGCCCGCGCCATCATTTCCGGCGGATACGATATACCGGCCGATCAAGCCGATATTCGCGTGACAATTGCCTCGGCGGCGATCGGACAAGAGAGCAGCCGCCCGGAAATCCAGGTGTTCGCGGCGGGCTCGCCCGATGCGCTCGATCGCACCGTCGATGTGGCGGCGCTGTCGTCATGGCTGGCGGTGAGGGCGATCGATCGCGAGACCCGCCGGCTGGATTCGATCGAGCGCGGCGAATCGCCGCCAGCGACAACGCCGGCAGCGATTCCGCCGGCGGTCGCGCAACCGCCAATTATGGCGCCGGGCGTGGTGCTGCCCGGCCAACCCTCCCTCGAAGTGCCGGCTCCCGAACCGCGCCGGTTGCAGCCGAAACCAAAAGTCAGCGCTCCGCGTCCGCCGCTTGCGCCGTCCACCGCCAATGCTCCGGTGGTGAGCCAGCAGGTTGCGCCGCTACCGCCGCCGATCGAGATACGCCCCGCGCCCGGAGCTGCGCATCCGCCGAGACCAAGGCCGCCCCTCGTGCTGACGCCGCCACTGGCTTACCCAGCCCAGCCGACGTTCTAATGTATGTTGCTCTTGAGTTGAGCTGGTTTGCCTGTTGCTTCAACTTCAACTCATCTCCGCTTTTTATTCCGCAGCCGAAAAGGAAAATAATTCGACTGGCATGCGATTGTTTTCACAAGGAATCCGCAAGGTAATACCGTTGTCATCTAACCGTTAAGAACGGTCCCTAAAGACCCGCCTCGGGGATAATAAAATAATTCAGATACGGGGTTGGGCCAGTGGTGGTGTCAGTGTTGCGCGGCTTTGGCCGCGGGTTTTGTGCTGCGTCGGTTTCATCTGTTTCGCCTTCGGTGGGCAAAGCGCTACAGCGTCTGACGCTGTTATGTTCGGCATCCGCCATCGCCATGAGCGTTGTCGGGAGTGCCCACGCGGGACAGGCGTCGTTGTCTTCATTCCAGACCTACGACCCGACGATGGCCTCGACCATCGTGCCCGGTACGCTGGCGCTGTTTCAGGTGCCGGTCGATAGCCTCCGTCCGACCCAGCTCAATGAAGGTTTCACGGAAGTCGGCAAGAAAACCGCCGGCTTCGACCTGCTGACCCCGGGGCAGTTACAGGCCAATCTTCTGACCGACATCGAACCGGTGGTGATCGGCCCCGGAGGCCAGCTCTTCCTCACCGACGGCCATCACACTTTCACCGCTCTCGAGAATTCGATCTACGGGCCCTCCAACCCGAACGTCTTCGTCAACGTCATCGCCAACTTCTCGAATCTGACGACGGCGCAGTTCTTTGCGCAGATGCAGGCGATGAATTTCCTGCTGCCGCTCAATGACGGGGTGCCACTGCCGGTCAACACCGCAACGGGCGCGCCGTTTTCGACCAGCCTCACCGGACTGACCAGCGATCCCTATCGCGGGCTCGAATACAGCATTCTGAAGAACAAGAACTCCAAGCTGTTCACCACAACCGGCAACATCACGGGCGTCAAAGGTGCAGGGACGCCTGGCCTCGACAAGATGAACGGATTCTATGAGGACTTCTTCGAGGCGGCGGCCTATCGCGGCGCCAATAACGGTCTCGGTCTGCCTTTCCTGTCGCCGGGTGATATCGCCATTGCGACCCAGTGGAATCTGACGGGAACCAGCAAGACCGCGTTGCCGAATATCCCGGGAACGGTCACCGCGGCGCAGTTGCCGGGCTTCATCCTTTCCAGCAACGTCACGGAGAGTGGCGTCATCAGCAATGCAACGCTTGCCACGGGCGCGATCGACGGCAACGGAGGCTTCACCGGGATCACGACGATCAACGCCGGCACTGCGGCAGCGCCGATTATCATCGGGACGCCGAATATCGGCCTCATCATGCAGCTCGGCAGCGATGCCGGAAATAGCGTTACCCTCACCGGCGCCAACACCTATACCGGCGGCACGTCGATCCTCGCCGGCAATCTCGTTGTCGCCAACGACGCCGCGCTCGGCGCCGCCGTCCCCACTGGCGCGACCATCGACCCCAACCATGTTCTTGCCAGTGTGCAGGCGGCGAACGGCATCATCTTCAACAGCCTGACCGAAGGCAACGGGACTCTCACGCTCGGCACCGGAACTGGAAACGGCACGACCACCTTCACGACCGCCCGGCCGATCGCCGTCGGTAGTGAAACCGCCACCATCAACCTCAACGGCAACATCACCACGCTGACCGGCCAGCTCGTGTCGCTCGGCGTCAGCGGGGTCGGGGTCGGTAATGCCACGGGCTTGTCGGATCTCACGATCGACGACAATTCCAACAATAAGGGTGTGCTGATCCTGTCGACGGCAAGCCCGGATTTCTTCGGCAATATCATCATCGGCAATACCAATGCCCCGACCGTACGCGTCATGAACGATGCGGCGCTCGGCAACACCACCGGCCCGGCGGCATTGATCGGCGAGGTCGAGTTGAACGGTGGTACGCTGCAGGCCGGTGCTTCCTTCGCAGCCTCCGAACGAAACATTTTCCTCGGTGGCGGCAGCAACTTCGACGTCAACGGGTTCACCACCAGCTGGGGCACGCTGACCGACGTCCAGCGCACACTGGACATCCTCAACAGTAATACGACCACGGCCGGTGCGGTTACTTTCAAGAGCCTCGAGATCAGTGCCACGGCGACATTGCAATTGGCGGGAGGCGCGGCTGGGGAGACCGTGACGCTGACCAACGGCATCATTCGCGACCCGGCCGCGACGCTGATCGTTCAGCCGACCTCCTCGACGTCGCTGGGAACGACCGAAAAGCTGTTTTCCGGTGTCGGTGCGGCGTCTCTCGTCAATACCGCGACCGATGCAATTGCGTCGGCCTTCATGGTGACCAACAATGGCGGATCAAAGGGCGCGGGACCGTACGACTTCCTTACCTACGGCGCCGACGGCTATGTGACGGCGACCTACAATGCAACGACGCTGACCAATTCACCCGGCGACGTGGTCGCGCTCGGCGCTACCACGACGGCGGCCAGCAACGTCGCGGCCTTTGCGCTCAATACCGAAGGCAAGGGCATCAACCTCGGCGGCAATACGCTGACGCTTGGTGATGGCACCAACCCTGCTGGCCTTATCCTGGCCACCGGCTCGACAATTTCCAACGGTGCGCTCGCCTTCGGTGGCAGTGAAGGTGTGATCTGGATGAGCGGCACCAACCCGGTCATCTCGTCGATCATCACGGGGACTAACGGCCTGACCTTCGCGGGTTCGGGCGGCGTGACGATTTCGACGGCTGCGAATGTAAGCGGTGCGATCCACATCGATTCCGGTACGGTCACCCTCTCGGCTGCCAATGTCTTCGCCGCCAATTCAACCGGTATCACGCTGGGGGATGTCAAAAAATCGCCAGCGCCGGCGGTCCTTGATATCACGGCCAACAACACGCTGGCGGCCCTGAATTCCGTCGGCAGCAACAGCGCCATCAATATCAGCAATGGCGCGGCGCTGACGGTCGGCGATGCCAATAACCTCAGTTCCACACTGTCGAGCGCGATCAAGCAAACCGGCGCCGCCGTCGTTGGCGCGCTGACCAAAGACGGTTCGGGTCTGCTCGATCTATCGGGCTCCGGCGGCGTAAGCTTTGTCACGGGGAGCACGGTCGTCGTCAACGGCGGTCAGCTCCGCATCGGCAACGGGATATTCAGCACGAGCGCCACCACGGTTATCACCCTCGCTGCCGGTACCGAGTTGCAATATGCCGGGAATGGCGGGTCGCAATTCAACGATCCCATTCAAGGCGCCGGTATCTTCCACCTGATCGGGGGCACCGTTCAGCTCACCAGCATCAACAACAGCTACAGCGGCGGGACCGTGGTTGAGCAGGGATCGACCCTCGACCTCACCACCGCGAACGTATCCACCACCAATGCCAACATCGCCAATGCCGGCGGTCTCGTCGTGTTCGACCAGACGAGTAGCGGAAATTACAACGGCGTGATCAGCGATGCCCGCCAGATGCTGGCGACATCCGGTCCGCTGCTGTCGGGAAGCCTGGTCAAGGATGACTTTACCGGCGCCAACGGCGGCAACGTCACGCTGACCGCGGCGCAGGCCTATTCTGGTGGTACCTTTATCGAGTCCGGCACGCTCACCCTCGGCGTCGCCAATGCGATCGCAAGCAGCAGCGGCGTCGATCTCGGACGCCTCGGTGGCTCCACCGCGACGCAGATCGCGCAGGTCGGCACCGCCAGGCCAAATGCTGCGACGCTTGCGCTAGGCGCCAACAATACCATCCAAGGATTGATGGATGAGGCGGGCAACATTACCGCCGTGCAGCTCAACACCAACACCCTGACCTTAAATGTCGGCAGCGGTCAGGTATTCAACTTCGGCGGCGCAATCACCGGCGCTGGCAATCTGGTCATGTCCGGCAGCGGCGCCGAATTTTTCAACGGCACCAGCACCTACACCGGAACGACCACCGTCAATGGCGGCCTGCTCAGCGTCAACGGGTCGATCGCGACGTCGAGCCTCACCACGGTCAATGCCGGTGGCGCGCTCGGCGGTACCGGCTTCGTCGGCAATAGCATCATCAATGGCGGCACGCTGGCGCCCGGCAACAATTCCACCGGGACGCCGGGCCTGCTGACCGTCAGCGGCAATCTCGCCTTTACGACGGCGGCGACATATCTGGTGCAGGTTACGCAATCGACTTCGAACTCGGGCAAGACCGCTGTTTCAGGCACAGCCGCGCTCGCAGGCACGGTTCAGGTCGTTTCGCCGACCAACAGCTACGCGTTCAACCAGTCCTACACGATCCTGACCTCCACTGGTCTCGGCGGCACGCAGTTCAACTCGCTGAGCCTGCCGAACTTCATTGTGGGTGCGTTGAGCTACACGCCGAATAACGTATCGCTGTCGCTGGCGCTGGCGTTCGAACAGGCCGCCGGGCTCAATGCCAACCAGAAGACCGTCGCGTCGGCCATCGACCGCGTCGCCAACGCGAGCGGCTCGCTGCCACCGGCGTTCGGCGCTTTGCTGAACCTTCCGGCTTCGTCGCTCCCCGGCGTGTTGTCGCAACTGTCGGGTGAGATCGGCACTGGCGCGCAGCAGACGACCTTCACCGCCATGACGCAGTTCATGAACACGCTGCTCGATCACTTTTCCGGCGGTGGCGCTGCCCCCGTATCGCCTGCGGGCGCTGCGCAATATGCCGATGATGCGGCCAGCGCCTATGCGTCGAAAGACACGTCGCTCTCCAACAGCCAGCGCGACGCCTATGCCGCCGTCTACAACAAGGCGGCGCCGCGGCCGGTCGATCCGTTCGCACAGCGCTGGAGCGTGTGGGTGGCGGGCTTCGGCGGCTCGCAGAGCACCGATGGCAATGCGGCGGTTGGATCGAACGGCAGCACCAGCAGCATTGCCGGCACCGCGGTCGGCGCCGACTATCGCATCTCGCCCAATACGGTGGCCGGGTTCGCGCTGGCAGGTGGCGGCACCAGTTTCAACGTCGCGGGTCTGGGTAGCGGGCGTTCGGACCTGTTCCAGGCCGGTGCCTTCATCAGGCATACCGTCGGGCCGGCCTATATCTCCGCGGCGCTGGCCTACGGCTGGCAGGACGTCACCACCACGCGCACTGTGACCGCCGCGGGCTTCGATGAGCTGCAGGCAAACTTCAATGCCAACGCCTTTTCGGGACGGCTCGAAGGCGGCTATCGCATCGCGACGCCCTGGCTCGGCATCACGCCCTACGCCGCGGGCCAGTTCACCACCTTCCTTCTGCCGTCCTATGCCGAACAGGCGATCGTCGGTACCAACAACTTCGCGCTGTCTTATGGCGCGCAGAGTGTCGCCGATCCGCGCAGCGAACTCGGCCTTCGCACCGACAAATCATACGCTCTCACGAATGCAGTGCTGACGCTGCGCACCCGCACCGCGTGGGCGTACGATTACAATATCAACCGTAACATTGCCTCGACCTTCCAGACGCTGCCGGGGTCGAGCTTCGTCGTGAACGGCGCCGCGCCGGCGCGCAACTCGGCGCTGACCACGGCCTCGGCCGAGGTCAAATGGCTCGACGGCTTCTCGCTTGCCGCCACTTTCGAGGGCGAGTTCTCCAACGTCACCCGGTCCTATGCCGGCAAGGGCGTGGCGCGTTACAGCTGGTAGATGGCAGCCTTTGGCCACGGGAGATCGCCGCTCAACCGGGCGATCTCCGGATCATGCAGCGGCCGCGCAGGTCTTCGCGCGTTTGCGCGAAGGCAGCGCGGTCAGAGCAATTTCCGCTCCAATCGCTTCATCCATCGAGACGGCACATTCGCGCCTCCTCAGAATGAGGTCCTCTCGACTCCCAGCTCAGGACGAGATCTCAAACCTTCGTGGTGAGAAGCGCGTCTTCCCGGCAGCGCTTGCGCTGTCCGGCGCGCGTTTCCGGACGATGCTTCGCATCGCCTTGAGAACCATGAGGTCACCGTAGAAGCAGCAATCATCCAATCGAGCAGAAACGCTATCTAGGCATAACGCCACCTAGGCATGCGGTTTGATATCCGATGTGGCGGGGATGGCGCGTGAGCGGAAATAATCCAGGACGAAGAGCCTGATCGCGGAAGACAGATTGCCTTGCTGGCGATTGCTGTCGATCTCGCCGACCAGTTCGGACAGCGTCATGTTCCGAAGTCCCGAAATTTCCTTCATGCCGTTCCAGAATGCTTCTTCGAGGCTGACACTGGTCTTGTGCCCCGCCACCACGATCGATCGCTTCACGACAGGCGATTTCATGATGCATCCTCGCTGTCGATGCGATGCTGATCCAGGAGGTCGTCGGCGCGACTTGCGCGCTGTTCATCCAACATGCGTTGGGTCTTGGTCCGGCCAAATCGCGTTCGATTGACCTCAGCCTGCTGTTCCGACTGATGCCGTTCAGCGCGCTTCTTGAACCGCTTTAGATTGACTACATCCCCCAAGCCGGCCTCCATAATCCAACCAGCCGACATGCGGCATGTTGACGAAGGTAGGAAGAATCGCACCTGCTGTCGGCGCGCTTTCCGGCGGTCTCAAAAAATCCGGTCAGCGATAAGAAGGTACGGTGAATGAATAATCCTGCGCTCATACTGGTCACACAACCCGTATCCGAATTGGGATACGTGCTAGGCAGTCCGGTCGTCATCTAAAGAAATCCCCATTATGGTCAGTGGTCACTTCAAAAAATATGGTCCGCTCTGCGAATAACGAAAATATTCTGTGTTGTATCACGGGCCGGCGCAATAGCGATAGTCGATCTCACCCTCTCTTTAGGAGAGTTGATCCAAAACTATTTTTCGGAGTCCGTAGTTTCACGGGCGCACCGATCAGCCAGGGCGCGTCATTTTGTCGGGCTTTACCAGCCGGTCGAATTCATCAGCGGAAACAAACCCCAGCCGCAAGGCCTCTTCTTTCAAAGTGGTGCCGCGCGCGTGGGCCGATTTGGCGACTTTCGCGGCGCTGTCATAGCCGATCCTGGGCGCGAGCGCGGTCACCAGCATCAGTGAACGCTCCATCAATTCCCGGATGCGTTTTTCATCGGCGCGTATACCCTCGACGCAATGTTCGGTGAACGACAGAACGACGTCGGCCATCAATTGTATGGAATGCATCATGCCATATGCCAGCACAGGTTTATAAACGTTCAACTCGAAGTGGCCCTGGCTGCCGGCGACGGTGATGGTCGTATGATGGCCGAATATTTGACAGCAAACCATGGTCATGGCCTCGCACTGCGTCGGGTTGACCTTGCCGGGCATGATCGAAGAACCCGGTTCGTTTTCCGGCAGGATCAATTCGCCAAGGCCGGAACGTGGACCCGATCCCAACAGGCGGATATCGTTTGCGATTTTGAACAGGCCGGTGGCCATTGAATTGATGGCGCCATGCGCGAACACATAGGCGTCGTTGGAGGCCAGCGCTTCAAATTTGTTGGCGGCGCTGGTGAAGGGCAGCTTGGTAATCTTGGCGACGTGCTTGGCAAACCCCCGTGCGAAACCCGGCTTCGAATTGAGTCCGGTACCGACCGCAGTGCCGCCTTGCGCCAGCGGATAGAGATCCCTGACCGCGACGCGCAACCGCGCAATGCCGCTCTCGACCTGGGCGGCGTAGCCGGAAAATTCCTGGCCCAGCGTCAGCGGCGTCGCATCCTGGGTATGGGTGCGGCCGATCTTGACGATATGGGCGAACGTCTTTTCTTTTGTGCGCAGCGCGCGGCGAAGCGCCTCGAGCGCGGGAATGAGATCCGCCGTTATGCGCATTGCGGCGGCGATGTGCATCGCGGTCGGGAACGAGTCGTTGGACGACTGGCTCATATTGACGTGATCGTTGGGATGAACAGGTGCCTTGGCGCCGAGCTTGCCGCCCAGCAATTCGTTGGCGCGATTGGCGATCACCTCGTTGAGGTTCATGTTGGTTTGCGTGCCGGAGCCGGTTTGCCAGACCACCAGCGGAAAGTGATCGTCGAGCTTGCCGTCGATCACCTCCTGCGCGGCGCGGGTGATGGCGCGGGCGCGGCGCTGGTCGAGCAGTCCGAGTTGGCGATTGGTTTGTGCCGAGGCAAGCTTGACGATGCCGAGCGCGTGAACGATCTCGATCGGCATCCGGTCCTGGCCGATGCGGAAATTCTGCCGGGACCGTTCCGTCTGCGCGCCCCAATAGCGGTCGGCGGGGACCTCGATCGGACCGAAGCTGTCAGTTTCGGTGCGAGTGGAATGGGAGCGGGTGGATCGGATGCGTGTCGCCGGGGATCGCGATGCGGTGGTCGATCGAGCCATGAATGATGTCCGTTACGCGCCGCCATTGGGTTCGCACAGGCAGCGATACGTCCATTCTATAGTCAGCCGGATCGGTTGCGCCCGGATTATTTCTTGCGGAAGCGATCCAGCCGCACCACTTCGGCGCCTTCGCTCGGCTTGGCTGGCTCGTCCTCGGTGACGGCCGGCGTAAGTGCAGGAACCGCCTGGGTCGAGGAAGCGGGCACTGCCGGAAGGTTCGTGGCGGCTGCCTCGGTCGCGTCGGCCGGTTCGAATTGCAGGCCGAACTGCACCGAGGGGTCAAAGAAGCTCTTGATCGAACTGAAAGGCACCACCAGGCGCTCGGGGATCCCCCCGAACGACAAGCCGACTTCAAAGCGATCCTCGGTCACAACGAGGTCCCAGAATTGATGTTGCAGAATGACCGTCATCTCTTCCGGATATTGCGCCAACAGCCGCGGCGACAGCTTCACGCCTTCGGCGGTCGATAAAAAAGTGATGAAGAAATGATGCTCGCCGGGCAGACCGTGCTCGGCGGCGTCGGCCAGCACACGGCGCAGCACGCCGCGCAGGGCGTCGCGCGCCAGCACGTCGTATCGGATATGATCGGTCGCCATTATCAGTCCTGTCGCGTTCAGATTGTGCCGGCGCAGCGCCGGTCGCCCAACTCGCCTATTCCGGCATGCTACCCCGGCAGCGCCCTGAGGTCAGCAGGCGTCACCGCCAGCGGTGGAAATTCCAGCAATTGAAGTGGAGGCTTCTGTTGCCAGGTGCCTCCGAACCCCGCCTAGCGGAGCTTAACCCACTAGGACTTTAGATTTGGTTTTTCAAACCGCTTAAGCGGCCTGAGCAACCGGAGCATAGTTGTCGTTTGCAACTATTGCATAGCCCGATAACGGCGGAACCATACCGAGAAAAAACACGTCCTTTACGCCCTCGTCGATCCTGTTTCGCCCCCACCGAAACCCGCGCTTTTGGTGCGGCGGGTTTGGGTGGAGGCGCCGGGTACTGCCCCCGGGTCCGAATGGTTTATTGCGACGGCAATTTATTTCCATAGCCGGCGAACCGGCACCCCTAATATAGGGGGCAAAAGTTGAGAAAAACAGAGCCTGAAAATGCCCGTCCGGGGCCGGGAACCAGCCGCCCGGAGCTCGAACAAGCGGAGGCTGAATAAGTAGGCTTGGAATACGTGAAATATGGGTTGGCCTTGCCGGGCTGCCGTTCTAAATCTCGGCCATGCCCCCGGATTCGCCGTCGGCTGCCGTCATGGCGCCGGATATCCCGACATCACCTCCGCCCAGTCTGACCGCGCTGTTTGTCGCGTTCGCCAGGATGTCGCTGGCGGGTTTCGGCGGCGTGCTGGTTTGGGCGCGTCGCGGTATCGTCGACCAGCACAAGTGGATGACGGCCGAAGAGTTCAACGAGACCTTCGCGCTGTGCCATTTCCTGCCCGGCCCGAACATCGTCAATTTCACCATGGTGTTCGGATCGCGCTTCCGCGGCATTGCCGGCGGCCTCGCGGCGTTTTGCGGGCTGATCGGGCCTCCCGTCGTGATCATGACGATCCTGGGCGTGCTGTATCAACGGTTCGGCGAAATCGAAGTATTGCGGCGTATCCTGGCCGGCGTGTCCTGCGCCGCGGTCGGCCTTTTGATCGCAGTGGTTTTCCGGATGATGATGCCGCTGATCAAGAAGCGCGACGTGATCGGGCTTGTCGTGCTGGCCGCGGTATTTGTCGCGATCGGACTGTTGCAACTGCCATTGCCGATCGTGCTGCTGGTGGCGATCCCGGTCAGCATCGCCATTACGTTTTTCACGCGACGGCGGAGGGCGGCGTGAATTCAGACAGCAACCCGATCTGGACGCTGGCCTGGACCTTCGGCGTGATGTCGCTGTTCGCGGTCGGCGGCGCCAATGCGGCGCTGCCGGAAATGCATCGCGTTGCGGTCGACGTTCAGCACTGGCTGACCGACAAGCAGTTCGCCGATGCGTTTGCCATATCCCAGCTGTCGCCGGGACCGAATGTGCTGATCGTGACCCTGATCGGCTATTCCGTTGCCGGTGTCGCCGGCGCGCTGGTCGCGACCCTGGCGATGTGTCTTCCCACCGCGTTGATGGCCTATGGCGTGAGCCGCGTTCTGACCCGGTCCAGCCATTCGCGCTGGCCGGCGATTATCCAGGCGGCGCTGGTTCCGCTGTCGATCGGGCTGATGGGCGCCAGCGGCTACGTTCTGGCGCGAGCTTCCGACCATACCTGGGTCGCCGTCGCGATCACCATTGGCGCCGCGGTGGTGGCTTCCACGACCAAGCTCAATCCGTTCTGGATGCTGCTGATCGGGGGCTGTCTGGGCTTTGCCGGCCTGATCGGGTGAGGGAACGTGGGGTTTCCCCTGGCTGCCCTCATCCGCCCTTGATCCACCCACCCTTGCCGTTGGCGGCCCGGATACTCATCTTTTCGGGTATATTTTCGGGTATAAGCTATCCCGTCGGCCGAATCGCCGCTGTTGAACGGCCGGCCCGGACGGTAAAACTTGCCAGCCCCAGCGGCTCGCCAAAGGCCCGCGACATCCAGCCATGAACCAGTATCACGACCTGCTCGAACGGATTCTCTCTGACGGCGCGGAAAAGCACGACCGTACCGGCACCGGCACGTTATCGATCTTCGGCCACCAGATGCGCTTCAACCTCGGCGCCGGATTTCCGATGCTGACCACCAAGAAGCTGCCGTTGAAATCGATCGTGCATGAGCTGTTGTGGTTCCTCAAGGGCGATACCAACATCGGATATCTGAAAGAGAACGGCGTTTCGATCTGGGACGAATGGGCTGATGCCAATGGCGATCTCGGCCCGGTCTATGGATCGCAGTGGCGCTCCTGGCCGGCGCCGGACGGGCGCAGCATCGACCAGATTTCCAACGTCGTCGACATGATCCGGCGCAATCCGGATTCGCGGCGCCTGATCGTGAGTGCGTGGAATCCGGCCGACGTCGACAAGATGGCGCTGCCGCCGTGTCATTGCCTGTTCCAGTTCTACGTCGCCAACGGCAAATTGTCCTGCCAGCTCTATCAGCGTTCGGCGGACGTGTTTCTCGGCGTGCCCTTCAACATTGCGTCCTATGCCTTGCTGACCATGATGGTGGCGCAGGTGACCGGCCTCAAGCCCGGCGATTTCGTGCACTCGCTCGGCGACGCCCACCTCTATTCCAATCATCTCGACCAGGCGCGGCTGCAACTGACGCGCTCGACGCGTCCGCTGCCGGTCATGAAGATCAATCCCGCCGTGAAGGACATCTTCGCGTTCCGCTATGAAGACTTCGCGCTCGAAGGCTACGACCCACATCCTCACATCAAGGCCCAGGTGGCTGTATAAATCGCGGTGTGAGCGTTGAATGTCCCTCCTGATCCGCCGCGCGCGCCCTGGTGAAGCGGGACTTGTGCTGTCGCTGGTTCGCGAACTCGCCGGCTACGAGAAATTGCTCCACGAGGTCGACGCCACCGAAGCTGACATCGATGCGGCACTGTTCGGCGCCAATCCGCGGCTGTTCTGCGACATCGCGGAATGGAACGGCCAAGTGGCCGGTTTCGCGGTCTGGTTCATCAATTTTTCCACCTTCAGCGGTCGTTCCGGAATCTATCTGGAAGACCTGTTCGTCCATCCCGCGCAGCGCGGCAGGGGCATCGGCAAGGCGCTGCTGTCTCATCTGGCGAAAGAATGCGTGGCGAATGGCTGGTCGCGGTTGCAATGGGCGGTGCTCGACTGGAACACGCCGTCGATTGAATTCTACAAATCGCTCGGCGCAGAATTGATGGACGAGTGGACGGTGTGCCGGGTCGGCGGTCCGGCGCTGACCGCGCTGGCACAGGGAAAGCGCTAATGGAAATCGTCCTCATCGTTGCCGTCGCCGACAATGGCGTGATTGGCGCTGGCGGTGCCATTCCATGGCGGCTGAAAACCGATCTGCAACGCTTCAAGTCGCTGACGCTGGGCAAGCCGGTGGTGATGGGCCGCAAGACCTTTGTCTCGTTGCGCCGCCCGCTGCCGGGGCGAACCAATATCGTCGTCACCCGCGACGCCAATTTTCGTGCCCCCGGCGCCGTGGTAACGACCTCGCTGGCGGCCGCCCGCGCGGTCGCGACCGGAGATGCACTGCGGCGTTTAGCCACTGAAATCGCAGTCATTGGCGGCGCGGAAATCTATGCGCAATGGATGGATTATGCCGACCGTCTGGAAATCACTGAAGTTCACGCCAGGCCCACGGGCGATACATATTTCGCCGCAATTGACATGGCGATATGGCAAGAGGTGGCGCGGGTTCGGAATTCGGCCGGTCCGGACGACAGCGCCGACTTCTCCTTTGTTACATATCGCCGGCGGGCCGTGCATTAACCCCTTCAGCTAATGTTTAGATTGACAATTATGGGCTCAGGCATAGCTCCTGCGGGCCGGAAGCTTGCGTTGTAAGGGCCGGGGCCGTCCCTTATAAAGCCTGCGGACGTGCGAGGCTGGGCATCTTGGCCCTTGAAGCCCGCGAAGGAGACTATCGATGCCGTGGAAGAATCAAGGCGGAGGCCCGTGGGGCTCGGGTCCGAAAGGACCATGGGGCTCCGGCCCGCAGCCGGTGGGGCCGAGGCCGCCCGATCTTGAAGACCTTCTGCGCCGCGCGCAGGACCGGCTGCAGCAATTGCTGCCGGGCGGGTATTTCAGCGGCGTCGGCATCGCAATCGTGCTGCTCGCGGCGATCGCGATCTGGGCGATGTCGGGCTTTTACCGCGTACAGTCCGAAGAGCTCGGCGTCGTGCTGCGCTTCGGCAAATATGTCCGCGATGCGCAGCCCGGGTTGAACTATCACCTGCCGTATCCGATTGAGACCGTACTGCTGCCGAAGGCGCTGCGGGTGTCGACGCTCAGCATCGGCATGACGCTGATCGACGATCCGGCGCGCCGCGGCCGGACCATGCGCGACGTGCCCGAAGAAAGCCTGATGCTGACCGGCGACGAGAACATCGTCGACGTCGACTTCACCGTCTTGTGGCGCATCAAGCCGAAGGGCGTCGCCGATTTTCTCTTCAACATCCAGAATCCGGAAGGCACCGTGAAGGCGGTGGCCGAAAGCGCGATGCGCGAGATCGTCGGCAAATCCAACATCCAGCCGATCCTGACCGGCGCCCGCACCACGACCGAGCAGAGCGTGCAGGAACTGATGCAGAAGACGCTCGACACCTATGGTTCGGGTATCCTGGTGCAGCAGGTGCAGATGCAGAAGGTCGATCCGCCGGCGCAGGTGATCGATTCCTTCCGCGACGTGCAGGCGGCACGCGCCGACCTCGAGCGCCTGCAGAACGAAGCCCAGACCTATGCCAATCGCGTCGTCCCCGATGCAAAGGGCCGCGCCGCGCAGATCATACAGGTCGCCGAAGGCTACAAGCAGCAGGCGGTCGCCGAGGCCAAGGGCCAGAGCGCGCGCTTCCTGAAAGTCTACGACGAATACAAGAAGGCGCCTGACGTCACCCGGCAGCGCATCTACCTGGAGACGATGGAGCGCATCCTCGGTGGCTCCGAGAAGCTGGTCTATGACGGGTCGGCGTCCGGGCAAGGCATCGTGCCGTACCTGCCCCTCAATGAATTGACGCCGCGACGTCCTCCGCAGCCGACGACAGGCCAGCCGCAACCGCAGACCGGAGCAAGCCGATGAGATCCCCGGTTACAGGTATTGCCGCGTTGCTGTTGCTGTTGGTGCTCGTGATCATCGGCTACGGCTCGGTGTTCACGGTGTCGCAGACCGAACAGGCTTTGGTGGTGCGGCTTGGCAAGCCGGTCGACGTGGTTACTCAGCCTGGCCTGCATTTCAAGGCGCCGTTCATCGACACCGTGATCCCCGTCGACAAGCGGATTCTCGATCTGGAAAATCCGTCGCAGGAAGTCATCGCCTCCGATCAGAAGCGACTGGTGGTCGACGCCTTCGCGCGCTATCGCATCAAGGACGCGTTGCAGTTCTATCAGAGCGTCGGCTCGATCCAGGCTGCCAACATCCAGCTCACGACGCTTCTGAACGCGTCGCTGCGCCGTGTGCTCGGCGAGGTCACCTTCATCCAGGTGGTGCGCGACGAGCGCGAAGCCCTGATGGGGCGGATTCGTGATCAGCTCGATCGTGAAGCCGGCGGCTACGGCATCCAGGTGGTCGATGTGCGGATCCGGCGCGCCGATCTGCCCGAACAGAACAGCCAGGCGGTCTATCAGCGCATGCAGACCGAGCGGCAGCGTGAGGCCGCGGAATTCCGCGCCCAGGGCGGCCAGAAGGCGCAGGAAATCAGGTCCAATGCCGACCGCGAAGCCACCGTCATCGTCGCCGAAGCCAACTCCACCGCGGAACAGGTGCGTGGCGAGGGCGACGGCGAGCGCAACCGGCTGTTCGCGGAAGCCTATGGCAAGGACCCCGATTTCTTCGCGTTCTACCGTTCGATGACGGCCTATGAGAACGGACTGAAGAGCAGCGATACCCGGTTCCTGTTGCGGCCGGATTCCGATTTCTTCAGGTTCTTCAGCAATCCGTCCGGCAAATTGCCCGTAGCGGCCGCTGAACCGGCGGCCAAGCCGTAAGGCGCGACACCGGTAAGAGCGGGCGAAGCGGATTCGCTTCGCCCTCGTTTAGGTAAAAAAGAATAGCCAACAGGGAGGTTCCCATCCGATGAGGTCCATAGCGTTCGGTGACTTCCTCATCGGTGTGGGAATTCTGTTCGTGCTTGAAGGTCTGCTGTTCGCGGCCAGTCCGGCCTGGATGCGGCGGGCGATGAAGAGCGCGCTGGCGACGCCCGACAACATTCTTCGGGTGGTCGGTATCGGCTCGGCGGTTGCCGGTTCAATTCTGATATGGGTGGTCCGGCGGTAACACGCGTTGGATCGACAAGCGCGCTGTGTCTAAAAAGACTGCGGGATCAACGCCATCGTGAGCGATTGCCGTCCGTTTTTCGCCGGAATGCTGGCTCAAATGCTTGCGCCATCACCCCGTTCGGGCGCACTGTGGCTTTTAAATTCCGTCCCGTTTTCAGAAGAGAGAGATCTGATATGACCGGTGCGACCCCAGCCTTGAGCCATCGCCTGCGCCCTCTTATGGCGGCGATCTGGCTCAGCACCAGCATTGGCGCTGCCGGCGTGCTGACGCCGGCGCCCGCTTTGGCGCGCGGCCCCGATGGCATCGCCGACGTTGCCGAGAAAGTGATCGACGCGGTGGTCAACATCTCGACCTCGCAAACTGTGGAAGCCAAGGGTGGTCTTGGCGGTGGTGGCAGCGGCGCGATGCCGCAATTGCCGCCGGGCTCGCCGTTCGAGGAGTTCTTCGACGACTTTTTCAAGAACCGCCGTGGTGGTCCAGGTGGTCCCAAGGGCGGTGATCTGCAGCCGCACAAGACCAACTCGCTCGGCTCCGGCTTTATCATCGACACCTCGGGTATCGTCGTGACCAACAATCACGTCATCGCCGATGCCGACGAGATCAACGTCATCATGAATGACGGCACCAAGATCAAGGCCGAAATAGTCGGCGTCGACAAGAAGACGGATCTTGCGGTGCTGAAGTTCAAGCCGCCACGGCCGCTGACGGCAGTGAAGTTCGGCGATTCCGACAAGTTGCGTCTTGGCGAATGGGTGATCGCGATCGGCAATCCGTTCAGCCTGGGCGGCACGGTGACCGCGGGCATCGTCTCCGCACGCAACCGCGACATCGCCTCGGGCCCCTATGACAACTACATCCAGACCGACGCCGCCATCAACCGCGGCAATTCCGGCGGCCCGCTGTTCAACCTCGATGGCGAAGTGATCGGCGTCAACACGCTGATCATCTCGCCGACCGGCGGCTCGATCGGCATCGGCTTCGCGGTGCCCTCGAAGACGGTGGCGAGCGTGGTCGAGCAGCTGCGTCAGTTCGGCGAGCTGCGCCGCGGCTGGCTCGGCGTGCGCATTCAGCAGGTCACCGACGAGATCGCCGAAAGCCTCAACATCAAGCCCGCGCGCGGCGCCCTGATCGCCGGCGTCGATGACAAGGGCCCGGCGAAACCCGCGGGCATCGAACCCGGCGACGTCATCGTCAAATTCGACGGCAAGGACGTCAAGGAACCGAAGGATCTGTCGCGCGTCGTCGCCGACACCGCCGTCGGCAAGGAGGTCGACGTCGTCGTGATCCGCAAGGGTCAGGAAGAAACCAAGAAGGTCACGCTCGGCCGCCTCGACGATGGCGACAAAGCGGTGCAGGCATCCAACAAGACGCCGGAGCCGGTCGAAAAGCCGGTGACGCAAAAGGCGCTCGGTCTCGATCTCGCTACCTTGAGCAAGGACCTGCGCAGCCGCTACAAGATCAAGGACAGCGTCAAGGGTGTCGTCATCACCAGTGTCGATGGCGCCTCCGATGCCGCCGACAAGCGGCTCAGCCCCGGCGAGGTGATCGTCGAGGTGGCGCAGGAAGCGGTCAGCAACGCCGCCGACGTCAAAAAGCGCGTCGACCAGCTCAAGAAGGACGGCAAGAAATCCATCCTGCTGCTGGTAGCGAACGCCGACGGCGAATTGCGTTTCGTGGCGCTGAGCGTGCAGTAGCATTCATGGCGTGATTGCCGGGCTTGACCCGGCAATCCAGCTTGTTTGATTGACGCTTTCGAAGATGATGGATGCCCGGATCAAGTCCGGGCATGACGATTGAGTGGCGGGAAGCCTATCCCCCCACGAACTCCTCCCGCCGATAGCCCTGCGCGTAGAGCAATGCGGTGAGGTCGCCGTGGTCGATCCGCACGGCGGCCGCGGCGGCGACGGCGGGTTTGGCGTGATAGGCGACGCCGAGGCCGGCGTCCTCAATCATGCCGAGATCGTTGGCGCCATCGCCGACCACCAGGGTGTCAATGTTATCGAAATCGAAGGACTCGCGCAGTTCGGTCAGTGTGGCGAGTTTGGCGGCGCGGCCTACAATCGGCTCGGCGACCTCGCCGGTTAGCTTGCCGTCCTCGACCTCCAATTGATTGGCGCGGTTTTCCTGAAACCCGATCATGTCGGCCACGGCGTTGGTGAACAGCGTAAACCCACCTGAAATAAGACAGGTCCAGGCGCCATGCGCGCGCATGGTCGCGACCAGTTCGCCGCCGCCCGGCGTCAGCGTGATGCGCTTTTTCAGGACTTCATCGACCACGCTGACCGGCAGGCCCCTGAGCAGCGCGACGCGTTCGCGCAGTGCGGGCTCGAATTCGATTTCACCGCGCATCGCGCGCTCGGTGATCGCAGCGACATGCGCTCTGAGGCCGGCATAGTCGGCCAGTTCGTCGATGCATTCCTGACCGATCATGGTGGAATCCATGTCGGCCAGTAAAAGCTTCTTGCGCCGGAGCGCGGCAGGCTGCACGACAATGTCGATCGGCAGATCGCCGCGCGCCTTGCGCAGGCGGTGCTCGACAGCGCGGATATCCTCGCTGCCGGTGAAGGGGATGTCGACGGCGACTTCGTCGAACAGCCATCGTGCGTGGCCGGGCGAGGGAAGAACGGCGAGCGCACCGTCGATCACCGTGCTATCGAGCGCGGGGTCGGCGGGATTGCAGATGAGCGTGGCGACGAGAGACATGCCGTGAATTCGCAGGATTTGAACTGTGCTGCTGTGCTTATCGCAGGGCCGACCGCCAGCGGCAAGTCGGCGCTGGCGCTTGAACTGGCGCAGGCAACCGGCGGCGTCATCATCAATACCAATTCCATGCAGGTCTATCGCGACTTGCGCGTCCTCACGGCGCGACCGACGCGCGAGGAGGAGGCGAAGGTTCCGCATCGGCTCTATGGCCATGTCGATGCGGCAGTGAATTTCTCCGCGGGTGCCTGGGTCAGTGATGCCGCCGCAGTGCTTTCGGAAACCCGCGCGCAACGTCGCGTCGCGATCTTTGCCGGCGGCTCTGGTTTATATTTCAAGGCGCTGACGCGCGGCCTGTCAGCGGTGCCGCCGATACCGGTTGAAATACGTGAAGGTGTGCGGGCGCGGCTGGAGCGCGATGGTGTCGAGGCGCTGCATGCCGAATTGGCAGAGCGCGATCCTTCGTCCGCCGAACGCCTGAAGCCGCGCGATCGCACCCGCATCGCGCGGGCGCTGGAAGTTGTCGAAGCTACCGGCCGTTCGCTGACCGACTGGCATCGTGACGGATTGCCGCCGCTGTTGCCGCCGGGCAGCTTCAACGCGTTGTTTCTCGAGCCCGATCGCGATGCGCTGTATGCGCGGATTGATGCGCGCTTCGATGTGATGCTGAAGGCCGGCGCGCTGGACGAAGTGGCTGACCTCGCGGCGCGGCAGCTCGATCCGTTGCTGCCGGCGATGAAGGCCCATGGCGTCCCCGCGCTGATCCGCCATCTTCGGGGCGAGATCACACTTGATGAAGCGGCCGAGATCGGCCGCGCCGATACCCGCCATTACGCCAAGCGGCAATTCACCTGGTTCCGGCACCAATTGCCGGAGTTTGAATGGGTGAAGCCGGAGGCGGCGAGGGGATGGCTGGAAGCCAGGGGCTCATCCTGAGGCGGCATCTTCGCCGCGTCTCCTCGCCATCAGGGCGGCTAGCGCATGGCTGGAGCACTCAAAAACGCCCTCGCCGAACGCCCGGAACCGGGTTAACTTCTCTAAATCGCGTCAAACGCCGCCTCCCTTGACTTTTGGGGTCGGGTGGCTATAACCGCGCAACCTTTGGGAAGTCCGAGCGGCCATATGCGTAATAAAATTACCAAACTGCTTATTGCCGTCGTACCCAGGCGCACCGCCGGGGATGGCTAAGGCCATCCAAATTCGGGCGGTGTGCATGGGGCCTCTTCGGGCCCCTTTTTATTTTCCAGAGAACGTAACTGAGCAAGCCGCTGAAAACAGCGCATCCGGAGCCAGCCATGAGCGACACGAGCCACGATCCGAACAAGATGACCGGCGCAGCGATGATCGTCCGCGCGCTGATCGATCATGGCGTCGAGCACATCTTCGGCTATCCCGGGGGTGCCGTGCTTCCGATCTATGACGAGATTTTCCAGCAGGACAAAGTCGAGCACATCCTGGTGCGCCACGAGCAGGGCGCCGGCCACGCTGCGGAAGGTTATGCGCGCTCCACCGGCAGACCGGGCGTGGTGCTGGTGACCTCGGGGCCGGGCGCCACCAACATGGTGACGCCGCTGACCGACGCGCTGATGGATTCGATCCCGCTGGTGTGCATCACCGGGCAGGTGCCGACGCATCTGATCGGCAATGACGCGTTCCAGGAATGCGACACCGTCGGCATCACCCGGCCCTGCACCAAGCACAACTGGCTGGTGCGCGACGTCAACGATCTCGCCAAGGTGCTGCACGAGGCGTTTTATGTCGCGAGCACCGGGCGTCCCGGTCCCGTCGTGGTCGATGTCCCGAAGGACGTACAGTTCGCGGTCGGCACGTATCATCCGCCGCGCAAATCCGACGTGCACGTGTCGTATGCGCCACGGGTCAAGGGCGACGCGACGCAGATCCGCAAGGCCGTGGCATTGCTGGCCTCGGCCAAGCGCCCGGTGATCTATTCCGGCGGCGGCGTTATCAATTCCGGTCCCGAAGCCTCGAAACTGCTGCGTGAACTGGTGGAAGCGACTGGATTTCCGATCACCTCGACCTTGCTGGGGCTCGGCGCCTATCCGGCGTCGGGCGCGAACTGGCTCGGCATGCTCGGGATGCACGGTACTTATGAAGCCAACATGGCGATGCATGATTGCGACGCCATGCTGTGCATCGGCGCGCGCTTCGACGACCGCATCACCGGACGCACCGATGCGTTCTCGCCGGGCTCGAAGAAGATCCACATCGATATCGATCCGTCCTCGATCAACAAGAACATCCGCGTCGATATCCCGATCATCGGCGATGCCGGTAACGTGCTCGGCGATCTCCTGCAGGTGTTCAAGGCGGAAGCCAAAAAGCCCGATATCCGGCCGTGGTGGCAGGAGATCGCAAAATGGCGCGCGCGCAATTCGCTGTCCTACAAGAAGAATAGCGATGTCATCCTGCCGCAATTCGCGATCCAGAAGCTGTTCGAGGCGACGCGCGGGCGTGACGTCTACATCACCACCGAAGTCGGCCAGCACCAGATGTGGGCGGCGCAGTTCTTCGGCTTCGAGGAGCCGCACCGCTGGATGACCTCCGGCGGCCTCGGTACCATGGGCTATGGCCTGCCGGCGGCGCTGGGTGTGCAGGTCGCGCATCCCGACAGCCTCGTGATCGACATCGCCGGCGACGCCTCGGTGCAGATGACGATGCAGGAGATGTCGACGGCGGTTCAATATGAGTTGCCGATCAAGATTTTCATCCTGAACAACCAGTATATGGGCATGGTGCGGCAGTGGCAGCAGCTTCTGCACGGCAACCGGCTGTCGCATTCTTACTCCGAAGCGCTGCCGGATTTCGTCAAGCTCGCGGATGCTTTCGGGTGCGTCGGCATCCAGGCGATCAAGCCCGGCGATCTCGACGGCGCGATCAAGGAGATGATCAGCGTCAAGCGCCCGGTGCTGTTTGATTGTCGGGTGGCGGCGCTGGAAAACTGCTTCCCGATGATCCCCTCCGGCAAGGCGCACAACGAAATGCTGCTGCCGGCAGAAGCCAACGACGAAGCCACCGCCGCGGCGTTCGCCAGCGGCAAGGCGCTGGTGTGAGGATGAGAGATTTCGTCAAGATACGTCAGCGACAAGCTCCGCAGTCATCGTCCGGCTTGGCCGGACGATCCAGCACGCCGCGGCGCTCGAGTTTTAACCGCAACGCCTGCGGTTACTGGATGCCCGCCTTCGCGGGCATGACGAGTGGTGCAGATGTGGCGACCGAGAGATCGAGGAATCAACAATGAACCAGCCCGCATCCGCCTACTTCATGGAAGAGCGTCACGTCCCGAGCGAGTCCCATACGCTCTCTGTCCTGGTGCAGAACGAGCCCGGCGTGCTCGCCCGCGTGATCGGGCTGTTTTCCGGCCGCGGCTACAATATCGAAAGTCTCACCGTCTCCGAGACCGAGAACCAGAAGCACGTCTCGCGCATCACCATCGTCACCACGGGCACGCCGATGGTGATCGAGCAGATCAAGCATCAGCTCGACCGCATGGTTCCGGTGTATCGGGTGGTCGACATGACACTGTCCGGCCGCTCGATCGAGCGCGAACTCGCGATGGTGAAACTGCGCGGCACCGGCGATCATCGTGTCGAGGCGTTGCGTCTGGCCGAAGCCTTTCGCGCCCGCGTGATCGACGCCACCACCGAAAGCTTCGTGTTCGAGATCACCGGCAACTCCGCCAAGATCAACCAGTTCATCGACCTGATGCGTCCGCTCGGCCTGGTCGAGGTGTCGCGCACCGGCGTGGCCGCGATCGGCCGCGGGGCTGAGGGGATGTGAACCATGCTGGCGCGCGACTGGTATTATAATCAACGGAGGCAGATCGGTCTCGATTCCGCGGTCGCCTCGATCTACGACCGCCATGATAACAGCGATCTGCGCGCCCGCGCGGCGCTGACCATGCTCGGCGTGCAGCGCGGCTGGCGAATTGCCGATATCGGTTGCGGTAACGGTGTTCTCGCCTGCGAGGCCGCGCAGATGGGCGCAGAGGTCGACGCGATTGATATTTCCCCGGCGATGCTGGCGCTCGCCAATATCCAGGCCAGAGATCGCAAGGTCGCTATCCGCACCCAGCCGGCCGGACTCCTGAGCTTTGCCTATAAGCCGAATTCCTATGACCTGATCGTCAGCGAATTCACGCTGCATCATCTGCCGGATTTCTGGAAGGCCGTGGCGCTGTCGCGGATCTTCGGCGCATTGAAGCCCGGCGCGAATTTTTATTTGCGCGATATCGTCTTCGTCAGCACGCCTGATGGTACCGAGCGCGACGTCGACCAGTGGGCCGATTTCAGCATCAAGAATCACGATTTCGACCGCGACAGCGTCGTCATCCATATGCGCGATGAATATTCGACCTTCGGCTGGGTGATCGAACGCATGCTGACCGATGCCGGTTTCATGCTGACCTCAGTCGATTATCACGCACCGTTGCACGGCACATATTTATTGCGCAAACCGAAACACGGCGAGCAGGGCTAGGGACGTCGTCGATGAAGCCTTCCGACGTCTGCCTCGCCGTCCTGGTGGCGGTGATCTGGGGCCTGGCATTCGTCGCCAGCCGGTGGGCGCTCGATGAGCTGTCACCGGCGCTGATGACGACGCTGCGCTTTGCCATTGCGGCGGTGCCGTGCCTGTTCGTGCGTCGGCCGAATGTCTCCTGGCCGATCCTGATCTCCATCAGTTTCTGGCTGTTTCTCGGCCAGTTCCTGGCCCAGTCCTGGGGGATCGCGCATGGGGTGCCCGTCGGTCTGGCCAGCGTAATCGTGCAGAGCCAGGCGCTGTTCACGGTATCGTTCGCCGCGCTGGCGTTTCGCGAGATTCCCACGCGCCTGCAAATGACCGGCATCGGGATCGCCATGATCGGCCTGTTGATGATCTGCGGCACGGTCGGCTTCGATTTCAGCGTCGGCGCCTTTGCCGTGCTGTTGATTTCGCCGGTCAGTTTCGCGATCGGCAATCTGTTGCTGCGGCGCGCCCAGGATGTGCCGATGTTCGATCTTTTCGCATGGCTCTGCCTGGTGCCGCCGCTGCCGCTGTTGGCGCTGGCCCTCGCCATCGATGGGCCGCAGCGCGACCTGGCATGCGCTCTGGCACTGTCGCCGAAGGGTCTGGTCAGCATGCTCTTCATCGGGGCGATCTCGACCTGCGTCGCCTATGGGCTGTGGGGCCGGCTGCTGCGCGATTACACCGCGGCGCAGGTGGTGCCGTTCGCGCTGCTGGTGCCCTTTGTCGGCGCCGCGGCGTCGAGCATCGTATTCGGCGAAACCTTTGGTCCGTTGCGGCTGGTCGGGATGCTCACCGTGATCGGCGGCGTCGCCATCATGCTGTTGTCGAAGCGGCCACAAGCCGCATCGAAACAGACCTTGCCGAATATCGCCTGAGTGCACCATGTCGCAGCCGCTTCTCACAGCCTTCATCGTGTTCGCCGCCGTGATGTTCTTCACGCCGGGGCCGAACAACATCATGGTGCTGTCGTCAGGATTGACCTACGGGTTCCGCCGCACCGTGCCGCATATCGCCGGGATCGCGATCGGTTTTGCCTTCATGGTCGGCGCGGTGGGGCTAGGCTTCGGGACCATCTTCATCGCCTATCCGGTGCTACAGACCATTCTCAAATATGCCGGCGCTGCCTATCTGATCTATCTGGCTGCCGTGATCGCGGTGTCGGAGCCGGTCACGCCGGGGCAGGACAACCGCCGCGGCCCGATGACATTCTGGGGCGCGGCCATGTTCCAGTGGGTCAACGTCAAGGGCTGGGTGATGGTGATCGGCACCATTACCGTCTATGCCGGTATCGCCCGCTTCCCCTGGAACATCGTCATGCAGGTGGTGCTGAGCCTGTTGCTGGGCATGATGTCGACCTCGATTTGGACCCTGTCGGGCAGTTCGCTGCGCTCGTTCATGACCTCGCCGCGGGCGGTGCGGGCCTTCAACATTGCCATGGCGGCGCTGCTGCTGGCTTCGCTGTATCCGGTCTTTATGGATGCATGATGCCGCGCTGCGCCATGCAGAAACGGGTTTCCCCTGAGGTTAAAAATGGACTAGACAACGCCGGAATTTGCCAGCCGAACCAGGGCTCTGGAGCGGCAGAACACCCAGAAAACATGACGATCCGGGCACCCCGCCCCCCAGCCAAGAGGAACGACCATGCGTGTTTATTACGATCGTGACGCCGACCTGAACCTGATCAAGGGCAAGAAGGTCTGCATCGTCGGCTACGGCAGCCAGGGCCACGCCCATGCGCTGAACCTGAAGGATTCCGGCGTCAAGGAAGTCGCCATCGCGTTGCGCAAGGGATCGGCCTCTGCCAAAAAGGCGGAAGCCGCCGGCTTCAAGGTGATGGAAGTCGCCGAGGCCGCCAAGTGGGCCGATGTCATGATGATGCTGACCCCCGACGAATTGCAGGGCGACATCTACCGCGACCACCTGCATGCCAACATGAAGAACGGTGCGGCGCTGTTGTTCGCCCACGGCCTCAACGTGCATTTCAACCTGCTCGAGCCGCGCGCCGATCTCGACGTGCTGATGATCGCCCCGAAAGGTCCGGGCCACACCGTGCGCTCGGAATATCAGCGCGGCGGCGGGGTGCCCTGCCTGATCGCGATCCACAAGGACTCGTCGGGTAATGCCCATGACCTCGGGCTGAGCTACGCCTCGGCGATCGGCGGCGGCCGCGCCGGTATCATCGAGACCTCGTTCAAGGAAGAGTGCGAGACCGATCTGTTCGGCGAGCAGGTGGTGCTGTGCGGCGGGCTGGTCGAGTTGATCAAGGGCGGCTTCGAGACGCTGGTCGAAGCCGGCTACGCGCCCGAGATGGCCTATTTCGAGTGCCTGCACGAAGTGAAGCTGATCGTCGACCTGATCTATGAAGGCGGCATCGCCAACATGAACTACTCGATCTCCAACACCGCCGAATATGGCGAATACGTCACCGGTCCGCGCATCGTCACCGACGAGACCAAAAAGGAGATGAAGCGCGTGCTCAACGACATCCAGTCCGGCAAGTTCGCGCGCGACTGGATGCTCGAGAACAAGGTCAACCAGACCTCGTTCAAGGCCACCCGCGCCAAGCTCGCCGCGCATCCGATCGAGGACGTCGGCGCCAAGCTGCGCGACATGATGCCCTGGATCAAGAAGGGTGCGCTGGTCGACAAGACCAAGAACTGAGACTTGATCCACGCTCTCAGGCTGTTTCTAACCGCCTGAAAAATTACGCGCGTTTCGTCATGGCCGGGCTTGTCCCGGCCATCGACGTCTTTGGGCGATGCCAAGTTAAGACGTGGATGCCCGGGACAAGCCCGGGCACGACGAGTTTGTGGATAGGCCCACATTCGATCGCTCTCACCTTCAAGGTGAGATCGCTCTTGCGGCGACGCGTCCGCGCCGCCACCACCGCTCGCCGGCCTTGCTTTAGTTCCCTGCCTGCTTAACTCTCCCAACGAAGGGCGGACTAAACGCCCGCGAAACGGGGGATCCATCATGCAATCTGTTGTCATCACCGGCGCATCAACCGGCATCGGCTTCGCCGCGGCCAAACTGCTGCTGGATCGCGGGTTTCGCGTGTTCGGCAGTGTGCGCAAACAGGCCGATGCAGATCGCCTCAAGCGCGAGTTCGGCGCCAATTTCACCCCGCTCGTGTTCGACGTGACCGATGAAGCCGCGGTGTTCGCGGCCGCGCGCGAGGTTCGCTCGGCGCTGGCCGGTGAAACGCTGACCGGGCTCGTCAACAATGCCGGCATTGCGGTGGCGGGACCGTTGCTGGAGATTTCCGCCGACCAATTCCGCAAGCAGATGGAAGTCAATGTCGTCGGACCGGTAATCGCCACCCAGGCCTTCGGTCCGCTGCTCGGCTCCGACCCCTCGCTGAAGGGACCCAAGGGCCGGATCGTGATGATCAGTTCGGTCGCCGGCAAAAGCGGCAACCCGCTGGCATCGCCCTATTCGGCGTCCAAGCACGCGATCGAGGGGCTGTCCGAAAGCCTGCGCCGTGAAATGATGCTGTTCGGCATCGATGTCATCATGGTCGCGCCCGGTGCAGTCAAAACGCCGATCTGGGGCAAGGCCGACGAATTTTCCGGCAACACCAATTCACCATATGCGCCGGCGCTGGAAAAAATCCGCGCCTTCACCCAGCACCTCAGTGAAATCGGATTGCCGCCGGAGAAGGTCGCCGAAGTGATCGCCACCGCTTTGACATCGCCGAACCCGAAGGTGCGCTACCAGATCACGCCGGATCCGATGCGGCACCTGATCCTGTCCGTGCTGCCGAAGCGGACGGTCGACAAGCTGATCGCCAAGCGCCTCGGCTTGCTGCCGCCGACGTAAGCCCCGAAGGGCCACGGCTATCGCCAGCGATCAGGGAGTGTTCGATGCCGATCCAGATCTGCAGCACCTGCGGTACTTCCTATCCGGACACTCCCGAACCGCCCTCCGGCTGCCTGACCTGCGAGGATGAGCGGCAGTTCGTGCCGTCAGGCGGACAGGTTTGGACAACGCCAACGAGGCTTGCGGCCGGCCACGTCAACGCCTGGCGGCGCCTGGAAACGGATCTGTTCGAGATCCATACCCAACCGGGATTCGGTATCGGCCAGCGCGCGCTGCTGTTGCGGACTCCTCAGGGCAATGTTCTGTGGGACTGTATAGCGTTGCTGGACGATGCGACCGAAACGCTGGTTCGCGCATTGGGCGGACTCGATGCGATCGCGATCTCGCATCCGCATTACTATACTTGCATGCAGGATTGGGCACGTGCCTTTGATTGTCCCATCCATCTGCATGTCGCCGACGCCGCTGGGGTCATGCGTCCCGATCCCGCGATCCGCCACTGGGATGGCGAGACGCTCGAGATCGCGCAGGGTGTGACGTTGCTGCGGCTGGGCGGCCACTTTCCAGGCGGCACGGTGCTGCATTGGGCTGAAGGCGCCGATGGGCGCGGCGCGCTCTTGAGCGGGGATATTGTCCAGGTGGCGGCGGACCTCAGCCGGGTCTCGTTTCTCTGGAGCTATCCGAACATGATGCCACTCGCAGCCGTGACGGTACGCCGGATCGCCGACACCTTGGCGCCGTGGCGCTTCGACCGGATTTACGGTGCCTTCCCCGGACGGCAGGTGATGTCTGGCGGCGCGCGCGCTGTGGAACGATCGGCCGCGCGCTATATCGAGCTGTTGGAGGGCAGGCAATCATAATGGCGAACGCCGCGCTCTAAGGTTGCCGCCTCAAAATCGGCCGAGCAGGCAACCCGCCGATTGCTTCTGTTGCGTCAAGATGACGTTTCTATTACATTTTTATGACACGCCGCAGGCTCCGGCTGCGCCGTCCGTCTTCTGGTCATCGCCAGCCAAGGCCCACAGGCAGTGCCGGGTGTCGTTGCGTACGAGCCCATGGCGCCCCCGCCAAATTCTGGTCGCTCCGCTACCGTCGCTGCCGCCGGCGTCGCCCCGATAGGTATCTGGCGTCGGCTCGCGGTCGCTGCTCCCCATCTGGGCGCGCTCGTCGTCATGCTTCAGACCGAGACGGATTTTGCGGCGCGCGCCGGCTTTCTGCTGTCGTGGGGAATCCTGAACTTGTTCTGGATCACGCTGTTGCGGCGTCCAGCTTTGTCGGGCGCGTTGTCGCTGACGCTGGTCGTGGTGCTGGTCCTGCTGTCGCGGCTCAAGCACGACATCGCGCAGATGACCGCCAACTTCGTCGACCTGATGGTGATCGACCGCGACACCGCGGCGTTTCTGTTCACGATCTTTCCTGATCTGCGCTGGTCGGTCGTATTGGCGGCCGTTGTCACCGTCCCTCTGATGTATGCGCTGTGGTGGCTCGATCCGTTTCGGATCCGCCGTCTGCCCGCTTTGGCCGGCATGCTCGCCTGTCTGGCCGGCCTGGTCGGATATGCCTTCGCGTGGCCGGAGGAAGCCTGGCGCGGCTATTTCGACGACGGTTACCTGTCGAAATTTTCCCGCTCCGGCGTCACCGCGGTATCGGACTTCATCCAATTCGGCTTCATGGAATCGGATGCGGTCGCGACCGCGCGCCTCAATGTGCCGCTGATGGATTCCTGCCATCCAGCCGGACGGCGGCCGAACATCATCATGATCCATGACGAATCCTCCTTCGATATTCGCGAGGCCGGCAGCGTCAAGGTGCCCAAGGGCTACGGCAGTCATTTCAAATCGTTCGATGGCAAGGAGCGCAGGTTTCTGGCCGAGAGCAATGGTGGCCCGAGTTGGTTCACCGAATACAATGTGCTCGCCGGGCTGTCGTCGCGTTCATTCGGCCGGTTTTCCTATTTCTTGACCCGCATCGCCTCCGGCCGCGTCGAGCGCGGGCTGCCGCTGGCGCTGCGCCGCTGCGGCTACGATACGATTTCGCTGTATCCGGCCTTTGGCGCGTTCATGAGCGCGCGCAGTTTCCAGTTGACCACCGGCATCCAGCATTTTTACGACGCCCAGGATCTCGGCGCCAAAGACGTCGAGCCCGACAGCTTCTTTTACGACAAGGCGCTGGGGCTGATGTCGCAGGGAGCACCGGCGACACCGCTGTTCATGTTCGTCTATCTCGCCGCCAATCACTTTCCCTGGGAAACGCGATTCCGCCCCGAATTGACGCCATCGTGGCGGCCGCCCGGCAATGAGCCGGTGGTCGATGAATATCTGCGCCGCCAGGCGATGAGCGCTGACGATTACACGGCGTTCGTCGCGGGACTGAAGAAGAAGTTTCCGGCGCAGCCGTTCCTGATCGTGCGTTACGGCGATCATCAGCCGGAATTCTCGCCGCACCTTCTCGATCCGGACCTCGACGAGGCCGGCATCGGCAAGAAACTGGAGCATTACGATCCGCGTTATTTCGCGACCTATTATGCGATCGACGCGATCAACTTCGAGCCGGTCAGGAATCCGACCGCGATGGAGACAATCGACGCAGCCTATCTGCCGCTGGTGATCCAGGAAGCCGCCGGCATCCCGCTCGATCCGTCGTTCGAGGAGCAGAAGGCGATCATGCTTCGCTGCAACGGGCTGTTTTATGCCTGCAAGGATGGCGCCGAAGCCCGCCGCTTCAATCGCTTGCTGATCGACGCCGGTTTGATCCACGGATTGTAGGCCGGCGAAATTCTCGAAGCGGGCGCGTGAATCCGCCCTTACCCACTCTGGTCCGATTATTCGGAGCGGATGTCGCGCCTTGCCGGCGAAGCCAGTGGACCAGTTGGTCCGCACCACTGCGGCTTGCCGCATCCAATGGCGTCAGTCCATCATGCCCTACCCAGTTCAATTCGGCGCCACGTTCCAGCAGGAATTCGGTGGCCTGGCGTTGTCCGCCATGGCAGGCACACCAGAATGTATTGGTGACGTCGTCCTGAGCAGGCCTTGCAGCATCGGCCAGACAAGCGGTCACGCGGGGCATCAGTCGCAGCGCCGCGGTCTGCGCAGCGTGGTTTGGGCGCCCCGCTCGACCAGCCGCCGCGCCGTTTGCCATTGCCCGAAGGCAACCGCATCCGCCAATGACGTTCCGCCACCGATGGCGCCGCCAGGGGCTTCGATATCGGCACCATGATCGAGCAGGGTATCGAGCACCGCGACGTCATCGGTGCTGGCAGCCCGGTGGAGCGGCGTTTCGGAATGGCCGCCGACGAAAGCCGCGTTGACGTCGGCGCCGGCCGCGACCAGTTCCGCGATGCTGGCGGCGTTGTTGGGAAAGTGGCCGGGCCAGTCGGTGGCGATGTGGAGGAGGGTGCGCTGTCCGTCAATTGCGGCGTGGACAAGGCTGGGTCCTGCTGCAAGGCCTGCCCGAGCGCGACGATGTCGCCCTTCCGGATCGCGGTGACCGCAACGGAAGCGAGCGGTTGTCGGGAACTCATGACAATCCTGTTCGTTCGGAACACGGCACCAGGTGATTCACGTCGCAACTAAAACCGCAATCGGCATGAAAGATTGCTTGGGTCACCGGGGTGTCTCGAAGACCTTTGGGAGTTCTGGCAATGGCAATACAAATCGTGATGGATCGTACCGGCGATACCCGGCACGAGTTTGACGCTGAAGACATCGAAGCGGTAGCGGCTGCTGAACGGCGCTTCAATGAACTGATGTCAGCCGGTTTCACATCGGCTTTTCGCACCGCCTCGGGCGATACGGTGGTTACGCGAACATTCGATCCGGCGGCGGAAGAGACGCTGTTCTACCCGCGGCTGGTTGGCGGTTAGTTATTACCGCTCATGTTGGCGATAACGCTGAGCTCCGCGGCGCGTCGTTTGTGGCGTTTCCTGGTAGACCGCGTGCGCGAGGTTCAGGTCCGGCGCACGCGGTACTGGGAGCTGCATGCGTCAAACCGCGAGCCGGAGACGCGTGGCTTGAAACTGCTCAGGGAGTGGCTGTCGCCTGAGCAACGCGCGCAATTCGATGCGGAAAGATATTTCGACGTCATTGGCTGCCATAGCGGAAAGAAATACCGGATTTGCTATGGCACCTCGGCGAATGTCGATGAACTCGACGATGCCGGCGTTCCACGCATGGGCTGGTGCTTTGTTCCAAACGCCTACCTTGTCGCCGGTGACGTCATGCTCGCTCAAAAGATCGCGCTCGAGACGAATGAGCGCGCCGCATTGGCGGTGGCCAACCGGTTTCCTCGGTGTTTGCCCAGCGCGCCGGCTTTCACGGTGGTGCGCTCACGCGGGTTTTAAGCCCTTCGCGATCGTGAATGAGAACATTGAGCCTGGCGAGGCGGGAACCGGCCCGGTGCTGTTCCGTTTGATCGGCAAGGCTGCGCGGTGCGTCGTTTCTGTGTCCGGTAACGAACCTCATGGGTTACGAAGCGGCCGGACTGAGATTAGTCTGGGGTCTCTCGGAACCGGCAAGATGCGGGGCCATATGTCCAAAAAGGGTATCACAGGTCACGACGAGTGGGTCGTCACGGAAGCCCTGGCGACGGCGTTCGTCGCACTGGAGCAGCTTCCGCCGAAACATCAACCGCGCGCGCATATGGACGATATCCGGAAACTGTTGATCGCCGGTTGTCAGCCTGGAACGGTCAACCTGCATCTGGCTCAGGCCAAATGCAGATTGTTTCCCGGCACCGATCCGCTGGCCATTTATCAGGAATACGGCCTCGAGGACGGACAGGGCTGAATTCCGGTCACACGGACATAACGCGCGCCGGAATCCGCCAACTGGCATCGGAACAGTTGCAGGCCCTCCCACGTTGCCCTCCAGCGTTGCCCGGCGTGGAGCGAGAGATTGCCGATGAAGATCCTGGAACACCCTGAAAGCCATATCGTCAAACTGGATGATGGCTCGACGTGGCAGATTTTCCCTGGCGATATCGACGACACATTAACCTGGCTGCCGACGACGGAGCTTCGGTTGTTCGAGATCAACGATGATGTCGCCTCGCACGCACTCATCAATTCCGATGACGGAACGCGTGTTCGCGTGCGCCCTCAAGGCGAGAGCTGGCCCGCGGCCGAGGTCAAGCATATTTTGAGACGGGGCTGACAAAGGAAGTCTAAAGTCCGAACGCATTCGTCGCTCTTTTGAAAAGCCGCCGGCTGCTGCCGATCCGTTTGCGCCCGCCGCTGGTCTGTTCATTGGCTTCATCCTAATCTGGTCCGTCCCGTCATCGCGGTTGCCGCGTCAAACGGTTAGTTGGAGCCAGATCATCATGCGACGCAGTAACGGCCGTATTCTCACGACCCATACCGGGAGCCTCCCGCGCCCTCTCGAATTGACGCGGCTCTATGCCCGGCGCGTGCGCGGGGAAGTCGTCGATGCGGTCGAGATCGAAGAGGCCGGCCATGCCGCCTTGCGGGCGATCGTCCCGAAACAGATCGCGGCCGGCATAGACGTTGGCAATAACGGTGAGCAGCAGCGCGAGAGCTTCTTTCTCCATGTCAGGCACCGCATGACCGGCTTCGGCGGCACCTGGAAGCGGTGGCCGCGCGCCGATGTCGAGAATTACCCGATCTTCAAGCAGGCGCTGGAACAGCAAATGGCGGTCAGGGAAATGGTCAGCAGCTTCGCGCCGCCGAAAGTGATCGGCGAAATCCGCTACACCGGCGCCGCACAGACCGAACGTGAATGCGCTGATTTCCGCAATGTTCTGGATGCCCGCACAACAGCCGGCGAGACCGGGTTCGTCGAGGCGTTTCTCACGGCACCTTCGCCCGGCATCGTCGTGGCTGCGATCCGCAACGAATATTACGACACCGAGGACGCTTATCTCGCCGCCGTCGGCCGTGCTCTTCAGGTCGAATACGAAGCGATCGTCGCGCGGGGCTTTCTGTTGCAGCTCGATTGTCCGGACCTCGCGCTGGAGCACCACATTTCGTTTCAGGATCGCCCGCAGTCCGATTTTCTCGATTTCGTCGAGCGTGTGGTGGCGACCATCAACGAGGCGCTACGCAACATCCCCCGCGACAAGGTCCGCATGCATGTGTGCTGGGGAAATTACGAGGGGCCGCACGATCGCGACGTACCGCTGGCTACGATCCTGCCGCTGATCGCACGCATGAACGTCGGTGCGCTGGTGTTGCCGTTCGCCAATCCCCGCCATGCCCATGAGGTGCGTTGCCTTGAAGGACACGCGATCTCCGACGACCAGATCGTTGTCGCCGGCGTCATCGATTCACTAACAAATTTCGTCGAGCATCCCGAGGTAATCGCCGAGCGAATCGAGCGCGCCGTCAAGGCACTCGGCGATCCCAGCCGCGTCATCGCCGGAACGGATTGCGGGTTCGATACCTCGGCCGGCGCCGGCCGTGTCGCCGAGGACGTGGTGTGGGCTAAACTGGCGGCCTTGAGCGAAGGCGCCCGTCTGGCTTCAAGCAGGCTGTTCCGAACGGCCTAGCTCGGCGAAAGCGGTTCCAGCAGGGATCCGTAGGCGTGGCTCCGTCCGATCGAACTGGCATGGATCGGCCTTCTGACCTGAGCGGCACTCGATGTGCGGACAATTCTTTCCGTTCGATGGAAGTCGAGACAGTGTTGATCCTAGGCAGGCCGCAGTGGGCGACGGTGCTGCCTGCGCTTCCGGAAACAAATCGACGCAAATGCGAAGCAAAATATTATTTCGTTGGCAGTGAAAAACCTTCGACGATGCGTAACGGTAAAACCGACCTTGACCTCGCGGGCACGGGATGCGGGCGAACGATGATGCGCGAGGCACAGCGATGCCGGGTCGCCGTCCGGTATGGTTAACCGGTGATTAATTCTATTCTGGCAGTGATGCTTGCCGGGGGGCCCGCGATCCCAGCGGCAAAAGAACGGAGATGTCCAATGAGCAGTATCATGAGCGTCCTGCAGTCTTCCTACTCGACAGCTGCCGCGCCGAACCTGATCTCACCGGGAGACAAATTCGCCAATGTCGATGCGACACAATATCAGGGCACCTGGACCGGCAAGGATTACAAGAATCAGCCAGTAACGGTTTCGATTACCAAGGTCAGCGGTTACCGCGCCAACGTAACGCTGCAAACGTCTGCGGGCCTTCAGTATCAAAGAGCTCTGATCACCACCAAGGGCACGTTTCGAATCGGCGACTCCCAGTTCCAGCTCACCGGGACCGGCGCCGCGAAAATCACCACGATTGTGACCGATCCCACCACCGGCAACCAGACCGAAAATACAACTCCCATTAAGCTGGAAACCTAGCGCCGCGGCGCCGGTATCCGCGCTCATCCCACCATCGGCGATGTGATGTTCGATACGATCATCCTGCTGACCAGTGCGCTGGAGCGAGCGATTTTCATGGCCGTGCTTTCCACGCACAATCCATGCCTGACGATCCTCCCCGTTGAAACACTGAAAGACCTGAACGCGCTGGAACCGGACACGCTCGCCCGTGCGCGGCTGATCGCCTACGGTACCGGTGTCGTTGTGCCGGCGCCTCTGCTCGATCAACTCGGCTACGGCGCTTACAATTTTCATCCGGGGCCGCCGACCTATCCCGGCTGGGCGCCGGCCCATTTCGCGCTTTACGCGCGCGCCACGAAATTCGGCGCGACCGCGCACGTCATGGTCGCCCGGGTCGACGAAGGCCCGATTGTCGGCGCCCTGATGTTTTCGATTCCAAAAGGCACTTGCGTGGCCAGCCTCGAAGGGATGGCCTATGCGCGTCTCTCCTATCTGTTCTGGTCGCTGGCGAGACCGCTGGCCATCCGCAGCGAACCGCTGCCGGAGCTGCCGCTGCGATGGAGCGGGAGCAAAAGCACACGCCGCGATTACGCTGTCCTGTGCGACATTCCGCTGGATATTACGAGAGATGAGCTGGACCACCGCATCGAGGTGTTCGGCGAAGACCCCAATTTCGGGTCGCGCATGACATTCGTTGGCACGGCATAGCGTCCGCGCCGAGTGTCCGGCAGGGCCAGGCTCGCGGCGTGGGACGAGGTTTAGCTGAGCGGCAACCAGGCGATCCGGCAGGGGCCGTTGCAGTTGTTGCAATAAGCCGGCTGGCCGAAGGTGGCGGCCAATTCCCATTCCTGCAATTCATTGCTCCACTGCGCGGTCGCCTGGGCGATGATGTCGTCGGATTGGCAGGAGGCGCAAACCGGCGTGGACCGTGTCGCCCGTGACACCTGCCGGTTTACGATCTGCGCCGGCTGCTCCGTTGAATTGAGCTGGGTCGAGTTGAACGGATTGAGAAGCAGGGCGTGTGTCATGCTGTTTCCCGTTGAAGTCGGGCCGAATCCCCAACCCTTGTCACGGCCTGAACTTAGCGCCCGAACGACGCGTCTGTCTTCACTGCGTCACACAGTGCTGTGGATATATTTCGATATCGATTGAGGCGAGGGGATGACGCCTGCGGCGGGCCCCTTGCATGCAGAAGAACCGGTCCAGGCGGTCCGAAACACCCTTTCGCAGGTGCACACGATGGCATAAGAGCGGCCGAACCGTTTTTTTCAAGGCACGCGTGCACATGATCCGTCTCGACAACATTTCCAAACAGATTGGCCACCAGATTCTCTTCATCGAAGCCTCCGCGGCGCTCCAGAAGGGCGAAAAGGTCGGCTTGGTCGGCCCCAATGGCGCCGGCAAGACCACGCTGTTCCGGATGATCACGGGCCAGGAGCTCCCGGACGAGGGTCAGGTGGCGGTCGATCGCGGCGTCACCATCGGCTATTTCAGCCAGGATGTCGGTGAGATGTCCGGCCGCAGCGCAGTATCCGAAGTGATGGACGGCGCCGGACCTGTCAGCGCGGTGGCGTCCGAGCTGAAGGAACTGGAGGCCGCCATGGGCGATCCGGGCCGGGCCGACGACATGGACGATATCATCGCGCGCTACGGCGAGGTGCAGGCGCGCTTCGAGGAACTGGACGGCTACGCGCTGGAGGGGCGGGCGCGCGAAGTGCTCGCGGGTCTGAGCTTCAGCCAGGAGATGATGGAGGGCGACGTCGGCGCGCTGTCGGGCGGCTGGAAGATGCGGGTGGCGCTGGCGCGCATTCTCCTGATGCGTCCCGATGCCATGCTGCTGGACGAACCCAGCAACCATCTCGACCTCGAAAGCCTGATCTGGCTGGAGCAGTTCCTGAAAGGCTATGAGGGCGCGCTGCTGATGACCTCGCACGACCGCGAGTTCATGAACCGCATCATCACCAAGGTCGTGGAGATCGATGGCGGCTCGCTGACCACCTATTCCGGCAATTACGAATTCTACGAGCAGCAGCGCGCGCTGAACGAGAAGCAACAGCAGGCCCAGTTCGAGCGCCAGCAGGCGATGCTGGCGAAAGAAATAAAATTCATTGAGCGCTTCAAGGCGCGCGCCTCGCACGCTGCGCAGGTGCAGAGCCGGGTCAAGAAGCTGGAGAAGATCGAGCGGGTCGAGCCGCCGAGGCGGCGCCAGACCGTGGAATTCGATTTTCTGCCGGCGCCGCGCTCGGGCGAAGACGTGGTCAGCCTGAAGAAAGTGCAGAAGGGCTACGGCAAGCGGATGCATCTATGACGGGCTCGACTTCATGGTGCGCCGGAAAGAGCGCTGGTGCGTCATGGGCATCAACGGCGCCGGCAAGTCGACGTTGTTGAAACTGGTGGCGGGCTCGACCGAGCCGGACGACGGCACGGTGGCGCTCGGCGGCAGCGTCAAGATGGGCTATTTCGCCCAGCACGCCATGGATCTGCTCGACGGCGAGCGCACGGTGTTCCAGTCGCTGGAGGATTCATTTCCGCAGGCCGGGCAGGGCTCGCTGCGCGCGCTGGCCGGCTGTTTCGGTTTTTCCGGTGACGACGTCGAGAAGAAATGCCGGGTGTTGTCGGGCGGCGAGAAAGCGCGCCTCGTGATGGCGAAGATGCTGTTCGATCCGCCGAACTTCCTGGTGCTGGACGAGCCCACCAACCATCTGGACATGGCGACCAAGGAGATGCTGATCAACGCGTTGTCGCAGTACGAAGGCACCATGCTGTTCGTCTCGCATGATCGGCATTTCCTGGCTGCGCTGTCGAACCGGGTGCTGGAGCTGACGCCCGAGGGCATCCACCAATATGGCGGCGGCTACACCGAATATGTCGCGCGCACCGGCCAGGAAGCGCCGGGCTTGCATAGCTGAAACCGCCAAAATAGCTTTCTGAACGGAAGCCGGGATTAGGAGCCGCGATGAACCAGCACAAACAGCTTTTCGCGATATGCCAATGCGGCAAGGTGAAATTCGAGGCGCTCGGGCCGCCGATCCTGACCGGCTCATGCTACTGCACGAGTTGTCAAGAAGCCGGACGGCGGTTCGAGCGGCTACCTTCCGCGGCGCCTGTGCTCGATCCCGATAGCGGAACAGGTTTTATCCTGTATCGAAAGGATCGAGTGCGATGTGTGTCAGGGCAGGAATATCTCCAGGAGCATCGGCTCAAGCCTGATTCCGTGACCCGAAGGGTCGTTGCCACGTGCTGTAATTCGGCAATGTTCCTCGACATGACCAAAGGGCACTGGTTGTCGATGTACCGGAGCCGCTTTCCGACAGGCGCGCCGCCACTTGAAATGCGGGTCATGACAAAAGAGCGGCGCCCCGGAATCGAGCTTGCCGGTGATGTGCCGAACTACAGTGGTCATTCCGGCAAGTTCATGTTGAAGCTGATCGCCGCCTGGATTGCGATGGGACTGCGCAGGCCTGAAATCCCCTGGGGAAAGACAGTCGGAGAGGAACAATAGGCGACCGCACTTGGCATTTTCGGACCTGACGCCGGGTCTGACTTAAGTCAGTGATGCGATCCGGGATGGACATCAGCCAGGCGTCGATGTTCAATTTCATTTTGCGGGTGCTCGCCGTCCATCAAAGGATGGCAAATTACCGATCTCGCTACCGCTTGCTGATCTTTTCCCACAGCCAGCGCGCCACGGCGTCGGGCGAGGATGCGCCGTCGCCGCCGGCCGCGCGCAAATTCGCCTCGCGCATCGCTGTTATATCGATGCGGCCGAGCAGTGGCGTCAGCGCTGCCCGCAGGGCCTGATCGTTGGCGCGCTTTGGCGCGAGCAGCAGGATCGCGTCGTAGGGCGGGATCGCGTGTTTGGTGTCTTCGAGTACCACCAGATCATATTTCGCGATCAGCCCGTCGCTGGTGTAGCCCGCAATCACATCGACCTCGCCGGAAGCGAGCGCGGCATACATGAAATCCGGCTGCATCTGCCGCTGCGCCCGAAACGCGAGCCCGTAGGCCTTTTGCAATCCGGCCCATTCCGGCCGCGAGAAGAATTCGTAATCCGCGGCCATCGACATCGCCCTGGACTTCGATGCAAGGTCGGCGATCGAGTGAATGCCGAGTGCCTCGGCGCGCTTGCGCGGCATCACCAGCGCGTAGGCGTTCTCGAATCCGAGTTCGCCCAATAGCGTGACTTTCTGCTGCGCCAGCGTGGCCTTCAGTTCGTCGAGCAACTGTTGGCGCGGCTTGATGTCGCTGTGGTGAAACTGGTTGGCCCACAGCGTGCCGGAATAATCGACATAGACGTCGATATCGCCGCTCACCAGTGCATTGTAAATCACATTGGAGCCGAGACCTTCGCGGGTACTTGCGGTCAACCCCGCCGCCTGCAGCCGCTGCGCGGTCAGTGCCGCCAGCACATATTGTTCGGTGAAGGTTTTGGCGCCGACGATATAGCTCGACGGCGAGCGCGCCAGTGAGGGCACCAGCGTCGCCACTACCAGCGCCACAAGGCCGATGCCGCCCGATGCCAAGCGCAGCCTGCTGCGCGTGCGAATTCCGATTTCGATCAAGGCCAGCAATTGATCGACCGCAAGCGCCAGCACGGCGGCGGCCAGGCAGCCGAACAGCACGAACACCCAGTTCTGGGTCTGCAACCCCGCAAAGATGTAGTTGCCGAGGCTGGTCTGCCCGATCGGCGTCGATAATGTCGCAGTGCCGATCACCCATACCGCGGCGGTGCGGATGCCCGCCATCATCACCGGCAACGCCAGCGGCAACTCGACGGACAGCAGCGACTGGCGCGGCGTCATGCCGACACCTTGCGCAGCTTCGAGGATTCCGGGGTCGACGCCTTTCAGGCCGGTGATGGTATTGCGCAGCACCGGCAGCATCGAATAGAGCGCGAGCGCCAGCACGGCGGGGAGGAAACCGAACGCCGAGAAGCCGACGCCGAACCACGCCAGCGACAACGACGCCAGCGCCAGCAGCAGCGGATAAAACAACGCCAGCAGCGCCAGCCCCGGCACTGTCTGCACGATACTGGCGAGCCCGAGCAGCACGCCGCGCGGTACTCGACGATTGCGCACCGCAATTGCCAGCGGCAGGCTGATCGTAAGGCCTAGCGCCAGAGCCGAGACGCTGACCCGCACGTGATTGCCGAGATAATCCGGCAGATGGCCCAGCGCCTCGCTCCAGCGCGGATCGGACAGCAAGCTCATGCCGCGCCATCCCGCGGCAACAATACTTTGAGCCGCTCGGCCTGCCGCCGCGGCGTGCGCAGCAGTTCGGCGACGTAGGGGTCGCCGCTGTCGGAAAGCTCCGATGGCGTGCCCTGCGCCAACAGCCGGCCGGTGCCCATCACGGCGATACGATCGGCGAGCAGGATGGCCTCGGTCATGTCATGGGTGATCATGATGGTAGTCAGCCCGAGCTTCCGGTGCAGCGCGCGGTAGTCGTCGCCGAGCGCGTCGCGGGTGAGGGGATCGAGCGCGCCGAACGGCTCGTCCATCAGCACGATCCGCGGCTTTGCCGCCAGCGCCCGGGCGACGCCGACACGCTGGCGCTGGCCGCCGGACAATTCATGCGGAAAGCGATCGCGGTATTGCGCGCGATCGAGCCGCACCAGATCCAGCAATTCGTCGACCTGCGCGGCGATCTCTGTTGATGGCGTGCCCAGCAGCTTCGGCGTGATCCCGATATTGCCGGCGACGCTGATATGCGGGAACAGTCCGCCGCTCTGGAACACGTAGCCGATGCGGCGGCGCAGCCGAATGGGATCGGCGTTGCGCACGTCCTCGCCTTCGACCGTGATGCGGCCGCCATCGGCGTCGATCAGGCGGTTGGTCAGCCGCAGCAGCGTGGTCTTGCCGGAGCCGGAGCCGCCGACGATGGCGAGAAATTCACCCTCGGCGACGTCGAGCGAGACGTCGTCCACGGCCTTGACGCCGCCGAAGCTTTTGCCGACATGCGCAAATGCGATCAGAGGCGGGACGACGGTCATCGTGCAGAACTATCACACCGTCCGAAGCCAACCAAGCCGGCCCGGCGCCCGTCCCTCGCCGTATCGGTTGAATTATCGGGGGGATCGCGCTAATCCAGCCATCGCAACAAACGGTTTGGGGAAACGCGTGCAGACGAGTGTCGCCGCAGGGTCAACAGCGGTCGCGCTCGACAACGCGACGGTAGCATTTCGTCTTGCCAACAACCGCGTTTACACCGCGGTCGAGCAGGCCCGGCTGACGGTCGAGCATGGCGAGTTCGTCGCCATCGTCGGACCCACCGGATGCGGAAAATCGACGCTGCTCAATGTCGCCGCCGGCCTGCTCAAGCCGGTATCCGGAAGCGTGCGGATCTTCGATGCGCCGCTCGCCGGCCTCAACCAGCAGGCCGGTTATCTGTTTCAGGCCGATGCCTTGTTTCCCTGGAAGACTGCGATCGACAACGTGGCCATCGGGCTCGAGATCACAGGCACGCCGCGCGCGCAGGCGCTGGAACGCGCGCAAGGCTGGCTCGCGCAAGTGGGGCTCGGGGCGTTCGGCAATCGCTATCCGCATATGCTGTCGGGCGGCCAGCGCAAGCGCGTCGGCCTCGCGCAGGTACTGATCCGCGATCCCAAGATTCTCTTGATGGACGAGCCGTTCGGACCGCTCGACGCTCAGACCCGCCAGATCATGGGCAACCTCCTGCTGCAACTTTGGAATGCCGACCGCAAGGCGGTGCTGTTCGTGACCCACGATCTCGAAGAGGCGATCGCGCTGGCGGATCGCGTGGTGATCATGTCGGCGGGGCCGGGCGCGCGCATCATCGGCGACTGGCGCGTGCCGCTGGCGCGTCCGCGCGACATTCTGGAAGTCCGTATGGACAAGGAATTTCACTCACTTCATCGTGAGATATGGAGTGTTCTCAAGGATGAGGTGTTGAAGGGCTACGCACAGTCAGCGCAAGCGCCGGCCGCAACCGGATGACCTCGCCTTGATCCCGATGCGTCGAAGGCTACACTCGGTTCACCAACAAAATATCAAGAGGAGACGATATGCTGTTACGTGGTTCAGTTCTCGCCGTTACCGTCGCGCTGGCGGGTTTGTGCGGCTCGCATGCTGCCCATGCGCAGGCGGCCTTCACGCTGTCGTCACCGAATTTCAAGGATGGCGAGCGGCTGGCGGTGAAAAACGCCGGCAACAACAAATCCAATCCGAACTGCGTCGGCGAGAACGTATCGCCGGCCTTCTCCTGGTCGAACCCGCCGGAAGGCACCAAGAGCTACGCGCTCCTGATGTTCGATCCGGAAGGGCGTCCGCCCGGCGGCGTTAGCCATTGGGTCGCCTATGGCATTCCGGCCTCGGTGACGGGATTCGCCGAAGGCGAAGTGTCGAAGCCGAGCGACAAATATGTCGGCGGCACCAGCCTGATGAAGCTGCCGACCTATTTCGGACCCTGCACCCCTCCCGGTGCGCCGCATCACTACACCTTCACGCTGATGGCGACCGATCTCGAGCCGACCGCGCTGAAGCCCGGGCTGACGCGAGACGAGGTAATCAAGGCACTCGAAGGCCACGTCAAGGTTGCGGCCGGTCTGATCGGCACGTTCTCGAAGCCGTAATACAAGGTTTGTATTCACTCCCTCTCTTGCGGAAGGGAGTGGATACATCTCTACGTCGTCCCGGCGAACGTCGGCCGCTACGCCGGGTCCTATCGTTCAGGTGATGCGGTAGAGGCCTTTTGCAATAATACGCGCCGGGGTTATGGGTCCCTGCGTTCGCAGGGACGACCCCGAGTGGAATGCGGATCATGTCGCGCTTGATGCTTCTCGTCGTTCAGTTGCTGGTCGCGGTGCTCGGCCTCGGGCTGTGGCAGTTCTTTACCACCGTGCCGATCTTTGGCCACATGCTGCTGCCGCCGTTCTTCTTTTCCAATCCGGTCGACGTCGGCCACCAGATCTTCGAGTGGTTCTCAACCGGCGTGATCTGGAAGCACCTCGCGATCACGCTGTGGGAATCGATGCTCGCTTTCGCGATCGGCTCGTTCGGCGGCGTCATGGTCGGCTTCTGGTTTGCGCGCCAGCCCCGGGTCGCCGCGGTGTTCGATCCCTATGTGAAGATGGGTAACGCGCTGCCGCGCGTGGTGCTGGCGCCGATCTTCACGCTGTGGCTTGGCCTCGGGATCTGGTCGAAGGTTGCGCTCGGCGTCACGCTGGTGTTCTTCATCGTGTTCTTCAACGTCTATCAGGGCGTCAAGGAAGTCTCCAGGACCGTGCTCGACAACGGCCGTATGCTCGGCATGAGCGAGCGCCAGTTGATGCAGCACGTCTACTGGCCATCGGCCTTGTCGTGGATGTTTTCCTCGCTGCACACGTCAGTTGGCTTCGCCGTGGTCGGCGCTGTGGTTGGGGAATATCTCGGCTCGGCCGCCGGGCTCGGCTACCTGATCCAGCAGGCCGAAGGCGTGTTCGACGTCGCCGGCGTATTCGCCGGGATGTTCGTGCTGTCGGTGTTCGTCATCCTGATCGATATCGTGGTGACAATGGTCGAGCGCCGGCTTCTGGTCTGGCGGCCAAGCGCCACCGAGGCGCGGGGTTAGGATTTATCCTCCCGTCATTCCGGGGCGGACCAGAGTGAAGCCGCGGCGAAGCGGCGGTAAGGGCGGCGCCCTCGTCAGGGCGGCAGGAGCGGTTTCGCACCGGCGCGAGCCAGCGATGGAGAAGGCTCCGCGTGACGGCCCCAGCGCTGGGCCAGCGCCGCGCAGACCATCAACTGGATCTGATGGAGGACCATGAGGGCGAGGATGGCCGCGCCCACGGCCTGCGAAGCGAAGATCACCTTGGCTATGGTGATGCCCTGAGAGAGACCGTTCTTTGAGCCGGAGAAGACGATGGTCACCCGGTCGGCGCGCTCGAAGCCCAGCCATTTGCTGACCAGCCCGGTGGTGATCAGCGCGGCGGCCAGCAGGACGCCGTCGGCGATCAACAGCATAAACAAGAATTTAAGTGCGGCGGCCTTGCGTCGGTGAACTACAATTCTCAGTGTTTGCAACTTCAGCAGGAAGTCGAATGATGAGCGTCGACGTCAGCTGATCACACCCGGTTTGGGCAGACGGGTATCGCGGGTGCAGCAGGACACGGTCAGCGAGGCCACGGGGCAGCGCTTTTCCACGGCCTGATCCGGCGCGATGGCGTGCTCCAGAGCATGGCGTCGTGGCGGTAACCCAATTTTGTGAGCTGCTTATCGTTGAGTTCTCCCATTGCTATCTTGTTGTGTTGGTTACCCACGGTCCAGAAACGGTTTCCGCGCGAACCGGTTCTTTGGTTGTTCAAACTTGATCTTGAGTTCTGATGGCAATGATCGAACAAAACTGGTCGGGGGAAGTCCGTCGAAAGCAAAGTGGACGCCGAGCCTGAGAGCAAGCACTTTGCGATTTTGCGGGAATCGGTACGCGAGCGACTTCAGAATCTGATGAGGTCGGGTGGCCGCAGAGGGTCATTCGCGGCCGGATCGAGCCGGCTCTAGGTCCGGCCATGTCCGAAACGTTCAGTGCGGCAGCGGCGAGACGCCTCAGTTCAGCACCTTCTCAAGGTGCGCGCACTGCTCTATCGTGCGCCGCAAATAAGGCAATCGGAGACAATATGAGGACGATATTTGCATGAGGACGATATTTGGCCGGCTGGCCGCGGCGCTGTTGGCGCTGTTGCTGGTCTCGGATATGGCGGCGGCGCAGACCAAGGTGACGATCGCAGTCGGGGGCGGCGCCTGCCTGTGCTACCTGCCGACTGTGCTGGCCAAGCAGCTTGGCGAATTCGAGAAGGCCGGCCTCGCCGTCGACCTGGTCGATCTGAAGGGCGGTTCGGATGCCCTCAAGGCCGTGCTCGGTGGCAGCGCGGATGTGGTGTCCGGCTATTTCGACCACTGCGTCAATATCGCCGCCAAGAAGCAGGAATTGCAGTCCTTCGTGGTCTATGACCGCTATCCGGGACTGGTTCTGGTGGTGTCGCCGGCGCATACCAATGAGATCAAATCGATCAAGGATCTGGCCGGCAAGAAAGTCGGCATCAGCGCGCCGGGCTCCTCGACCGATTTCTTTCTCAAATATCTCCTGAAGAAGAACGGCGTCGATCCCGCCAGCACCGCTGTCATCGGCGTCGGCCTTGGCGGGGCCTCGGTGGCGGCGATGGAGCAGGGCCAGATCGACGCGGCTGTCATGCTCGACCCATCGGTCACGGTCCTGCAGGGCAGCCATCCGGACCTGCGCATCCTCTCCGACACGCGCACGCAAAAGGATACGCTCGCCGTGTTCGGCGGCGAATATCCAGGTGGTGCGCTGTACTCGACGACGGCGTGGATATCGGCGCACGACAAGGAGGTTCAGGCCCTGACCAACGCGATCCTGAATACGCTGGCCTGGATCCACGCGCATTCGCCGGAGGATATCATGGCGAAAATGCCGCCGGAAATGGTCGGCAAGAACAAGGAGCTTTATCTCGCCGCGCTCAAGAACACGATCCCGATGTTTTCGGAAACCGGCAGGATGGACCCCAAGGGCGCCGATGCGGTGCTTGCGGTGTTCAGCGAAAGCTCGCCGGAAGTCGCCAAGGCCAATGTCGATGTGCTCAAGACCTACACCAACAAGTTCGTCGAGCAGGCCAAGAAGACGACGGGAAATGCGCAATAATCACCGTCTGATGATATGACGCCGGCGGTCATCCATCGCGTCACCACGCTCGATCTGAATTTTCAGCAGCGGCCCTGGCCGTTCGCCGACCAACGGCGTGGTGACATCGACGCGCATTTCGCGCTCCAGCAACGCGAGAAGCCTGAAATCTGGAACGGCCGCGTTCTGCTGGGACGCGATGCGGATTTCTCCGGCGATTGCTTCCGCGCCAGTTTTTTCGAGACCGATTTTGCCAGCCTGCTTGCCTGGCGTGATTGGGGTTTCCCGGATCCCGAGATATTCAACGGCTTTGGCATGGGGGCGCTGCGGTGTGCCGACGGCGCCTTCGTGATGGGCGAAATGGGTCAGCACACCGCCAATGCCGGGCAGATCTACTTCCCGGCCGGGACGCCTGATCTCGACGATTTGCGTGACGGCAAGGTCGATATGGACGACAGCGTGAAGCGCGAACTCGAGGAAGAAACCGGGCTGACGCCAGCCGATTATACGCCCGGCGGACATTGGGACTGCGTGGTCGTCGGTGCGACGATTGCGATGATGAGGATATTGAACGTCGATGTGTCGGGCGACGCGATCCGGGCGCGGATCGAGGGCAACCTCGCGGCGCAGCATCATCCCGAACTCGCCGCCATCCATCTGATCCGCGCAGCCTCCGATCTCACCGCGGCGATGCCGCGATTTATCACGGCGTTTATCGAACAGCAGTTTGCGAAGCCAGTTTGAGCCGTCATTGCCTCCGACAAACGCGAAGCGTTTGCGCAAGGGAACGTTAAATCCATCCTTGCATCCGCCTGGACTGCTTCGCGGAGCCTGTCTTCGGGCGCGCATTCGCGCCACCCGTTGGCTCGCAATGACGACGGTTCTGGCGCGGGTCATTCCGGTCATATAGCGTTTCCGCGTCAATCCGGAGTTCCTGACCTCATGAGCAAGAAGCCCGCGCCCTCTCTCAGCACCCTGCTAAAACCCTATATCGTGCCGTTCCGCTTCGACGGATCGGGTGTATTCCATCTCAGGTCACACAAGACCAACGCCAGGGGCGGTCTCGACAAGGATAAGGGCGAAAAAATTCTTGACGCCAATCGCAAGCGGCTGAACGATTTTCAGGAAAAGCTCTATGCTCAGGATCGCTGGTCGGTACTGCTGATCTTCAGGGCATGGATGCGGCGGGCAAGGACAGCGCGATCAAAAGCGTTTTCGAAGGCGTCAATCCGCAAGGCTGCGAGGTCACGGCGTTCAGGCAGCCGACAACGCATGAGCTCAATCATGATTTCATGTGGCGCAGCGTGATCGCGCTGCCGGAGCGCGGCCGCATCGGCATCTTCAACCGTTCCTATTATGAAGAGTGTTTGGTAACGAGGGTGCATCCGGAACTCCTGGCAAAGGAGAAGATCCCGCCTTCGCTGGTGACCAAAAATATCTGGCGCGAGCGGTTCGGGGATATCTGCGCGTTCGAGCGCTACCTCGCGCGCAACGGCACCATCATCCTGAAGTTCTTCCTCAACGTGTCGAAGGAGGAGCAGCGCCAGCGGTTTCTCGACCGGCTGGAGCAGCCGTCGAAGAACTGGAAATTCTCGATGGCCGACGTCACCGAACGCGCGCGGTGGAACAGATACCAGGCAGTATATCAGGACATCGTCAGGCACACCTCGACAGCCCGGGCACCCTGGTATGTGGTGCCGGCCGACCACAAATGGTTTGCGCGGGTTGTGATCGGTTCGGCGATCGTCAGCGCGCTGGAGGAACTCAATCTGAAGTTCCCGCGCGTCGACAAGGCCTCGCTGCAGGAGTTCAAAAAGGTGCGCGAGGCGCTCGAGAACGAAGGCAAGGGCGGGCGGAACAAGGCTGCGAAGAAGGTGGCCGCAGGGAAGGTGGCGAATAAATAGCGGCTTCCCTTCCGATGAGGACCGGACATTACCCAGACACCGCAAAATCGACGCCGATGGCCGTGCGCCGTCCAATATGCCGGTTAATCCTGATCGGCCTTTAGCCAAATATTAGGATCGAGGTGGTTAATTTCACGAATATTTTTCGCCCGGAGATTATTTCAGTGCTTGCGAGATTTTCCATTAGCGCCAAACTTTTCGCGATCGTTTCCTTTCTGTTTCTGGTCATCGCGATCATCGGCGGATTTGCATTCTTCCAGATGCGTTCCATCAACATGGCCGCCCAGGATATCCAGGCGCAATGGCTGCCCAGCGTGCGGTGGATCGGCGAGATGCGGGTACAGTCCGCCCGGTTTCGCGCGGTCCTGCGCGACTATCTGATCCTTCCGGATTCGGAGCGCGCGTACATCGACAAGAATCTCGCGGCTCGCAAGGCCGACTTCGAAAAAGCGGCAAAGGCCTACCAGCCATTGGTCTCTTCGCCTCCGGAGCGTGTTCTTGCAGAAAAGCTGGAAAAGCAGTGGCAAGTCTTCCTCGCTGCGTCAGTCGATGTGCAATCCCTTGCCGCCAAGGGCGATGTAGCGGCGGCAAAGGACATTAACGCTGGCAAGGTCGTGCCGGTCGGCCGTGCAATGGACCAGACGCTCGCGAAACTCGTCGAACTCAATGACAACGGCGCCGAGGTGGCCGGTCAGAGCGCCGAAACAACCTACCTGACCGCTATCCGCCTGATGGCCGCTATTCTCGGCGGTGCGATCGTGTTTGGCCTTGGTGCGGCGATCTATATGGTTCGCGACATCCGCCGCGGCATCGGCTCAATTCTGAAGCCGATGGGGCAGCTGACCGATGGAGAATTGTCCGTCGAGATTCCTCACCGCGGCGAAAACACCGAGATCGGCCGGATCGCCAGTGCGCTGCAAGTCTTCAAGGAGGCCCTCGTCGCCCAGAAAGGGTCAGATGACGCGGCGAATGCCGATAGAGCAACCAGCGCAGCGCGCGCTCAACGCATCGACGCGGCCACCGGCGAGTTTGAGGCGATGATCGGCGAACTGGTTCGCTCGCTGGCATCGGCTTCGACCGAACTCGAAGCCTCCGCCAGCTCACTCTCCGCGACTGCGGACCACTCGGAAAAGCTGACCACCATGGTCGCGGCGGCATCCGAGGAAGCTTCCACCAATGTGCAGGCCGTGGCTTCGGCGACCGAGGAACTGAGTTCGTCCGTCACCGAGATCAGCCGCCAGGTCCAGGAATCGGCGCGAATGGCCAATGACGCCGTCGATCAGGCCCGCGAGACCAATGACCGCGTGGGAGAATTGTCGAGGGCAGCCGCCCGCATCGGCGACGTGGTCGAACTGATCAACACGATCGCCGGACAGACTAATCTGCTCGCCCTGAATGCTACCATCGAGGCCGCGCGTGCCGGTGAGGCGGGGCGCGGCTTCGCCGTCGTCGCGTCCGAGGTCAAAGCACTGGCGGCGCAGACCGCGAAAGCGACCGGTGACATCGGCCAGCAGATCAGCGATATCCAGGCGGCGACGCAGGATTCGGTCGGTGCGATCAAGCAGATCAGTGGCACCATTGAAAAATTGTCGGAAATCTCCTCCACTATTGCGGCCGCGGTGGAACAGCAGGGTGCGGCGACGCAGGAGATTTCCCGCAACATCCAGCGGGCGGCGCTGGGTACCCAGCAGGTCTCTTCGCATATTACCGACGTGGAACGCGGCGCCAGCGAGACCGGCTCGGCCTCCTCGCAGGTTCACTCCGCGGCGCGGTCGCTCGCCGGCGAAAGCGACCGCTTGAAGAACCAGGTCGAGAAATTCCTCGATACCGTGCGCGCAGCCTGATCAGGCGTGCGTTGCGGGACAGGTCACGCCGAGACCGACATTTTCGCGATCTCGGCGGCGTTGGGTAGATTTTCCACGTTCCAGCAAGCGTCCATCACCCGGCGGATCGTCGCGGCCGGAATGATGCCGTCCGCCAGATCCGAGAACTTGGTTTCGAGTTGTTGGTCGGTCATCGGCTTCTCGACACTGCCAATGGCATGCTCGATGTGGCGATGCAGCTGGCGCCCATCCTTCAGCACAATCGTCATGTCGACCTGCGCCGCATCGATGCCGGGGGTGACCACCGGAATAACCTTGCTGCGCAGGGCGACGATGGTCGGGTCGTTGACGGCACGGTCGCTGAACTGCTTCTCACCGCCTGCGCCCTCGACCAGCGCGACCGCGACGGCATGATAGATGCTGAACTTGCCTTCGAGGCCCGCGCGCGGGGTCTTCTTGCCGGTCAGTTCAAGCACCAGCGGATGCACTTTGATGTCGACGCGCTCGATCTGGTCGGCGGTCAGCTTGTTCTCGTCGCGCAATTGTATTGCGGCATCGATCGCCGGATGCATCACGATGCCGCAGGCGAATGGTTTGTAGGTGTTGAGGGCGGCCTCGTAACGTTTGCCGAGGTCGCCCAGAATCTCATTGTAGTCCTGCTTGGTGCTGATCGTGTTGGCCCAGCCGCGCTTGGCTTCGATCATTCCGTCGGAGGAGGTGAAATTCTTCGAAGCCAGCATCGCGGCGAATATTCCGTTGCTGGCGGCGCGGCCTGGATTGAAGCTCTTGTTCATCGAACCGAAGGACTCGCGCAGGCCCACCGGCTGCGACGCGGCGAGGCCGAGCGCCCACACCATTTGCTGCTCGTTCAGCTTCAGCAATTTGCCGACGGCAGCCGCCGATCCAAACACGCCGGTCGTTCCGGTAATGTGCCAGCCGACATCGTAATGGTTGGGATAAACCGCGTTTCCGATCCGGCACTCGGTCTCGACGCCGAGCACCAGCGCATTGAGAAACTCCTTGCCCGACACCGGCTGCATCTCCGACAGCGCGAGAATGGCTGATGCCACCGGGCCGGCGGGATGAATGATGGTTTTAAGGTGGGTATCGTCATAATCAAAGATGTGGCTCGACACGCCGTTGAGGAAGGCAGCATTCATGATGTCGAAGCGCTCGCGGCGCCCGAACAGCGAGGCCTGCGCCGGCCCGGAAAACGGCGTCAGGGCAGCGACTGCGATATCGACGGTTTGACGATGCGATCCGCCAATCGCCACTCCGACCCAGTTCAACAGCGTTCGCGCGCCTTCCTTGCGGACATTGGCCGGAAGATCGTCGTATTGGGCGGTGACCAGATAGTGGGCGAGGGTGCGCGTGACATCTTTTGGCGCGGGTGCCTTGGCAGGTGTCTTGGCGGCCGCGCTCGGCACGGCGTCCGGCGTCTGCGCAAAAGCCGTGTTCGAGGCAACCACGGCAAATGGCAGCGCTGCCGCGGTTTGCAGCACGGTGCGGCGATCGGTCATCGACATAAAAGGCTCCTCGGTGAAATCTGGCTGGTTTTGCTGTCCGTCAAGATAGCCCGACGCGCGCCGGCAAGCCAGCCGGTTGACGTCGCCGCGCGAAAGACGAATGCGAAGATCTGACTTAGCCGGCCGGCAGGTCAGATCGTCTCATTTGCGCGGCCAGTGGCCGTCGTTCCAGAACGGCCTTACATTCCACTTCCACAAAAAATCCACGCCGGGCAATCCTGCACAATGGTCGACCCGAAGCGGACGTTGATCAATGTCAGCTCGTCAACGAGATGAAGTGCCAGATCAGTTGAATAGCTTATCGAGCGTGATGGGGAGATCACGCACGCGCTTTCCGGTGGCGTGATAGACCGCGTTGGCGATCGCAGCCGAAACGCCGACAATGCCGATTTCGCCCAGTCCCTTGATGCCGAGCGGATTGACGATGTCATCCTGCTCATCGACGAAGATCACCTGGATGTCGTGCACGTCCGCGTTCACTGGAACGTGGTATTCAGCAATATTGGCATTCATGATGCGGCCGAAATGGTGATCGATCAGCGTTTCCTCGAGAAGCGCCACACCGATGCCCCACACCACGCCGCCCATGACCTGACTGTGCGCGGTCTTGAGGTTCAGGATACGCCCGGCTGCGACCGCGCTGACGATGCGCGTGACGCGGATGATACCGAGTTGTTCATCCACCTTCACCTCCGCGAAGATCGCTGAATGGGTGTTATGCGCATGCGCGCCGTCATTCGGGAAATTCGTGGTTTTTTCCCGCGTGATGCGATCCACGCCGCCGTGCCGCATCGCATCGGCGATCGACACCCCGCGCCGGGCGCTTTTCCTGCTGACGATCATGCCGTCGGCGAGCGTGACATCGCCGGGCTGCGCGCCGGCGATGGGAGACGCCAGCATGTTTTGTGCCAGACGCAACAACTCCTCCCGGATGGCATCGCCCGTCGTGACTATGCCATTCGAGACCGAGGCGGCGATCCACGATCCGCCCTCTACCGGAGACTGCGGCAACGTTAAATCACCGAGTTTGATATCGATGCTGTCCAGCGGCAGGCCCAGCACATCGGCCGCGACCTGCGCCATGATGGTATAGGTGCCGGTGCCGATATCGGACGTCGCGCAGGATATCTCCGCATGTCCGTTCGCACTCAGCGTGATCCGTACGGAAATCGGCACCTGCAAGGCTTCCCAAACGCCCGTCGCGGTGCCCCACCCGACCAGTTCGCTGCCATCGCGCATCGCGCGTGGGACAGGATTGCGCTTGTGCCAGCCGAACGCTTCCGCGCCCCGGCGGTAGCATTCGCGCAGGTTCTTGCTGCTGTAGGGCAGGCCACTGGTCTGATCGCGATCCGAATAGCATCGCAGGCGCAACTCCAGCGGATCGAGTTTTAGGGCCACGGCCAATTCGTCGATGGCGCATTCGAGCGCATGAACACCGGTCGTGGCGCTCGGGCCGCGCATGTCGCAGGAGGTCGCAAGATCGAGCCGCGCCAGCTTGTGCGCGTAAGCGGCAGTGGCGCTGGTGTAGAGCAGGCCCGACCACGTGGTCTCGTGGCGATGGAAGTCCTCGAATTGCGATGTCACCGTGATCGCGTCGTGGGTGATCGCATCGAGCGTTCCGTCAGCTTTCGCGCCCAGCCTGATCTTCTGGATCATGGCGGGCCGATAGCCGAGCCCATACATCTGCTGTCGCGTGAGCACGACACGCACCGAGCGCTGGAGCGCCCGCGCCGCCAGCACGGCCAGCACCACCTGATATTGCGGCCGCAATCCCGAGCCGAACGCGCCGCCGACAAAGGGCGACATAACGCGGACATCCTCCGGCTTCATGCCGAAGATGCCGCAGATATAACGCTGCACATTCTGCACGCCCTGGGTCTTGTCGTAGACCGTGAGCTTTCCGCCGCCGTCCCATTGCACCGTCGAGGCGTACGGCTCCATCGGATTGTGGTGCTCGATCGGGATAAAGTATTCGCCATCATGGCGCACTTCGGCCGCCGCAAAGGCCTTGGCGGCATCGCCCCGCGGCTTTGCGGGAGCCTCCAGGGCGAAGGCGTCGTCACGGGCGCGATACACATCGGTAACGTGCGGCTCCTCGTCATAGTCGACGTGCACCAGCGACGCTGCAAAGCGTGCGGTCTCGGAGGTCTCGGCCAGCACGAGCGCGATGGGCTGGCCGCTAAAGAGAATCCTGTTGTCGTACAGCGGGCGGAACGGTGAGCCGTCGGGCGCGACATCGTCCTTGTACGCCTCGTCATTGTCGGCCATGGCCGGCCGGTTCTCGTGGGTCAGCACGGCAATCACGCCGCCGACCTTCATGGCCTCGCTGGTGTCGATGCGCACAATCCGCCCCTTCGCGATCGTGGACGTCACCACGCTGGCGAAAGCAAGGTTCGGCGCCTTGTACTCCGCGGCATATTTCGCAGCCCCGGTAACCTTGTCGCGCCCGTCGACGCGGGAGATGGCCGTTCCGATGTAAGGGGTCATTGCTGTGCTCACGCGATTTTCTTGCTGGATATCGACTGTGGCGTGCCGAGTGCGGCCTGCGTCAGCGCCCGCACGATGGCCCGGCGGGCCAGATCGATCTTGAAGGTGTTGTGGCCGAATCCCCTGGCGTCGCGCAGCACCAGGTCCGCCGCGCGGGCGAACGCCGCCGGACCGGCAGCGTGTCCCTCCAGCGCCGCTTCGGCGGATTTATCCCTCCACGGCTTGTGCGCGACGCCGCCAAGCGCGAGTCGCGCCCGGCGGATGCCGTTGCCGTCCAACTCCAGCCCCACCGCAACCGATACCAGCGCGAAGGCATAGGAGTGGCGATCGCGGATCTTCAGATAAGTGTAGTTGTCGGCAAATCCCTGTGCTGGGAGCTCGACCGCTGTCACCATCTCGTCCGGTGCCAGGTTGGTGTCGCGTTGCGGCGTGTCCCCGGGCAGGCGATGAAAGTCCGTGACGGCGATGCTGCGTTTGCCGGCTGGCCCTGCCACATGCACCCTTGCGTCGAGCGCCGCCAACGCGACGCACATGTCGGAGGGATGGGTCGCGATGCAGGCGTCGCTCGTCCCTAAAATCGCGTTGCTGCGGTTGAGACCCTTGATCGCCGGACACCCGGTGCCGGGCTCGCGTTTGTTGCATGGCGTCGCAATGTCATAAAAGTATAAACAGCGCGTGCGTTGCAGAAGGTTGCCCCCCGTAGATGCCATATTGCGCAGCTGTTGCGACGCGCCCGCGAGGATGGCGCGCGACAGCAGGGGATAACGTTGCTCGATCAGCGGATGCCAGGCCAGATCGGTATTGGGCACCAGCGCACCGATGCGCAACCCCCCATTATCGGTGCCGTCGATCGATTTGAGCGGCAGTTGCGAGATATCGATCAGCCGCGACGGCCGCTCGATGTCATCTTTCATGAGGTCGAGCAGGTTGGTGCCGCCTGCGATGAATTTCGACGTGGGGTCGGCCGCGATCTGCCGAACCGCATCCGCGACGTCGGTAGCCCGTGTGTACTGGAAGTTGATCATGACGCCCTCATCGCCTGCTGGATCGCTGCAACGATGTTGGGATAGGCGGCGCAGCGGCAGATATTGCCGCTCATCAGTTCACGTATCTCATCGGGCGTCTTGGCCCTGCCTTCCGCGATCAACCCTGCGGCGGAGCAGATCTGGCCCGGCGTGCAATAGCCGCACTGGAACGCATCGTGGTCGATGAACGCCTGCTGCAGCGGATGCAGGGTGCCGTCTGCGGCCAGACCCTCGATGGTGGTGACCTCGGCTCCATCTTTCATGACGGCCAGTGTCAGGCATGAATTGATGCGCCGTCCGTCGACCAGTACCGTGCACGCGCCGCACTGGCCGTGATCGCAGCCTTTTTTGGTGCCGGTGAGGTCGAGGTGCTCGCGTAGTGCATCGAGCAAGGTGGTCCATGGCACGATACTGAGATTGCGTTCGGAACCGTTGACGATCAGCGTGACGGAGATTCGGTCGGGGATCGAGAAATTTGCGTGGCCCGCGGCAGTGGTTCGTGCCATTTGCATTCTCCACAAATCGAAGAAATTCCGGCATGTAACCCGGACGTATGGTTCTACCGGCGCCCTACGTTGGAACATCACCCATCATCCATGGAGCTGACGGCGCGTTCGTTTCGAAACTAGCAACGCTCGCCAGTCGCCGTCGTTCCGCGGCTTCGGCTCGCTCCTGCGCGCTGACATGGTGATCTCTTCATCAACCCCACCCGTCGCTTGCTATGACAGAGGCAGTCGAGGCGCGCTACATTTGAACTCTGACCCTCGCCTTCGTTTAGAAATCCAGGACTGGCCATTCCCAAGTTCGGTTTCCGGGATTAGGCTCTTTCCCGCAAGCGTCGGCTAACGGCGCACTCGCGGAATACCGCGACGGGACGGCTGGACGTAATCCGCCGCCCGAGGACCAGGGGAGCTGCACGGTTATGAACCAACCCTTCATTTTGAACGTCAACGGCCAGACCCACACGGTCAATGCCGATCCGGCCATGCCGTTGCTCTACGCCTTGCGTAACGATCTCGGCCTCAACAATCCCCATTTCGGCTGCGGACTGGCGCAATGCGGCGCCTGCACCGTGCATGTCGACGGCCAGCCGACGAGGTCCTGCGTGACCCCGATGTCGGCGGTCGGCAAGTCCGAGGTCGTGACGCTGGCCGGCCTCGGCACACCGGAAAAGCCGCACCCGCTGCAGACCGCCTATGTCGAGGAGCAGGTGCTGCAATGCGGCTACTGCATCAACGGCTGGCTGATGACCGCGGCCGCGTTCCTGCGCGACAACAGGAAGCCGACCGAAGCCCAGATCAAGGACGCGCTGTCCGGATTGAAGTGCCGCTGCGGCACCCACATCAGCATCCTCAAGGCGGTCAAGCGTGCCGCCGAGATGATGGGCTGAGGGGGCGCGCCATGACAAAATTTGAAAAAACATCGTCGCTCACCCGCCGCTCGGTCCTGCTCGGCGGCGGCGCCCTGGTGGTTTCGGTCGGCGCGGGCGTCACGCTCGACACCGTGCTGTCGATCGGCCAGGCGTTTGCGCAAGGCACCAAGCCGCCGCTGACGCCTGACCAGCTATCCTCCTACATCGCGGTGAATGCCGACGGCCGGGTCGCGGCCTATTTCGGCAAGATGGACATGGGCCACGGCCTGCATGTCGCGATCGCGCAGATCGTGGCGGAAGAACTCGACGTTCCCTTCAAGAGCGTCACGGTCTTCATGGCCGACACCGCAACGTCGGTGAACCAGGGCGGCGCCTCCGGCTCGACCGGCGTCCAGCTTGGCGGCAAGCAGATGCGCGTGGCGGCGGCGGAAGCGCGGCGCGTGCTGGTCGAGATGGCCGCCGCCTCGTTGTCGGTCCCGGCCGACAGGCTCACGGTCAATGACGGTGTCATCAGTGCCGCCGGCGACAAGTCAAAGAGCATCACTTATGCGCAACTGATCGGCGGGCAGTATTTCAATGTCCAGCTCGACTGGAACAAGCAATATGGCAACGCGCTGTACGCGCCGGGCAAGGCGCAGCCAAAAAATCCAAGCGAACACAGGGTCGTCGGCCAACCGATCAAGCGCGAAGACATCGCGCCGAAAGTGTTCTGCCAGGAAGACTTCTGCACCGACGTCAGGGTGCCGGATATGGCGCATGGCCGCATGATCCGGCCGGCGGTGGCCGGCGCGGTGCCCCTGAAGGTCGATGACAGCGCCATCAAGGACATTCCGGGCGTCAAAGTGGTCTGGCAAAAAGGGTTCCTCGGTGTGGTCGCCGACAAGGAATGGGACGCGATCCAGGCAGCCGAGAAACTGAAGGTCGAATGGTCGACCGAAGAGCCGCCCTTTCCGGAACAGGCTTCGCTGTTCGATCACATTCGCAACGCATCCGTGCGCAAGCGGATGGTGGAACAGCAAAATGGCGACGTCGACGCGGCGTTCAAAACGGCGGTCAAGGTGATCGAGGCTGATTACGAATGGCCGTTCCAGTCGCATGCCAGCATGGGCCCGGCCTGTTCGCTGGTCGAGATCAAGGACGGCAACGCCACCTGCTGGAGCGGAACGCAGAAATCACACTTCGTCCAGCAAGGCATCGCCACCCTGCTGCAGATGCCGGTCGACAAGGTGCATGTCATCTTCAAATCGGGTCCGGGATCCTATGGCCGCAACGACGCCGACGACTGCGCGATGGACGCCGCCGTGCTGGCCCAGGCGGTCGGCCGTCCGGTGCGGCTGCAATATATGCGCGACCAGGGCACCGGTTGGGATCCGAAGGGGCCGGCCTCGACCCACAAGGCGAAGGCCGGCCTTAACGCCGCCGGCGAGGTGATCGCTTACGAGTTCACCAGCAAGGCATTCTCGCGCGTGGACGTGGATACCAATGGCGGCAAGCCGCCGGACACGTTGACCGGGCAGACCCTGGGCGTGGCCTTGAAATCCGGCGATGGCTTCGGCGTACCGGCAGAATCCTATGCCGTCGCCAACAAACGGCTGGCCTGGGAGACCATTCCGCCGCTGCTTGACCGCGCGTCGCCGCTGCGTACCTCGCATCTGCGCGATCCGGTCGGACCGCAAATCCACTTCGCCAGCAAGTCCTTCATCGATGAGGTGGCGGCGGCGGTCAATGCCGATCCGATCGAGTTCCGCCTGCGCCACATCAAGGAGCCGCGCGATATCGCCGTGATCAAGGCGGCGGCGCAGAAGGCCAATTGGCAAACGCGGCCGTCGCCGCGCCGCGACCAGACCGGCACCAGGGTGTCCGGCCGCGGTATCGCCTATGCCCAGCGCAACGGGACCCGCGTCGCCGTGATCGCCGAGGTCGATATTGATCGCTCGACCGGCAAGATCTGGGCCCGCAAGTTCACGGTGGCGCATGATTGCGGACAGATCATCAATCCGGACGGATTGGTGAAATGCGTCGAAGGCAACATCGTGCAGGGCGTTAGCCGCGCGTTGTGGGAGGAGGTGACCTTCGACCGCAAAGCCGTGACCAGCGTGGACTGGGTGACGTATCCGATCCTCGACATCACGGAGACGCCGGGCCAGGTCGACGTGGTGCTGATCAACCATCCGGAGATTGCGTCGTCCGGCGCCGGCGAACCGTCGATCCGTCCGGTGGCCGCCGCGATCGGCAACGCCATCTTCGATGCCACCGGCGTGCGCATCCGGCGCGTGCCGTTCTCGCCGGAACGGGTGAAGGCGGCACTGTCGTAATCGGCCGGTCGGGTTCGCGACGATTTATTTCGCTCGATGCTCCCTCAACATTCGTTGGGGGAGCCAACCTGCGTTGAGTTGAGAATGAAAACCGGACGAATCCCGAAACTCAGGGCGCGAGTAAATCCGATCCGGTGCGGGTAAGACGGCGCGTGCGCAAGGTTGCGTATTTGATGGCGATGGCGATCGCCGCACGCTCGTTGGTCTCGAGGGCGATTTTCTGCGCCAACATGACGTCGCCTGCCACCAGATCGCCCTCGGGCACGAAGCACCACGCGCAAATCGGCCGGCCGGCGTTGTCGAGTTGCTCGACATTCGCCTGTTTGCCGTATTGGATGCGATAGGTCGTCCCGCTGTCGCTGCCGATGACTTCGAAATATCCGTGTCTCTCGTAGGATCGAAGCTGCGCCGGCGAGAGCCAGTTTTTCAGCAGCATCAGGCCCCGGACACTGCTCTCCGGTTCGAAGATGCTATAGCCTCTGCCATGTCGCGCCCGCCGAAATTCGCCGAGCGCTATCAATCCCGTCAGACACCAAACGAGCAAGAACAACGCCATCGCAATCATCGGCAAAGCGAACATGCGCGTCGCCATTGCGGTGTCCAGGTTCATGAATTCCCGTCAGCCGCCGACAAGTCGCGGATGGAACAGCGTCTCTTCAGCAGCTGGGTCGAAGCTGCGGATGATCCGCTGTTCACCGGGCCCGGTGCGAACCGCGGCAGTGAAGCCAGCGTCGGTTAATTCCATGAAACGTTTCTTCGCTTCCTCGACTGCAGCGCGATCACCGGCATCAAACCTGTGCCGGGTGTCGCCCGTGCGGTCCATCACAATCTGAATTGCCATGGGGAACTCCGTTTGCAGAGGGCGTAGGCGCAAATTCTAGGCAAGGATTGCGGCAAGCCGCAAACGGAAAAAACGAGGCGCCGATCACTTTCGCGCAACACATTGTCGATATCGCGCCTTCCGGGTTCCGCGACATCGACCTGAGCCATGATGTCTCCCGGCTATTGATTACTTATTGTCGGGAATTTGATTGAGCATGAACCGCTCGCTGCACGCCTACAGCCGAACTTGATCTCGTTCGACGTGTTCGGAACCCTGATGGGCGTTCGGGACAGTTCCTACGGCGCCTTTGAGCACATCCTGGCCGATAGTCACGCGCGTCATCTGAACGTCAGGGCGTTCTGGGAACGTTGGGAGCACCGCAACATCGCGCATTATTGGGAGCCCTGCCGGTCGTATCGGGAAATCTGCGAACTATCGCGATAGCCATCGCGGCAACGTTACGCGGGTTGCTATCGCCCAACATTCATTTGCCTTTTTTGCGCGACATGGTTTGCTTGCGAGTTTTCTTCGCCGCTGTGGTGACGCCGCGGCGGGCCGCTGCTGTCGAGGCGCCGGTGGCGGGGATACGGAGGCCATCGACAAAGACATCCAGCAGTCGCAGAACGCTGGCCTGCCAGCCGGGCTGGTCGTGCAGGTAACACATGCCGACGAGAGCCCGCAGCAGATCTTCCGGCCCGACATCGGCGCGGATCTTGCCGGCGGCAACGGCGCGGTCCAGCAAGGCGCGGACGGCTTTGGTCAGGCGATCGAATGTATGGGCGTAGAGTTCCGACGAGCCATCCACGGTGAGCGCCAGCGCAGCCAACATGCCTTTCTTGGTGGCGACGAATTCGACGTTGGATCGCAGCCAGCGACGCAACGCGCCGACCGTGTCCGCTTCGCTCTTCAAGGCTTCCGCGAGCTCGCTGAGCTGCTGCACCTCGCGCCGGTAGACTGCCTCGAACAGGGCCTCGCGCGTCGGGAAGTGGCGATAAAGCGTACCGATGCCGACGCCGGCGCGCTTGGCCACGGCATCGAGGCTCGCGTCCGGACCGCCGGCGCTGAACACGGCCTTGGCGGCCTCGAGGACGCGCTCACGGTTGCGAACCGCATCGGCGCGGGGCCTGCGAACGGCTTCTGCGCTGGGATTTGTCATCTGAACAATCTAGGCATCCCCGCCGCCCTTGCGAAACGGAGGGTGCCTCCGTATATGCCAAAAACTGTCGAACCCGGACCTGCCTGCCGATGCCTTCGGCGGCCGTGATTCCATGCGACCATAGCATCGATCGGAGCCCTGCATGAATCTCTCCATCAGCCTCACTGTTAACGGCGTGCGGCGCAACGTCGAGCTGGATGACCCGCGGGTCACGCTGCTCGATCTGCTGCGCGAGCGTCTCGACCTGACCGGCACCAAGAAGGGATGCGACCGCGGCCAGTGCGGCGCGTGTACCGTGCTGATCGACGGCCGGCGGATCAATTCGTGCCTGGCCTTGGCGGTGAGCCACGATGGCGCCGACATCGTCACCATCGAGGGGGTCGCCAGCGGCAGCGAACTGCATCCGGTCCAGGCGGCTTTCATCGCGCATGACGGACTGCAATGCGGATTCTGCACGCCGGGCCAGATTATGAGCGCGATCGGACTGATCGAGGAGGGGCAGGCCGGAGACGATCCGGAACGCATACGCGAAGGCATGAGCGGAAACCTGTGCCGCTGCGGCGCCTATGCCGGAATTACCGAGGCGGTGCTCGACGCACAACGAAGCCTGACCGCTGCCAAGCAAGGGCGCGCCGCATGAAAAATTTCGATTACGTCAGGCCCGCCACCATTTCCGACGCGGTCGCGGCCGCGGCTGAGCCGGGCGCCGTCTATCTCGCCGCCGGCACCAACCTGCTCGACCTGATGAAGGGCGGCGTCAGCCGTCCAACCCGTCTGGTCGATGTGACGCGCCTGCCCGGGCTCGACCGCATTGAACAGCTGCCCGATGGCGGCATCCGCATCGGCGCACTGGTTCGTAACGCAGATCTCGCCCACGATACCGGTTTCGCGCGGTCCTATCCCGCGGTGGCCGAGGCGCTGCTGTCGGGCGCATCGGCGCAGCTTCGTAACGCCGCCACCGTAGGCGGCAATCTGCTGCAGCGAACGCGCTGCGGATATTTCTACGACACCGCCAGCGCCTGCAACCGGCGCGAGCCGGGCACGGGTTGCGATGCCCGCGGCGGCGAGAACCGGTTACACGCGGTGCTGGGCTGGAGCGAATCCTGCATCGCGACCCACCCGTCAGACTTCTGCGTGCCGCTGGTCGCGCTCGATGCCGTGGTGGAGATCGAGGGCCGTGCCGGCCGGCGCGAGGTGGCGCTGGAGGCGCTTCATCGTCTGCCCGGCGATGCACCGCAGCAGGAAACCGTGCTGGAGCCGGGCGACCTGATCGTCGCGCTGCGGTTGCCGGGCGACGCGTCGGCGTTCGCGGCGCATGCGCGCTACCTGAAAGTCCGCGAACGCACGTCGTTCGCGTTTGCCGTCGTGTCGGCCGCCGTGGGCTTGAGGATCGAAAACGGCAGGATTCGCGATGCGCGGCTGGCGCTCGGCGGCGTCGCCGCCAAACCATGGCGGGCCCGCGCGGCCGAAAAGATCCTGGCGGGCACCAGTCCCGGACAGGGTGGATTTCGTCGCGCGGCGGAGGCGGCGCTGGCCGAGGCGAAACCCTCCGGTGACAACCAGTTCAAGATCGAACTCGCGCAGCGCATTCTGGTGCGCGCCCTGACGCTGGCAGCGACGGGAACGCCGGAGCGCGTTCCGGCTCTTCCCGCCTCTCCCTTTTCATCCGTTGCCGGAGCGCTCATCGATGCCTGAGATCACTCTCACCGTAAATCCTGTCAATGCCCGGCACGGCTCCAACGTCGGCCAGCCGCTGACCCGTCGCGACGGCGTCTTGAAGGTCAGGGGCGAAGCCCGCTACGCCGCGGACAATCATCCGCCCGGGATGCTGTACGCCGTGATGGCGGTCGCCGGCATCGCGCGTGGCCGCGTCGCCTTTCTCGAAGTGCAGGCCGCCAAGGCTCACCCGGGCGTCGTAGACGTCATGACACCCACCCATAAGCCGCCGCTGGCGGAAGACCCGGACGCCAAGACCAACCCATTCATGTTCCGGCTCGATCTCCTGCAGAACGACGCGGTGCGCTATGCCAACCAGCCGATCGCGGTGGTGATCGCCGAAACGCTGGAAGCGGCCACCGAAGGCGCGGCGCTGCTGTCGCCCCGATACGAGGAACTGCCTGCCCGCGTCGGTCTCGATGGCGAAAGCTTCGTGCCGTCAGCCGTCGGCGTCGGAAATCCGTCGCAGATGAAGCGCGGCGATGTCGAGGCCGGTCTCGCGGCGGCGTCGAAGCGCGTCGATGCGGTCTATGAGACGCCAATCCAGTATCACAACGCGATGGAGCCCCACGCCATCGTGGTGGCGTGGGATGGTGATACGCTGTCGATCGATACGCCGAGCCAGGGCCTCGCGATGGCGCAAGGCCGCATCGCCGGACTGTTCGGCATCGCGCCGGACAAGATTCATATTCGCAGCCCTTTCCTCGGCGGCGGCTTCGGGTCGAAAGGCCTGATCTCCGGACCGCAAATTCTCGGCATCATGGCGGCGCGGCTGGTCGGCCGGCCGGTCAAGCTCGTGCTGCGCCGTGAACACATGTACGGCCCCGTCGGCCATCGTTCGGCCTCCCGCCAGCGGCTGCGCATCGGCATCGACGGTGATGGATTGCTGACCGCGATTGATCATCACGCCAGGATCGGTTCGAGCACATTCGACGATTTCTTCGAACCGGCGGCCGATGCCTCGCACACGCTTTACGCCAGCCCCGCGATCGCCACCTCGCATGAAGCGGTTCGGATCGACACCGGCACGCCATTGTTCATGCGGGCTCCCGGCGAGGCGACCGGATCGGTCGCACTGGAAAGCGCGATCGACGAGGCGGCATGGGCCTGCGGGATGGATCCTCTCGCCTTTCGTTTAAAGAACTATGCCGAAGTCGAGCCGATTTCCGGCAAGCCGTTCTCCTCGAAAGCCCTACGCGAATGCTATGCGCAAGGTGCCGAGCGCTTCGGCTGGTCAAAGCGTCCGCTTGCGCCAAGACAACGGCGCGACAGGGACGGTTTCCTGGTCGGCTGGGGCATGGGTACCGCAACCTTTCCGGCGCTGATGTTCCAGGCTGAAGCCCGTGCGGTGCTGCGCAGCGACGGCTCCGGCCTGATGGAGACTGGGGCCCACGATATGGGCCAGGGCGCGTGGACAGCGCTCGCCCAGATCGCCGCCGACGGGCTTGGCCTCGATCAGGGCCAGGTGGAATTCAAATCAGGCACTTCCGATCTGCCGGACGCGGGCATCGCGGGCGGCTCGGCGCACACCGCGACCGCAGGGATGGCAATCCACAATGCCGGCGCCGCGGTTGTGGCCAAACTCGCCGAGCTTGCCGCCGGCGACGAGCGCTCACCATTGTTCGGCTCGGGCAATGCCGGCGTAGTCGCCCGCGCCGGCCGCCTCTATCGCCGCGACGATGAAAGCCGCAGCGAAAGCTACGCCGAAATCCTTCGCCGGGCCGGTCTTCACGAGATCGAAGCCCGCGGCAAGGGCGCCCCTGACCCTGCGCAGCAATCCACTTATGCCATGCATGCGCACGGCGTTGTTTTCGCTGAGGTCAAGGTTGACCCTGAGCTTGGCCAAATCCGGGTCAGCCGCCTTGTCGGCGCCTTCGCCGCGGGACGCATCATCAATCCTCATCTCGTGCGCAGCCAGATATTCGGCGGCATGATCTGGGGCATGTCCTTTACGCTGCACGAGCGTGCCGTGATGGACCGGCGCTCCGGCCGAACGCTGAATGCCAACCTCGCCGACTACCACGTTCCCGTGAATGCCGACGTGCCGGTCATGGAAGCCCTGCTGATCGAGGAGCACGATCCCCATGTCAACGCGCTCGGCATCAAGGGCGTCGGGGAAATCGGAATCACCGGATCGGCCGGCGCGGTGGCCAACGCGGTCTGGCATGCGACCGGAATCAGGGTGCGCCGGTTTCCGATCGGGATCGACGATCTCGTGACGCCGGCTTTAAGCTAGCCCGGGCTTCAAACTGACAATTGAAAAAAAGCGCTTCAGAAAACAACGCCGCCAGGTCGATGACCTGGCGGCGAAATATTTTCACCTGCGCAAGTCGTTGGCGCATGTGATGATTTCATGAGTGCGCATTTAATTCAGCCGCGCCGCAACTTGCGGTAAATGCAAGAATCAGGGCTGATTGTTTAAATAATACGGATTTATTGATCGTTCGCCGCTTTACCTGAATTTTGAGGGCTCATGTCTTCCACCCGCGTGATCGTTGTCGCCAACGAAAAGGGAGGATCGGGCAAATCGACCGTGGCCATGCATGTTGCGGTTGCGCTGATCAAATCGGGTCAGCGCGTAGCCACGATCGATCTCGATGCCCGGCAAAAAAGCTTCACCCATTTTGTAGAGAACCGGCGCGCCTGGGCCAGGCAGATCGACCGCGATCTCGAAATTCCCGAGCATTTCAGCTTCGGCAAAGTCCATTATCCGACCGCCCAGGATGAAGCCGCCGGATGCAAAGCGCTTGCCGATGCCATCGATGCGCTGGGGCGCCACTACGGCGTCATCGTCATCGATACGCCCGGTCACGATAATTATCTGATGCGCTACGCGCATTCGCTGGCCAGCACCCTGATCACGCCGCTGAACGACAGTTTTGTCGATCTCGATGTGCTGGGCTCGGTCGATCCCGGGACCTTCGAGGTCACCGCGACCAGCCACTATGCCGAGATGGTGCAGGCGACGCGCCGCGGGCGCCAGCCCGATCGGGCATCCATGGAGTGGATTGTCTTGCGCAACCGGATGTCGACGCTCAGCTCGCGCAACAACGTGCTGGTGGGCAGAGGATTGCAGGAGCTTTCGCGATGGCTTGATTTTCGCTGCGTCGAAGGCCTCGCCGAGCGGACGATCTTCCGCGAGCTCTACCCGCGAGGGCTGACGGCCGTCGACGATATCGACGACATCGCGCTCGGGACGCGTCCGACCATGTCGCACGTCACCGCGCGGCTTGAAATGCAAAATCTGCTCGGATGTATTTTATTGGGCGATGCGCGATCGAACGCGGCATTGGCCGTCCCCAGCCGGATGATGGGGTAGTCGGCGCGCCGATCAATCAGTGTCCGTCGGGCGTCCGAACGCCGATCCAGCTATCGCGGACCTGATGATAATGCACGCTCGGATCGTGGATGGCGGTCGCCAGCCGGAGAACCTGCGGCGACAGCCGGCCGATCGCGTTCAGCACCGCATAGGACGCGACCACGCGGTCGTGCTGCGCCGTCACGAGCGCGTCGCGGGCATTGACCAGAGCCTGCTGGGCATTGAGCACGTCGAGCGTGGTGCGTTGTCCGGCCCTGGCTTCGTCGCGCACGCCGTTAAGCGCGACCTCGGACGCCGTCACCTGCGACTGCGCCGATCCCACTTGCGACTTGCCGGCCACCAATTGCCCCCATGCGGTGACGACGTTGGCGCGGGTCTGGTCGCGGATGGTTTCAAGATTGAAGCGCTGCTGCGCCTCGGTTTCCTTGGACTGGCGGATCAGCGAATATTCGGCGCCGCCCTGATATACCGGGACCGAAAGCTGCGCGACCGCCGAGGCGGCGAAGGACCGGTAGTTTATCAGGTCCTGTTCGTAAGACTGCTGGACGGCGCCCTGCAACGTGACGCTCGGCAACAGCGCGCCCTCGTTGATCTTGACCTGGAGATAGTCGACGTCGATGCCGAACATCGCCGCCGTTACGTTCGGGTTTTGCGTCAAGCTGAGATCGACCGCGGCGGGCAACGTTGCCGGCAAAAAGCGATCCACCGGCGAGCCCGGCGCGAGCTGCTCGGGTTCATTGCCGATGATGCGGCGGAAATTCGAGCGCGTCGTCGTCAGATTGGCTTCGGCGGTCAGTTGCTGGGTCTTGGCGGCGGCGAGCTGCGCCTCGGCCTGGGCGACATCGGTACGCGTCAGTTCACCAAGTTCAAACCGGCCGCGGGTCTGGTCCAGTGTCGCTTCGAGAACCTTGGTATTGTTGCGCTGAACCTCGACAATGGCGGCATCGCGCAGATAATCCATATAGATGGTGGCGGCCGAAAGCAGCACCGTCTGTTCGAGCACGCGCAGAGCCTCGCGTGCGCCGGAGACCTGGCTCTCCGCCGCGCGTACCTTGTTGGCGGTTTGATTGCCGTTATAGAGCGTCTGCGTGACCGTGAGGCCGGCGCTGCGCGGCGGTTGGGTACCATGGAGTTCGCCGCCGAAACCGGGGGCGATGGCCTCGCCATCGGTATATTGATATCCGACGCTCGCGCTGACCGCGGCCTGCGGACGGTAGCCCGCCAATGCCTGTGGAACATTTTCGTCGATAGCGCGGACCTGGGCGCGCTGCGCGTTGAGCTGGGGGTTGTTCTGATAGGCGCGCACCAGCGCGGCCTCGATGGTATCGGCCAGGGCCGGGCTGGAAACCTGCGCCAAAAAGAGTGCCGCCAAGGCGGCGCCGGCAAGAACTCGCGCCCGGGGGCCGCGAGGAGATGGCTTTTCTGGTGATCCGGGTAGCTGGTGAAAGCGAGCCCTGTTAGATCCCCGACAACCGGTGGCGGTCAGCATCGCTTTGTCAGACTGAATTCCAAGAGTGCTAATTTCAAGAGTGCCAGGCAACTTGCCTCTATTCGTTATCAGGGTACCTGCGCTGGCGTTCGAAATCAATCTTGCTGATCGGCATGCGCGGAATGGCTGGTCAACGCGGTCCGCCTTGCAGCCCAACTCGCGGGCGGAAATTGGCAGCGTCTCGCCATGCGTTTCAAAATGATTTCCAGCAGGCGACGCTTGCTGATCCGATACTTGCATCGGCTGCCGATGCTGGATCGAATGAAATTATTTCCGGCTTCGCAGTTCACGGCCGCAACTCCGGCAATTTTTGGCGTCCAGCGAACTACAACGGTGATGACATTCGCGACGCGACAGCAACCCGCGTTGTCATCGCGAAAAAAGTCGTCAAAGCTTGTTGTTGCCAGCCAAACGGCGAGGCTGAGCAAGTAAAATACCAAACCGAATGCGGCCCGCGGCTCATTCAGGCATTCGCAGGTTCAAAACACGCCGTTGTCCGAAACGTCAGGTTGCCAGACCAAAACGCCCAACGCCGCCTGAGCGGAGTATGATCGCCCGGCGGCGCTGGTATTTCCGTGGCCGGGTGCTGAAATCCCGGCAACTTCAATGAGCAATACGTATGCCATGCCACGTGACCCCAATTGGGACAGGAACGGTTACCGGGCTGGCGGGTTGTCAACCCGTGCCGTCCCCCTACGGCACACCCCTAATAACGGCCTCAGCCGCCCTGCCGCGCTGGGGTCGTTTTGGTTTGGGGCGCGGTCAAAACTGCGATCAGGTATGCCGGCTAAGAATTATCGCGTTTGAACGCCGCCGCGCCGAATGCCATATGATCAAGATGTGCTCCGCAGCGCTCGCAATCACGACTTCCAGGCCGAACCGAGATTCAAACGGGCTTGCGAGCAAGGATTGGCTCACACGCCCGACCAAACCAGTCATCACGGTCCTTGGCGCGCACACATCGCTGTCTGGCTGCAAAAACCGCATTCAGACGAGAAGGCGATTTCGTCGAGTGCGGCATGGATGACTACGCCTACGATGGCTATGAACCGCAGAAGCGGGCATTCGACGAACCAGCCAGCAAGATTGAATTCTCAATCGCTTCTCTGCCCACAGGACAGGGGTTGGTTATCAAGTAAAGTGTCGCAGACGCTTAGGGATGGGGATCTCCGGACAGTCGCAACGTCAATCTGCGCTTGAGACCCCTGTCCGTCCGCGTGCGCAATGCGTGGATTATCGGTATTGAGCACAAGGTGCTCGATTTTCAACTTATGGCACTCATGGCATTCCCCTCGCTCAGCGGGGTGGCCTATGGCCTCTACAATTTTTGTAAAGATCCGGTTCGGCCGACCTTACCCTTGTCAAGTATATAGTCGCTTCACACTTCGTCCTCGGCCGAAGCGATCTTGCGGCAGGTTGCCCTAGATAACCGCCAGGATAAACGGGATTCCCTGCGAAACCCGTCGTCTGATCAGCGCTGCAACAACCCGAAACAGGAGGCCGCCTTGGCAAGAGAAATCATCCGCGTGGAACCGCTGTCCACCTATCTGGAAAGATGGAAGGCGCCGACCTCGGCGGTGACGCGCCATGGCGACACCATTTACATTTCGGGTTTTCCTCCATTCGATCCCGCGACAGGCGAGATCGTCGACGCGCCGATCGAACGCCAGACCGAACTCGTGATGGAACAGTTGAAGCTCTGCCTGGAGACAGCGGGGTCGTCGCTGGATAAAGTGCTCAAATGCAACGTCTATTGCACATCGGTTGAGAAATTCGCGGCCGTGAACGCGATTTATTCGCGGTACTTTCCGAAAGATCCTCCAGCCCGGATTTTCGTCAATGTGCCGGCGTGGCCCGGTCACTTCGATATCGAGATCGATTGCGTCGCCGCGATATAGCGGGCAATACGGCGAACGAATCAGGAGGAAGCGTCCATGTTTTCGGTGATATTCGAAGTGCATCCGAAACCGGATCGATGGGACGCCTATCTCGATAACGCCAAGCTGCTGCGCCCCGAAGTGGAACAGGTCGACGGTTTTGTCGACAACATCCGTTACACGAGCCTGACGCGCGAGGGATGGCTTCTCTCGCTGTCCGGCTGGCGTGACGAAAAAGCCGTGGTGCGATGGCGCACGGCGATGCGGCACCACATGGTTCAGGAGAAGGGCCGCTCTGACATCTTTTTCGACTATCATCTGCGTGTCGGTCAGATCACGAACGATAGCCGCATCCCCGATGGGTACACGATCGAGGAGCAAAGGCTGGATGAAACCGAGATCGGCGGCACGACGGTCACCTTGATCAATGCCAGGCGGCCGGCGCAATGGACCGATCAACCGAGTGCTGCAGATTGCGCCGGCTATCTAGGGCTCGATTCCGGTGCGGCGGGACTGGTCGCCTGGGATGTGCTCGATGCGGTTTTGACGCCGGGCGATCTTATCCTGCTGATCTCCTGGCGCACCCGTGGCCGATGCGGAGACTTTCGAGCGCAAATTGAGTTTGCCTCGGGATGCTAGAGTGCGGCGGGTCCGGATCGTTCGCGACTATGGCATGTTCGACCGCCGGGAGGCGCCGCAATACTATTCTCCGGTGGAACGCCACGGGGACGGCACATAGCGGCAGCTGTCGTCAGCGCTGGAGACTGAGGATGCCCTATTTTCTTTTTTCGACATCCCGGCAATCCCGGATCAGCGAAGTGTTCGGCACCGAACGGGAAATATGGCTCCACGTGCGGGCGCAGGGCTTGTTCAGCGAAGTCATCGACCGGGAGGACCTGGAGCCTCGCCAAATCCTGCATCCGGACTATGAAATTCATCTCTGCGATGCGCGGGGCCGCCGCATCGGAAATACGGCCATTCGGGAATGACCCGGGGCCGGTTCGCTTCCGGCTGTTCGGCCTTCTTTTGAGATCATCGCGACCAGCACTGCCGAGCGGTCCTTGAAGGATGCTGTTCCGGCTTGTAAGGGACCCGGGCTCCCTTTCCGGGTTGGCCAATTCTCGGAATAGTTGTATATTTATGGAACTCCAGCTTGGGGGGAGCGTTGGTTTCCTGAAAGCAGGCCCATCATGCTCATTCTTTCGGAGACCATTCCGCCACCCCCGCGACGCCAGATATTGGACGGGGATGATTATTCTGGTCGGGAAAAACTCAAGGACGGGGATCGCTGGGTCGAGCAATTCATGCAGCGTCTGACCGAGGCCTTGCGACGGATAGGCCGCGGCAAGTAGGGGACTGACGTGTTTTCGACGCTTACTGGCATGGGTTGAAAAAATAGTGGTTCTGGTTTCGCGTAGCTCCCGCCCCGTGTTTTTACCGTGCGAATTGACTGGCAATAGTCATTCGACAGTTGCTTACGGATGCCGATGTTCCAAGCCGATTATTGCCGAATGCAGGCGGCCGAGTGCCGTCGATTGGCCTTGGCGGCGAGAAATGCGACCGAGAAAACTCTTCTGACCAACCTGGCTCGTAGCTGGAACAGGATAGCCAACCAGACCGATCGTTATCTTGAGTTTCTGAAAACGCTGCCGCGCAGAGAATAAGGCGGTCTCGCTAACTCTATGCGTCATCTTTGTTCATTATAAGCCCGGCGGCCGCGTCACTCAAAACCTCGGGTTCACGTAATTCAGCTCGCTATTTGTCCCTGACAGGCGCAGCAATGGTTGCGCCTGCCGGATTTTGCTTGCCTGAAAGCGAGTGAGAGTTCTCGGTCAACATTACAAAAGCGTCCTGTCTCGTTCCCGAGCATTGTCCAAGCCTCCTCGAAGAGGCAGTTAGGCCTCCCATGTCAACAGAACCAGCCGAAGTGCCGAAAGTTCTTATCGTTGAAGACGAGATGATCCTGCGTATGCGTGCAGTCGACATCGTGGAGGATGCCGGATTTTGCCCTGTCGAAGCCGTTAACGCCGATGAAGCAATCTCTATTCTTGAGTCCCGCTCGGACATCTCCCTGCTATTTACCGATATTCAAATGCCCGGCAGTATTGACGGCCTGATGCTGGCCCATGCGGTGCACGACCGTTGGCCTTCCATCAAGATCATACTGGTTTCCGGACAAGTGAAGCCATCCGACGCGGAAAGGCCGGCGGACAGCCGCTTCTTCGGCAAGCCGCTCGGCGTCGAGCAAATGGTCGGCGAATTGCAGGCCATGGTCGGCGACGGCGCGTTAAGGATTGTTCCGAACGCAAGTGTGTTGCCGGCGGATCAAGCGCTTCACGCCACAACGCCGATCGACCCGACGCGCCGCTCTGCGCAGGAGGCCGTCTTGTCGGCGGAGAACGACAGCTTGCGCCTGTTGCTGGAACAAGCCGGAATTGACGCCAAGACCTTGCTTGTCCAGGCCGGTATTGACGCCAAAGAGAGAGAGGCGGCCGACAAGTTGCAGAAGCTGATCCTGGGGGAACTGCACCATCGCATCAAGAACACCCTTGCCACCGTGAGCGCCATTGCGTCGCAAAGCTTCCGGGCAGCGGCCAGTATTGAGCATGGACAGAAGGCCATGGAGGGTCGGCTGATCGCATTGGGACGAGCCCATGATCTGCTGATGCAGGTCAGCTGGGCAAGTGCGAGTCTCACTCATACCTTGAGCAGTGCGACGGAGCCCTATGATAGCCAAGGAGCCAGACGTTTCCATTTCAATGGACCGGATATCAGAATTACCTCCGCCGCTGTCATTGCGGTTGCGATGACGTTCAACGAACTGTGCACCAACACCACCAAATTTGGCGCACTCTCCATCCCCGCCGGCCGGGTTGAAATCGCATGGACGATCGACGAGCTGAAGCAGAGGCTTTGTCTTATTTGGACTGAGCGAGGAGGCCCGGCGGTCAAGCCTCCAACACGACGAAGCTTCGGCACTCGCATGATGGAGTTGCTGGGCCAGCAGTTGAACGGCCAGGTTCGGCTCGCCTACGAACCATCCGGGTTCGTCTACGCGCTGGATGTTCCGCTGGGGTCGATCAGAGCGACGGCGTGACGATGTTGGCGCCTTGCGGGGGGAACGGCTCATTGCGGTGGAACCGGCTGCAATCAAGCGGGTCGCTTCACTGCGATGGCTCGGGGTGAAGCGCGGCCTTGCGGGCCTCCAGATCGGCAATCAGTTCCTTGGTCCGGTCAACCGTCACCTGATCGCCTATCAAGAGCAGTATGCGTTGATACCTCGCAATCGTTTTGTCGATCTCCTCGCACTTCTCACACATGGTTACCCCGTCCGGGTTCGGAATTGGAGCGGCTCGCTGGCCGCCTAGATGCAAGACGGTTTGAGAGGCATTTTGTTCAATGGCTGGTGAATTACCTCCCACGTTCTGGAGCGATTCCAATGAAACCGGAAGCGCGATGCTGATTGGAACAGAGCTTCGAGGGGAGCGCGAACCTCCGGAACGTCGGATCTAATTTCATTCGAGAAAGGTTTGCGATTTTTCGTCCGCCGTCGCGCCCGCGGTCAGCTCTTTCTCGGCCTGATGCCAGAATTCGTCTTCCCGACCTTCGGGCCTTCCGGCTTGCTCCCAAAGTTCATGGGCGCGAACCCGTATCTGTTCTTCTGTCGGCTTTGCCATTTTTCTGCTTTCGGTTGCAAGCGCGGCCGCTCTCGAGAAGGTGGACTTTCCTCCAGGGCCGCGCAGAATATCGTTCCGCAGGTCAATGCTAACCTTTGCAGCTTGTTCCGGGCCTGAGTGGCAAGGTCAATCGCGCCGTTGCGGTCGATATCGGGATGCTGCGCGCTAAGGCCTCGCCAAGCTCTATCGTGCGGATCGCCTCATCGAGCAGCTGGCGAAGTAAGGCGCGCGAAGAAAACGCTACCGACGCCACCTGGGCGCCCCTGCGTCAATTTTCCGCGGACGCGGGATCCATTCAATTTTACGGAACGTTTAGAGTTTGTCTTTATAAATCGGCATTCGCTTAGAATAGCGCCCAGAACGCTCAGGATGAGCGATGCCAGCTGCAGATTTATCGATTGTCGACGACGTCGAAATAGCGATCAGGGCCGGGTCAGCGGAAAAGCGTCTGGAAACGATCAAGCGTGTGACCGATCTTTTTCTGTTGTCGGCCGGCACCTTCAACGATGAGCAGATCGAGCTGTTCGATAGTGTTCTTGATCGCCTGATCAACACGATCGAGCTGCGGGCGATCGCGGATATCAGCACCCGTATTGCGCTCGCCGAAATGAGCAGTCAGCTTGCGCCGATCGCGCAAGCGCCGCCATCCGTTGTCCGCCGTCTTGCCAACAACGACGAGATCGCTATCGCCGGACCTGTGTTGGCGGAGTCCGCGCGCCTGAGCGCGGAGGATCTGGTCGAAATCGCGAACACAAAAGGCGAGCAGCATTTGCTGGCCATGTCGGGCCGCTGGTGGCTGAAGGAAATCGTCACGGATGTGCTGCTGGCCCGCCGCTACCCAGCCGTCAGCCGCCGGATCATCAACAATCCCGGCGCGCGGGTTTCTGCCGCCGGATTTGCGATTGTCCTGACACAGGCTGAATCGGATCCCGAACTTGCCGTAGAGACCGGCATACGTGTCGATCTGCCCGCCGATCTGCGCCAGGAACTATTGCGCAATGCGACGGAAGCGGTTCGCTCCCGGCTGTTGTCACGCGCCCCGCCGCATTTATTCGAGGAAATTCGCAATGCGGTTGCCGCGGCCTCGGCTGGCGCAGACCGCGAGATGTCCACGGTTCGCGACTTCACGATGGCCCGACGCCTCATGGCGCTGCTCAATGCCAAGGGCGAACTGAATGAAGCGGCCTTGCTGGGGTTCGCCAGGCAACGCCGATACGAAGACACCGTGGCCGCGCTTGCCGAACTGTCCCGCTCCACCATCGACGTCATCCGGCCCGTGATGCAGAGCCTTCGCGACGATGGCGTTCTGGTCCCTTGCAAGGCCGCGGGGCTGAGTTGGGAAACGGTTCATGCGGTCCTGGACAGCCGCTTCGCGACAGGCAGGATGGGGCCGCACGAATTGGCCAGAGCCCGGGATCACTACGCGAAGCTGACAACGGAAAACGCGCGCCGGTTACTCAGGTTCTGGCAGGTTCGCTCGTCGTCTTCGTGAATGCGCTTTCCGGCGATGTCGAGCGTGCGAGGTAATTGAATATCTCAGGGCTTTCTGCAGAGTGCTTCGAGACGCATCGCTTCGCGCTGGGTCTCAGGATGAGGTGTTAGCGCCTTACGCCGGGGGCGCGACACGCAGGCAAGTGCAGGTAGCCTGCGTAAACTTGGCTACGATACGCGTCCCGAACCATGAGCCACCCGAGTAGTCGGTGATAATCGAGAGCTAATCAGGAAATCCGCAGGCAAGTTCGAGACTAAAAAGCCCCGAACGACCGGGGCTTTTCCGTCAGGCGACGTAGGGTATGCCGTAATAGTCGTCTACCGATCGGGTCCGCGCCACGTCGGACCAGTTCCACGAATTGTCGTTGCCATACTTCGGAGCGTCCTCAAGCTGCTTCAACGTAACGCCGGTAACGTAGCCACCGAGTTCGGTGTCGTATTTGAGGGACTGCCAGGGAAGCGGATAGTGGTCGTCACCGATTCCGAGGAAACCCCCGAAGCTGAGGACCGCGTAGGAAACTTTGCCGCTTTTTTTATCGATCATGACGCGCTCGATCGACCCGATCTTCTGGCTGTCGGCGCCAAAAACCGGCGTGCCTTCGACCTTGTCGCTTCCAATCAGATTACCCGTCTCTCTCGCTTCCGTTGCCATGTGGCATCTCCAGGTTTGTGATGGTCATGAGATTGAAAAAACCGATGGGTCGGAAGATTGTTCCGGACCGCGTGGGGACGCCATTGCTCCGCACAGGAATCCAAAGAACAGGTTCGCGAGCGGAGCGCATCGCGTAATCACGCCGACTCTGGTGAGGGAAGATGAGATCGCCACCTTTGGCTATCCGCGCGAGCGCTCGTTTTGAACAGCGGGTCAGAGACCTTTGGCTATCCGCGACAGGCGCCGTGTTGAACGGCGGGCGACGATCTCGCTAAGGGAAATGCAATGACCAGATTTTAGTTCCCGGACGGCGGCCGAAGGTTCACGGCTCGCAAATTAGTCACGAACGCGGTTCACAGAAGTCTGTCCGATAACCAACCCGGCAGACACGCTTTCGTCATAGCTTCGGGAGTTGGAAACGTCTTCAAAAGCGGGAGGTTATCATGATTGAATTTTCAACCGGAAAAATCTGATCAAGGCGTCATACTGTCGGTCATCAGGAAAAATACCCAATGCGAAATCCAACCGGGATGCAGATTGTCCGTCGTGCCTATCAGCTATGGGAGCAGGCTGGAAAGCCTGAAGGAAGGGACCAGGAATTTTACCATGAGGCCGAACGGCAATTGCGAAATGAAGAGGAACCAAAAGAGAGCCCCGAGAACAGTTAGCGGACCGGATTTTCAATCCGGGTGGCTTTCATTCTCCGCTCCCGGAACCACTCTCTCGGGCGCAGGTTAGCTCCGCGAGGGAGCTCGTTTGCCGATGCCGGCCGCAAAATCAACATTGCCGGGCGCACCGGTCAAAACCGACATCCCGGCTCGTCTCGACCGGCTGCCGTGGAGCCGGTTTCATCTCCTGATCGTCGTCGGCCTCGGGGTCACCTGGATTCTGGATGGCCTCGAAGTCACCATCGTGGGCGCGCTCGGGCCCGCGCTGCAAAACTCCCAGACGCTTCATCTTTCGAGCGCGGATTTAGGCGCGGTGGCCTCGTTCTACGTCATCGGCGCGGTGACCGGCGCGCTGGTTTCCGGCTGGGTCACAGACCGGTTCGGACGCCGGCTGGTGTTTTATGCAACGTTGATCGTCTATCTCGCCGGCGTATTGCTGAGCGCGTTCGCCTGGAATTTCCTGAGTTTCGCGCTGTTCCGGATGGTGACCGGCATGGGGATCGGCGGGGAATATGCCGCCGTCAACTCGGCGATCGACGAACTTATCCCGGCCAAATATCGCGGCCGCATCGACCTCATCGTCAATGGCAGCTTCTGGGTGGGTGCCGCGGCTGGCGCCGCCATTACGCCATTGTTGCTGGATCAGCGTCTGTTTGCGGTCAATGTCGGCTGGCGCCTCGGTTTCGGGATCGGCGGCGTGCTCGGGCTTTCGATTCTGTTACTCAGGCGCTTTGTGCCCGAAAGCCCGCGATGGCTGGTGACCCATTGCCGGGCCGAAGAAGCCGAGCAAACCGTGCGGGAAATAGAGAAGCATGTCACGGCCTCCTCGGGACGCCAGCTTCCGCCGGCCGAGGGAAGCCTTACGGTGCATCCCAGGAAATCATTCGGGCTCGGAATGATCTTTGCGTCGATGCTGGGAAAGAACCGGTCACGAAGCATTCTGGCGCTGGTGCTGATGGTGGCGCAGTCGTTTCTCTATAATTCGGTGTTCTTCAGCTACGGAATAATCCTGTCTCACTTTTATCATGTGCCGGAAAATCGTGTCGGGTTCTATCTGCTGCCGCTGGCGCTTGGCAATTTCTGCGGCCCGCTGCTGCTGGGCACGTGGTTCGATACCATCGGCCGCCGCAAAATGATCGGAGGGACATTCGCGATCAGCGGTGTTCTCCTGCTTCTGACCGCGGCGTTATTCGGCGCAGGGCTGCTGTCGGAAGTAACCCAAACCGCCGCATGGCTGGTGATTTTCTTTTTCGCCTCGGCCGCGGCGAGTTCGGCGTATCTCACCGCCAGCGAGATATTCCCGTTGGAGACCCGCGCGCTGGCGATCGCGTGTTTTTACGCGTTGGGGACCGCGATCGGAGGCAGCCTTTCCCCACTGCTGTTCGGCTGGCTGATCGAGTCCGGTTCAAGCTGGCGGGTAAGCTTCGGCTATGCGCTGTCCGCGCTGCTGCTTCTCCTCGCGGCAGGCACGGAATGGAAATTCGGCATCGATGCCGAAGGCAAGTCGCTGGAACACATCGCCAGTCCGCTGTCCAGCGCTAGTCCGTCCAGCGAAAAATAAGTCGAGTTTGTTCCGCTTGAATAGATCAGGCCACGACATCACAACAGGCCGTGATGTCGTGGTGAAGCTCGCTTCGGAATGACGCGGCGGATGTTACGCGGCGCTTCGGCTGGTATGTTTGCCTTCGCTGACTTCTTCGATGATCTTGGCGCTGAACGCTTCGAGATCGCCCGGGTTACGGGACGTAATGATTCCCTTGTCGACGACGACTTCGGAGTCTTCCCATTTCGCGCCGGCATTGGCGACGTCGGTCTTGATCGATTTATACGACGTCATCTTCCGGCCTTTGGCGATGCCGGTTTCAATCAGCAGCCAGGGGGCATGGCAGACCGCAGCGACGATCTTTTTCTGGTTGAAGATGTCCTTGATGAAAGCCAGCGCCTTGGGCTCGACCCGCAGCAGATCCGGATTGATCTGGCCGCCCGGCAGCACAACCGCATCATAGTCGTTCGCCGATACCTCGCTTAACGTCTTGTCGACCTTGACAGGCCTTCCCCAGTCCTTCTTGTCCCATCCTTTGATTTCGCCAGCCTCGAGCGAGACGATGTGCACGGTGCCGCCCGCAGCTTTCAGTTTGTCGCGGGGAACTTCGAGTTCCGACTGTTCGAACCCGTTGGTGGCGAGAATGGCTATCTTTTTATTGTCCAGTTGCATGGTTGCTTCTCCGACAAGGTGACCCCAGCCACATAAATAAATCCTCAACCTATCGTTCCCCGGCGCGGCATTGCGCCCGGAAATTCGATCTGCCACCAGCGGAATCGATGCAGCGCGTGTGCGATGTGGATGTTCCGTTCCGATCTGTGTCGAGTGTTTAGTCAGTGCTTCCGGCGCTTGGCGGCTGCTGGAACATCCAGCACGGCTGCGGTTTGTTTTGTGATCAATGACTGGATGAGGAACCTAATCATGAAGCTTTCATCAATCGCGCTGGCTAGCGTACTCGCGCTCTCCAGCACGCTCGCTTTTGCGCAAGCCGGCTCAAACAGTGGCGGCCCGAGTGGCCGGGGCTCGGTCACGGGCGATCCGGCGGCAAGTTCTGCCACGCCCGGCACATCGCCGACAGTCGGAAGTTCCATGAAGGCTAGTCCGAGCGGCAGCGGTACGTCCACATCAGGTGGCAGCGATGCCAATGGCGACCAGGGCAGGGACAAGATGCCCGACAGCAGCAAAAGCGTGCGACCGCTGAACCAGCAGAACAAGCCCGACAGGATGTGAGAGAAAGCGAAGCGCAGCAGATGACGGGCTCTCCCGCCCTGGCCGCTTTTTGCCGGGCGCCACCCGGAGCGCGCCTCGCCTCGGAAGCGAGCTTGGTTGCGCCGATCGGATTCGTGACAACAAAAAGAGCCGCCCGGCGTCCGAGGCGGCTCTTTGCTTGGCGAGCAGGCGGTCGATTATTTTCCCAGGCTTTCCGCCATTTCGAGGTGATGCTTGAGCGTCGGAATGGTCTTGCCGGCCCAGTCTTTCAGGTCTGAATTATCGCCGCCCTTGGCGTAACGCTCGAACAGCGAAACTGCGTCCTTGTGGGCGCTGACCTGATCCGAATCGAAGTCGGAGCTGAAATCCTTGCCACTTGCACCCTTCAGCTTGTCGAGCTTGCTCTGATGCGAACTGTCCAGCGCGGTCGGTAAATCCGCCTTGACTTTACCACTGCTGACAAGCTGCTTCAGGTCGGCGCTGGTCTTGGTATGATCGGCAATCATCCGCGCCGCAAAGTTCTTCTCCGCCACATTACCCTTGTCTTGTGCGAGCGTGGCCGACTGAATCTCGAACATGTCGCTGGTGGCGACTTCCTTGACGAAATCGGCTGTACTCGGACTGATGCCCAATACAGAATTGACGCCGGTCTTCTCGCCGGCTGACTGGGCCAGCGCCGGCCCTGCGAGAAGGATGCACCCAAATGCAATAACGAAACGGTTCATGATAATTCCTCGATTGATGATTTTGCCGTGCGCCCTCGCGCGGTGACAGTGTCGCGATTTAACATTTCCGAGAGCGTCCAGTTCCTCGCGAGGTAATCCCACCCACCGCGCTAACCGGATGCAGTGTCGTCGATCGAACATTTGGCCGATGCTGCAACGGCGGATTGGAGTCGCAACGGTCAGACCACCGGTTGCTTGGTTTTGCGCAGCCCATCCAGGATGCCTCGATCAATCTTGAGATGAGCCTGTACAAGCTCATGCGGCGTCAATGCCATCCATTGCGCGAGCGACACGTCCATGTAGCGGGGCGACTTGAACAGCTCGAGAAAGCGCAGCGGCTCGTCCCCGATGTTTTCGATGAAGTGAGACATCGACATCGGCACATAACCGACATCGCCGGCCTGGTAATCGAACGTTCTTGCTCTGGCTTCCGCCGCAAACACAGTCATGCGCGCCTTCCCCGAGATGTAGTATTGCCATTCGTCGGCATTGGGATGCCAGTGGATCTCACGCATGTGCCCGGGATCCACCTCGACATGGGCGGCGGCAATTTCGGTCGAGATCGGAAAATTGCGGGTGTCGGCGATGCGCACGCGACCTCCGGGCGAGGAAGCCGGCGGTTGATCCATCAATTTGAAGACCATGTTTTGCGGAACCCTTCCTTGCGGATCCGGCACGGTGTCCTCTTGCAAGGGCGGCGGAGGATCAGCCTGGAAGATAAAAAGCTCTTCCTTGGGAGTTTGCCGGAGCGCGTCGGTCGAGATTGACAGGTTCTTTGCCAGAACATCCCTGGCGGTATGAGCAAACAGATCCGAGATCGCAAAGGTGCTGTCTTCGGAGAATTCTCCATCAGGGAATGCCAGCAAAAATTCGCAGCCGTCGCCTGGCAATCCCTGAATCGAGTGTGGAATCCCGGCCGGGAAGTACCAGAGGTCGCCTGGTCCCACATCGGCGATAAAATTCAGGCCATCATTGTCGACGGCCGTGATGCGGGCGCTGCCGGCCAGCATGAAGGACCATTCGGCCTGCTTGTGCCAATGCAGCTCTCTCACGCCGCCGGATTTCAGGCGCATGTTGACGCCCGCGATGGTTTTCGAGATTTCGAGTTCGCGCTGGGTGACTTCCCGGGACCATCCGCCGTCGCGAGCTTTCATGTGGGCATCGGCGAACGAGAAGCGCAGGTTCGGCATCGCGCCATGGTCGGTGAGCGGCGGACGAAGGATATCGGGGTTCTGGCTTTCACGCGGTGGATTGCGTGGTCCGAGGATCGTGGCGCCCCTGTCACCCATGATGGGTTCATTATCCTTTGCGGCGGCGGCACTGGCGCCGAGCGCCGCGGCAGCGGCAAGAAGCATTCTCCGATTGGGACTGATCATGAAGCACCTCGGGCTACGCGTTTGGTCATCGTCTGCACACTGTCAAACCTTCAATTCATCCGGCTTGGCGGGTCTCTCATTGGCATTTACCACCGCTTCAACGCAGGCCTCGGCGAGCGCAGCGCGGAGGAGACCGCCGGTCTTACCTCGTCGGCTCGCTCGCACCGGAAAGCGTTTGCGCCGCACGCTTTCGCGAACGCCACGAAATCGATCGGCGCCAGCTCGCAGCCGAACTCCAGATTGCCGATCTCGCGCTGTTCGAACTGGACTTCGGCGAGGCTGTTGTTTTTCAAAAGAACGATCTTGATGGGCAGATTGTTCGCACCGCAGTGCCCAGCTCGGCCATGAGCATCGCGAAACCGCCGTCGCCGACGACGGCAACCCAACCCTTTAATGACTTGCCGCGAGCAAAGTTGCGAGCGGCCCGCAAATTCATTGAAACACCGCGGCCGTGATCGACTGACGCGCGGTTAAAGGAACCTCTCGCGTCGCCGGCGGTTTCTAAAACGGGGCCTACAAGATTTGAGAGTTGGCCATGCGACAAAGGGCGAAGGTGCGGCGATATGATGGACCGGCCGGTGGGTGGGGATCGGTTAAGGCCGTCGCCAGCATTCTGACACAGGAAGAAGTCGCTCTTTTCGGCAGTGAGATCCTGCTCAAACAGAACAAGCCGGGCGGCTTCATGTGCGTCAGCTGTTCCTGGGCCAAGCCGGCGAAGCCGCATCCGTTTGAATTCTGCGAGAACGGCGCCAAGGCCACCGCCTGGGAAATCACCGGCAAGAAGGTTACGCCCGATTTCTTCGCAGCGCATACGCTGAGCGAGTTGCGCAACTGGTCGGATCATGACCTGGAAGAGCAGGGCCGCCTGACGACGCCGATGCGCTACGATGCAGCCTCGGATAAATATGTTCCGGTCGACTGGGACGAAGCGTTCCGCGAAATCGGCAAGGAGTTGAACGCGCTCGATCCGCGCGCCGTCATCATGTACACCTCCGGACGCGCGTCGCTTGAAGCGAGCTACATGTATCAGCTGTTCGGCCGCATGTACGGCACCAATAATTTCCCTGACAGTTCGAACATGTGTCACGAGAGCACTTCGGTGGCGCTGCCGGACGTGATTGGAGTTCCCGTCGGCACGGTATTGCTTGCCGATTTCGATCAGACCGACTGTATTTTCTTTTTCGGACATAACACCACGACCAATGCACCCCGGATGCTGCATCCGCTCCAGGGCGCCGCGCAACGCGGTGTGCCGATCGTCACGTTCAATCCGCTTCGTGAGCGAGGGCTGGAGCGGTTTACCAACCCGCAGAATCCGATCCAGATGATTGCCGGCGGTACCCGCATCAGCACGCAGTACCATCAGGTTCGGGTCGGTGGTGACGCCGCAGCCATTGCCGGAATGTGCAAGGCCGTCATCGAGGCCGATGATGCCGCCAAGGCTTCGGGGCGCGCGCGTATCCTTGATGTCGCTTTTATCGAACAGCACACGTCGGGTTTCGAGGAATTCGCCGCGTTCTGCCGTGCACAATCATGGGGTGATCTGGAACGGGTATCCGGGTTGAACCGCTCGGCCCTGGCGGATGCCGCCAACGTCTACATGGCTTCGAAGGCGGTGATCGCCAATTACGGCATGGGCGTAACCCAGCACAGGCACGGCGTCGAGATGGTCAAGATGATCGTCAATTTGCTGCTGCTGCGGGGTAACATCGGCAAGCCCGGCGCGGGTATCTCGCCCATTCGCGGCCATTCCAATGTTCAGGGCCAGCGCACGGTGGGAATCTCCGAGAAGACCAAGCTCGTGCCGCTCGACAAACTGAAAGAGCTCTATGATTTCGAGCCCCCGCGGTGGGACGGGCTGCCGACCGTCGATGCATGTCAGGGCATCATCAAGGGTGATGTCCGGGGCTTTATCAGTCTTGGCGGCGATTTCCTGCGCGCTGTTCCGGAGCGATCGCTGATGGAGCCTGCCTGGGCCAGGCTTCGGCTATCGGTGCAGATTGCTACCAAACTCAATCGCAGTCATATCGTCCCCGGCGAAATAACCTATCTGCTGCCGTGTCTGGGCAGGATCGAAGTCGACGTTCAGGCCAGCGGTCCGCAAGCCGTGTCCATGGAAGAATTCGACCGCCTGCATTCACGGCTCGCGCGGTCAGCGCGATCCGGTGGCGGAGGGTCTGTTGTCCGAACCGAAAATCGTTGCCAGCCTTGCCAAGGCGACACTTCGTCCCAATCCGAAACTGGATTGGGATGCCTGGGTTTCCGACTATGCGCTGGTCCGCGACGCGATCGAGCGGACCTATCCGGAACAGTTCAAGGATTTCAATCGGCGAATGTTCGAGCCCGGCGGCTTTCCCCGACCGCTGCCGGCGCGCGAGCGAAAATGGATAACGCCAAATGGCAAGGCGAACTTCACCGTACCGAAGTTCACGGTAATCCGCCGTCCGATGCCGATGGCATCTATGAGCTGATGACGATGCGGGCGGACGGGCAATTCAATACCACGGTATATAACGAGGATGATCGTTTTCGCAGCGTCTATGGCAGCCGTCATGTGGTGCTGATGAACGCCGACGACATGAAGGAAATCGGCGTCGAGCAGGGCGACCTCGTAACGCTTTCGACCGAGTGCGAGGACGGCGTCCAGCGCCGGCTCTCGGATCTTCAGGTGGTCACGTATGATATTCCGAGGAAAAACCTCGCGGGATATTATCCGGAGTGCAACGGACTGATCCCGCTCACGCATTTTGCCGAGGGCAGCAAAGTGCCAGCCTCGAAGTCTATTCCTGTTCGCGTTGTGCCTCAGGAACACAATCGCGCCGCCGCGTAACGTCACTCAACAATGGCTTGTTGATGTTTGGGAGAAGGGTCAATGCCGAAACAGCAGCGTCAACCTGAAAAGAGCAATCCCGGATCGACCGACAGGGCTGGCTCGGACCAAGGCATCACGCGTGAGCGAGGCGAGGAGCAGCCGCGTGACAAGGAACGCGCGCTCCACGTTGCGCGGCAAGACAAAGGCAATGACCCTCCTGGTCATCGGCCTCGGAAGTAACATGCCGCAGCGCTGATGCGGCATGTTTTGCATCAGGCGACGATATTGTCGCGTGGTAGCGCCGCCAGCCGCGCGGGTGACAACAAAGTCGGGAAGCTGCCAATCCGGAAGACGCGAACGACCTTTGGCAAATCTCGATTGCCGGAGTTCTCGGCGACAACCGGTCCGTGAGTGGTTCTTATCGGTCTATAGGGACCCCGAGCGCACCACTTCGCACCGCCTCGCTGGCTTCACGGAGTGTCGCAAAAATCCGCGCTTCGCCGATGCCCGCCGTGATTGGCGTCGGTTCAGGTCGGAACGAAGCTATGGACTACCACGCGCGAAGACGACGCCGACCCCTCGCTTAGTCAGTGGATCGGGTAAATCCCGCTCGCCGCGGCCCGGCCGCTTTGCGATTTATTCGCGGCGCAAATCGAGGTGTTCCCCCTCTTTCGGGCAGGCAGACAGGATGACCTGCCGCTTGCCAGCCATATCAGGCGTGAAATCTCCATCAAGCCCGGTTCCGGCACTGCTCGCGCGACTAAGGGCAGCGCCGGCCTCCCGCTTCAATTGGCCGGCCAAAAGCCGGCACCGTTAACCAGTCGTTAACCAAGGCCGCGCATCGTTAACCATTCAAAAAGAAAGCTGAGTTCGACCACGATGGACGCAATTTCGCAGCCAACACGCCAACTGGTTCGCATGCGAGGCCGATCTTACGTTGCGTTTGTGTTTTGCCCGGTCGTTCCGATTGCAGGCTGGCTGGACGAAATTGACGCAACGCTCGCCCGCTCGCCCGGGTTTTTTGTCGGGAAGCCCGTAGTGCTTGACCTGTCCGCCGTGGACCTTAGCCAAACCGCGATTGCGCACCTCGTCGCAAACCTCGAACAACGCAATATTCGTGTCCTTGGCATTGAGGGTGTGGATGCCGCCCATCTCACGACGAGCATGCCGCCTTTGCTCACAGGGGGACGCCATTGTGTGCTTACGCAGAACGAACCGAAAAAGCCGGAGCCCAAACCGAAACCGACGTCCCTGTTGCTGGAAAGCCCGGTGCGCTCCGGTCAGGCAGTTTTTTTTGCCGAAGGCGACGTGACAGTGCTGGGCTCGGTCGGTTCGGGTGCGGAAATTGTCGCCGGGGGCTCTATCCACATCTACGGAACGCTTCGCGGCCGAGCGATGGCGGGTGTCAACGGCAATTCGGCCGCGCGGATTTTTTGTCAGAAGATCGAGGCGGAGCTGCTGGCCATCGATGGTTACTATCAAACTGCTGACGAAATAGACGCCACCTTGCGCAATCGACCGGCTCAAGCGTGGCTCAAAGGCGACATCATGAAAATCACACCACTGAATTAATCGACTAAGGAGGTAAGAAATGGCCAAAGTCTTGGTCGTGACGTCTGGCAAAGGCGGCGTCGGTAAGACAACTTCGACAGCCGCACTCGGTGCGGCGCTGGCGCAAATGGGCGAAAAAGTAGTCGTCATCGACTTCGACGTCGGTCTGCGCAATCTCGACCTTGTCATGGGAGCCGAACGACGGGTTGTGTTCGACCTCATCAATGTGGTGCAAGGCGTTGCAAAACTCTCGCAAGCTCTCATTCGCGATAAACGCCTCGATAATTTGTGGTTGCTTCCCGCTTCCCAAACCAGGGACAAGGATGCCCTGACGGACGAAGGCGTCGGAAGCATTATCGCGGACCTGCGAACCAAATTTGACTGGATTCTCTGCGATAGTCCGGCGGGCATAGAGCGGGGCGCGACTTTTGCGATGCGCTATGCGGACGAAGCCGTCATCGTCACCAACCCCGAAGTCTCGTCGGTGCGTGACTCCGACCGCATCATCGGAATGCTGGATTCAAAGACCGTGAGGGCCGAGAGGGGCGAGCGGGTAGAGAAGCACGTGCTGATAACCCGATATGACTCGGCTCGCGCGACACGGGGAGAAATGCTGAGCATCGAGGATATTCTTGAAATCCTCGCGACGCCGCTGCTTGGAATCATTCCCGAGAGCCAGGACGTTTTGCGTGCGTCTAACGTTGGATCGCCGGTTACCCTGAACAACGCCACCAGCGCGCCGGCCCGCGCCTACATCGACGCAGCGCGTCGTCTGCTGGGCGAAACTGTCACCATGACAGTGCCGGTACAACGAAAAGGCTTGATGAACCGATTACTGGGACGGAGGGCCGCATGATGAATCTGCTGCGGCTCTTCGGTGGCCGTGCTGCTTCCGCGCCTGTCGCCCGGGAACGGTTGCAGATTCTCCTGGCGCACGAACGCGGTTTGCGCGGCCAGCCCGAATTGCTGGGACTGCTGCGGGCAGAGATCCTTGCTGTGGTCTCGCGGCACGTCAAGCTCGATCCGGAAAAGGTCATCGTCAGGATGGACAGGGGCGAAAATGTATCGACGCTTGAAGTCGATATTGAAGTGCCCAACGGATTCGAAAGATCGATCGCGGCTGCTGCTATATGATTGCGGACAGCAATAGCAACATTGCCTGGCACAGAGTTCAGCTCAAGAAGAACCGTGACGCCGTGAAGGCGTTGGAAATTGCTCGATTTAGAATTGGCGATATGGCCAGTTCGAGCGGCCGAACGCAAAAAAACATAGCCAACCTGAAGCGAAAGATCGCGGAATCGGAACGATGCATCGCTGACCATGAAAAGCGAACCAGGCGGCCTGTCGCAACGGACCGTCAAAGTCTCGCGAACGTGAGCTGGGGCAGTTGGAATGCCCGCAGCGTTGGCCGGCGCTGACAGGCGCGCAAGGTGATTGCGGCGGAGTGGGGCCAACGCAGCTGAATTGCTCTTGGTATCCACCTTGGAACGGGACCGCCGCTCCGTTTCTGCGGACGACTACGCGAGGAAAAGACAGGGCTGCCTTCCGTGGGGGAACGCGCGCCCCAGATCATCGTTGAAGGTACAGTCCCTGGAGAGAGCTGGATGTCTCGCAATTCTGCGCTTGTTCTCGCCTTGGCGCTCGGCGGCGTGATCTTGCCCGCGCAAGCCTTTGCACAGTTGACCCCGCCCGCGGGTTCGGCCGGCGCCGGCAATTCGCCGATCAGCGGCGTCCCGTTCGGACCCGCCAATCCCAGAGTGCTCTCTGACCCCAGCGGCATCGGAAACGCCACACTTGTCCCCCCGCTCCGCGCCAACTCCCCGCCGCCACCGGTGTCTTACGGATCGGTCAATTCGTCACCGCCGTCGCGCACACGCGTCGTCGCGCCGCCTTATGCGGGCGCGTCCCAGCGGATCTTCAGCGCGCAAACCGTCGAGCCGAGAAATAAGGCTCCGGTCCGCCGCCGAGGTCGCGCACGGGTCAGCACGTACACGGGGATTTGCCGGGGGTGTTAGAGCACGTCTGACATTCGGTTTTTCTTTTGAGGCATGCCGAATGCCCCTGAGAATGTCGGCTAATCGGGGAAGACCGGAAGTGAGCGGCGCGCGGTCGAAGTGACGCGATTATTCGTGAAAACGAGCTGTCGCTATGATTTGCATGGCGATTTGCCGGGGGGCGATTTATGAAGCGCTTCGTTGAGGGTGCCGATCGCGGACAATCGACGCTGTTGCCGGAATGCCTCGATGAGTGGGTCGAGGAGAGCAATTCCGTTCGTGTGATTGATTGCTTTGTCGACTCGCTCGATCTGGCCAATCTCGGCTTCGAAGGCGTCGAGCCTGCAGCGACAGGGCGGCCTGCCTACCACCCTTCGGTTCTTTTGAAGCTTTACATTTACGGGTATCTCAATCGGGTTCAGTGAGCCGGCGGCTTGAGCGCGAGGCCGGCCGCAACCTGGAAGTCATATGGCTGCTCGGACGGCTCGTTCCCGATGACAAGGTGATTGCCGATTTCCGCAAGGACAATGGCCCGGCGATCCGCAGGGCGTGCGCGCGCTTCGTCAATCTCTGTCGACAGATGGGTTTGCTGGCGAAGGCGAGCGTCGCGATCGACGGCAGCAAGTTCAAAGCGGTCAATAATCGAGATCGCAATTTTACACGAGGGAAGATCGATCGCCGGCGCGCGCAACTCGAGGAGAGTGTGGCGCGGTACCTCCAGCTCGATACGGCGGATCGGCAGGAACCGTCCGACGTGGTCGTGCTCAAGACGACGCGGCTCAAGGAGAAGCTCAACAAGCTGAAAGAGGAAATGGGCAAGCTTGCGGCCTACGAGAAGCAAATGTTGGCTTGCTGACGGCCAAATCTCGCCACTGATCCCGACAGCCGTTCGATGGCGACGAGTGGGCGTGGCTCAGGCGTGTCGGCTACAATGTGCAGGTCGCGGTCGACACCGTGAACCATCTGATCGTGACGCACGAGGTGACGAATACCGGCTCGGATCGCGACAACTGGCGAACGTGGCGCGGGAGGCTAAGGCCGTTCTGCAAGTCGATAAACTCGAAGCCGTTGCCGACCGCGGCTACTTCAGTGGCGAGGAAATACTGGCTTGCGAGCAGATAGGCATCTGCGTGACGTTGCCCAAACCGATGACCTCCGGCGCGAAGTCGGAAGGCCGCTTCGGCAAGCAGGACTTCGTCTATATGACGCAGGAGGATGTCTATCGCTGCCCCGCCGGCGAGAAGCTCAAGTTCCACTATGCCAACGAGGAACACGGGCAGAAGATGCGCCGCTACTGGACCAGCGCCTGCAAGACCTGCGCAATCAAAGATGAGTGCACGACAGCCAAAGAACGCCGGATCACACGATGGGAGCACGAGCACGTTCTCGAAACCGTGCAGCAGCGACTGGATCAGGATCCCCAGGCCATGCGCCGCCGACGCGAAGCAGTTGAGCATCCCTTCGGTACGCTTAAGATGCGGATGGGCGCGACGCACTTCCTGATGAAGACGCTGCCGAAGGTCGCGAGCGAAATGGCGCTGAGCGTGCTCGCCTACAATCTGACGCGCGTCATAAATATCGTCGGTACACGGGTGATGGCAGCGATCAGAGCGTGAGTGTGGAGATCTTTTGCGGCCCATCTCGAACTAGACTTGCCCAGCACTCCCCCCATGGTGACTCACAGGTGGCCCCTGATCGTCCAGCAGGAAAAATTGCTCTAACTAGCCGTGTCGGACTGCATTGACCGGATAGTGGACGGTCGGGGCCTGCGTCAGCACGTTTTCACGCAACCAAGATCCTTTTCGGACCTCGAGCTTCCGACGGTTCGCTCCACCGTTATTTCGTAATCATCCGGCTCGTGGCGGGTGGGGCCGCTGCTGCGGGTGAGATCGCAAATGTCAGCCATGTGTTCCAGCCGGAGGGCCGATCCGAGGCGCCAAATTCTGCGTAGGCCTTGAGATTGATATAACCCTGAAGGCCTTGGCTGAGCGGGAAGACGTAGCCAAACTGCGGTCCGATGCCGAACACCTGCGATTGGAAACAACCGACACGGTCGCCCGAGCCACTGTCGCAGCCGATGTCCTTGTAGGCGTAGCCTACCAGGCCCACCTGAACCTGCTTGGTCAGGAATTGCGATGCGCCCCAATCGAAGTGCAGGTCGACGCCACTCTGATACTGTGTTGCGGGATTGATGAAATTATAGGTAAACCCAAGCACACCTGAGAACTCGTGGCCGGTCGCCGGATTGAAATAAGTGTACCCACCGCCTGCGTCGATCGCACCGTGCCCGATACCTACATTCGACAAGCGGTTGGATTGGTAGGCTCCGACAGGTATGTCGCCGGTGATGTAGGTCATGTAGTTGTTGACGCCGGAATTCCAGCGCAAGGCGAATTGCGGGATCAGGTCGCCAAAACCCCACGTCGTATCGTTGATGCTGTCGGATCGCATGAACGGGATGCTGCCGCCGCCCGGTCCTGTTATGCTCCCCGCCAACTGGCCCGCCAGGGTAGTGCTTACGACACCGTAGGCACCTATAAGGGACGCGGACGCTTGGCCTCCGAGTACCGGCGTTCCAAAGACATACGTCGGAATGACAAAGCCGAGATCTCCGGTGGCATTCACGGTTGCATTCAGATGTGCCGTTGCCGTCAGATTGGCTGGGATCTGTCCAATTTGAAATTCTCTAGCCAACGCAACGTTGCCGCCTGCCTCGACCGAGGTATGATAGTAGACGTTGGCCAGCGACCAACCCGGCTGCTGTGGTGTGGCCGCAAGGCTTCCAAAGAAACCGGGGACCCAGAAACTCACGCCGCTTTCATCGGCCAACGCACGCTGGGAAAAAAACATGATCGCGGGTGCGAGGACGATTGCAGCAACGCCAAGTCTGCGTCGATGTCCTGAGATTGGCCGCCCGCGTTTCGTCGCAACCGATGCAATTCTCACTGCCATATTGCGCCCCCGGTAAGTGTGTCGCCTCCCAATTCACTTCGGTGACATCGTAACCTTGGAGCAGGCGGGGCTCACCCTCTAAATTCCGCAAGGGTTCAATTGCCAGGAAAAAGATGAACACTGCGACCACTGAGCCACAGTCGCTACAGCAGGGAGGTGGCGGTAGTCCGCTACGGCGTCCGCAGGTCGGGGTATTTTGGCACCATCGATTGGCGCAGCGAGGCGTGCCGCAGGACTAAGTTCGTGGCCACATGTGGTTCGGTCTATCGGCGGCACAGGGTGAGCAAAGAGCGGTCAAGACCCAAGAACTGGCCGAACGGTGGACGACCCCGGCTCAGATCAACGAAGCGCAGAAGCTCGCACGCGACTGGAAACCAGCTACGCAGCGAACTCCTCATCGAAGGAGTGGTGCCCTGCGGCCTGTCCCCCAACTTGCATCCGGACAACGCCGCGCGGTCAGTTCCGCTTGGAAAAGCTATCGCACGTCGTCCACATCGGGCAGCTAACAAAGGTTTTATTGGCGGTGATGCGGTTGTCTCTTATCTGAACAATAAAGGAGACAACCATGAAGCTTGCAGCAATGGCACTGGCCTTTGCGTTCGCGCTCTCCAGCACCTGCGCATTTGCCCACACAGTTCGTCACAAGTCGAACGTCAATACCGATCCCATGGATAGCTATGCTGGGCCGTCCATCGTCTCGCATCCGAAATACGGCAATCCGAACGGAAATTTCAGCGGAACGGGGAATTGCGATGTGTGGGGCCACTGGGGCGCCTACTACGGGCCCATGATTCCCTCAGGCGCCGGCGGTCGGTGAAAGCGCTAACGCGGGCGAGACCGTAGCCGCCGCGGAACGCACCTACATCACAGAGCACGGGCACGACGCGAAGAAACGCAGCTCGCCACCGTCGACGGGGTGATGGAATGACTGCGTTCACTTCCGCTGTTGGCAGATATTGTTGCAAAAGTCGAAAATCGAGCGACGCCGAAAATTTCGCAAACGTTGATTTTTGCTGACTCCACCACGAGCCGCTCGCGCGAAACGCATCAGCGGTCCTGAAAAATCCTGCCCGTCCCCCTAAAAAGACTTCTGCAACGATACTTTTGCAACAATATCGGCACTTTTCGAACCTCACGCGATGTCCGACGTGAGTCCGGAATGCGCATCAAAGCGGACATCCAAAATCGCGGTCGCGCCTCAAGGCGAGACCAATGACCGCGCTTTCGGGGCGACACTATGCAGTTTATTTAATCGTAAATGTACCCCATGAGTGAGCGCAACCACTCATCTCGCCCGGAGTTTTGGTTATAACGTCGACAAGCTTGGAATGGCCCTCTCCGCTAATGCCGGCAAACTTCCCGGTGCCGTGCACAATTTGAAAACTTCCTTCGCTCTGCTCAGGCATGAGGGGATTAAACTTCCGGGTGGCTACGCCGAAGACCTTATCGCCTGCGGCGTTTTCAGCCTCGCACCTGACATTGTCCTCCTGTTGACCGCCGATAACCGTGAAATTGCCGACGCAGTGCTGTTCCATCGCACGAAAGGGGTCGCCTTCTGCGCCCATCCTGATGCCGGTGGTCTTGAAATTTCCAGCTTTGAAGCCGTCAGCGTGGACGATAACGTCGGTGGTCTTAGCCACAAAACAGAACTGATTATCGTACTTATGGTCAGCGCCAAGTGCCGGCATCGAAAAGACCAGTCCCACGCATAGGCTGGAGGTTAAAATAATCGTCTGAGACATAGCAGCTGTCCTCTCGGCTCGTTAGCTGCCCCGCCGAACATTTGGCCGCTTGGACCGCAAGGGCACATTGATCTCCATCAACAATCGCGTCTTTTATGGATGGTGGATAAACGCAGAGCCGCTCCAGGGGTGTAAACGTTGCTACTGGTTTGGCACAAAACGGACATGACGCGAGGTCCGGCTTGTGCGCAACAAAGCGGATGTTTTTCTGCCGCTCCAAATTTACGTCGGCATGATGAGTGGGGAATGCCGAGCGCGCACAAACGTGCAGATGTTTTGCCCGTCGCGCCAATCTGCCGCAATCGGCATGTTGATCGCGGCCCCAATCAAATCCATATTCGCAGCCGTCTCGTCCACATGAGGGGCGTATCGCGATCGTCACGGACGCTGGATGGGATGCGGGGACGCAGGCGGTACTGCTGACGAGGGCATTGGCTTGCGGATGGCGAACGGCCCAAAGTTCCTTCAACCTGGCCGCGACGTCTTCAAAGTGACCAGATTAGGTTGCCACAATTGCGGATTATAATTGCTGGAGTGGGCATATCTTGTCCACCGAGAACCAAAGGGAGTGAAATCAAATGCTGATGTCTCGAACTCTTTGGGTACCGATTGCAGCCGCAACGGTTCTTGTTGGTGTGCTGCTTTCCGCGCCGGCGTTCGCGCAGGCGCATATCCGCGGCACGCTGACCGCCGTGAAGGACGGAACGATCAGCGTCGAGACCGCCAAGGGCGGAACGGAAATTGATCAAGCTCGCCAACGACGCAGGCCTTTTCCTGGTGACCACGGCCGACATGAGCGCTATCCAGGCCGGCAAGTTTGTCGGCATTACATCTGTCGAGCAGGACGGCAAGCGCGTCGCGCGCGAAGTTCATGTGTTTGATGAATTGCTGCGCGGTCTGGCCGAGGGGCACTATCCCTGGGATCTTGAATCGAAGCCGAACATGATGACCAACGCCAATATCGCCAAGATAGAGGAGGTCGGAACGGACCGGGTCGTCAGGCTGAATTACTCCCACGGTGAACAGACGATCACGATTTCGACGAGCGCGACGGTGGTCGCCTTTGACAAGGCGCCGGCCGATCAGCTGGCCGTTGGGCGCAAGGTCTTCGTCGTTATGAAGAAGGACGCCCCGGAAGCCTCCGCGGTCGTGATCGGCGCTGAGGGCGTGAAGCCGCCGATGTGACGACGCGATAGTCTCGGCAAGGCGATCAGTCTCAGGCCGATCGATCCATCGGCGCCCGGCGCTTGTCCACGCGACTTGCTCGATCGATGTCGTGTTTCTGGCGGTTAACGAAAGCCGCCAGTCCGGCACTGGCACATAGCGTCGTTTCGCAGCGCTGCAGGAATTTGTCGCTATCAGGGGGCATCGCGGAGATCGAGCCAGCGGCACTACCCAGGCTCGAAGCGGTTAGCGCGAAAGGCCCCAATTACCAAAAGTCACACCTGGCTTGGCGGGTGTCGCGTCCTTTTCGACATTGAACGCGAACGTTAGTCCGGCGCGGATCTCGTTCACGGCGTGTCCGTTGACCAGCGCATGGCGAAACGCAGCATCAAAGCTGAGCTTGTCGTTCACCTGCCAGATAGCCCCAGCCAGAGCTGAATATGTCTGCTGTTGGTTGATGACACTGTCGGAATAGAATTCAAAAACCGGTCGGACCTTCCACTGGTTCGGTCCCTCGATGATGGCATCGAAGAAAAGCTCGCCATGCTGGTCGGGTGTGAGGTTCGTCGCTGTATTCAGGTGGATAGTTCCCCAATCCCACCGTTGCGACACGATGCCGGTCCAGCTGAATCCTACACCTGAGCCGCCGGCCGGCGGCAGCAGCGGGCCGAATTCTGTGGCAACACTCGGTCCCTGCTTTCCCTGGAGAACGCCGGGAACCAATACGTATTTCAAGAACGCAGCATTGGAGACGCTGAGTGGACCAGCCGCCTCGGGCAGCACCTGTGCCGTACCCTGCAGGACCAGCTCCCATCTATCCGCAAAGCCATAGTTAAAGACGGCTTCGGAAAGCGGCTTTGTCGCCCCGGCGCTAATGGCACCTGCTGGCTGGAATTCGATTTCGACCTCGCCCACATCGGCGACTGCCGCGTCTGTTCCATCGAATGGACGATAGGCCAAGGCGGGTGCCGCCCATCCGACCGTGCAAATGCCAACGATGACCCCGGCCGCAATCTGTTTTGACCTGGAATCGCTGAACCTTTTACCTGGCGGCTCGCTCACATATCCAAACATCTGCGCTCCCCACGATTCTCGCGGCGATCGGTCCTTTCCTTACTCAGCGAACTCACTGTGCCCGCCAGGGCGAACGGTCGCTCCAACTCTTCAGTGCGGCCGTTGCCCATTCGGTGGATTTGTCTTTGTGGCACTCATTGCAGGCATTTGGAATCTTCAAGCTGTCCGTCTCGCCCGGCGTAACGAAGTGAAAGGTGTGGCTTCGAACCTTCTGATCAGAGATCGTCTGCGCGATCTTCGGCATATGACAGGCGATGCACTCATTCCCCGCGCTACCCGCCTGATGATGCGTGTGCGCCTCGATCGTGGGGGCATGTGGCCCAGCTTGTGCGTTGGGACCATGACAATCGAGACATAGCGCGTTGCCGGGCTTGCGCACCATGCCAACATTGTCCGTGCCATGCGGATCGTGGCAGGAAAAACATGTGACGCCGCGTGTATACATCAGGCTTTGCACGAAATCATTGCCCTGCATGCGGTTCTTGTGCGCGGTGCCGTCCGGAAAGTGCGTAAAGGTGAGCTCGCCGAGCCTATGTTCTTCGAGCTTCCAGTAGTCCTTCAGGTGTTTGCCGACATCAAATCCAACCGGCCAATCGTAATATTTGCCTTGGATGGGCTTGGTGAGAGGCTGTCCCTGCGAATGGCATTGGATGCAGGTGTCGCTGGCGTCCACATAATCAAAACGCGCCGGATTGAGAATATTGTCGCGGACCGGCTTTTTGGCATGGGCCTCGCCCGGACCGTGACACCTCTCGCACCCGACATTCCATTCCGTGACGGTCTTCGTGTTGATGTCGTAATTCACGGAATGACAGCCGTCGCAGAGCGGTCCCGTCGGCCGCTGGAAATTGTCGGGCGGATAGAGCGTAGCCCACCAATCGCCGGTATTGGGGACGAAATAGCGGCTCCAGGTTTGATGGGCGACGTCCCATTGGACCGGAAGCGGGAAATAATCGTCGCCGACCTTCTTGAAGTACCGCTGCTTCCACCGGCTGCCGTAAACCAGGGCGACGTCGTCCTTGGTGAAACTAAAGACCGGATTGGGCTTTGAGAGGTCGGGGATGATGGCGTCGGGATGTTCGCGGGGATCGCGCACGACATTGGCCATGCGGGTCTTGCTCCATCGCGCGTAGACCTCCTCATGACATCCCTTGCAGGCAACCGATCCGACATAATGTCCGTGATCGGGCGGCATGGCCGCGGGTGCGGCGGGCCGAAAGCGCGTTGGCTGCCTCAGGCGACATCGCCGCAACTCGCGGCAGGTGCCGGACAAAGCTCACGAGCTGCCAGATCTGACGGTCGGGAAGATTCCAGGCCGGCATGCCGGTGTTACGGATGCCGTTGCGGATGTGGTAAAATAGTTCTCCATCAGGTGTTGCTGCGATGGCGGGCGAGCGCAAGCTGGGCACGCGCGGGAATTCATTGGAGCCGATCGGGGTTTTGCCGCCGCCGTCATAGGCGTGGCAGGTTTCGCACTTCTCCCGGTAAAGGTCTTTTCCTGCCGCAACATCCGAAGGATCGGGCGCCGGATTGCGGCTCATCTTGCACTCCAAAGGGAACGCTCTGGTGCAGCAGCCAGGTCGCGAGAATCGTCTCGGCTGCCGGTGGTTCGGTGCGCGCGCTCGACAGGCCGGGAACCACTTTGGCGTAAAGAGCACCAAGAATTGCAGCCATCGCCACGACAATCAAAAAACTCCAGATAACGAATTTCCTTCGCATCATCTTGTCCGTGAATGCGCCGTAAGGGATCAGGTCGCGGTTCGGTGGGCATGCGCTGTATGAGTTTCGTCAATCGCGTCCCGGCACCACCGATAGAAGGCGTCATAGAGCGAAAGTCCGGCTTCGAGCTGCGCGAGATCGTCCGCGTACATGCGCGACAATCCAAGCGATGCCGCCAGCAAGCCCGCTGCTTGCGGCGCAAGGTCCAGACGATCGGTATCGGCGGCCCGCACAATCGTGGCGAGGCGCAGCAGCGGCTCCGTGGTCAAGCCGAATTCTTCGATCATGAGATCGAAGGTGCATTTTTCACCGCGATGGCTCCAAAATACGCCGTCGAGATCGAAGGGGACTGCGCCGTATCGCTCGGCCACGCCCGGAACCTCCGAGACCGTGACGAAGAGGAATACCGCGCGTGGGTCGATGAAGCGGCGAATCAGCCACGGGCAAGCAATGCGATCGACTTTGGGCCGGGCGCGGGTGACCCAGACCGAACGCCCCTGACTGTCCAGCGGCGGCATTTTGGTTGCCGTCAGAAGGGGCAGCCTGGCTTTTACCCACCCCTCAAAGCCGTATTCGAGTACATCGGCAGTGACGCCGGCGTGACGTAACCACGCCGCGGCTCCCTGACTGAGGGCTGCCCCATCACTGCAGATCACGACGGCGGATCGACCGGCGAATTCTCCGGCCCACTCCGAAACATTGGAATGTGTTTTTCGGATCGATCCGGGGATAAGCCGGGGTTTGGAACTGAAATTGTCGTTCGGGCGAATGTCGATCAGTGCGGGGCATCGTGGTGTCCCGACCAAGCGTGCTAGTTTATCCGCAGAGATTGAGTTGATGGCCGACACATTGCGTCCTTGCGTTACGCGGGACGCGATTCTTCAGCATGTCGCCTCGTGGGGAGATCGCAATCCCCATGAGCGCTAAGGTAGCCAGCTCAGGCAAGCTGTCAAGTATGCCGTCCTTCGGCTTCTTCTTTATTCAGGGAGCCGCTTTTTAGTCGCTGAAACGATGTTCTGTCGCTGACCGCACTCGTTTAGAGACCAGTTCAAAATTTTGCGAGAGTGATTGATTTGCCCGAGAGGGGTGTCGTTCGCGATTTTGTGTCCAGCCCTCTCTCAAAAAAATAATTCTGCTTCGCGGATTGTAGAAACAGCAATGGTCCTGACGCTGGCGTCAAGTTTGCGAATTTAATTCGCAGGCGACGACAAACAAGCCCGGTCACCGGAGAGAGCCCGACGGAAACCGTTAAAACCATTGCGCAGGGAAGGCCGGGTGTTTCCGGTGTGAGACCGTGGTAACCAACGCACGTGTTTACCACGCTCCGCGCACCCCTTTTCTAATTCGGTTTCCCCGGTAGTAGTGAAAAAGGGGCTCACGAGAAGCCCCTTTCACTGTGTTCAGCAGACAGTCCTTACTTCATACATTCCCGCACGAAAGCGATGCGTTCGATGGGACCAAGCTTCTTTGCGTCAGCCTGCTTCCGGCAATCTTCTCTTTTGTCGATCCGCATTTCGATCCTTTGGACCAAACTGAGATCCTCTCCCACTGGTCCGTCGCTCGCTGCCTGCATCGCCGCCTCAAATTTCTTGATGTCTGCGGGCGACAGTTGCGGACGGTCCACCTTGATCGTCAGCTTGTTGAGCTTGGCGGTTAGCGGGAACGGCGGCTTGTAGTCTGCGTCGTTCACGCCGGTCAGCGTGTCGGAGCCGATGTCGAAGCTCTCGTCCCACTGCAGGATCATTGGCAGCGTTTTCGCCATTCGCTTCGTGGCAACTTCCTTGCCGTCTACCTTCAGCGTGCCGGTGCCGGGCTGGGCAAGGCCGCTGAAGTTGTTGTACTCAAGCGTACCAACGCCGATGCCTTCGTACTTGAAGTCGAACTCGACGGTGTGGCGGCCTGGCGACAGCGCGTCGGGGCCTTCCCACTTGAGGCGTTCGAGATCCAGCAGGTTCCACAAGAACACCGGCTTGCCCTGCAATAGATAGAAGCCGTAGCCGGCAAAGCGCCCACCGGAGGTCAGGATCATGCCCTCCGCGCCACCGGATGGCACATCGATATCGGCGGTGATCGTATAGGAAGTATCCAGCAGCAGCGGTGAGTCGCCCTGCGGCAATCCGGTCATTGGCCGCGTGTAGACGAACTCCGACCGGCCGGCAGTGATGTTCGGGCGTGGCGCGACCACTCGTGCGGCGACCGATGCATCCAGTGGAAAGACCTGATATTTCCTGGCCTCGGCGATGAACATCTCCTTCATCTCCCTGACCTTATCCGGGTTCTTCGCCGCAAGATCTTCGGTCTGACTGAAATCCTGGTTCAGGTTGAAGAGCTGAAGTACCTGGTTGTTCAGAGGATCGGGATTGGCGGGGCCGAAGGCCTCCCAGGGCGCCCGATTGACCCTGGTGCTCAGGAACCAGCCGTCGTTATACAACGCCCATTGGCCCATCATCTCGAAATACTGGGTCTTGTGCCGACTGGGAGCCTTGGCATTCGCCGCATCGAACGTGTACGCAAAACTCGTGCCTTCGATCGGCGCTTGCTTGATGCCGTCCACGGTCTCGGGCGGTGAAATGCCGGCGGCCTCGAGGATCGTGGGCACCACGTCGATGACGTGAATGAACTGCTCACGCAGAGTCCCCTTGTCCTTGATCCGCGCCGGCCACGACACCACCATGTTCTGGTTGGTACCGCCAAGCTGCGAGGCGTTCTGCTTGAACCAGGCAAACGGCGCGTCGAAGGTCCACGACCAGCCGGCCGACATGTGGTTGTAGGTCTGCTCGGTCCCCCAGACGTCGTAGAACTTCGCCAACTGGACATCGATGGGCACTGACACGCCGTTGAAGAAAGCCACCTCGTTCGGTGTGCCGAGCGGGCCGCCTTCAGCGCTCGTGCCGTTGTCGCCGTTGATGTAGATGATCAGCGTGTTGTCGAGCTTGCCCAGATCCTCGAAGGCCTGGATGACGCGCCCGATCTCGTGGTCGTCATAGGCGGCGTAGGCGGCGAAGACCTCGACCTGACGGATGTAGAGCTTCTTCTCGTCGGCCGTCAGCTGGTCCCATTCCTTCAGGACGTCCTTTGGCCATGGCGACAGATTAGTGTCCTTCGGGATCACGCCGAGCCGCTTCTGGTTCTCGAAGATCCGTTCGCGTACCTTGTTCCAGCCTTCGTCGAATAGATGCATGGCGCTGATCTTGTCCACCCACTCCTTGGTCGGATGGTGCGGAGCATGGGTGGCGCCGGGCGCGTACTTGATAAAGATCGGTTTGCTCGGGTCGGTCTGATTGATCCGCGTCATCCAGTCGATGGCATCGTCGGCCATGGCGGTGACGAGATTCCATGTCCCTGGTTCCTTGCCCAGAAACGGGTAAATCTGCGTGGTGTTGCGGAAGAGGTTCGGCTCCCACTGGTTGGAGTCGCCGCCGACAAAGCCATAGAAATACTCAAAACCCATGCCGGTCGGCCACTGGTCGAACGGCCCGACCTGGCTGGCTGCGAAGGCCGGCGTGTTGTGGTCCTTGCCGAACCATGACGTGGAGTAACCGTTGTCGAGCAGGATCCGTCCGATCGTAGCCTTGTCCTTGGCGATAATGCTGTTGTAGCCCGGGAAACCAGTCGACTGCTCTGAAATTACACCGAAGCCGACCGAATGGTGGTTGCGCCCGGTAATCAGCGCTGCGCGCGTCGGTGAGCATAGCGCAGTCGAAAAGACACGGTTGTAGCGCAGGCCATCGTTCGCGATGCGATCCATGGTCGGCGTCGGGATAACACCGCCAAAGGTGCTGGGCACGGCAAAGCCGGCGTCGTCGGTGATGATGAGCAGCACGTTGGGCGCGCCGCTGGGCGGCACGACGCGCGGCGGCCACCAAGGCTTCGACTGCAGGGCGCCATCCTTGATCACGCCTTCGAACTTGGGATCGGGCGGCGGGAGCTGTTTGCCGGTGATGGTCGTGGTCGCGCTGGGCGAGCCCGGGGTGCCGTTAACCTGTTGCGCCGTCGCTTGGCCGGCGAGAGCGAGCGTACATGCGAGGCAAAGGAGCGTCTTGGTGAAAGATCGATAAGAGAAGGGATTCGACCGCATGTTCGTCCTCCCTGAACACTTTTTTCGAGCTCAAAAAAATAAGTATCGGACGCGGTTCAGAAATTTCAATTGATACAGATCAAGGCGGATAATGAATGGCCTCCGGGTGTGTGGCTGAGTATCCCAGCTCTCGTCATGGGTCCGTTCATGGCACATAGCGTCGTTTCGCAGCGCTGCAGAAATTCGTCGCTATTGGAGGCGTAGCGGACATCGAGCCAGCGGCACCACGCAAGCTCGATTTGTGATTCCGCGCCACATGCACAGCAATGACGGAATGGGGTGCTTGAGACTGAAATCGGGAATGCTCATCCGCCTAACCCTCCGGTACGGGCGCGAAAGGTCACCCATCCTGACCATCTTTTGGCATTGCAGGCGCCTGGTTTTCTCGTCTAGAACGGTCGGGAAAGTCGATCCAGGGCAACCAACCGTCAACGGTTTTGCCCCAGGATGAGGCTTCAAAGGGTCTGGCAATGCTGATTCGCAGCGAAAAGTATGGAGTTCGGGGTGGAGCGGCCAAGGCCGTGCGTATCCCCGCGATTCCGGCTGCGTCCCTGCCCACCCTGCTGACTGGCGGGCTTCTGCTTCTTATCGGCCCCTGAGGGCCGTCTGGGCGGTTTGCGCCTGGGCACTCAGGGGTTGCGCGAGATCACCAGAACCCTTCAGCGCTCAGAAAGCAGCGCACGACCCAAAAGGAATTTTTCGCAATGACCACCGTGAACAAGTCCGACAAGGACCGCGTCGTTATATTCGACACCACCTTGCGCGACGGCGAGCAATGCCCCGGCGCCACCATGACCTTCGAGGAAAAGCTCGAAGTCGCCGAGATGCTCGACGACATGGGCGTCGATATCATCGAGGCCGGTTTTCCCATCACCTCCGAGGGCGATTTTCAGGCGGTCAGCGAGATCGCCCGGCGCTCCAAGAATGCCGTGATCGCCGGTCTGGCGCGGGCCCATCCGAAGGACATCGACCGCTGCGCGGAAGCCGTGAAATTCGCCAGACGCGGCCGCGTCCATACCGTGATCGCGACCTCGCCGCTGCATATGCGCGTCAAGCTCAACATGACGCCGGAGCAGGTGATCGAAACTTCGATCGCCAACGTCGCCCGCGCCCGCAACCAGATCGACGACGTCGAATGGTCGGCCGAGGACGGCACCCGCAGCGAAATGGACTTCCTGTGCCGGGTGGTCGAGGCCGTGATCAAGGCCGGCGCCACTACAGTGAACATTCCCGATACGGTTGGTTACACCGTGCCGGAAGAATACACCCACTTCATGCGCACGCTGATCGAGCGGGTTCCGAATTCCGACAAGGCGGTGTTTTCAGTGCACTGCCATAACGATCTCGGCATGGCAGTGGCCAACTCGCTGGCCGGCATCGCCGGCGGCGCACGGCAGATCGAATGCACCGTCAACGGCATCGGCGAGCGGGCAGGCAATGCCGCGCTCGAGGAAGTCGTGATGGCGATCAATGTCCGGAATGATAAATTTCCTTACTGGAACAAGATCGACACCACGATGCTGACGCGAGCCTCCAAGCTGGTTTCGGCGGCGACCTCGTTCCCGGTGCAGTACAACAAGGCGATCGTGGGCCGGAACGCCTTCGCCCATGAAAGCGGCATCCATCAGGACGGCGTCCTCAAGGATGCCTCGACCTACGAGATCATGCGGCCGGAAATGGTCGGCCTGAAGCAGTCGTCGCTGGTGCTGGGCAAGCACTCGGGACGCCATGCGTTCATCCATAAGCTGGAAGAGATGGGCTACAAGCTCGGCGCCAACCAGCTCGAAGACGCGTTCGTGCGGATGAAGGCGCTGGCCGATCGCAAGAAGGACATCTACGACGAGGACATCGAGGCGCTGGTCGATCAGGAAATCGCCGCGTCCCATGACCGCATCAAGCTGGCCTCGCTGACGGTGATCGCGGGCACCCATGGCCCGCAGCGCGCCACCATGAAGCTCAACATCGACGGCCAGATCAAGATCGAGGAGGCCGAAGGCAACGGCCCGGTCGATGCGGTGTTCAACTGCATCAAATTGCTGGTGCCGCACGAGGCCAAGCTGGAACTCTATCAGGTCCACGCCGTCACCGAAGGCACCGACGCGCAGGCCGAAGTGTCGGTGCGGCTCGCCCATGAGGGCCGGTCGATGACGGCGCGGGCCTCCGACCCGGATACCCTGGTGGCCTCGGCCAAGGCTTATCTCGGCGCGCTCAATAAAATCGTCATGAAGCGCCAGCGCGACGTCCCGGCAGCGGCGGCGGCAAGCTGATTCCGAGGGGCGGGGCGCGTCATTGCGAGCCAACGGGTCGGCGCGAAGCTCCGCCCGATGGCAGGCTCCGCGAAGCAATCCATGTTGCCGTGTAAAGCAGGAATGGATCTCGTCGCTTACGTTCCTTGCGCACACGCATCGCGTTTGTCGCGGGTAAATGACGGGGAATGCCTTTTTGCACTGCAGCAATTCCGCCGAAGAACTCGTTCTAAATAACCCCTGCTAACGGGCAATGGCCTTTCGGCGGGCTTCTCTGTATTGGTGCGGCCGGCATACAAGGATTCCGGAGCTGTGCCGCGCGCGGTTCCGCAAAAAGCAATGGGGAGGAAATATGCGTAAGTTGATTTTGGCTGCTGCATCGGTCGCGGCATTGGTTCTGGCCGGACCGGCGTCGGCGCAGTCGCCGATCATCATCAAGTTCAGCCACGTCGTGGCTTCGAACACGCCAAAGGGCGCGGCCGCCGAAAAATTCAAGGAACTCGCCGAGAAATACACCGATGGCAAGGTCAAGGTCGAAGTCTATCCGAACTCGACACTCTATAAAGACAAGGAAGAACTGGAAGCGCTCCAGCTCGGCGCGGTCCAGATGCTGGCGCCCTCGAACTCCAAGTTCGGGCCGATCGGCGTGCGCGAGTTCGAGGTGTTCGATCTTCCCTACATCCTCCCCGATCTCGCCACCTTGCGCAAAGTGACTGAGGGGCCGCTTGGCGCCAGACTGCTCAAGCTGCTCGAGCCAAAGGGCATGACCGGTCTCGCTTATTGGGACAACGGCTTCAAGGAAATGACCGCCAACAAGAAGCTGATCACGCCGGACGACTACAAGGGCGTGAAATTCCGGGTCCAGTCATCGAAGGTTCTGGAGGCGCAGTTCCGCGCGCTCGGCGCGATCCCGCAGGTGATGGCGTTCAGCGAGGTCTACCAGGCGCTGCAGACCGGCGTGGTCGACGGCCAGGAGAATACCACCTCCAACATCTACTCCCAGAAGATGCACGAGGTGCAGAAGTACATGACCATGACCAACCATGGCTACATCGGCTATGTCGTGGTCGTGAACAAGAAGTTCTGGGACGGTCTGCCCGCCGATATCCGCGGCCAGCTCGAAAAGGCGATGAAGGAAGCCACCGAGTTCGGTAACGGCCAATCGGCCAAGGAAAACGACGACGCGCTGGCCGAGATCAAGAAGGCCGGCAAGACCGAGATCATCACGCTGACGCCGGAGCAGGATGCCGCGATGCGCAAGGCGATGATCCGGTCTACAAGGACGTCGCAACCCGGGTCGGCCAGCCCCTGATCGATGAATTCCTCAAGGAAACCGGCGGAGCCCGAAAAATGGACGGCCTCTCGAGCGGGCGGTTCATGCCAGCATGCGATGCGGGACCGCGCAGGCGTGCGGGCCGCGCGTAGATGACCGGTCTGCGGCGCATTAGCCGCCGAGGTCACGGGGGAGATTGATGCTGCTTCGCATCCTTGATCGGCTCGAGGAAATCATCATCGGTTCGCTGATGGCGGCTGCGACGATCCTGATCTTCATGTCCGTCGTGCACCGGTTCGGCACCGGCGTGCGTTCCTGTATCCCTATTGATCCGCATTCACATCTCCTGGGCGCAGGAGCTGTGCATCTACATGTTCATCTGGATGGCGAAGTTCGGCGCCGCCTATGGCGTGCGCACCGGTATCCATGTCGGCGTCGACGTCCTGATCAAGCGGCTCAATCCTGGCTGGCAGAAGGGCGTCATCCTGTTCGGGCTGCTCGGCGGCGCGCTGTTCACCGTCGATCGTCGGCACCATGGGTGCGAAATTCGTGATCGAACTGATGAGCACCGACCAGGTGTCGCCCGATCTCGAATTGCCGAGCTGGATCGTCTACGCCTGCATTCCGCTCGGCTCCTATCTGATGTGCTTCCGGTTTCTGCAGGTCAGCTGGCACTTCTGGAAGACCGGCGACCTGCCGCATCATGATGCGACCAATGTCGATGGCATCGAGGTCAGTCCCAATGCGCCGGTCGCGCTGGGAGAGGCGTGATGAGCGCCGCTCTTATTTTCGGACTGCTGTTCGCCCTGATGCTGACGGGCATGCCGATCTCGATTTCGCTCGGCCTCACCGTGCTGACCTTCCTGTTCACGATGACGGAAGTGCCGATCGAAAGCGTCGGCCTGAAATTGTTTTCCGGCCTCGACAATTTCGGCATCATGGCGATCCCGTTTTTCATCCTCGCCGGCACCTTCCTGACCCGCGGCGGCGTGGCCCGCCGCATGATCGCCTTTACCACCTCACTGGTCGGGCATCTGCCCGGCGGCCTCGGCCTCGCCGGTGTCGCGGCCTGCGCGATGTTCGCGGCGATTTCCGGCTCCAGCGTCGCGACCGTGGTGGCGATCGGTTCGATCATGATGCCGGCGATGGTCGAGCACGGCTATCCCAGCCGGTTCGGCGTCGGCGTGATCTCGACCTCGGGCGCGCTCGGCATCCTGGTGCCGCCGTCGATCATTCTCGTGCTGTACGGCGTTTCGACCAATACCTCGATCGGTGCGCTGTTCATGGCCGGCATCGTGCCCGGGATCATCCTGGCGCTGATGCTGGCGGCGGTGACCTGGTTCATCGCCTGGCGCAACGGCTATCCCCGGATGCCGAAGGCGACCCTGGCGCAGCAATGGACCGCGTTCCGTGAAAGCGTCTGGGGTCTGCTGCTGATCGTGATCGTGCTCGGTGGCATCTATGGCGGCATCTTCACGCCGACCGAAGCCGCCGCCGTCGCCGCGGTCTATGCCTTCTTCATCACTGTGTTCGTCTACAAGGAACTGAAGTTCGCTCGAAGTGTCGAAGGTGCTGCTGCAGGCGGCGAGCATGAGCTCGATGCTGCTCTATATCATCACCAATGCGGTGCTGTTCTCGTTCCTGATGACGCATGAGCAGATCCCGCAGGAGATGGCGGCCTGGATCATCGACAAGAATTTCAGCCTGTGGTCGTTCCTGCTGGTGGTCAACGATCCTGCTGTTGATGGCCGGCAACGTCATGGATCCGTCGTCGATCTTGCTGATCATGGCGCCGATCCTGTATCCGCTCGCCATCAAGATCGGCATCAATCCGGTCCATCTCGGCGTGCTGATGATCGTGAATACCGAAGTGGGGCTGTGCCATCCGCCGGTCGGACTCAATCTTTATATCGCCAGCGGCATTGCGAAGATGGGCATCAGTGAAATCACGGTCGCGGTGCTGCCGTGGCTATTGGCGATGCTGGCCTTCCTCGGGCTGATCACCTATGTTCCCGAAATTTCATTGTGGCTGCCGCGGCTGCTCGGCATGATCTGAAACATTTGGAAGTCAATTAATGACACGGCATTACATTTGGTAAGACAGGGCTCTTCCAAACTGTAAGTTGATTGCCGGCAGAAGTGTGCTCATTCTCAGGCATCTTTCAAGGAGGTCCCTATGAAGAAAGTTTTTCTCGCCGGCGTCGCGGCACTCGCTATCGCGGGTTCAACCGTTGCCTACGCGCAGAACCGTCAGTGGTTTCATGAGCGCATGCACATGAGCCCGGAGGATCGGGCGGCCTTTGCCGACGCGCGGATCGCGGCGGTTCACGCCGGGTTGAAGCTGACGCCCGATCAGGAAAAGCTGTGGCCGCCGGTCGAGGCCGCAGTGCAGGAATTCGCGAAGCTGCGGATCGATCGCGCCAATGCCCGGATGAACGCCAAGTCGGATGCGACATGCAGAAGCCGGAAGATCCGGTGGCACGCCTGCGCAGCCGCGCCGACAATATGGCGGCCACGGCGACCGCGCTGAAGAAGATCGCGGATGCGGCTGACCCTCTGTACAAGACGCTCGACGAAGGCCAGAAGCGCCGGCTCGCCGTCCTGACGCATCACCGGGGACACCGGTTCGGTGGCGAGGGTTGGCGGCAGCGCGGTATGGATCGCGGCGGCGACGACGGAGATCACGGCTTCGGCCAGGGATCGGACAGGGACCATAGCGACCGGGGCGGCTTCGAGCGGCTCTAGGCTCCGTTCGGGCGCGCATCCCACAGGAACTGCAAGAAAGCCGCCGGATTCCGGCGGCTTTTTCGGTATTTAGGGCCTGCACCGAGGGCCGGGAAAACCCTGTCGGCTTGCTGGACATCGCCAACTCGCTTTGCTAAACGACGCGCTCTTGCGAAGGCTTTCCGGGCCGGTTCCGGGCGCATAGCTCAGTTGGTAGAGCAGATGATTCTTAATCATCGGGTCCCAGGTTCGAGCCCTGGTGCGCCCACCAAGCTTTTCAAGAACATGGCAGTCGGATCGACATGGAAGCCAGCCGCGGTTTAGCCACGGTCTACAGTTTTATTCTCTTGTCGCGCGTTGACACCGCTGCCTCCGCGAGCTGAACGTCGCGGCCAAGGGAATGGACATCGAGGATGGCCTCGACATCCCTTTAGACGATGGCCGATGAAGGTCGCGATCTGCGGCACGATCGGTTCGGCAAGGCCAGGAAACCACCGCCGCCCCTCTCAGTTCATGAAACGTCAGGCCGCTGACACCGGCAGGCGCGCAAGCCTTGGATCATAAGCCTTGGATCATAAGCCTTGGATCACACTTGGATCACGAAGGCCATCCGGCGTCCAGGGGCGGCTGCATGAGTTTGTGAGGGCCGCGCGGCGTGCGGTGCTTTCGACCGCAAGGCCGAAGGAATAATTTCCGCGGCGGCGGAATGGCCAGCTTCATTGGTCGTTTAATTCTCTTTGCTTGCTTCGAGGATGATCCATTTTTTGAATTCCTCGAATGCGGCCATGCCCGAGCTCCTCGTGGGATAGACCAGATGATACATGTGCTCACCCGGCATCGTATCCGGGAAAGGCACGATCAGCTTTTTTGCGTCTATCTCCTGGCGAATAAGAAAGGCTGGCAGAAGAGCTACGCCAAGACCTGCCATTGCGGCCGCGGCCACCATGCCGAATTGGTCGAAACGCGGTCCCTGGAGAATTCCCGGCCACCTCGATGTTGTGTCCTGCAAACCAGTTTCGCCAGGCGAGAGGGCGCGTGACCTCGTGCAGAAGCGTAAAGGAGAGGATATCTTTCGCCTTACGAATAGAACGAGCACCCGCAAGGCGAGGACTGCAAACCGGAAATCAGCACTTCGCCGAAGAGGGGCTCGGCAACGGCGTTGGGCCACGCCGGAGTTCCATAGTGGATTGCAGCATCCAGAGGATCGGTGTCGAAATCGAAGGGCGTCGGCCTGACGAAGCAACTAACCATGACCTTCGGTCGAAGCGTCGTAAAGGCCGGTAGCCGCGGGATGAGCCACTTGATCGCAAATGTCGAGAACACCCCCAGAGACAGAGAACCTTCCGCACGCCCGTAGGACATTGCCCGGAAAGTCTTTCCCTCCAAGTCCGCGAGCGTCGAGCGCACCGCTTTCGCATAAGCCTCTGCCCGCCTCGGTGAGGATCAGGCGCTGTTTCACGCGTGCGAACAGTGGAACGTCGAGGCTTTCCTCGACATGTTTTACCAGGCGGCTAACCGCACTCTGTGAGAGGTTCAACTCTTCGGAAGCTTGCACGACGCTGCCATGACGAGCGGTAGCTTCGAAAGCGCCGAGCGCATTGAGCGACGGAAGCAGGCGTCGACGCATCGGGTTTCCTCGGATTGGGAAGGGTGCAAAACGTCGCACATCTTGCGTTTTTTGCAAGAGGTGATGACGAATACCCGATTGTCCAATTGGCCGTCATAGGGATTTGGTTGCGTTCGATTTTCGTTGGGCGAACCGCAATCCCGACGGGACAGATTGGGGAATATACGGGTTCTGGATGAAGCAGATTTCTCAACGAAATGGCGGCCGTGTCCTCGTCGATCAACTGGTCGTCCATGGCGCTACCCACGCGTTCTGCGTTCCGGGAGAGAGTTACCTGGCGGCGCTCGACGCCTTTCATAAATCTCCCATCGAGGTGACAGTTTGCCGTCAGGAGGGTGGCGCGGCCATGATGGCAGAAGCCCACGGCAAACTCTCCGGAAAGCCGGGCATCTGCTTTGTCACCCGTGGCCCTGGAGCGACCAACGCCTCGGCGGGCATTCACGTCGCTCGCCAGGATTCGACCCCGATGATCCTCTTCATCGGTCAGGTCGAGAGAGGCATGCGTGAACGAGAGGCGTTCCAGGAAATAGATTACCGGGCCATGTTCGGTGATCTGGCCAAGTGGGTGACCGAGATCGACGACGCTTGTCGAATTCCGGAGATCGTGTCGAGGGCGTTCCATACCGCGGCCTCAGGCAGACCTGGCCCTGTTGTCGTGGCGCTCCCCGAAGACGTGCTCACCGACATCGTTGCGGTGCCAGATGCTCGATCCTATTCGGTACCCGACCCTGCGCCGTCGCAAGATGAGTTGAACCGGCTCGAAATCTCTGTTGGCGGCGGCGCGACGTCCTATCGTTATTGCCGGCGGAGGCCGGTGGTGTCAGAGCGCTGTGAATTCCCTGGTCGATTTTTCCGAGCGCTTCGGCTTGCCGGTTGCGACGTCGTTTCGTCGACAGTCGCTGTTTCCATGCTCGCACCCACATTTCATCGGCGATGTCGGGGTCGGAGCAAATTCCAAATTGACCTCGGCCATCAAGAACGCCGACCTGATCCTGCTGCTTGGTGGTCGCTTCTCGGAGCTGCCAAGCCAGGGTTATACTCTGCTCAACATCCCGACCCCTGTGCAGCGACTGATTCATGTCCATCCGGGGGTTGAAGAACTCGGACGCGTGTATCAACCCGATCTGGGCCTAGCCGTGGCGCCAGGGTCGTTTCTAAAAAGCATCCGTCACCTTCCGCCCAGGGAGCCAGGCCGCGAGCGGCAAGCGGAAATTTCCGCCATGCGAGCTTCTTACGAACGCTGGAGCAGGGTGCCCACGGACGTTCCCGGTCGCTTCAATCTGGGTGAGGCACTCCATCTACTGCAAAATCGCATGCCTGCCGAAACGGTTATCGCGAACGGCGCGGGCAACTACGCCGCCTGGGTCCATCGTTTCTGTCGGTTCGAGAGGTTCGGCACGCAGCTCGCACCGACGTCCGGCTCGATGGGTTACGGGCTTCCGGCGGGCGTGGCAGCCGCGCGCGTTGACCCTTCGCGGCCATCCGTCGTCATTGCCGGCGACGGCTGCTTTCTCATGCACGGCCAGGAGTTCGCGACTGCCGTCCAGTATGGCCTGCCGGTTCTCGTGATCGTCATCGACAATGGTATGTACGGCACCATTCGCATGCACCAGGAGCGGAACTATCCGGGTCGTGTCGTTGCCACTGATCTGCGCAATCCGGATTTCGCAGCCTACGCGTTTGCATTCGGCGGCCACGGCGAACGGGTCGAGCAGACGGAAGACTTCATGCCCGCCGTGGAGCGGGCGCTTGCTTCGGGCCGAGCCGCGATCGTTCACTGCCTGGTGGATCCGCAGGCGATCACGCCAGAGTCAAACGCTCGACGCCATTCGTCAGCACGCGTTGGCGAAGGCGGATTGAGACCGGTCATGCGGTACGACTTCTGTATCATCGGAGGTGGCATCGTTGGTTTGGCGACTGCGTTGGACTTGTTGAAGCAACGACCCGGCTCGAAACTCGTTTTGCTGGAGAAAGAAGCGGAGGTTGGTTTTCACCAGACCGGCCACAATAGCGGTGTCATCCATGCGGGCATCTATTATGCGCCAGGCTCTTTAAAGGCGCGGCTTTGCGTTGAGGGAAATCGCGCTACGAAAGCCTTCTGCTCGGCGCATGACGTCCCCTTCGAAACATGCGGCAAGCTTCTCGTTGCAACGGACGGTGCCGAGCTGGTGCGGATGAACGCGATCGCCGAGCATGCAACGCTCAACGGGATAGAATTCCGGCGACTGGACGCAAGTGAACTACGAACGATCGAGCCTGATATCGTCGGGGTGGGTGCATTGCTCGTTCCCTCGACTGGGCTGGTCGATTATCGGCTGGTGAGCCGAGCCATCGCGAATGAAATTCGCAAGCTGGGCGGGCAGATCCATCTCGAAGAGAGGGTCATCGCAATTCGGGAGAACGGGCTGAATGTGAGCGTGCGAACCGACCGATTGGGAGAGGTCCGTGCTTCGAAGCTCGTTGTGTGCGGTGGACTTCAGTCCGACAGGCTCGCCGAACTTGCTGGGCTTTCGGTTGATCATCGGATCGTTCCGTTCAGGGGCGAATACTTCAGACTGCCGGATTCCAAGGCCGGCATCATCAAGCATCATATTTATCCGGTACCGAATCCCGCTTTGCCGTTCCTTGGCGTTCACATGACGCGAATGGCGGATGGTGGCGTCACGATCGGTCCGAATGCGGTTCTGGCCCGCTCGCGCGAGGGCTATGCAAAGGGAAGCACCAGCGTCCGCGATATGATCGACACTGCGTCTTTTCCCGGATTTTGGCGCGTGCTCGGCAAACATCTCCAACCGGCGATCCAGGAGGCAGTGAGTTCCGCATCTCGTCAGGCATTCCTGGCCCTCAGTCGCAAGTACTGCCCCTCCCTCGAGAAGACCGACTTAAAGCCGCACCCATTCGGAATTCGCGCCCAGGCGGTTCTGCGGGACGGCACTTTGGTGCACGACTTCCTGTTTAAGGAGACCAGTCGCATGGTGCACGTCCTAAACGCCCCATCGCCAGCGGCGACGTCGGCGCTTCCGATCGGTCAGATGATCGCCCAACGTTTGATCGGTCGAGCCAATTCACTTTCGCAAGCAATCGAAACGAGTGATGCTTTAAGCGGGAGCAAGGCTTAGCGAGGCCGATACACCGATCATTTCGAGACCTGTTTGTTCGGCCTTGACTATAAAATAATAGGGGAGGGGACTCAATGTTTCGTTGGTACCGCGAACTGTCGACCGCAGATCGACGCGCTTTTTGGGGCGCCTATGGTGGATGGGGATTGGACGCGATGGACGTCCAGATCTTCAGCTTCCTAATTCCGAGCCTGATTGCGACCTTACGCATCACGCGGGGAGAAATCGGAGTGCTCGGCACTTCGGTTCTGATTTCCTCGGCGATCGGCGGCTGGCTTGGCGGCATTTTGGGCGATCGTTTCGGCCGGGTCCGGACGATGCAGATCACCGTCATTTGGTACTCGCTATTCACCTTCCTGTGCGGCTTCGCGACGAACTTTGACCAGATGCTCGCCTTCCGCGTAATGCAGGGCATTGGTTTCGGAGGAGAATGGGCAGCCGGCGCCGTTCTGATCGGCGAGATTGTCAAACCGCAGCATCGGGGCAAGACATCTGGTTGTATCTGGGAGCGCCTACGCGACCGGCTCAGGGGTGCAGCGGCGCTCCTTACCTCTCTGGTTTTGGCATTGGCGCCGCCAGATATAGCTTGGCGCTGGGCCTTTTGGCTGGGTCTTTTGCCCGCCGTTCTCGTGATCTTCATTCGGCGTTTCGTGACGGAGCCTGAGATTTTCGAGGAAGCCAAGGCTGCGCAAGTCTCCGGTCACAAGGTGGGCAGCATGGAGATATTCAGGTCTACTGCTCAGGCGTACACTGCTTGCCTGCTTGCTATCCATCGGGCTTCAAGGCAGCGTCGTAACGATCCTGACCTGGCTTCCCACCTTTTTGAAGACCGAACGCGGCCTTTCCAATTCGGTGTCAGGCACCTACATCGCCGTCGTAACCGCGGGCGCTTTTTTTGGTTACATCGCGAACGGCTACCTGAGCGACATGTGGAGCAGGCGTTATTGTTTTATTACCTTTTGCGCAGCCAGCTATGTCTTCATCATTCTTTACGCATATCTGCCCATGTCCGACGTTACGATGCTGTGGCTGGGTTTCCCGCTCGGCTTCGTTGCACTCGGCAACTTCGGTTCGCTGGCGCCATTCCTGACCGAACTATTCCCCACAGAACTTCGGGCGACCGGGCAAGGTTTTTCGAATTCCATCGGGCGAGCGATAGGTGGACTGTTCGTAGCGACTGTCGGCTATCTGAGTACTCGCTTCACCTTGATTGAAGCAATCGGCGGAATGGCGCTCGTTGGCTATGGTCTGGCGGCACTCGCGGCCCTCTTGTTGCCGGAAACGCGGGGGACGGTTCTGGCAAGCTTGACGTCAGCTTCGTCGCCATCGACCGGAAAAGTCCTCGGCGACAGGATTCCGGGGGGCGATCAGGCCCTGGAGCCGGCGCGCGGCATCATCACGAGCTAGGAGTTCGGTCATGAGCATCACGCCAAATTCTATCGGCCACGCGCCCTGATCATCGGCGGCTCGATGTCCGGGCTATTTTCCGCAGCTCTTCTCGCCCGTCAAGGTTGGGATGTGGATGTGTTCGAACGCTCGAACGTCGAATTGGCAGGGCGAGGAGCGGGAATCAGTACACATCCCGAGCTTATGCGCGCGCTGCACTTGGCGGGCGTCTCGACCGATAATCTGGGCGTTCCGGTCGAACATCAAATCGTTATCGATCTGGCCGGCAATATCATCATGAATACCCGCTCCGGGAAACAATGACCTCCTGGGACCGGCTGCAGCGGTTGCTCCGCCAGGTGATCCCATCCGACCGATATCATCTTGGCCAGAACTATATCGGCTTTGAGCAGACCGAAACGCAGGTGATCGCCAACTTTGAAAACGGACGGCGCGAGAAGGCTGATCTGCTGATCGGGGCAGACGGATTCCGCTCGGCCGTTCGCAATCAACTGCTGCCCGACCTGCGGCCTTGCTACGCCGGCTACGTGGTGTGGCGCGGCGCTCCAATGGAATCGAACTTGCCGAAATCTGTCATCGACGGCATTTTCAAACACTTCACCATCGCTCTGCCGCCTCGGCAACAGGTCGTCGGTTATCCCATTCCCGGTATCGGTGACGACAATCGGCCGGGGCATCGGCGCTATAATTTTATCTGGTATCGCGTAATCGACGATGCCGCGCTGGTTGATCTGTGCACGGATGCGACGGGCAAGTTACACCAGTTCTCGATCGCTCCGCCGTTGATCCGCGACGAGGTGATCGCCGCGATGCGCTCCGATGCCCAAAAGAATATGCCGCCGCAGTTTTTGGCAGTCCTGGCTCGGATCGAACGGCCGTTCTTTACGCCGATTTACGATCTCGTCGCGCCTCGACTGGCCTTTGGGCGCGTGGCGTTGGTGGGAGATTCGGCCTCCGTCTCGCGGCCCCACATGGGATTCGGCGTGTCGAAAGCTGGCGACGACGCAGTGGACCTCGCACACTCACTTGGCGAAGGACGAGACGTGCTGTCGGGACTGGCTCGATACAACGCCGAGCGCCAACCGGTCAACGAAAGGATTTTTCAGCACGGCCGCAAACTGGGGGCCTATTTCGACATCGACGTATCCAGCGAAGAGGAGCGAGCGATGGGAGAAATCATGCGCCGGCCGGAAGGTATCGCGCGTCATCTCGCCGTACCCCACTTCCTTGAGGCGACGGAAGCTTAGCGTGACCACCTCCATCGAAGAACCTGTCTTCGGACAAAACATGCGTATCGGTAGAAATGAATAGCTTCTCGCCTGCGCTTGTGCGCCCAACACGGCCTTTGTCGCCGGCTCTTGTCGATCGGTTTGCAGCGGTGGTCGGCGAAAAAAATGCCATTACGGACGAAGCCGATCTCGCCCCGTTTCTTGTCGAAGATCGCGGGCTTTACCAGGGACGATCGGCTCTTTTGCTCCGACCGGGAACGACGGCGGAGGTTGCCGCGGTTTGTCGTATCGCGCACGAAACGGAGACTGCGATCGTGCCGCAAGGCGGAAATACCGGTCTCGTAGGAGGTCAGACGCCGCACCACGGTGAGGTCATTTTGTCGCTTCGCCGTCTGGACAGGGTTCGAGAGCTGGACGTCACCTCGAATACGATGATTTGCGAAGCTGGTGTCGTGCTCGTGATGGCTCAGGCTTCCGCTGCCGAGGCGGATCGCCTCTTTCCTCTCTCGTTGGGGGCGGAGGGAACCTGCACGATCGGCGGAAATCTCGCGACCAACGCGGGCGGGACGGCGGCTGTCCGCTACGGAACAGCCAGGGATCTTTGCCTCGGTCTCGAAGTGGTCCTGCCGGACGGCAGCATACTCAACGGTCTATCCAAACTTAAGAAGGACAATACCGGCTACGATCTTCGCGACCTGTTCATAGGCTCGGAAGGGACGCTGGGAGTTATCACCGCAGCGGTTCTCAAGCTTTTTCCGAAGCCACGATCTGTTGAGACGGCACTGATCGGCTTGGAACTCCCCTCGGGCTGCACTGGATCTGCTTGCGCTAATGCAGGCGACCACCGGACCCAGCCTCACGAGTTTCGAGCTCATTGCCAGCATTTGTTTCGATTTCGTGGTCCGACATGGTCCAGGAGCCCGTTTGCCGATGACGAGCGTTCACCCTTGGTACGTGCTTGTGGAGTTGTCGTTCACTCGGGATTCCGAGACGGGTACGATGGAAGCGGTCTTGGCGCATTCGATCGAGCTGGGCTTAATTGGCGATGCAGTGATAGCAAGCAGTGATGCGCAGCGCCGGCAGCTCTGGAGCATTCGGGAGATGATCTCCGAAGTTCAAAAACACGAAGGCGGCTCGATCAAGCACGATATATCCGTTCCCATCAGCGCGGTGCCGGACTTTATTGAAGCGGCGAACGCGGAAGTTGCGAGGCTGATGCCAGAGGCGCGGCCGGTGATTTTCGGGCATCTCGGGGACGGAAATCTTCATTACAATGTAAGTCAGCCGGCGGCCCCCGATCCCAGGGTAGCCAAGGAGTTTTTCCTGTCCCGATGGTATGACGTTCAGCACCGCGTCCACGAAATCGTGGGCGGATTCGGCGGCTCTATTTCCGCGGAGCATGGCGTTGGCGTCATGAAGCGGGACGAACTCGTTCAGGTCAAGGATCCGGCTGCAATGAATTTGATGCGCGCATTGAAGAATACGATTGATCCGCTGAACATCCTGAACCCGGGCAAGGTTGTGTAGAATTTTACGAAGCGCTTCGTGCGCGAATTATCTCGTATCGGCCGACCGGCCGAGCAGCGCGAATTGATTTGATCGAGTTAATCTCAAACTGATTATCCATTTTCGGTTGATAGTCCGTTCCGAACTCCGCGAGTTATCGGAGCCCCCAGCCATCGCTAGTCACAATCAGGGGAGGCGCATACCGCAAGCTTTCACAGAAATGCGCGATTGGGAGAGAACGTGAAGAGGATTATTTTGACTGCGGCCGCCATCCTGGCATTTGCGGCGCCCGGCCACGCCGATGAGCTCTCGGATATCCAGACTTCATCCAAACAGCTTCGCGAGCAGAACCAGGCGCTGCTCAAGCGCCTCGCGGACCTCGAAAAGCGTCAGAAGAACCTGGAGGCCAAGGCGGCCGCCAAGCCGGCCCTGGCGGTGGCGGGCAATCCGGCCGACGCGCTTGCTGCCGATCTGCCTTACAAGGCGATGCCCATGAAAGCTGCTGTCGATGACGGCGTGTGCTGGAATGGCGTCTGTCTGTACGGCTTGATCGACATGGGCCTGACCTATCAGAACCATGGCGCTCCCTTGAACAGCATTGTCAGCGCGCCGCTCGACTATATGATCTCGAAGAATGCCGGCGGTTCGTATTTCGGTGTTGGTCCCAACGCGCTGAGCACATCGTTCATCGGCTTGCGCGGCAAGCAGGAGATTGCGGACAATCTCTATGCCGTGTTCAACCTTCAAACCGGGTTCAATCCGGAGTCCGGCACGCTCTCCAGCGGCATCGGCTCGGTCGTACAAAACAATGGACTGCCGCTCAGTCAGCAGAACTCGGTTCGGTGACTCGCCCAAGAACGGTCAGGCCTTCAACAACGCCGCCTATGCCGGCTTGAGTTCGCCGGTGTATGGTACGCTGACCTATGGCCGTCAGTCCTCGCTGACCTCGGACGCCATCGTCAACTACGACCCGATGGCCAACTCGGTCGCGTTCTCGGTGATCGGGTTCCAGGGCGCCACCGGCGGGGGCGGCGATACCGAGAGCCGCATCTGGGACAATTCATTCGAATACCGGGTGAACGTCGGCCCGGTCCGCTTGGTCGCGGAAACCATGCTCCGGTCGGGTGCCTCCAGCGGAAGTCAGGGCAACGCGTTCCAGGGCGATATCGGCTTCGACTATATGGGGCTGTCGATGGACTTCCTCGGATCGAAAATCGATGACGCGGTCTTCTCTGCTCCGCTGAGCGCGGCGCAACTCGCGGCGGCGACCACGGTCGCCCAGGGGGCGGGAAATCGTCGCGGGCACGGTTTCTGACAACACCAGCTTCATGGCCGTTGCCAAATACGCTATCGGGCCGATCAAGCTGTTCGGCGGCTACGAGCATATGGACTTCGCCAACCCGAACAATCCATTGCCGATCGGCAGCTTCCTTCCGGGTGGCTTCGTCCTCGCGGCGCCCAACAACACCAACTTCACGACCGACAGGACTCTCCAGATCGCCTGGGTTGGCTTGCGGTACGCGGCAAGGCCTGACCTGGATCTGATGGTTGCGTATTATCGGGAATGGCAGAACAGCTTTCAATCGGTCTCGGGCGGAATAGCCAGCAACGTCGGCGGCACTTGCACCACCTCCATTCTGCCGAACTGCAGCGGACAGCTCGACGCGGTTTCCTTTCTCGCCGATTACCGCTTTGCGAGGCACTTCGATGCTTACGCCGGCATGATGTGGTCGCAGGTGTCGAACGAACTCGCCAGCGGTTTCCTCAATCGCTCGTCGATCGATCCCACCGTTGGTCTGCGTTACCAGTTCTGACGATCTCGGCTTCAACTCCAATCAGGAACATCAGCAGGGGCGCCTCCATGAGGGGGCGCCTTTGCGCGTCTCGAACCATGAAGCCACAAGAGACGCGGCGATGGTTTGAGCGGGCCGGAAAACGCTCTCTTGTTGCCGCGTAGGCGATGCCCGATGGTCGCGGGAGAAACTGATCGATCAGGCAAACGTAAATTTGCGGCGCCGGCGCGGCGCTGGCGCGGCGTTCGGTGCCGTTGCCGAGACAGGCACGGCGCCTCAACTCAGCCAGACCCGCGAGCGTCGCGGATCCGGCAGGCAAGTCCACTGTCCGTCAACCGAGCTTCGAGCCGTTCGCCGTAACGTAGATCGAATAGAGGGACGTCGTTCCGCAAATGAACAAGCGGTTTAGCTTGGTACCGCCGAAAGCCACGTTCGCGACCATTTCGGGAATGAGGATTTTGCCGATCAGCGTGCCGTCGGAATCATAGCAATGGACTCCCTCTGCGGAGCTGTCCAGATGCGGCCATTGCGATCGACGCGAAAACCATCGTACAGGCCCGCTGTGGACTTCGCGAAGATCTCGCCACCCGACAATTTGGCTCCGTTCATCTCGAAGCGGCGAATGTGGCGCGGACCGCCCTCTTTGTGCGTCCCGCCCGTGTCGGCGACATAGAGGTACTTCTCGTCGGGCGAGAAGGCGATGCCGTTCGGGCGAACCATATCGGTAATGACGGTAGTGACCGCGCCGGATTTGGCGTCGACTGGATATACGTGACAGCCCTCGATCTCCTGACCCGCGCGATCCCCTTCGTAGTCGGTATCGATGCCGTAAGCGGGATCGGTGAACCAGATGGAATTCGTCCGACTTCACCACGAGATCGTTGGGTGAATTCAGACGCTTGCCGTTCCAATTGTCCGCAATGACGGAAATCGAGCCGTCAATCTCGGTGCGGGTCACGCGGCGCGTGAGATGCTCGCAGGTGACCAGGCGGCCTTGATTGTCGACGGTGTTGCCGTTCGAATTGTTAGAGCGCTCGCGAAACACCGAGACTTCGCCCGAGGGTTCGACAAACCGCATCATACGATTGTTCGGAATATCGGACCAGATGAGATAGCGGCCCGCCGCGAACCAAGCCGGACCTTCAGCCCAGCGCGCCCCTGACCACAAGCGCTCGACGCGCACGTGACCAGGGAAGCAAGCCTTGAAGCGCGGATCGAGAACGACGATGTCTGTTCCCTCGATTTGACCATACCACATCGGAACCCCTACCTTTCAATTACCTCGGTGGACCTTGTTACCAGGTTGCAGGTCTGCATGAGCCAGAGAACAACCTGGTTCGCAACATCCAACTCGCGGCCGGTGTAGAAATGGTCGCAGTTGGGCAGAATTCGTACTTCGCATGATGCTCCCGCGCGTTCAGCGAACGCCTCGGCAGGATAGGCCGCCGGCATCTCCTGGTCACCGCGCAGGTAGAGAGACGGGCATCGCACCTTGGCGGCGTTTGCGACCGTGCTCGGCGTGTTGCGCACGCGATCGATAAAACTTTCGGCGCTGATGACCCACCACCAATCCGGCAGCAGCATCAACTTGCGTCCATCGCCGCGTGCGATCATCGCTTCGGCCTGCGCGGTCAGTTCCGGCAATTGATCCTGCGCAAACATTCCGCTCTTGCTCATTTGAGGCACGTTCTCGAGACCGCCGATGTGGGCGGACAACAGCACCAGCGCCCGCGGGCTGCCGTAATTGTCCGCGCAATGTTGCGTGGCAAGCATGCCGCCATTGCTGTGACCGATGATAATGGGATTCTCGAAGCCTCGCGACGCGAGCCAGTCGGACGCGGAGCGGTTGTCGGCAATTCCCTCGCGGGCAAGCTGATAGGATCCGCCGCCGACGGTGCGGCCGTGAAGCGATGTCACCATATCATGGCCGCGACGGTTAAAGGCGAGCGAGGCAATGCCATAAGACGCCAGAACACCGGGCAGAAACCGCGACGGTCCGGTATAGAAGTTGTGGCAATTGCCGTGAAACAACAGCGCTGCCGCTGATATCTTGCCGTCCTTTGGCGTGTAGAAAATACCGTCAAGCGGCTCGGCTTCGGTAGCTATGGATACGAGTTCGAGGAGCACCGCTTATCTCCATGATCGCTGAAGTCCCGACTTTGAGAGGCGGGACCGGATACTGTGTTGCGACTGATTTGTCGGAGTCTTCGCTGGATCACGTATCCAGTGCGGCCATCATTGGCGCGCCATAGCGCTCACCTTTTGCCGCGGGCAGGTTGCTGTCGATTTCGGCTGTCTCCGACGCCGTCAGTTGGATATTTATCGCCCCGATATTCTCTTCGACGGCCTCCAGTCGCCGGCTCCCCGGAATCGGCACGATGTCATCGCCCCGTGCCAGCACCCAGGCCAGTGCAAGCTGCGCAGCGGGGCAGCTCGCCGGTGATGTTCGAAATGCGGAGAAAAAAATGCGCGCGTTCAACCTCCAGGTAGAGAAGAAATTCGATCCGAAAAAGCACGTTGAAAACATTCTCGGCAAGATCGGGGACGGAGACGTCTCGGTCGCTTGTTGGGAGCCGGGGCAAATCAGCCCGCATCACTCGCACGACCGAGATTTATTTCTATTTCGAAGGCGGAGGCAAGATGCGAGTGCCCAACACCACCATCGATATTATTCCAGGCTCCTTTGTGGTGCATCCGGCAGGAGAGCTGCACGAATATGAAAATGGACCCCAACGAACGCTGCTGTTTCGCGTGCGTTACGGGCAGGATATGAGCTGGCGCACCAAAGAGTGGCGCGGCAACCCGGATTGGAAGCCGACGGATGCGGATATCGCCTATTTCAAGCAATATCCCTCCGGGCAGGTCGCGACGTGAGCAAGAGCCCCCGTCGCGATTTAGTCTCTATCATCCCTTGGCAGTTGATTAAGAATTTTTCTTTTTGTCGATAACATGGATTTGTACCCGCAAGGTATGCTTTAGCTGCGGGACCCAGTCTCGCAGGCGCTTACTGGCTAGTTGGTTCACGTAAGGGCAGAGGACACCGCGCAGGATTGCTCGAGTGTACGCATGCCGCGGTGGAATTCCGGTGACTTGCCAGCGCTTCGCGCGAGATTTCCCACTCCTTGGCGGTGATCTCGGATGCTCGTCCTGCCGGGCGTGCGCCCCGCCGTTTCATGCCGGGCAGCATGACGTAATCACGCGGCCGGAGCGATCGACCGCGCCGGATCGGCATCCCATCGCGTCCTGTGAGGAGGGGCAGACGCCTTGCATTCCTTTCCAGTTGTCTCTCGACAACGTGAACATATGACAAATTTCATTCTATTGATCGGTCAAGAAACGCGACTAGCTCGACAGCAACTTGAGTTGCTGATGAGGAGACCTTCAGTGATGAAACAGACCAAACCTTCAATCAGGTGTCATCGCCATGAACTCGTACACGGTGAAGATGCCGACTTTGTCGCCTATCAACGCAAGTTTGACGATGGCCATTGGCAGACCGTTTCAACATGGATGATTCCGCGTATGGAGTATCGGTAGCCGGCCGCGCCAGAGGATCGCCGGGTTCCGGTCGGCGCGCATGATGGTAGCCAAACGACTGGATCAATGCGATTGCTGGCGCCGGCCAACGACTTCCGTTCAATTCGAATGGCACGCCGTTCAGAGGTGACATGCCATTCAGAACAAGCCTGCGAACGCACGCCATAAGCCATAAGGCTGGGCTCCGATCAAGCCATCGAGACCAATTCGCATCTCGGGCATTCTTCTCGGTTGCAATAAGCTCTGTCCGGAATTCCGCGGTTTGAGGCTCGGGTTCAGAATACTTGCGTTTTTCGCGCTGTGGAGAGTCAATTGCGTTGTGCGGTCCAGTAGCCCGAGCAGCGCGCATTTCCTCCATAGCCGCTCCATGTCCCGCGGCCAGAGTAACTGGAGAGTTTGCCTGAGCCGGAGGCGTATTTATCCTGAACGGTTACCGAAGCGTGAACCACGCCGGATTTCGCGACGTATCCTCTGAACCTCACGAGGTTGGGATTCGTCACGACTCCGTTGAAAATATTGACGGTGAAGTTGTAAGTGGGATCGCATGCGCCTCGCTGCGTGACGAAGACCAGGTTCCAAGAACCGTCGTAGGCCGATCGCGCGTCGGCGGTATGCGTCAGGCCGACAAAACAGATGATGGCCGTCGCCCAAAACGAAAGCTTTTTCATATCAGTCCTCCGAAAGGCGTTGTGAGGGTAGCGCGCTTCGTTAACGGAACGCATCGATTAGATGGGGCCACGCTGAAGCATTTCAAAGGGCCTGGACCTGGATGACGATGCGGTCACGGAAATTTTGGAGCAAGGCTATTGCCTGAATTGCTTTGGTTGCCCTGGATCGCTGATGGCGATCAGATCGCCTTGCCGACCACGGTCGAGCCGGTGAAGATGGAGGTGTTTCTCGAGCCGAAATCCTTGCTCGGCTTGTACTTCGCCCGATACGCCCTACGCTGAAATTAGTCGGCAGCGACGCCGCCATTGTGCTCGACGATGTCAATCCGAAGGAAATAGTGCCGAGCTGGTTCGCCGGCGCGACCTTCAAGTCACCAAGCGACCCTGGCCGGATGTGCGCGACGTTCGCCGAGCAATCCTCAAGTTCGCGTGCGCCGGCTTCCCGAGACAGGCGCCTTTTTGCGGCGCGGGCTGCTTGCTGCGTGCTGGCCGTTCCACATGCGGAAGCCGCCGATGAAGGCATAATCGTTGTTGCCGGCCCGACATCCGTTCGGCAGCTTTTTCAGGTGCGCGAGATTTCCGCCACCTATGACGACATCCTGGGGTTCGGTTGCCGCGACCAATCGTTCGATCACATCCTCGACCAGCTTGCGCCAGTGCTTCTTGCCGACGCGCTCGAGGCCCCTCGCGCCAACGTAATCTTCGTATGTGCCCTTCTTGTAGGGCAAATGGCCGAGCTCCATAGGCTCGACGATGCCGTCCACGATCATCGCCGAGCCGAGGCCCGTTCCTAGTCCCAGGAATAACATCTTCCCGCCCCGATAGCTGCCAAGCGCTTGCATCGCGGCATCGTTGATAACCTTTGCCGGCAAGCCGAATGCCGAAGCAAAATTGAAACCCATCCAGCCCGGTCCCAGATTGTGGGGCTCGGCCATGGGACGATTGTGGAGAACCGGTCCGGGAAAGCCGATCGACACCACGTCGTAGGCCCAACCCTGTGCAAGTTCCTTTACGTCCGAGACCATCTGCCGCGCCGTCATTCCAGGCCCGGAGGTGATTTCCCGCTTCTGCTTACGGCCGGTGGCAAGGATTTTGACGTGAGTCCCACCAACGTCGATGGCCAGGATTTTCATTCGTAAGGCTCTTGGTTAGGTATTTGCATCCGGCAGTGACACCTTGCCGATAACGATTTCCTGCTGAGGTAGGCGCTGGAACGCCGACGATCAAGGAACGAGGCTGGATCTCAGTCCCTCGGCCCATATCGCCGCAGTGCCTCGAGGGTCAGGCCCTTGCCGACCGCCCCGAAGATGTCGCCTTCAACCACGCGTGCCGACGGCACCGCCTTTGTAATCGCCTTGCGGACATGGGCGAGCCTCACCGAACCGCCGGTCAGGAACACGGCGTCGATGTCTTCAGCGGACAATCGCGCCTGCGTGAGGCAGATCTTGATCCGCGCCGCGATGCGATCGGCCAATTGTCTGGTGTGGTCGACAAGGTCGGGACGGCCGATGGTGGCGCGCAGGCCCGGTGCTATCCATTGCAGCGGGATTTCCGCTTCGCGGGTGTTGGACAGCGCAATCTTGGCTTCCTCGACTTCCATCGCCAGCGTATGGCCGCGCTGTTCGTCGACCACCCGCACCAGCCGATCGAGCAGCGCCGGCTCACTGGCCTGGTGCCGGACCTGGCGGATATCGGCGATCACGCGCGGCTCGTACATGCGATTGATGTTGGACCATGTCGCGAGGTCGTGGAAATAGCTGGAGGGCACTTCGAGTCCGGCGCGCTTCATCGGGCTGCCGAAGCCGAACAGCGGCATGATGACGCCGAGGCTGAGTTGGCGGTCGAAATCGGTGCCGCCGATGCGCACGCCGTCATTGGCGAGGATATCAGCGGCGCGATCGGCCCTGCCGTGGCGCTGAGGTCCGAGACGCACGATTGAAAAATCCGAAGTGCCGCCGCCGATATCGGCGATCAATGCGACTTCTTCGGTCGGTATCTGGCGCTCATAGTCGAGTGCCGCTGCGATCGGCTCGAACTGGAAGGTGACCTCATCGAAGCCGATTTCGCGCGCGATCTCCTGCAGGGTCTTTTCCGCCTTGCGGTCGGCGTCCGGCGCATTGTCGACGAAGTGCACCGGACGGCCATGCACCACATCGCGCAGTTCGCGGCCGGTGGCCTGTTCGGCGCGCCGTTTCACCGCGCCGAGGTAATAGGCGATCACGTTGCGAAAACTGGTCCGCTCGCGTCCGAGCCGGGTGGTCTCATCAATCAGCGACGTCCCAAGCACCGACTTGAGACTGCGCATCAGCCGGCCGGGCGCGCCCTCGACATAGGCTGCGATGGCCTTGCGGCCGATCAGGACGGCGCCATCCACTTCGTAGAAGATGGCGCTGGGAATCGTAGTCTGATCGATTTCCAGCGCGGCCAGCACCGGCGCATGGCCTTCGATGGTGCCGAGCGTCGTGTTCGACGTTCCGAAATCAAGCCCGCAGATTGACATGGGTACTCCCGAAGGAGCGTCCGTCTACACATTAAAGTGCCATTGATCCACCTTTATCTTGGCCCGTCATGCAGGCGCGCCGTTTTGCACCAGATGGATCACCCGGCGAGGATGTCCATCCACAGGACAATTTGTTTGATACGGTGGCTTGATGAATTCGATCGGGGATGGTCCATAAGCGGCGTCCCTGCGGCCGGGCCATTGATCCGCCGCGACTGCTTCAGAGAGATTTCGCGTGGCAAGCATTAATCGACGGATTGCGGAAGAACTTGGCGTTCGCGAGCAGCAGGTCGAGGCGACGGTAGCGCTGCTCGACGGCGGCGCCACGGTGCCGTTCGTTGCGCGATACCGCAAGGAAATCACCGGCGCGCTTGACGACGCGCAATTGCGCACGCTGGAAGAGCGGCTGAATTATCTGCGCGAACTTGAAGAGCGTCGCGCCGCGATTCTCAATTCGGTTCGTGAACAGGGCAAGCTCGATGCCACGCTGGAAGCGGCCATCCTCGCTGCCGACAGCAAGGGACGCCTGGAGGATATCTATCTGCCGTTCAAGCCGAAGCGCCGCACCAAGGCCGAGATCGCCAGGGAGGCCGGCCTCGAGCCGTTGTCCGAACTGCTGCTGACGCAGTCACACAACGATCCGCAGATAGTTGCCGCTGGCTTCGTCGATGCCGAAAAACAGGTGGCCGATGCCGCTGCCGCGCTCGACGGCGCGCGCGCGATTCTGGTGGAGCGTTTCGCCGAGGACGCTGACCTGATCGGCTCGCTGCGCGAGCAGATGTGGTCGAATGGAGTGATGGCGTCCACCGTGCGCACCGGCAAGAAAACCGAAGGCGAGAAGTTCAAGGATTATTTCGATTTCAGCGAGCCGTTGCAAAAGCTGCCGTCGCACCGCATTCTGGCGATGTTCCGTGGCGAGAAGGAAGAGATCCTCGACTTGCAGATGCAACCTGACGCCCAGCCCGCGGTTGCCGGCGTCCCCAGCTCGTATGAGCTCAAGATCATGCAACGCTTCGCCATTTCCGATCAGGGCCGCCCCGGCGATCGCTGGCTGGTAGAGACCGTGCGGTGGGCGTGGCGAACCAAAATTCAGGTTCATCTCAACATTGACCTGCGCATGCGGCTGTGGACTTCCGCCGAAACCGAAGCCGTGCGGGTTTTTGCGTCTAATTTGCGCGACCTGTTGCTGGCGGCGCCGGCTGGCGCGCGCGTGACCATGGGCCTCGATCCCGGCTTCCGCTCCGGCGTCAAGGTTGCGGTCGTCGATGCCACCGGCATGGTGGTGGCCACCGCGACGATCTATCCGCATGAACCGGCAAGGCGCTGGGACGAGGCGCTGGCGACGCTTGGCAAACTGGCGGTGCAGCACCGTGTCGATCTCATCGCGATCGGCAACGGCACCGCATCGCGCGAAACCGACAAACTGGCGATGGACCTGGTCAAGCTGCTGCCGGATCTGAAAATGTCGAAGATCGTGGTGTCGGAAGCCGGCGCTTCGGTCTATTCGGCCTCGGCCTTTGCATCGGAGGAATTGCCCGAACTCGACGTGACCTTGCGCGGCGCCGTGTCGATCGCGCGTCGCCTGCAGGATCCGCTGGCCGAACTGGTCAAAATCGATCCAAAAGCGATCGGGGTCGGCCAGTATCAGCACGATCTCGGCGAAACCAAGCTGGCGCGCTCGCTCGATACCGTCGTCGAAGACTGCGTCAACGCCGTCGGCGTCGATGCCAACACGGCTTCCGCGCCGCTGCTGGCGCGGGTGTCAGGCATTGGTTCTGGTCTTGCGCAAAGTATCGTGCAGCATCGCAACACCAACGGTCCGTTCAAATCGCGCAAGGAGCTGAAGCAGGTGCCGCGGCTTGGGCCGAAAGCTTTCGAACAGTGCGCCGGCTTCCTGCGCATCAACGGCGGCGAGGATCCGCTCGATACCTCCGGTGTGCATCCGGAAGCCTATCCCGTGGTCAGACGGATTCTCGCGGCAACCAGGAGCGACATCAAGGCGCTGATCGGCAATGCCGAAATCGTGCGCCAATTGAAGCCGCACAGTTTCGTCGACGACACCTTCGGCCTGCCGACGGTAACCGATATTCTGCGCGAACTGGAAAAGCCCGGCCGCGATCCCCGCCCGGCCTTCAAGGCCGCCGTGTTCAAGGAGGGTGTCGAGACACTGAAGGATCTCAAGCCCGGCATGATCCTCGAAGGCACGGTCACCAACGTCGCGGCATTCGGCGCCTTCGTCGACATCGGCGTGCATCAGGACGGGCTTGTGCATATCTCGGCGATGTCGAAGACCTTTATCAAGGATCCGCGCGAGGTGGTGAAGTCGGGCGATATCGTCAGGGTGAAGGTGCTGGAGGTCGAAGTCGCTCGCAAGCGCATCGCGTTGACGCTGCGCCTCGATGACGGAATAGGCGGAGGCAAGGAGCGTCAGGCGCAAGGCATGCCGCGCGACAATTCCCGCGCGTCGATGACCTCGTCGGCCCCGCGCAAATCGCAGGAGCCGTCGGGCGGCGGAGCGCTTGCTGACGCCTTGCGCCGCGCCAGCGAGAAAAGCGGGAGCGGCAAAACCAGGGCTTAGCCGGGAAAGCAGCCGGCGGCCCGAATGACTGAGAGGACGTATTCGGTTTACGGCAACGCCTGAATCCAAAAAGCATCCGGAATCCCGGCCGACGCAAATGAATTGCTTCTCGTCGGGCGTGACGAGCTTAGCTGGAAAGCCTAATTCTGGTGGCTGATTTTTGGTCAGGCTCTCTGCCTGAATTTAAGGTCCAGTAACTGCGCACACTGACGGGGATCGGGCGATTGCCCCCGTGGGCTGCCATCCGGGTAAACGACCGGATCGCGAGATCACGCCCGGGTGATGTTTCTAACAGCGAATTTAATGATGATACCGGAACGTGCGTACCGAGCGCGGGTTGGCTTGCCGCATTTTCCGCAAGGTATGGAGAAAGCCAATGACCAGACTCAAAACTGTCAGCGTTATTGCTGTTCTTTCCGCCGCCATCGCTACGCCGGTGTTTGCCCAGAGTTGGGATATGCGCGGGCCGGGAAGCCGGATGGGACCACCTAGGTTCTATCGAAGCTACGATCAGTGGAACGGATTTTATGGGCCTCCGCTGACGAAGGACGAATATTGGAATTTGGAGAACTTTGGCACGACCGGTCGCGACCCCTCAAGGATTGGTGGGAAATCGCCGTGGCTCAATCCTCCGAGCTAGCGTCCTGATTGACGGCGTTGGCTCGGGCACCAAGTCAGAATCGATTTGGCGAACAACTTCTTCCTTTCTGCGTGTCAAATTGTACCAGGTCCCGCCGGCACAAACTCCAGACGGCCTCAGCGTAATCCCCCCGGCGTTGCGGCCGTTCCCTTTTTGCGCGCTCCATCAGCGATAACAGGCGCATCCTTCACGCGGGCGTGATGGCCGGACCGGCAAGCTCACACTCTTTCAAGATCCAATTCAGGGTCCGTCAGATGGAGGGCTGTCGCGATCGTGGCTGCCGGCCAAGAAGCGCTGGGATGCCAGTGTGGCGGCGGCAGCGCCGGGTAATTTTCCTGGAAAGATCGAGTTCCTGCCACACCGAGATCATGGCCTCAGCCAATTGCCCGATCAGCCGCGCGTCATGCGCCGGCGTGGGGGTAATCCGCAATCGCTCGGTGCCTCGGGCAACCGTCGGATAATTGATCGGCTGAATGTAGATCCCATGCCGGTCAAGCAGGAGATCGCTCGCCTGCTTGCACAGGTCGGGATTTCCGATAAGGACCGGCACGATATGCGTTTCTGTCGCCATCACAGGCAGGCCGGCGTTCCGCAGCGCCGCCTTGGTCGCGGCCACAGCCCTACGCTGGCCCGCCCGCTCCGCACCCGACGCCTTGAGATGAGCGATCGAAGCTGTCGCCGCCGCCGCGATCGCCGGCGGCAAGGCTGTCGTGAAGATAAATCCGGGAGCGTGGGATCGCACGGCATCTATAACAGCGCCGCTGCCGGCGATGTAACCGCCGAGCGTGCCAAACGCCTTGGCGAGCGTTCCCTCTATGATATCAAAGCGCGCCATTACCCCGTCGCGCTCGGCAACGCCCCCGCCGCGTCGCCCATACATGCCCACCGCGTGCACCTCGTCCAGATAGGTCATCGCATGATAGCGCTCCGCGAGATCGCAGATCGCTTCGAGCGGCGCAACATCACCGTCCATTGAATAGACGCTCTCGAGAACGATCAGTTTTGGGCGACCCGGCGCCGCTTGCGAGAGCAGTTGCTCCAGGTGCTCGACGTCGTTGTGGCGCCAGATCTGCTTGGCGCAGCCGGCTGCACGCACCCCTTCGATCATCGAATTGTGGTTGAGCGCATCTGACAGGATCAGGCAATCCGGAAGCAGCCTGGCGATCGTCGCGATGCCCGTATGATTGGATACGTAGCCGGACGTGAAAACGAGCGCCGCTTCCTTGCCATGCAGGTCCGCGAGTTCGGCCTCCAGCGCCACCAGAGCCCGGTTCGTGCCCGAGATGTTGCGCGTTCCGCCCGCGCCTGCGCCCATCGCGCGCGCGGCGGCGCACATCGCTTCGATGACCTTGGGATGTTGACCCATGCCAAGATAGTCGTTCGAGCACCATACGACGACATCCCGGCTGCCGCTGGGGCCGTTCCAGCGCGCATAAGGAAACTCCCCCGCTTTGCGCTGCAGGTCGGCGAAGACGCGGTAGCGGCGCTCATTTTTCAGAGCGGCGATGGCGGATTCGAAACTCGCATTATAGTCGAACATTGAGAACAGTCCTTTCCGCAGAAACTCATTCGGCAGGCGTCCGCGCGAGGCGGCCCGGTGCACATGACCGCCCCGCACTTGGGCGGTCGGGGCAGGCCTATGTGCACAACGGGCGCTGCCGGCCGGTGAGGCGAGCGGCGACCTACTCCGCGGCCACCGTCTGCGGCTTGAAACCGATGCCCAGCGCCTTCGCGACGCCTGCACCATAGGCCGGATCGGCCTTGGCGCAGTTGGCGATATGACGCTCCTGAATGTGCTTCGCGGCGCCGCCGACCTGACGGGCCGTGTTGTCGAACAGATTCTGCTTCTGTTGCGAATTCATCTTCCGGAACAGATCGCCCGGCTGCCGGTAGTGATCATCGTCGACGCGATGATCCCAGTGAGCGGCTGCGCCAGTGATCTCGAGCGGGGGCTCGTTGAGTTGCGGCTGATCGATCCACTCGCCCCGGCTGTTGGGAAAGTAGGTCGGAGTTCCCCCGAGGTTGCCGTCAGTGCGCATGGCGCCGTCGCGATGATAGCTCTGGAACGGGCATTTCGGGGCGTTGACCGGGATGTGATGGTGATTGACGCCCAGGCGATAGCGCTGTGCGTCTCCGTAGGAGAAAAGGCGCCCCTGCAGCATCTTGTCGGGCGAAAAGCCGATCCCCGGCACGATGTTGGCGGGTGAGAACGCCGCCTGCTCGACGTCGGCGAAGACGTTTTCGGGGTTTCGGTTGAGCTCGAAGTATCCGACTTCGATCAGAGGAAAGTCGCCCTTGGGCCAAACCTTCGTCAAATCGAAGGGGTTGAACGGGAAAGCCTTCGCTTGCGCATCCGTCATCAGCTGGATGAAGAGTGTCCAGCGAGGAAAATCTCCGGATTCGATGCTTTCGTAGAGGTCCCGCTGATGGCTTTCGCGATCCTTGCCGATCAGTGTCTGGGCTTCGGCGTCGGTCAGGTTCTGGATACCCTGCTGGGTGCGGAAGTGGAACTTGACCCAGATGCGCTCGTTTGCCGCGTTGAGGAAGCTGTAGGCGTGGCTGCCAAAACCGTGCATATGACGGAAGCTTTTCGGAATGCCCCGTTCGCTCATTGTGATCGTGACCTGATGCAGGGCTTCCGGCAGCAGCGTCCAGAAGTCCCAGTTGTTGTCGGCGCTACGCATACCGGTGCGCGGATCACGCTTGATCGCATGGTTGAGATCGGGAAACCGCAACGGGTCGCGGAAGAAAAACACCGGTGTGTTATTGCCGACGACGTCCCAGTTGCCCTCCTCAGTATAGAATTTCAGCGCGAAGCCGCGGATGTCGCGCTCGGCGTCGGCGGCACCGCGCTCGCCTGCTACGGTGGAGAAGCGGGCGAACATCGGGGTCCGTTTGCCGATCTTCGAAAATATCCTGGCCTTGGTATAGCGCGTGATGTCGTGCGTGACGGTGAAGGTGCCATGGGCGCCGGATCCCTTGGCGTGCATGCGGCGCTCCGGGATCACTTCCCGGGCGAAGTGAGCCAGCTTTTCGATGAGCCATACGTCCTGCAACAAAGCGGGACCGCGGGGCCCCGCCGTCTGGATGTTCAGATTGTCGGTGACCGGCGTGCCCGCCGCATGGGCCAGCGGCGGTCGTTTGGATTCGTTCATTGCATTGGTCCTTTCATAAATGGCTGAGTGGGGCGTTGGCGAGACGAGTGCGGCTGGCGCGCCCGGTCGTCACTGCAACGTCCCTCTCACTGTTCCCGGAGACCTATCGCCGGCGGCCACATTGATTGACGGTTCCGCGGATTTCGCCGGTGAATCCGGGAGGATCGGCGGCGTCGCGCTCAGAACGAAGCCAGCGCCGCGAACATTGCGAATAAGGGGGACTTCATTTGCCCCGTCGACCTTGCGACGCAGCCTGCCCATGTGAACGTCGACCAAGTTCGTTTCGGGAACGAATTTGTAGTTCCACACGTCCTTGAACAGGGCGGCCCGCGTCAGCAACTTGTCGCTCCGCTGCATCATGTATTTGAGCAACTGGAACTCACGCGGTCGCAGATCGATCCGTCGGTCGCCACGCTTTGCGGTTCGATCGAGGAGATCGAGCTCCAGCGGCCCCACGCGCAGCACCGTTCCGTTCGCCGGGGCAGGGAGTTCGTCCGAGGATTCTCCGCCCGATATCAAATCAGCTATCGCCCGCGGCTGTTTTGAGGCGGTGTCACCTCGCGGCGACGATCCGCGCATCCGGTCAGCCATCTTCTCGAGCGTGCGCGACAGCAGCGAATGGAGGTCGGCATCACCAGAGGCAAAATCGGATTGCGTCTGTCCGGGTACATCACCGACGAGAATACGAAACAGAACGGAGACGCCATCGATATCGGCCTGAATTTCCGCAATTCCATTCCGCGAAGTTGCCGGCAGCTGCGTGCGCCGAGCGAGGCTCCGATACGGTCCCGGTCTGGCTGACGAATTCAGCAAATATGCCGATCTCGGCTCTGAAATTCTGGAATCCGGGCCGACGAAGGTGGCTTCCGTCCGGCCGGTTGTCACGCGGGGGCTGCTATGATTTCTCATTGCGATGTCCTTTCCTGCGATCCGCGCGTCCTCGTTTCAGACGGCCGGATCTTTGTTTGCCTTTCAGCAGATGTCGTTGGTCCTGGCGAATAATTGGATTTTTGCCATCATGGCCACAACGGCGGTGATCAGACGATTCTGGCCAAACCACCGGCTTTTTTGGCCGCTAACGCTCGGCTTCCGCTTTCGCGCGGGATGGCGTGAGTACTACCAGCGATGCCCTGGCGAGACTGGTGAGAGCCTGGACGGCGCTCGTGCAATGATCGGCATAGCAATCATGGCTGCAGTAGAAGAGCCCGGTCCCGATCTCTCGCAGATAGCCTGCTCCAACCGGCTCACCGCACAGCACACAGGAAGGTTGCTTGCAGGGCATCCTGCCATTTACCAGTACGAACTTCATGTGGCGCCTCCTAGCGCAAAGCAGAACACGGTATCGGATGGGTGGGTCACACTCGGCGGTGGCGCGCAGAGATGGTTCCTGCCGTCGGGGTTGTCTCTATTCCGCTCGACCTTTTCCGGCGGAATTGGAATATACTTTCCGTCTTCCCTGCGTTTTGCGTAGATGGTGCCGTCGACGTATTTGATTTCGGTCGGATAACAGTCGGCATCATTGCAGCAGCTGGTCTCGGGATGATCGGGCATATGCCACGTCGAGTAGAATTTCTCGTGCAGGGGCATGTCCTGCGGTGGATGGTGCCGTGCCGAGTGATCCTCTCCGTCCTGCGCCTTGGCTGGCATCGCCAGCACGCAGCAAACACCGCTGCCCAAGAAGAGTTTGCATAAGAGATTCACTGTGCAACCTCCCTGCTCCGGACTGATGAACTTCGGAAATTGACCGCGAGCGCGTCGCCACAACCGGCGTCAGGCAACCTCGAGGCGGGGTAAAAACCGGCGGTCGTCGTCCCGACGAGTCCTGAAACGATCAGCGCACTTCTTTGAGCAAAGGGCAGTGTGCCAGGTGTAGTACCGCACGAGGCCAAACCTTCCCCCGCAGATCGCACAACGGTTGGCTGCGCTGTAGGAACGATATCGAAACCGGTTGCACATTCTCGCCTCCTATGGGTCTTGCGTGGGTGGTAGCTGGTGCGGTTTGCCGAGGCGGCACGAGCGCGATCCCGACGGTCGGGCTTGTCACGGTTACGTTCAGTCTCTTTGGCCGGGATCGTGGACACTTCGTCTCCTGCAATCGGCTCTTCCAACTTGCAGTGAGACTAGGAGGATCGAGACCACCATCTCAATTGTACGTGGGTAAATGTCCGGCACCGAAAGGGATGGGAGAGCTATACGGAGGTTTCGGGTCGTGGCCTTTTGCCCCCTGTTTTTGCGGCCCGCGGAGATCGATTGACGGCCAGAACTGCCGCTATCCACCCCCGTGAGGTGTCGTTCCCAGCGCTATTCTTCCCGGCGGTAGCGGTGCTGTGATCAGGATTTGGCCCGGGAAATCGCCATCATGCGGCCGTTGGGTTGGGGCGAATTGCTGATCTTTCTCCAAAGTGCTCTAATCCCGGTCCTCGGAAACCTGGCACGCGCTGCGAATGATACGTAACGACTCCATGAATTTCCGGCGTTCGGCTGCGCAGTTCTTCCTCGGCAATCTTGCGCTGGCGCCCTTGGATTTCTATCGGCTTCGCGTCGACCCCTCACAAACCGGGACGAGCAAGGAGAATGATTAAGTCCGATCTCCGTCAACCGCGGCCAAAGGCGCTTAAGATCCGTTATTACGCGATGGCGGTCTTGTCAGTTGCCATTGCGACATTTGTTACGGAGATCGCAGCACATTTGCTGCAGACCGAGCCCGTCGCACTATTGATGCTTTGTGCGGTGATTTCGGCCGCGTGGCTTGGCGGGTTCGGCCCGGCGCTTCTGGCGATCGTGCTCGCTCTTTTCGCCTTCCATTACGACATGGTCCCGCCAGTCAATTCATTTGCTTGGAAACACGATTTGTTTGCTGTGGACGTCGCGCAAGCGCCGCGTCTGATCCTGTTTGCGATTATATCTCTCATCGTTTCATTCGCGGTTACGGCGCAGAGAAAAGCGAATGACGATCTCCGGCGGTCCCGCGATGACCTGCAAGCAGCGATTGAGGATCAAAAGCGGGTCGAAGCTGCACTTCTGCATAGCGAAATGCATTTGACTGAAGCGCAGAAATTAAGCCAGACCGGCAGCTTCGGATGGAATGCCTCCACTGGAGAAATCTTCTGGACCGATGAAACGTTTCGGATCTTCCAGATCGACCGGACGACGAAACCGTCTGTGAAATGCATAATCGAGCGCACCCATCCAGAAGATCGCGCCGCCTTGCAGGAGGCCATCGACAAAGCGTCCCGCGACGCCGAGGACTTCAATCACGAACATCGATTGCTGATGCCGGATGGCTCAGTGAAATATGTCCATGCCGTGGCTCGCTCGGCGGGGAATAAACCGGGCGGTATCGAATTCATCGGAGCGGTATCGGATGTTACCGCTGCAAGGGAAGCGGAGCGGAAGCTGCGACGCGGCGAAGCCTATTTGGCCGAAACCCAGCATCTCAGTCATACAAGCAGTTGGGCCTGGGACGTGAGACGTCGGGAGTTCGTGTATCGGTCAGCTGAAGTCTACCGGCTGTTTGGTTTGGATCCGGAAAAGGATGCCGGACGGCAGCGCCCCTTCCGGGAACGTATCGCTCCCGAAGACAGGCTACGGGTTATCGAGGTGGCGCAACGGGCAATCCGGCAGAAATCGGATTTCGAAGTCGATTTCCGGATCGTTCTTCCGGATGGATCGGTAAAGCGCGTGCGTTCCGTCGGACATCCTGTCGTCAATAGCGCGGGCGATGTGATCGAGCTGGTCGGAACGCATGTGGATGTTACCGAGCAATACGATGCAAAGGAGAAGTTGCAGGCCGCTTTTGACGAACTCAAGAGATCGGAAGATCGTCTTCGAACTCGTCGTCGATACGATCCCGACGCTGGTCTGGCGCGCCGGAGCGGAGGGCAATCCCGATTTCCTCAATCAAACAGCCCTCGACTATACCGGTCTTTCTTTGGACCAGGCCGCTGCTGGCTGGCCTCGCGCGTTTCACCCTGACGACATGGCAGGCATGCTGGAGAAGTGGCGGGCCATACGGAAGTCCGGTGTGCGAGGCGGGCTCGAGGCTCGGCTCCGGCGCTTCGATGGCGAGTATCGCTGGTTTTTGTTCGAGGCCGAGCCGCTACGCGACGAGGCGGGCAACATCGTCAAATGGTACGGATCATCTACCGACATCGAGGACCGCAAGCGGACCGAGGAACAGCTGCGGCGCAGTGAGGCCAAACTGGCTGAGGCACAACGCGTGAGCCAAACCGGCAGCTTCGTCTGGAATGTCGCCACCGGAGCACGCTCCGGTTCTCGGGAATTCTTCAGAATTCTCGGATTCGACGATCCGCACTCCGTCACTTTCGAAATGGTTCTTCAACGTAGTCACCCCGAAGATCGCGCCCGAGTGGCGCAGACAATTGACCGCGCATCCCGCGACGGAACAGATCTCGACTATGAGCACCGATTGCTGATGCCGGACGGCTCAATCAAATATGTCCACGTTGTCGCTCACGTTAACAGGGATCATGCCGGCCATCTGGAGTTCATTGGGGCCGTGGTCGATGTTACAGCGACCAAGCAGGCCGAGGAGAAGCTGCACAGGGCGCAGGTGGAACTCGCGCATGTCACGCGGGTGACGACGCTGGGCGAACTCACGGCTTCCATCGCTCATGAAGTGAACCAGCCCCTCGCCGCGGTGGTCGCTAATGCCGAAGCTTCCCTGCGCTGGCTCGACCGCGAAACGCCCGATCTGGATGCGGCGCGCCGATCGGTGGAATGGATCATCGACGACGGCAACCGGGCAGGCGAGGTGATCCGGCGGGTCCGGGCGCTTGCGAACAAGACCGATACGGAGAAGGCGCCGCTCGACCTCAATGACGTCGTCAGGGAAGTCATTGAACTGGTGCAGCGCGAACTGATCAGCCACCAGGTATCGTTGCGAGTGGAATTGGCACCGGCTAGACGCATGGTCCTCGGCGATCGAGTCCAGTTGCAGCAGGTTGTTATCAACCTGGTCATGAATGGCATTGAGGCCATGGAACTGGTCAGCGATCGGCCGCGCGAACTGGCAATTCGATCGTGCCTGGATGAAGCGCATGGCATGCGCCTGAGCGTGACGGATTGCGGTGTCGGCATCTCCGCCCAAGATGCGGACCAGCTGTTCAAGGCCTTTTTCACCACCAAGTCCGGCGGTATGGGCATGGGGCTCTCGATCTGCCGGTCGATCGTGGAAGCTCATGGAGGGCGCCTGTCAGCTTCCAAAAACGAGGGGCCCGGTGCTACATTTCAGTTCTTCCTGCCCTTGTATCAGGAGGAGGATGCGTTTTGACCGATCGTCCCAAATCATCGTCCAAGCCCACCAGCACCCGGGAATCGATCGTTTTCATTGTCGAAGACGACGCATCGATGCGCCGAGCGCTCACCAACCTTTTTCAATCGGTGGGATTGGAGGTCGAGGTATTCGGCTCGGCGTCCGAAATGTTGCAAAATGGGCTTCCCGATGTCGCCAGCTGCCTGGTCCTTGATATCAGGTTGCCAGGGCTAAGCGGTCTGGATTTCCAAACCGAGCTAACCAAGGCGAATATCCATATTCCAGTGATCTTCATGACCGGTCACGGCGACATTCCGATGACCGTCAGGGCCATGAAGGGCGGCGCCGTCGACTTCCTGACCAAACCGTTTCGCGACCAGGACATGCTGGACGCCGTGGTGACGGCGATCGATCGGGATCGGCAACGTCGGGAAACCGACAAGATAATCGCAAATTTAAGAGCGCTTCTGGAGAGCCTGACCCCCCGCGAGCGGGAGATTTTGACTCTGGTATCGTCCGGCCTCATGAACAAACAGATCGCTGCCGAACTGGGACTCGCGGAGATTACCGTGAAGATCCATCGTGGGCATATCATGAGGAAAATGGGCTCGAAGTCGCTGGCCGATTTGGTGAGAAAGGCCGAAATGCTCGGAATTCATCGCCGTGGCTGACTGTCAACGATTTGCATCGTTCGAAACGCGCCTAGGTCCTTGAGCTTACAAACTTAAGTATAATTCCACGATCCCGATTGGCGGGTCACTTTTGAACCGGTGCATCGCTAGATAGGGTGTGCTGCACTCGCTTCAGGAAGGCCCGCCTTGTCAACGCTCTCAGTCATTTCAGTTATCGACGATGATGCATCTGTCCGTGCTGCGACCGATAATCTTCTCAGTTCGCACGGATACCAGGTCCATACCTTTGCGTCGGCGGTTGACTTTCTGAAGTCAGCCCGCCTGGGCGACTCTTCATGCGTCGTTGCAGATGTGCAGATGCCGGTGATGAGCGGGTTGGACCTGCTGACGCATATGCGCACGCTGGGAAACAACGCGCCGTTTGTCTTCATTACAGCCTTCCCCGATGATAGCGTCCGCGCCCGGGCGCTGAAGGCTGGAGCCATTTGCTTCCTGGCCAAACCGTTCGCCGGGCCTGTCTTGATCAACTGCATCGAAAACGCTCTGAACAGAGCTCGCGGCGGCGTCAATTAAGGATCAGGCGTGTTGCCGCGGCGGCGGCAGCAAATGCATTGAAACCAAACAAGTTGAAACAGAATTGATTGGCGGAACTGCGGCTGCCTCCCCATGTGGCCTGCATCAACCATCAGGAGACGTGAGATGAAATTGGCATTGATGGGCGCCGTCGCGGCTGTCGCGGCAACTTTTGCCACGACCGCTATGGCTCAGGCTGTCACCGAAGGGCCCGGCTATCGGGCGCAGTTCTACTCCGATGCAAATGGTCAGATCCCCGGATCAGGCAATCCGCATTTCGGTGGTGGCTACGACTGGCAGAGCGGGTACGCCATGATGCTGTATCGTGCGTATGAACCCGATCGATATCGTTATCACGGCGGACCGAAATCAAACGATTGACTGCGTGGTTTCCTGGTGGCGCCGATATTCGCTCGGCGCAACACCGGCGAACTTGCGATAGGCTCTCGTGAAAGAGCTGGTGTCGCGAAAGCCGATCTGGATACCGATCCGGGTCACCGAGAGCGCCGATCCCTGCAACAGGCTCCTGGCGCGTTCCATGCGGCGGGCCATATGGTAGCGATGCGGCGGCACGCCGAAGGATAGTTTGAAGGCGCGCGCAAAGTGATAGAGGCTCAGGTCGACTAGTTCTGCCAGCGTGGCGAGCGAAATGTCCTCCGCGAGATGTTCTTCGATGAATTCAGCCACGCGCTTCTGCTGCCACCTCGGCAAGCCGCCACGAAGCGGCGACGCCGTGCGGGATGCCGTTCGTCCCGATCGAACAAGTTCGTGCATCAGCGCGAAGCTCAAGGCCTCGACATACAGGCGGCTCGAAGGATCGGGGTTTCCGACTTCGGCCTTGAGCTTGAGTGCGGTGTCCCAGACCGCGTGATCGAAGAAGAACAGGCGCGGGCTGATCCTGGAGGAGGCGATGCGAGTTTCCGGATCAAACAGCCGATCCTGCAAATCAATGTAGAAATAGGTGGCGCGTGTCAGTACCCGTGGCGTCTCCCACCCGTAGAACCGATGTCCCGCAGGCACTAAGCTCAGCTTGCAATTGAACTCGCGCAGGGTCGATTTTGGCAGGCCCTCGATAAACGTCTCGCCTTCATGTCGTTCTGCCCGCTCGTGAGCGATCAGCAAATGCCGCCGGGCCTGAAAGCCGTATTCGAAAGTGCCACGCCGGGTCATCTTCACGGTGTCCGCCTGGATTACGCCCCATTGTGCCAGTCGGCGACATACGATATCGGGCGGCGAAATCTCGACGATCGATCGATGAGACGAACGAAGCCCGGAAGGATTAATGCCGCTGCCGCTGAGTCCTTCTACCGGCATGGATATTGGATTTCCTCCTGCGCCAGAATGTTCTCCTCGAATGCATGGAATCGGCGGTGAACTCGCGAACAAGGCCACCGTTGCTTTTCATAGTTGAAGAAACGTTTGCTGCGTTTGCGCTCCGCCTGTGCGGAAATTTGAGCCCAAATAAACAATAGAAACTGTCGACTTTCCGCGCCATTAAATTGGTGTTTCAGATCGCGGATTTCGAAGTCATCGCAGCGGCATGCAGCAACCAGGAACGACGCGTGGGCCTTGACGGATGCGATCGACCGCCGTCTTCGGGAAATCCAAGCAAGAAGACCCAGTGCAGGGCAAGCCGAGACAAGCGAAAAATCCACTCGTTACCACATCCTCGGTTGTGTCCGTCGCAAGGTGCGCATGAGGTGGCGCTGCTTCGGACGATCAGGAGTTTCAATGTCCAAATATGAAGTCGGCAAGCCTTCCGCTTTGGGAGGCTTATCTGAAATTCAAGGCAATTCCCAATCCGGCCGCCCGCCGGTCATGGGCGATATCGGTTTCATCGGCCTTGGCCGTATGGGAACGGCGATGGCAACCAACCTTGCGGCTGCCGGGCGCCGGGTAATCGCATATGTCCGTCGCCCCGACCGGATTCGCCAGCTTGAGGCCCTCGGTCTCAGGCCCACAACCGATATCGGTGACCTGCTCGATTGCGAGGTCGTGATCAGTATGTTGCCGGACGACGCCGCCGTGCTCGAAATCGTGTTCGGTGACAGGGGCGATGATCTCGACGGTCTGGCCGCGGGCCTGATGCCCGGCGCGATCCATCTGTCGATGAGCACGATCAGCACCGCGGCGGCCTCGCAGCTGGCAGCCGAGCATGCGCGGCTCGGACAGAGCTATGTAGCAGCGCCGGTGTTCGGGAATCCGGATGCCGCCAAAGCGCGCCAACTGTTCATCGTCGCCGCCGGCGTCCCGGCCGATGTCGAACGGTGCCAGCCGATCTTCGACAGTCTCGGACAGCGGACGTTTGTCGTCGGCAGCGATCCGCAAGATGCAAATCTCTTCAAGCTGCTCGGCAACATGATGAGCGCGACGGCGCTGGAGGTGCTCGGCGAGGCGGCTGCTGTGGTGCGGAAGCATGGGCTGGATCCGCAGCCCTTCATCGACATCATGACGGGCACGATGTTCGGTGGACGTGCGCACAAGATTTACGGCGACAAGATTGCCAGGCAGACCTACGCGGCCGGATTTGTCCTGCCTCTCGTGCTCAAGGATGTGCGCCTGGCGCTTGCGGAAGCGGAGAAAGCGGGCGCCCCGATGCCCTCGGTCAATGTGGTCCGGGACCGGCTCATCACGGGAATCGCGCGCGGCTACGGCGAACTCGATTGGACCGCGCTTGGGCTGATCGCCGAGGAGGCAGCGGGAATCTACGCCGTACCATCTGTGATCCCCGATTGAGGTCGGAGCGATCCGCCAATCGGAATCCTAAACGCAGATATCGAGAGAAAGGAACAGATCATGGCTCATCAATCAGAAGCCGTCGAGATGAACAGGGAATTTACGGACATTCCCGGCACGTCGCTCAAGGTGTCGCCGATTGCTATCGGTACCTGGGCGATCGGTGGCTGGATGTGGGGTGGAACCGACGAAGCCAAGTCGGTCGCGACCATCCGCGCCGCCTTCGAGCATGGCATCAACATTGTCGACACCGCGCCGGTCTACGGATTCGGGCGTTCTGAAGAGATCGTAGGCAAGGCGATCGCGGAAGGCGGGCTGCGCTCTGACGTCGTTATTGCCACCAAGGCCGGACTGGAATGGGACGGCGGCAGGGTATTCCGTAACGCCAGCCGCGCCCGTATCCTGCGCGAGGTCGAGGATTCCTTGCGCAGGCTTCGAACCGATTACATCGATATCTATCAGGTTCACTGGCCCGACCCGCTGGTTCAGATCGAAGAGACCGCGGACGCGATGCAAACCTTGCTAGAGCAGGGAAAGATCCGCGCCATCGGTGTGAGCAATTTTTCGGTTCTCCAGATGGAACGGTTCCGGCGCATCGCGCCGCTGCATGTGTTGCAGCCGCCGTACAATCTGTTCGAACGCGGAATCGAGGCTGACCTTCTGCCCTATTGCCGGGAAAATAAAATTGCCACGCTGGGATACGGCGCGTTGTGCCGTGGCCTGCTGTCCGGTCGAATGAAGACAGATACGGTCTTCGATGGCGACGATCTGAGGCGCACTGACCCGAAATTCGTTCCGCCTCGGTTCGCACAATATGTGGCCGCCGTACAGAAGCTCGATCGGCTCGCCCAGCGACGCTTCGGCAAGCGTGTTATTCACCTGGCGGTCCGTTGGATGCTCGACCAGGGCATCACCACCGCGTTGTGGGGCGCGCGTCATCCCGATCAGTTGCAGCCAGCCGACGACGTGATCGGCTGGTCGCTCGATGCCTCCGCCAAGGCCGAGATCGAGCGGATCCTGAGCGAAACCATCACCGATCCGGTGGGCCCGGAATTCATGGCGCCGCCGTCACGCAGCGTTGCTGCGTGACGCAACTCCGTTGGCGATCGGTTAATGGAGCGATCGGGTCAGATCCCTGAGCCGGGATTTCGCTGTGATGAAAATTCGTGATGAAGAGAATCGCTGTTATCGATGATTCTCCTTGTGCATCGGTCGAAAGCGCTGAATCGCCACTGCCGGTTTAGTTCGAAATTGAACCCTAACCACAAATTTAATAGCCCTCCCTTGTCCCGCTATTAGCTTTTTTGGAAGGCCGAACTCGGACCGGGAGCAGTTGCAATGGACATGACGGCGCTTCTGCTGTCGCGAATTCAATTCGCGTTCACCATCACTTTCCATATCATCTTTCCATCCTTCACGATCGGACTGGCAGCCTGGCTCACTGTTCTCGAAGCCATGTCGCTTGGGACCGGCCGTCCGGCCTATCGCGTGATCTTTGAATTCTGGCTGAAGATATTCGGCGTCGCGTTCGGATTGGGTGTGGTGTCTGGCGTCGTGATGGCATTCCAGTTCGGCACCAATTGGAGCACATTGTCGAAAATGTCCGGGCCGATCCAGGGCCCGCTCCTGATGTATGAGACCTTTTGGGCGTTCATGCTCGAGGCCAGTTTCTTTGGCGTTCTCATCTTTGGCCGCAGCCGCGTGCCGCCATGGTTCTATTTGTTTTCAACCGCGATGGTTGCGCTGGGGACCACGTTTTCGGCGTTCTTCATCATGGTCAACAACAGCTGGATGCAGGTGCCGTCAGGCTATGTCCTGGAAAACGGCGCCTTCGTTCCCAACGACTGGACCAGGATCCTCTTCAATTCGGTGGTCTGGTCGCGATTTCCCCACATGTTGCTCGCTGCCTATCTGACCGGGGCGTTCTGTGTTGCCGCGACCGGGGCTTGGTACGTGCTGCGGAAGACTTACCACGCCGAGGCAAGAATCATGCTGCGCATGGGCCTTGGTCTCGCGGCTGTGCTGATGCCAATTCAGCTCCTGTTCGGACATCTGACCGGTGAATACGTCAACACCTACCAACCGTCCAAGATGGCCGCGATTGAAGGTCGCTGGAACGACGAGAAGCCGGCTTCCGAGGTCCTGTTCGCCTGGCCGGATGTAGAGCACCGGCGCAATCTGTTCGCGATCACACTTCCGCCGCCCCTCGGCAGCGTGATTGATGCCGATAGCCTCACGGCGGCGGAAACCGGATTAAACAGCATCCCGCGGCAGAACTGGCCGCCCGTTGTCATCCCGTTCTTTACATTCCGGATCATGGTGGGATGCGGTCTGGCGATGCTGGGGCTCGCCTGGTACGGCACCTATCTGAATTTCCGACATCGCCTGGTGTTCAACCGCCCCATGCTTTGGCTGACGTTCTTCAGCTTTCCGCTGCCCTTCATCGCGATCGTTACCGGCTGGTTCACCGCCGAGGTCGGCCGTCAGCCCTGGGTCGTCTTTGGCGTGTTGCGAACGGCGCAAGCGATGACGCCATTCCTGACGACGTACCAGGCCATCATCTCGCTCGTGATCTTCTGTGCGGTCTATGCCTTCATCTTTCTGTTCGGCACGTTTTACATCTACCGCCTCATCCGCAACGGCCCGGTGAGAAAGCCGTTCGTGGTCCCGCATCTCGTGGTTCCGAACCGGCCGATGTCGCTGCCCGATGACGAACCAATTCTGGAACCCAGCCACGCCGGCGCCGGAGAATAGCCATGATCACATTTTGGGTCTCGCTTTTGGCCATCAGCATTCTCCTCTATGTGCTTCTCGATGGGGTCGATCTCGGGGTCGGCTTGCTGTTCGGGCTCGCGAACGGCGAAGCCAGGCGCGGCGCGATGTTGAACGCAGTCGCGCCGATCTGGGACGGCAACGAGACCTGGCTGGTTGTGACCGCCGTCATTCTGTGGGGAGCTTTTCCGTTCGTCTACGCGACTGTGATGTCGGCGTTCTATCTCGCCGTCATCGTCATGCTGCTGGGCTTGATCCTGCGCGGCGTGGCGTTCGAGTTTCGCTATAAAACAGAGCGGTTGCGGTGGCTCTGGGATCTCAGCTTTGCCGGCGGATCCTTGATCGCGACTTTTATCCAGGGGCTGATGGTCGGCGCGCTGGTGGAAGGATTGCAAGTCACGAACGGCCAATATTCCGGGGGCGCCTTCGGTTGGCTTACACCATTTGCGATGCTGTGCGGCATCGGGCTCTGCCTCGGCTACGCGCTTCTCGGTGCCTGTTGGCTCGCGAAGAAATGCGAGGGCGAGGTCCGTGACGTGGCGCATCGGCAGATTCCGGTTCTCGCGGTCGGCGTGCTCGCATTTCTTGTGGTCGTCTTCGCTTATGCGCTGGTGGAAAACCTCCCCATCCTGCACCGCTGGACCGATCGGCCGTACCTCTTCGTATTCCCGGCGGTTGGAGCGGTGGCGGCAACCGTGCTCGCATTCAGCATCCTGCGCCACAATGATCATTGGCCGTTCTACATGGTGGCGCTGATCTTCATGTCGGCTTTTGGAACCCTGGCGCTTTCGTTCTGGCCCTACATGATCCCCTTCGTCATCACCGTCAACGAAGCCGCCGCGCCGCAATCCAGTCTTGTGTTCATGTTCTGGGGGTGCGGCCTGATCGTCTTTCCGCTTATGCTGATCTACACGTTCGTCAGCTACAGGGTTTTCAGAGGCAAGGTCAGCGGAGCGGCTGGCTATGGGCACCACTAAAGCTGCAACGAGCCCGCTAGGGGGACCGCTATCGCGGCGACGCTGACGCCGGTCTCGCCGCCGTTGTCAACGGGTTTACTTGCCTCTCCATTGTGGGAGAGGCGCGGATCGCATCGCTCAGGCGAACTGTCTTACGCCGTACCGCTTCTCGAACTCCACCACGTTGACGATGCCGCGACAATGCGTGCCATCGCCGATCTTGCGGGAGCCGTTCCAGGCCTCGACCTCGAACACAACGCCCTTCGGATTGATCTTGACGACCCGGGAAATGGCGCGGACGGTGCGGCCGATCGGCGTCGCGGCGAGGTGGCGGACTTTCACGTCCATGCCGACGCTGACGAAGCCCTCCGGCAGGTGTGAGGCGATCGAGTTGCCTGCCGCCATTTCCATATGCAGGATCATCATTGGCGTGGCGTAGACCGGCGGCATGTGCGCCACGAAATGACCGATCGTCATATCTGGGGTAACGATCACCGTCGTCTCCGCGGTCATGCCAAGCGTGATTTTGCTGATTGGGTTCATGTTTCTTTCCTGTTACGGCCCGGCCGCTACTGATTGCGGCACGAGCAACCTCGCCCGTGCCGGGCACGTTGACCTTGAGATCGCCAATCTGGAACCAAGGCTGGGGACCAACGCTGGGGACTAAGACTTGGGCATCACGCCGGGGGCGTTGTCCGGCCATTTCGCGATGGTTGCTTCGTCTATGTTCAGATGTTGGGCTACCAGCGCCGGCGGCGTATGCGTCAGCCAGTTGGACAGCGAAATCTCTTGATAGTGGGGAGCCCTGAAGACGCCGATAAGCTGCAGGTCGGTGTCGCCGACGTTCTCGATGTAATGCCCGAAGTTTTTCCTGACGTAACCAATGTCGCCGGCATTGAAATCCATCGTCATCGCATTGGGACCGGTATTGAACACCGTCATGCGCCCCTTGCCCTTGATATAATACTGCCATTCGTCGGCGTTTGGGTGCCAGTGCATCTCTCGCACGCCGCCGGGACGAACGGTCACCAGCGCCGCGGCCACTGTCGTCGAGACGTTGAAGTTGCTACTGTCGGCAACGCGAATAACGCCGCCGCTGGATTCCTTGGTTGGTCTTGAGGATCCAAGCGGGAAGATGAACGGATAGGGCGGGACGGCCGCGTTCTTGCTGATCGCGGCGCGGTCCGCGACCAGGTCGCCGGGCACGGTGCCCTGGAAGATCCAGAGATTTTGCAATGGAATTTTCGCGAATGTCTCTGCCGGAACGCCGAAATTCTTGGCCAGTATTTCGGGCGGCGTGTGAGCAAACCAGTCCGATACCAGCAATGTGTTGAATTCGTTGGCGTGGCCGTCGTCGAAGCAAATGACGAATTCGCAGCCGTCAGAGCCGATCCCTTGCAGCGAATGCGGAGCGCCGGCAGGAAAATACCAGAGGTCGCCCTCGTTGACATCGGCGACATATGGCTGGCCCGCCGCGTCGAGAACGGTCACGCGGCAACTGCCGTACGTCATGATCGCCCACTCGGCGGCCTGATGCCAGTGCAGTTCCCGGATTCCGCCCGCGGTCAGCCGCATGTTGACGCCTGAGATCTCCTTGGAAATCGCGAAGTCTTCCACCGTCACCTGGCGGGCCCAGCCGCCGTTCTGGACGCGTTTGGGCGCATTGTTGAATGAGGCCCAATCCATCGGCATGCCGCCGACATCGGTCGCCGGCGGAAATTGCGCCGAGGGAAACTGCTTGCCGAGCGCCTCGCTTTGCGGGCCCGGGTCCGCGAGATTTCCCGGACCTTTGGCGTTGATGGCGCCTTGCGGCGGCAGGTCCGGATTGCCGAAGGAGGCGCCGCGCGCCGCGCCTGCTGTCAGCATCGCGCCCGCAGCGGAAACCGCCAGCATTTCGCGTCTCGAAAACATCGACATCTCCTATCCAAAATTGACTGGGGCTATTTGGAAAATATGCTCCCGATGACCGGGAGCCATTAAATTAGTGTTCAGATTCTGTTTCGGGCCGGTGCAGCAGGGAGCTTCGGGGTCACGACGCGTCAATTCCCCGATGTGTCGCCGGTGTTTAAATCCGACGCAGATGTAGGGTTCGGTACGCGGATTTCGACCACGCCGTGGTTGAGCGCCTGATGACAGGAATTGCAAGCGGCCGTCAGATCAGCATAGGCTTTGGCGAACGTCTTGTGGTTTTTGGATTTGATCGCGCTGTCGATCTCCCTAAATGGCTGGTCCGTGACCGAGGCGATCATCTCCGGAAAGGAGATGTCGTGTTCAATGGGATGGGCCTGCCCCAAACGATTGAACGCGCCGCGGAGATTTCCAAGCTCGTAAGTCGCGAATTCCCAATTTTCATTCTGCTCGGCCCGCCAGAGACGCTCATGGCGCGGTTGAATGGTCGCAATCATCAGATCGCTGATGCTCGGCAGATAATCGGTGGCACGAGGCGACGGCGCTGCTTCCGGGTCAGCCGCCACACTGCGCGAAGCCGCGACACCGATTGCGAGGATGGCGGTCGCGGCAATAGCGACCCCGGTGACCACGATCGAGCGGCGTCGGATGTTTGCTCTTTTGGTTCCGGTCATGCGGACGGCTCGGGGAAAAAATCTTGCGCGGGAAAGCAGTTGGCTTACGACCAAATGCCATCCCGCAACTCTGAAACATCCGGCTTACGGCCAGGTGTTGTCAGGAAGATTGATGACAATGGGCGTTGCGGTGCTTCGCACGACAACCCATCGAAACAATTCCTGGTTCGATGGATTGATTTCCATGTGCGGCAGGAAGGCGGGGACGTGAATGAAATCGCCCGCCTTTGCACGCGCGACCAATTCTCCTCGCTCGCCCCAGCGAATCTCACAGATACCCGAGAGAACGTAGGCAATCGTGTCCTGTTCGCCGTGATGATGAATGCCAGTCCGGGACCCCGGTTCTACCTCGAACGTCCCGCCCCAGATGGCGGATGCGATACCGAGCGCCGGCGCGATCGCGGCACGACGCTCGGAACCCGGCGTCTGCGCTGTTGCGCGATCGAATTGCGCCGGGCTGACGATGTGGATGGCAGCAGAAGAGCTCATGGTGTCCCGCATCTGTTCGGTTGGATGTGCAATCGGGGAGTTAGGCAGTGGCTGATCGGAGAGCCAGTAAATTGCGGTTTAGGCCTCCACTTCCGTGCTGGCGAGCTCACCGTTCAAGATCTGCGAAGTCATGTTCCTCACCATGAGATCCTGGACTCCTCATGGAAAATCGCCATTTGCTTCCGCTGCGATCTTCGGTCACTCGGCGGGCGCTGGCTGTGCGCCGCTGGGAGCCGGTTGTTTCTTATTTCCGAAAAACCGGGTCTGCAGTCGGTCGAGATAGATGTAGACGACCGGCGTCGTATAGAGCGTGAGGATCTGCGACACCGCGAGACCTCCGACGATCGCGTAACCGAGCGGCTGACGGATCTCCGAGCCGACCCCCGTACCCACCATCATCGGAACGCCGCCGAGCAGCGCCGCCATCGTGGTCATCAGGATCGGTCGGAAGCGGAGCACGCAGGCCTGGTAAATCAATTCTTCGGCCGTCAAACCTTCGGCGTGTTCGACTTGTTGCGCGAAATCGACCAGCATGATGCCGTTTTTCTTGACGATACCGATGAGCAATATCAAGCCGACGATCGCGATCACGCTCAGATCGATGTGAACCGCCATCAGCAATAGCAGCGCGCCGATGCCGGCCGCGGGCAGGGTCGAGATGATGGTGATCGGGTGGATCAGGCTTTCGTAGAGCACGCCGAGGATGAGATAGATGACGAACAGCGATGCGATGATGAGGATCGGCGTGCTCTTCAACGACGCTCCAAATGCCTGGGCGTTTCCCTGGAAACTGGTCTGGAGCGAGAGCGGCGGGTGGAGTTCCTTTTTAACCGCCTGAATACCGCTCACGGCCTGGCCTATCGCGGCGCCGGGCGCAAGATTGAACGAGATCGTCACCGAGGGGAATTGTCCCTGGTGATTGATCACGAGTGGCGCGGTCTTCACCACCGTGTCGACCAGCGTGGATAATGGTACCTGCTGCCCGCTCGATGATTTGACATAGATGCCGTTAAGCGCCTCGGGTCCATATTGGAATTTCGGATTGACCTCCAGAATCACATGGTATTGCTGCAAGGTGGTGTACATGGTCGAGACGATGCGTTGGCCGAAGGCATCGTCGAGCGTGTTGTCGATCGTGTAGGGCAGGATGCCATAGCTCGAGGCAACATCGCGCTTGATGGTGATGTCGAGCATCGGGCCGGCATTGAGCTGATCGGTGGTGACGTCGGCGACGCCGGGCACCGACTTGATCTTGTCGAGAAACAGCGCCGCCCAGTGGTCGAGTTCGCCGGGATCGGCGTCGTTCAAGGTGTACTGAAACTGGGTCTTGTTGAGCCGCGCGCCGATGGTGATGTCCTGCGCGGGCTGCATGTAGAGCGTGATGCCCTGAACCCTGGCGGCGAGGTTGGTCCGTAGACGCGCGATTACCTTGTCGATTTTATCCCGCTGATTTGCGGGCTTGAGCTGAATGAATACGCGGCCGTCATTGAGTGTGTAGACGCCGCCGCCGGCGCCGACCGCCGCTCCGACTGTGTCGACGGCCGGATCCCGCATGATGGCATCCTGGAGAGCCTGCTGACGTTCCAGCATGGCCTGGTAGGAAATGTCCTGCGCCGCCTCGGACTGGCCGATGATCAATCCCGTGTCCTGCTGGGGAAAGAAACCCTTGGGAATGACCACGTAGAGATAGCCGGTCAGCGCGATGGTGCCGAACATCACCATCAACGTCGTGAACTGATGCCGCAGCACGATCTTGAGGCCCGCTTCATAGAGGTGAAGCAGGCCATCGAAGCCGCGCTCGCACATCCGGTAGAGCCATCCATGCTCCTTGCGCTGCGGCTTGAGCAGGTAGGCGCACATCATCGGCGTGAGCGTCCGCGAGATCACCAGCGAGAGGACGAGCGCCACGCTCACCGTCACCGCGAACTCGCGAAACAGCAATCCGACATAGCCGCTCATCAGGAACAGCGGAATGAAAACGGCGATCAGCGAGAACGTGATCGCCATGACGGTGAAGCCGATCTCGCCGGACCCCTTCATCGCGGCGTCGTACGGCGACAAGCCTTCCTCTATGTGCCGAGTGATGTTTTCGATCTCGACGACAGCGTCGTCGACTACGAATCCGACCGCGATGGACAACGCCATCAGCGAGAGGTTGTCGAGACTGTAGCCCATTTCGTAGAGCACCGCGAAGGTGCCCACCAGCGCCAGCGGCACGGTCACGGCCGGGATAACGGTCGCCCAGAAGCTGCGCAGGAATATGAAGATCACCATGACGACGAGCACAACCGTCAGCATGAGCGTGAACTGCACGTCGTCGACCGATGCGCGAATGGTCTGGGTGCGATCGGAAATGACGTTTACCTTGACGGCGGCCGGGATCGAGGCCTCGAGCACTGGCATCATTGCCTTGATCCGGCCCACCGTCTCGATGACGTTGGCGCCGGGCTGGCGCTGGATCGCCAGATAGACTGCCCGCTTCTGGTTGAACCAGGCGGAAATCAGCTCGTTCTCTCCCGCACTCACGGCCTGGCCGATATCACGGATGCGGACCGGCGACCCGTTACGATAGGCAATGATCAGGTCGGCGTATTTATCGGGCTTGAACAGCTGATCGTTGGTATTGAGCGTGAAGGTCTGACGGGGACTGTTGAGTGTTCCTTTCGGGAGATCGACGTTCGCCTGGCCGAGCACCGTGCGCACATCCTCCAGATTGATACCGCGAGCGGCCAATGCCTGAGGATCGACCTGGACGCGGACGCTCGGCTGCTGCTCGCCGCCGATGCCGACGAGGCCTACGCCGGATATCTGAGAGATCTTTTGCAGCAGGATGTTCTGCGCGTAAGCGTCAACAACGGTCAACGGCAGGCTGTCCGAAGTAACCCCCAGCACCAGGATCGGTGTTTCAGCCGGATTGACTTTGCGGATGAGCGGCGGATACGGCATGTTCTTCGGCAGATAGGCCATCGCGGCATTGATTGCCGACAGCGTATCGCTGACCGCCCCGTCGATCTGGCGATTCAAATCGAACTGCAGGGTGATCTGGCTGTAGCCTAAACCGCTCGCCGACGTCATCTGGGTAAGGCCCGGGATCTCGCCGAACTGCAGCTCGAGCGGCGATGCCACGGTGGAAGCCATGGTCTGCGGGTCGGCGCCCGGTAGCTGCGCCGTGATCGAAAGCGTCGGGTAGTTGACGTTGGGCAGCGACGCTACCGGCAAGAGCGGGTAGGTGATCAAGCCTGCAGCCAACAAACCTAGCATCACCAGCGCGGTGGCGATCGGCCGTTGGATAAACGGGGCGGAGATATTCATGGGATGGGCGCCTGCAAAGCGTCCTGTGCTGCCGCTTCCCGTGCGGCCTTGCCGTGCAGCAACCTGACATGCACACCCGGCTGCAGCTTGTATTGTCCGTCGACCACCACCTGTTCGTCGGCCGTGATGTCCGGAATCGATCAATGCCTGCCCGTCGCTGATCTGCGCGACTTTGATCGGCTGGATGGCCACGGTGTTGTCAGGGTTGACGACGTAAGCGTAGGTTCCTTTCGGACCTTGCTGCACCACCGCAGCGGGAACGGTCAGGCCGTTATGCCGCGTGTCGACCAGCAGCCGCGCGTTGACCAGTTCGCCGGGCCAGAGCCTTCTCGCCTTGTTGGAAAAATTCGCCTTGAGCTGGATCGAGCCGGTGGTCTGCAGGATCTCATTGTTGACGAGGCCGAGTTCCCCTTCATCCAGCTTCATCGTGTTATCCTGGCTGTAGGCGATGACCTTCAGCGGCTTCTTGATCTTTTGCTGTTGCTGCTGGATTTGCGGCAGGTTCGTCTCCGGCAAAGTGAAGATCAGCGAAATCGGATCGACCTGCGTGACCACGACGAGGCCGTTGGTATTTGACGGGCTGATGATGTTGCCGACGTCGATCTGACGAATGCCGACTACGCCATCGATCGGCGATGTCAGGCGCGTGTAGCTAAGCTGCACCTTCGCGGCGTCGATCAATGCCTGATCGGTTTTGATAGCCGCGTGCAATTCGCCAACTTGCGCCTGCTGGGTCTCGACCAATTGTGGTGTGGCCCAGCCCTTGCTCCCCAACGTGGTGTAACGGGTGAGGTTGGCCTCGGCATTCTTGAGCTGCGCCTGGTCGCGTTCCAGGTTTCCGGTGTATTGATCGATCAAGGCCTGATAGGGACGCGGGTCGATCTGCGCGAGCAGGTCGCCGGCATGTACGGTCTGGCCTTCGGTGAAGTTGATGCTGATGATTTGGCCCTGGATCTGGGCACGCACGATGTCGGTGTTGTACGCAATCACCGTGCCGACTCCGCTGAGATAGATCGGCACGTCATGCTGCGTGACCGGGCCGGCGACAATCGGCACCGTAGGCACAGTGGACACGGTGGGCTCGGCTTCGACCTTCTCCAACGGGCGGATGTGCGTGAAATACAGCAGACTGCCCGCCGCAAGCGCCACCATCAACAAGGCAGAAACAACGACTCTCTTTTTCATGGCCGCTCTCGCTTCACGGGGTAGTACCTGGCGTGGTGGATGAACCGGTGGCCGGCGCGACAGCGGGCATCGTCGGCGCCGGCAAACTCGATCCCGCGGTGCCGGCAAAGGGCGAAACATTTGCTGTCGGTACGGCTGGCGCCGAACTAACCCCGAGATTTCCGATCTCGTAAGATCCCAACGGAACTCCGGCGGCAGTGGCGCTGCTCGGTGCGATGGTCGACGACGTTGTGGCTGTCGGGTTTGACGACGCGGTAACGCTGCTCGCGCCGGAGCCGCACATTCCCGTCAATCCTGATGTCGCCAGCGTTCCCGAGGTTGTCGATATTCCCGACGTCGCGGATATTGCCGACGATGTGGATATTCCCGACGACGACATTCCTGATGGTATCGACGGGCTGCCCGGCGTTGCTGTGGTGGCTGGCGTCGGGGCTGCGCCTGCCATTCCGCCACCGTCATAGGTCGTGGGAGATCCGAACGTTCCTTCCGGCGAAGTCGCAACAGTCGAGCATGCCGCGCCGCTGCTGGCGCTCGGAACGGTAATCGTGCCCGTCAAGCCATTGGGAACGGTGCCGACGCCAGGCGATGTGCCCAGCGGCAAGCCGCTCGGGCCGACCGATTTACCGGGGACTATTCCGAGCGAAGAGGTGGCGCCAAGCGAAGGCATGGCCGTGGTAATACCGGCCTGCGCGAAGGCGGCGTGATCGAACAACAAGGACCAGGCTCCGCAAACAGCCAATGCGGTAGCGCAGGCCATGATTTTCTTTTTCATGATGACCCTTCACAGAGAAGATATTGACTTAAGCATTTGCGTCGGCGTCGTTATCCCACCGGCTCCGGCGTTCCCGGCCCCGGCCATACTCCCGATGGTTCCGGTTGGGGTGACGGCGCACGCCGGATTACCTGTGGTCGTCGTCGAGGTCGCGGCGCTTCCCGTCGAGGGTGAAAGGGTGGGCAGCGTTGGCATCGAGCCAGACCCGAGGGTGCCCGGGGTTGGTAATACGCTAGGTAGCGGTACCGATGGTGTGGAACTAACTCCAAGATTGCCAATCTCGTAGGATCCGAATGGAATTCCGGTTCGCGCGACGCCGCCCGGTGCGATGGCCGAGGTTGATGTTGGACTGGACGATGCAGCAATGCTGCCTGAGCCGGAGCCGCACATTCCCGACGTGTTCAGCATTCCGGAGGATGTCGCCATTGCCGGCGACGTCAACGTTCCCGCATTCGACGGTGTTGCCATGCCAGGGACTGCCAAGGTGCCCGGGTCAACCGCGGTAGCAGGCGTGGAGGCTCCGGGTGTCGTTCCGCCCCCGTCGTACATCGCGCTCGACCCGAACATGGCCGTGGGCGAAGTGGCGACCGTCGAACACGCCGTACTGCTGCTTGTGGCTGGAATTGAAATGCTGCCCGCCAGGCCGGTGGGCGCCGGACTGACGCCGGCCGATGTGATTTCAGTGGAGCCCAACGGAATTCCGGTCGGGGAACTTGCTGTACCAGTCGTCATGCCAAGCGGCGAGGTCGCGCCAATCGTCGGTGTCGGCGCGACCGCGTCGTCGACTTGCGCCATCGCCGCGTTGCAGACGGCCAGCGCCGAAAAGACCACAGCTACCAACGACAATCTCATTGTCGTTCTCCTTCTGACGCCCGCGTCGCCGAACCTGAATCCAGTCGATGATCCGGAGCGGGATTTTGCTATGTCGGTCAGGTGGCCGGCGAGTTGCGATGTTGCAGCACCTATGTCGGTCGGCTTCGCGACAAGCTTTGCCGGCGCGTGGCTATCCGACATCGATCAATCCCCGGTTCTTCGCTGGCCAGTGTTTGACGCCTGAAGCGGGTCGGCATTGCCAGTGCGCTTGGCGAAATTTCGATCGCAACGATCGTTGTCTTGTCAGGCCAGCCGAAAATGTTGCCACCACTTAAATGGTTGGTCCCCCAAAATGTTCAATTAAATAGGGGTTTAAGCTGGTGAATCCGGACGTGATCGACGCGCGCTCGGCCCGGTAATCTTCAGCGTTCAGGATCCTAAACGCTATTTTACTTGAGCAGCTCTCGTTGGCTTCAGATTTCCATTGGTGAAGCGTTCCGGAAGATATCCGTTCGATCGGAACCGACGGAGATTTCGCGGCGATGGAGAGCATGATGAGCGAAGACGATGTTGCAGGCGTCGGCGAATACGAGGGAGCTGCGGCAGGGTGGGGTGCCTTGAAAGCCGTGGCCGATGCCGTTCGCGGCCAGATGGCGGTGGTAAAAGAGACACACGGTCTTCTCACCATGAACCAGCCGCACGGCTTCGATTGTCCGGGCTGCGCCTGGCCGGATCCGAAACATACCTCGTCTTTCGAGTTCTGCGAGAACGGCGCCAAAGCCGTTTCGTGGGAAGCGACGGCAAAACGGACAACGCCGGAATTCTTTGCCAGCCATACGGTCAGCGAACTCTGGAAATGGCCGGACTTCGACCTCGAAAATGAAGGACGTCTTACGCATCCGATGGTCTACGACCGCGGAACCGATCGCTACCTGCCGATTTCGTGGGAAGAGGCGCTCGCGAAGATCGGCACCGCGCTCCGCCAGTTGCCGCATCCCGATATGGCGGAATTTTACACGTCAGGCAGGGCTTCCAATGAGGCGGCTTTCCTCTATCAGTTGTTTGCGCGGGAATATGGAACCAATAATTTTCCCGATTGCTCGAACATGTGTCACGAGGCGACCAGCGTCGGCCTGCCGCAGTCGATTGGTGTCGGCAAGGGAACCGTGATGCTGGAGGATTTCGATCACTGCGACGCGGTTTTTTGCATGGGCCACAATCCCGGAACCAATCATCCGCGCATGCTGACGACGCTGCGCGCGGTTTCGAAGCGGGGAGTGCCGATCATCGTCTTCAATCCGCTGCGCGAGCGCGGGCTGGAACGGTTTACCTCACCGCAGCACCCCGTGGAGATGTTGACGTTGAGTTCGACGCCGATCGCGTCGACCTACTATCAGGTGAAGGTCGGCGGCGATATCGCGGTGCTGAAGGGGATGATGAAGTGCCTGGTGGCACTCGACAGGAAAAGCCTCGCCGAAGGCGGTCCCGGTGTTCTCGACCGCGATTTCATCAAGGATCATACCGCCGGCATCGATGAACTGCTGGCTGACATTGAAGCGACCTCGTGGGATGCGATCCAGGAGGTCTCGGGTCTGTCGCGCTCGGATATCGAGTTCGCCGCCAATATCTACGCCAAGGCGGAGCGAGTTATCATCAACTACGGCATGGGGATCACCCAGCATCGCCACGGCACCGGTAACGTGCAGCAGATCGCCAATCTCTTGATGCTGCGCGGTAATATCGGACGCAAGGGCGCCGGCATTTCTCCGCTGCGCGGCCACTCGAATGTGCAGGGAGATCGCACGGTCGGCATTACCGAGGTCCCGAGTGCAGCGTTGCTGGATGGATTGGCCCGTGTGTTCGGATTCGAGCCGCCACGCAACGAGGGCCATAACGCCGTTGAGGCCGTCGAGGCGATCCGGGATGGGCGCTCGAAGGCTCTGGTGTGTCTTGGCGGCAACCTCGCGGTGGCGATGTCCGATCCGGACGTCACGTTCAAGGCGATGAGGAACCTCGATCTTGTGGTGCATATTGCCACCAAGCTCAATCGTTCTCATCTGCTGCTCGCCAAGCAATCCTTTATTCTTCCCTGTCTGGGACGCACCGAGATCGATGTTCAGGCGACGGGCCGGCAGTCGGTCACCGTAGAAGATTCAATGTCGATGGTTCACGCTTCCCGCGGCGGGCTCAAGCCGGCGTCCGAGCATCTCAGGTCAGAACCGCAAATCATCGCGGGGATGGCGCTGGCTACCATACCGAACACGCGGATCGGATGGGCAGACCTGGTCGCCGATTACGGGAAAATCCGCGACGCGATCGAGGCGATTTTTCCCGAATTCGCGGACTTCAATGCCCGCATCGCGAAACCGGGCGGATTTCGGTTGTACGTTGCCGCGTCGGAACGAGAGTGGTTGACGCCGACGAAAAAGGCAAATTTTCTCGTCTACTCCGGTCTGGACGAAGACCCACGAGTGTCGAATCGTGAATCCCTCACGCTCACGACGATCAGAAGTCACGATCAATACAACACGACGATTTACGGCTTGAATGATCGCTATCGCGGGATCACGGGGCGCCGTGACGTCGTCTTCGTCAATCAGCACGACCTTGCCAGGCGAGGTCTGAAGCACGGCGATCTCGTCGATATCAGCGTGGTGCCCGATGCGGGGACGAAGCCGGCCGAGCGTGTCATGCGCAAGTTGACGGCGGTCGCCTACAATATCGCACGGGGCTCGATCGCGGCCTATTATCCCGAAGCGAATGTGCTGGTGGCGCTCGATCATTACGACGCCAGATCCGGAACACCTTCCTACAAATCGACTCCGGTCCTGCTGCGCGCTTCGACACAGCATGGCGTATCGCTTGAATTGGCGGAGGCTGCCGGTTGATGCGACCTGCGACCTCTTGAGTGAGGCGTTTCAGGTGGATTCATGCACTCCAGGATGCTTGCAACGCCGCAGGCGACTTTGCGACGATGCTCTTGGCGACGATGTTCTTTGCCGCCTTCCGTACCTTCTCGAACGCGCGCACTTCGATCTGCCGGACGCGTTCGCGCGACACGTTGTATTGTTCCGCAAGCTGCTCGAGCGTGAGCGGTTCGTCCGCCAGATGCCGCGCCTCGAAAATGCGACGTTCGCGGTCGTTCAGTACATCGATGGCGGCGATCAATGCCTTATGCTGGTGGTCTTTCTCGTCTTGCGCCACAACGATGGCCTCGGGCGAGGGCGATTGATCGACGAGATAATCCTGCCATTCGCCGGCTTCATCGTCGTCACGAAGCGGCGTATTGATCGATTTATCGCCACGGAGGCGCCAATTCATGTCGACCACATCCTGGTCCGACACGTTGAGGCTCTTGGCGATCGTGGCGACCTGGTCCGGTTGCAGATCGCCGTTTTCGAATGCGGCGATCTTGCTCTTTGCCGAGCGCAGTTTGAAAAACAGCTTCTTCTGACTTGAGGTCGTGCCGATTTTCACAAGCGACCACGAACGCAGGATGTAATCCTGTATGGAAGCCCTGATCCACCAGATCGCGTAAGTGGCAAAGCGGAACCCCAGTTCGGGGTCAAAGCGGTTCAATGCAAGCAGCAAGCCGACGTTGGCTTCGGAGATGATCTCCGCTGCAGGCAGGCCATAGCCGCGGTAACCCATAGCGACTTTGACGGCAAGACGCATATGACTTGTGACGAGTTGATTGCCGGCCTCGCGATCACCTTGCTCGCGCCAACGTTTGGCGAGCCTGTATTCCTCGTCCCTTTCGAGCATCGGGAAGCGCCGGATGTCGCAGAGATAATTTTTGCCGCGTCCGTCGCCGGCCGCCACCGGCTCGCGCTGTGTTCGAGTTGTGAGGCTCTTGAATTGTCCCTCGATACCCATGTCACTCGCTCCGTTCTGAAATCCGATATCCACTGCCGTTCAAAAATTGCGTGGATCACTAAAGAATAGGCGCTGGGCGCCGGCAGCCATTAAATTGGGGGTTAAGACATTAAATTCGGGGGGCCATCCGGGGCTCGTGACGGGGTTCCATCGTGTGTCGTCACGCTCGAACGGAAAGGATTCGGGGCCGCTCCGCGGTGTGAGTTGAGCTCACCCCGGAGGCTGGCGATGGGTGGAATTCGCCAAATCTCCAGGTGAGCTTCGCTCAAGCAGCGAAAGCCGCGCGGCGACTTTCGGATCGTCTGCCTTCAATAGGTGCAGTAGTACGGCGGGGTGTACGTATCGTAATACGGACAATCGAGTCCGTAGTTGTAGAGGCCGTAACGATGCCTTCCGAAGCCACGGTGCTCATGGTCGAGGCCCGCCATGCGACCCGCGCCAACTCTACCTGCGTCAACTCTACCTGCGCCAAGGCCTCCGGCGTGAATTCCGCCGAGTCCGGCGACATGACCTCCGGCAAAGCCGCCGATGTGGCCACCACCCAGGCCGCCGATATGGCCGCCGCCCAGGCCGCCGATGTGGCCGCCGCCCATGCCGCCGATGCCGCCCGCGTGGCCGCCGCCAAAGCCGCCACCGAAGCCGCCACCATGGCCACCGCCGCCACCGCCTCGGGCTTGTGCGCCCGTCGCAAGCAGGCTTCCGGCGAGCACCGCGCTTGCTAAAATCATCATCGTTCTTCGTTTCATGACATTCTCCATTTAGAGGGGCGGATGTGCCGCCACAGCGCTTTGTCAGCCATCGGCATGTCTCAGCAGAGTGAGCGCCGATGCCGCGATAGACTGCAGATGTGCGTGCCCGGCAGTCTTCTCCACTAAATTCTTCTCCATCAAAGTCTTCGTGTTGGGCATTTGAATCGGGGAACAGCGAAAGCGAACACGGCGGTCGTGAGCGCGACCTGTGCAAATGCCCAGGAAATTTCCGTGACGTGATTTCCGTGACCTATTTTCGGTGATGGAATCTCAGTCACGCAGTCTCAATCGCTGCTTGGGATGACGCCGTGATCTCAGCGTCTCAAAAAAATCGGACGGCGCACGCCCCGCCCCGGGGGACAAAGGCGCGGGATGCGCCGTCCGCACGACAGCCGGATAATGTCGCCGCGTTGGGGGGACTGGCGCGGCGTGGCTGTTTCGAATCCGATTTAGGCGCGCGGAGTTATTCGGACCATTAAATTGGGTGTTAGCGTTTTGCCAGCATTGCTGGCGGATCAAGTCAGCATTGCCGTGACTGAACTCGGGATCGTTAAAGTTGTTGTTACCCGTGCAGACTGCATCCGCATGAGGTCCAGCTTCTTCGCCGGGCAACGCATGACGCATTAGTGAATACGTTGGATTGGCCATAATGGCGTCAATCCGACTATTCTGGCCAGTTACCGTTTATGGGCCGGCAGCGCGGTTATCACCCGGAAAGGCGCTCGCTGCCGAGGGAACAGGAAAATGGCTGCAAAGTCCGCGCGGAAATCGGTTGCCATCATCGTGCCGCCACAGGCGCAGTCTCTCGACGTCTCGGGGCCGCTGGATGCCTTTCTGGAAGCCAATCGCCACTCGTCGGGCGGACCTCTCTACGAGGTTCGGTTGGTGGCGACAGGGCCCGGCCGGACGATCAAGGTCGGAGGAATGTCGCTGGTCGCGGACATCTCGATCTTCGACGAAGTCGGCTCGATCGATACGATGCTCGTGGCCGGCACGCCCGACTACGCGATGGCCTATGCGAGCAGGGATTTGCACGCATGGCTGCGGCGCCGCGCTCCAAGGACGCGGCGATATGGCTCGGTATGCACCGGTGCATTTTTTCTCGGTGCGGCAGGCCTCCTCGACGGGATGAGTGCGACGACGCATTGGCAGCATGCAGCGGAACTGGCGGAGCGTTTCCCGGCCGCCAAGGTGGTGCCGGACCAGATCTACGTTCAGGACGGCGCTCTCTACACTTCCGCCGGTGTAACCGCGGGCATCGATCTCACATTGAAGCTGATCGAGGATGACCACGGTCGCGATCTCGCATTAACGGTGGCGCGTCGCTTGGTGGTTTTTCTGAAGCGTCCAGGCGGCCAATCGCAGTTCAGTGCACACCTGGCGGCACAGATCGCCGACGAGGGAAAGATTCGATCACTCCAGCATTGGGTTCTCGATCACCTTTCGCTGGATCTCAGCCTGGATACGCTGGCAGGTCGCATCGCCATGAGCGTGCGGAATTTTACGCGCGTGTTTCAGAGCGAAACCGGTACAACCCCTGCGGATTTCGTCGAGATGGCGCGTGTCGATGCGGCCAGACGGCTGCTCGAGGAGAGCGAAACCCCTTTGCAACGTGTCGCTTCGCGCTGCGGCTTTAGCAGCCCCGACACCATGCGGCGCGCCTTTCTGAGAAGGATCAGCTGCGGCCCCAGCGAATATCGCGAACGATTTCGGCGCTGACCGCCCGGCGCGGCCGACATGGCGCTGTTCGCTGCGCCATGTCGACGGCCTGTTCGTTCAGCAGTGGTCGCGAGATCTATCTTATCGATGATACGGAACCCGGGTGAGCCGACGACACCCGCCAAACCGTGTTTCCGACATCGTCGGCGATGAGCAGTCCTCCGGTAAGGTCGACTGCCAAACCGACCGGCCTTCCGCGCGCGTGCTCGTCCGCATCGAGGAAACCGGTAACAACATCCTGCGCCGGGCCGCTGGGCCGTCCGGCGCTGAAAGGCACGAAGACCACCTTGTAGCCGTTGAGGGGGGTTCGGTCCCAGCTTCCGTGTTCGGCGACGAACGCGCCGCTTCGGTAGTTCGCGGGCAGCTCGGTACCCGTGTACATGGCCACGCCTAACGGCGCTACGTGTGAGCTCAGGGAGTAGTCGGGTGCGATCGCTTTAGCCACCAGATCGGGCCGCTGCGGTTCGACGCGTGGATCGAGGTGCTGGCCGTAATAGCTATAGGGCCAGCCATAGAAGCCACCGTCCTGCACCGACGTCAGATAATCGGGAACCAGGTCGGGACCGATTTCGTCGCGTTCGTTGGCGATGGCCCACAGTTTGCCGGTTTCAGGTTCCCAAGCAAGCCCGGTGGGGTTGCGGATTCCGCTGGCGAAGATGCGGTGCGCGCCCGATGCCCGATCGACCTCCCAGATCGCGGCACGTTCGTATTCGGCCCCAATTCCGTTTTCAGTGATGTTGCTGTTCGATCCGACCCCGACATAGAGCTTGGAGCCGTCCGGACTGGCCAACAGCGCCTTGGTCCAGTGATGATCGATGGGGCCGCCGGGAAGATCGGTAAGCTTGGTGCCTGGCGCGGTGATGCTGGTCTGTCCATCCTGATACGGATAGCGGATGATGGCATCGGTGTTTGCTACGTAGAGATCGTGGCCGACCAGGGCGACGCCAAATGGCGAGTTGAGGTGATCCAGAAACACGGTTCGCAGCTTGGGGCTTCCGTCACCATTGTCGCGCAGCAGCGTGATGCGGTTTGCGTCCTTTGCCTTGGCGCCCGCGAACGACTGCACCCAGCCGGTGATGATGTCCTTGGGCCGGTGGATCGGCGCCTTGGGACCATTGCTTTCAACCACCAATACGTCTCCATTGGGGAGGACGTAAAGGGACCGCGGATGCTGCAGGTCCGTAGCCAAGGCATGGACCTGTAATCCCTGCGGCACGTTGGGATTTTCATCCTTTCCCCATCCGACGGCCTTTGCGATCCGTATCGGCGGCATCAGATATTGATGTATCGCGGGTAACACCGGATTGGCGCCGATTTGCATTTTCGGATCGGCACCATGGTCGTCACAGCCGGCGAGCCCCAGGCTCGCGACGGCGACAAGCAGAAGGGCGAGACGCGGCCGCTTCGCCGAACCTGCAATTTTGAGTGCGTGAATCATATTTTTAACCTCCAACGCGAGCGCGAGTTGCCGAGGCCGAGCCGACCAGGGCCGTCAGCAGGAGAACGACAACGACAAGCACGGAAAGCATCAGGCCCGTCGGTACGACGGCGGTGTAGGCGTCGCGGCTGTGAACGAAGGCATTGACGAGCGAGAGCAGGGCAGCGAGCGCGTAGCCAACCACGCCGGGCCACGCGGGCCTGTCGATTTGTCCGCTGCTTGCAAGGTCGATCACGTAAGCGATGGCAGCGAGGCCCGCCAGTATCAAACCCGCGGTGATGAGCCAGATTGAGAACCTCTCCCACATCACATCGAGCATCCGCCAATAGGCAAGATCGGTGACCAAAGCGCCGGTGAAATAAGCGGCGGAAAACCAAACCAGCAATCTCAGGATCAGTCGTCCGCGCGGTTTTGCGGCTGGCTTAAGATCGGCTTCGTTTCCGAAAATCTCTTCCGTGAGTGTAGCGAGCTCCGTGAGTGTGGCGTGCGGCTGCATGTTTCAATCCTCTCTGCGCCCTACGACCCCGCGCGTCCGCAAGACGCCGGGGGGTGATTTTCGGGTTCGGGTGGCGCCTTGAACCCTTTGCTGAAATCCAAAATAGGATCGGGTCCGCTTTGGTCGGTTAAATTCGGGTTCATATTGCCGGGACCGCTCGGACGATGCGTGCGGGCCTCGATCCGCTATTTTGACCGCTCGGCGATGTGCTGTCGGCGGAGGCGACCTCGGCGCCAGATCGCTGCGCTGACGAAGAGGGGGGCTCATCACGCATAGGCGATTGAACAAATTTCTTTGATGATAGCGACGATCGCAAACGCTTTTGTGTTCGACGCCAGTCGAAAATTTCGATGGCGCGTCGGACGTTCGCACCTATTTCCAAACAGCGGCGAATGAAAGCTCACGACAGTGGTGTGATGACGATCACGGAAAATCGCGTCTCTTATCTCACTTTCATATTCCGATCTCACTTTCAGAAGGCGCATGAAGTGAGGTGCAATCGCCTCTACCGGGCGTCAGATTAATGGAGGCAAAAAGTGCGAAAGATCGTTTTAACCGTTCTCGGCGGGATGCTGATTGCCGGCTCGTCTGTTCAAATGGCCGCTGCGTCCACGCCTCATCATCATCGCGCGCCTGTCGTCGCGAGCCAGCAGTTCCGCAATGCCAACGACTTCATTGACGGCGGTGCGCGGACTTTTTGCAGCACCGAGCCCGGAAACCCCTACAACCCGCAGACTGATTACCAGGGGTGGTCGGCCTGGCGTCAACTGGGCGCCTGGGACAGCCGAAACGACTGCGACTAAGTGGTTGTCTCTTTGCGTCGCAACCGCGGCGCTGATCCGGGCAATAGCGACGACAAAGGGCGGCCGCAGGCCGCCCTTTGTCGTGTCACTTAGTCGGGATGTTTGCCGGTCAACAGCCCGGCGGCGATACGGGCGATACGCCCGGCGTTGCCGCGGCGCCGGTGGCGTTGGCTGGTGTCATCGTGCCAGGCGCTGACAAGTACGTCGTCATGCTCTCTGCGCATCCCGACGTGTTCGGCGTTGGTACAACTCCCGTCGCCGGATCGATGCTGGTGCCGCCAAGCTGGGCGACGTCCTGCTGAATTGTACCTAGTGGTGGGTTCGCCGGAACTTCCGGGGTCGAAAGCGGCAACGCCGCCCCATTGGTCGGCGGGCCTCCGGGTGTAGAACTGCATACGACATTCGAGGGGCTGCCGAGCGGAGATACCGGCGATATGGTCCCGGTTGTACTTCCGCTGATCGATGTGGAGCTCATTGCCGATGGCCCCAATGGCATTGTTGTCGTCGCGCTTGTGCTCGCTGTTGATGCCACAGTGGTCCCCAGCGCCACGCTGGTCCCCGGCGTCGTGACGATGCTCCCTGGCGGTTCGATCGTCCCCTGCGGCAGGATCACGACCGTTCCCTGCGGCAGGGCGGTCCCCAGCGGCACGAGCGTCCCCGGCGTTCCAAACGCCGATTGGCTACTGGCGCCGCTAGACGTTGGGCTCGCCGTCACCGGAGCCGATGAAGCAGTTTGTGTTGGGGACGATAAAGTGGTTTGCGTCGATACCGGAGAGCACTCGATGCTGGTGCCGGGGGCTGTGGGATCAAGCGCCAGCGGCACCGGCGCTAACGTCGTGTCAGGTGCCGTCGGCTGGGTCGTCGTCGAGAAGGGGCTCGGGCCATAAAGCGGCGATGAGACGATCGCCCCCGGCGTCGATGGAAGGCCCATGGCTGTGGTGCCCATGGTGGAGACCTGCGCCAGGCTGGGATGAAAGTCCAGCAGCAGCGCGATTGCCAGCACGTATCGCATCATGATCGCCTCCTGCGTTGCGATTTAGGTTGTCTTTGCCTTGCGCACCGTGACCTTGCTGCCATCCGCGAGGTCGATCATCGGATTGAGGATGACCTGATCGCCCGCCTTGACGCCATCATGCACCTCGACTTCCGTGCCGAAGTCACGCGCGATCGTGATCTTCTGCAGATGAGCGGTGCCGTTCTCGACGACCGCGACATGCACACCATTTTGATCGAAAACCACCGCGTCGGCAGGAATGATCAGCGATGGTGTCTTGCGCGGGATGAATAGCTCGACAGTGCAGTAGACGCCGGGGCTAAGCGCCCAGTCCGGATTGGGGACATCGATTTCGGTCAGCAGCGTGCGGCTGCCGGGCTGCAATGCATTCGCGATGCGCGTGACCTTGCCGGGAAAAGTCCGGTTCGGAATCTCCGGAACACGGACCACCGCGTCGACACCGGGTCCAAGCCCGAAAGCCTCATCCTGGGGAACGAACACCTGGGTGCGGATCACGTTCGGCTGCATCAGCGTGTACATGAAGGTCGATCCTGCTGTTACCAGGCTGCCGTTGTCGATGTTGCGCTGGGTGATTACGCCATCGAATGGCGCAACCACGCGCTGGTAGGCTTTCTCCTGCTCGAGAACCCGGATCTGGGCTTCCTGGGCGGCGATATTGGACTGAGCCACTCCCACTGCGGCTTGCTGCGCCTTCAGGGTCAGGCGATCGTTGTCGCCCTGCTGAAGCGTGAGCCATCCCTGCTGGACCAGTTTGCTGTCGCGCCCATTGGTGACGTCCGCGAGATCGCGGCTTGCCTGGGTCTGTTCCAATGTCGCCTGGTTCTGGGCCAGCGTCGCCTTGGCTTGCGTAATCTGATGGTCGAGTTCGGGGGCGGTGATATCCGCCAACAGCGCTCCTGCCTTGACCCGATCGCCGATATCGACGTAGCGCTTTTCGATATAGCCGTTGGTGCGCGCAAAGATATTCGCCGCCTCAAATGCCGTCGTCGTCGCCGGCAAGGTGACGGTAATTTTATCGTCACTGGCGCGGACCACACCCACGCGAACGGAGGGAACACGGGTCTGGTTCCGCTGGGTGATTGCCACGACCTCGTGCTCAGCCCGGTAATGGCGCCAGGCACCCATTCCGAGGGCACCCAGCAGTAAAAGCAGCGCCATTCCGCCGAGCAGCGGTCCGCCATAACCACGTCGCCGCCTGCTCCCGGTGCGGGGCAAGGCGACAACACGATCGACTTCCGGATCGGCCCGGTCCCGCGCATCTTCATTTTTGGGTCGCAGCTCGATCTCGGTCATTCCGTGATTTCCTCGAATACGCCGTGGCGGGGTTTGCCGTCGTTACCCTTTCGCAGCATGGCGAACAGATAAGGCACGATCAGCAGGGTTGTCGGTGTCGCGAACAGCAGCCCGCCGATGACGGCGCGTGCGAGCGCGGCGTTCTGCTCTTCGCCGGCGCCGCCGATCGCCATCGGGATCATGCCGACGATCATCGCGGCTGCCGTCATCAGCACCGGACGGATTCGGGTATGGCCGGCGCTCAACGCGGCCTCGAAGGCGGAGTGTCCGTTCAGTTGCTGCTCGCGCGCGAAGGTCACGAGCAGAATCGAGTTTGCCGAAGCGACACCGACCGCCATGATGGCGCCCATCAGCGACGGCACGTTCAGCGTGGTCCCGGTGATGAACAGCATGGTGACGATACCGCTCAGCGTAGCCGGAAGCGCCAGGATCACTACGAACGGATCGCCGAAGGTCTGGTAGTTCACGACCATCAGCAGATAAACGAAGACCGCGGCAAACAGCAGGCCGATGCCGAGATCGCGGAAGGATTCGTTCATGCTCTGGATCTGGCCGACGACCTGGATTGAATTGCCGGGCTTCAGTTTCTTCTGCAGGTCACTCGTGACCTTGCTGATGTCGGCTGCGACACCGCCGAGATCGCGGCCCTGCACGCTGGCATAGATGTCGTACACCTCCTGAACGTTGCTCTGGTTGGAATTGGTGGGCACCGTGTCCCGTTTTAACGTCGCGACATTGCTGAGCATGCCGGGAACAACTTGACCGCTCCGCGCAAGCGAACTGGAAACCGGCGTATTCCGAAGCGCATTCAGCGAATTGACCTGGCGTTCCGGCGTTTGCACGGCCAGATAATACGGAATTCCCGAACTCAGATCGGTCCAGAAATTGGGTGACACCTGCACCGACGAACTCAGGCTGACATTGATGTTGGTGGCCACCGTGCTGGCATTGAGACCAAGCTGGGCGGCCCGGGTCCGGTCAATGTCGGCGTAGAACGCCGGACCATCGACCTCCTGTTGCAGATGTGCGTCGGCGATGCCGGGAATTGCGGCAAGGCGCTTACGGAGCTCCTTGGCAACCGCAATGTTGTTGTGGTCACTGCCCACGGTCCGGACGTCGATCTGTGCCGGCAATCCGAAGTTGAGAATTTGCGTCACGATGTCGGCCGCCTGGAAGTAGAACGTGTCCTCCGGAAATGCGGCGGGCAGCACCTCGCGCAGTTTCTTGACATAATCGGCAGTGGGCCTATGGCCATCCTTCAACTCGATCTGGATGATACCATCGTTGATTCCGATCGTGGAACCGTCCGCGAATGCCAGATTGTAAGCCCGCGCCGGCAGTCCGATATTGTCGATAATCAGCCCGCGTTCCTTGTCCGGAATGACTTCACGGATCTTGTTCTCAACCGCCTGAAATATCGCCTCGGTGCTTTCGATCCGCGTCCCGGCGGGAGCGCGAACATGAAGCTGGATCTGGCCGCCGTCGATCAACGGGTAGAAGTCACGCCCCACGAGCGGCAGCAACAATCCACCCAGGCTGAGCACCAGCACAGCGGCGACAGGGACCATGAACCGATGCTCCAGCAATGTCCTGAGCAATCTGGCATATCCGTGACGCAGGCGCTCGAAGCCGCGGTCGAATGCGGCCGTCATCCGCGAGAAGAAGCCGGTAGGCGCGCCGCCCTCCGTGCCATGGCGTTTCTCGCCTTTGAGCAGCAGGCCAATCGTGATCGGCGTCAGGGTCCGCGACAATCCGTAGGAAGCCAGCATCGCAAATACGACAGCAAGCCCAAGAGGCGTGAACAGATACTTGGCCGGTCCATTGAGGAACACCACCGAGGTGAACACGCAACTGATGGCAAGCGTCGAAACCAGCGTCGGTATGGCGATTTCGGCGGCCCCGTGCAGCGTCGCCTCGGAAAGCGGCATGTGCTCTTCGGTCCAGAGGCGATGCGTGTTTTCGATGGTGACGGTTGAAGTCGTCGACCAATATGCCGACCGCCAGCGCAAGGCCACCGAGCGTCATGGTGTTGAGCGTCTCGCCCAGAAAATACAATACGACGAGCGACGACAGGATAGCCAGCGGGATTGAAATCATCACCACCAGCGTCGAGCGCCAGGAGCCGAGGAAGATCAGGATCATCAGCGCGGTGAGGCCTGCCGCAATGGCGCCTTCACGCAGCACACCGTTGACCGAGTTGGTCACGAATACCGACTGATCGAACAGCTCACTGATCTTGAGGCCGGCCGGCGCGGCGGCACGGATCGATTTCAGCGCCTCTTTCACGCCCTTGACGACAGTCAGCGTCGAGGCATTGCCGTTCTTGATGATGCTGAGCAGAACAGAGCGGTGGCCGTCCTCCCGCACGATGTTCTGCTGCACCAGCGATCCGTCGCGGACCTGCGCTATGTCCTTCAACAGGATGGTGGCGCCGTTGGTGAACTTGACCGGCATCATGTTGAGGTCGTTGATCGTAGCCGGTGTCGCGTTGGTCCGCACCGTATACTGGAGGTCTCCGATCTTCGCCGTCCCCGACGGCAGCGTCAGGTTCTGGGTATTGACCGCGTTGACGATGTCGAGCGGCGTCAGTCCGCGGGACAGCAGCTTGTTGGGGTCGATATCGACCATGATCTGCCGATACTTGCCGCCGGCCGGCGTCGGCAGCGTGACGCCGGGAACCGGCGCCAATTGTTGCCGGACTTTATAGATGCCGAAATCGTAGAGCTGCTGCTCGTTCAAATTGTTCGAGTTGAGGCTGAGCTGCAGCACCGGAACGCTCGACGCACTGAACTGCACGACGATCGGCGGCTCGATCCCGGGCGGCATAAGGGCGCGAATGGAATTGGTGGCGGAGACGATCTGCGCGATCGCGAGGTCGAGATTGACGTCTGGCTGGAAGTAGATCTTCTGGATCGACAGACCATTGAGGGTCTGCACTTCCATGTTCTTGATCTCGTTGACGTTGGCGCTGATGGAATATTCGCTGTAGGTGCTGACGCGTTGTTCCATTTCCGGCGTGGTGAGGCCGGTGTACTGCCATATGACAGTCACGACCGGAATGCGGATCTCCGGAAAAATGTCAGTCGGCATCGACTTGATGGCGGCGATGCCGAGAAACAGGATCAGGGCCGCCACCACGTAGAACGTGTGCGGAAACCTGAGCGCGAAGCGAACAATTCCCATGCTAGTTCCGATCGTTTCCTGTTATCGCGTCGTGCAAAGGGCTGAGTGATCTGCGGGGGCGATGGCTGCGGCGATACAAACGCATCACAAAGCGGCCGGTGATTTTCGCGCCGGACCGTGCCCAAAGTCCCTTAATCAGTCCGCCTCCCAACTCCTTCGTCCAGCTGCGAATGAGGACCGTGACTACCTCCGGTTGGTCTGAATCGAATCGATTGCGCTTTCGCCAATAGCTATCGGCCGTGTACGCGAGCAATGCGCGTTGCGGATATCGGGTGTTCAAGTTGTGCTCCGGCGCGCCGGCCTTCCGAATGGCAGTTGCTTGTTCAATCGGTGACAAGGAGTGGTGAAAGCCCACCATGTCAGTACATTTTGCCGTCGACGGCAGTTGGGAAGACATTGATGGAGATCCGCTGTTCAAGCTCGGGCCAAACGGCTGCACAACAAGATCGCTGCGCACCACAGAAATGATCAGCGAAAGCACCGGATCAAAATCTCGCTCCGGCCTGAACTTTTCAATTAAATACCGGTTCAGAGTCGTCAATCGCATCACGCGATTGTGCTGACGAGAGAAGCCGATTGCATTATCTATTGATTTCGGAGCGCGCCCGAACTCACGCGCAATTGTCCTATAAACTCAGATTTACTTTTTCGATGCCATTAAGTTCCGCACGGGCTGCCAAAATGTAACTTACGCCGGTATCATTTTCGTCTTCGCCGTGCTCCGACAGAACTCGCTTCAAAAATTGGTCAGCGTGTTCGTTCCTGCGCTCTGCGCAGTGTTTCAATGCACTGTTCCAAGCCCATGTGCTCGGCGTCCGATAGCGGTGGGTAAAGGACATCGAGACAGCCCTCTCGTCCGACGCTGGCTGGCAGCGAGAGCGTTACACCATATTTTGAATTGTAGAATCCGATCGGAACAACCGCGTGTTCGTCGCGCAATACGATTTCGGCGATCCGGGCGCAAATCATTCCTATTCCATATTGGCTGGCTCCAATGCCTTCGATGATCGTAATATTTGCGTAACGAACTTCCTGCTCGATCGTTGCGCGGAGGTCCGCCGGTTCCGGGTCCTTCGCTCCTAGCGCATCCGAGATCGGGACGCCGCCGACGCGGGCAGCGGACCAATGAAAGATCTGGGATGTTCCGTGTTCGCCGAGAACCTGCGCCTCGATGGAGGCCGGCGCGACATTGAGCCTGCGGCCCAGATGTACCCGAAAGCGCAGGCTGTCGAGCATGGTACCGGTGCTAAGGACGCGGTTGTGGCCCGCTAATTGCCGCGTCAGATAGGCGAGCGGGTCGGGAGGATCGGTCACGACGAGCAGCACGGCGTCCGGAGCCGCCGCGACGATCTGCGGAACGACATCGCGATAAACCGCGACATTCTTGTCGAGCAGGCGCAACCGCCCTTGCGGATCGCTGCGGTCGGTCGCTCCGCCGGTTTTCTCGTTGACCCCGACCGTGATCATGACGAGGGCCGCGCCGGCCAAATCGGAATATTCCCCGTCCGTTATCCTGGTAACGGATGAGAGCGGCGCTCCATAGCCCATGTCGGTCGCCATACCCTTGGCCCGATCCCGATTGCGATTGACCAGAATAATCTCGCTGGCGCAGCCTTTCATCAAGGTCGCGAATGCACACGCCGCGCCGACGGCTCCCGCTCCGATAATTCCTATTTTCATGATGTGTCCTCGTCGAGGTGCCTGGGTTCAGTGAAATTTCCGCGAAACATCGGCTGAGTGCTACTTGATTCCGTTCTCCCCCGGGCGACTCCCGGACTCAGATAAACGTCAATGCCATGATTGAGTGCATGCCTCCCGGTTCAATTCAATGCCGGGACCGCCGTCAGCCCGGCTCGTGCGATTTCGACGTCATGCTCCGGCGTGTCAAAGCTCGCTCCGACGGCGCCGATCACCTCGCCATCGACGACAATCGGAATTCCGCCTTGCATTTCGGTGAAGCCCTGCGCTGTCACGGCAGCAACGCGACCGTGGTTGATCGCCTCTTCGAGCGCCTGACTCGGTTTCTTGAACAGCGCCGCTGTTCGAGCCTTGCCGGGCGCAAGCTCGACGCTCGCGAGATAGGCGGCATGGTCCATGCGCTCCATCAGGATCGGCCACCCGCCGTCATCGACCACCGCCACGACTCCAGCCAGGTGATTGCGCGTCGCCTGCAACTCGGCGGCCGTGACGATCTTGCGTGCAATCTCCAGGGTCAGCACCTTCTTTTCTGCAAATTGAGCGGTGGCGGCCTGCGGCAGCAGCGCGACCACTCCGAACACAATGCCGCATGCGATGGCGTTACGCATCTTGGAGTCTTTCCTTCGTTTTATATGCTCGGCGCGCCTGCCTACCGACGTGATTCGGATACCGCCGTCTCACTTCGAGGCGAGGTGTGCGCCGGTTTCGGCGGCAAGCTTTTCGGCGCGGTGCAAATGGTCCACGATCTTGGGCAGGGTCTGGCGTGCGAACTCCTTGAGGTCAGGATCGGCGCCGTTCCGGATCTCCTGTTCGAACAACGCCGCATTTCCCTTTTGATACTCGACCTGGCCGGTCACATAGTTCCGGTCGAACGCGGCGCGATGGTCCGCCGCGAGCGTGGAAATCATCGCGTCATAAGCGCCGTGTAAAAGCGTATTTGACGGCGTGATGCCTTTCTTCTCAAGGATCACATTCAGCGCACCGACAACCGGGATATGAGTGGTCACCATGAGATGGGCGTAGCTGCGGATCGCGGCGGTGGTGGCCTTCGTTTCCGCGAGCCGCCCGGAGTCGATCTGGAAGGGAGCACCCAGGTTCGCCTGGCCGACGAAGTTGAAATCAATGGCGTTGAGTGTTGCTGGCGCCTCCGGCGGCGGGGCGGTCTGCGAGATCGCGGCGGTGCCGGCCGACCAAAGCAGAGCGCAGGTGAGGCCAAGGCAGGCGATGCGAGCTATTGCGGATGCCCGGTTCATTTTGACAGCTCCACTATTCCCGAAAGATTGTATTCCCGAAGGATTGTCGTCCTGAGAGCGCAAGTAGGCCGCTGGTGACGTCAATCAAGCCAACGATCCCCGTTGCCGGCGGGAATTGCGCAATATCACGCCAAATTCCGCAAAGCGGGCACAGGGATTGATGGAGCCGCAGCGCGCCCGGCCAAATCGAGCCGGCCATGCCAAACCAAGCCCGCCGCGCCGAAAATGACATGCAATTTAAGTGAGTGAAAATGATTTTAATGGTGAGGGGGGATGCCGCACCTACATCAGGCTCGCGAGCATATGCGCTCACAGAATAAATTCAAAATGGAGAAAACCAAATGACCAGGACGACGATATTGAGTGCTGCGTTGATCCTTTCCGCCGCGGTTGCGACGCCGGCGTTCGCTAAAGATCATGGCCGGGCCCATGTTCGGCATTTTCGTGGCGCGTATAATCAGATGATCGGTCCCTCTTATTATGCCGTCCCGTCATCGCAGGCCGGCCGGAACTTCGAGGACTTCGGTTTTAGCGGAAGGGATCCGTCGCGACCGGGCGGCATGGACCCGAACCTCAATCCCCCGAGCTAAAATCAAACTTGCAGGACATCGCGGATCTATATTCCGCGCGTCGACGCTGGATGATTCCGGGAGATTTTTAATTTCCCGGGGATCCAGCGGATTCTAACGTACGGTGGATTTCAGTCAGCATCCGCACCCGGTATGCACACCAGGTGCATGGCCTTCGTCAGGTAATTTAATCTCGTTGAAACTATCGAGTAGCACCGCGAAAGCGCCTGGGCTGCTCGGTTTGTCGTGCGGCGCGCGCGTCCGGACGACGGCATCCCTGTTGATCCCTGACAGTGCACAGGAAAAGAGCTCTGATAAGGCAGGGTGGAGCGAAGCGGTTGCGACCGCACGGAAGCCGCGGTTCTGGTCACAAAAGCGTAGCGGCGGAATAGCCGCCCGGGGCGGTCCGGCCCACGCCGGGTGACTTCCTGAATTTTGCTCATGGGCGTTTCATGAATTTCGTTTGAGCGGGGCGGGTGTTCACAGGCACCCTGCGATGAAGGTCAATCGAGCCAGCCGGGCACACCATGCCCGCGCGCGCCGCGGGTCAAATTGCGGACGAGGCCAGGAAGACGGGAAGAGAAACGGGGGAAGAAACGCTGGTGAAATTCCGCAGGGCAATTGCCGTATTAGGCGTATTCGTGGGGTCGTTTGTGGCGTCGACGACACCGGGCTTGACGGAGTCATGGCCTTCCCGGACCGTGACCATCGTCACCTCTTTCGCGGCCGGCAGCGTCACCGACTTAACGGCCCGGATCATCGGCGGAGCTTTGCAGGAAGCGTTGGGACGACCCTTCATCGTCGAGAACAGGCCGGGCGCGGGCGGCTTGATCGCCGCACAATATGTCGCGCACGCCAATCCGGACGGATATACGCTGCTTCTGACAACGAATTCGACGCACTCGGCCGCGGGAGCGCTGTACAAGTCGGTGCCATATGATCCGATCAAGGATTTCACGCCGATCGCGCGCGTCGCCAGTTTCCCGTCCGTGGTGGTGGTCAATCCATCGACAAAAATCAACACGATCCAGGAGCTTGTGGCCCGGGCAAAGGCCAATCCCGGAAAATTGTCCTACGCGCACGGCAACAGCACCGGATACATCGCCGGTGAGGCCATTAAGCATGGAGCGGGAATTGATATCATTCGCGTCGCCTACCGAAGTGTTCCGCCTGCGGTAACGGATCTGATCGCCGGGCACGTTCCGATCCTGATTGTGGATCTCAATAATGCGCTGCCGCAGATCGCCGACAAGAGCATGCTTCCGCTTGCCGTACTGACCAAACAACGCAGCCCCGATCTGCCTGATGTTCCGACGCTCGATGCAACGATACTGCCCGGTTTCGACCTGCTGGCCTGGGCCGGCGTGTTCGGCCCAGCCAAGATGCCTCCCGAGGTCGTGGAAATTCTCGCGCGTGAGATCAAGGCCGCGATGGCAAAGCCGGAGATCCTGGAAAAGTTCAAGAGCTCGGGTATCGAGCCTTACTGGGGCGATACCGCCGAATTCAAGGCCTTCGTCGGAACCGAACTGGTGAAGTGGACCTCCGTGATCAAAGCCGCGGGCATCGAGCCGGAATAAATACCGCGGGCCGCCGCACCGGAAATTCGACATTCCCCTCAATTCTGTTCATACCGCGCACCGGATTCGTCAATTGTGCGGTCGGACCAAAACAACAAACGTTCTGCCGCAAGACCCCAAAGGATTGGCGATGACTGAGATTTTTGTTGCGCGTTCGGCTGACATGCCCGACGGCGCCCGGAATATGGTGGAGTGCGAGGGGCGGCAGATCGGCGTGCTCCGCGCCAAGGGAAAGCTTCACGCCTTCCTCAACATCTGTCCGCATCAGGGCGGGCCGGTTTGTGACGGACTCCTGATCCATCGCGTCGAGGAAGTGATCGCGGCCGACAAGACCTATCAGGGCATGCGGTTCAGCGAAACCGACCTGCATATCGTCTGCCCCTGGCATGGCTGGGAGTTCAACGTCGAAACCGGCAAATGCGCCGGGGACGGCAAACACGGCCTGAAGCGTTTCCAGACGGTGGAGCGAGATGGAGAGATCTATGTCGTTGTCTGAACTGACACTCTCGCATGAGGATGAGGCGACGGCTGGCCGTCCCGCGGACGCCTGCGACTTGATTGATTCCGCCGAACAGCTTGCGGCTTCACTGAACGGCTGCATCGCGGCTGGACAGGCCGGCGCTCTTCCGGATGAGACGATGCGGCACCTGATGGCCGCGCTGGTCAAGGTCTATGCGGCGAAATTCGACGAAGGTCAGCGGCCGGTCCTACTCGATGCACAGAGCGATGTCAGCGCGACGGCGGTCTTGGTGACGACATCGGCGCTGATGAAGGCATCCAATCTCGAAATCTTCGAGCTCGGAATGTGGCAATCGTGGTCGGGCACCCGATAGCAAGAGGGTATAGATATGCAATATCGTTCAAGCACGCCGGAGTTCGATCGCACGATCGAAGGTTTCAACAGCGGCGAACATCTGGCGAATGCGAGGCGGCAGGCCGATGCGCGAAAGCTTGACGACGTCCTGATCGTCGACGTCGACTGCCATCATTATGAAACCGATAATTTTGCGGAAATTCTTGAATATATTGAAGATCCCGTGATCAAGCAGGTCGCCATCAACACCTTCGCCTACAAGGGTGCGTCAGCGGTGTTGATGGATCAGCCCGGCTATCAGGACGTCGGTGGCCGCGTCTCGCGCTACCTCGAGCGCAAGCATGAGTCCATTCCGAAATCGGTTCATCCGCGGGAAGTCGAACAGACATTGCGATGGATGAATGCGCTAAGCGTCGATTATGCCTGCCTGTTCCCGACACCGATGCTGTTTATGGGGCTGCACCCGCAAGCCGAAGTCGAGGTGGCGATGGCGCGGGCCTATAACAGGTGGCTCACCGATAACGTCCTGCCGTCGAATCCGCGGCTGCGGTCGATGCTGTATCTGCCGTTCAACGATCCCGAAGCGACCTATCGGATGGTCAAAGAATATGGCCACAAGCCCGGGGTGATCGGCTTCATGGTCGTTTCGACGCGCTATAAGCCGGTCTACGACAATGCCTTCATGAAGACCTACGCGCTGCTGGAAGAACTCGGGCTGCCGCTGTCGTTCCACGCCTCGTATCACTGGAACGATCAGCTGATCTCTATGACCAACCGTTTCATCACGGCACATGCGCTGGGATTCACGTTCTTCAACGCCGTGCACTGCGCCAACTGGATCGTGAACGGCCTGCCGGAGCGGTTTCCGAAACTGAAGGTGATCTGGATCGAGTTGGGTCTGGCCTGGATTCCATGGCTGATGCAGCGGCTCGACAATGACTATCGCATGCGCACGTCCGAAGCTCCGGCATTGAAGAAGCTGCCCAGCGAATATATGCGTGACATGTTCTACACCACGCAGCCGATGGAGATGGTGAACAACCATGAGGCGCTTGAACTGACCTTCAAGATGATCAATGCCGACACACAGTTGCTGTATTCGTCGGATTATCCTCATTGGGACATGGATCTGCCGAGCACGATCTGGGATCTGCCGTTTCTGAGCGAACAGTCCAAGCGAAACATCCTGGGCCTTAACGCCAGGCGCATTTTCAACATGGATGTTTCGGACCGTTTTCCCCATGCCAAGGCGGGGAGCGACGGAATGGTCGACACCTTCAAGCAGGAAGTGACTCCGGCCGGATCGCTGCCTTTTGGAGTCGAGGGAATCCGGGAGGTAACGATGCTCGATAAGGTTGAACAGCCCTCGGGGCTACAGTCGTTCGGAATGTACATCAACGGCGAGTCGGTTGCGGCGTCGAACGGCCGCACGATGGAAAGCCTCAACCCATATTCGGGCAAGGCCTGGGCCACGGTACCCGACGCCACGCGCGAAGACGTCGACACCGCGGTCGCGGCGGCGCGCAAGGCTTTCGACAGCGGTCCCTGGAGCCAGATGACGGCGACCCAGCGGGCCGCCCTGCTGCGCCGGCTCGGTGACATCATCAAGCGCGACGCCGAGGATCTGGCGCGTTGCGAGTCCCGTGACAACGGCAAGCTCTACCGCGAGATGCTCGGGCAATGGCAGTACATTCCGGAGTGGTTTTATTACTACGCCGGCATGGCCGACAAATTGCAGGGCGACACGGTGCCGTCCGACCGGCCCAACTTTTTCATCTACACGCGGCGCGAGCCGGTTGGCGTGGTCGGCGCCATCACGCCGTGGAATTCGCCGGGCCTTCTGCTCGTCTTCAAGCTTGCGCCGGGGCTTGCCGCCGGCTGCACCTTCGTGGTCAAGCCCTCCGAGCATACGCCGGTGTCGACACTCGAACTCGCCAAGCGGGTCGAAGAGGCCGGATTCCCGAAAGGCGTCTTCAACGTCGTGACCGGGCAGGGCGCGATCGGCGCGGCCCTCGTTGAACATCCGGATGTCGACAAGATCGCGTTCACCGGCGCAACTTCGACCGGCAAGGCGATCGCGGCCTCGGCTGCCCGCAATTTGACTCGGGTTTCGCTGGAACTCGGCGGTAAATCGCCGAACATCGTCTTTGCGGACGCGGATCTTGAGGTCGCGGCCAATGGCGTGATCGCCGGCATCTTTGGCGCCAGCGGCCAGACCTGCATGGCCGGATCCCGGCTGCTGGTGCAGGAGAGCGCGCACGACGAACTGGTCGAGCGGCTGGTCGCCCGGACCAAATTGATCCGCCTCGGCGATCCCATGGATGTCGAGACCGAAATGGGTCCGGTGGCCAACGAGCCCCAACTGCGCAAGGTGCTCGAATATATCGACATCGCCAAAACGGACGGCGCGCGCCTGGCCTGCGGTGGTGGCCAGGATCCGAAGCTCGGCGGCATGTTTGTGCAGCCGACCATTTTTACCGAGGTCCATAACCAGATGCGGATCGCGCGCGAGGAGGTGTTCGGTCCGGTTCTCAGCGTCATCAAGTTCCGCGATGAGGAACACGCGATCGAAATTGCCAACGATACCCGGTTTGGTCTCGCCGCGGCGGTCTGGACCCAGAACATCCACCGCGGTCACCGCGTCGCCCATCGCCTCCGGGCCGGCACCGTCTGGATCAATGCCTATCGGATCGTTTCTTTCGCTGCGCCGTTTGGCGGCTTTAAGGAAAGCGGCCTTGGCCGCGAGAACGGCATGGACAGCATTCGCGATTTCACGGAAACGAAATCGGTCTATGTCGAGCTCTCCGGCGCGCCGCGCGATCCGTTCAAGTTGGGGTGATGGCAGGATAGCCGTTGATCCAATCCATCTGTCGAAGCGGTTACTTCACCTCTCCCGCTTGCGGGGGAGGGATCGGCAGCGCAAGTGCGCGCCAGGTGGGGGAAATCCATCCACTCGATTGGTCTTGCGGAAGCACCCCCACCCCACCCCCGCAAGCGGGAGAGGGAGTCAATTCCATCGTTGCGACAAACTCGATCTAGCCTCATCACATCCAAGGCGACGGATCAGCTCAGGTCGCTTTGCAGGGCGACGCCGATGCGCTTGACCAGCCAGTTCTTGAATACCTGAACCTTGCGCTGGTCCGGCGATCGCGCCGGCCAGACCACGTGATAGCTGAACATCGAGCGCGCGCGAACCGAAAATGGCTCGATCAGGCGCCCGGCGGCAAGATCGGGTCCCACAACGCCGGAGCGGCCGAGCGTGATGCCGAGGCCGTCGATCGCCGCCTGCAGCGACGTGATCATGTAGTCGCAGGTAATCTCCGACCGGAATTTCATCTCGCTGACCTTTGCGGTCTCGAGCCAGAACGGCCATTCGTCGCGCAGGATGACGGACGAGGTTCGGATAATCGTGTGATGGTCGAGATCATCAGGAGATTTCAACATAGGACCCTCGGTCAGCAGTCGCGGGCTGCAAACCGGGAACACTTCTTCGTCGGCCAGTTTCTCGCCCGTCATGCCGGCCCAGTCGCCCGCGCCGTGCCAGATCGCGACGTCGAAGTCGTGGTGAAAATTGTTCTCGAATGACTGGATGGTCCGCAGCTTCAGCGAGATCGCCGGGTGTTGCGCCCGAAAATCATGCAGATGAGGCAACAGCCGCTTGATCGCAAACAGGCCCAGGCACTGGACCGTCAGCATGTTCTCGTCGCTCTGGTCGGTGGCGCGATCGGTGGCGGCGGAAATTTCCATGATCGCCGCGCGAACCGAGCGCAGGTAGACTTCTCCGACTTCGGTCAGCGCAATCATGTTGGCGTTGCGAACGAATAGCTTGACCTGAAGCAGGTCCTCCAGGTTCTTGATCTGGTGGCTGATCGCGGTCTGGGTCAAATTGAGTTCGATCGCGGCGCGCGTGAAGCTTAAATGCCGGGCTGCGGCCTCAAAGGCGCGCAGGCTCATCATGGATGGCAGTCGATTTCGCATGGATCCGATAGGACAGGTTTACGCGCCGATACAGTGACTATAGGCCAGAAAACCGGCCGGGAAGGCAATGGCTTTCCGGCAACATCGGCGACGATGGATTCAGCGACCCTTTGACCGCTTTCGTCTATTTCTGATACGCGTTGGCGCGAATATAGTGCCAGACCTGATCGATCTCTTCGTCGGTCAGCACGCCCTTCCACGGCGGCATCTGGTTCTTGCCGTTGCGCACCGAGTTGTCAAAGCGGGCGCGATCAGTGTCCTTGAGCCGACGCAGGTCGAAGGTCTGGCCGGTGCTGACCAATTGCTCGCCGTGGCAGATTGCGCAATTGGTGTTGAAGACATTCTCGCCGGCCTCGATCTTGGCCGCGTCCTGTGCCGACACCGTCGTGGCAGCCGACAATACGGCACCCAGCACGACCGCAGCGCCGCTCCCTGCGCGCAACCACCAGATTGTTCTTTTTGCTTGGTTAGGCATTTTCGATATCGCTCACGTTGTTTTCGGTCTACCCCGCCAAGCGGCCGGCAGACCGAATAAGCCAATGATGGGATTGGAGGAGAGGAGGTCACCACAGGCGGCCTCCGCTTTTCGAGTCAGGGCGCAGGTCACGAGGTCACTTGTCGAACCAAGTCACTTGTCGAACCAGGTCACTTGTCGAACAATGTCACTTGTCGAACAATGCGAACGTCCACAACGACACGCCTGTGGGCAGGTTGTTGAGGTTCGGGTCCCCGGCGCGCTGCGCATAGACGCCGCCGATGCCGCTCATGACCGTGACGTATTGCTTGCCGTTTCTTTCCCACGTGATCGGCTGACCGATGATGCCCGACGGGGTCTGGAAGCTCCACAGGATCTTGCCGGTGTCGGCGTCGAGAGCCTGGAATTCTCCGGTCATGACGCCAGTGAACACGAGATTGCTCGCCGTCACCATCGTTGATGACCAGTTGGGGCTCTTGTACGGCGTCTCCCACTTCGACTTCCCGGTCAAGGGATCGACGGCTTTGAGATAGCCCCGAATGTTGGGATCGTCGAGGACGACCGTCCGCTTGACAGTCGGGGTACCGGATGGGCGTCCGGGCGTCATTTTTTGCGGCTCGCCGGCCTGATAGGTCATGCCGATATGCAATGTGTTGATGTATAGCATCCCGGTGCGCGGGCTGAACGACAAGTGTTGCCAGTTGGTCATCCCGGAGCCCGACGGCCAGACCGTGACGTTCTTGCCCTCCAGAGCGCCGGTATAGACATCCGTCACAATGGGACGTCCGGTCTTCATGTCGACCCCGCTCGCCCAGTTCACCTTGCCATAGGGGTTCGCGGCGATCAGTTTGCCGTCCTTTGCATCGAGCACATACAGCAAGCCGCTGCGATTGGCTTGAATGACGACCTTGCGCGGCGATCCCTCGACATTGATCGTCGCGATGATCGGCGTCTGCACGGCGTCATAATCGAACGGATCCTGTGGCGACGTCTGGAAGTACCATACGCGTTCGCCGGTCTTCGGCCTGACGGCGAAGATGGATTGGGTAAAGAGATTGTCGCCCTTGCGACCGCGCGGATTCCATGGCGACGGGTTACCGACGCCCCAATACACGAGGTCGAGCTCCGGATCGTAGGTACCGGTGACCCAGGTGCTGCCGCCGCCGGTGAGTTGGGAATCGCCCTCCCAGGTTTCCGAACCCGGTTCACCCTTGGCCGGAACCGTATAGAGCCGCCACAGGTGCGCGCCGGTCTTGGCATCGTATCCTTCGAGAAATCCACGATGGCTGAACTCGGCACCGGCCACGCCCATGATGACCACGCCATTGACGATCAACGGTGCGCCCGTCATCGCGTAGCCGTTTTGGGCGATCGCGGGCTCGGGAGAATTCGCCATCCAGATCTCTTTGCCGGTCTTGGCGTCCAGCGCAACGAGCCGGTTGTCCATGAGCGCACGAATGACCATGCCTTCGTAGATCGCGGCGCCGCGATTGACGATGCCGCAGCAGACAACGCGCAGGCTCTCCGGCGGATAGTCGTGAATGACCCGCCAAATCTGCTTGCCGGTCAGGGCATCGACCGCCACCGTCGCGTTGTGGGTGGTGGCGTAGATGACGCCATCCCTGATGAGGGGAAAACTTTCGCCGCCCTGGAGGTCGGCGAGCGAATAGGCCCATACCGGGACCAGTCTGCTCACATTCTCCTTGTTGATCTGGGTGAGCGGGCTGAACCGGTTTGCCGAATATCCCATGCCGTAGACGAGCACGTCGCCGGGCGTTTTTTCGTCGTTCTTCAAATCATCGGCCGTCTGGGCAAACGCCGCAAGCGGCATGGCCGCACTGAGCAAGACGGCAAAAAGCATCGATCGCATTACGCCCATTACGATAGTCCTCCCCGGGTTGTCTTTTTGACAAACTGTTATTCGATTTTTGTAGTCGATTTTTGCCGTTGGCACCAATGCCGCATTTGATGCATCGGCCCTGCGCGTCAGGCCGAGCGGCAGCGCTACGGTTCATCCGGTGGAAAGGGAAGGTTCTGCCTTGAGACGCGGCGCAGCGAAGTCGCAAATACGCCAGGCCTTTCCGGTTCTTCGCGAAGAAACGCGAAGCGTAATCGCGGATAGGCCTGCATCCGCGGCGAGTGCCGCGCGGCTTCTCCGGCGGTCAGACCATTTTCGGCTGTTCACTGCCGCGGCCGTCGAGCTGCGGCACGGCAATGCCGGGATCATGCGGCAGCAGGTCCTTGCGCATGTGCTTGTTGGAATTGCCGTTGAACAGCGTGCCGACCAGCCCGCGGTCGAGGTCGCTGGTGCCGAACAGGGCGTCGCAGATCGGAAAGGTCAGGTTGAAGTTGCGCGTCTGCATGAACCCGAGCACGTGGTGGATGGTATGCATCCGGCGAACGGTATTGATGAGGGGAATATACCTCAGATAAGGGTGCCGCGCGTCGTCGAGATGCGACAGCGTGTGCAAGCCCTCATACATCAGATAGTAGGCCGCCATCGTGAACACGGTGATGTAGCCGGCGTTGGCGGAGATCACCACACCGAGCAGGAACGCGGGCGGCAGCGCGGCCAGCACGAAGCCGAGCGGCGCGAACGGCGGAAACAACAGCGCGCGCCATTCCTTGTGGCCGTGATAGGTCAGGTCGTGATGGGTGAAGAACTGGTGATGCACCGTGCAGTGGCGCTTGTAGATCATCTCCAGCCCCTTCACCGGGCGATGCAGGATGTAGCGATGCGCCGCCCACTCGATCCAGTTGCCGAACAGCGCGATCGGGATCACCAATAGCCATTCCAGGCCTGCATTATGGATCCGGGTCCAGCATAGCCACATCGCGTAACCTGTGACCAGTAGCGTGAAGCCTAAGTGGAGCGCGCCGTGATACCAGGGCGGGGTTTCCGCGACGAATTTGTCGCGGAACAGATGCTGGCGCTGCTGTTCCCGGCGGTCGCGGTCCGAATCCTGAAATACGACATCCATGGCTCTCTCCCTCGTTGCTTTGCGGCCGGCTTGGTCCAGCCCTTATTTGAGGGAGAGCATAATCCGTGGCGGAAGGCTGTGCTTCGCCGCAGCGCGGCCGATTTATCATTTCGGATGATTTTTTGCGGGCTGACATATACCGGTCGCCGGCAATCGAGGGTACGGTGGTGGCCGCATCGAAATCCGGACGATGGTCCGGTCGGAGACAGCCGTTGTGACCAGGGCCTTGAGTATCCTGCGCGGCCGCTTTGGACGCGTCGCCCTTCTCGACATGGACACCTCGCTGGTGGACCATGCGCATCCGCATTATCACCTGATCTTCAAGGCGAGCGGCCCCGACCAGACTTTCGTGGTCGAGGGGCAGACCATTCCGTTGCGAAGCGATACCCTCGTCGCCGTCAATTCGTGGCAGCAGCACGAATATGTGCACCGCCAGGGCACCGAGCGAACCTTGTTCCTGGCACTCTACATAGAGCCCGGCTGGCTCGCCGACGCTGACCGGAGTTTCGTCAATTGCGCCGAGCCCGGCTTCTTTCCGCGGGCGGGGATTGCGATTACCCGCGAGATCGATCGGCTCCGCGCTGATGTGGTGCGGCGGATGGCGGACCCTTCGCAGCGGCATGACGAACTTCAGCAATTGATTCTCGATCTATGCCTGAATGTCGCCTACGGCTTTTCGGACTGGCGCGATCGCGCCACGGGCCTGCGCAAGCCGCGCGCGTCGAACGATTATCGCATCGGCCGGGCGCTGCGGCGCATGCGCGAAGGCGCGGCTGAAGCTGTCGAGCTCGATGACGTGGCCAAAGCTTCCGGTCTGTCCCGGCCGCACTTCAACCAACTGTTTCGCAGTTGCACCGGCGTCAGTCCGCGCGTCTATGTCAATGCGCTGCGGGTGGAAACCGCGGTCGGCCGGCTGCACCGGGACGACGGCGAAATCGGCGGCATTTCCGACGATCTCGGCTTCAGCGCCCAGGGTAATTTCACGCGATTTTTCCAGCAGCACACGGGAACGTCGCCGAGCCAATATCGCCGCGTCATGGCCGATCTCGGCTGATTACTTCTCAATGCCTGACAAGCTGCGAGGCGGATGCGGCCGCCTTGATCAGGTCCTCGCTGATAATATCCATCACCGCCGACATCGCCGCCGATACGTTGCGCCGCGGATTGGTCACCCAGGCCACCGAACGGACAATGGACGGATTGCGCAGGCGGCGCGCTTTGATCCGTCCGGCCGACAGCGTCGACTGCAACACGATGCCGGGCAGCACGGTCAAAAGATTAGTGGTCGCGACGACTTCGCAGATCGCGGACAGAGTGTCGATCTCCAGCCGGGGCTTCAGGGCGAAACCCGCCTGCGCGGCCGCATCGTCCAATATCCGCCGCAGCCCGTGGCGCCGCGAAGGGATCACGAGGTCGAGGCCTTCGATCCGGTTGAACGAGACCACCTTCGGCAGCGCCAGCCGGTTGCTCGCGCCATGCGCCAGCAACATCTCTTCATCGAGAATGTGCCGGGCGGCTGGTGTCGACCGCGGCGCCGGCGTGTTGACGATGGCGATATCGAGTTGCCCGGCCGTGACCCATTCCAGCATGGTCTCCGAATAACCCTCGCAGACCAGAAGGTGGATCTCGGGATGCCTGGCTGCGATCTTCGCCGATGAGGCCGGCAGCGTGCTCTGCGCCACTGAGGTGATCATGCCGATGCTGACCCGGCCTGATACCTTGCCGTCAAGTTGCGTGATCTCATCGCGGACGCGGTCGAGGTCCGTCATGATTGGGGTAATGCGCTGGACCAGCGCCTCGCCCGCAGGGGTCAGCGACATGCCGCGCGGTGCGCGATGGAAAAGCTGCTTGCCGAGCGACTTTTCCAGCTTGGCCATCTGCATGCTCAGGGCGGGCTGAACGATATTGAGCTGCCGGGCGGCGCGGGTGACATTTCCCTCCTGCGCGAGGCAGAGGAAATATTGCATCTGCTTGAGGTCCATGCCGTCTCTCGCTTTTGCGACGGGGTTACATCATTATTGATGATGGTAAACATAAAAATCAATTATTTGTTGTGATCCGACGGTCCTCTTAGGTTTGGAGCATCGCCGTGTGAGAGCCGATGCTGGTTGCACTGCAACACAGCCAACGATGCTTGATCGTCGGAATTTCCGGTGCTCTGGTCACGGCTAAGCCAAAACGGAGAGAATGATGGAACCAGGCCGGGCCATACCCGCGACCTTCAGCAACTGGCAGCATCCGGATTTGCGGAGCTGGCTACAGCAGCTGGTCGCGACCGACCGGCTCGTGGTCGCCCGCGATGGCGTTTCGCTGATCGACGAATTGGCGGCGGTGGCCAAAAAGCTTGAGTTGCAGAGTGCCGTCCTGTTCCCCAAGCCGGGTCAGCACGACATTCCGGTCGTCGCCAATCTGTTCGCCGATCGAAGCTGGATCGCGGACTCCCTCGGCGTTCCCAGTGGGGAGCTGCTGTCCCGCTTCCAGAACGCCGTCCGCCATCCGCTGCCGTGGGTCGAGGTGACGGCTGCGCCGGTGCATGACGTGGTTCACCGCGACGTCGACCTGCTGCGGCAATTGCCGATCCCAAAGCACAACGAACACGACAGCGGCCCTTATATTACGGCGGCGCTGCTGATCGCCCGAAATCCGGCGACCGGCATTCAGAACGTCTCGATCCATCGCTGCCAGGTCAGCGGACCCGACCGCATCGGCGTGCTGCTGCTGCCGCGGCACACGCGACATTATTTCCGCATGGCGGAGGAAGCCGGCGAAGCGCTGGAGATCGCGCTGGTGATCGGCGTACATCCTGCCTGCATTCTGGCGTCGCAGGCCATTGCGGCGCTCGATGACGATGAAATGGAAATCGCCGGTGCGCTGCTCGGCCAGCCGATCGAAATGGTCAAATGCCGAACCAATTCGGTTCGCGTGCCCGCCCATGCGGAGATCGTGATCGAAGGCCGCATCCTGCCGAAAGTGCGCGAGCCGGAGGGGCCGTTCGGCGAGTTTCCGCAATATTATGGTCCGCGCGCCGACCGCGAAGTCATCCACGTCGATGCGATCACCCATCGCAACAATGCTATTTTTCACACCATCGTCGGCGGCGGCGTCGAACATCTTCTGCTTGGCGGAATTCCGCGCGAAGCGACGCTATTGGAACATCTGCAACGAAGCTTTCCGTCGGTGCGTGATGTGCGCCTGACGCGCGGCGGCACCTGCCGCTACCACCTCGCGGTCAAGATCGACAAGGCGAGCCAGGGCGAGCCGAAGAACATCATCATGGGCGCCTTCGGCGGCCACTACGATCTCAAGCATGTGGTTGTGGTCGACATGGATGTCGATATCGACGATCCCAACGAGATCGAATGGGCGATCGCGACGCGCTTTCAGGCGGATCGAGACCTTGTCGTCGTCTCCGGCGCGCAAGGCTCCAAGCTCGATCCATCCTCGGACGAAGGTGTCAGCGCGAAAATGGGGATCGACGCGACCAAGCCGCTTGCAACCGAGCCGCATGGAATTCAAGCGTATTCACGTCAAGGGCATCGAAAACGTCGATCTCGCGCGCGAAATCCAGGATGATTCCAAGGCGGCCTTCGCGAAGATCATCGCCAGTTAGAGGCGTGTGGCCAAAATAATAAACGCTGGCCCAAGCCAGGAAATTGCAATGGGGAAGTGAGATGGATGGTCGCGCGCCAGGTTAGCGCGACTGTCCCAGTCTGGGAGAGATGGCTATGTCGACAGCGTTGCGTATCGCGCACGGAGCCTTTGGCCGGGTCGCGCTTCTCGATATGGACTGGTCGCTGGTGCGCCACGCGCATCCGCACTGCCATGTGCTGTTGAAGGTCGAGGGCGCTGACACTCAGTTTGTCGTCGGCGACAAGGTCTACCCGCTCACCAACCAGACCGCGGTGCTGGTCAATGGCTGGCAGCCGCATTCCTATGTCCACGACCCCGAACGGCCGCGCACCGTTATCCTGGCACTCTACATCGAGCCGGAATGGCTGATGGCGTTTCGGCCGGGCTGGGCGGCCAGCGGTGCGCCCGGATTTTTCAGCCATCCCTCCGGCGACGTGTCGCCGCGCATCCGCGGCCTCGCGATGAATCTGGCGGCCGACATGATGGCGCGTCCGGAAGCGACGGGCGCGCACGAAGCGGCGCTGTCCGACCTGATGATCGCGGTGATCGAGCGCTTCACGCCATGGCGAAGTTTTCCGGCTTCGATTCGGGAGATGAACACTACTTCGGGCGACTGGCGCATCCGCAAGATTGCCGCCTCGATGCGGGCCGAAACACGACGCGACGTTGCGCTCGATACCTTCGCGAAGGAAGCGGGCCTGTCGCGGTCGCACTTCTTCCGGCTGTTCGAATCTTCGGTCGGCGTGCCGCCGAAGGTCTATCTGAATGTCGTGCGCATGGAGCGGGCGGTCGATGCGGTGCTTAATCAATCCGCCAGCGTCTGCGATATCAGCAAGCAACTCGGCTTTGCCGAGCCGGCCCACTTCACGCGCTTCTTCCGCAATCATTCCGGCGTCAGCCCGCGCGAGTTCCGGAATATTTCCCGTCTCGCGAGCTGATGCTGCACTGCACATCGCGAAAATGAGACGGGATGGTAAGTTTTGAGATTGGTTGATATGGCCGCCATGGGGGACGCCTCTAAATAAATTCTCTGACGCATCAACATGCGCGGGAGGATTTTTCGGGATGACGGAGGCCGCCAGAAGCCAAGCTTTTGCCGGCAAAGAGGCATTGGCCGGCAAGGATTCAGGCTCGCCGTGGGTCGGGCAGTCGATTCCGCGTGTCGAAGATTCCGCGCTGCTGACCGGCCGCGGTCGCTTCATGGACGATATTGGCGTTCGTCCCGGCACGCTCCATGCCGCGATCCTGCGCTCGCCGCACGCGCATGCGGATATCGTCTCCATCGACACCACCGCTGCGAAGCGTGCCCAGGGTGTCGTCGCGGTGCTCGACGGCGTCGATATCAAGGCGTTGACCACGAGCCTCGTGGTCGGCGTCAAGGCGCCGGTCGAGTGCTGGCCGATCGCGGTCGGGCGCGTGCGCTATGTCGGCGAACCTGTCGCCGTTGTCGTCGCGACCAATCGCTATCTGGCTGAAGACGCGGTTGATCTGATTGAGGTGCAGTATCAGCCGCGGCCCGCGGTGGTCGATCCGCTCGCTGCGCTCAGCGCGGATGCGCCGGTGCTGCATGATGGCTTTAACGGCAACGTCGCCAGCGACCGGACCTTTCGCTACGGAGATCCCGAGCAGGCCTTTGCGTCGGCAGCACATCGCATCAGTATCGATATCAGCTATCCCCGCAATTCCTGCACGCCGATCGAGACCTATGGCCTGATCGCCGACTACGACCCCGGCGAAGACGCTTACGATGTGCTCGCCAATTTCCAGGGGCCGTTCAGTATCCATGCGGTTCTGTCCCGCGCGCTGAAAGTGCCGGGCAATCGGCTGCGGCTGCGCACGCCGCCGGATTCCGGCGGTAGTTTTGGCGTCAAGCAAGGCATCTTCCCCTACATCGTGTTGATCGCCGCAGCCGCGCGCGCCGCCGGGCGTCCGGTCAAATGGATCGAGGACAGGCTCGAACATCTGACCGCCTCGGTTTCCGCCACCAACCGGGCGACGACGCTGAGCGCCGCGGTGGCCGACGATGGCCGTATCCTCGCGCTCGACTGGGATCAGGTCGAGGATTGCGGCGCGCATCTGCGTGCGCCCGAGCCCGCGACGCTGTATCGCATGCACGGCAACCTTACCGGCGCCTACGACATCCGGCATCTGGCGGTGCGCAATCGCGTCGTCGTCACCAACAAGACACCGACCGGACTGAACCGCGGCTTCGGCGGCCCGCAAGTCTATTTCGCGCTAGAGCGGCTGGTTCAGCGCATCGCGGTCGAACTTGGCCTTGATCCGCTGGATGTCATCACGCGCAATCTCGTTCCCGCCGATGCGTTTCCGTACCGGACCGCGAGCGGCGCGCTGCTCGATTCCGGAAATTACCAGGAGGCGATCCGGCGCGGCGTCAGCGAGGGCAAGCTCGCCGAACTCAAATCGCGCCGGGATGCGGCGCGCGCCGAGGGACGGCTCTACGGCATCGGCTTCACGGCGGTGGTCGAACCCAGCGTGTCCAACATGGGCTACATCACGACGGTACTCACGCCGGCCGAGCGCCGCAAGGCGGGGCCGAAGAACGGCGCGCAAGCCACGGCCACGGTCGCGATCGATCCGGTCGGCAGCGTGAGCGTGCATGTCGCTTCGGTGCCGCAGGGGCAGGGCCATCGCACGGTGCTGTCGCAGGTGGTCGCGGATGTCTTTGGCCTGGCGCCCGGCGATATCAGGGTCAATACCGAAATCGATACCGCCAAGGACGCATGGTCGATTGCGTCGGGCAATTACGCCAGCCGTTTCGCCCCCGCCGTCGCCGGAACCGCCAAGCTTGCGGCCGAGCGCATCGCGGCACGGCTGGCGCGCATCGCCGCGAGCCAGTTGAACACCGAAGCCGATGACATCGTCTTCGCGGGCGGCCAGGTCAGATCGAAACGCAATCCCGACAATAAAGTATCGTTCTCTCGGGTCGCGGGACTGAGCCACTGGTCGCCGGCCGCGTTGCCCGACGGCGTCGGACAAACCATCCGCGAAACCGTGTTCTGGACTCCGTCGGAGCTCACCGCGCCCGACGATGATGACCACATCAACTCGTCACTCTGCCATGGTTTCATCTTCGATTTCTGCGGCGTTGAGGTCGATCGTACCACCTTGCAGACGCGGATCGACCGCTACGTCACCATGCACGACTGCGGCACCATCCTGCATCCGGCGATGGTCGATGGGCAAATTCGCGGCGGCTTCGCGCAGGCGGTAGGCGCGGCGCTCTATGAAGAATATGCCTATGGTCCCGACGGCAGTTTTCTCACGGGGACCTTTGCCGACTATCTGCTGCCGACCACGGTGGAAACACCGGACCCGTTCATTATCCACATGGAGACGCCGTCACCGGTCACACCGCTGGGTTCGAAGGGGGTGGGCGAGGGCAATTGCATGTCGACGCCGGTCTGCATCGCTAACGCCGTAGCCGATGCGCTCGGATTGAAAGATGTCACGTTGCCGCTGGTGCCGGCCAAGCTCGCCGATGCCGTGCGCGGCGAAGAGCGTGCCGCGCCGCCAGGCCGTGCCGGCGGCGACATCAAGAAACGGGGCGGCGACCGGCGCCTGCGCGGCGAGGGCGAAGCCAGCGTTGCCGCACCAGCTGAGCGCGTCTGGGCGATGCTGCTCGATCCCGAGACATTGCGGGCGGTAATCCCCGGCTGTCACAGCGTTGCGAAAATCTCGGATACGCATTTCCGCGCCGATGTGACCATCGGCATCGGCCCGGTCAAAGGACGCTATCGTGCCGATGTGAAATTAAGCGATCTCGATCCACCGCATGCGGTCACGCTCGGCGGATCGGCCGAAGGTGCGCTTGGATTTGGCGGCGGCGAAGGACGCATCACACTGGTTCCAGCCGACAACGGCGTCACCACGATTCGCTACGTCTACGAGGCCGCGATCGGCGGCAAGGTCGCGAGCATCGGCGGTCGCCTGCTGGATGGCGCTACGCGGGTAATCATCGGCCAGTTCTTTGCCGCATTGGCGCGACAGGCCGGCGGGGGCGCAGCCGGGTCATCGCGCCCATCCTTGCTGGCGAAACTGCGCGGTTTGTTCGGAGGGCAGCGATGAAGCCCGCCGCATTCGATTATATCAGGGCCGAACATCTCGACGAAGCGCTCGATGTGCTGAAAGAGGACGGCAGCGACGCCCGCATCATCGCGGGCGGACAATCGCTGATGGCCATGCTCAACATGCGCCTGGCCAAGCCCAAAACGCTGATCGACATCATGCGGCTTTCCGAGCTGGCTCGCGTCGCGCGCAAGGGGAACACGATCACGGTCGGGGCGGGCGTCCGCCAGGCCGCGCTGCTGGCGTGGCCGGATCTCCGCGCCAGCCTGCCGCTCGTCGCGCTGGCGCTGCCGTGGACCGGCCATGTGCAGACCCGAAGCCGGGGCACGGTCTGCGGGTCGATCGCGCATGCCGATCCCAGCGCCGAACTGCCGCTGGTGCTAAGAGCGCTCGACGGTGAGGTACATCTGCGCAGCGCCAAAAAGCGGCGGCGCGTCGCGGCAAAGGATTTCTTCGCCGGCATGATGGCAACCACGCGTGCCGACGACGAATTGATCGAAGCGATATCGCTGCCCGTCACCGGAAAGCGCTGTGCATTCCGCGAGGTGGCGCGCCGCCATGGCGATTTTGCCATCGTCGCCTGCGCCGCCGTGGCGACAGACAGCGGCGTTCGTCTCGCCGTCGGCGGCGTCGCGGACATGCCGGCGACGCGCGATTTGCCGCGCCTCGAAGGCAGCGCGCTTGACGATGCCCTCAATGCCTTTGCTTACGAACTCGACGCTCGGGACGATGTCCATGCCACGGCACGCTATCGCCGCGATCTTGTGCGCATGATCGGCAGCGATCTGGTGCGGGAGGTGCTGCAATGACCAGATTGCCGGCCGGACGCCAACATGATGTCCGCTTCACGCTGAACGGCAAGGCCTGCGCCGGCGAGGCCGAGCCACGTCTGCTGCTGACGGATTTCCTGCGGCACAGGCTTGGAATGACCGGCACCCATGTCGGGTGCGAGCACGGCGTGTGTGGCGCCTGCACTGTGGAGATCGACGGCCAGCCGGCGCGCGCCTGTCTTACGCTCGCGGTGCAGATCGATGGCTGCGAGGTTCGGACCGTGGAAAGCCTCGCGCCGGCGGCGGGGCGTCTCGGTGTTCTGCAGGCGGCGTTCAAGCGCAATCACGCGCTGCAATGCGGTTTCTGTACCGCAGGGATACTGATGTCGCTGGATACTTTCCTGCGCGCGCACCCGCGCCCGGATGAGGCAAGCATCCGCGATTTGTTGAGCGGTCATTTGTGCCGCTGCACGGGGTATGCGCCGATCGTGCGCGCGGCGCTCGAAGCCGCGACGGAATTGTCAGATCAAACAAGAGAGAAGACAGATGCTTGACCTTGGAACAAGCTTTGTCGCCAGCGTGGCGCGTGATCCCAATGCTCTGGCGATTGTCGATGACGGCATTCGCCTGACCTACGCCCAATGGTACGCGCGTATCTCATCGCTGGTGGCTTCATTCGACCGCATCGGCCTGAAACCCGGCGATCATCTCGCCACGGTGCTTCAGAATTGCGAAGCCGCTGCGACGCTGCATTGGGCCTGCCAGCTGGCGGGTATCGTGATCACCCCGGTCAACTGGCGAGCCAAGGCAGACGAACTCGATTTCTGCCTTGAAGATTCCGAGTCCTGTGCCGTCGTGTATCAGGATGTTTCCGCGCAGGCCGTCGCGCAGTCGAAACGCGCGCCCGCTTTGCCGCGCATCCATGTTGGGAGCGGCGATGCGGCGGGCGCCGCCAGTTTCGAGCGCATGGTCGTCGAACCGGCAGGCGACGTGACGCCGCGCGTCAGCGCCGAAGCCTGGTCAGTCATGCTCTATACTTCCGGCACCACATCGCGGCCGAAGGGCGTGCCACGGCGTCACCGTGCCGAGCGGTCCGCCGGGATCGCGCATGTGGCGCAGAATCTTATACCGGCGCGGCGAGCGCACGCTCGGCGTGATGCCGCTCTATCACACCATGGGGGTGCGCTCGCTGCTTGCGATGTCATTGATCGGCGGCACCTTCGTCTGCCTGCCGCGTTACGATACCAGCCGGGCACTGGCGCTGATCGAGAGCGAAAAGGTCACCAATCTCTATCTGGTGCCGACGCTCTACCACGATCTCGTGCATACGAAGCAATTTTCGTCGACTGACGTCTCAAGCGTCCGAAAACTCGGTTTCGCCGGGGCTTCGATGACCGACGGCCTGTTGAAGAAGCTGAACGAGGCGTTTCGGCCCGAGCTGTTCGTCAATCATTATGGCAGCTCGGAAATCTACACATTCACCATCGACCAGAACGCGCCGGCCAAGCCCGGATCGGCCGGCAAAGCCGGCATCAATCAGCAAATAAAAGTGGTCAGACTGAACGCCAGATCAGTGACGGACGTCGCGTCTCCCAATGAGGAAGGCGAGATCATCGCGCTATTGGCCGGCGATAAGTCCTTTGAGGGTTACTGGCACCGCCCTGACGCCGACGCCAAAGCACTGCGGGATGGCTGGTATTTCACCGGCGATACCGGCTTCGTCGATCGCGACGGCGATCTGTTTGTGACCGGCCGCGCCGACGACATGATCATTACCGGAGGCGAGAACGTCTCGCCGGTCGAGATCGAGAGCGCGCTTTCGCTGCACCCGGCCGTGCACGAAGTGGCCGTCGTTGGTCTCGCCGACGACAAGTGGGGCCAGGTCGTCACGGCGTTCGTCAAGCGCAAGGGGCCCGTCACCGAGCAGGATCTCGAGCAGTTCTGTCGCACGTCTGGCCTTGCGAACTTCAAGCGCCCGCGGCGCTTCGTGTTTGTCGATGCCTTGCCGAAATCTCCGGTCGGAAAACTGCTGCGCCGCCTGCTTATCGCGGGCGACTATCAGCGTGAACACTCGCCGCCATCGAGCGCGGCCTGACAACAGCAAGAAAGGAAAAACAACATGCCCGCTCCCTACAGTTTTGAAGATCGCCGGTTGGCCAAGCTCGACGGATTTCAGGTCGAAATCGATGAAGCGCATGAGCGCGCCGACATCATTCTCAACCGGCCACCCTACAACGTGGTTTCGATGCCGCAGCGCGACCAGTTGCGGCTGGTGTTCGAGACGCTCGACGAGGATGCGCGGGTGCGGATCATTGTGGTCCGCTCCGTCGGCGAGCATTTTTCCAGCGGTGGTAATATTGGCGGCTTCATGGAGGCAACCCCGGAGACGGTCTCCAAGCTCGCCTGGAACATCGCGTCGCCGACGCGTTGCGCCAAGCCGGTCATTGTCGCCAACCGCGGCTATTGCTTCGGGGTCGGCTTTGAGCTGTCGCTGGCCTGCGATTTCCGGATCGCCTCGGAGACGACGTTGTATGCGCTGCCGGAGCAGAAGCTCGGCCAGATTCCGGGCTCGGGTGGCTCGGCGCGTTTGCAGAAGATGATCGGCATCACCCGCACCAAGGACATCGTGATGCGCTCCAAGCGTATTCCCGCCAAGCAGGCGTTCGATTGGGGCATCGCGACCGAATGCGTACCCGACGCCGAGCTCGAGAAGGTGACGGACAAGCTGGTCGACGAGCTCCGTACCTTCGCGCCGCTGGCGCAGCGCACTGCCAAGAAGCTGCTCAACGACACGGAAGATTCGACGCTGACGGTCGCGATCGAGCTGGAAGGCCATTGCTACAGCCGTCTGCGTCAATCGGAAGATTTCAAGGAGGGCGTCGAAGCCTTCAACGCCAAACGTCCGCCGAAATTCGTCGGGCGCTGAAAAAATCATTTTGGGGTGAAACAGGGAGGAATGAAATGACAATCGCGAATGTAGAGGGCGCCGGCACGGCGTCCTCTGTTGCCGGCCGGCAGATGAGGAATGCGATCATCGCGTCGGTGATGGGATGGTCGCTCGATCTGTTCGATCTTTTCATTTTGTTGTATGTGGCGCCGGTCGTCGGCGCGTTGTTCTTTCCCTCCAGTGTTCCCACTTTGTCGCTGGCCGCGGTGTACGCGTCATTCGCGGTGACGCTGCTGATGCGCCCGGTCGGCTCCGCGATCTTCGGTCACTATGCCGATGTTCACGGCCGCAAGAACGCGATGTTCGCGGCCATCATCGGCGTCGGCCTCAGCACCGCAGCCTTCGGTGCGCTGCCGACGATCGCCCAGGTCGGGTTCATCGCGCCGGTGCTGTTTCTGATCTTGCGTCTCATTCAGGGCGTATTTGTCGGCGGCGTGGTCGCCTCGACCCACACCATCGGCACCGAATGGGCCGCGCCAAACCGGCGTGGCGCGATGTCCGGTCTGGTGGGCGGCGGCGGTGCCGGCATCGGGGCGTTGCTGGCGTCGTTCGTATTCCTGGTCATGTCGTCGATCTTTCCCGGCGATGCGTTCGCGGTATGGGGGTGGCGATGCATGTTCTTCTCAGGCTTGCTGAGTTCGTTACTCGGCTGGTTCATCTTCAACAATCTTGAGGAATCGCCGTTCTTCAAGGAGCAACAAAAGCGGAAGGCTGCCGGCTCGATCACGGCGACGCAGTCGCCGGTGAAACTGCTGTTTTCAAGCAAGTATCGCAACGTCCTGCTGCTCAATCTGCTCATTACGTTCGGCGGCGGCGCCGGCTATTACCTGACGTCCGGCTATCTGCCGTCCTTTCTCAAGGTGGTGAACGCCGTTCCCAACAGCGTCTCGTCGTTGATCCTGATGGGCGCGAGCGTGATGGCGCTGGTTTCGGCGGTGTTGTTCGGCGCGGTCAGCGATATGATCGGCCGCAAGAAGACGTTTCTGCTGGTCGGGGTCTGCATGCTGGTTCTGCTGCCGGTCTGCTACCTCGGCTTGGCGAAGACCACCGACACCACCGCTATCACGCTGTATGCGCTGGCGATCGCTTTCCTCGGCAATGCCGGCTACGCACCGATTCTGATCTTCCTCAATGAGCGATTTCCGACCGAGATCCGCGCCAGCGGCACTGGGTTGTCCTGGAATATCGGGTTTGCCCTTGGCGGCATGATGCCGACCTTCGTATCGCTCGCGAGCGCCAGTCCAGCGCAGATCCCGATGTCGTTGTCGATCTTCGTGGCGGTGATCTTCGTGATCTACCTGATCGGTGCGCTCCTGATCCCCGAGACCAGGGGAGATTTCCGCTGAGTGCGGGCGGCGGCCGGTGAAACCCGGCCGCCGCAATTTCGTTTGAGTGTGGGTGAGAGAGCAGAAAGCGATTGAGAATCGGGTTCTCAGACAGAACCGAGACGATCGTCATGGGCGATCGAAAGGAATATGTCCTGAAGCTTTTTCGCTTCTTCACGGCCGACCACTTCGGCAAACTTCTTTTGGGCCTGCAACCAGAGTTTGGACGCCCTGACCTGTAGCGCCTTTCCCCTGGCGGTCAGCACCACGTGCCGCGACCGCGCATCGCCGGCGTTCACCGCCAGCACGATATATCCGTCCCGTTCCAGCGGGGTGAGGGTGTGGCCCAGCCCTGACCTCTCCATCACCATCGCTTCGGCAAGCTCAGTCACCGTCGGCGCCGCTTCGCCGCGTTTGAGCAACTCGGTCAAGAGTCCGTATTGCGTGATCGTGAGACCCGCCGGGGCGAGCGCGGTATCATACATCTGTGATAGTCGGCGCGCTGCCTTGCGGATCGCGCTGGCGTGGCAGATCGATCTGTCCCGGTGATCCATAGTCTTCATCGGAAAAGCCTTTCTGGTGAACAATATAGGCATATACGGAGATATATTAAACTCGAAATTGGTCTCAAAGTTCAAATCGCGCCGCGCGTCAGGAGGGGCCGTTACGTCGTGCAACTACACCGGATTCGTTCGGCCTCCTGACGATGGCCCATCCGGAGCGGTGGTCAGGCCACGTCGCGCATTCATGCACAAGCTCGGCGACTGATCCGATCGGCGTGATGCATGGCGTGGCGTGCGAAAAGCCCGGCATTTTCCGGGTTTTTCGGTGTCGATCCCGCAGGCCGGGTGATCGGCGGCGGCTTGCTCGGTCCGGGGAACCTTTCAGCCCAAAGGCCGTCTAATAGACTTCCGACGTGATGCGACGAAGGGAGTGAACATGGCTGAAGAGCAAACCCCGCCTGCCGGACCCGATCTCGCACAAGGCGTTGCATTAAGCGACTTCACCGGCGCGACCCTGCTCGGGCATGTCGGCGATCAGGAAGTCTTGCTGGTACGCGCCGATGCAGAGGTCTTTGCCATCGACGCGCATTGCAGTCATTACCACGGGCCGCTCGCGGAGGGGCTCGTGGTCGGGGAGAGCATCCGCTGCCCCTGGCATCACGCGTGTTTCGATTTGCGTACCGGAGAAGCCTCTCGCGCGCCGGCGCTGACCGCGCTCGCCGTCTGGCAGGTAGAGCACGAGGGCGATCGCATCTTCGTGCGGCAGAAACGCGAGCAGCCCAGGTCGCGCGGCAAGGGGCCGGTCGAGGCGCCCGGCAGGATCGTCATCGTCGGCGGCGGCGCCGCAGGCTTTGCCGCGGCGGAAATGCTGCGGCGACAGGAGTTTCGCGGCAGCATCGTGATGCTGAGCAGCGATACCGCGCCGCCGGTCGACCGGCCGAACCTGTCGAAGGATTATCTCGCCGGCAGCGCGCCGGAGGACTGGCTGCCGCTGCGTCCCGACAGCTATTACGTCGAAGCCGGTATCGACCTGCGGCTGACGGCGGAGGTAGCCTCAATTGATACGACCGCGCGTAGCGTCGTTATCGCCGGCGGAAACAATGTTCCCTATGATCGTCTGCTGTTGGCGACAGGCGCCGAACCTGTACGACTTCCGATCCCGGGCGCCGACCAGCCGCATGTCCATACGTTGCGCTCGCTGGCGGATTGCCGGGCGATCATCGACGCCGCAGATGGCGCGCGCCGCGCGATCGTGATCGGCGCCAGTTTCATCGGCCTCGAAGCTGCGGCCGCCTTGCGCGCGCGCGATATCGAGATTCACGTCGTCGCGCCCGAGCAGCGGCCGATGGAGCGCATACTTGGGCCCGACATGGGCGATTTCGTGCGCGCCTTGCATGAGGAGCACGGCGTCATCTTTCATCTCGGGGATACTGTGGTCGCGATCGACGGCAAGCGCGCGACGCTCAAGAGCGGCGGCGTGCTGGAGGCAGACCTCGTCGTCGTTGGCGTAGGGGTACGTCCCCGCCTGGTGCTGGCCGAACAAGCTCGGCTTGCGCTCGATCGCGGTGTCGTTGTGAACGCGTACCTGGAAACGAGCCTCCCCGGAATCTACGCTGCCGGCGATATCGCGCGCTGGCCCGATCCGCATTCCGGTGAAAACATCCGGGTCGAACATTGGGTCGTTGCTGAACGCCAGGGACAGACCGCCGCGCGCAACATGCTGGGACAGCGCGAGGCGTTCGATGCGGTACCGTTTTTCTGGAGCCAGCACTACGACGTGCCGATCAATTATGTCGGTCATGCCGAGGCGTGGGACGAGATCGCGATCGACGGCGACATCAAGGGCCGGGATTGTCTGATGAAGTACAAGAACAAGGGCCGCGTGCTCGCAGTCGCCTCGATCTATCGGGACATAGCCAGCCTTCAGGCTGAGCTAGCCATGGAGCAGAAGACGATGAGCTGAAACGGCTCATCGCCGGCATCGCCGGCAAGAAAGCTTTTTGGGCAGCAGTGCCGGCTGCTCCTTCCTCAAGACCGCGACAGCATCAGCATCGAGCGAACCGCGCGTTTGTTGGCGCCTGGCGCGGCTGGCGGCGTAGCCCCCTCTGGTGACGCGTTTTCGCGGCGGCTGAAGTCGGTCTTCGTCAACGCGTGAGTGATGATCCGGCTTGATACGCCGGGACAAAAGAGTGATGCGACCTCTACCAAGGCATGAGCCGCAAGCCCTCCCTGTATGATTATCAAGGGCATCCTTGGGCATTATTTTCTGGCGACACAAGATGCCCAAAGCGAGGTGCAGTTGCCTCGCCGTGCGTCCAATCAAGGGAGACCAGGATGCGAAAGACAATCCTCACCACGCTCGGCGCGTTACTCATTGCCGGATCGGCGATTCAAATGGCCACCGCTGCCGAGCATCACAGACACCGGGCATTCGCACCGGCGAGCCAGCAGTTCCGCGGTGCAAACAACTCAATCGACGGTGACGGCTATGTGATTTCGGCGGGCGCCCGGAGTGCTTATTGCCAGAACCAGGAGGCGGGAAATCCCTACAACGAGCAGACCGATTACCTCGGCTGGAGCGCCTGGCGAGACTCGGGCGGCTGGGAGGAGCGCAGCGGCTGTTGATAAGTAGCGCCTTTATACATAGCGATTCGGGCTTCCGGCGGTTCGGCCGGGGTCGTTGGCGACACAACATCCACACTGCGAGAACCCCCGGCGGGCGGCGGTGAGCCGCCCTTTGGGGTACGAATTCAGCGCCGAAACGGGTTCTCGAATCCCCGTGGAAATCCGCAATTCGTGAGGTACGTATCGATCCCATACGCACTTGGAAATCGCCGGAATGTCCAGCTAAGGCCTTGAAATTACGGCTTAAGCGCCAGGTGCGTAGCGCGGCTCCGTCCGCCATCCAGCCCGTCTGTCCCGCGCGGATTTTTCAGGCACTCGCCCTCTGGTTTACCCGTCCATGTGGGTGCCCTGCGCATTCCAGCAACGAATTCGAAGCCCGGTTTTCGCATCCCGCAATTCCGTTTCCACGGTCGGACCTTGAAGAGCGAAGTGTGCTCCGTACCTGTGTGCGAAGGCTCGGGCACCCTAGGCTGGCAGCTTGATTCCAAATACTGTGCGTAAAGCGAATCACCACAGAGGACGCAACATGGCAGTACAGATGACGAAATCGCAGCTGATCGAGAAGATCGCTGTGGAGAACGAAATAGCAAAGAAGGACGTGAAAGGCGTGCTCGAGACGCTGGCGACCATCGGCTACAAGGAGCTGAAGAAAACCGGTGTTTTCCTGGTTCCTGGATTTGCCAAATTCGTCGTCATCAAGAAGCCCGCCACCAAGGCCCGCGCCGGCACCAACCCCTTCACCGGGGAGCCGATGACGTTTAAGGCCAAGCCGGCCCGAAAGATCGTCAGGGCGCGGCCGGTCAAGGCAGCCAAGGACGCGGTTTAAGTCTTAAAGGCCCCTTCGGGGGCCTTTTTGCTTTTCAGCGCGCCAAGCGTTTCGAGCGAGGGTCTGCCACGGACTTGATCCGGGGTGGATCGCGGTTCGAGTAACGCGTCAAACAAAGTGCGCTGGTTCGGGAGGTCATATGCCCGCCTACTATATCGGTGAACACAAGATCACCGACCCGGCGGTGTTTGAAGAATACCTCGCCGAGGTCATCCCGATGATCGAGCGCTTCGGTGGGCGCTACCTGACAAAGCGCGGCAGCCACGAAATCCTCGAGGGAGACTGGCACCCCAATCGGGTGGTCATCGTCGAATTTCCCGACAAGGCCTCGATCAAAAGGTGGTACGAGGCGCCGGAATACCAGCCGCTGATCGCCTTGCGCCAAAGTGCGGCGACCGATGTGATGATCATGCTCGAAGGCGTGTGAATTCATTCCAAACGTCACCAGTGGAATGTCGCCGCCGCTCAAATGGGGGCCGATCCAACGCGCGGATAGAAGGCAAACCGTCATCCCGCATGCTTGCCATGATGGATGAAGCGAAGACAAAACACCATCTTTGAGTTTACCCGCCATCGCCACATCGAGCATGATGGCCTGATCGCCAGCCGCGTCGGCGCGATCGCGCCGTTACCGGTGATCTGGTCGACGCCATGCCTCATATCGGCGGGGCAACGGCCGCGGCCGTTATTTGACATTTGCCCCGGGCGACGGCGATTTATTTCAACCGCGGCGCGCAATCACGGTCCGTGTCATTTGGCATTCATCAGTTCGCGCTCAAACTGCCCGTGTTTACTTGATTCAAGGGCTTGCCCGATTCAAGCACCGTAACCATGAAACGAGGCAGTGCCGTGTCGAAGTACAAAGCCGATGTCGATCACTCGGAACTGACGATGCCAGCACGCGGTGATCGGACCAACCTCACACAGGATGTTATGACCACAGTCGCGACCGTCGGGATGATTGCCGCGGGCGTTGCGCTGCTCGAGGTCGCACTGGTTCCCGGCATGGTGATTGGCGGCGCCGCGGTTCTGGCGCCCAGGCTCTTTCCTGGAAGCTTTCCCAAGAGCATGCCGAACTTCTTGCCCGGCCTGCGCCGGCGTATCAAGCCGCTGCTCGATTTCAGCCCGCCGATCGCGTCAAGGGCTTCCGTGCAAGCCTTGCCCGCCGTCAGTGCGCCGCTCCCGGTCCAATTCACGGTCAAGCAGGCGATTGCAAAGACCATCACTTATCGGCTCATCGTCACGGCCCTCGACTTCACCGTAAACTATGTGGTCATCGGCGAGGTCGCCACGGCGGCCGGTTTGTCGGCCTTCGCGCTGGTGGTCGGACCCCTGTTTTATTTCGCTCATGAAGCGGCGTGGAATCGTTTCGGCGATGCCGACAAGCGTGTCGACCTCACGGCCCTGTTGACGCTGTGGCCGGGCGCAAAGACGCCGTCGGGTGAGGGAGAAGGATTTACGATCAGCCGGGCGCTGGCCAAGACTATCACGTTCCGCACCGTCGCGACGACGATGGACTTCACCACCAACTTCGTGGTTGTCGGTGATCTCGCGACGGCGGCACTGCTGTCCGCCTCCGGCTTCATCCTCGGTCCCTTCGTCTATCTCGGTCATGAGATGGTCTGGGACTATTACGGCTCGCCCGGCGCGCGCGCGCCCGAACCGCAAGCGCCCACCAGGCTGCTGCCGGCGCCCTGCTAGAGCGTTTTCGAGCGAAGTGGACACCGGTTCGCGTGAAGAAAACGCGTCAAAACAAAAGATTACGGCCCGGTTCTGATGCATCAGAACCGGTAAGGCTCTGGTCGCCCCCCGCAGGCGAACGTCCCTCAAGGGGCAATCGTTCCCTCAACATGGGTTGTTCCGATTTCCTGATCACGCACGATGTGAATATCGGCCGGGCGGACTTCCTTTTCTCGGCCACATTGCCTGCAAACAATGTGCACGTCTTCAAAAGCCCTTAGAAGAAGATCCCATGAGAATATCGGACCTTACTTGCCCGTCCTGCGCATCCGCCTATGAAATGGCCGAATCAACTTCGGTGGAAGGAAGCCCGGGCCGGGTCGAGTGCAGCGTCTGCGGCGGGCCTTTGGACTCCTGGCAAACTCCCAAGCTTCGAGCCTATCGATTGGTTTTGTCGCCGGAACGCAAATATCGCCACATTGTTGCGCCGCCCTCTCCACTCCCCTCGATTGTCGCGTAATATCATCGCTGGCTCGACAGGCCGCGCCGCTTTAGCGAGGGCGCGCCTCAAGGAGACGGCGTGATGACCAAACCCGAATTCATTTCGGCGGAAATGGGGAAACGGGTGACGGCACACGCCCTGCAAGTCGGCGACCGCATCAATACGATGGGTTTCGAAGGCGAGGCTCTTTCGGCGGTCCCGCTCGCAATCAAAGTCGGCAAGGCCGGCATCGCCGTACTTTTTCGCTATGGCGTTGCCGTGCTGATCGGCCTTTCGCCGGAAGATGAAACCGGCTTTTTGGCAAAGCTGACGCCGCGGATAGGCGGCAAGCTCGCGCGGTTTGAAGAGGAAACCGCGATCATCGAACGCGCCAGTGAGCCCGAGGATCAGGTGCAGGCGGGGGGGCCGATTCAACTTCGCGAGATGTTGCCGGAGAGGCTGCTGGTCATTGCCGACGTGCTGGCAAAGAGCGTCGTGCTGGCCAATGACGAACGCGAAGTCGCGAAAGTATTCGATGTCATCGAACCCTTTGCGAAAGAACTGGCGGATCACGGACAAACCCGAAGGGATCGCAAATCCATGTTGCGTCTGATCGGAAATGCCCTGCTGGTGCAGCAAAGGGTATCCGGCCGCGTCGCGATCGGAGAAAAGCCCGATGCGCTATGGGAGCGTCCCGACCTGGAGCGGCTTTATGCCCGGCTTGAGGATGAATACGAACTCAAAGAGCGCGTCGATACCCTCAACCGGAAACTGGCCGTGGTGGCGGAAACCGCCAATACACTCGCCGACATCATCGATACCCGCCGATCGCTGCGCCTCGAACTCATTGTCATCGTACTGATCGCGTTCGAGATCGTCGTCACGTTCTATCAAATCTATACGGAACGAGGGCACTGACGGTGGAGCGTTCTGCGCCTGGCTGCATCCTTCGAGACGGCCGCGTTGCGGCCTCTTCAGGATGAGGTCTTCCTCATGGTGAGGAACGCATCCTTGCGCGTCTCGGAGGATGCTTCGCGTCGCCGGCAGAACCATGAAGCCACGGGAGTAGCGGCACTGATTCAAGCGAATCGAAAGCGCTGTAACGCCACGTATCAGGAGCGCGCGGGTTCCACGGTGGCGATACCGCGGAGCAGGCGGCCGAGAAGGTCCGAGCCGGTGATGATGCGCTTTCTGGTGCCCCACACCAGGATGAGATCATTCTCGATCACGTCATCTTCGGGGCGTTCCTGCACGACTTTCATTTGTCCGATGACGTCGCCGAGCCGCGCCTTCATGTCCCGGACGATGATCGGCCGGTGCCAGTAGGCCGTCGGGTCGCTGTCGAGTTCGCCGAACAGCGCATCGCGCAGAAAATGATCGGCGTCCAGAACGAAAACCGGGTCGCCACCGGTATCGGTGACGATCACCCACTTCCTGCCGGAGGCATCGATCTGCCGCAGGAACGGATCGCTGGGGGCGCGATCGAATGGCGGCAATACGCATCGTTTGTTTGCCAGCGGCAGGCTCAGGATGCTTTTCTCGTCGACGAATTCGCCCTCGTCACAGACCGACACGTCGTCGAGATCGAGAAAGTTCTGCGCGCCGGTGGCTTCCAGCCGGCTGATCTCGCCGCCGCTGGCGGCATGCCGTGCGATGAGCTGCCGGATGTCCTGCTCCTTGAAATAGGCGACGCCTTCCGATCCGAGCCACCAGTCGAGCAGCATTGCGGTCGGCTTGGCGAGGGGATACAGCATCGCGCGATAGAAGCTAAGGAATGGCAGAAATCGCGCGGTCATGCTCAGTGCGTTGCGCGAGAAATAGGCTTGCGGAATGATTTCGCCGAGCATCGTGATGGCGAAGGCTGAGAAGAAAAACGCGCCCAATCCCGTCAGCACCGAATTCGACAACAGCGTCAGCAGCACATTGGTGGTGACATTGCCCCAGATCACCGTCGCCAGCACCTGATTGGCGTTCTTGCGCAATTCGAGCACCTTGACGGCGTCGCTGTTTCCGCCGTCGGCTTCGATTTGAAGCCGCAGCAGGCTGAGGCTGAAGACCGCCAGATTGAGGCCGGCGAACAATCCGGATTGCAGGATACAGGCAATAACGCCCAACCAGGCCCCGTAGGTCGACAGTGAAGACATGGATGATACCCGCGAAACAACTGGAGTTGAGCCGCCGCGGCTCTTGATCAGGTAATCTAGATCATGGCGCGGCCCGCGCACCAGTTTTGTCGGTGCGCGGGCCGGGTCGAGGAGATGTTTCCGCCGGACGTTTGACGGAGATCGAGATCAGGCGACTTCTTAGAGAAGCCGTGAGAACAGCAGATACAGGATGCCGGAGATGATCATCGCGGCCGGCAGGGTGAGGACCCAGGCCAGCGCGATGTTGCGGATCGTCGACCATTGCAGCCCCGATCCGCTGGCCGCCATGGTGCCGGCGATGCCGGAGGACAGCACATGGGTGGTCGAAACCGGCAAGCCATAGCCGTCCGCCGCCGCGATCGTCGCCGCCGCCGTGATCTCGGCGCAGGCGCCCTGCGCATAGGTCAGATGGGTCTTGCCGATCTTCTCGCCGACCGTGACCACGATCCGCTTCCAGCCGATCATGGTGCCAAGGCCGAGCGCGATGGCGACGGCGATCTTGACCCAGCTCGGAATGAACTTGGTCGCGCCGTCGAGCGAGCCCTTGTAGCTGTTGAGGGTGGATACCTCGTCGGCGCTGAGATCGCTTTCCTTGTCCTTCATCAGGAAGCGGATCGCCTCGGACGCCAGATACATGTCGTTGCGGGTGTTGCCGACGGCATCGGCCGGGAATTTGGCCAAAGATCCGTACTGGGTCACCTGGTTGCCGATGTCGCGGATCAGAACCGCCAGCGACGGGTAGGTGCCCTCGTTGATCTGACGCTGCGCGACGTAGTTCGTCACCGCCGGCCGCGGATTGCCGATCACGCTGTGGCCCGCGCCCTTCTTCTCAATGACCGCGCTCGCCGCCGTCGAATTGGTGACGAACTTCGCGATCTGGCTCTCCGGCAGCGCCCGGTTGAGCGCATAGGCGGTCGGCACGGTGCCGATCAGGATCAGCATGATGAGGCCCATGCCCTTCTGACCGTCGTTGGAGCCGTGGAAGAAGCTGACCAGGGTGCAGGTCAGGATCAGGATGCCGCGGATCCACCACGGCGGCGGCTGGTCACCCTTGGGTTCGGCGAACAGCGCCGGGGTGGCGCGCTGCAACACCCCCTTGAGCACGAACAGCAGCACGGCGGCCAGCGCGAAGCCGAACAGCGGCGACAGCAGCAGCGCCTTGCCGATATTGGCGGCCTGCGACCAGTCCACGCCGGAAGTGCCGTCGCGGCCGCGCAGCAGGGCGTTGGTGATGCCGACCCCCATGATCGATCCGATCAGGGTGTGCGAGCTCGAGGCCGGCAGACCGAAATACCAGGTGCCGACGTTCCACATGATGGCCGAGATCAACAGCGCAAAGACCATCGCAAAGCCGGCGCCGCTGCCGACCTGCAGGATCAGTTCGACCGGCAACAGCGACACCACGCCGAAGGCGACCGCGCCGCTCGACATCAGGACGCCGAACAGGTTGAACATGCCCGACCACACCACGGCGATATTGGCCGGCAGTGAGCGGGTATAGATCACGGTGGCCACCGCATTGGCGGTATCGTGGAAGCCGTTGACGAATTCGAAGCCGAGCGCAATCAACAGCGCCACGAACAGCAGGATATACGGCGCAAAGGAGGTCACCCGCGTGCCGGTGGCATCGACGTCATCATAGATGCTGTAGGCGACGAACAGCAGCGCGGCTGCGACCACCCCCATGTAAATGATGCCGGTCAAAGGGTTCATGCCGCCATCAAGGTTCGGCCCCTTCCGCGCGGGCTCAATCGAACCGGGTAACGCAACGTCGCTCATGGGATGCTCCTTGTAAGCTGACCGTCAGGCTTGGCTTCGCCCAGACCCTGTGGTGATGATGTGACAAACAAATGAAACCAACCGGATGATCTCGAAGAAGCGCAGCCGCTCTAAGGCTTTGCGTGGTTCGCATTTCACCATCCGCAATGCGGCTGGTTCTATCGCTTCAATATGACGAGCTTCCGCAAGAAAAATTGCGGTTTTAATTTTGCATTCGAAAGGAGCTTCGTGACGCTGGCTGGGCTCTACGTCGATTTGCTTGAACACGCCCGCAAGGCGTTTGAAACTTTCGCAATCCGCGCGAAGTTTTGATCGTGAAGGTCGCGCCCTGCGGAAATAGACGCCGCAGGGTTCAATAGCGCGCCGGCACATACATTTCGGGCGGAATGGGACCCCGGTGATAGTCCGGATTGTGGACCCGGGCCGGCAGCGTCACCGCAGGGTGAGCGACTTCGCGGTAGGGGATCTGTTCCAGGAAATGCGAGATACAGTTCAGCCGTGCTTTCTTCTTGTCGACGGCTTCGACCACATGCCAGGGCGCTTCCGGAATGTGGGTGTGCTCCAGCATCGCTTCCTTTGCTTTGGTGTAGTGCTCCCAGCGGGCGCGGGCCTGCACATCCATCGGGCTTAGCTTCCACTGCTTCAGCGGATCCTGGATCCGCATGGTGAAACGCAGATGTTGTTCTTCATCGGTAATCGAGAACCAGTATTTGATCAGGATGATACCGGAGCGCACCAGCATGCGCTCGAATTCGGGCACCGAACGGAAGAACTCCTCAACGTCGGCCTCGGTGCAAAATTCCATCACGCGCTCGACGCCAGCGCGGTTGTACCAGCTGCGGTCGAACAGCACGATTTCACCGCCGGCCGGCAAATGCGAAACATAGCGCTGGAAGTACCATTGGGTGCGTTCGCGTTCGCTTGGCGCGGGGAGAGCGGCGACGCGGCAAACCCGCGGATTGAGCCGCTGGGTAATGCGCTTGATGACGCCGCCCTTGCCGGCGGAATCTCGGCCCTCGAAAATCACCACCACCTTGAGCTTTTCGTGCTGCACCCAGCTCTGCAATTTCACCAGTTCGCCCTGCAGGCGAAACAGCTCCTTGAAATAAACTCGCCGATCGACGCTTTCCCCTGACGTGTCGCCGGCAAACTCGTTGGTCAACGCATCAAGCCGATGGTCGTCGATCTCAAGCTCAAGTTCCTCGTCGAGGCTGTCGATCATTTCCGCCTGCATGCGATCATGGACCGATTGGTGGCCGTTGATGGGATCTGTGCTCACGGAGGTCTCCAGTCGGAATTTGGGGCCTCTCGTTATGTGCAAATGTAAATGTCAGCGGTGTGACACGCTGGCCTTGTTCTCAGGAGTAGTCACCGTCGGTTTTCTCGACCGGCTTAGAATTCGTCGCGAGCGGTCGTTTCGCGTGGAGCGAGCGCCGATGGGTGCACACTTAAGAATGGCAGCGGCGCCGGAGAACGATGGGGCGCGGTGATAGGGCGGATTGGCCGATCCAAAGCTGCGCGGCCCCTTCGAGCGGACGCCGAACAAACGTGCCGCAAAGGGCATGAGCATCGCGCCGTCGGGGCAGCATTTGAACTGCAAATAATTCGATGTTGATCCAGTGAGTTCGGAGGTCCGCGGATGCTTAGGAGGTTCCCCACGTCCTTGGACGTTTGGGCTTTCGATTCAGAATTAAGAACGGACCATGAAAACTATGTCACTCCGTTGTCATGAGCTTTTTTTAATCGCGCCTTAAGAGAAAAGGCGGGGCTGGCACGGGCATAGCCCGAGCAGCCATATTGATCCAGTGGCGGAAAAAGGGAATTTCAGATGGATGCGATCCATAATGGTCGAGGCGATGCGCATGCGGGGGCCCCCCTTGATGAGCCACAGGACCAGGAGAGTGGCGGGTTAAACAAAACCGTTGCGACGGTTGTCGTCGTTGCGGCGGGAGCGGCGCTGTTTGAGGCGGCGTTGCTGCCGGGCCTCGTGCTCGGAGTGGCCGCGATGGCCGCGCCGAAATATCTGCCGAAACTGGCAGGCGCGCTTGGGCCCGTTTTCAAATCGACCGTTCGCGGCACCTTCAAGCTCGCGCAGAAGTCGAAAGAGGCATTTGCTGAAGCGCAAGAGCACGTCAGTGACATCGTCGCCGAGGTAAAGGCCGAGGATGCCGATGGCTTGCGGGCCGCGAACAAGCCGCGTTCGGCTGCCTGAGCCCTGAGTTGTGATGGCCTGCATACCGGCTTCAGGCAATCGGTATGCCGCCATTCCCGCTTTGGGTCGCGGAAAGATTGCGCGCGCCGGGGCATTAAGAGAATTGAGCTTATAGCCGCAACGGCCAGCGTCCGCTGATATTCAAGTCAGCCGCCCTGGATGTCGGTTGCGTCGAATACTTCGTCCTTAATTTTAATCCGAGATTGATGATGACCAACGCCAAACTGCAGATTGCGCATCAGGTTCCGGGTCGCGTCCGCATGAAGATCCCCTCCGGCAGAGGCAATCCCGAATTGCTGGAACAGATGAAACAGACCTTGTCTGCGATTCCAGGAATCGAAGAAGTCATCGTAAACCCGGATACGGGAAGTGTGGTGCTGCATTACGATACCGACCGGCACGATGAATTCCACGGTCGCCTCGCGCATCACACCGGCGGACACCACAGGCCCGCACCGACCAACGAGATCGATGCGTTCGCCAACAAGATCCAGCAGGAAGCCGAGTTTCTAGCCGAGAACTCGCATACCGCCCGGATGATTGTGGATTTCTTCAAGCAGGTCGATCAGCAGATCAAGACCGGCAGCCACAATACCGTCGACCTCAAGATCGTGCTCGCGTTTGGAATTGCCGGCTTCACGATCATGGAGGTGGGGGCCAACGCCGCGACGCCGGTCTGGGTGACGCTGGCGATGTTCGGCCTGAACCATCTGATCGAAGCGAACACGCACGAAGCCCAAGACGACGAAGAAGACGACGACAGCGCCTTTGCCCTGGCCTGAGCGAACTTGCCGGCTGGATGTTCCGGGCTAGATATTCTGGATTGTGGTTGAATGGAATTCTCTGTCCGTCATTCGATGCCTGGGCGTGTTCGGCTCAGTGTCCCGGCTTTATGTCACAAGCGTTCTCTGGCCGAGGCTTTCCTCGGTTGGATCGGCGGCCAATCCGGAATCAAGACGGCGCGCATCAACCATGACTGCGCCAGCCTTGTGCTGGAATACGATCCGGCTCATGAACCGCTGCTGCGGACGCTGCTGGAGCGCTTTCAAACCGTAAGCCTGGCCGACCTGAAATCGCTGGTCGCGAATTCGCAGACGGCGCCAGTACCGGCGAACGCCAATCCGCCGCCAGCGGTGTCGAAACGTTTCCCGCTGGCGCTGCCCACGGTGTCACTCTTGATGGCCTTCAGCGCCAATCCTGTCGTCGTCGGCGTCAACCTGCCTTTGATGCTTTGGAACGCGTGGCCGATCGCGAGACGCGCCTGGAAAATATGGGACACTGAACGCAGGCTCAACATCGACGTGCTCGACACGTTGGCTATCACGTCGTCGATACTGCAGGGCGTGCCGATGGCCGGCTGCATCGTGACCTGGCTGATCAAGCTCGGCGATTGGATCAGGGACCTGACCGCCGCGGGATCGCGCCGTGCCATCAACGAGCTTCTTGAGTTCCAGTCGAAATCCGCCTGGGTATTACGCAATGGCGTGGTCGAGGCGATTTCCGCCGGCAATCTCGCGGAAGGCGACCTCGTCGTGGTCTATCCGGGTGAGATGATCTCCGTGGACGGCGAGATCGTCGACGGTCACGCGACCATCGACCAGAAGACCATCACCGGTGAGGGTCTGCCGGTCACCAGGGGGGTGGGCGAGGCTGCCTTCGCCGCGACCGTCATTCGCGACGGCCAGATCACGGTGCGCGCGTTGCGGGTCGGCGCGGCGACGACCGCCGGCCAGATCGTGCACCTGATTGAATCGGCGCCGATCGGTGACACGCGGATGCAGAACCATGCCGAGCGCTTTGCCGATCGGCTTGTCACGCCGACCCTTGGATTGGCCGCCGGCACGGCCGCGCTGAGCGGCGATTTCAACCGCTTCCTGTCGCTGGTCATCATCGACTACGGCACCGGTATTCGCGTCGCGGCACCGACATCGGTGTTGTCGTCGATGACCCATGCGGCGCGCGCCGGCATCATCATCAAGAGCGGCGGCCATATGGAGAAGCTTGCCGGCATCGACACGGTGGTGTTCGACAAGACCGGCACGCTGACGCGCGGTGCGCCCGCGGTGATCGACGTCATTCCCTATCAGGATCACATTACGCCCGGCCATCTGCTGGGTCTCGCGGCCGCCGCCGAAACGCGGCTGCAACATCCCGTCGCCGAGGCGCTGCGCGTGCGCGCGCGGCAGTTGGCAGTCAACGTTCCGGCCTGCGACGAGACCAAATATCGCATCGGTCTCGGCGTCGAGGGCCAGGTCAATGGCTATTACATGCATGTCGGCAATGAACGCTTCATGCGCCAGTGCGACATCCGGGTCGACGCCAGCGCGTGGGATCGCGGGGCGCTGGATGAAAAAGGTTATTCCTGTCTCTATATCGCAGTGGATGGCCAGCTTGCCGGTCTCGTTCCCTTTTCCGACGAAATCCGCGCTGAAAGCCGCCCGGTCATCGAGCGACTGCATGCCCTGGGCATCAAGAATACGGTCATGCTGACGGGCGACAATGGCGTCGTCGCACGCGCGGTCTGCAACGAGATCGGGCTGACGCGGCATTTTGCCGACATGCTGCCGGCGGACAAGGCTGAAGTCATTCAGCAGATGCAGCGCGAAGGCAGGCGGGTCGCCATGGTGGGCGACGGCATCAACAATTCACCGGCCTTGAGTTTTGCCGATGTCGGCGTCGCCATGAAACACGGTGCGGAGGTCACGCACGAGTCGGCCGATATCATCCTGATGGAAGATTCGCTGTGGAAACTCGTCAAGGCGGTGGAAATTTCCCAGGGCGCGGTTCGTCTCATCAGGCAAAATTATGCCATCGTGGCCGGCCTTAATACGGTGGCACTGGCGCTGGCGCTGCCCGGCGGATTGATCACCCCCGAGGTCACAGCCTTGATCAGCAACGGCTCGGCGATCCTTGCGAGCATGAACGGGATACGTCCCATCCTGCGCTATCAGTGAGATGACTCTGGAACTCGCCCCGCAGCAGCTATCAAAAATCGACCACACGGCGCTGACGCGGGCGGTAAAGAGCCTCGAAAATCCCAATTTCGCCGCCCGGCTTTCCGACTATGCCGGAGTGCCCGTCAACCGTGTGCTGGGCTTTCTGCCAAAGATCGCCAACAACCAGCTCAGCGCCATAGTGCGCTCGGCGATCATGAAGGCCCTTGATGTCGCCATCGATACCCTCGAGGACGAACCGCCGCCGACCCCGGCGACCTGGTTCTCCTCTTTCCTGGCCGGTGTCACCGGGGGCGTAAGCGGGCTGGTCGGCCTGGCGGCCCTTCCGGTCGAACTGCCGCTCACCACCACATTCATGCTCCGCGCCATCGCCGCGATCGCGCGGCACGAGGGCGAGGATCTCTCGAAGATCGAGGCGCGACTCGCTTGCCTCGAAGTGTTCGCGCTGGGCTCAAAGCAGCGAAACGAGCAGGTCGATAATATCGGCTACTATGCCGCTCGCGCCCTTCTCGGAAAATATACCAACGACATCGTCTCCTTTGTGGCGGAACGCGGTGCGGTGGATGTCTCGGCGCCGGTGGTCAGCAGCATGGTGAGCGAGATCGTATCGCGGTTCGGCCTTGTGGTGTCCGACAAGGTCGCGGCAGGCGCGTTACCGATACTGGGCGCCGTGGGCGGAGCAACCGTCAATGTCATCTTCATGGATCATTTTCAGCGGGTGGCCCAGGCGCATTTTACCTTGCGCAGGCTTGAGCGTACCTATGGCACGGCAACCATTCGTCGGCGCTATGCCGAACTGGCCACGCGGTTGCCCCTTGCGTCCGCTTAACGTATTGGCTTCGTCTGACGAAAACCCGCTGATCCGAAGCCACCGCCGGAGTTGGACGTGGTCCTCCTGAGTACGCATGCCGAAAACAGGCTGCGCGACCTGCGCCGGATGCGCTTGTTCGCGACCGCGCTGCTGGCGCTGATGACGGCGATCTTCATTGCGACCTACATCACGACGTTGCAATGGACCTGGCTGGCCTATCTGCGGGCGTTCGCGGAGGCGGGGATGATCGGCGCCTGCGCCGACTGGTTCGCGGTCGTGGCGCTGTTTCGCCATCCGCTCGGTATTCCAATTCCGCACACGGCGATCGTGCCGCAGAACAAGCAGCGTATCGGCGGCGCCATCGGCCGTTTCATTTCCAACAACTTCCTGTCGCCCAGGGTCCTGACGGCAAAGATCCGGGAGATCGATCCGGTCGGGTGGGCGGCGCATTGGCTGTCGATACCCGACAACGCCAGCCGTATCGCGCGACGCGTGGCGATGTCGCTGCCGCAGATCCTGCGGGCGATGCCGCGCGACGAATCAACGCGTTCCTGGCGCGCGCCGCGCGAAGCGGCATCGAAGCGGTCCCGGCGGCGCCGCTGGCATCGAAATTACTGTCGGTGCTTTGGGCCCAGGGCGAGACCCAGGCGCTGGTCGAGCGGGCGCTCGACCTTGCGGCCGCGAGCCCTCACGGACAACCGCGACAGGATCAAGGTGACGGTGACGCAGAAGTCCTCGCGCTTCATTCCCAAATGGGTCGACGCCATCGTCGCCGACAAGATCGTGAGCGGGCTGACGCAACTGCTCGATGAGATGCGCAATCCCGCCCATCCCTGGCGCACCGAACTCGGTGTCGCGGTCGATCGATTGATCGACAACCTTGCCACCGAGCCGGACATGTATGCGCGCGGCGAAGAACTCAAGAGCGAATTTCTCGACAATCCGATTGTGGCGCAGCAGATCAACAAGCTCTGGACTGAAATCGAGACGCGCCTTGATGCCAACGCCGTTGCCTACACCGATCAGTTGGCCGCGGGGCTTGAGCACCTCTTGATCACGTTTGGACAACGGATCGCGGACGACCCGAAGATTCACACCGCCGTGAACGGATGGCTGAGGATCGCCGCCTTGCGGACCATCGCGCCACGCCGCGCCGAAATCGGCGCGTTCATCACGCAGGTGGTGGAGAGATGGGATACCGAGACGCTGGTCAACCGCATCGAACTGCAGGTCGGGCGCGATCTTCAGTACATTCGCATCAACGGCACGATCGTCGGCGGGCTTGTCGGCCTGATCATCTTCACGATAACGCGGTGGGTTTAGCTAAAGCCGATCGCGCTGGGGACCTTTTCCACTTCAGCGGCTGCATCCTTCGAGACGCATCGCTTCGCGATGCTCCTCAGGAGGAGGTCCAAGATCCTCACTAATTCAAACGCCCTCATGGTGAGGAGCGCGACTTCGCGCGTCTCGAACCATGAGGTCGCGGGAGCGGTGTGGAGAATGATTCAAATGAACCGGAAAACGCTAGGCCCATACGACATTACCGATGACGAAGGGCTCGCCGTCTTCATTCCTGGCTCGATCAGTCTGTCGTTTCCGACCGCTGCCGCCACGCTCGCGCCGGTGCCGGAAATCCAGCCGTCGTGCCTCCGTCATGAGGCCGCTTGCCAGTTTTGCAACCTGCGCAGTCAGCTGCTTGATGATGAACAAGATCGTCGCGGCGCGGCTCAGAACGCCAAGCAGGAACAACACCGAGAAAATATCGATGTAGGCCAGAAAATCGCCCACCAGCATCAATTCAGGCGGAATCGGGATGTTGTGGTAGTAAGCCAGGACAAGAATGACGACGGGGATAAAGGCGATGATCCGCCTCAACGTCAGCCCGTTCAGAAATGCGGCCAGCTGCACAACAAAAACATCCCACAGCCAATCGCCCAACGCTGCCGGCTTATCAATGGTCCATTTCTTCCAGAGCGCTTTCCACATGGTCCCTGCCTGTCTCGGATCAAATTCCACCATATCGCGCGCAAGCGCATCTAATTTGAATTTCTCGATCCGATCAGCGAGCGGATACGTTCTGCGTCCGCCGGCGTGGCCGGATTGTAGATCACCATGTCGAGATCGGACCGGCCATCGACGGCAAAGGCCGAATATTCAAGCGTGATCGGGCCGGCGAGCGGGTGCCGCAGCGATTTGGCGAACTCGCCATAGGTGCTGCGGACGTCGTTTTCGCGCCAGATCGCCTCGAATTCGGGGCTGAGCCGGCAGAGCTCATCTACCAGGGCCTGAACAGTCTTCGCCGCTCCGGCGCGCGCGGTGTCGGCGCGGAACGCCGCCACCGCGAACCGCGCGACCCCCGGCCAATTGGTCTGCACGGAGCGGACGTGAGGCGCGCTGAACATCATGCGCAGGATATTGCGTTGCCCGGGCGCGATCGCGCCATAATCGGTCAGTACCGCCGCGGCGGCACGGTTCCACCCGACGATGTCCCATGTGGAGGTCTTCACATAAGCGGGGCTGACTTCCAGCGCGTCGAGCACGCGCTGCAGTCGCGGCGTAACACCCTCGGCCGCCTGATAACGGACTTCGGGCGGCCGGCCCAACGCAAGCAGGAAAAGGTGCTCGCGCTCGACTTCCGTCAGCATCAGCGCACGGGCGATCCGGTCGAGCACATCGGCCGAAGGTGCGCCGCCGCGTCCCTGTTCGAGCCATGTGTACCAGGTCGGGCTGACATTGGCGCGCTGGGCCACTTCTTCACGCCGCAATCCCGGCGTTCGCCTGCGCGTCAAAGGAAAGCCGAACGCAGTCGGATCGAGTTTCGCGCGGCGGTCCCTGAGGTAGTTTCCAAGCAGATTGTCGTCCAGGCTGTCGTGCGCGACCGGCATGCTCGTCCTGTTAGTCATTATACCCCGATAAGCTCACTACTTTACCCGGATAGACCATAGGCCGACAACGGCCTTGGTTCTAACCTGGAGAATTTCTGATGCGTGTCTTTGTTACCGGCGCGAGTGGATTCATCGGCTCCGCCCTCATCAACGAACTGATCGCCGCGGGACACGAGGTGCTCGGCCTTGCGCGCTCGGATGCGGCCGCCAAGTCCGTTATCGCCGCAGGTGCGCAGGTGCATCGCGGCGATCTCCAGGATTTGGAAAGCCTGCGCAGCGGAGCGGCTGCGGCCGACGGCGTGATTTACACCGCCTTCATCCACGACTTCTCGAAATTCGTCGAGAATTGCGAGATAGACCGGCGCGCCATCGAGGCGCTCGGCTCCGCGCTCGCCGGCTCCGATCGTCTCTTGATCGTTACCTCGGGGACAGCGGCCGCCTTTACGCCGGGCCGTCTCACGACCGAGGAAGATGCGCCCAACTCCCCGATGCCTCGCGTCGCCTCGGAAAAGGCAGCGGCTTCGCTGGAGGCGCGGGGCGGGCGCGTTTCGGTGATGCGCCTTCCGCAGGTTCACGATCCGGTCAAGCAGGGTCTCATCACCTACCTGATCGCTCTGGCCCGCGAGAAGGGTGTCTCGGCGTATGTCGGCAATGGGCTCAACCGATGGCCGGCAGTGCACCGGCTCGACGCCGCCCATCTCTACAGGCTGGCGCTTGAGAAGGGTTCAGCAGGAGTCCGTTACAACGCAGTCGCAGAAGAGGGCGTGCCGCTTCGCGAGATAGCTGAGGCAATCGGCCGGGGCCTGAGGGTGCCGGTCGTCGCCAAGTCTCCTGAGGAAGCAGGCGAGCATTTTGGCTGGCTCGCGATGTTCGTCGGTGTCGACGTCCCGGCTTCAAGCGCGCAGACGCAGGAGCGGCTGGGATGGCGTCCGGCACGCCCCGGGCTGATTTCCGACCTCGACCAGGCACGCTATTTCGAAACCTGAAAAAACCGGGCATTACCCGATCGTCACGCCCTCCGCTTCACTCATGTCGTCAACGGAAGCGTCAAAGGACAGGCGGTCGGGATTATCGATCGCTTGCCGGTACAGCGTATCGGTCAGTTCGTCCTGTTCGAGATGAAAACTTCTGTTGTGGCACAGGCGTCAGACCCGGACACTCGTCAGTCCGGCAATCTTCTTGAAGTGCGCAACCGCAGCACTTCCGCCGGTCGTCTTTGTTAGAAGGTCGAGGGTCTCATCCTCGTCGTCGCCGACAGGTGTGAGGGCCAGGTCCATATAGCTGCGCGCGCCCGGTCCGTAAATGATGGCCGTTTGCCAGATCAAAAGTCGTCCGATGGCGCCCGCCAGGATCGCGTGCTTCACAAAAGTCTCCCAGGAGAAGCGCGGCCAGAACAACCAGGGATTCTCGCGCGACCAGCCTGGCCGGCGTTCGGACGGATGCTTGAGGCGGAAGATTCCGCCCTGGAGGGGGTGCACTTTCTCGAGGCGGTTTGTTGTCGAAAAGGTCAGCAGGTACTTTGCGAGATTGCCGATCGGAACACCCGTGGCCGCGGCGCGTCTCAGCAGCGTCTTCATGTGCTTTGGCGTGTAATAGAGCTGCCAGGCCTCGTGGTAGATGTCCTGCCACTCTTTCTTGCTCATCTTCGAATGGGCCGTGCAGACGTGTTCGACATCGTATTTGTTGAGGTCCGGCTCCATTGCGATGCCGTTCTTCCAAAGCGTCTGGTGGTCCTCCGAGCCTGGCAGCGGCGTCAAACAGAAGAATTCGAGAAGGTCGATCGGCAACTCATCCTTTATGATCGCGATATCGCGCCTGATCGTCGCCGGTGTGTCCGCCGGAAAGCCCAGAATATACCCCGCGATCGTCAGGATACCCTGCTTCTTCCAGGCGAGCAGCATCTTGCGATATTCGGTGATCTTGTTCTGACGCTTCTTGGCCGCCGCCAGATTGTCCGGATTAATGTTCTCAAGTCCGATGAAGACCTTGGTAACGCCAGCCCGTTTTGCCTTTTCCATGAAATTGGGGATCTTGTGGCAAAGCGTGTCGACCTGGATCATGAGGCCGAGGGGAATGCCGTCCCTTTCACGAAGCTCGATCAGCCGGTCGAAAGTTGATTCCCACTCCTTGTTGCGCGCAAAATTGTCGTCGGTAATGAAAAACTTTCGAATGCCCTGTGCCCAATTGAGGCGCACCAGATGCTCAACATCGTCAGCCGAACGATAGCGCGACTTGCGGCCTTGGACATTGATGATGGTGCAAAACGAGCACTGGTAGGGGCATCCGCGACCGGCATCGAAGCTGGCGCTGGAGCCAAGCGTGCGCTCAATGTATCGCTTCGGGAGGAAAGGCACCGGCGTGCCTTCCATGCCCGGCAGGTCCTTCATGTAGTTGTACAGCGGCACGAGGCGCCCCGCGGCCACGTCATTGATTACCAGTTCAAGTCGTCCCTCGGCTTCGCCCGCAAACATGATGACACCCATGTCACGACAAGCGTCGAGATCGACCGCTCGGCCATCCAGCATCGAAAGGCAGCCGGAGACGTGAAAACCACCTATTGCGACGGCGATGCCGGCGGCGCGAAACGGCCGTGCGATGTCAAGAGCGCGAGGATATTGGTTTGACTGAACACCGATTAGTGCAACGCATCCGAAGCCGTCGTGTCGTCGGAAGCGGGCGAGGAGCGCCGGGATGTCGATGCGTGTATTGGTTTCGTCGATGACTTCGATGTCAATATCAACGTCGGCTCCGAGCACACGCCGCTCGGAGCAATCCGCTGCAATGCCGTAAACAGCGGCCAGCGAATTTGAGGGCGTCATGGCGCGCCACCACCGGATCACGTATCCGTCGTCGTCATAGTGGGATGGCTTGATAAGCACAAGCTGGAAGCGTCGCGTGGTCACCACAACGGGTTGCAGCACTGGCTTTTCCTGGTTGGCCCAACTGATCCCTAGCATGGCAATCAGTTTAAAGCACGCGGCCATTTGCGGTTTTTCTCCGACGGAGATCGGGCGCTGGGGCCGGTCAGCCTGGGGAGCGCCTAGGCCTGGGCCTCGATCGTCACTCCCTCCGCTTCACTCATGTCGTGAATGGAAGCGTCAAAGGACAGGCGGTCGGGATTGTCGATTGGCTGCCGGCGCAGCGTATCGGTCAGCTCATCCTGTTCGAGATGAAAACTTCTGTTGTCGCGCAAGCGCACATAGGCGGCCCACGGCACGAATTTGGTAAGCGGGAAGGGCAGTCCGTCGCGCGGCGAAATGTCGATGTTGAGTCCCGAAACGAACAGCAGGTTCTTGTTGTCGTAGACCGGCTGGCGGCGGATGCTGCGATAGGTGCGGTCGAACTCGACCTGGGTATGGTATCGCGCGGCGTCGAGTGCGGGATGGGGTGATGTCACCAGCGCCGGCATTGCCGGGCTGAGCGCCTTCTCAAGCAGGTCGTGGCCTTCAGGGCCTTCGGGCACGACACGGCGAAAGAAAAAAAGATCGGCGGTCAGGTGCGCGCCGATCATCTGCGGCGTGTCACGCCAGGTTTCCGCCGGAAGCCGCGCGGCAAACGCTGGCGCTGCGGGAAACACATTCGATGTGCTCAACGTCCTGAGCGGCCCTTTGCTGCGGTCGATCAACAGATCGAGGTTCAGCAGCAGGCCTTCGGGGCGCTCTTCATCGAGGAACAGATTGTCGACGTAAACGACAGGCTTGCCGTCAAGCCGGCCGCACAAAATGTGATCGCGGGCATGGCGATATTCGGCCTGGTACCAGTGCAGCACGCCGCAGAGCTTGCCGCAATTGTCGCCGAACTCCTGACGGGTGGTGCGCTGGCGCTGATAGACGCCGAAGCGCTTGGTATCGGGATCGTAGCCGACATGGCTGGCATGAATGATGACCAGGTCCTCGCCATGATGGGCATGCGGCCCGTGCCGGTCGGTGGCGACCTTGCCGCCGACCTGGCCGTGGTCGAACGGAAAGGTCCCGAAATGCTGGGCGATCAGGATGACCGGATAACCCTGGCTTTCGTCGGAGCAAAATGCCCGCGACGGCATCATGCGATCGCGCCGGAATCCGAGCGACAGGCAGTAATTGTATAGCCGCGGCACGAACTGGCTGTAACGCATGGCGTGGTCGCCAAGGCGAAGATTCCCGATGATACGCTGCATTACGTAGCGATCATTCGGCGGCCTCGGCGAGTTCGTCATTCTGCTTGTTGTAATCATAGACCACCCGACCATAGGGCAGTGTCAGATCGGCAAGGAAATGATGCGCGCCGGTCACGCGCCGGACCGGGAAATCGGCCACCGGCGCATTGACGTGAGGCACCAGGTGCAAACGGCCGGGGCCGAACCATGAGCCCTTCACCGTGATGTCGGTCAGGTTGATCGCGACCAGCTGGCAGACTTCGGCATGGCCGTCGACGCCGGGGATCAGCTTCAGATTGATCTGGGTTTTCGACAGCGTCGCAAGCGTAGCCTCGCCGTTGCCGGCCATCGCCTCGTGCTTGTAGCCCATGGTCCCCATGGCGACGAGCTGATTGGCGTATTGCAGTGTGCCGGTCAGCGTGTCCTTGACGATCTCGAGCTTCGGATGCGCGTATTTTTTCGGGAAGCCCCAGATCTCGCGACCGGCGGCAATCGGCGGATCATCGTCGAGATACATCTGCGAGACGAAGTTGACTTCTTCGCCGTTGAGGCGCGCCGGGATCACGAGACCGGATTCGGTATAGCTGCCGAAGCCGGAGCTATCCGGCATCCTGATCCATTCATAATGCACGATCGGCTGATCGATCGGCTCCAGCGGCTCGGGCAGGCCGGCACGGATCAGGTCGGGATCGGTCTCGTAGGTGATGACGAGGAATTCGCGATCGATGAAACGATAGGGACCGGCCGGATAGCTCGGGCCGGCCATCGGCATGGATGGAAGTTTGAGAATGTCGGCCTTGCGCATCGTAGCCCCTAATTTTTAATGAGCCCCCGATCGATGGGCAGCTTGGCGCTGACGATCGACCCGGCATGATCAGTGTAGAAAACACACACGGCCGATGTGACGCGGTACTGATATCGGCCGTGGGTCATAATGCTAGGAGATGTTTTCTTCAGACAGATGACACGGCGTGGCGCTTCGTTAACGAAGCGGGCGGAGAAGCCCGCCGGTACGCGGTGTTGTCACAATCGTGTCACCGCTGATCTGAATTCTAGGATGCAACTTCCATCAGGGAATTCAGAGGAAACATTATGGACGCTCGAACGCCGAACTCCGATATTGCGGTTGAACGCGGATGGCGGCCCGACCGATGCGACCGTGTAGCCCTGGTCTTGCAGGGCGGCGGCGCGCTTGGTGCCTATCAGGCGGGCGTCTATCAGGCCCTGCACGAAGAAGGCATGGAGCCGGACTGGGTCTGCGGCGTTTCGATCGGCGGCATCAATTCGGCGATCATTGCCGGTAATCCGCCGGAGCGTCGTCTCGAGAGATTGCAAATCTTCTGGGACCGCATCACGGCCCGCAAGGTCTGGCACTACACGCCGGATGGCGACGTCTATCGGAAGGCGCGCAATCTCGCGAGCTCCTTCATGACGACGACCCTGGGTCAGCCCGGCTTTTTCAAGCCGCACGAGATCAATCCGTGGCTCAGCCCCGCCGGCGCGAAAACCGCAACCAGCTACTACGACACCACGCCCCTGCGCGATACGCTGCTTGAACTGGTCGATTTCGATTTGATCAACTCCCGCAAAACGCATTTCGCTGTCGGTGCCGTCAATGTCGTCACGGGAAACTTTTTGTATTTCGACAACAAAAAGGAAATTATCGGACCCGAGCATGTGATGGCGAGCGGTGCCCTGCCGCCCGCACTTCCGATGGTGAAAATCGGCACCGACCATTTCTGGGACGGCGGCATCGTTTCCAATACGCCGCTGCAGCATCTCCTGGACCAGCAGGACAAGGTGAACTCGCTGGTGTTCCAGGTCGATCTGTTCAGCGCTCGCGGCGTGCTGCCGCGCGACATCCAGGAGGTGCTGGCCCGGCACAAGGACATCGTCTACTCGTCGCGCACCCGGCACAACACCGATGTCTACAAGCAGATGAACAATCTGAAGACCGATCTCTGCAAGGCGTTGATGAAGATTCCGGAGGATCAGCTAAGCGAGGAGGAGCGTGCCAAGCGCGACAGCCTGAAGCACCTGCCGGAGATCACCATTCTGCAGATGATCTACCAGCAGAAGACCTATGAGGGCGATTCCAAGGACCACGAATTCTCCGCGACATCGATGCGCGAGCATTGGCAATGCGGCCTTGACGACACCCGCCGGACCCTGATGCGGCGGGACTGGCTGGCGTTGCCGGAGGCTGGCATGGGCATCATCGTGCACGACGTGCACCGCGAGCGGGACTATTGAGGCTCGATTACCAAGACCTGATTACCGAAGCTTGCGGCGCGCCGCCCATCGGGCTGCGCGCAAAGCATTACTGGCTAAGCGGCAGGCCGAGCCGGCCGACGCCGGGGAATTTCAGCGCCGGGCGGCGAATGTCGAGGCCAAGGACGCCGCCGAAAATATTCAACTCGAAGCCTTCTACCCAGCCGATCGTCAGGCCGAGATAGCCGCCCAGTGAAATGAACACGCCGGTGCGCGACGATGTGAGGCCGTACCACGCGCCGCGATAGGGATAGTCCTTGCCGATGGCGGTCGGCGGAAGCACCGCGTTCAGTTCCGGAACGGCATCCAGTACCGCCTGAACAAAGGTGTTTGAATTCGGACCCGGCCAGGCGCTGTAGTCGCCATTTGCTCGAAATTGATAATTCTCGATCACAGAGCGAATGGTCGGAATCAGCTTTTCAGCCTCTGGACCGTCGACGCTCGCGACCGGCTCGGGCATCGCGCCGAACCATCTTCCGTCTGCGGCAAATCCGTCGACGCGGATAGGTTCTCCCCACGCCGTATAATCATAGCGGCTGTAACGGGACGCGCCGCGCTCCTTGAGAACAATCCAGGTATGAACCGCGAATATTCCGCGCCAACGCACGGTCCGTGCGGCATAAATCTGGATCAGCGCCTCCGGATGGTCGGCTGCGGCAGGCAGAAGCCCGGCGCTGGAACGGTCGGCCGTCTGCCAATTGCCGCGCCGGTCGCCGAGAAAGTAATTCGCGGTCGATACCAGGAGCGGCGCGACGATCATGCACAGGAAAATAAGCACGTATCTCTTCAAGCGGGAGGGATCAGCCGGATCGTCGTTGTTGATACTGCTGATGTAACTCGCCCGGCGGCTTTTGCCAGCTCCGCGGGTGATCTTTCGCAGTTCGGGCTAGCCAAGATGTCGTGAGCTCAATTGTCCGTGTGAAAAACCCGACAGCAACAAATCCGACACAAAACCATCAGCGAAACCTGATTGGTTTATTTTGGGTTAACGCGCGTTTGCGGCGACCTTGGGGCGGGGGACGGCAATGCGTAAGCGTGACGTGGCTGGGCACGGTAGGTCCATAAATCAACTGTCGAGGACCGCCCGACAATGGATGGCGGGGCTCAAATCCTCGGTTTCGCATCTTGTGACCCCCTCAGGGCCGCCGCCGAAGCTGATTTTCGACCAGCTCGAGCCGCGCATGCTGATGAGCGCCGATCCGGTCGTGATCGACCTGTCGGCGCTGCATCCGGTGCAACCGACCAACGACGTCGTGGTCCGGCTACTCAACCAGGTCGTCACGACCGGAAACCAGACCACCAATATCGAGCGCGTCGAGGCGGTCGATGCCAACAATCCGGCCAACGTGCTCTCGTCGCAGGTCGTGCCCACCGGCAGCAATGTGACGGTGATCGCCGCCGGCGGCATTGCCGATCAGTCCGCATTGCAGCGCCAGCCAGATCTGGCTGAAGGCCGTGAAATCCGCGGCCTCTCCGAGTTGCTTCCAGAGCGCGGGCTCCAGCAACTGCACGCGGTCGCCATCTTGAGACGATGAAGCGTCGTTCGATGCCGATGCCGCGTTCAGTCCGGTGAGCCTCATGTAAGTCTATCCGCCAGGTTGGCTGACAACCAGTCCCGTCGCGGTTGAGTTTCGAAGTTCGACAGATTGTCCCTAACGCCTATCGGCCTTCGACGCGAAGTTCGCCGTGGCGGTTTTCGTAGCCTTCGAGGACGCCGCCGAGAGCGAGCCAAAGACGTTTTGCGGCATGGGGGCTCAAGATGATGCGATTGTTGAGCTCGACCTGAACGCGACGGTCGCTCGGGACATTCCAGGTCTGATTGGTGCCGAAAAACAGGTCGACCTATTCGAGCGTGCTCTGGATGTTGACGACGTTGGCAAAGTGGGTGACCATCTTGGAGTCATCCCAATTGACCGCAGACAATACGCTGGCGTCGGCAGCATCACGCGGTTGCGATTTTTCGATGATTTCTGCGGTATTTGCCGTCACGATCGTTACTCCCCTGAACACCCCTGGACGGAGGCCCGCGCGAGCGGCGGGGCGTTCCGTTTCGACCGCAATACAACTCAAATCCGTGACGGTCTGATGAAACGGCAGCGCAATCTGACAAAGCCGGAAGGGCGGATGAACGGCGGTGTCCGGGGCGAGAAATCGGCAGCCGAAGTCCCGATGCGAAAGCAAAAGAGCGCTCGATGCCGGCAAAGTGGCGGGTGGCCGCTTTCAGGATTTTGTTGAGCCTGGTCCAGCCTTCGCAAGCCGTCGTTTGCATTGAGGTTCGGGGCGACAGGAATGATGTCAGCCCGGGCGACTATCCTGCAGGGTTCGGTCGTGGTGCGAAACGGCATCAATCCTGGGGAAAACGTCGCCGGCGCACCGGTGCTGTGGGAGCAAAGGGGGCCGATCTCACGGGGCGCGGAGACATCTTGCATACCGGTTATCTCCTAATACCGGTTATCTCACAAAGAGACTGGTTTTATGAGGGATGGCGGGGAGATTCTGACGTTTTCGACCATCGCTGCGGGGGGCGCCAATTGTGAAATACTGCTCAATCGCAGGTCCGATTTACCGTACCTGCGTTTTGGCCACCGTCCGACCGCGCCCCAGCTTGCGCGGGACGAGGTTCAGACGGCCGGGGCAGGCCCCGGACCGGGGTACTTAGACGGGCAGCGACACCTCGCGGCCGACGTCAAGCAAACATTCAGCCAGCGAGATTCGATGCGTCAACCACAATTCCTGCGCTCTAACACCTTCTATTGGGCCCTGATGGTGGCTGGGGTGTTTGCGGTTTTCATCACCGGGCTTTTCGGATTCATCTATTGGACTATCGGCGACTATCTGACGGCCCGATCGGACCGGGTGATCACGGCGCAGCTTGAAGGGATTGCCGGTCTTCCACCAGAGCGGCGGCCCGAGTCCGTCGAGGAGCGGCTGAGACAGGACCTTCGGGGGGTACAACTCGCGGCCATATTCGGCGCCGACGGTCGCCTGATCATCGGTAATCTCGAAAGCCTGCCATCGAAATTGCAGATCGACGCTCCCGCACAAGGCGCCGACATCATCCGGACGGATCGAGGCGAAAGGGAAGCCCAGACGGTCCGGGCGATCGCCCGGCGCATGGAAAACGGCCACGTGCTGGTGCTGGGACGAAATATCGACGAGGCCACCGAGATCTCCCATGTCGTCGGTCAGGCGCTTGCGTGGGGACTGATACCGGCCTTTCTTCTTTGTCTGTTGGCGGGCGCGTGGCTGAGCATGCGCGCGCAGAGGCGGGTCGAAGAGATCAATCTGCGGGTTCAACGCATCATCGCGGGAAATCTGCGCGAGCGATTCCCGCATCGTGATGTTGACGAGCCGTTTTCAAAGCTTCTCGTTATCGTCAACGGCATGCTTGATGAAATGGAGAAGATGATTCACGCGCTCGCCGGCGTTGGCAACGATATCGCCCACGACTTGCGAACGCCGCTCACGCGCGTGCGATTGACGCTGGAGCGCGGCCGCGCCAACGCAACCACCGTGGAGCAGTTTCAGGCTATGGCGGATAGAGCGATCGCGGGAATCGATCAATCTCTGACGATCATAACGGCACTGCTGCGACTTGCGGAAATCGAAAACAGCGAGCGGTCCGCGTCGTTCGGCACGGTCGCGCTGTCCGATGTGCTGCGTGCGGTGTTCGATATCTATGAGCCGATCGCCGAAAGCAAGAATATCGCGCTGTGTGTCGGGTCGTCGCACCATTTCACGGTGCGGGGCGACCGGGACTTGTTGATCGAAGCGGTTGCCAACCTAGTCGACAACGCCATCAAGTTTACGCCCGAGGGTGGAACGGTGGACCTGGGTTTGTTCCGCGGCAACGGCGAAACCGTCGTGCGCGTGGCGGATACCGGCTGCGGGATTGACGAGGGTGAACGCGATTCCGTGCAGCGGCGCTTTTATCGCTCCGACAAGGTAAGAAATACGCCGGGGTTGGGCCTCGGGCTCAATCTTGTGACCGCGATCGTCAAGTTGCATGGTTTCAGGTTGTCCATCCTGTCCGGTCCCGGCTGCCGGGTGGAGATCATTTGTCCGGACCGGCAGGGTTAACCCGTTCACGCGAACCGCGATGCCCGCTCAACAGCCGTCATCCGCGAAGAGCGGAGGCGCGTTCGAGCTAGGCCAGCGCCGCGCGATGGCCTATGACTGTGTGCCGGGAGTTGTGCTCCCGATCTGGAAACTGGCTGAGGCTGGAGCCTTCACACGTGCAGCAGCGCTGGAATGTTCTGATTCTGCTGTTTATCGTGCGCTTGAGCATGGCGTTCCAGTTTCAGTCGGTGGCGTCGATGTCGCCGGCCATGATGAAGGAATACGGCGTCGGGCTGGGCGACATCGGATTTCTCATCAGTCTTTATCTCGCGCCCGGGCTCGCTTTCGCGTTGCCGGGCGGAGAGATCGGACGCCGCTTCGGCGACAAGCGCGTTGTTCTCTTTGGTCTTGCGCTGATGACCATCGGCGGCCTCGCGATGGCATTCGCATCGAGCTGGGGAGGGCAGGTCGCAGGGCGCATTGTCGCCGGCATCGGCGGCGTGCTGCTCAACGTGCTGATGTCCAAGATGGTGACGGACTGGTTCGCGGGCAAGGAAATTGCCACCGCGATGGCGATCTTCGTCAATTCCTGGCCGGCGGGGATCGCGTTGTGCCTGTTTCTGGTGCCCGCGATCGTCGCGGCAAAAGGCATTGCGAGCGCCTTGTTGCTGACGGCCGCATTCTGTCTGCTCGGGTTTGTCCTGCTCGCCGCGCTTTATCGTCCTCCGCCTCAGACCGGATCGGGAGCCGCTGCGGCTCCCGCCGCATGGCCGCACCCGTCGGCGATCCGGGCTGTGGTTGCCGCTGGATTCATCTGGGGACTTTTCAATGCCGCGGTCGGCATGGTTTTCGGTTTTGGCACCACCATGCTGGTCGAGCGCGGCTGGGGTCTGGCTGCGGCCGGATCTGCCACGAGCCTCGTTTTTTGGCTGATCAGCGTATCGGTGCCGATCGGCGGCGTTGTCGCTGACAGGACCGGCAAGCACATCGCGATCATGCTGATCGGTTTTGCGCTGTTCGCGGCTGCGCTGTTGATCGCGGCACGTACCGACGCCGTGATCCCGGCCTTCGTCGCACTGGGTCTCGTCGGCGGGCTCTCGGCCGGTCCGATCATGAGCCTGCCGGCCCGTGTGCTCGCCCCGCAACTGCGCGCTGTCGGCATGGGAATCTACTTCACGCTGTTCTATTTGTCCGTCGTTTCCGCGCCTATCATCGCGGGAGGTCTTTCAAGCCGGATCGGAACGGCCGCGGTGGCCTTCGACTTCGGCGCCTTCATGCTGGCACTGTGCTTTCCGGCCTATTGGGTGTTCAACAGGCTCGCGGTACGCGCGAAGCTGGCGAGTTGATTTTCGCGAACCGCGAAAGCGGTGGCCAGCGCGAGGCCGGCCGATGGACGCCACGCGACCCCGGCGTCTTTCCCGACTATCCTGCCCCGGTCGTGCGCAATGCAGACACCGGGCGCGAGCTGACCACGATGCGTTGGGGCATGCCGCCGCCGCCACGGGCAGGTGGCTTTCCCGTCACCAACATCAGGAACACGTCGTCACCGCACTGGCTGGCTTGGCTCAAGCCTGAGGAACCGGTGCTTGGTCCCGTTCAACAGCTTTGTGGAATACGAACGCAATTGTGGAACCGATCCACTCGAAGGTGATGCCGGTGATCTTGACGACCGATGAAAAGCGCGACGTGTGGATGCGCGCACCGTGGGACGAGGCAAAGGCGCTACAGCGGCCGTTGCCAGATGACGCGCTGAAGATTGTCGCCCCTGGCATCGACCAGGAAGATAAGGCCGCGGCGTGAAGGCTGATCACGGCTGGAAACGGCTATTCGAAGACCCGATCACGCCGATTGCGTTGGATGCTCCATCTTCTTTCGCATCTCGTCGCAGACCGATTTGACTTCGGCAGTCATCACCGATGCTTGTTCGATGCGGTCGAAGATCAGCTTTGCCTCCTCGCGATATTTTTGTGCGGTGTCTTGGACAAAGGCGATTGTATCCTTGCACCCGGCGGCCATGCTCTCCGCGCGCTTGACACAATCGATCAGCGTCGCGCCCATCTCCTCAAGTGCTTTAACTGCGCCCTCATATTGTGCGATCACCGCTTCGGCACTGAGTTTTCCGATCTGATCGACGTTTGCGTGATGTTCAACATATGGAGGCATCGGCTGCGCTAAGGTTCTGATTTTGGGCGGCGCAAAACCGATTGTACGGTGATCCCGTTGCGGCGGGCTTTTCGTCAGCGCTTGGGCAATGTCACGTTCCACATCGACCAACTCCAAATTTTTACCGTTAGTAGTGGACTGTATCATTATTAAGTACTCCCTTAGTTATGGACTACTTGCGCACTACTTCAAAAACGCGACCGATGAAAACCTTGCGGGCCTGACCAAGACTCCAACGCTACGACGCATGGCCGAGATTGCGCGTAAGGCTGATTCGTGGCGAAAACCCGGCTGCGGGCGACAACTCAATTGCCGTAGGGCATGTTGCCATAGCCGACACCCTGGCGGCTCGCCGCCACGCCTCATCATGATCCCGTATCGCAAGGCCGAGACAAGGTCGTCCCGCTGTTTGACGATTTTGAAATCCTCGTCGCGATGATAGTTACGCATTTCTTCGAGGATCGCGTGATTTGCCCGGATCGAGATGTTGCGGGCGCTGAACCGCCACGTTGAGCGTGTGCTCAACTCCAACCGGAAAGACCAGCATTGGAGACGCCGGAAGCTGGCGCGATCGATGACAACAACCGGAAAGTTTTGCGGCGGCATCGATCCTCACGGCACGTGCTCAAACCGAGGCCGATCAGCAATAAGCTAAAAGATAGTCATCGGTACCGGGGGCTTGGCGGCGCGGCGCGATCACGCCCGATTGAAGCGTTAGCCGCTTTTCCTACACGCAATTAAGTGGTGTTGGCGAAACGAATTCCTATGTCAGCTGCTAAGAGATTAACATGTTAAGTGAAGGCTCAAAATGCATCGTCGCCGCTCCAAGCTAAACGGTACTGTGTTCGGCATTCATGATTGGCTTAACTATCTACAGGATCAAGCGGCCAAGTATCGGAAACTTGTCGAGCAGGCCGATGATCCTTTCGTCAAAACCGAGATGCTTGCGCTGGCATCGGTCTGCGACGAGATCGCCGATAACATCGAAGATCATCTGACGGGCGGGGAAGAGCCTGCGCCGCGTGAACTTCACTGACAGGAGAAATGGACTATAGGTGATCCATTTGAGACCAAATGGATCATTAATGGATCACGCGCCGAGCAGGCCCTGTCCGAGAAATGTGCTCTCGTCCGGTACGCCGGGCAGTACGAAGAAATAACCGCCGCCGGTCGGCTTGATGTATTCCTCCAGCGGCTCGCCGTTGAGGCGTTTCTGGACGGTGAGAAAACCTGCGTTCAGGTTCGACTGGAAGCAGACGAACAACAGGCCCATGTCGAGCTGTCCGGACGCCGAAATGCCGCGCGAGAAATTATAGCCGCGCCGCAAGATCAGGCTGGTGTCGGTGGCCTTGGTGCGCGGGTTGGCGAGCCGGATATGCGCATCGAGCGGAATGCGCTTGCCTCTGGGATCGCCGGCGTAATCCGGAATATCGTGCTCGTGCGTCCATGCCAAGCGGCGCGCCGCTCACCTTGTCGCGGCCGATGATCTTTTGTTGCTCCGCCGAGCGGCGTGCGGTCCCAGCGTTCGACCAGGTTGCGGATGATGCGCACGACCTGATAGCTGCCGCCGGCCGTCCATGCCGGCTCGTCGCTGCCGGGCTGCACCCACACCACGCGGTCCATCAGCGCGCCGTCGCGCCCATCGAGATTGGCGGTGCCGTCCTTGAAGCCCAACAGGTTGCGCACAGTGTCCTTGCCGGCCCGCTTGATCGTATGCGGCGGCAGGAAGCCATCGAGCTTCCAGCGCAGCGCCAGCAGGTCGGGCATGTTCTTGATCACGTCGCGCAGCGCGTGGATATTGGTCTCGGCGGTGTTGGAGCAGAATCTGCAGCAGGAGATCGCCGTGGCAGAATTTGGGGTCGAGCGCGTCGTTGGGAAACTCCTCCATCGTCACCAGATGCCGCGGCTTCAGCGCCGCAATCCCGAAGCGATCGTCGAACAGCGAGGCGCCGACCGAGACCGTCATGGTGAGGTTGTCGGGATAGATCTGCGGTCCCGAGCAGGCCGGATTCCGCCGGCGGCAGTTGCGGATCGAGCACGGGGATCGGCCCCGCCTGTGGTCAGGAACGCAATCCGCGCGGTGAGGATGCGCAGCATCTTTTCAAGGCCGGCGCGATCGTCCGCGAGCACATCGAACGCCGCGACCATCGCGGCGGCGGGTTGCGGCGTCACCACGCCAGCTTGCCGCTTGCCGTAAAATGGCTGGGAATCGAGGGTGCCGTCGCTTTCTTGGTCGGCGCGGCAATCGGCGGCGGCCGCCGGCGTCGGCTTGACGCCGAGTGCGGCGATACTGCCGGCGGTGCCAAGCCCTGCCATCAAGTGCCGGCGCGTCGGCGCTACGGCTCGCCGAGCATCCGGCGCCTCTGCCGGCGGCTTCTTGTTTGTCATCTGCATAGCGATCTCAGTCAAGGGCGAGGGTCCCGCGCAATTGCGAGAGATCCTCAGCCAGAGCGGTAATGGCACCCTTGAGGGCGTTGCGGTCGCGGCGGCGAAAGCTTGTCGTAATTTTGAAACTGGCCGTCCTGTCCGCGATAGCGCGCAAGCAGGGCGTCGACCTTCGAAAAATTTGCCTGGACGCGGGCGTCAAGCTCCGGCATTTCGCGTGGTGATCAGCGGACGCAGCAGATTGAAGATCTTTTGCGCGCCATCCACATTGGCCTGGAAGTCCCATAAATCCGTGCCGCTGTAGCGATCTTCCTCGCCGCTGATCTTGGTCGCGGCCACTTCCTCGATCAGATCGAAGCAGCACCCCCCACCATCTTGTTGGGAGGTATCACAAGCGCGCCGATACGGCTTTGCAGCTCCAGCACATCATGCATCAACTGGTCGGCCAGCGGCGCCATGCCGGCAGTGCTCTTGTCCGCAAACAGCGCCTTCTCGATCCGGTGGAAGCCGCCGAAGGCCGGATCGTCTTCCTTGCTTCTCGAAATCGTCGGCGCGGGCGTCCATGCTCTTGTCGAGGTCGCTGAACAGTTCGGCGACCGGCTCGATCCGCTCATAATGCTGGCGCGCCGGTGCGTAGAGGCTCTGGGCCTCTTGCGAGCTTGCCGGCCTTCACCGCATCGGTGAACCGCTTTGGTCTGCTCGACGAGATCGCCGACTTCCCTGGTCGACATAGACTTTGTATTCGGCCAGCGGGCCCGCCAGATCGAGCGCGCTCGGCGTCGGCTTTTGCCGTGCTGGTTCCCGTGGCCGTCACCGTCAGCATGCCCTTTGGGTTGCTCAGGAGCCCGCAGGTCATCTGGTATTGGCCGGGCTTGAGCGTTGCGGTCAGCGTCTGGACGAAGCCGGGAATGATGTTTTCGCGTTCCTCGACCACCATGACGCCGTCAAGGATTTCCCATTCGAGCGGCCCGCGCGACTGCTGGTTCTTGATCTTGAAAGTGGTCTTGCCTGCCGGCACGGTCAGCGGCGTTGGGCTCGCATCCCTTGTCGGTGATGGTGATGGCGACCGGCTGCAGAGGCATCCTGCGCGGCCGAAGGCCGGACGCAAACCGCGGCTGCGAGAACGACAGGGCCAGCGAACGCGGCGGCACCGATGGCAGCAACCGGGCGTGAACGTCTCGTGAGCAGCGCAAAGACAATCGACCATCATCAGCAAATATCCTTCGCACAGGCGGCAAAGAATTCAGGCGGGCCGGGGGACGGCGGGAACGCGTCCCTGCAGGTAGAACAGGAACAGGGCCGGCAGCAGGAACGCCAGATAGACGATGACTTCGCCGACCGTGGGCGCGTCCTGATAGCCGAAGATTCCGGCCAGCAAGGTGCCGACGATGCCGTCGCCGGCAGAATGCCGCTGAAATCGAACGCGGTTTGCTGGAGCGCATTCCAGAGGCCCGCTTCATGGAAGGCGCTGCACGGCGCTGGCGAGCAGGCCGGCCGCGACAAAAATGATGAACACGCCGGTCCAGCGGAAGAATGTCGCCAGATTGAGCCGGATGCCGCCGCGATACAATGCCGACGCCGAATGCGAAGGCGCAGAGAATTCCAAGCGCGGCGCCGATCGGCACGCCGATGCCGACGTCCTGCTGCACGGTCGCGATCAGAAAGAATACCAATTCCAGACCCTCGCGGCCGACGGCGAGAAACGCCATCGCCGCCAGAGCCAAGCCGCGGCCATCGCCCGGGTCGCGTCGCGGCATCGATGGAATCGTGAAGCTGCGACTTGATCGAGCGCGCCGCCTTGGCCATCCAGAACACCATCGATGCCAGAATGGCGGTTGCGAGCAGCGCGACGCATCCCTCGAACAACTCCTGCATCTTCTGCGGAAATTCGGCGCCGCCGATTTCCAGCGCAATTCCGAGCGCGGTGCAGAGCAGGAGCGCGAGCACGACGCCGAACCAGACCGCCGGCAGCGCGTCCTCGCGGCCGGTCTGTTTGAGATAACCCGCGATGATGCCAACGATCAGGGCCGCCTCGATACCCTCGCGGAGCATGATCAGGAACGCGACGAGCAAGAATGCATCCTTTGTTGGGGGCTGGGAGACGCGTTTTCTATCATGCAGGCAGCAGCACTGGGTTTGGAATTGTTAAAAACTCAGGGCAGCGATCGGTGCCGTCGAGAAGACCGTTAACAGCCGATCCGGCCTGATAGGGAACGATCCGTCGCGCCATCGGCGTGAACGGCGAGGCCGACGTCGCTCGATTGACAAAGCTGGATTTGTGGCTTTACTAGCTGCAAGTTTGGGAGTGCTGGTCATCTCGATCAGCAAAGGGAATTTGGTGCGGTTCGCGCGTTATTGTTCAACTGTTGTCAATAGCGGACCAATTCCAAAGCTGCGCCCGCAACTGTGAGCGGTGAGTCCTTCTTCGAAAATGCCACTGGGCTTTTACGTCAAAGCCCGGGAAGGTGAAGAAGGGTTATGACCCGCGAGCCAGGAGACCGGCCCGAACACGTCATCCTTCCGGCGTGCGGTGCGCGCGCATGGGGCGGTTCTTTCGCTGCGGTGACATGATTGGAAATGTCTTGCGGATGGAAGGCCCGCCATGGCTGCGCATGCGAAATCGATAGTTCCGACAAGCGAGTCCGATCCCGGATTGACTGGCCTTCGAGGCCGGATCACCGGAATCTACGGCCTGCTGATTTTAGCCAATCTGGCGGCCTGGAGCTGGGCGTTCGTTGCGTTCGCGGGGCAACCGGTTCTGATCGGAACCGCCGTGCTGGCCTACAGCCTCGGGCTTCGTCACGCCATCGATGCCGACCACATTGCCGCGATCGACAACGTCACGCGCAAGTTGATGCAGGAGAGCAAGCGGCCGGTGGCTGTCGGGTTCTTCTTCGCGTTGGGACATTCAACCGTCGTTGTGCTCGCTTCCCTCGCCGTCGTGCTGACGGCAAACGCGCTGAGCGACGAACTCGCCTCATATCGTGAGATCGGGGGTATCGTCGGGACGTCAGCGTCGGCGCTGTTCCTCTTCATCATTGCAATCGCGAATCTGATCGTATTGCGCGGCGTGTACCGGGCTTTCCGTCTGGTCGAGCGCAATGAAGCGGTGAGCGAAGAGAGTATTGATGCGCTGTTGCATCAGCGCGGCTGGCTGGCGCGGCTGTTCAGGCCCCTGTTCCGGTTTGTTTCAGAAAGCTGGCACCTCTATCCGATCGGTCTTTTGTTTGCGTTTGGTTTTGAGACCGCGAGTGAGATCAGTCTGTTCGGCCTTTCGGCGCAAGCCTCCAATACGGTCTCCAGCTGGTCGATCCTGATCTTTCCTGCGCTGTTCGCCGCCGGCATGACGCTCGTCGATACCAGCGACGGCATCCTGATGCTGGGGGCCTATGGCTGGGCCTATCGGAATCCGCTGCGCAAGCTGTTTTACAACCTGACCATCACATCGGTGTCCGTGCTGGTGGCGTTGGCGGTCGGCGGTATCGAAACGCTCGGCCTGATCGCGGGGCAGCTCCATCTGCAGGGCGCGTTCTGGGATGTGATCTCGGACCTCAACAGTAATTTTGGCGCCCTCGGCTACGGTATCGTTGCGCTGTTTGTTGCGAGCTGGGGTATATCCTTCGTTGTCTACCGCTTCAGGGGCTACGACCGTTTTGCTAGCTAGATTGATCCCGGTAACCTGACGTGCCTAATACCGACGTGTTTCTGATCGAAGACATGATTGTGGCGGACCCTGTGGTCAAATTTATCGAAACAAATCTGCGCGCGTTGGGTTGTGTCGTGGCAGTCGGCGTTTTTGCGGCAACGTGCTGTCACGCTGCTGACATATCTGTCGTCAATGCCATGCCCTTGAAGGCGCCGCCGTTCCCTGCGGCCTACGACTGGTCCGGATTCTATGTCGGCGGTCATCTCGGCCTCGCCGACGGCAATTCGAATTGGACCGCCAACCCGACGCAAGCAGGACTGCCGGCGACATCGGGCTCGCTGAATGTATTCCTGCCACCGGACATCTTTTTCGAAATCGGGAAGCTTTTTGGCGGGCGTGCAGGGCGGCTACAATTACATGCTACCCAATCGCGTCGTCATCGGTGTGGAAGCCGACGCCTCATTTCCACCTTTCCCCACTGTCGACGGACTTTCCATCACTGGCTCCTCCAGTTTCAACTCGCCGGTCATCGGCCCGGCCACCCTGAGCGAGACGGCACTCTCGTTCGGGACGGTGCGCGGCCGCATCGGATACGCGCCGGGAAGCTGGCTGTTTTACGCGACCGGCGGATTTGCCTGGACCTACAATCAGCAGACCCTCACGCAAAACGCATCGGGCAACAGCGAAGCGCCGTTGCTGTGGCGATTCGGCTGGGCGGCGGGCGCGGGCGTCGAAGTCCCGATTGCGCCGAACTGGACCGCCAGGGCTGAATATTTGTGGACCGGCTACCCCACCACCAGCGTGAACTATCCATTCCTGGGGCAGCGCATCAGTTCCGATTTTTCGCTCCAGGAACTCCGGCTCGGGCTGAACTATCGCTTTGGTGCCAATTCATCGCCAACTCTGGCGGTTAAAGCGTCACCGTTCGCCCCGTTGGCGGACAACGTCGCCTTTCATGGGCAAGCGACATTCGTCGACCAGGGCTATCCGTCATTCCGCTCGCCCTATGAGGGTCCCAACAGCCTGTCGGGCGGCGGCCAAAACCGGGAGACATTCGACCTCACACTGTTTGCGGGGGTGCGGCTGTGGCAGGGCGCCGAGTTCTGGGCCAATCCCGAGATCGATCAGGGATTCGGCCTCAATGATACCCACGGTGTCGCAGGTTTTTTGAGTGCCGAAGCCTACAAGCTCGGCGACGCGTATCCCTATGCGCGTATCCAGCGCGCCTTTCTGCGCCAGACCATCAACCTCGGCGGCGACACCGAGAAGGTTGATGCCGACATCAATCAGTTCGCGGGATTACGCAGCTCGGACCGGCTGGTGCTGACGGTCGGCAGGTTCTCTATTGCCGATATCTTCGATACCAACAAATACGCCAATAATCCCAAGGTCGATTTCCTGAACTGGACGTTGGTCAACGCCGGCACATTCGATTATGCCGGCGATGGCTGGGGTTACACCTATGGCGCCGCGGCGGAATGGTATCAGGGTCGCTGGACGCTGCGCGCCGGCGTTTTTGATCTGTCAACATCGCCTGCGGGAGGAGTGAGCCCGTTGGCGTACGGCCTCGATTCCACCTTTCAGCAGTTCCAGATGGTGGGAGAAATCGAGGAACGCCACGAGCTCTGGGGACAGCCGGGCAAGCTGAAAATCACCGGATTTCTCAGCCGCGGTAATGCCGGGCAGTTTTCGGATGCCGTTGCGCTGGCGCAGGCCACCGGTCTGCCCGCCGACATCAACGCGGTGCGGTCCTATACCAGCCGGCCGGGTGTCAGCATCAATCTCGAACAGCAGGTGACGGATTCGCTTGGCGTCTTTGCCCGCGCCGGCTGGGCCGACGGCAATATAGAGCCCTGGGATTTCACCGACGTCGACCGCACGGTCTCAGCCGGCATTTCCTTAAACGGCAAATCATGGGGCCGGCCGGACGACACCATCGGCGTCGCCGGCGTCATCAACGGCATCACCAGCGAACACATCGCGTTTTTGAATGCCGGTGGCCTCGGTATTCTCATTGGCGACGGGCAATTAGGCAATTACGGCCTCGAGAAAATCTTCGAGGCCTATTACAGCTATGCCCTGACCGCCTCGACGCGGCTTTCCATCGACTACCAGTTTGTCAGCAATCCCGGTTACAACGCCGACCGCGGCCCGGTGAACGCGTTCGCCGCGCGATATCATTGGCAGTTCTAGCGTTGAAACGATCTGTCAGCGGGTTCACCTTACCTCTTCCACAAGGGGAGAGGGAGCGCACCTCCGGTGCCGTTGCAGATCAATTCAATCTCATCATGCTTTAGCGTGTCGGATGCGCAAGCCAGCGGAGTGTCGTGCCATGAAGAAGATCCTCATTATCGGCATCGGGGCGGGAGACCCTGATTACGTCACCATGCAGGCCGTGAACGCGCTCAATCGGGTCGACGTCTTCTTCCTGATGGACAAGGGTGCCAGCAAGGCCAAGCTGATCGAACTGCGCCGGGAGATCTGCCGGCGATATATCAAAGGCGACGGCCATCGCTTCGTTGATGCCACCAGTCCGGAGTGGATGCGGGGCACCGACGATTACTTCGCGACCGTCGACGATCTCAATCGCGACAAGCAGGCCCTGTTTGAACGCCTGATTTCGGAAGAGATGGCGGACGGCGAATGCGGTGCGTTCCTGGTGTGGGGCGATCCGACGCTCTACGACAGCACGATTCGCATTATCGAAATCATCGCCAATAGCGGCCGCCACCAGCTCGACTACGAGGTGATTCCCGGCATCAGCAGCATCCAGGCGCTGGCCGCGAAGCACAAGACGACGCTCAACCGCATCGGCCAGTCGATCGAGATCACGACCGGGCGGAAAATGGCGGAGGGTTTTCCTGCCGATGCCGATAGCGTCGTCGTCATGCTTGATGCCGACGACACCTACAAGCGGTTCGCGGATCAGGATATCGATATCTATTGGGGCGCCTATGTCGGCATGCCGGACGAAATCCTGCTCTCCGGCAAGCTTCGGGATGTGGTCCACGATATCGAGCGAATGCGGGCCGACGCACGGCGGGCCAATGGCTGGATCATGGACAGCTACCTGATGCGAAGGGGGAGCGTTTCCAAGGCCTGAGCGGCGTTTTTGGGACTGTTTTCAAAGGTTTGCGCCAGCAATTGATTGACTTTGCTTTTAGGCGCGATTTGGCTGATAGGGGGCGATGGCACAGCCCGGCTCCCGGCAGCAGAGGGTGTTCCCGCGAACACCCCGGCGTCCGCGGTACATCAGAGGAATATGATTTGAATCGTTCGGTGGCATTTGGGGTGAAGGGCTGGTGCCCCGGTGCTTTGCGGCCGATGCAAAGCGGCGACGGATTGATCGTCCGTATTCGCCCGCAATCGGCGACGTTCAGCCCGGATCAATTGCGCACGCTCGCCGATGCCGCACAGCTTTTCGGCAACGGTCACATCGACCTGACGCGGCGGGCCAATCTGCAAATCCGTGGTGTCAGCGAAACATCGCTGCCGGCGCTTCACGACGTGATCGCAAGGCTCGGACTTCTCGACGATAACGCGGATAGCGAAGCCGTGCGCAACATCATGATCAATCCGCTTGCCGGAACTGACCCCACCGAAGTGCTCGATGTCAGGCCGATCGGTCGCGAACTGGCGCAATGGCTGGTGTCGGACAAATCGGCATGGGCGTTGCCGGGCAAGTTCGGTTTTATTGTTGATGGCGGTGGCGCCTTGCCTTTGGCACAGCAACGCGCAGATGTTCGCCTTGCGGCTATGGCTGGTCCGACGGTTGCGATGGCAATCGGCATCGAGACGCACGCCGGCATCGAATGGCTCGGATCGACCACGCCCGGTGCCGCAGCGGCGGCCGCAATCGAAATCGGCAGCGCCTTCATCGAGATCGCATCGCGTGAAAAGCGGCAACGCATGCGCGATCTTTCCGATGAGGGCCTCGCGTCGATCCGCTCGACCATGCGATTCCGGCTCGACGGGCTTCACGAAAATCCACCGAAGGCCAATGCATCGCTCGGTCGCCGTATCGGTTTGATTGAACTTGGCGAACGATTTGCGGTCGGAATTGCAGCGCCCTTTGGCCGCGTCGAAACCGATCAGCTGCGCAGGCTTGCCGAGGTGATCGCAGCCCAAGGCATCGCGGAGATCAGGCTTTCGCCGTGGCGCGCGCTCTATGCCCGGGTGCCCAGCCGCCAATCGGCACAGGACATTCTCGATGCCGCAAAGCGCGAGGGCTTGATAACCGACCCGCGCGACCCGCTGCTGCGGATCGAAGCCTGCCCGGGCGCACCAGGTTGTCAATCGACCGTTCTCGACACCCGCGGCGATGGACGCCGGCTTGCGGCGTTGCTGCCGCCGTTTGGTTTCGCCGGGACGGTTCATGTCTCCGGTTGCGTCAAGGGCTGTGCGAAATCCGGGCCGGCTGATCTCGTGCTGGTCGGTTCTGAAGGACGTTACGGCATCGTGCGCAACGGAACCGCGCAGGATTATCTGGCGCGTCGTCTCTCTTTCGCCGAACTGGCCGCCGATCCCGGCGCCATCTTCGGCATCGACCAAGGTTCCAGGCATGACTGAATACCGCTCCTACATTCGGGATGGAGCCGAGATCTACCGCAACTCGTTCGCGATCATCCGCGCCGAGTCCGATCTGTCGCGATTCAAGGCCAACGAAGAGAAGGTCGTGGTGCGGATCATTCACGCCTGCGGCATGGTCGATATCGCTGACGACGTCGTGATGTCGCCGACATTTGCGGCGGCCGCAGCGCAGGCGCTGTCGCGCGGTGCGCCGATCCTCTGTGATGCCAAGATGATCGCGCACGGTATCACGCGCAGCAGGCTGCCGCACAACAACGCCGTGATCTGCACGCTTGACGATCCCGGCGTGGCGCAGCTTGCCGGCGAGATCGGAAATACCCGATCGGCGGCAGCGCTGGAGTTGTGGCGGCCGCATCTGGAAGGCGCTGTTGTCGCCATCGGCAATGCGCCGACCGCGCTGTTTCGCCTGCTCGACATGCTGGACCAGGGCGCGCCACCGCCCGTGGCCATCATCGGTGTGCCCGTGGGCTTTGTCGGCGCGGCCGAATCCAAGGAAGCCCTCGCGGCACAGACCCGAATTCCCTTTCTCATTGTGCGCGGGCGCCGGGGCGGTAGCGCCATGGCCGTTGCCGCGGTCAACGCCTTGGCGAGTGAACGCGAATGATGGACCTTGACGCGATCGCTGGCACGGCCCGCGCTGGAACGCTCTATGGCATCGGTGTCGGACCCGGCGATGTCAGCTATCTGACGCTGAGGGCTGCGGCGCTGGTGCGCCAGGTCGATGTAATCGCGTTTTTTGCCAAACGCGGCCTGCAAGGCAATGCGCGCGGCATCGTCGATCCCCTGCTGGAAGTGCACCGCGACGAACTGCGGCTCGAATATCCCGTGACCAATGAAATCCCGCCGGAAGATCCCGCCTATCAGCAACAGATCGCCCGGTTCTATGAAGAGAGCGCCGAGACGCTGTCGGCGTTGCTGCGGCAGGGCAAGTCCGTTGGCCTGTTGGCCGAAGGCGACCCGTTTTTCTACGGTTCTTTCATGCACATCTGGCGCCGGCTCGATCAGGTGTTTCCGATCGAGGTGGTGCCGGGTGTCACGGGCATGTCGGGCTGCTGGACGCGCGCCAACGCGCCGATCACCTGGGGCAACGATATCCTCTCGGTATTGCCCGGTACCATGGGCGAAGAACAATTGACGCGCCGCCTCGCCGACACCGATGCTGCCGTGATCATGAAGGTCGGCAGCAACCTCGCCAAGATCCGCCGCGCGGTGAAGGCAGCCGGTCTGATGTCGCGCGCGATCTATGTCGAGCGCGGTGCCATGCAGGGCGAGAGGATCATGCCGCTATCCGAGGGGCCTGATGCCGACGGCCCCTATTTTTCGATGGTGCTGATTCCCGGTCAGGGGAGGCGGCTGTGAGCGGTTCGCTGGTCATTGTCGGCCTTGGGCCGGGATCGATCGACCTGTTGACGCCGGCCGCCACGCGCGCGCTGGGTGCTGCGACGGATCTCGTGGGATATGGCCCCTATCTCGATCGGATTGCGGAAACCGTTCCCGGCCAGCGCCGGCACGCTTCCGACAATCGCGTCGAGATCGAGCGCGCGCGTCACGCGCTGACCCTGGCCGCCGCAGACCGGAAAGTTGCGGTGGTCTCGGGCGGAGACCCCGGCGTATTCGCTATGGCGGCGGCGGTATTTGAAGCCGTCGAGGGCGGCGCCTCGCATTGGCGCGAACTCGACATTCGCGTCGAGCCCGGCATCACCGCGATGCTGGCCGCCGCGGCCGAAGTCGGCGCGCCTCTCGGCGGGGATTTCTGCGCGGTATCGCTGTCGGACAATCTGAAGTCTTGGGAGACCATCGAACGGCGCCTGCGCGCTGCCGCGACCGGCGACTTCGTCATCGCACTCTATAACCCCGCGTCAAAAGCGCGCCCGCATCAGCTTGGACAGGCGTTCGACCTGTTGCGAACCATCAAACCGCCGCAGACCGTGGTGCTGTTCGTCCGAAAAGCCGCGACGCCGGAAACAAGTGTCGTCGTCACATCGCTGGCCGAAGCCGATCCGGCGCTGGCCGATATGCGCACACTGGTCATTATCGGCGCCGCGGCCACGCGGCTGATTTCCCGCGCGGGACGGCGGCCCTGGGTCTATACGCCGCGCGCGGAAGCGGGAATGGCGCGATGAGCGAGTTGTTGTTCCAGCCACGTCACCGCGCCCTCGGCATTTTCAACGGCATGTCCGTGCAATTTATGCGGCCGCGAGATCATCACAACGGGAATGCCAAGCTTGCGCGTTGCCGCGATCTTCGGGTAGGTCGCGGCACCTCCCGAATTCTTGGAGACGATCACGTCGATCTTCTCGTCCACGAGAAGCGCTGTTTCGGCCTGTTCGTCGAACGGGCCACGCTCGAAAATCAGGCGGATGTCGCGCGGCAGCGCAACGCCCTCCGGCGGCTCGATCATGCGCGCGATATAGTGATGCTGAGGGCGGGTTGCGAAAGCGCCGAGTTCGAGACGGCCGAGGCTGAGAAAAGCCCGGCGCGGCTGCGGCCCCAACGCGTCGGCGGCCGCTTCCGCGCCTGCAACCGTTATCCATTTGTCGCCCGGCCGCGGTTGCCAGGCTGGCCGCAGGATGGTGGCGAGCGGGATCGCAAGCCGTCCGCAGGCGGTCACCGCGTTGGACGAGATTTGATCGGCATAGGGATGCGTCGCGTCGACGACGGCTTCGATGGATTCCTGCGCCAGCCATGCGGCCAATCCGTCGGCGCCGCCGAAGCCGCCGGTTCTGGTGCGAACCGGCTGTGGCCGCGGCTTCAACGTGCGCCCGGCGAGCGACAGCGTCGCCTCGAAGCGGTGGTCGGCCGCGAGCAGGCGCGTCAGTTCCGAGGATTCCGTCGAACCTCCAAGAATGAGAACGCGCATCGGGGCCTGTTCCGTAATGGCTGAACCCGCAATTTGCACAGGGCAGCGCTGGCTGTCCATCGTCGGCATCGGTGAAGACGGCGTCGAGGGACTTTCCTCCGTCGCCCGCCAACTCATTGGCTCGGCCGAACTGGTGGTGGGCGGCGCGCGCCATCTGGAATTGGCGAATGAACTCGTTCGCGGCCGGCGTCTGGCGTGGCCAAGCCCGATCGGCGGCGCGTTTCCCGAGATCGAGCGTCATCGCGGACGCCCCGTCGTGGTGCTGGCGAGCGGCGATCCCTTTCATTTCGGGGTCGGCAAGCAGATCGCGTCGTTCGTCGCGCCTGATGAATTTATTTGCCTGCCGCAGCCCTCGGCGTTCAGCCTGGCCGCCGCGCGGATGGGCTGGCCGTTGCAGGATATCGCGCTGGTCACGCTGCACGGCCGCGCGCTCAATGGCATCATCCGCCACCTGCACCCCGGTGCGCGGATTCTGGCGCTGTCCTGGGACGGCACGACGCCGCGCCAGCTTGCTGAATTGCTCGCCGCGCGTCGGATGGGACAATCGCGAATGACCGTGCTGGAGGCCATGGGTGGCGCGTGCGAGAAAATACGTCACACGACGGCTTCGGGTTTCGATATCGACGACATCCAGCCGCTCAACACGATCGCCATTGAAGTGATCGCGGAACCCGACGCCGCCATCATTCCCCTGACACCCGGCCTCGACGACGATCTGTTCGAGCATGACGGCCAACTGACAAAGCGGGAAATTCGCGCGGTGACATTGTCGTCGTTGGCGCCGCTGCCCGGCGAATTGCTCTGGGATATCGGGCTTGGCGCGGGTTCGATCGCGATCGAGTGGCTGTTGCAGCATCGCTCCTTACGCGCTGTTGGGATCGAGGCGCGCCGCGACCGCGCCGATCGAGCCGCGCGTAACGCCGCCGCACTTGGTGTGCCGGAACTTGAGATCGTACAGGGTCACGCGCCGGAAGTGCTCGCAGGGCTTGCGCGGCCGGATGCGCTCTTTATCGGCGGCGGGATGATGGATGATGGCGTGTTCGAGGCGGCGTGGTTGGCGCTGAAATCAGGCGGCCGTCTGGTGGCCAACGCGGTGTCGCTGGAGACCGAGGCGCGGCTGGCCGGCTATTTCCAGAAATTCGGCGGAGAACTCATTCGACTACAGGTCGCAAGGGCCGATAGAGTGGGCGGCATGTCAGGCTGGCGACCGGCGATGCCGGTCACGCAGTGGCGAGTGAGGAAGCCATGATCGTTGCGGGCATCGGATGCGGAAGCGGAACATCCACCGAAGACATTGTCAGCCTGATTGCGGTGGCGCTGTCCAATTTTGGCATCGCGCGCGAAAACCTGAGCGCGATCGCGACGGAAGGCTCGAAGGCTGACGAGCGCGGCATCGTCGGCGCGGCACGGTCACTGTCGATTCCCGTGCTGCGCTGCCCGGTCGCGGATCTCGGCCGAGTCGCCGATCGGGTCTTGACGCGCTCTTTGCGCGTCCAGGAGATCAAGGGCGTGCCGTCGATTGCAGAAGCGTCCGCTCTCGTCGCTGCCGGACCCAACGCCCGGCTGCTCGGCGCGCGGGTCGCGGCCAACAGGGTAACCTGTGCCATTGCTATCGGTGAGGGATCGTGACGGTTCATTTCATAGGCGCCGGACCCGGTGCGCCGGATCTCATCACCGTGCGAGGGCGCGATCTGATCGCCAATTGTCCCGTCTGCCTCTATGCCGGTTCGCTGGTGCCAAAGGCGCTTCTTGAACATTGCCCGCCCGGCGCGCGCATCGTTGATACCGCGCCGATGTCGCTCGACGAGATCGTCGCCGAATTCAAGCGCGCAACCGACGAGGGGCAGGACGTCGCGCGGCTTCATTCCGGCGATCTGTCGATCTGGAGCGCGCTCGGCGAACAGTTGCGGCAACTTGAAGCGCTGGAGATTTCCTTCACGGTGACCCCGGGCGTCCCGGCCTTTTCCGCAGCCGCGGCCGCGCTGGCAAAGGAACTGACGCTGCCCGAGGTCGCGCAGTCGGTGGTGCTGACCCGTACCTCCGGCCGCGCCTCGTCGATGCCGGAAACCGAAAGCCTGTCCGCGTTCGCCGCCACGCACGCAACGATGGCAATTCATCTGTCGATTCACGCGCTCGACAAAACCGTCGCGGAACTCATTCCCGCCTATGGCGAGGCCTGCCCGGTCGCGGTGGTGTTTCGCGCGAGCTGGCCGGACGAGCGGATCATCCGCGCCACACTCGGCACCATTGTTGGCGAGGTCGCGAAAACCAATATCGATCGCACCGCGCTCATTCTGGTCGGCGAAGTGCTGGCGGCGCGGGATTTCCGCGACAGCGCGCTGTACGACCGCGACTATCAACGGCGGTTCCGGGGAAGAGACTCGTGATGGAAACGAAGCTTCCTGCGTTTCCGGATTTTCCGCCGGGCGAGGTCTGGCTCGCCGGCGCCGGTCCCGGCGATCCCGGGCTTCTGACGCTGCATGCGCTGCACGCGCTGCGGACGGCCGACGACATCGTTCACGATGCGCTGGTCGATCCGCGCATCCTCGAACTCGCGGGTCGGCAGGCCCGGCTGATCTTTGCCGGCAAGCGCGGCGGCAAGCCATCCGCACAGCAGGGCGATATAAACGAGCTCTTGATCGAGCGCGCCCGGATGCAGCGGCGCGTGCTGCGCCTCAAAGGTGGCGATCCCTTTGTGTTCGGACGCGGCGGCGAGGAAGCGTTGGCGCTGACGCGCGCCGGCATTCGATACCGGATCATCCCGGGCATCACGTCGGGATTGGCGGCTGCCGCACTGGCCGGCATTCCCGCGACCATGCGCGACACCAACCACGCTGTTATCCTGATGGCTGGCAGCCGGTCGGCCGACGGCACGTCCGTCGCCGAGTGGGAGAAGCTGGCGCGGGTCGGGCAACCGATCATCGTCTACATGCCGATGGCGAACCTGCCCGACATCATGAGCGCGTTCGAGCGCGGCGGCATGGCACGAGATACGCCCGCTGTGGTCATTAGTTCATCCTCGACGTCGGACGAGCGCGTGATCGAAACTTCGCTCGGGATGGCGGTCGCCGATGCCGCGCGCGAAGGCGTCGGCTCGCCGGCCATCGTCATCGTCGGCGCGATTGCGTCGATGCGCCAGCAGCTTCTGGCCAACATGGTGGGCCGGCCATGATGCATCCCGCCGATGCGCCGGGAATCATTGTCGCCGCGCCGCGTTCCGGCGCCGGCAAGACCACTGTGACACTCGGGCTGCTGCGTGCGCTTCGCCGTCGCGGCCACAACGTGCAACCGTTCAAATGCGGTCCTGACTATATCGATCCGGCATTCCACGAAGTCGCGGCCGGTCGCCCCAGTTATAACCTCGATAGCTGGGCGATGGGTGCGGACCTGATCGCGACGCTGGCGAACACCGCGTCAATGGAAGCAGATATTGCCATTGTCGAAGGCGTGATGGGATTGTTCGACGGCGCCGCGGCGCGCGGTCAATCCGGCTCTGGCACCACGGCCGATCTGGCGTCGCTGCTGGGATGGCCTGTCGTGCTGGTGCTCGATGTCACCGGCCAGACCGAGACCGCCGCCGCGGTCGCGCTTGGCTGTGCCAGATATAGAGACGACGTCGGTATCGCCGGCGTGATTCTCAATCGCGTCGCGAGCGCGCGGCATCTCGCGCTGATTGCGCCGGCGTTCGGGCGGATCAAGTTGCCGGTTTTTGGGGCCATGCTGCGCGATGAAGGGATTGCCTTGCCTGAACGGCATCTCGGCCTTGTTCAGGCGCGGGAGATCGCGGCACTCGACCAGCACCTGGACCGGCTTGCGGATGCCATCGACGCCAACATCGATGTCGACGCCATCAGGCGATCGGCGCGATCTACGAAGGTTTTGCCCGCAACTGATCGCGCGCGTTCCAATATGTCAAAGCATCATTTGCCGCCGCCGGGGCAACGCATCGCGCTGGCGCAGGACCGCGCGTTTTCGTTCATGTATCCGCATCTGCTTCGGCAATGGCGCGATGCCGGCGCGGAAATCGTTCCGTTCTCGCCATTGGCCGACGAGGCGCCCGATGCAGCCGCCGACACGGTCTGGTTGCCTGGCGGCTATCCGGAACTTCACGCGGGTACACTGGCGGCGGCGCAAAATTTCCGCTCAGGTCTTCGCACATTGGCCGGGCGTGCCGTTCCCATTCACGGCGAGTGCGGGGGCTATATGGTGCTGGGGCGCGGGCTCGTGGATGCCGACGGCGTGAGACACGAGATGACAGGGCTGCTCGGGCTCGAGACTTCTTTCGCCACGCGCAAGCTGCATCTGGGCTATCGACGCGCCCGGCTTCAGGAAAACTGTTCGCTCGGCGCGGCGGGGGCGGAAGTGTTCGGGCATGAATTCCATTATGCCAGCACCGTTTCGGTCAATGGAGACGCGCTGGTGGATTGTCGGGACGCTTCCGGCGCCAGCGTGCCCGAACAGGGCGCGCGGCGGGGTTCGACAACCGGAACGTTTTTTCATGTCATCGACGGGGCGGCCGCATGACGCAGACGCCGGGTCCATCGCCGCGGAAATTCGACGAGCAATTTCGCGAGGCTTTCCGCGATCTCATCCTCTGGCGCCGCGACGTCCGCCGGTTTCGCCGCGACCCCGTCGATGCATCCTTGATGCATTCGTTGCTTGAACTCGCCAGCCATGCGCCATCGGTCGGACATTGCCAGCCCTGGCGGTTCGTACTCGTCGAATCCACCGATCGGCGCGACGCGATCAGAAGCAGCTTTGTTCGATCCAATGCCGACGCGCTCGAAAGCTATCATGGCGAACAGCGCGCGCATTATGCGCGGCTAAAGCTCGAGGGCCTCGAAAATGCGCCGGTCCAAGTCGCGGTGTTCGCCGATGAGGCGGCGGAGGAGGGCAGCGGACTAGGCCGCCGCACCATGCCCGAGACCCTGCGTTATTCGGTGGTGGCCGCTGTCCAGACCTTGTGGCTCGCCGCGCGCGCCGAAGGGCTGGGACTTGGCTGGGTCTCCATTCTCGAGCCTGATGTTATTCATCGTGCGCTCGAAGTGCCGCCAAGCTGGACGCTGGTCGCCTATCTCTGCATCGGCTGGCCGGTCGAAGAACATCTCGATCCCGAACTCGATCGTCATCGCTGGCAGCAGCGGCTTGACGTCGAGCGGCTGATTTTCAAGCGGTAGATCCCCACTCGTCATCCGGGCTCAAGGGCGGGACGACACCGCATGATGCCGCTATACTTGCGAAACCCATCATCTGGGCAAGCAGCAATTGATGGGTATCGCTTCGCTTCAAGCCGGTTCGGCAGCCGTGCGAAGGTTCGGTCTTTTCATCTCGCTTGGTGCGTCTGATTTGGCGTTGTTCGGGAGTTTTTGCTTCAGTATCGACGAAGCCCTGAAGGCTACGACCCGGCGCGGAGAGATCGGCGCTTCGACGCCTGTTTTCGGATTTCGTCCGATGCGATGGCCTTTCGTGCGCACAGTGAATGTCCCAAACGACGATAATTTCACCATTTCGCCTCGCGCAATGGCGTCTGTGATCTGTTTCAACACGTAATCAACCAAGTCAGACGACTCCTTGCGCGTTAATCCGACCTTTGATCGGTAAACGGCGTCGGATAGCTCAACCCGTGTGACAGTCTTTCTGTTTATACGCATTGTGTAACCCTCATTCGATAATCGTAACTGAACGATGGGATGGCGAGTTTGTTTTAGAACAAGTGCCGAGCGGAATTTATTTGCGGGTGCTTTTGCGCCCTGCTGCAATTGAATTCGCTGATTGAAGGGGGTGACTATTAGTTCAAACCCTTCGGTAGGCGTGCCGAGAGCTCAGGGCGACGCACCCTGAACTGAAAGGTGCTGATTGCGACGCGTGTCCCAACAGCGAGTTATGCGCGATTTCCGAACAGGTCGAATGTCACTGCCTTGGCCACGTCAGCATTGAGTTGAAAAGGGTACAGCGCGATCACGGATCTCTTCCTTTAGAGAGCATTAATTAGAGCGCCACGACGCCAACTCCACGTCACCCGGTCTTGTCAAATGGGATGGCAGCTTCAGGCCGATGCCCGTTTTGGTGTACGGGTTCGCGATGAATCTCGGCTCCTGATTCGCTGAGGACGATGATTGAATGAATGGGGTCCTGGCGTCGAGGATCGTGGATAAATCGACGGGCCAGCTCTTTGCTATGCTCAATCGCGGCGGTGTTGGTAGGAAATTGTAAGCCCGTCAGGTCCCTGATCGGAACTCCATCTTGCATATCGAAATAATAGGTTCGCACGAAGCATTCCTTCCGCCGTTGAATACAACTGAGCGGATGCTCAGAGCCAAGAAGCTCAAAAGCACCCGCCGAAGCAAAACGTCCAGGGAAGAAAGCTCCGAATTAGTGATCAGCCGCTATCTTCCCTTACGTTTTGCATTACTAAATGGATGTGAAGATCGAGACTTTGTTCCAGATCAAGCCGCACTTACGGTAAAGGTTGCTGCATCGACGGAACTTCTGGGTCTCAGGTCCGTCCTCAACTTCAAGCCCTGGTGGCATTGCCTGCCGGCGCGAGGGCCGCTCTAATAACCCCATGATCCATATCAGCTCGCTCAGCGCCCTCGGCACCGTTACAACGCAGCTTCAAGACTACGACCTGCTGACGCTGCTGTCGCCGGATCATCCGGAAACCGACTGGCGCGCCTTTGCGTGCGAGCGGCATGTTCGGCTGGCGTTTCACGACATCACTGAGCCGTTGCCGGGTCTCGTCGTGCCGGACCGCGACATCATGCAGGCGGTGCTCGATTTCGGTCGAAACGGCGAGAGCCAACGCTCGCTGTTGATCCATTGCTGGGCCGGGATCAGCCGCTCCAGTGCGGCGGCTTTCGCCGTTGCGTGCGATCGCAATCCTGGATTCGAGCGCGACATCGCCTACGAATTGCGCCGGCGATCGCCGTCCGCCACGCCGAACCGGCTGATGGTCAGGCTGGCGGACGATCTGCTTGAACGCAACGGCCACATGATCGCGGCTATCGAGGCGATCGGCCGTGGCGCCGAGGCGCGCGAAGGCGAGCCCTATCAATTGCCGCTCGAATGGCCTATCGGATGATGGCGGCGACGCCGAGCAGGAAGCCGATCTCGAACATCTGTTCGGTCGCGCCGAGCACATCGCCGGTGTAGCCATCGATCAGCTTGCGCGCCCACAGGATAATCGCGGCGGCGAATAGGGCGCCGAGCAGCAGGCCTGAAATCACCGACAGGATTGATACGAAAGCCAGCGGCACCAGCGCACACATGACCACGATTGCTGCGAAGCGTATATCATGCGCGCCGACGGGTGCGTCGGCATAGCTGACTTTCATCGCCGCGGTATCGCCGGCGTAGGGCAGTGCATTCATCACAAAGGCGGGCGTGATGCGCGCGGCGGCGTGGGCTGCAATCAATGCTGCCGCGCCGCTCCATAACGGCATTTCCGCCAGTGCCGCGACCCGCAGCGCAATGCCGAACGTCAGCGCAAGCACGCCATAGGCGCCGATCCGGCTGTCCTTCATGATCGCGAGTCTTCTTTCCACGCTCCAGCCGCCGCCGAAACCGTCGGCGGTGTCGGCGAGGCCGTCTTCGTGCAAGGCGCCGGTGACGGCGATGCTCGCTGCCACGGCTAACAATGCCGCAACAACCGGACCCCAGATGGCGCCGCCTATGAGCAGCACCGCGGCCGATACCAGACCGACACAAATCCCGACCGCGGGAAAATACTTCGCGCAGCGGGACAGCCAGTCCGGCCTGGCCGCGATATCCGACGATGGCACGGGTAGAATAGTCATGAACCGCAGCGCGTTAAGGAATTCGCCGCTGCCGTTCATTTCAGAGTTTTCCGGCCAGCACGTCGCTGAGATCGGCGACGTCGGTCAGGAGCCGCGCTGCCGCTCGCACCAGCGGCACCGCGAGCAGGGCGCCGGTGCCTTCGCCAAGCCGCAGCCCGAGATCGAGCAGCGGTTTTGCATCGAGAGTGGCGAGCAACAATTCGTGGCCCTTTTCCGCGGAGCGATGCGCGAAAACACAATAGTCGCGCGCCGCGGGGCAAAGCCGTATCGCCAACAACGCCGCGGCGCTGGAAATGAATCCGTCGACCAGCACCGGCCGGCGCTGCGACGCCGCGCCCAGCACCGCGCCGGCCATCATTGCGATTTCCAGGCCGCCGAATTCGACCAGCACCTCAAACGGTGCGCTGGTGCTGCTGCGCGCTGCCGCCTTCTCGATCGCCGCGCGCTTGCGGGCCATACCGGTATCATCCTGACCGGCGCCGACACCGATGCAATCCGCAAGCGGCGCGGGTGCGAGGCGATGGGCCAGCAGCGCTGAAGAGGCGGTGTTTCCGATTCCCATTTCGCCGAGTGCGATGATGTCGGCGCCGGCGGCAATTTGACTAACCGCGATTTCACATCCGCGCGCCAGCGCATCGGCCGCCTGTTGCGGCGTCATCGCCGGCTCGCGCGCGGCATTGGCGCTGCCCATGCGGATTTTTGCGGCAATCAGGTTCGCATGCGCGGGGAGCTCCGCCGCCACGCCGGCATCGACGACACGAATCGTGACGTTACTGGCGGCGGCAAAGGCGTTGGCGCTGGCGCGACCGGCCAGATAGGTCATCACCATCGCCACGGTTACGGCGGAGGGATATTGCGAAACGCCTTCCTCGGTGAGGCCATGGTCGGCCGCGAACACCAGCAGCACCGCCTTGTCGCCGGATGGCGGGTCGGGATGCCGGATCATGCCGAGCTGCGCGGCCAGATCCTCGATCCGCCCCAACGATCCCGGTGGCTTGGCCTTGCCGTCGATGCGCCCGCGCATGGCTGTCAAAAGTTGCTGATCCAGCGGCGCAATCGGCGGCGGCTGCCAGAATTCCTTCAAATCGGGCGACATCGGGTTCCCTTTCGCTTGATCTTACCTGACGCAACAGTCGCCATCAGGTCAACACCGCCTGTGTACGGTTGACCCCGGCTAAGGCGCCAGCTAGCGTCATCGGCGATGGTCCTTCCACGTGGAAGGTGAAAAGGGAAGCCGGTGCGAGCGTTCTCAAACTGAGAACTCTCAATGCCGGCGCTGCCCCCGCAACTGTAAGCGACGAGCCCTCGCCGGTGCCACTGGGAATTTCCCGGGAAGGCGGCTGACGGCAGCGACCCGCGAGCCAGGAGACCTGCCATCACGAACTGTGCTTTGGAGGCGTCGTCGGGGCGGGGTGCACCGGACGGGAGCGAGCTTGACGGCGATAAGCCCGAAAGCGCGACCCAACAAAGCTCGCGGCCGATAGCGGCCAGACCATGAGCCTGTGATGGATCGCGCAAGCGCCGACGAACTACCCGCCGCTTCGGGGCTTGAATCGCCGCAGTCGAACCTGCCGGCGAACCTTCCGGAAAGCCCCGTCATTGTCAGCGTCTGCACCACCTGCAAGACCGCCGACGGCGGCACGGTGGTCGGCCCCGATATGTTCGCGGCTGTACGCGCCGCGCTCGGCGAAGATGATCCCCACGTCATGGTGCGGCCGGTGCAGTGCCTCAGCGTTTGCAAGCGCCCGGCGACCGTCGCGGTCACCAGCCCGGACGGTTACACGTTTTTATTCGGCGATCTGCAGACCGATAGCGGCACCGCAGCGCTCAAGTCATTCGTCAAATCCTATCAGAAATCCGACTACGGCCTGGTGCCGTGGCGCGAGCGGGCCGAGGTGCTGCGCAAGGGCATGGTGGCCCGGGTGCCGCCGATGCGCTGGTCGCCGGATGACGGGCGCGCGCCGAAATGACTGATCTTGCGACCACGCTGGTGCTGGGCGGGGCGCGTTCCGGCAAATCGGCATTTGCCGAGATGCTGGTCCGCGATAGCGGCCTGGCGAAGATTTATCTGGCGACCGCGACGGCCGGCGACGACGAGATGGAGGCGCGTGTCGCGCAGCATCGCACGCAGCGCGGCGAAGGCTGGACCACGATCGAAGAGCCGCTGGCGCTGGTCGATGCGCTGACGCGGGAGGCGACCCATGGCCGTGCCGTGTTGGTGGATTGCCTGACGCTGTGGCTGTCGAACCTGATGCTGGCGCAGCGCGATCCCGAGATCGAGGCGCGGCGGCTGACGCGGTTCTTGGGCGTCGCCAAATATCCCATCGTCTTCGTCTCCAACGAAGTTGGGCTTGGCCTGGTGCCGGAAACGCCGCTCGGCCGCCGGTTTCGCGACGCGCACGGACGCCTTAATCAGATCGTCGCGGCCAGCGTGCCCAACGTCGTCTTCATCGCCGCCGGGCTTCCGCTCTGGCTCAAAAATTCATCCCCAAGGGAGAACTGACATGTCCCGCGTTCCCGTTACTGTGCTTACCGGATTTCTCGGTGCCGGCAAGACCACGCTGCTGCGTTCGTTGCTGACGCAGGCCGATGGCCGCCGCATCGCCGTGATCGTCAACGAATTCGGCGATGCGGGTTTTGACGGCGGGCTGGTGGAGGAGTGCGCGGCCAGGGCCTGCGCCCCCGGCGACATCGTCGAGCTGACCAACGGCTGCATCTGTTGTACGGTGGCCGACGATTTTATTCCGACCATGGATAAATTGCTGTCGCGCGACCGCCCGCTCGACGCCATCGTGATCGAGACGTCAGGGTTGGCTTTGCCGCAACCGCTGCTCAAGGCGTTCGCGTGGCCCGACGTGCGCACCCGCGCCACTGTCGATGGTGTGGTTACCGTGGTGGATGCGCTGGCGCTGTCGGAAGGCCGCGTCACCCTTGATGAAGGCGCGGTCGCCGCGCAACGCGCGGCGGACGATTCCATCGATCATGACGACCCGATCGAGGAAGTGTTCGAGGATCAACTGGCCTGCGCCGATCTGGTGGTGCTCTCGAAGAGCGATCTGGTCTCGTCCGAAGCGTTGGCGGCGATCGAGGCGCGGCTTGCCGCGGTGTTGCGGCCGGGCGTGCGGATGGTGCGCTCGCACGGCGCGCTGTTGCCGGCGGTATTGATTGGTCTCAACTCCGCAGCCGAGGACGATATGGCCGCGCGCGCGGGCCATCACGGCGAAGAGGAGGAGCACGACCATGACGATTTCGACAGCATCGTGGTGAAGCCGTCTCCCGCCGACAGCGTCGATGTGATGCGCTTGCGCGTCAGTGATGCCTTGAATTTGACAGGCGTGCTGCGCGTCAAGGGGCATGCCCGGATCAGCGACCGGCCATCACCGGTCGTAGTGCAGGCTGTGGGTACCCGGGTCGAGTTGTCATTCGGCCGCCCTGACGTGAAGCAGGCCGAACATCTGGTGGTGATCGGCCTCAAGGGTTTTGACGGCGACGCGGTGCGCCGCGCGCTGGCGGGATAGCAACGGCGACAGCCGGACACACGCATGCATCTGAAGCTCGACAGCAGCGGCAGCATTGACGACGGCGACGTCGCCCGCGACCTCGGCCAGGCTCCCGCCGATATCGTCGTACTGTCTGCGGCCGATAGCGATCTTGCGGCGTTCGGCGCCGCGCATGCGGCGCTGCAAGTTGATTTTCCTGACGTTGACTTCCCGAGCGTGCGGCTGACCAATCTGCTGGCGCTCGGTCATCCGGCGTCGGTCGATCTCTATGTCGAACGCACGCTGCGCGATGCCAAGATCGTCGTGCTGCGCATGCTCGGCGGCGAAAGCTACTGGCCGCATGGCGTCGAGAGCCTGCGCAGCGATGCGCTGCGACGCGGAACATTACTGGCCTGCATTCCGGGCGAGCTGAGCTGGGACGCAGGGCTGGCTGCGCGAGGCACCCTGAACGCTGCGGATACCCATGCGTTCTGGCGCTACTGCACCGAAGGCGGCGTCGAGAACGCGCAACTGGCGCTGCGCTTCGCCGCGCATTTGATCGGCCGCGGCGATTTGCCGTCGCCGGCGCGGCCGATGCCGTCCGCCGGCTTCTGGCGCGGCGAGCCTGCGGTTGATGGCCGCCCTAACGCCATCGTGATTTTCTACCGCGCATTGGTAGCGGGCGGCGACACCGCTGCCATCGACGCGCTGCGCGCGGCGCTGGACGCGCGCGGGCTCAATGCCGTTTGTCTCTATGTCACGAGTCTCAAGGACGAACGCTCGGCGGCCTTCCTGCGCGCGGCGCTGGCGGCCTATCCCCCCGATATCATCGTCAACGCCACGGCGTTCGCCACCGCGACGGCCAATGACGATGCCGGCGTGTTGTCGGCATCGGGTTGTCCGATCCTGCAAGTGGCGCAAGCCGGTATTTCACGGGCGAGCTGGGAAAGCTCATTGCGTGGCCTGATGCCGCGCGATCTGGCGATGCATGTCGTGCTGCCCGAGGTCGACGGGCGTATCTTCGCCAATGTCATCGCGTTCAAGGAACGCGGCGAGTCCGATGTGGGCTTTGCGCCGACGACGTTTCGCCCGGTCGATGATCGCATCGCCGCCACGGCCGATCTGGCGCGGGCCTGGGTACGGCTGCGGCGCACGTCGAGCGCGCAGCGGCGGGTCGCGATCGTCCTCGCCAATTATCCGAACCGCGATGGCCGCCTCGCCAATGGCGTCGGTCTCGATACGCCGCAGAGCCTGATCGATGTGCTGGGCGCCATGCACGGCGCGGGCTATGCCGTTGAAAATAGTCCCGGCGACACCGCATCGATGATGCAGCTTCTGCAGGCGGGGCCGACCAACGCGCTCGAAGACCGCGGCGCCCGTTCGGGCGGCGTGTCATGGCGCGTTGCTGATTATGAATCCGCCTTCGCCGATCTACCCGAGACTGTGCAACGCGCGGTCGAAACGCGCTGGGGCGGCCCGGCGCAGGACCCTCATGTCGTCAACGGAAGCTTTCGTCTTGGGCTGCATCGCTTCGGCAACGCCGTGGTGGGCGTGCAACCCGCGCGTGGCTACAACATCGATCCCAAAGCCAGCCATCACGATCCTGATCTGGTGCCGCCGCATCACTATCTCGCGTTCTATCTCTGGATCCGGCGCCACTTCGACGCCCATGCCGTGGTGCATCTCGGCAAGCACGGCAATCTCGAATGGCTGCCGGGCAAGAGCACCGGCCTGTCGATAAATTGCCTGCCTGGTGCGGTGCTGGGGCCATTGCCGCATCTCTATCCGTTTATCGTCAATGATCCCGGCGAGGGCATTCAGGCCAAGCGCCGCGCGTCGGCTGTCATCGTCGACCACCTGACGCCGCCGATGACGCGGGCCGAATTGCATGACGATCTGGCGCGGCTGGAAACGCTGGTCGATGAATACGCGCTGGCCGCCGATCTCGATCCCAAGCGCGCTGCCGTCATCGCCGAGGACATTTTATCGCTGGCCCGCGCGCAGCGGCTCGATGCCGATGTCAATGTGACCCGCGAAACCCCGATCAACGATGCGTTACGCGCGCTCGACGCGCATCTGTGCGATCTCAAGGAAATGCAGATCCGGGACGGCCTGCATATCTTCGGGCGAACGCCGCAGGATACCCAACGCAACGATCTCCTGGTCTCGATCGCGCGGCTGCCGCGTTCCGATATCAAACCGCAGGACGCCTCGTTGCATCGCGCGCTGGCGCTCGATCTGGGGTTGGGCGATTTCGATCCGCTGACACGCGATCTCGCCGATGATTTCAGCGGTCCTCGTCCCAACATCCTGTCGGAGATCAGCGATGCTGTCTGGCGCACCTCGGGCGATACCGTGGAACGGATCGAGTTCCTGGCGCATCGCCTGGTGTCGGGCGCTCAACCCCGTGACGCCGCGTGGGAGCGCACCACGGCCGTCCTCGGCTGGATCGATGCAAAGCTGCGCCCATCGATTGACGCCTGTGGAGAGGCCGAAATGGCGGCGTTGCTGCGCGGGCTCGATGGCCGCTTCGTGCGGCCCGGTCCGTCCGGGGCGCCGACCCGCGGCCGGCCTGATGTGCTGCCGACGGGCAAAAATTTCTTCGCGGTCGATGTCCGAGCCGTGCCGACGCCATCGGCGTGGCGGATCGGTCGTTTGGCGGCCGAGCGGCTGGTCGAGTTCTATTGGCAGGAGGCCGGCGAATGGCCGCGCGCCATCGCATTGTCGGCCTGGGGCACCGCCAACATGCGCACCGGCGGTGACGATGTCGCGCAGGCATTGGCGCTGATCGGGGCGCGGCCGCTGTGGGAGGAGACCTCCGGCCGGGTCACGGGATTCGCGATCACGCCGTTGTCCGAATTAAAGCGGCCGCGTGTCGACGTCACGTTTCGGGTGTCGGGCTTGTTTCGCGACGCGTTCCCGACCCAGATGGACATTATCGGCAGCGCGGTCCGTGCCATCGCCGAACTCGACGAGCCCGACGAGGCCAATCCGATCGCGGCCAGTGTCAGGGCCAAACGACTTGCACTCGAGGCCGATGGCATCGGCAGCGAACTCGCGCAGCGGCAAGCCGCCCATCGCGTGTTCGGCTCGAAGCCGGGCGCCTATGGCGCCGGCCTGGGCGCGTTGATCGACGAAGGCAGCTGGAATGATCGCGGCGATCTCGCCGGCATCTATCTGGACTGGGGCGGTTATGCCTATGGCGGCGGAGTGCAGGGCGAGGCCTCGCGCGATGATTTCGCCGAGCGGCTCGCGACTATCGATCTCGTCGCGCACAGCCAGGACAATCGCGAGCACGATATTCTGGATTCCGACGACTACTATCAGTTCATGGGCGGCCTCGCCGCCACCGTGCAGAACCTGCGCGGGAAAGCACCGCGCATCGCGCATGTCGATACCTCGCGGCCGGAGGCGCCGTTGTCGCGGCCGCTGTCGCACGAAATATCCCGCGTGGTGCGCGGCCGGGCCGCCAATCCGAAATGGATCGCCGGCGTGATGCGCCACGGCTACAAAGGCGCGTTCGAGATCGCCGCCACGGTGGATTATCTCTTTGGCTTTGCTGCCAGCACCGACGCGGTTTCGAACCATCATTTCGATCAATTGTTCGCGTCCTATCTGGAAGATGAGCGCGTGCGGGATTTCATGGCAACGGCCAATCCGGCAGCGTTGCGTGAAACCGCCGCGCGGTTTGCCGAAGCGATCCGGCGCGGATTGTGGACGCCGCGCTCCAACCGGGCTTCATATCTGATCGCGGAATTATTGCCGGAAGCGCAAAAGGAAATCGCATGACGGAGCCTTCAAACGAGAACGACGAAGCCGAAAACGCCCGCCACAAGGAAAAGGCGCGCAAGCACAAGGCCGCGCGCGACAAGATCATGGCCACCAAGACCGGCGAGAAGGGCCTCTTGATCGTCCACACCGGTACGGGCAAGGGCAAGACCTCGGCCGCGTTGGGCATGGTGTTTCGCCATATCGGCCACGGCTTTCCCGTCGCGGTCGTGCAGTTCACGAAATCGCCGGCATGGGACACCGGCGAGGCGCGGGTGCTGGCGAAATTTCCCGAACTCGTGACGCTGCACATCATGGGCGAGGGCTTCACCTGGGAAACACAGGACCGCGCCCGCGACATCGCCGCCGCCACCGCGGGCTGGGAGCGTGCGAAAGAACTGATCCGCGACGATCGTCATCAAATGGTGCTGCTCGATGAATTGAATATCGTGCTGCGCTACGAATATCTGCCGATCGAGGAGGTCGTGAATTTCCTGCGCGACGAGAAGCCGGCCGACAAGCATGTCGTCATCACCGGCCGCAATGCGCATGCGTCGCTGGTCGAGATGGCCGATCTCGTCACTGAAATGACGCTGATCAAACATCCGTTCCGCCAGGGCGTGAAGGCCCAGAAAGGCGTCGAATTCTGATGACGTCCGCGACGCCCGCGCTGATGATCCAGGCCACCGGCTCCAATGCCGGTAAATCGACATTGGTTTCGGGGCTGGCGCGCGCACTGGTGCGGCGGGGCTTGAAGGTGGCGCCGTTCAAGCCGCAGAACATGTCGAACAATGCGGCGGTCGCGGTCGAAGGCGGCGAGATCGGCCGCGCCCAGGCGGTGCAGGCGCGCGCGGCCCGCATGATCCCAAGCGTGCACATGAATCCGGTGCTGCTCAAACCGGAAACCGACAGCGGTTCGCAGGTCATCGTGCAGGGCAAGCGCTGGGGCACGCTGCGGGCAAAGGATTTTCGCGACAAGAAGGCGGCGTTGCTGCCGGCGGTGCTGGATAGTTTTGCACGGCTGGCGCGCGAGGCCGATATCGTGCTGGTCGAAGGTGCGGGCAGTCCCGCCGAGATCAATCTGCGCGCCGGCGACATCGCCAATATGGGATTTGCCGCGGCTGCCGATGTGCCGGTGGTGCTGGCCGGCGATATCGATCGTGGCGGCGTCATCGCCAGTCTGGCCGGCACCCATCTGGTGCTGGAGCCGGAGGAACGCGCGCGGATCCGCGGCTTTGTCATCAACAAGTTTCGCGGCGATGCGAGGTTGTTCGATCAGGGTCTCGCGGCAGTGACGCAGTTGACGGGCTGGCCCTCGCTTGGCGTGGTGCCATGGCTGCCGCGCGCGGCATGGCTGCCGGCGGAAGACGCCGTCGATCTCGATCGCGTCCATGCCTCGATGTCGTCGCGCGTCATTGCGGTGCCCGTGCTCGCGCGCATCGCCAATTTCGACGATCTCGATCCCTTGGGTATGGAGCCCGGCGTCAGACTGGTGTTCGTGCGGCCGGGCGAGGTAATCCCTGCGAATGCCGACGTGGTGGTCCTGCCGGGCAGCAAGTCCACCATCGGCGACCTCGCTTTTTTGCGCGCGCAGGGCTGGGACATCGACATCAAGGCCCATGTCCGCCGCGGCGGCCATGTGCTCGGTCTTTGCGGCGGTTATCAGATGCTGGGGCATACCATCGCCGACCCCGATGGCATCGAAGGGCCGGCCGGGATGGTCGAAGGCCTCGGTCTGCTGGATATCGCCACGGTGATGAGCGCGGATAAATCCACCCGGCTGGTGCAGGGCGTCCACTGTTCGACCGGCACGCCGATCGAAGGTTATGAAATCCACCTTGGCCGCAGCGAAGGCCGCGATTGCACACGGCCCGTCGTGACGATCGACGGACGGCCCGATGGCGCGGGCACGGTTGATGGCCGGGTGCAGGGGACGTATGTGCACGGCCTGTTCACCGGCGACGCCTTTCGTAAGGCGTGGCTGGCCCATCTCGGCATTGCCTCAACGCTGGCCTATGAATCGCAGATCGAATCCGCGCTCGATGCGCTGGCCGATCATCTGGAAGCGCATCTGGATATCGATGCGATTTTGGCTATTGCACGCAGCCGTCAGACCACCAGCGCCAGCGCGGCATAAACCACGGCCTCGATGACGCAGGCCGCGATATAAAGGTCGAGCGCGCGGCCGATATCGTCGGGCACGGCCTGGCTGCTCGCCTCGGCATTGAGAAAGGGATCCTCGACGGTGTGTTCCGCATAGCGGCGCGGACCGGCCAATGCCAATCCGAGCGCGCCCGCCATCGCGCTTTCCGGCCAGCCGGCATTCGGCGAGCGATGGTGCGAGGCATCGCGCCTGACGATGCTCCACGATTTGGCGGTCGATCCCCGCGCCACGGGTGCGGCGACCGCCAGCAATAGCGCCGACAATCGTGCCGGAATCAGATTGACGAGATCGTCGAGCCGCGCCGCCGCCCAGCCAAACGCCTCATATCGTGCGGTGCGATGCCCGATCATGGAGTTGGCGGTATTGATGGCCTTGTAGGCAATCAATCCGGGCAGCCCCAGCAGCGCCAGCCAGAACACCGGCGCCACCACCCCGTCAGAAAAATTCTCGGCGCAGGATTCGATCGCGGCCCGGCATACGCCGGCTTCGTCAAGTTGCTCGGGATCGCGTCCGACGATCATCGCGACCGCTTTCCGCGCGGCCGGAAGCCCGCCCTCAGTGAAAGCCGCGCGCACCGCGGCGACATGCAGGTAGAGGCTTCGTTGCGCGATGAAGATCGAGGCGATCAGCGCGAGGATGATATTGCCCGCCGGAAGGGTTTGTACGACGAATTGAATCACCACGCCGGCGGCGGCCGCGATCACGACCAGGATGGCCGTGCTGTTGATCCCCTCGGATTTGCGCTGTTCGGGCGACTGGTTCTCGTGATTGAACTTGCGGTCGAGCGCGTCGATCACGGCCCCGATCAGGGTCACGGGATGTCCCACCCGTCGCCAGAGCCATTCGGGGTCGCCGATCAATGCGTCGAACGCCAGGGCCGCGATGACGATGAAAAGCCCGCTGCTTGAGATCAGCATCCTAGCGGTCCACGCGATCGAGTTCGGAAGCCAGCCGCTCCATCGCTTCCGCCAGCATCGGTCCGCCGCAGACGGTGAGCCGTTCCGGAATCACGATGCGTTTCGACGCCGGATAAAATCGCTCGAGCGCCGGATGCAGCAGGAACGCGCGGCCTTCATCTTCGGCGAAATCGCTGCCTTCCGAAACCAGGATAAAATCCGGCTTCAGGCTGACGATGGATTCGAGCGAAGCAAACCCGCCGGATTTGATGCCGAGATCGCCGGCCGCGTTGGCGAGGCCGGCATTGGCCAATAGCGAACTGGTCAGGCTGTCGCGGCCGGAAACCCATCCTCGCCGCGACACCGCCAGCACGCGCCAGGGTTTGCGTGACGCCGCCTGATGCGCATGCGCGATCGCGGCATCGAGCCGGCTGATTTCCGCCGCGGCGCGATCCGGATGCTGGGTGATGTCGCCCATCAAGCGAATGTTTCTTTTCACGTCATCCAGCGAGCGCGCGGTATCGAATTCGACGACGCGCAGGTTCTTGTCCTTGAGCAGTTGCCGTGTGGCGAGCCGCGTGAAACGGCCGGCGACCACGACATCGGGTTTGAGGATCAGTACATCTTCCGCCGATCCAGAGAGCTGCCGGAATTGCCTGGCTTTGGCGGCATCCCACGAGCGGGCCGGATCGCGCCCATAGGGACTCAGTCCGAGGATCTGCTCGGGGTCGGCCAGCGCCATCAGAAGCTGGTCGGTGCAGGCGTTGATCGATGCGATCCGCGGCAGGCCGGCGGCCTCGGCGGCGGAGGGCAAATTGAGGCAACTGACAATCAGCAGCAACGCGCCGAGTGCGCGTCGTAACCTCTCGCGCTTTGGCGCGGATGATGGCATGAAACGCGGATGAAGCACGGCGGCGATCTGACTGAAGCAATGGCGCGTTATGGCGGGTCGCCGCGAATGTGGCTCGACCTGTCGACCGGCGTCAACCCCTGGCCGTGGCCGATTCCTGTCCACTTGCCGGCGGATGTATGGCAGCGTTTGCCATCTCGCGCCGACGAGGAAACCTTGATCGCAGCGGCGCGTGAGGCTTACGCGATTCCGGCCAGCGCCGGGATCGTGGCGGCGGCGGGCACCCAGTCGCTGATTCAATGGTTGCCGCAACTGGCGAGCAGTGGCCCGGTCGCGATCGCGGAGCCGACTTATAACGAGCACGCGCCGGCGTGGCGCTTGGCCGGTCACGACATGATCGCACGCGCCGATCTCGACGATCTTCCGCCGGCGGTCCGTCATGTCGTGGTGGTCAATCCCAATAATCCCGACGGACGCGTGATCTCGCGCGCGGCGCTGGCGCGCATAGCGGGGCTGGTGAAAGAGCGCGGCGGATGGCTGGTGGTCGATGAAGCCTTTGCCGACGTCGAACCCGAAACAAGCGTCATCGAATTGTGCGCCGATCTGCCCATTGTGGTGCTGCGTTCGTTCGGGAAATTTTACGGCCTTGCGGGGCTGCGATTGGGATTTGCGGTCGCGCCGCAGCAGATCGCGCGGCACATTGCGCTGGCGCTCGGTCCCTGGGCCTGTTCCGGACCGGCACTGACCATCGGCGCCGCCGCATTGCGCGACGGGGAATGGGCCAGTCGAGCGCGCGTGGCGGTTCAGCGGCAGGCGGGCAAGGTCGACGCTGTATTGGCAAATGCCGGATTCACGATTGTCGGCGGAACCGGATTGTTTCGGCTCGCCCGCCGCGCCGACGCCGGCAAGGTGCACGCTTCGCTCGCGGCCCGGCACATCTGGTGCCGGCGCTTCGACTGGGCCGACGATCTCCTGCGCCTTGGCTTGCCGCCAGACGACAGCGATCTCGAACGTCTCGCCGCCGCCCTGGCGTCGTCTGGATAGTAGCTCAGTTCGTCATGCCCGGCCTTGGGCCGGGCATCCACGTCTTACTGCGCTCAAGCCAGGAAAAAGACGTGGATGGCCGGGCATAGGCGAGCGAAAGCGACGCCGTCCTTCAGACGGCTATGCCCCGCCATGACGAAATAGCGGCGATTAGGAGAGCCTGAAAATGCAAAGCACTTTTTAGGTCATACTCACGCGTCCGCGACGAACTTGTTCTCGATCCTGCCCAAGCCCGAAATTTCGATCGCGACAACGTCGCCTGACTTCAGGAACTTCGGCGGATTGAAGCCGATGCCGACGCCGGCCGGGGTGCCGGTCGCGATGATGTCGCCGGGGACCAGCGCCATGCCTTCGGAGATGGTCGAAACCAGCGACGGGATATCGAAAATGAGATCCCGTGTGTTGGCGTTCTGCCGCAGTTCGCCGTTGACCCAGCATTTCACATCGAGGTTTTCCGGCTCGACTTCGTCGCTGGTGGTAATCCACGGCCCCATCGGACAGAAGGTGTCGAGCGTCTTGCCGATGAACCACTGCTTGTGGTTTTTCTGGCGGTCGCGCGCGGTGACGTCGTTGACGATGGTGTAGCCGAAGATGTGGCTATAGGCGTCCTTCCTGGCGATGTTGCGCCCGGGCTTGCCGATGATGACGGCGAGTTCCGCCTCGTAATCGACGCTCGACGTGATGTTCGAATGAAGCTGCACGTCGTCGTTTGGGCCGACCACGGTGTTGGGGCCTTTGGAAAAGATCGCGGGATATTCGTCGATCGCCTGATCCTTCTTGGCGCCGGCCTCGAAGCCGCTGTTGGAGAATTCGCGGGCGTGCTCGCCGTAGTTCTTGCCGACGCAGAAGATGTTCCGGCGGGGCACCGGAATCGGCGCCGCGAGCCTGACGTCGGCCAGCGCCAGATCCGGCGCGCCCGATGCCAGGGATGCCTTGATGTCCGCGTACCGCGCCACGAGATCGGCCATGTCGGTCACGCCGTTGATGGGACGTACCCGTCCGGCTGCGGCATCGACGAGGCCGATACTCAGGGAGCCGTTACGGTGAAAGCATGCAAACTTCATCTGCGATTTCCATTCGGTTTAGTTGTCCGGGACCCAATAACAGAAGCTTGCGAATGATCAACTGGACCCCGCCGAGAAAAAACGCGAAGGGCAGTCAAAAGGTCGGTTCATGAACAAGCACGGGCTGGTCTGTCCGCCTGGGGATCAGGCCAGGATCGTCCTCATCATTTATCGACGCGTCACATGCAACTCTCTCGCATTGTCACAGTTGAACCATCACCTTGCGAAAGGGGCAGGTCTATCAGCGTTGTCGGTGGGTGCCGGCATGTCAGCACAGCCGGAAAGTGGAATGGGTTGCAATGTTGAGCGCGTGTTGGGCGAGATAGGCCAATCCGTGCATCCGATGAGCGAGGCCCCGCGGGATGGGCGAAGGATATTGGGAAAGTCCGCGACAGGCCTGGTTATCTGCCATTGGGAAGCAAAACCCTCAAAACTTGCTGGACCGGCCTGGGTGGAGACGCGCGAGGCCGGGCGCGGCTATCTCGATGGGTATTTCACAGGCTGGCTCGACCCGTCGAAATTGAAGCTGTGGGACTATGCGTCGCTGGCCGACCTGCTGATCGCCTATATCGACGATGCCCATGCGTCCGGCGATACCAAGGTACTTGAAATTCTGGATCGCCGCGCCAAGGCGGAGTGAAAGCCGTTGGTCTTTCGCGCGGCGGCGATTTGAGTTTCCTGCGATCTGGCGGCTCGGGCTGCGGCTCGCGGCCGGCGCGCCGGGCATGCAGGACGCATCGCTGGTTCTTCTCCTCACTTCCTGACGGACGCGGGGACGCTGCACTGGTTTCAGGGCGTGATCGAACTCGTCGGAGGCGCGCTGTTCACCATCGGCCTGTTTACCCGCCCGGTGGCTTTCATCCTGGCCGGTGACATGGCGTTCGCCTACTTCATGGCCCAGGCGCCGAAAAACGTCTTCCCGCTGCTCAACGGTGGTGATGCGGCAATTCTCTATTGCTTCATTTTCCTGATCTACTTCGTCGCGGGACCGGGACGCTGGGCGATCGGTTCAGAGAAGTAACTACCGGCCAACACGATCCGCACTTCGTGGGCTTCATCCTTCGGGACGGCCGCGTTGCGGCCTCCTCAGGATGAAGATCCAAGACCTCATCCTCACGACCCCATCCTGAGGAGGCGCGTCAGCGCCGTCTCGAAGGATGAAGCCACCGGAGTGGAAATCGTGCTAGATCGAATGAAGCCGCATCTGCTCCAGCACCGCGCGGCCCATCAGGCCGTAGGGGCTCGCGAAGGTCTCCATCATTTCGAAGTGGTTGTAATTCTCGTTGATGTAGAACTGCACGGGCTTGCCGGCTGCTTTCAGCGCGGCCGCGAAATCGCGGGTCTGGCGCATGAATTCAGGCGTCTCGTAGGTGCCGTGCGCCAGCACCACAGGCACCTCGATCCGCGCCAGGTGCCGCCGCGTGCTGAGACGCTCCTCCATCTCATCGGTGAATTTCACATATTTCGAGCGCGCTGAAAGCCGGACCGGCTTGAGATCGTAGATGCCGCTTGAAATCACCGCCCCCTTGATGGCATTGGCGGGCAGGTCGAATTCCCTGCGCCAGTCCGTCAGCAGCGCAACACCGGCAAGGTGGCCGCCCGAGGAGAAGCCGGAGAGATAGACGCGCTGCGCATCGCCGCCGAAGCTCGGCGCGTTGCGCACGGTCCAAGCGATGGCGCTTCTGACTTGTTCGACCATCGGCATCAGATCGCCATTGGCCTCGTCGACTGAAATGAAGTCCGGCACCACGTAATGCGCGCCGGCGTTCATCAGCATTTCGGCCGGGAAGGCGTAATCGCTGGCCGGGCGCTGGTGCCAGGCGCCGCCGTGAATGTGGATATGAACCGGCGCATCCGGCCGCCTGGTGGCATAGACCTCGAGCCGCTCGATCGGGGTCGGGCCGTAATTGAAGCGCCTGGGCTCGCCGAGCCGCGTCCGCATCGCATTGCTGTTGGAGGTGTAGCGATGGATGATCTGCCGAAGGTTCGGCGCGTACTTCGATTGGTCGTAGGCGTCATCGAGTTGTTTTTGGTCCATGTCGAGCCAGACCAGCGGTCCCTTTTCCGAAACCGCTGTGGGCGCCTGCTGCGCCAGCGCCGCACCAACTCCGGTGGCGGCGAGGCCTGCCGAAAGCCCCGCGAGGATGGTACGGCGGTCCAGCTTCACGCCGTCGTTCACGCATTCCGTCATTTCATTCTCTCTGCGATCCCTTGTACGGCAGCCATCAGGCGGCCAATTCCCAGATGCCGTCGCGAACCTGTTTTCGCCCGAGCTCGCACAACATATCGTAAAAGCGTTCGGCCGCCACACCGAGCGTACGTGCCTTCGGCCGCGCCACCAGCCAGGTGATGAAAAGACCGGCAATCGGACTGGCGGTGATCTTGCGCTGCGCGAGCAATTGCCGAGCGCCGCAGGCCGGCAGCACGGTATAACCAAGGTCCGCCGTCACCAGATCGGTCATCAGCGGCAGCGTGTTGGCCTCGAACCGCACATTGGGTTGCAAGCCGTGGACGCCGAGCCCGGTTTCGATCGTCAGGCGCAGGCTGTTCGGGCGCGTGGTCAGGATCAGCGGCAGTTCGGCGAGCACATTGATCGGGGTTTCCCGCCGCATCGACAATTTCGCGCTGACCGGGCCGACCAGCAGCATGCGCTCGCGGCCGAGCTGTTGCGCGGTCACGCCCAGAGCCGGTTCGTAGGTGTTGGTCACGGCCACATCGATCAGGCCGTTGGCCACGAGATCGCGCAGTTGCGCGCTGGTCTCCTCGATGATGCGCACCGCAATACGCGGATAGGCCGCGTTGAAACCCTTCACCAGGGGAACGGCAATGAGGCCGCGGGGCGAGGGCGGAATGCCGAACGCCACTTCGCCGGAGGGCTCCAGGGAGACCGCGGCGACATCGGTCTTGAGTGCGCGTAACTGCCGCTCGATGCGTTGCAGGCCTTCATGAAGCTGTTTGCCGGCCTCGGTCGGCATCATGCCGCGGCCGCCACGCACGAACAGCGGGGTCTGAAACTGGTGCTCGATCGATTGGATCTGCCGGCTCAGCGTCGGTTGCGACACGCGCAGCGATTGCGCCGCGCTGCTTAAGTTGCCGTGCTCGATCACCGCAAAGAAATACTGGATTTTCCTGATGTCCAAGGCCGCGGCTCCGCTTGGCGCAAATATACGATTGTTGAATAGATTGTATAGGAAAAATTCGATTGCTGCATGTCAGTACCGTTGCTACGTTTCGCCTGTCGGATACCGAGTGAATGCAACGGAGCCAGCCATGCGACTTCTCTTCCGATCGGGTGTCTTGATCGCGAGCTTCATGCTGGCGTTGGCGATGGGCGCGCAGGCGCAGGAGCCGGGCAAGCAAGAGCCGATCAAGATCGGCGTGCTGCTGCCGTTCACCGGGCCATTGGCAAAAAACGGCATCGAGAACTGGGAGGCCATGCAGATCGCGCGCGACATGATCAACGAGCGCGGCGGCGTCAACGGCCACAAAATCGAATATGTGCAGGGCGATGCCACCAATCCCAATGCCGCGATCAGCGAGACCGAGCGGCTGATCACCAGGGATGGCGTCAAGATCACCACCGGTTCGTTCGCGTCGCCGATCGCCATCGCGGTGAGCCAGGCCGCGGAACGTCATGGCGTGTTTCACTGGGAGACGACCGGTGCTGCCGAGATCATCACCCGCCGCGGCTTCAAATACACCTTTCAGGTCGGTGCACCCGCGCGCAAATACGGCCAGGCCGCGGTCGATATCGTTGTGCAGGATCTCGCCAAGCGGCTGAACAAGCCGGTGGCCGATGTGAAACTGGCGCTGCTGTGGGAAAATCGTGCGTTCGGCAAATCAGTCGGCGACGGCATCCGGACCTATGCGCAGACCAAAGGCATCAAGCTCGTCTATGACGAGGGCTACGATCAGACCGCGACCGACATGACGCCGATCGTGCAGAAGCTCAAGGATGTCGCGCCGGACGTTCTGATCGCGATTTCATTCCCCAACGATGCGATCCTGTTCCAGCGCAAGGCCAAGGAACTCGATTTCAACGTCGGGGCGTTTATCGGCGTCAGCGCCGGCTATTCCTCGCCTGACCTGCGGGATTCGATCGGCGATTCCGTGGTCGGCATCCTGGTCGCCGACTTTCCGCCCAAGGTGAACGAGGCCGTGCTCAAGCCCGAGGTCAGAGAAGTCGCCAAGGAATTCTACAGGCGCTACGAGGCCAAACTGAAGCGTCCACCGGCCGGCCACGCCGCGGCGGGCTTCTCGGCGATCTGGGCGCTGTTCACCGAAGTGCTGCCGAAGGCCAAGACCTATCAGCCGAATGAATTGCGCGAGATCGCGCTGAAACTCGATCTGCCGGTGGGATCGCTGGTCAACGGCAGCGGCATCAAATTCACCAATTTCGATTGGCCCGATGATCCCAAGGACGCCGGCCAGAATCTGCGGGCCTCGATCGGGGTCTGGCAGTGGACCAAGGCCGGCAACGAGGAAGTGTTTCCGCCGGAACTCGCGACCCATGAAGCGATCATGGTGCCGCTGCCGAACTGGAGCAATCGCTAGGGTGGGATGAAATGAAGTTGCTCCGCAACGGCAACGGAGGTGCGCTCCCTCTCCCCTTGTGGGATCGAGACGAGCGAAGCTCGCTCTCTAGGGTTGGGGTGAGGGGTTCAGGTCCATCGATAGAGCGTAACCCCTCACCCGGATCGCATCTAACGATGCGACGTAGCCGAAGCTTTGCTTCTGCGTTCTTTTTCAGGAACGGCCGCCAAAGGCGGCCTATGCCTCTCCCACAAGGGGAGAGGTAAGTGTACACGCTGACAGGCCGATTCAATCAAAAGCCATCCTGCTCCAGGATGGGATTGCGCGGTTGATGATGTTCCGCGCCGCTGACGCCGCCGTTGGGCCAACGCCATGAACACTCTCGTCCAACTCGTCCTCTCCGGTATCCTCATCGGCAGCGTTTACGCGCTGATGAGCATCGGGCTGACGCTGATCTTCGGCGTGCTGCGCATTGTCAACTTCGCCCATGGCGAGTTCCTGATGATCGCGATGTACGGCGCCTGGGCGTTTACGCATCTGTTCGGTCTCAACCCCTACATCGCCGCGCTGGCGATCGTGCCGGCGATGTTCCTGTTCGGCGCTATCGTATACTGGCTCATCATCAATCCGGCCCTGGACAAGCCGCATCTGGTCGTCGTGTTCGCGACCATGGCGCTGTCGATCTTTCTGCAGAACGCCGCCTTGATGGCGATGACGGCGGACTTGCGCGACATTCCGCCGATCTTCAATCATTCGCTTGTGGTGGGATCGATCCACATCAAGGTCGAACTGCTGCTGGGTTTTGTCATTACGCTGCTTTGCACCTTTGCCTTGCAATGGATGATCAGGAGCACTTACCTCGGCAAGGCGATCCGGGCCACGGTGCAGGACGGTGAAGCCGCGATGCTGATGGGCATTCCGGTGCCGCGCATTTTTCTCATCACCTTTGCGGGCGGATCGGCACTGGTCGGGCTTGCCGCCTGCGTGATGGTGCCGCTGTTTTCGGTGTTTCCCTCGGTCGGCCTGAATTTCGTCCTGATAGCCTTTGTCATCGTCGTGCTGGGCGGGATGGGCAGCATCGAAGGCGCCCTGATCGGCGGCATCTGCGTTGGCGTGGTGCAGTCGCTGAGCAGCTATTATGTGGCGCCGGCGTTCGGGCAGATGTTCTTCTTCATCCTGTTCCTGCTGGTGATGATCTTCCGTCCCAACGGACTGCTGGGTCAAAAGGGCGCCGCGACCATCGGCATGAACGAGTAGCCGATGTCGATCGAGACGGTCCCCTCACTCAATCCAGCGCGCATGGCGATGTTTCCCACGCGCGGGCGGATTTCGTGGTTCGAAACTGTGCTGCTGCTGATCTGTTGCGCGCTGGTGGTCTGCGGCATCGCGCCCAATTTGCAGGACGTCATGCTGCTGAGCTTCCTGTTCGGCGGATTGGCGCTGGCCTGGAATATCGCGGGCGGTTATGCCGGGCTGATTTCGTTCGGTCATTCGGCGTTTTTCGGCGTCGGCGCCTACACCTCCACGATTCTCGCCGTACGCTACGGCGTAACGCCGTGGATCGGGATCTGGATCGGCGCGCTGATCGCGGCCGTGTTCGGCGCGGTGCTGGCGTTGATTTGCGCGCGGCTGCGCGGGCCGTTCTTCATTCTCTCGACGCTCGCATTTGCCGAAGTCGTGCGCATCGGCGCGTTGAACTGGTCGTCGCTGACCGGCGGCGCGGAAGGCCTGTCGATCATGCCGTCACCGGACCCGCTCGGCATGGTGTTCGCGTCGAAGACGACATATGCGGCGCTGATGCTCTGCTATCTCGTCGCGGTATACGCCATCACCAAAGGGTTGGAAGCCTCGCGCTTCGGCTATTATCTGTTCGCCATTCGCGACAATGAAGACGCCGCGGGTGCGGCTGGTGTCGATCCGCTGCTCGGGCGCACTGCGGCGTTGGCGCTGAGTGCCGCGCTGACCGGCGTCGGTGGCTCGCTGTTCGCGCAATATTTCCTCTATCTCGATCCGACCTATGTGATCTCGCCGGAACTGTCGTTTCAGTTCGCGTTGTTGCCGGCGGTCGGCGGCCTGGGAACCGCGATCGGGCCGGTGCTGGGCTCGTTTCTCATTACGCCGCTCTCCGAGTTGCTGCGTTCCTATCTCGGCAGTTCGGCGGTCGGGCTGCATCTGGTGATCTACAGCTTTGGGCTGATCGTCGTGATGCTGTACTTCCCCTCGGGCCTGGCCGGCGCGCTGGAAAGGCTGACCCGCCGGGGGCGCTCGCCATGAGTGGCCTGTTGGAGGTGCGCCATATCAGCCGCGCGTTTCGCACCACGCTCGCCGTCGACGACGTCAGTTTCGAGGTGCTTCCCGGCGAGTTGCTGGGCCTGATCGGGCCCAACGGCGCCGGCAAAAGCACGCTGTTCAATCTCATTGCCGGCGTGATCGCGCCGTCGTCGGGCGAGATCATCTTCGACGGCAAGGCGATTAGCGGCTGGAAGTCGCATGATATCGCCCGCGTCGGCGTCGCCCGCACGTTTCAGATCCCGAAACCCTATCGGCAATTATCCGTCATCGAGAACGTCATGCTCAGCGCGTTCCTGCGCGAGAAATCCGTTGCCGGCGCGCGCAAGCTTGCGGAAGCCACGCTCGCCGATGTCGGCCTGGCCGCCTATGGCGGCTCGCCCGCGAGTTCGCTGACGGTTGGTCTGTTGAAGCGGCTGGAAGTGGCGCGCGCGCTGGCGATGCGGCCGAAGCTGGTGTTGTTTGACGAGATCATGGCCGGCCTCACGCCGACCGAGGTCGGCGCGATGACGAAATTCGTCGCTGAGCTGCCCGCGCGCGGCATCACCGTGATCTGGGTCGAACATGTGCTGTACGCGATCATGAAGACCGCGACGCGCATGATTGTGGTCAATCGCGGCAAGAAGATTGCCGAGGGCACGCCAACCCAATTGGCGCGTCATCCTGAAGTGGTGAAGGCGTATCTCGGCGAGGAGATGGACTTTGCTTGAGGTCAGGCATCTCAACGCCTTCTACGGCGCCGTGCAGGTGCTGCACGACGTGAATCTTTTCGTGGGCGCCGGCGAGATCGTCGGATTGGTCGGCGCCAATGCGGCCGGCAAGAGCACGCTGATGTTCACGCTGGCGGGATTGCGCACCACCCATCTGGGCGATGTGCTGCTTGATGGCGTCGCGGTGAGCGATCTGCCGGCCTATGAGCGGCCCAAACGCGGCCTGGTGCTGGTGCCGGAGCGGCGGCGGCTGTTTCCATTCATGACCGTGCTCGAGAATCTCGAAATCGGCGCCTATGCGTCGGCGGCGCGAGCCATCGCGCGGCAGACCCTCGATGAAGTCTTTGCGCTGCTGCCGGTGCTCGCGGAGCGGCGCAAGCAGGTCGCGGGCTCGATGAGCGGCGGTGAGCAGCAGATGCTGGCGATCGGCCGTGCCTTGATGGCCAAACCCCGCGTGCTGCTATTGGACGAGCCGACCGAGGGCCTCGCTCCGATCTACGTCAAACTGCTGTTCGACCTGATCGTCGATCTACGCGCCAGCGGACTGACCGTGATGATCGTCGAGCAGAACGTCCATCATGTGCTGCGCACCGCCGACCGCGCCTATGTGCTGGAGAACGGCCGGATCGTCATGGAAGGCGAGGGCGCGGCACTCCTGAACGATGATCGTCTCAAAACTGCTTACCTGGGGCTTTAGTATGATTACCGATATGCACTGCCATTTCGTGCCGGAAGAATTCTTCAGGTTTGCCCAGTCCAGTGATGAATTTGCCATCAAGATCAAGCGGTGCGAAGGCGACGCGATCGATCTCGATATCCGTGGCATGCATTTCGGGCTCAACACGACGTTCTTCGAGATGGGTAAGCAGGTCGAGCGGATGGCGCGCGACGGCGTCGAGCGCACCATCCTTTCACTGGCGACGCCGTTCATCGACTATCACCTCGATGCGAAGATCGCGGTCGAGGCGGCACGGGTGTTCAATGACGGCCTGGCGGCGGCGATCGCGCCGGACCGCACACGTTTCGGCGGCTGGGCCATGTTGCCGATGCAGGACCCGGCCGCCGCGGCGCAGGAATTGCGCAGATGTGTGCGCGACCACGGCTTTGTCGGCGGCCATATCGCCTCCAACGTGCGCGGCGTTTATTTGCATGACGCGCGGTTCGAACCGATCTTCCGCGCCGCGGTCGATCTCGATGTGCCGCTGTTCGTGCATCCGGCCGATCCGCTCGGCAAGGACCGTACCAGCGAATACGAACTGACCATCGTTGCAGGCTACCTGTTCGACAATACGATCAATATCCTGAAGATGATCTGTTCGGGTTTTCTCGACCGCTGGCCGGCCTTAAAACTGGTCTGCGCGCACGCCGGCGCGTTCAGTCCGATCCTGCGCGCACGGATGCAGCGCGAGGTCGATACCAATCCGCAACTGGCGAGCACGCTGAAAATGCCGGTCGGCGATTACCTGCGCCGGCTCTATTTCGACACGATCTGTTTCGAGCCTGCGATCCTTCGCTATGTGACCGAGGTCGTGCCGGTCGAGCATCTGCTGTTGGGCAGCGACGCGCCGTTTCCGCTCGGCGAGCCCAATCCGGTGACCTTCGTGAAAAATGCGCTGCCGGCTGATCAGGCCGAGCTTATCCTCAACCGCAATTTCGACCGCCTGATGGGAGCGTGATATGGATATCCGGCGCCTGGTGCTGATCAAGGACGTGGTCTATGCCGAGGGCGGCCTGCTATCGATGGCGCCGGTGACGCGCGCCGCGGCCTGCGCCGTCATTGCCAATCCGCTGGCCGGCCGCGCGCAGGACGATCTCGGCGAACTGATTCCGTTCGGAGCAGAGCTCGGCGAATTGCTGGTCCAGGAAGCACTGAAGGCGTTACCGCATCCGGCGATCTCGTATGGCAAAGCCGCGATCGTCGGGACTTCAGGCGATATCGAACATGCGGCGGCGATCCTGCACCTACGCATGGGCAAGCCGATGCGCGACGCGATCGGCGGCGGGCAGGCGATCATTCCCTCCAACGTGAAGATCGGCGCGGTCGGGTCCAGCATCGACGTGCCGCTGGGCCATAAGGACGATGTCTGGGCGTTCGATCAGATCGATACGCTCGGCATCACCGTCGCCAATGCGCCGCGTCCCGACGAGATCGTGGTGATCGTGGCGCTGGCAGATGGCGGCCGTCCGCGTCCGCGCATCGCCAAGTCCGGCGCGGTCGCACCGCACGCGCCGCGTTGAAATTCTCGTGCGTTAGAGCGTTTTCTACGTCAGTGGCTGCATCCTTCGAGACGGCCGCGTTGCGGCCTCCTCAGGATGAGGTCTGAGGCCCTCATGGTGAGGAGCGCGACTTCGCGCGTCTCGAACCATGAGGCCGCCGGAATGGTGGAGGATGATTCTACGGCGGTGCGATGATGGCGCGGCCGCTCATGCCGGCCATCAGTTCGGGGGCGTCGCCGGTGATCTCGCCGATCACCTTGATCGACTGGCTGACCGGATCGACGCGGCCGCCGAGCCGGGTAACCTTGGCCGAATAGGTCTTCTCGGTCTCACCGACCGTGATCTGGAAAACGTAACCCGGCTTCAGCCAGCTCAGCCAGCGCGACGGCGCGATCAGTTCGACTTCGAGGGCATGATCGTCGAGCACGTCCAGCAGGGGCTGGCCGGGCGTGGCGTACTGGAATTCGCGCGCCTTCTGGTCGACGGTGACGCCGGAGAAGGGGGCCGAGATCGAACACTTCGACGCAATCGCGTCGGCTATTGCGAGGTCGGCCTTGGCCTTCTGGACTTCGGCGGCCGAGACATCGAGCTCGAGCTGGCCCATCGATTTCAACGCCACCAGGCGCTGGTTGATGGCGTAGGTCTTGTCGGCCTGCGTTGCGACGGCGTTGGCCTTGTCGACCTGGGCGCGCGGCTGGGCGCAGTCGAAGACCACCAGCACGTCGTCCTTGTGGAAATGCTCGCCGACCCGGGTCGCAACACGATCGATGCGTCCGGCCATTTCGCTCGACAGCGTGGTGTATTCGCGGGGCGTTAGTTGCGCCCGAAGCTCGGGGGCGCCGGCAATCGGCGGCGGCAAGGATGACAGCGATGTCTGCGCCGCGCAGCTGAAGGCGGCGAGTGCCGTCACGATGCCAACCATCAATGCCAACTGCGAGCGGGGGCCGGCCAGGCGCTGCGCCAGCGGTGCGGCCGTCATCGCTGCGGGGGCGGCGCGGTCGGCTGATCGATGGCTTCAGCCGACGCCGTCGTCGCCTCAGGCTTTGCATTGAACTCAGGCCTGGTATTCAACTCGGCTTTGGCGTTCAGCACGGGATCGGTTCCCGAGACGATGGGGACAAGCCGTTCATCCATGCCCCGGCGAACCGCCGCACGCAGCGCGACAATATCCAGTACATCGGCATGATCCGGCGTCGGGTCGATGCCCAGCGTGGCATAGAGCCGTCCCAGTGCCGCCTGGGCTTCGGCATAGCTTTGATAGCTGCGAAGCTGCGAGGTCACCGCGCTCACTTGCGCGGAGATGCGCTCGAGATCGCCGCCGACATCGGTCGCGGTGCGGTTGCGGATCTGATCGTAGAGTCGGCTGTCGACGTCCGAGATCTCCTGCGAGCGTTGGAAGTCGCGGCTCGCGGCGAGATATTGCTGATAGGCGATGTGCAGCTTGGCGAGCACCGCCATGCTCATGGCTTCGCGCTTGAGGTCGGCGAGCTTTTCGCCGTTGGTGGCGCGCCGGTAGGTCGAGGGGAACGTGAGCAGGCCGTTCAGATAGCCGCCGATACGCACCGCGCCGGTGGCCCAATAATAATTCACCAGGAAGCTGTTGCTGTCGTAGCTCGGATCGTAGCTGAAGGTGATGCCCGGCAACAGCCGCAACAGCGCCTTGTGGGTTTCATCGACGCTGATGCGCTTCTGATAGCTGAGTTCGCGGATATCCGGATTGAGCAGCAGCGCGGTGTCTTCCATCTGCCCGATCGGGATGCGCACGGGATTGATCCGCATGCCGCTGGGCACGGCCAGCGTATAGGGCTGGCCGGGTGGAAGATTGATCAGCTGCGCGAGCTCGGTCTTGGAGACCGCGAGAATCGAACTCGATGCTTTCGAGCTGGCGGATGAGATCGAGCAGCGCCTTCTGGTAGCGCAATAAATCGACCGGCGAATGCAGTCCTTCGCTCTCCACCTTGCGCGCAGCCGGCAGCGCGCCTTCGGCGGCTCTGATGGCGGTTAGGATCTGCCCGTTCAGGCGCTGTGCGCTGGCTGCACGCCAGAAGGCGCGGCGCACATCCTGGAACAGGGTCTGGAGCACTTTGCGCCGCTCTTCGCCGCCGATCAGGACACGATCGGCCTGCTGGCGCGCCGCGAAATAGCTGACGCCGAAATCGAGCAGAATTCCATGACACCAGCAGGTCGGCGGAACGGTCGATCTGATCGGTCGAGGTCGAGGGTATCAACGTTTGGTTGAAGGGAGGGTTTACCGACTGGCTCGAACTCCCGTTGACGTTATTGCGGTCCGTGTAGGCGCCGTTGAGATAGGCCTTGGGCAGGAGGTCATAGCGGCTGAGATCGAAATCGTCCCGCGCCAGCGCTTCCTCGACCCCCTTGACCCGTCCGTCGAGATTGTACAGCACTGCGCGCTCAAAGGCTTCGCGCAGGGTGAGCGGGCGCAGCAGCGGCGGCTGCTCGCCGTACATTCTGGCGAGATCGCGTTCCGCCTCGGCCTGGCGCTCGTCGCCGGTCAACGCGTTGGGCCTGATCGTGCAGCCGGACAACGCCAGCGACCCTATCGCCAGCAAGACCACGAATTTGCGGATGCCAAGCTTGTGGCCGAAAGGCGCCGGCGGCCTGCGATTACTTCCCATCGAAACTCTATTCCCACCCAGGCCTGACCCCATTGCAGGGCCTGACCTCATTCCAAGCCTGCCCCAGGCAAGCCCTAATCCAACGCACGGCAACGGCATCGCCATTGTCTTGCGCTTTTTGTCTTGTGCGTCGTCAGGGTAGAAGCGGCTGGACCGATGGTCCGCCGCTGTTAGCCCGATAGTTGTGGATGTTTTGCGCTGGCGGCCGAAAAGACCAGAGGTTGTAGGTATTTATCCCCAGTTGCAAAGGCGCGCGTACACGCCCGCATCCACAACCATTTCCCCCTTCGCCCCCAAGAATTGATTCCATTAACATCAGCCTAAGCGGTAATTTGACAGGATGTCGCGCAAATTGATGTGATAAATTACCCACAGCGGCCGAAAATATTCGATTGTGACAACAGGTTACGGAGACTTTCGGCCGCCCGGCGCTTAGCAACCTGTCGGGGGCGTCGGCACGAGGAAAAGCCATGGAAAAATCCGCAAGCGCCTGGGGCCTGGTCTACGCGCTATCCCGTGTCTGACCGCCGTCGCCATGCTGGCTGGCGTGCCGGCCGGTGGCCAAGAGCTGAAATCGACGCTGAAATCGACGCTGAAACCAGCGCTCCAAGTCGCGCAGTTGCGCGGCTATTCCGCTTCGGGAACGCACAAATGCGGGTCGGAGAAAGACCGGCGTTGCGTGGTGACGGGCAGCGGGTTCTCCAATTGCAACGACGCAACGATCACGTTGCAGACCCGGGATTGTTGTCCCACCACCGCGAAGGGCGGGACCTCGAGCAGCTTCGTCCTGAATTATTGCATTCCGGACCGGCCCTAGCACTGTTCGCTGGCTAGGGACCGGCCTCGCGGACGACGACGGCCCGAAACGTACGCCAGGTGCGTGCGGCAATACTGACGGCGTGGCCTCGCAATAACACCTGTCCGCGCAGCACGCGGGTCGGCGGCAGCGCATCGGCGGTCGGCGCCAGCGTCACCCGATAGAAGGTTCGATCCGGAACAAGTTCGTTCTGCTTCTGGGCCCGCACCGTAATCGGGCCGCCATAGACCGACGCCAGATAGGCATCGGGCAAAGCGTGCGTGCTGGCGCTGGCGATCTCGATGACGCGCAACGGCACTTCGATACGGCTGTCCGCATCGGCATGGAATGTCGCGGTGTCGCCCACGGCGACGCGATCGAGATCGGCCTCGTCCACATAGGCCTCGACCGTAACGCCGGAGGAAATCGATCACCGACGCCAGCCGCGATTTCGGCTTGACCCACATTCCCACCGCCAGCCCGTCCTCGAGATCGACGACCTTGCCGGCCATCGGCGTCGTCACTTCGAGCCGCGCCTTCTGGTCGGCAAGGCCGCGATACTCGGCGAGCTGGGCTTCGTACTCGCGCTCGGTGACGCGGCTATGGGCCAGCAGATCCTTGTCGATGCCCTGTGCGCCCATCTCCCATTCGAGGATGTCGAGTTCTCGCCGCGCCTGCTCGATCTTGTAGTCGATATCCGGCGAGGTGAACTGGATCATCGCCGCGCCCTTGGCCACCATCGCGCCATCCGCAACCTTGATGGCGGCGACGCGGGCGCCGGATTCGGGGGCGAAGACGTCGATATGCTGCTGGCTCTTGAGCAGCGCCGGCGCCTCGATGCCGGAGCGCCACGGCACCAGAATGAGAGCGGCGATAAGCGCCGCACCGGCCGCCGAGAGCAGGGTTCGCGGGCTGAGGCGGATGTCGGCGCGCCGGCGCCACCACGTCAGTAATTCCGACGCGATCGGGCGCACCAGGAAATAGCCCATCTCGACCACCATCATGGCAATGCCGACCACCTTGACCATGAAATGGAAGATGACCGCGGCGATGCCCAGAAACAGCGAGAAGCGATAGAGCCAGGTCAAAAAAGCAAAAAACACCAGGAGGCGCCGGCGCGGAAGCGGCAGGTCCTCGGGCGGCGCATCGCCCAGTCCAAGCAGCGTTTCGCGGATCCACCAGCGCGCCAGCGCGAACGATCGCGCATGCAGATTGGGCGTCTCGAGCCAGTCGGAGAGCACGTAATAGCCGTCATAGCGCATGAACGGGCTCAGATTGATCAGCACGGTCGTGATCCAGGTTGAGGTTGCGACCAGGAACGCGGCGCTGCGGGCCGGCCCGTTCGGCAGGAAGCCCCAGGCGCACATCGCAATCGCCGCGCAACACAGTTCGGCGGTGACCCCGGCGACACCGATGGCGACGCGCTGGCGGCGGCCGGTGAGCTTCCAGGATTCGTTCACGTCGGTATAAAGCACCGGCACCATTACCAATAGCGCGATCCCCACCGTCGGCACCCGCAGGCCGAAACGCTTGGCGGTATAGGCATGGCCGAATTCGTGGATCGCCTTGAGGCAGGACAGCGTCAGCGCGAACCAGACCGTTCCTGCGATCGTGAACATGTCGACGAAGGTACCGACAAAGACGTCCCACTGGCGGGCGACGAGATAAAGCCCGACCAGTCCGATCGCCGCGATCGTCATCGCGACGCCACGGCTGTAGAGCCATTTCACATACGGATAGGTCGCGGTGAGAAAGCGGTCCGGCCGCAACAAGGGAATGCGCATGAAGAGATAATTGTGCAGCAGCCATTGCCCCAAGCTGCTGCGCTGTCGCGCCGCCTTGTCGACCAGGTAGGTGGTGCCCTGCGGCGTGGTCACGCGCAACAGGTCGCTGGACAGCAGGAAGCGGCGGAGTTCGTCGACTTCCTCCGGTTCGATGTGCAGCGTGGTCTCGTCGTTGACGCGATCGACCAGCGCCTGCGCGGTCGAGCCGTTCCAGCGCGAGATGATCTCGAATTCGGGCCAGCCGATCCGGTAGAAGCGGTTGCGCGTCGGATCGTGCAACGTATAGCTCGGCGTGCCGTCGAGTGCGGGGGGGCCGCGGAAGATCGCGATCTCTTCCCGGATCGGCAGCAATGCCGCCGCCCCCTGCATCGTTGCGGCGGATGTCGCCATCACCATCCCAGGAATTGGCGAACCGCAGCCAGCGGCCGTCGCGCCAGGTAATAAAACAACGTGACTTTCTCGCCATAGATCTTCGCGGTTCCGCGCAGCCCGATGCGCGGCATATGGGCGTTGTCGTCGAGCGTGGCCTTGAGCCGGTAGCCGAGCAGGTTGGCCGACGATAACGTCGCCTCGTAACTCGCCTGCCGCAGCGTGGCCCGCAGCGGCGCTCCCGGCGAGACGTTCAGGAAGAATTCGACCTCGGCGCCGGGTTCGAGCGTGATCGCGTCGGCCACCGGCAGCCAGATCTCCAGCTCGGCCTCCGCCGGATCGGCGATTTCCAACAGCTTCTCGCCGATGGTGACCGGCCGGCCGATCCAATCGCTGGGCTCATCGAACAGCGCCAGACCGCTGCGATCGGCGACCACATGGATGCGATCGAGCAGCGAACGGGCATAGGTAACATCGGCGCGGCGCTGTTCGGTGCGCTCGTTGAGCACCGCGAGCTTGGCCCGGCTCTTGTCGTCGAACAGCGCTTCCTGCGCCGCCTGGCGATATTCAGCCTCCGCCACCGCGAGCGCCTTGCTGGCGACATCGAGCTTGTTCCGGATCGCGCGCGGATCGAGTTCGAGCAGCGTCTGGCCTTCGCGAACCGGCGCATTGGGTGCGACGGCAAAGTGATCGACCACACCGTCGAGCGGCGCGCGCACAATGGTCGGTTTGAACGCCGTCACCTCGGCGGGCGCCAGCGCCGAAAGGGTGATCGGCAGGCACATGATTGCGATGACGGCGGCGGCGATGGCGAGATTGATGGATCGCCGCCGGCTCCACAACCGGGCGAGCAGCGATCGTCGCCGGCCGCCGAGAAATCCCGCCCAGGCATGGGCATAGCCGTCGGCGAGTTCGCCGACGATGTGACGTTCGCCGTCGTTCCATGGCGGCTGGTCGCGCGCCAGCAAAAGCGCGCCGAAACCATGATCGGCATCGAGTGCCAGCGGCACCCACAGCGCATGGGCCGGAAGCCAATCGGACCATTCCTCGGCGAGTGCGCCGTTTAGATCCGCCGCGCTCACAGCGCGCGGCGTATCTGCACGGTCGGAATCGAGTTTGGCCATCGCGCGATTGAGCCACAGCGTGATCGGCGCGTTGCGCTCGACTACCGCGCCGCCCGAGATCGCTACCACGCCGCTGCCGCCGATGGCGTCGCGGCGCCACAGCACGGCCTGGCGATACGGCACCAGCGCGTGGGTCTCGTTGACCATGACGAAGGCCAGTTCCTGGGCGGTGGCGGCATGGCGCGCCCGCCTGACGAGCTGAACCAGCGTGCTCAGCCCGAACAACTGGGCTTCGAGATTGCTCGCCGCGACATGCTTCATCGGATCCGCCTCCGCGGAATGCGTTCAGGTTGTCTTGCGGTCAGGCTGCCAAATTCGCCCGCCGTCAGCCCGCGAAATCGGACGCGATCAACGCCAGGCAAAGCCGTGACGGCCGTTTCCGGATGTTGACCCCTTGTGCCACCAGGATCGGATGTTCCGACAGAGGCCCGTGCTGTACTGCAGCGTTAACTAAAGCCCGAATGCCGCGTGGCCGGAAGCTGTTTTTCAGGGCGCGAAGCGCTTTGGGATCGCGAACAATAAAATCTACACCGCGAGCCGCGGCAGCAGCTTCAGTGCGTTGCCGCGTTCGATGTCCATGAATTGGGCGTCGGTGAAGACGCCGCTGCTCCTCAAGCCCTTCACATGGTCGATGCTGGTCCGGTACGGATAGTCGGTCCCGAACAGGATCTGCGAGGTCGGGATCACTGCTGCCAGCGCCGACATCGCGGCCTTGTTCGCGGTTTGCGCGGTGTCGTAATAGAAGCGCGTCAGTTCGGCCAGCGTGCCGTCCGGCACCGTCGCCTTGGCTTTCGGCTCCAGCAGGGGATGACGGATAAAACGCTCGATCAGGAACGGCATGGTGCCGCCGGCGTGCGAGAAGATCCAGCGGATGTTGCGGAATTTCTGTGCATTGCCGCTGAAGATGATGTCGGCGATGGTGCGGGTGGTATCGGTACCGAATTCGATCATGACCGGCGGCTCGGTGCGGACCAGGTTGACGCAGCAATTGGCCGCCGTCGGATGGGTATAGACCACCACCTTGCGGCGGTTGAGTTCTTCCATGACCGGCAGAAACAGCGGATCGCCGAGCCATTTGTCGCCATAGCTCGTGAGCAGGCCGATGCCGTCGAGCTTGAGCGTGTCGAGCGCGTATTCGATTTCCTTCAGGCTGCCCTCGGGATCGGTCAGCGGCAAAATTGCGAAACTTCCGAACCGGCCAGGATGGTCGGCGATCAGCTTGGCGGCGTACTCGTTACACTCGCGGGCCATTTTGCGCGCCGCCTCGCCGGAGGTGTAATTGACGCCCGGCGCCGTTACCGAGAGCATCGCGACCGCCACACCGGCGGCATCCATATCCGCCAGCGAATTTTCAGGCCGCCATTTCCGCATCGGGGGTTCGCCGAAATTGTTGGCGATCGAAGCCGCGATATAGCTCGGCGGCGACAGATGATGGTGAACGTCGATGCGATAGGGTTTTGCCTCGGCGGTTTGCGCCAGCGCGCTTGCTGAGCGGCCGATCTCGGCCGCCGCGAGCGCCGCGGCACCCGCAACGCCCTGCATGAAATGCCGCCGGCTCAGCGCCGCGCCGGACAAGGAAAGCGTATTTTCACATCCGCAGGCACAGCCCCGATACGACCAGCGCGGTTCGCTTTTGCGTTTTTCCACTTTGAGTTTTTCCACCTTTTCTACCTTGGGTTTTTCCATCATGTGCTTTTGCATCACATTATTTCTGTCGGCATTTTCTGTCGGTCAGTATTTCCGATGGTTCTTGCCGACTTGTTGACCAGCGGATACGTGTCACAGTCTAGCTATATGTACTTGTCATAGACAATAGAGTCCCGCCGTCAGTATCATGAAAGTCGGGAAGATGTCGGCGTGACAGCGGTTTCGAATCGGATACCACTGCGCGTTCTAATTTGAAGTTGGAATGGAGAATACGAGATGATCACGTCGTTTCGAAATCGGACTCGCCTTGCTGGGCGCGTTCGTCGTCGCAGGCATCACACCGGCCGCGGCGCAGACACCGTCGCCCGCGGGTGCGAAGGTTTATTTCATCAATCTGAAGGATGGCGCCGAGGTGACCAGCCCGTTCCTGGTGCAGTTCAGGCTCTCCGGCATGGGTGTTGCTCCCGCCGGCGTGGAAAAGCCGAATACCGGGCATCACCATCTCCTGATCGATACCAAATTGACCGCCGAGCAGATGAAAGAACCGATTCCCGCCGACGATACCCACAAGCACTTCGGCGGCGGCCAGACCGAAGCCATGGTGACGCTGCCGAAGGGCACGCACACGTTGCAACTTGTGCTCGCCGACTGGACCCACATTCCGCACGTGCCGCCGGTGATGTCGGAGACCATCACGGTCACGGTGCATTAGATCAAGGCAGACCCAAGCTATCCTTTCCCTTGGCGCGACGAAGAACCTTGCGATTGAAGTGTGGGGGTTGTTCGTCAGCTTGTTGGACGCGCGTATCATTCCAGCCAAGCACACGGCCGTTGCCAGCTCGAAGGTCGAGGTGAGCGACCGCTTGACCCCTGGTATCGACCAAGGTCGAGTGGGGTTCGCCTGGCTGATAGAGGTGGTCTTCACCCCATTGCCGTAGCGCGACGATGACAAGGAACAGCCCACGACCGCGCTCCGTCAGGACGTATTCCCGGTAAGCGCTGCCATCTGAAGCCGGCTTCGTCTCCAGCACGCCGCGCTCAACGAGGTCGCGCAACCGGCTCGCCAGCATCCCTTTGGCGATGGTTAGCCCCGACTGAAAATCGCCAAAGCGCCGCACGCCGTCGAAGGCGTCGCGGATGATCAGCAGCGACCACCAATCGCCGATAACGTCCAGCGCCCGAGCCACCGGGCAATCAGCGCCTGCAAGACTGATCCGTTTCACCATGATTTTAACGCGCTCGATCTGCCGGTCCAATCTGGTTCTAAAATAGAACTGGAATCCTCATCCCGCAAGTGGTCTTGATATAGGACCATGCACACCGGGATTTATCGCTGAAATGACCGACACAACCAACAAAAGCGTCGGAGCGATTGGTGCAGCATCGCACCGGCACTGTCAGTCACGCAGGCTGACACCCGTCATGCTGCTGGTGTTTGCCGTCACCGGCGGGATGAGCGTTGCCAATATCTATTATGCACAGCCCTTGCTCGATTCGATCGCCGCCACATTTGCGATCAAGCCAGCCTCGATCGGGATGGTCGTCACATTGACGCAAGCGGGCTATGCGTTCGGCCTGGTGTTCATCGTGCCTCTTGGCGATCTCGTCGATCACCGCAAACTGATCGTCGCACAAACCTTGTTGTCGGCGATTGCCCTGATGGTTGTATGCACAGCGCATCATGCCGGCATCTTGTTCGGCGGAATGATCGCGGTGGGACTGCTGGCCGTGGTGGTGCAGGTCTTGGTCGCCTTCACCGCGACGCTGGCTGTGCCGTCCGAACGCGGACGTGCGGTAGGTTTCGTTACAAGCGGAGTCGTGATCGGAATTCTCGCGGCCCGCTTCGTATCGGGGATGATTGCCGACTTCGGCGGCTGGAGATCCGTCTACTTCACATCAGCCTTGCTGATGCTGGCTATGAGTCTGTCGCTTGCCCGGCTCCTGCCGCGCCATGCGGCGATGCCGGTCTCGGAGAACTATGGCGCGGTGCTGCGCTCCATGCCCTCGCTGTTTCTGCGTGAACCGCTGCTGCGGGTCCGTGCCGTTCTGGCGTTGCTCATCTTCGCAAGTTTCAGCACGCTTTGGACCGCTATGGTGCTGCCGCTGAGCTCCGCTCCTCTATTTCTGTCTCATACAAAAATCGGTCTGTTCGGGTTGGCCGGGCTGACAGGCGCACTGGCCGCCAACGGGGCGGGTCGCCTGGCGGACCGTGGTCTTGCGCAGTGGACGACCGGAATAGCACTGGGCCTCCTGACGTTCTCGTGGCTGCCGATCGCACTCCTGCATTACTCATTGGCAGCGCTCGCAATCGGCGTGATCTTGCTCGATCTTTCTGTTCAGGCGGTCCACGTCACCAATCAGAGTTTTATCTTTGCGACCCGGCCGGAGGCCCGCGGCCGTCTGGTTGGCGGCTATATGGTGTTTTATTCCATCGGAAGCGGCATTGGCGCGATTTCATCCACAAACGTCTACGCCGTGTTCGGCTGGATCGGGGTCGCAATCCTTGGCGCAATCTTCAGCGCCGCCGGATTGCTATTCTGGGCGCTAACCCGGCGCGCTGGCTTGCCCGAATGAGCACGGATTTTCGCCGCTTGCATGTCGTGACGGAAGAGACGCCGGCTGGTCAGTCGCATGGCATCGTCGTGTTGCATTGCGATTTTCGTCGGAACTGACGGAGGAACCTGTTCTTATTCCGCGAACCAGATCGAAATGACTTTCGGTCGAGGCTCCGCTATAGTCCTTGCGCGAATTGGCTTCACACTGGAGTGGAGTTCATGATCAAGCTCATTGAAATCCGCCGGCAGGAATTTTTTTGCCGTGAGCGTGCGCTGCTGGATTACGAGCGCAGGGCTTTCTGGCTCGCCGAAGCCGAAGAATGGGAGCAGCGCGCGCTGAACGAGATTGCCACGCATTTTCGCGAGTGCAATCCGGAGACGACGCCTTCGCACACCAGTTCCCACACTGGCGTTTCCTGAAGCAACGCCTTTCCTGAAACAGTGTTTTGCTGAATAGCCGGCCGTGCACCGATCGGTTAGCGGCCGCCGCTCAACCTGGTGCCGCTGAATTTGTATCAGTGAATTGTTGCGGGGTGACGCGCCCGCCGGCATCGAGCCCCCCGCTCGTGACGCCATCGCTGGTCGCTGGCGTCAATTCTCGGTCTGATCAGACCTGCCGCGGGCGCGTCAATCCTGTGGATCTAATGTTGCCTTTCCGGCTTGGTCACGGTCTGCCTCACTTCGGCGCCGCAGTCGGAGCACTCATAGATGAAATCGATCTTCGCTAAGCTCCAATGCGGTTCTACTTCTCTCACAAACATCGGAAGCAATCCGATGCAGCCGGGACAGATAATCGGGGCTGTCTCGATTTCGTGATGCTGGACGTAGGCTGGCATATCGGCTCTCCTTCAGCGGAAGCTCGTAGAATTCACCCCCAACCTGAAATCAGTTTATCCCTGCGCAGAGAAAGCCCGTCATCAACTCTGTCGAACGGATATAGAACACCCACACTATCTTGGTGCGTGTGACATTCCTGTAACATTGCGAATGCTGCCGTACTTGCGTCGGTTTTGTGGCCGGCCGATATCCATTCGCGGGCGACGTTGCCGCCGTGCTATAGGCGGCCGGCCAAAGACAAAAACAACAACCATGCGCGGAAGGAACAGGGATGGCACTCTTGCAGCAGGGCGTCCCGGACGATCTCGAAATTTCCGGGAAGTCCGGCTCCGATGCCGTGCTGCAGAGCGCGGTTCGGAAAGCCGCAATGCGCTTCGTGCCGCTGCTGACCATCGCCTATCTCTTCAATTATCTCGATCGCACCAGTCTCGGCTTTGCCGCCTTGACCATAAATCAGCAGTTGGGGCTGACGGCCGGCCAGTTCGGTCTTGCCGCCGGCGTGTTCTTTCTGGGCTATTCGACGTTCGAGATTCCCAGCAACCTGATGCTCTATCGCTTTGGCGCGCGGCGCTGGCTTGCGCGCATCATGATCAGTTGGGGGCTGGTGTCGGCAGCGACCGCGTTCGTGGTCGGACCCCACAGTTTCTATGCGCTACGCCTGCTGCTCGGGATCGCCGAAGCCGGATTCTTTCCCGGCGTGACGTTCTTTCTCGCGGCCTGGTTTCCTGTGGAATACCGCACGCGGATGCTGGCCTGGTTCCTGGTCGGGATTCCCATGTCGTCGTTGATCGGCAGTCCGGTGTGCGGCTTCCTTTTGCAGATGGACGGCATCTGGGGCTTCGCCGGGTGGCAATGGCTGTTTCTGCTGGTCAGCTTGCCGTGCATTCCCTTGGGCCTGCTGACGCTGTGGCTGCTGTCGGATCGTCCGCAGGCCGCGACCTGGCTTACTGCGGACGAACGCAATGCGCTGGACCATGTGCTCGCCGGCGAAGTGCGCGAGCGGCCGCCGTCTTCATTGCTGGGTGCGCTGAAGGATTCGCGCGTGCTGATTTGCGCGGCGATCCAGTTCGGCTTCACGCTGGGGTCTTACGGCATCGGGATCTGGCTGCCGCTGATGTTGAAGGAATATCATCTGTCGACGATGCACGATCGGCTGGATCTCGGCGATACCCTATCTGTTCGCCTCGGCCGGCATGATCCTGTGGGCACGCTATGTCGACGAAAAAGGCCGGCGCATCGTCAACCTCGCGGTGGCGTGCCTGCTCGGCGGCATCGGACTGTTGGCGCCGATCATCTCGGGGTCGCTCAATAGCGCGGTGATCGGGTTCAGCGTCGCGCTCGTCGGCGTCACCGCGGCGCGTGCGATCTTCTGGACCATCCCGACGCGCTTTTTGACCGGCGTCGCCGCCGCCGGCGGGCTTGCCTTCATCAACAGCGTCGCCACGCTTGGCGGCTTCGTCGGCCCGTCAATGATGGGCTGGCTGAAGCAGATTTCAGGCTCCTACATCGTCGGCCTGTCGGCCGTGGCCGCGATCATGCTCGCCGCCACGGTGGCAGCGATGTCGCTGAAACTGGTGATTTCGAAGGAGTAGGGTGGCGCGGCATCGTGCCAACGCTTGCGCAGCCACTTCGGCGGCCAGGTGAAGCGCGCCAGCACCAAAGCCCGGCGCGTTGACCGCGCCATGGCCGCCATCAAAATGGCAAACGCAAGATAGCTGTAATCGTTCGTCAACGCGGCGGAACCCGGTTCCCGCTATTTTCCGTTCATTTTCCATTCAGAAAGCCAAGCTTCCGCCTTTATTCGCAGCCGTATTCGCATGGGGGGACTGTGGGTGCACGCCGACGTAGCCGGATCATGGGGACAACTCGCATGAACGTTTCGAAGTCAAACGGATCAATCGTCAAGAAGCCTGCTCGCTTGATGGCACGCGCACGAATTGGGCGGAAAAGTCCTTCAGCCGGTTACGCCGCGCTGAAGTCGGCATCCACCATCACGTTGCTGGGGCTTATCTCCTCCGATGTGCGCAAGAGAGTTCGTGGCGTGAAGACCGCCGCCGTATAAGCAACGGCGGTCAGCTGAGCCGCGTTGCGGCGCGGATTTCCACCGCGCCGGGCTTCGCTGGCCAATCACCATCCCGCTATCGCGGGCAAGGAAACGGCCCCAGCTTGGGATGGGGGGCGCGCTGGGGCCGTTGGGGGCCTTATTGTGCCGAACGCAACATGCACAATGCAGCCACGATAGCACTTGTCTGTTCACCATGGGCTGGGCCTTCTGGATTAGCCCGTTCGGATTAGTGCTCCGGCAGCGGCCGACCGCCATTTGACGGGCTTTTCCTTCGTTTGCCGCTGCACGCCGTTCATGCTCGGTCAGGCTGGATAGGGCGGCCCGAGACATGGTCGCTGCGGGCGCTCAACTTTTGTCGACTTGTGAACCCGCATCCACCTCGGATCAGGTCCGGGCAGACCTTTCTCGAAAACGCTCTCATCACACCGTCTCATGCTTCCTGAGATCACGGGCGTGATCGAAACGGTTCGCCTGCAGATCAGCATCCGCGATATCGGGCAGGGGGCTTCCGCCAGGATCTCGGCGGTGATGTCGTCGACGCCTGAAATCGGCGATTTCGTGGACGAAACTGATATTGCTGTATTCGCCGGAGACGATGCGCGAGATGACTTCGCGCCGGGTGATCTCGGGATCGACGATGGCCTCGCGACCGCGCCGTCCATAATCGATCATCACGACGAAATACTGCATGCGCGGGACCTGTCTCGGGCTTTGGGCGACAGTGCCAATATTTCGGAAAATCAGAAGCGGGTCAAGTTAATAATTCCGAAAATCAGAAATCTACGCCGGTCACGTGACCTGCAGCGGGGGCGGGGCGCGAATCGGTCGGTCGGCAGGCTGGGTTCAGTTCGCGGGCCTCGTCTATTTGGTCCCGGTATGTGCCTTCGCTGCCTTACGCGCCCGCGCGGCGGATTTGGCCCGCAGCCGCTCGATCTGGCCCCTTGGCAGGGTGACGCAGATTTCCCCGATCCATTCCAGCTTGACGCCGGTGATCGGCTTGGCGTTGAAGCTGGTGAGGTTGACCATGGCGGCGGATTTTCCGCGCTCGATGGTTTTCAGGTAACGCTCGCCGGTCTTCAGCCGCACCGCGGCTTCTTCGCCGTAGAAGCTCGAAATCGGGTGACGCTGCTCGCGATAGACCACGATAATGTCGCCATTCTCGTATTTCGGCAGCATGGAATCACCGGCCACCTCGAACGCGATGGTCTCCTCGGCAATCGGGAACGGCAGTTCGATCTCGCCCAGGCCCTCCGGCGGTACCTGTTCATGCTCCGGCTCGATGGTCGCGCCGGCGCCGACCCGGCCCATGATCGGGACTGAATTCAGCTCGAGATAATCGATGATCGGCTGGATCTCCGACGCCTTGATCAGGCGGATATCGGCCAAAATTTCCGACACCGCGCCGGGGCGCACACCCATCGCCGCCGCCAGACCGCCCTTGGTCTTGCCCGGCTTCTTCAGCCCCCGCTCGATCATCCTGATGTCCACCATGGCGCATCTTTTCCGAATTTCAGAAACGATAGCAATTCCGATTATCCGAAATCAAGCTTGACTTTGATTTCGGAATATCAGAAATTGGCGCTGTGGGGCCGGGGCCGAGCGATGTCCCGGCTCCGATTTCATCAGCCTGGAGGGCTTGGCCGCGTTGCTTGCGCAGACGCTTCGCGTTTGTCGCAGGCAACGACGGAAGGCATCCGTGCGCGCCGGAGGGAAAATCAATGCAAACAAGCTGGGAACCCGAGCATTCGCAGGCGCTGCGCGATTATCTCGCCAAAGGCCTGTCCTATGCCGAGATCGCGCGGGCCATCAACGCGACGTTCCACACCGCCTATTCGCGCAATGCCGCGATCGGCCGCGCCAAGCGGATGGGGCTTGCCGGCCTCGATCCGTCCGGCGAGTGCGGCCGGCCGAAATTGCCACGCAAGCCGCGCCCGCTGCGGTTTCACAAGATGCGCAAACGTATCGCGGCAAAATTCCGGCTGCCGCGGCCGATTCGCAAGCGGGCCGCGGCGCTGCAACTGCGCTGTGTCGGAATCGTGCCGCGCCATCTCTCGCTGCTGGAGCTCGAGGCCGGCGATTGCCGCTATCCCTTTGGCGGCGACGCAGAGGGGGAGGCCATTACTTTTTGCGGCCACCCGCGCCGCGAGGGTTCAAGCTATTGCGTTTCGCATTTTCACCTGACGCGCGGCATTGGCTCCGCGTCGGAACGCTCCGCCGTGAAAGTCCTGCTGCGGCTGGTGGAGGCGGCATGACACGCATGGCTAGCTCGATCGACGTCATGATCGCCAGGATGAAGCCGTTGCCGCGGCGTCATCGCATCGCGCATCTGCGGGCGCTGATCCGGCATGCGCCGGAGGGTTCGATCCGCCGCGACGAACTGGCCGCGCTGCTGCGCGAGCAGTGGACGCCGCGCCCCGCCAACGAAAACCGCGCGCCATGAATCGCCCCTGGATGCCTCTCTATGTCGGCGATTATCTCGGCGACACCGGCCACCTGACCACGACGCAGCACGGAGCGTATCTGCTGCTGATGATGCATTACTGGCGCAAGGGCGAACTGCCCGACGACGACAGGCAATTGTCCAAGATCACCAAACTGCCGCTGAAGACCTGGTGCGACTATCGCCCGACCCTGCAGGATTTCTTCCACGCGGGCTGGAAGCACAAGCGGATCGACGCCGAACTGGCGAAGATGGTGCGCGTGTCCGAAAAGCGCGCGATCGCGGGGCAGAAGGGCGGCCTTGGCTCGGCCCTGGCGCGCATGAAGCTGGAAAATGCCTCGCGTTCCCGGCAGCCCTTGTCACGAGAAGCTTTGCCGCGAGCAATTGCCGCGCCAGCGTCGAGCGTTGCCGCGGCAGCCGCCGACCACTCACACTCAAACTCACATCAGAGTCTTCCGGGGGATGAAGTCCGGGCGAGACGGGTCCTGCCGATCCCTCACCACCGCCTTCAGGCGGACGGCGTGAAAAACCCGCGATATCAGTTAGTCCGGAGCTTGCGGCCTATGTCGCCAGACGGACGACGTAACCGGCGAACGAACTCATCAGCGAACGATCCGCCAGCGAAATCAGCACATTCATTCTTGCAACGGAGGAAAGCAGATGGCACGCGCCAAGCGCAACAAGTCGCACAAATCGGCAAAGGTTCACGATCGGCGATCCCGCGATCTGCCGCGCAACGCCGAAGTCGCAGCGGTCGAAGTGGATGATCCGCTGGCGCTGGAGCCCGGAGAAAAGATCGTCACGCTGCGTTCGATCCGCAACGATCCGTTGGGGAGGCTGCACAGCCATCGGCAGATCGACGAGGCGCAATACCAGAGCGGACGGGCGTTTCAGGACGATTGGGAGAAGGCCGAGCGCGGCCCGCAGGCGGTCGATCCGACGCGGGAATATGTCGACGGCGGCCGGATGCGCGAGCCGATCACCGAGCACCAGCGCAAGGCGGTGCTGCGGCTCAACCGCGCCGAACGCGAACTCGGCGCCGACGGCTCCGCGCTGGTCCATGAGGTGTTGATTCTCGGCATGACCATGGAGCAGGTCGGCCAGCGTCGTGGCCTCCCCGGCCAGCGCTGGATCGACTATTTCGCCCGGCGATTTCGCGAATGCCTCGACCGGCTGGCGCTGCTCTACGGGTTCGCGACGGCGAGTGCGCCATCCCACGGGCAACCATCCGCACCGTGTTAGCCGGCGCGACGAATCGGCGCACCGCGCGATTTTTTTGCATTTTCTTGAAACCTGAGAAACCCCTGGTCGTACCCACATGTACTGGGGCATTGCTGTTTCCAGGACTAAGTGCAGCGCCGCCTGGCGATTATATTCCGCCGGTGCGGCGTTGTGCATTTCGGAGGTGTCATGATGCCGGTGCGCGCGTCCCGTGGCAGCGTCGGCTCACGCCCGCGCTGAGGCCGCCATGCGCGCGCGAAGCGGCGACCACACATCGGCGCATCCATTTTTTACCCCTGACGTAATCGTCGCGGCTCGCTCAGCGCGTCATGATGGCGATGATAGCCGCTGACATCGCGGACAAGATCAGGGATCACCAGAATGGATCGACGCACGCTTTTGAAATCAACCCTACCCACCACGCTCGGTGCCGGTTTTCTGGCTGCTGCCGATGACGCCGTCGGCGCGCAGCCGGCGTCTGCACGCGCCACGTCCGATGCCGGAGATTTCATCGAGACCGCGACGGGGGTGAAACTGGCATTCACGGATTGGGGCGCCGGCAAGCCCGTCGTCTTCATCCACGCCTGGGCGCTGCCATCGGCGATGTGGGACTATCAAATCAGTGCGCTCTGCGAAAAGGGCCTGCGTTGCATCGCGTATGACCGCCGCGGACACGGCCGCTCCAGTAAGCCGGCCAGCGGCTATGATTGTGATACGCTCGCCGACGATCTCTCCGCCTTGCTGACCCGGCTCGATCTGCAGGGCGTAACGCTGGTCAGCCACTCCTTCGGCTGCGGCGAGATCGTGCGTTATCTGACCCGGCATGGTGCCAGCCGGATCGACAAGATCGCGCTGATCGCGCCAGCGGCGACACCCTTTGTGACGAAGACGCCGGATAACCCCAACGGCATTCCCGCCGAGCAACTGGAGTTTTTCCGAACGAAGAATTCTGCAAACCGACTTTCCGAAGTGGATCGAGGACGGCAAGAAGGCCTTCTTCGTCGCCGACACCTCGACGAGCCTGCAGGACTGGGTCGCGCAGTTGATGCTGAGCACGCCGTTGCCGATTGCGATCGAATGCAACCGGCGCATCACGGCGACCGACTTCCGCCGCGAACTGCCCGCAATTTCCGTTCCGACATTGGTCATTCATGGCGACAAGGACGTATCCGCGCCGATCGATATGACGGGGCGACCCACCGCCGCGCTGATCCCGAATGCGCAGTTCAAGATCTACGAGGGCGCGCCGCATGGTCTGTTCCTGACCCACAAGGATCGCCTCAATGCGGACCTGCTCGGTTTCATCGCGGGGTAACGGCCACCGCCTTGCCACGCGAGGATTGAAGCGCTGCCGCACTCCTGCCGCTCGTGGGGTTCATGCTGATCCGGCGGAACGAGACGGCGGGGGCGGACATGAAGCAGCGGCTGTGGCTTAGCCTGGCGCTGATTGCGGTTCTCTTCTGCTTCTGGCTGTTGATGACCAAGCCGATGTGCCGGGAGGGCTTTGTGGCGACCCTTGGCGCCCGCACCGGATGGAGTTGTGTCGCCGGCGTGAATTAGGGACGCAAACCTGTCCGAAAAGGCCGCCCGAAACCCTGCCTGGCACACCGAATGTTTCTCGGCCGAATTCTCGCCATGATTGTTCCCGGCATCGTCCTGAAAATGCGCCAAGCTTTGACGTTTTCGGCCACAATCGGACGCGACGATCACCCCATGAGAACAATAGTCGTCATTTCGATCCTTGCGCTGCTCACCATCTCGGGGGCCGTGGTGTCAGATCAGATTCTGACCAGCGGCCAGCCATCGGCACACAGGACCAATTGAACGGTCGCTTGGAATGGCGCTTGGGGGATAACCATGCTTTCGGTGGATCAATTCTTGAGATTGATCAGCCTGCCGGCCCTCGTTGCGGCATTGCTGATCGCGTCCCAAGTTTCGGGAGCCGGGATTTTCCATTCGGCGTCCGCGCAGATATCCAGCGAATAGCTTTTCCTGCCGAAGCCTTTCCTAGCAAAGCCTTGCCGCCACAGCTTTGACCGGCCGGTAGAATTGCGGCGCCACGCGGCGCCGATCTACATCGCTTTCAAAAAACTCTCCCCGGAGTCGCAAGGCACACAGTGATAGGTCAGCAGGTTGTAGTTGGAGCCTTGTGGCTCGATCAAGGCCAGCCGCATCTGCACGCCGCATTTCAGGCATGGCATCTCGATGGTGGCCGGAAAACGTGTACAGGTCGGCGTCGGCCTGAATGTTGGCAGCATGAGATCCTCGCGCTCGAAGGAGTGGGACGCAACGCCACGCAATTACACCAGAATACCGCTGCACCCTGTCTGATTTCCGACATAATTGGAATCCCGCTTGGTCACCGCGGCGGTAAATATTTTGGACATGCGAAGGCGGCGGCGGGAGCCAATCCGATCACCTGGCGGCGTTCTTTGCCGAATATGCTTTCGCAAAAATTAATTCCCGCCGCCGCCCTGGTTCCCGTTGCGGAACCGGCAGTGCATGCCGAACGGGCAATGCCGGCGCCGAGATTGATGCGCATATTCAATGACATGAGCGCCCGACAAAGCGGGCTATGACGACCGCAACGATCCTGGGGCGACATGAAATGTCATCGGGAACAGCGCAGTTGTAAATAAAATTGCCTGCAACCTGTTTATTCTACCTTAGAGCGTCTCCGGTATTTTTCGGATGTTCGATGCAACTGAGTTCCCAAGAGGAGGTAGATTTTGCGTTGCTTCTTGAAATTCTTGTCAGATCAGTCGGGGGCGACCGCGATTGAATACGGTCTGATCGCAGCGGGTATCTCGCTGGCCATCATCGCGGTGGTGAACGGTCTCGGTACCAACCTCAGCACTCAATTCAATACCGTGAATACTTCCTTGAAGTAATATTTTCCCTTCTCAGGGGAATAACTCAAACGACCCGTGGCCTTCACCCCGTCGGATCTGATCCGGCGGGGTAATTTTTTGGCACGCCCTGGAACCTTTGCCGTTCCGCGAACCGGTACCCACTTCGCTGGAGAACCCTCTAACCGCTGAAGCCGAACTTGAGGAAGACGAACAGCGTCCCCGCGCCGGCACTGCCGAAGATCAAGCCGAATATCAGCGGCGCCATCGAGCCCTTGCCGCCGCCTGGTTCGAGCACGGCGCTGCCGGGTTGCGCCGGATCGTAATAGACCACGACCGGCTGGCCATTGGTGTATTGCGCGGCGGCTTTTTCCGCGGCTTCGCGCGTGCCGTAGACGCCGGTCCATCCACCGTTCGGCGCAAAGCCTGTGAAGTCACGCTTGCCGACCTGGTAGGCGTAGCGCAGATCGACCTGGTAGCGATGGATTTTCCGGATCGACGATTTGTCGTTGTCGGTATCCTCGATCTCTTCCTGGATCACGTCAGACATGGTGACGGTGCCGGCCGCAGTCGGCCATCGCGCGCTGGCGCTGGCCTGCTGCAACCCGCGAACAAACGAAACAAGGCTCAGGATCGCGACGAGAATCGCAGCGGCCGGAAGCGCGAAGGCAAACATCGGCACGCCATTGCTGGTGTAAAGCACCTTGCCGGCCAGCGAGTGCGCGGTCAGGATCGCGGCGATGGTGCCGAACACGACTGCGAAGGCGATCAAGCCGGCGAAATTTTTCTTTTGGTTGGGCTCCAGCAGCGCGCTGCTGGAATCCTTGGGGTCCACGTAGACGCCGACGCGGGCGCCGACCGGGTAGCGCGCGGCGTCACGCAGAGCGAGTACGCGGGTCGTCAGCGGTTGGCCGCCGAGCATGACCCGGCCGCTCTCGAAATCCCGTCCGCCGGCATGATAGCGATAGCGGATGACGGGGCTGGCATCGTCCTGATCATCCGACACATGCGAGGGCGGTTGATCCACCCTGGAGACGGTGATGACGCCTTCGGTCATCTCCCAGTTCGCCGCCGCGCGCAGTTGGCTTCGCATCTGAAACAGATTGAAGAGTTGCCCGGCGAAAATCAGCAGGCACACGCCGGCGGCAATTTGGGTCCAGAGCAAATGTTGGGGATCGAGCATGGGATTCCTTGAAATGGAGTCGGGGAGCCGCGTGGTCCGCATTGGTCGCGCGCGGATGTTTTTTGGTTCACGGCGCCGTGGGCGAGGGCGGCGAACCGATCTGCCTCTTGAACCAATTGGCGTTGCGCCGCGACTTAACCCCTGAGCGAAAGGCAGGGTTGCCGATGGCGAACGTTTGGCAATGGATGGGTGTTGGGTTCGGCCTCGGCGTCTTTGCGCTGGGCTTGACCGCCTTCTTTCGCGGTCTCTCGCTGCCGCCTAATCTGCCCGAACATCGTTCGCACGGCGGCAAGGGTGAAAACTGGCGCACCTGACGCGCGTGGTCCGGCGGCGCCCGGCGATACATTCAACGCGTTTGCTTCTTCATCCGCCGGCTTCCGGCAACGGGCCGCTTAGGTTTGCGGGCCGGCCGATGTTGGCTCGCGGCCCCTCGGCGGCTTCCGGCAGGCAATTCTTTCGGCCGGCCGCCGCGGCGCCACTGCGTGATGCTGCAGCCGAAACGTGCGCGAAACCAGCGCGCCATCGCGCTTTGCGCCGAGAAGCCCAGCAGTTCGGCTATTCCCGCCAGCGGCCGGTTGCTGTCCTCGATCAGCCGCTCGATCAGGTTGGCGCGTTGCGTGTCCAAAATCCGGGAATAACTGGTGCCGCGCTCAAGCAGGTGCCGATGGACAGTGCGCCGGTCGCAGTCAAAATGCTCGGCCACGCGTTCGATCGTGCAATGCCCCTGCGGCAACAATGCGCGCACCAGTTCGCTGACCTTGTCGTCCCAGTGTTCGAACCGCTGGTCGACCGCTTCCACGCTGCTTTGCGCATAGCGGGCCATCAGGGGATTCGCGGTCGGGATCGGCCGATCCATATTGCTGGCGGCGCACAGGATCGCGTCGAAATCAGAATCGAAAATCACGTCGCAGCCGAAGAAATGCCGATAGTAACCGCGATTGGCCGGCGCGGAATGCGCGAAGCGAATCTGAGCGGCCGCCAGTCGCTGCCGAACAGCGAGCCGATGATGCGAAAGATAAGCCCGAGCGCCCATTCTGTCGACTGGCGCGGCGGGCGTCGGCGTTCGCCGCGCAAAGCGGGGAACAGGATGACCACGTCGTCCCCGCGTTTGATGCTCAGGCGCATCGCTTCGTTGTGAATATGGATATAGCGCGACAGCAATTCCAGCGCGGCTCCGAGCGTGGCCTGTTCGCGAACGACGAGCGCGACCGGCCCGAGATTCGGCAGGCCACCGCGCTCGGCCATGCGCAGACCAAACTCGGCGATCCCGGATTCGGTAGCGGAAATTTCCATCAGGCGGCGGACGCCGCTCACGGGAATGCGCAGGTCTTGTTGATCGAGGCTGGCCAGGGGCAGCCTGGCTTTTCGCAGCATCGCCAGCGGCTCAAGCCGCACCGACCGAGCGACCTCGGCATACTGCGTCAGACAGGCACTGCGGATCAGGTCAGCCAATTCTGCACATCCGATGTCCCGAAAAGTAAAACAATTGTCCCAATCCGTCAAACGCCTGGGTGTGCTTTGCTATACTGCAACATCAAGCCGATGTGCCGTCCATTGCTGGGACGCGCGGCTTAAACCCACCGAACTGCCTGCTCGACCGGTTCATTTTTGATGGGCCGGCCATCGTCGTCCTTTGAAGTCATCACCCTGCATGCCGTCGGGAAGGCATGCCGGCATCGATCAGGAATTGCCAATGTCTGTTTCAGCTATTCTTTTGGAATGTTCAGTCGAGTGCGCGCGCCTCGCGCGTCAATGCCGCGATGAGAGAATCGCGGCCGCATTGTTTGCGGTGTCGGCGCGGCTGCATTCCGCGGCCACCCACGACGCCGAACTGCTTGTGGATGATGTGGAGCCGGCCTCGGACGCGGGCCTGCCATCACGTGCGCTGGCGCTGGCGGCCCGAACATAATGTCGCACAAAACCGAATTCGATCGATCGGGTTTTTTTGCCGAAGCTCAGGCCGCGCCTGCCTGCAAAGGCGAAATCTTCGTGATCGACGAAGACGCGGCGATGCGCGAGAAGCTCTCGCTCGCGCTGCAGGAAGAGGGCTATGACGTGATCTGCTTTGCCGACGGCGCCGCGTTGCTGTCGGTGGCGAGACTGCGCATACCGGCCTGCATGTTCATCGAGGTGCGCAATCCCGAACAATCCGGCCTCGATATTCTCAAGAAATTGCGTGCGGAACATTATCCGGCGCCGATCTTCATTATATCGGGGCATGGCGACGTTCGCATGGCGGTCAATGCCATCAGGCATGGCGCACATGATTTCGTCGAGAAGCCGTTCCACACCAGCGATGTCGTCGTGCGGGTCAAGGCGGCCATTGGCGCGCCGCCGTGCCGGTACACATCGCGGCGTCCGGTGACAGCAACCGGTTGAAGCTCCAGGGCGGCAAGTCCGGACCTCGGTGCGCGCAGCCTGACGACAACGCCGCGGACGGTGCTGAGCGCCGCTCAATCGCACGTCAGAACGATCTTGCCTTCCACCGTGCCTGCCGCCAGAAGTTCGAGCGCCTTCCTCGCGTCAGCCAACGAAAACGTCGCGGCAACGACCGGCTCGATTTGCCGGGACCCGACCAATGCCAGGATCTTCGGCAGGTCCTCATGGAAGGGCTTTTTGTTTTTTCGGTACAAAAGCGAGATGCCGTAAAATGTGCCGCGACGGCCGCGCAAACGTGAGCCGGCAAAGACATCCCAGAACAGGCGGGCCCGCGCGAGGGTGCCGTCGACCGCCATGAATCCATAGCCGACGACAGTTCCGCCCCGGCGCACCGCCCGGATGCATTTGCGGATGTTGGCGCCGCCGATCGCATCGAAGGCGACATCGACGCCTGTTGGTTCACAGGCGCGAACCAGACGGTCGATCGGCCCAGCCTGATAGTCGATCGGTGTCGCTCCGAGCCTGGCGACGAGGCCGTGCTTGCTGGCGGATGCTGAGCCGTAGCTCTTGACCCCGGCGAGTTGCAGGAGTTGCAGGATCGCGGTCCCGACGCCGCCACCGGCGCCGGTCACCAACGCCGTCTGGCCGGCCTGGACGTTTGCCACGCGATGGATCATTTGCCACGCGCTGACGTAGTTCAATATCACCGCCGCAGCCTGGACATCCGCCACCTCGTCGGGGATCGGGACGAAGTGTTCGGCGCCTCGAACGAGGCGTTCGGCAAAGCCGCCATGCACGGTGAGGGCGGCGACGCGCTGCCCGACATCGAAGCCGCTCACGCCTGCGCCCACCGCGTCGACGATCCCTGCGATCTCGTACCCGCCAACCAGCCGTAGCTTGGGAGCGAACGCGTAGGTCCCCGTCAGCATGGTCAGATCGGTTGCCCCGACCCCGCAAGCGCGCACGCGCACGCGCAATTCGCCCGGGCCGGGTTCGGTGACAGGTAAATCCACCGGCTGCAGCACTTCGGGGCCGCCCGGCCTCGTGATCATCATCGCGCGATAGGTTGCCGGCATGGCGTATCTCCTCATCTGTTGGACGAGCGGGAGTATGGCCATCGCCTGGATGAATGAAATTGTGTAAGCGTGTATCTATGTTATACATTTATGTATGGCTAAAAGAGAGCCCGGCTGGGAGCTATTCCGTACCTTCCTGGAGGTGGTCCGCGACGGCAGCCTGTCGGGCGCGGCGCGAAAGCTGGCGCTGACCCAGCCGACCGTCGGGCGTCACATCGATGCGCTGGAAACCGCACTCGGACTGTCGCTGTTCTCGCGCTCGCCGCAGGGACTGACGGCAACCCCGGCGGCGCTCGAGCTTGTGGGCCATGCAGAGACGATGGCGAGCGCGTCGGCGGCGCTGCAGCGCACAGCATCAGGCGGCGCCAAGGCCGATCGCGGCACGGTTCGCGTCGCCGCCAGCGAGATGATCGGATGCGAGGTACTGCCGCCGCTGCTGGCGCGGTTTCGCGACGCTCATCCCGGCATCACGCTGGAGCTTGCGATCAGCAATCGCAACGAGGATCTGTTGCGGCGGGATGCCGACATCGCCGTGCGCATGGTTCGCCCCCGGCAAAAGTCGCTGGTCGCCCGCCGCGTCGGCAAGAGCGCGATCGGATTCTATGCGCACCGAAATTACGCGCAGAAATACGGCCTGCCGAACACCATTGCCGACCTCGAGAAGCATTGCCTGATCGGCTTCGACCGGGACGCTCTGACGCTGCGCAGCCTGGGCAAGCTGCCGCGCGCGGTGACGCGGGAGCATTTCGGCTTTCGTTGCGATAGCGACCTCGCGCAGTTCGCGGCATTGAAGGCGGGCGTGGGGATCGGCGGCTGCCAGCACAATATCGCGGCGCGCTTTGAGCAATTGGTGCCGGTGCTGGCCAAGGCGATCCGCTTCGAACTCGAAGTGTGGGTCGCGATGCACGAGGATATGAAATCCACCGGCCGGGTCCGGCTGTTGTTCGACCATTTGGCCGCGGGTCTCTCCGCCTTTGTCCGCGGCGCTGACTACAGCAGCAATAAGGCATCCTGATTTTGTTGCGAATGCCCCTGTGTTCATTTTTGAACATAGGGCCGGAACCAATGCCGCCTCTCCCACTTACACCCCCTGGGGATCGTGCTGCGGCGCCGCAGCCAGGGAGGATATATTGGAAGATGCAGTTGTGATCCTGGTGGTCGAAGACGATGAATTAATACAAGGCGTTGTCGAGGCAGCCCTCACCGAAGGCGGATTTGAAGTCGCACTCGCTTCCTCGGGCGAACAGGCGATTGAATTGCTGAACGCCGCAGATCCGGTATGCCGGGCGCTTGTCACCGATATCAATCTGGCAAAGAACAAAATGGATGGCTGGGCCGTGGCCCGGCATGCAAGAGAGAACAAGCCCGATATGCCGGTGGTCTACATGACCGGTGAGGCCGCTGACGACTGGGCTTCACAGGGTGTCCCCAACAGCATTCTCATCACCAAGCCGTTCGCGCCGGCGCAACTCGTCACCGCGATTTCCCAGCTTCTCAATACGGGCGCGGCGAATTCATAGCGCTGCTGACTTCGCAAACAAAAAGGGTGGCACGAAGCCACCCTTTTCAAATTCTCTATCTCGCCGGAACGGAATCAGTATCTCGCAACGACGGGGGCGCCCCAGTTGAAGCGGTAGTTCACGCCCGCCTTCACGACCTCGACCGTTTCCGAATTGCTTACGTTCGAAATTCCGGTGACGCTGCTGAGAACCGTGACGTTGGCGGAGCCGAAGTCGATGTGATTGTACTCGATCTTGGCGGACCAATTCGGCGCGAAGCCCCATTCGACGCCGACGCCGACAACCCATCCGCTGCGATTGGAGCTGGTGGTGGTGGTGTCGAACACCGCGCCGCCCGCCGTGATGCCCGTACCGGTTGAACTGCCCTGACCCCAGGCGCCGCCGCCCTTGGCGAAGAACAGCCAGTTATCCGCGGCATAACCCACGCGGCCCGTTGCCAGCGCATAGTCCTTTGTCTTCGCCGTGACGTTGCTGGTAAAGCCGGCGAGACCGGGCGCGACACTTGTCGTCGTTGCGGTCCCGCTGACATCCGCCCAGGAATATTCGCCTTCGATGCCGACGACGAAGGGGCTGGCGCCCTGCCAATTGAAGCCGCCCTGTACGCCGCCGAGAAAACCGCTCAGGTTGTTTTTGCTGAACGCCGTCCCGGTCGGAAACGCAGGCGTCCCCGGCGCAAGCTCGGTTGAACTCTGGCTGGTCCACGCGCCGCCGACGTGACCGCCGACGTAGAAGCCGGTCCAGTTGTAAATCGGCGGCGGAACGTAGACCGGAGTCTCTGGCATAGGTTCTTGCCGGAAGGTCAGCAGCCAAAGCAGGGACCGCTGAGATAAGCGCCGAATGCAGCGCCCGCGACGACTATAATTTTTTTCACGATGCAATGTCCTTTAAAAATGTAAAATCGAAATACAGGTGAACATTTAACACGCGGCGGGAAGGTTGACTGTGACTGAGACGCAACATCCTATGGAATTTGCAGCTTCCGGTAGCAGCCGGATGATTTCAAAATGTTTCTAGCGCGCGTCTGCGGTGGCTTGTCCTTGTCCTTGTCCTTCTTGTCCTTGGCCTTGCTGGCGCTCGGCCCCGGCGCGCCGGCATGGGCGAAACCCGCCGATATCCTGCTGGTCAACGGCAAGATCGTCACCCTCGACGGCACGTCAGAGGTCAGCGAGGCGCTCGCCGTCGAGGCTGGCCGCATTGCCGCGACGGGCAGCACTGATGCGATGCGCAAGCTGGCGGGGCCCACGACAAAAATCATCGACCTCGATGGCCGCACCGTGATTCCCGGCCTGATCGATTCCCATATCCATGCCATCCGCGCCGGCTTCCGCTATGCCACCGAGGTGCATTGGGACGGCGCGACCGATATCGCCGAGGCCATGGAGCGTCTCAAGTCGGCCGCCGCTCACGCCAGGCCCGATGCGTGGCTGATCGTGGCCGGCGGCTGGACTCCACGTCAGTTCACGGAATCCCGGCGGCCAACGCAGGCCGAGGTCGACGCCGTGGCGGGCGGGCATCCCGTCTACATCCAGTTGTTTTATGGCTCGATGCTGATCAACGCGGCCGGCCGCCAGATGCTTGGCATCGCATCCGAAGAGGATCTGCCTGGCGCCAAATTCGAGCGCAGCGATAAGGGCGCTGCCATCGGCTGGATTGCGGCGCCGGCCGCGGTCATCACCTCAACCTATGCGCGGTTGCCAAAACCGTCGATGGAAGAAGCCATCGATGGCACCCGCCGTTTCCTGCGCGAATTAAGCGGATTTGGAATTACCGGCGTGATCGATCCCGAGGGGCACAATCTCGATCCGGAAGACTACGAGGCGTTGTTTCGGCTGTGGCGCGAGCACGCGCTGCCGCTGCGCGTGGTCTACAGCATCTCCGCGCCACGCCCGGGAAAAGAGCTGGAGGATTTCCAGACCTATACGCGCTTTCTGCCGATGGGCACCGGCGACGATTGGCTGCGCTTCAACGGCATCGGCGAATGCGTCACCTGGGGCATGTATAATAACGAAACGCCCAGCGAGGCCGACAAGGAAGCGTTCTATCGCGTGGCGCTGTGGGCTGCCAAAGAAGGCATGACGCTGACGGTGCACTGGAACAACGATCCTTCGGTGCACCATTTGCTCGACGTGCTGGAGCGGGTGAACCGTGAAATACCTCTGGCGAAATTGCGCTGGTCGATTGCGCATCTGCATGACGCCTCGGATTCATCGCTGCAGCGCATGAAGGCGCTCGGCGTCGGCTGGCTGATGCAGGACGGGCTGTATTTTGCCGCGCCGATCTACATCGCCGAACGCGGACCTGACCAGATGAGTTCGAACACCGCCGATCGTGACCGCGCTGCGGCTGGCACTTCCCGTCGGCGGCGGCACCGATGCCAACCGCGTGATGATCCCCAGTCCGTTCGTGTCGCTGCGCTGGATGCTCGACGGCCGCACGGTCGACGGCATCGTCGACGCGCGGGCCTGAGGAGATTCCCAGCCGCGAGCAGGCGCTTCGCATTTACACGCAAGGCAGCGCCTGGTTTGCCCATGACGATACCAGGCGCGGCAGGCTGATGCCGGGAATGCTCGCGGACCTTGCGGTTCTCAGCGAAGACTATTTCAGCGTTCCGATATCGCGCATCGGACAGATCCACTCGCTGCTGACCATGGTGGGCGGCAAGGTGATGTATGCGTCGGGTCCGTTCGCCGATCTTGAGCGCGATCGCAGCCACTAATGCGTGCGTCTTCATTGCCATTCCGGATTTATTCTAATTCTCATCCCGCGCCGGATCGCGGCCCTTGCATCCTGCTGGCGGTGTGTGGTTTCTAGGGTAACCGCCGGAGAGCGTGGGGGGATAATGATAACGATTCTACTTGTTATGCACGGCCTGCTCGCGGTCGTGCTGCTTGGCGGCATCACCCATCAGGCGATGTCGGTGGTGTGGCCCTCCCGAAGCAAGGACGGAATTATCAGCTCGTTTCGTTCGGTCAATGGCTCGGTCTACGCCAACGCCAACGTCGTGCTGTATCTGGTCACAGCCACGCTTGGCGGCATCATCTATCCGGTCTACCGGATCGGGGTGCGGACGTTTCTCGAAGACGCGCGACTGAACTCGGCCGTGGGTTCGTTTGAACTCAAGGAGCAGTTCATCGCGCTCGGCCTCGGCATGCTGCCGTTCTATTGGATGTTGTGGCATCGGCCGCCGGAAGCCGATAGCAAGACCGCGCGCGTGGCCGTTACGCTGATTCTGTGCGGCATCGTCTGGTATTCCTTCCTCGTCGGCCACGTCCTCAACAACATCAAAGGCTTGTTCGGGCTATGAGCACGGAAAAAGTGTTTCCAATCTTTGCTGCCGCGTTCGCCGTGATCTATCTGCTGGCGGTTGAGCACAACTGGGCGTTGGTCACCTACCATCCGAAAATCGACGAGTGGCAATGGCTGACCCAGCCGGCCAAGAATGGGCCGCCGATGTATTGGTATGGCTGGCTCGTTACTTCGTTACTTGGTGCTTCCGCCGTAACCTTGGTAAGCTGGCCGCTCACCCGCCGCTGGTCTGCGCAGCTATGGCTCGGATGGATGGTTCCGATCGTGATCGCGGTCATCTTCGTCTATCTGTTCCGTGGTTTCTTTCTGCGCTGAGACCTGGACGGTAGAGATCCGGGAACGGGATATCCGATGTTGCGATGGAAAGCCTCAATTCCGCTCGCCGTGCTGTTGGCTTTCGTGGCAATCGCCGGTTCATCCGTGAAATCCGGCGCCGGGGAATTGCTGTCCGAACGCGACGAATACGAGTCCGGCCCATATTTCTTTGGCACGGCCCGCGAGGCCGCGACGCTGAAACCGCTTCAGAACGTGCAGATCAAAGCCCAACTCGGCTCACGGCGGATGTTCGTCAATACAAATGTCGAAGGCCGCTTCAAGCTTCCGAGCTTCGGCAAGGACACCGTGGCCGACGACGTCACGATTTCCTGCGCGAAGGAAGGCTATAACTCGCTCGACGTTTCCAAGCGCCGGATGTCGAATGCAGCGGATTTGCCGATCGCGATCGATTGCCTGCTGGAGCCGAAGCAATAGTGGTACGTCAAAAACGATCCGAGGCGTGAGCGCGCGGCACTAATTGTTCTGCGACCTGTGTTGCTCGATGACGTGTTTGATGAAGCCCACGACCAGCGTCAGGCAGCCGCCCGCGGCTATGCCGGCCAGGCCTTGCAGGACGACATTGTCGGCGGCGGTGATCTCGTTCAGGCTGCCATTGGCCGTCACCACGGTGACCGCCAGCTTTTGCAGGAAATAGCCGCTGAGGCCGCCTCCGATCGCGCCGGCGAGGCTGTGACCGACAAACCCGAAGCTGTGCTCTTTCGCGGCCGTCGCCGCGAAATGCGCGCCGAGAATGCCGGTGATGATTTGAATAACAAGGTTGGTCGTCGTCCAGATCATCCCGCCCTCCATTCCCCGGGCATACGTGCCCGCGCCGGAATCCGTCCGCGGCCGCCGGCTTGATCGCAGGCCGCCCCTGAAGCCGATCTTGTGGAGCATGCCTTGCAGGGGTCAAGCCTTGCATGGTCAAGCGATCCGGCTCCCGCAGCGCCGAAGAGGCGCGATTCAACGGTTGATTGCGCCGCGTTTGCCGGTCAAAATTGGCGTGCCACAACCACGGAAGGGAGACAGAAATGATCCGAAGCATATTACTGGCTGCGGTTATCGCGACATTTGCCGGCGGAGCGGCCTTCGCGCAGGAAACCTGCGAGAGCAAGGCCGTCGGCAAGGACGGCAAGGCCCTCGCTGGGGCGGCAAAGACATCCTTCATGAAGAAGTGCATGGCCGATACCTGCGCCACCAAAGCGGTGAGCGCGGATGGCAAGCCGCTCTCCGGCGCTGCGAAAACCAGCTTCATGACGAAATGCGAAAAGGGCGGCGCCTAAACCGCTCGCGATGCAAAGCAGAGGCCGCCTCAACTGGCGGCCTCTTTCATTTTGCGTCGCGTGCGAGTCGCCTGCATGTGTCAGTACGACTGACGCACATTGGCCGCCGGAAACCCCGTCGTTGTTGATATGCTCGGTCATCAATCATGACACGGAGGCGATCATGAAAACGAAATACCTGCTGCCTTTCGCAGTCGTTGTGGGCGCCGCAGCTGGAGGTTCGGTTATTCACGTGCTCCACGCAGAGGTTACTCCGCCGGTTTATTCCATCATTGACATCAGCGACATTACCGATCCTGAAGCATTCAAGACGCTCGGTCCCAAAGGCGGGCAGGCTGCTGCTGCTTTCGGCGGAAAGTTCATTGTGCGCACCGATGAGATCGTCGCGGTTGACGGACCCGTGCCGAAACGGTTTGTCATCGTTGCATTCGACAGCCTCGCGAAAGTAAAAGCCTGGCAGGCGTCGGCGGCCCAACAGGAAGTGACGGCGATCAGATTGAAGAGCACCAGGTCGAGACAATTCATCGTCCAGGGCATGCCGCAATAATGCGTTTGTTCTTTTGCCAAGCTCAGAGGCCGCCTCAACTGGCGGCTTCTTTCATTGTCCGCACAGAATTCATGCGCTACGTTCTCTTGCAACGCATAACAACAATCGGGGGAGCACGATCATGGCGGGGAATTCATTGGCCGCGACGTTGGCGGCAGGGCTGCTGTTTTCCGGCATCGGAATGATGGACGGAGCTGCTGTGCAGGCCGCCGAAATCAAGGTGCTGACATCGGTGGCGCTGACGTCGGCGCTTGACGAACTCACGCCGCAGTTCGAGCGCGCCACCGGAAACAAGCTCAACATCGGCTACGGTCTTATCTCCGATATCAAGAAGCGGATCGTTGCCGGCGAAACCGCTGATGTCATCATCCTGTCGCGGCCGGCGATGGATGACCTTCAGAAACAGGACAAGATCGCGCCCGGGAGCATCGCGGATATCGTGGAAACGCCGGTGGCGGTCGCCGTGCGGGCCGGGGCGCCGAAACCGGACATCAGTTCAGCCGATGCATTGAAGCGTTCGCTGCTCGCCGCCAAATCGATCGTCTATGCCGACCCGGCCAAGGGCGGGGCAAGCGGAGTCCATTTCGCGCATGTCGTCGAGCAACTTGGCATCGCCGAGCAATTGAAAGCCAGGACCATCCTCGTTCCAGGCGCCCAGGCCGCCGATGTTGTCGCCAGGGGCGAGGCCGAGATCGGCGTCGGGCAGGCCTCGGAAATCGTACCGGTGTCGGGCGCGCAACTGGTCGGACCGTTGCCGGGCGACCTCGGAAGTGTGACGAAATTCACTGCCGGCATCGGCGCCGGTAGCAAAGCGGCCGAGGCCGGAAAATCGCTGATCCAGTTTCTGAGGGGGCCGGCCGCGGCGCCCATATTCAAATCGAAGGGTTTGCAGCCGGGCTAGCCTTATTGGAAAATCATCGGCGCTTCAGGGGTCGTCGTCTATTTCGCGCCCTCAAAACTGTCCGGCATTGAAGCCAAGCGGCTGGACCGCGTCATAGCTCGCTTTGGGGAGGTTCCATCAAGGATTGAGCCGGGCGCCTGGCGTGGAGCGTGAAATTTCAAGCTCCTCGTCATTCATGTCTGCGGCAACATCAGCGAAAAGAGGCGTGCTTAAATAGCGCTCGCCGGTGTCAGGAAGCATACAGAGAATGTTGGCTCCCTTATCCGCCTCGGCCGCAATTTTCAGCGCGCCGGCAAAGGTGCCGCCTGAGGTGATGCCGACAAAGATGCCTTCCTGGGCAGCAAGGTCTTTGCTGCAGCGGATCGCATCAGGCCCGGAAATCGGCAGGATGCGATCGATCAGTTTCATTGCGACGGCATCATCAGTGATCTTGGGGATGAAATCCGGCGTCCAGCCCTGCATCGGATGAGGCTTGAACGTCGGATGCGGTGCCGCAGGGGTACCGTCCGGGTTCCGTGACTGCGCGATGCCGCTGGCCAACAGCTGTGCATCTGCAGGTTCGCAAACAATAATCTTCGTCTCGGGGCGCTCCTTATCGAGTACCCGCGCGACACCTTTCAGCGTCCCGCCAGTGCCATAGCCGGTCACCCAATAGTCCAACCGCTGTCCGGCGAAATCATCGAGTATTTCACGTGCGGTTGTGCGTGAATGGATGTCGGGATTGGCTTCATTCTCAAACTGGCGCGTCATGAACCAGCCATGCTCCTTGGCAAGCTCGATGGTCTTGTTGATCATGCCTACAGCGCGCTCAGCGGCGGGAGTTACGATGACCTTTGCCCCCAGGAACCGCATCAGCTTCCGCCGCTCGACGCTAAATGGCTCTGCCATGGTGATTACGAGCGGATATCCCTTGGCCGCGCAAACCATCGCAAGACCGATTCCCGTATTTCCGCTTGTCGCCTCTATTATCGTCTGACCAGGCTTGAGCTCTCCCGATTTTTCGGCAGCCTCGATTACCCCTAGAGCCAACCGATCCTTCACCGAACCGAGGGGGTTAAAGGCTTCAACCTTTACGAAAAGATTGACACCTTGCGGCGCCAGCCGGTTGATCCGCACGACCGGCGTATTGCCAATCGTTTCGGTGATGCTTTCGTATGTCCGTCCCATGCTGTCCTCCCAACGTTACGCTGTCCGGGACGAGCAATATTGCCCGTCCAGCTGCCACGTCCAGCATTGCATCGAAGCTACTCGTGTTGAGCATTTCCGGCAATCAGGGCGCATTGCCGCGGACTGGATATTGTATAGGGGACGAATGACCATTCTCGGATATTGTACTTGGCATCGGAGCGATCCCCCATGCTTTGATGGCGGATAGATTTTTACCGGGACCGGGGGCTCTTTTGCCTGGAGCGCGCGTCGAACGTCGGTTGGCAGCAGTGCTCGCGGTGGATGTCGCGGGCTATAGCCGGTTGATGGGTCGTGACGAAGAACGCACACTTGCGCAGCTAAAGACGTTTCGAAAGACGGTTGTCGACCCCAGGATCGCCGCTCACCGGGGTCGCATCGTCAAGACCACTGGCGATGGCATGCTGGTCGAGTACGCGAGTGCTGTCGATGCAGCCCGCTGTGCGGTGGATATCCAACGCGAGATGGCAAAACAAAACACCGATGTGCCGCCGGAACTCAGAATAGAATTTCGCATCGGCATCCACGTCGGCGACATCATCTTCGACGACAACGATATCTTCGGCGATGGTGTCAACATCGCAGCGCGCCTTGAGGGGATCGCCGAGCCAGGCGGCGTCTGCATCTCGGATGATGCGTACAGGCAAATTCGCGGCAAGATCGATATCGCCTTCGATGACATGGGGGAGCAGACCTTAAAGAATATCGCCGAACCGATGCGCGCATGGCACATACGGTTTGCCGGCGAGGCTGCTGCTGCAATCCGGTCAGGCTCGTCTCCAATGCGAGTTGAAGGTCTGGCGCTGCCCAACAAACCCTCCGTCGTTGTCCTGCCGTTCGACAACATGTCGGCTGAGGCGGGCCAGGACTACCTCGCTGACGGCATCGTCGAAGCGATTACCGCAGCGCTTTCATGCATTCGTTCTTTCTTTGTCATCGCACGTAGTTCAGCCTTCACCTACAAGGGCCGCGCGACAAATGCGCGCGACATCGGCAAAGAGCTGGGCGTCGCATATTTACTCGAAGGTAGCGTGCAGAAAGCCGGCAACCGCCTCCGCATTATCGTTCAGCTGATCGAGACCGAGGGAGGCGCACACGTCTGGAGTTCGCGCTTTGACGGCGCAGTCGAGGAGTTCTTCGATCTCGAAGATCGAATAACGGAGCAGGTGGCAGGCGCTCTACAGCCTTCGATCCGCATTGCCGAGATTGAACGGTCCCGACGGAAACGGCCGCAAGACCTGAACAGCTACGATTACACCATGAGAGCAATGCCCCACGTCTGGGCGCTTGAGAAGGAAGAAAGCGCAAAGGCGCTCGGACTCCTTGAAAAGGCGCTCGGGATCGATCCTGAGTACCCTCTGGCTCTGTCGCTCGCCGGTTGGTGCCACGCTCAACGCTCGGTCTATAATTGGGCGGATGACATCGCGGAAAGTCAGGCGATGGCCTTGTCGCTCGCTGAACGAGCCGCAGCGAGGAGCGGCGACGATCCCGTGATTCTGGCAGTGCTTGGTGCGGTGCATACCTTCGTGCACAATCACGGAACCGCGCGCATACTGCTTGAGCGCGCCGTCGCGCTCGATCCCAATGCCGCTTGGGCCTGGAGTTGGCTCGGATGGCTTGAGAATTATGCTGACCAGCCTCAAAAGGCGATTGAGAACTTCGAGCGCGCGCTGCGCCTGAGCCCGATCGATCCAATGAATTTCAACAACTATGTCGGTATGGGATCGGCGCACGAGCTAGCGCAAGACTATGACAAGGCCGCGGCGTTTTATCGGCGCGCCCTTGAAGAGCGGCCAAACGCCGATTGGATATACCGCAATTTGGCATCGTCTCTGTCGGGAGCCGGCCGGACCGAAGAGGCGGAACAAGCATTTGCGCGGTTGATGCGCAGCTATCCGGATCTGACGGTTTCAAAATTCAAACGGGCGATGGTCTTTTCGGACGCCGCCTTGGACCGCATGGCAGAAAATCTCCGAAAGCTGGGGTTGCCGGACTGACGCGGCATCCCCTTTTTTTCACATCCGCCCTTCAAAACGGTGAGGCAGTGAAGCCGAGCGGCTGCACCACGTCGTAGTTCGCCTTGGTGATCGGCACCGCGTAGTTGATGTGAGTCCGGCGAACGGCGAGGCCCAGGTCAGGGACGCCGGCCGATCTTTGCTCAGAAGAGTGAGCTGTCACACGCGTGTCATAATAAGAAGCGGTCTAAACCATTGAATAACGAAATGTTTAATTTGCCTCCGACATGGAGCAGCTACAGTCCGCGGTCCCGGTAATGGAGCTCGTAATGGATTCCAAATACCAGTTTTATGCGCTGGAAGTTATGTCCCGTGAGCGCGCCGCGGTGGCCCGGAAAGAAATGGAATACTGGCTGAACGAGGCCGAGGAGTGGGCGCAGCTTCGAAAAGCGAGCCGCCACTCGCTGGGAGCTGATGACGTCAATTTAGAAACGCCGGCCGGTTAGTCACACGGAGCGCGTGCCGCGGAATTTCGGCTGGTCGACGGATCGTCGTCTATTTTGCGCCCTTCAAAACGGCGAGGCGGTGAAGCCGAGCGGCTGCACCACGTCGTAGTTCGCCTTGGTGATCGGCACCGCGTAGTTGATGTTGAGTCCGCCGAACGGCGAGGCCCAGGTCAGGCCGACGCCGACCGATGAGCGCAGGATGTTGGCGTTGGCAAGTTGCAGCGATTGCGTGGAGCCCGGAAACGTCGTCGGCCCGCCGTAGTGAAATACGCTGCCGGCATCGACAAAGGCCGATCGCCTTCAATCCGTATTCCTGCGGCACGCCGGGAATGGCGCTTTGCAGTTCGGCCGTCGTCGCCCAGTACATGCTGCCGCCGACATTATCCATGGTGGTGCCGGGCGTGAGATCGCGTGGCCCGAAACCGTTGGGCGCAAAACCGCGCACCAGGCTCGGGCCGCCGAAGAAGCTGTCGATCAGCGGCACCTGCTGGCCGTTCCAGCCGGCGATGTAGCCGCCCTGGGCGCGCACCATGCCGGTGAGATCGCTGCTCAGCGCCTGATAGTAGCGCACGTCAGCGGTGGTGCGCAGGAAGTCGACGTCGCCGCCCAGTCCCGCCACATCCTGCTTGATCTGCGCATTGAGTCCGCTGGTCGGATTTTTCGTGCTGTCCAGCGTGCTGTAGGTAACGGTGTCGCCCACGGCCGAGACCCATTGCGCGCCCGCGAGCGCCGCCTGCTCGATCGCCAGCGAGGGGGCTGCGGCGAGCGACGCCGGATCGAGCGTGACGTTCTGCCGCGAGATCGAATAGCGCCACAGCACGCCGAGTTGTTCGGTCACCGGCGTGCCGAACTGGATCGCCGCGCCATAACTGTCGGTGCCGTAGGATTGATAGCTGTTGGCGTAGCTGTCCTTGGCGAACAGATCGATGCCGGCGGAAACTTTCGTGCCGAGAAAATACGGCTCCGATGCCGTGAGATCGACGCCCTCTGTGTATTGGCCGTAGGTCACCGCGGCCTTCACCGTGTCGCCGGTGCCCATGAAGTTGCTGTCGCCGACCTTGACCTCGGCGAGCAGGCCATCGATCGTCGAGTAGCCGCCGGAGATGCTGAAATCGCCGGTCTGCTGCTCGACCAGTTCGACATCGAGCACGACGCGATCGGGCGCCGAGCCGGGCTTGTTGGTGATCTTGATGGACTTGAAGTAGTTCAGATTCTTCAACCGCCGCTGGGCGCGATCGATCAGGCCCTTGTTGTAGGCATCGCCCTCGGCAATGTCGAATTCGCGCCGGATCACATAACCGCGGGTGCGGGTATTGCCGTGGATGTCGATCCGCTCCACGTAAGTCCGCGGCCCCTGTTCGATCGAGAACGCCACGTCGATGCGTTGCGCCGAACCATCGCGCGTGGTGCGGGGTACGACTTTCGCGAAGGGATAGCCGAGCTTTGACAACTCGACCGCGAGGACTTCGTCGGTCTTGTCGAGCGCATTGCCGTCGAACGGCGCGCCGGAGCGGACCAGCAGCAGGTGGCGCAATTTTCCGGGTCGAGCCCCGGGACGTCGCAGGCGATCGTGATGTCGCCGAAATGATAGAGCGGGCCTTCCTCGATCGTAAATGTCAGCGTGAATCCGTGCCGGGCAGGATCGTATTCGGCCTTGGCCGCGGGCACGCTGGCGTCGGCATAGCCCTTGCTGCGGTAATAGAGCCGCAATTGCTCGCGGTCGCCGTCGACGCGATCGGGATCATAGACGTCGTTGCTGGTCAGGAAGCTCAGGATCGAGGTCGCCGAGGTTTTGATGACCGCGGCGAGCTGGCGGTTGCCAAAGGCCTTGTTGCCGATGAAATCGATCTGGCGCACAGTGGTCTTGGCGCCTTCGGTCACGACATAGACGAGGTCGACGCGGTCGTTGCCGCGGTCGATGATTTCGGGTTTTACGCTGACATCATCGCGGCCGGCATGGCGGTAGGCTTCCAGGATGCGGCCGACATCGCTTTGCACCAGGGCGCGTTGCAGCGTGCCGCGCGGTTTGGATTCGATCGCGGCCGTCAAGTCTGCGTCCTTGATCTTCTTGTTGCCTTCGAACGCGACCTTGTCGAGCACCGGCGCTTCGGTCAGATGCACGATCAATCGTTCGCCAACGCGGTCGATCGTGACCTTGTCGAACAGATTGGTCGCCAGCAGCGCCTTGAGCGCGGCGTCGCGCGCGGCTTCGTCGAAGCGGCCGTCGGGCGTGGCATGGAAATAGGAGAGCACCGTCTCTTTATCGATACGTCGATTGCCTTGCACGGTGATAACGTCGCGCGCCCTGGCATCGACCTCGCGCGTCTTCGCGTCGCCGTCTGCTTCCGCCGCGACCGCCGGTGCCACACATAACGCAAAGGCCGCAATCCATAGCGCGCCCGCGGCTATCGACCGGCGGCATTGCCGGCTTGACGCCCTCAACGGCCTCATCACTCTCGCCTGTATCCCACCCGTCCCGACGCGATCGAAATGCGCGCGCACGGCGAAAAAATGTCTGGGGCAAGGTGACTTGTGGCCTTAGGCGTTGACGGTTTGCCTTAATTTCGACGCCGCGCCGAACCGGACTTTCCCTATAGCCGCTTCAAATGCTGCCTAGCCAAGGAGCCCGAAAACGTTGCGCTGCGCGTGCTGAAGACGCCAACGCTTGCTGGGAGTATCACATGCGTTACATAGGTCTTGTCACTGCCTTGGTTGTCCTGATCCAGCCTGTCTACGCCGCGGTCACGCCGGAGATCGATCCGCGTGCATCGCTCGGCGTGGTCCAGCAATGGATCTACAATTACCGCGCCAAACCCGATTACGCGCACGTCCCCGCCGCCGTGCGCGTGCTGTTTCATACCCAGAGCTTCAAGGAGCCGGAGAATGCCGGCATCTATCTCGGCTTCATCGCCGGCGCGATCGGATCGAACCCGGCCAGGGCCGAGCAGCTGGTCGACAGTCTGTTTCCGATTCCGCCGGAAGACGAATGGGTGATCGTCCGCGCCATCGCCTATTCGGGATTGCCCGACTGGCGAAACCTGCTGCGCAAGGAGGCGCCGAAGATGCCGGGCCGCAAAGTGATGATCGACAGCTACCTCGCCGGCACGCTGCCGACCCTGAACGACATTCCGCTGGAGGAGACAAAACCCGGCATGATGGAGAAGTTGCGCGGCGTATTCACCAGGAATCCCTTCAGCAAGGACGACAAGAAGCTGAAGCTGACGCAGACCTTCGCCAGCAATCAGGATCTTCTGGATACGCTGTGGGGATATTATTTTGCGACCGGCTCCTACCCGTCGATCCTGCGCATCGTCAAGATGCTGCCGTGGGCCAAGAGCCGTGACACCGTCGACAAGCTGACGGTCGGCAGCATGGCGCGCTATACGCTGGCGAGCTATGCAGTGCGCGATACGGGCCTGCGCGAATATCTGCGCAGCGAGCTGGCGGTGCAGCCGGCGGCGGTCAAGGCGCCGCTGGCGGAGGTGGTCGAAGCCGCCGACACCGTGCAGCTCGGCGCGGTGCGCAAGGATGCGCTCGCCGCGGTGGAAGAACTCAAGGCCAAGGGTTCGGATTCCAGGCGCGACCTCGACTTCTGGGGCCAGATCGGCGTCGGCGCGGTCGCGCTCGGCTGCGTGTCGGCCGCCGCCCTGGGCCAGGTCGAGATCGGCATTCCCTGCGTGATCGGCGGTTCTGCTTCGCAGGGAATATTGTCGTTCTGGGAAAAGCAGCAGCAGTGATGTTGCGAGATCGCTTCGCGGCTAGGCGCAGCGGCAATGCCTGCCCGCCAACACAACAACGGCCGCGGCTTGGTGAGAAGCCGCGGCCGTGTATTTTAATCGTTGCTGATTATTGCTGAGCCATTATCCGGATCAGGCCGGAGAGGCGAGGGGCTTGCCCTTTTCCACGATGTAGGTGCTCAGCACCCTGGTCTTGGCGTCGCCGTTCTTGTTGCCGGCATGTGGCGTTCCCGCCGGGACAACGAAGCCGTCACCCGGCTTGTAGGCGCGGGTCGGCATGCCCTCGATCGGCAGTTCGAAACCGCCTTCGAGAATGTAGGCGGATTCGATTCCGGGATGGGTGTGCCGTCCGATGGTGACGCCGGGTTCGATCTCGATGGCCACCAGCAGCGTGACATAGCCCGGCGCCGGGCCGTCGCTCTGTGACAGAATTTTCCGGGAGACCCCGGGTGTCGTCGCGAGCGGCGCGCCTTCCGCCGACGCATCGGTGGCCATAAATCCGGTAACCGCGCAGATCGCGCAGGACGCAACGCCCGCAAAGCTTCGGCGTGTCAGCATGACTGATCTCCCCTGTGATGTCCGGATCGGTGGCGTCAGGACTTTGTTGAACCGTAGCCGGCATTTTTCCGACGCTGGTTTGCGCGCGAAAGTGCCCGAGCGCAACTTGCTTGGCAAGCGGCCTTCATGTTCGCGCTCGCCAAAAAAAGTAAGGGGCCGAAGCCCTTTCTTCCCACGGTTACCATTGGTGCCAATGGTGCCAGCCGTAGCCGCCGCCCCAGCCGCCCCAATGACGGTACCTGCCGTAACCACCCCTATAATGCGGATGGTAGTAGCTTCCACCACCGTAGTAATGGCGGTGCCAGCAATGGCCCCATTCGTTGCAGATATAACCGGCCGGTACAGCGACAGTCGTCGTCAATTCTTGAGCCGACGCGGCCGCGGCCGCGCACCGGCCGGACAATCTGATTCACCACCGCCGCATGATGCTCGTCGCCAAGGCGGCGACGAGCGGTACGATGGCATAGAGCCTAATCGTCCCAAACCGGACACCCCAAAATCGATGCTTTTGACGCACAGCGGCCGTCGAGGTCTCTGCCCGGTGTCTTGATCTGCCTCAAGGCCGTAGTTCGGCAATGGTGCTGAGCTTGTTTTTTATCGAAGCCGGAGGATAGCGACATGACTTTACCAAAATTGGAAGTCCCAGCCGCCGTGCGGGAGACAGCAGAGAAGGCGATCGAACAAGCTGAAAAGGCTTTCGGCGCGTTCATGAACGCCGCCAGCAAATCCATCAACTCGGTTCCGCATGCGACGATGGAAATGTCCAGGAATGCCCTGTCGGTCACGGAACAAAATATGAAGGCTGCCTTTGATCACGCGAAGAACGTCATTCAAACGACCGACCTGCAGGAAGCAATGCAAATTCAGTCGGAATTCCTCAAAAAACAATTCAGCAGTGCCGGTGAACAAATAAAGAAGATAACCGGCGAGGTTGTGTCGGCTGCGAAAGATGCGGCGAAAAGATAGATTTTAAGCGACTGACAGAGGATACCGGAAAATGCACTTCGTCATCTCCGCCACCTACGGCCCAACAGACCCGACCCGAGCCATGTTGCCCTTCATCTTCGCCGCTTCGGCGGCGCAAAGCGGAGATCAGGTGACGCTGATGTTGTTCGCGGATTCGGTACTCACGGCGGTCGAGGGCGCCGGCGCCAGACTGGTGCCGGTCGGGCCGCCCAACAGATATGAAGAGATCGCTGGCCATCCCAACGTCACGCTGATGGTCTGCAAGCCCTGTGTGGATGCGCGTGGTCTGAATGCGGCCGCTCTCGATAAGCGGGTCAAGCTTGCCGGCATGAACGAATTTCATGCTGCGGCAAGGCAACCTGACGCGCGCGTGGTGAACTTCTAGCCACAGCGACGACTTGCGGCTTCGGGTGCGCATTGCGGACGGGAGTAAGACATCGCGCCATGTCCGTGCGCGGGCCTTCGTTCGGCCACGGGGAACGGTCGACAGGCGGAAGTGAGTAGACTGCTCTCGAACAGGAACCAGCCCAGAACCTTCGTTTGCAGGTCGGTGCAGTCGAGATCAGGGGCCCGCGAACTGTCCCAGTGCATTGAAGCGAGCCTTCTGCTCGCTGCTCAGCGTGGCATAGAACTCATCCAGTGCCGGCTGCACCAGTTTGGCTGCCTGCAACATCGCCTCGAGCCGCTTCTGCATCGCCTCCAGCCGTCCGACTGGCGTGAGCGGCACGTCGTCCGGGCAGGCCGCTTGCAACTCCTGAACGGCGTTCTGCGTCGCCGCGCTCAGGCGGTCGAGCGCTTCCTTTTGCGGGCCGGCCGGTCGTATCACGGTCTCCATCCGCTCGATCGGCAGTTGGGTCAGGCCGGACTTCGGCTCGCCGCAGGTATCGGACTGGGCGTTTGCTTCCTGTCGCGCCTGCGGCTGCGATTGCGACCGCTCGCCGACATTGGGGCCGAGCGCATTGAAACGCGCCTGTTGCTCGTCGCTGAGCGAGTTATAGAACTTCTCCAGTATGGGTCGCACGATCTGCACTGCCTCGATCGTGGCGCTGATGCGGTTGGTCATCGCCCGCAGACGGCCGGGTGGAGTCATCGCATACGACCCGCCGCAAGATTGCTTGAATGCATCGGCAGCCTTTGCAGCCGCGCTCTTCAACTCGTCGAGCAATGCGCGCTGCTCGGGCGTCGGCTGTACCGCCTTGTCGATTGAATCGATTGGCCAGGCCGTGATGCCCTTATCCGGATCGTCGCACAGTTGCCTGAGATCCTGTTGGCTGACGTCTGAGCGTTCATGCGATTGAGCACCGGTGGCGTCGTTGCTCTGCGGATATTCAGTCGGGGCTACTCTGGCATAGGCGGAATAGGGACTGTCCGCGCCCCAGAACACGGTATCGACGAAGTCATCGTAAGCGTAAGCCCAATAGCCGGGGGCGTAGGCGTAGGGCCAGAACGTGTATTCGAAAATGTCGGAATAGGCATAGGGCCAGAACACGTAGCCGGCCCACGGCACAAACGCCGCGCGCAGGCCGCGCCGCCAGGCGTGGCGGGGAGCCCAACTGTGCTGCCGGGCCGCTCCTGCTCCCTCGGCCTGTCGGTCGGCACTGGCGAAGCGCGTTGCAAATCGCCCCCGTGCGGCAGCTTGCGCCGCAGCCGCAGCCACCGCAGCAGCAGCGGCGGGGGGTCCAGCCGAAGGCTGTATTCCCAGTTCCTGCTGGCGCGCGATATTACGCTGTTGCAGGCGCTCCTCGCGCTGAAGCAGGCGCTGTTGTGTCTGTAGCAGGCGCTGCTGCGCGCGTTGCTCGCGCAGGCCTTGCGGATGTTGCGACTGCAGCTGCTGCACGCGCTGCTGCAACCGGTAGATTCGGTCCTGGTGCTGCACCCCCTGGCGCGAAAGCATGTCGCGCTGCCGTTCCTGCGCGGTTTGCTGGAGTTGCTGCACGCGCTGCTCACGCTGGAGCTGGCGCTGTTCTGTCTGCAGCAGCCGTTGCTGCGCGCGTTGCGCCCGAAGGCCTTCCGGCTGTTGCGACTGCAGCTGCTGAACGCGCTGCTGCAAGCGATCAATGCGCTCCTGTTGCGGTGCGCGCGCGCTCAGCGTGGGCGGTGCGCTCGGGCGTGACGGCGCGGCTATGCTCGGCGCGGCCGGGCGCGGCGGTGCCGCGATTTGCGGCATCGGACGCGGCGCCATGGCCGGACGTTGTAATGGCGGAGCCGGACGGAATGCCGGGGCAACGGGCCGCGCCATTGCCGGAGGCGGCGCAGGGCGAACCATGACGGGCGGTGCGGGACGGGCCATGGCGGGCGGTGGGGTTAGTCGCGGCTGCATCGCCGGTCGGGCTGCTGGCGCTGGCGCGGCCCTTCCTTGATCCTGGGGGTACGCGCCGCTACTCGCCGCGACCACGGAGACGCCAAGTAGAAATGCTGCAAAGCGACCGCCAGGCGGAAGCATGATTGCGCTCCCTGTATCTCGTTGGTCTTCGGCCAATTGGTCTTGAGCCAATCGATCTTGGGCCAATTCTAATGCGCTGGCGGAGAAATCGTTCGTCCTTTGCTCGTTATTGCGACTATGCGACGCAGAGTCTCGGATGAGCATAAGCCGCCGGCCATATTTGTATCCGTACTGCTAGCCCTATTGGCTGGGGGCTAATTGCGTGTACCGGCATCGCAATAGCGACGATTGCAGTGACGTAACCGAACAAGCGGTCAAGGCGACTGAGCGGGTCGTTCTGTCGCGGGCGGCTCGGGCGACGCGACTTCCGGCGCAGCGCTGATTCAAGCTTCCCTTCCATCGCGATCGCGGCTTCTCGCCATTTAAGGAAAACACGATGGAACAAGGAAACTTTGCAAGGGCAAAAGCTGCGACTTGACTTCTTGCTTCTGAATTGGTAGCATTGCTACTCATAATGTAGCGATGGAGACATTCTCATGTCCCGAATCCGGCCTCTCGACCCGCCTTACTCTTCCGAAGTCCAGCGCTCCTTCGACATGATCATGAAAGGCAAACACCCTCTAATCCTCTTCCGGACGATGGCGGTCAGTGAGCGGGCCTGGGCCAAGTTCCGCGCGGGTTCGCTACTCGACCGCGGCCCACTCGCGCTGCGGGACCGGGAGATCGTGATCGATCGGACCACGGCTTTGGCGAATTGTGAGTATGAATGGGGCGTTCACGTTGCAGTCTATGCGGAACACGCGAAGCTGACGGAAGAACAGATTATCGCCACTCGCAATGCGAAATCGGATGCTTCCTGCTGGAGCGATGCAGAGCGTGCGTTGATCTCTGCCATTGATGCCCTGCACGACAAGGCGACGCTGGGTCAGGCAGAGTTTGACCATCTTCGAGAATATTATGATGACGCGCAGATCCTGGAGATCCTGATGCTTTGCGGATTCTATCGGACTGTCTCCTATGTCGCGAACGCGCTCGATCTCCCCCTGGAGTCCAAAGGCGTTCGTTTTCCGGCTGCGGCTTCGTCAGGTGCGGCGCCGACGGAACGGGGCTAGAGGATGTCAAAGAAAAGCACCGTGAAAGGCACGCCGCTGCCTGGAAAGAAGGTCCGCGGATCAGAGACGGGACGGCCGGTCATGGCGATCCTGGACCTGGCGTCTCGCCGGTGGCTGTTGCGTGTGGTGTGGGAACTGCGACGTGGTCCGTTAAAATTTCGGCCGCTGCAGGCTGCGTGCAATGCGGTCTCGCCATCCTTGCTTAACAGGCGCATGAGGGAATTGCGTGATGCCCGCCTCGTGGAACTCTCGCCTGAGGGCTATCAGCTGACGGCCCTTGGTCACGGTCTGTACCGGGCATTTGAGCCGATTTCCGCCTGGGCCGACGGCTGGGCGGCGGAGATCAAGAAGCGCTCCGGGAAAGACTAGTCATTCGGGTGCCGGACGGAGCTATCAATGATGAGCAAGCGCGCTGTCTTGTTCGACTTCGATCTGACCCTTGTCAATTCGACGCTGGGCGCGGTCGACTGCGTCAATTACGCTCTGGAGACGATGGCGCTCCCTCGCGCAGAGCCGAAAGCGATCCGCGCCACCATTGGTTTTAGTCTCGCGGCGACGTTGGCCAGTCTGACCGGTCTGACCGACCCGGCACTCGCGCGAGATTTCTCGCTCAACTTTGTGAAGCAGGCGGACCTGAGGATGGTGGAACTAACGTCGGTATTTCCGGGCGTGGCGCAGACACTCGATCACCTGAAGTCTACCGGTATCAAGACTGGCATTGTTTCCACGAAATTCAGGTACCGGATCGAAACCATTCTGGCGCGCGACGGGCTATTGGAAGCCTTCGATGTAATTGTGGGTGGCGAGGACGTGATGCGCCACAAACCGGATCCCGAGGGTCTGGTGAAGGCACTCGGTAAACTCGACGTGCGAACCGGCGACAGTCTCTATGTCGGCGATCACCCAGTGGATGCTGAAGCTGCGGCGGCGGCCGAGATTCCGTTCGCCGCGGTGCTGACCGGCGCGGCAACGCGAGACGACTTCGAACGATGGCCTGCAACCGCGTTCTTGAGCAGCTTAAAGGATCTTGCGCCGCTCCTGATGCTCTGAGCAGCCATGACGTTCAGGATTTGAATTCTCATAGGGCTTTTAGGGGACAGCCTCGTTTCCGCCTGCGGCGCGGGTGAAAACCAGCAGCTCGAAGAGGAGCCGGAGAACCATCGAGCGGGGAAGGCCCGCTTTCGACTTTAGCAAGGAGATTCTCATGTCTTTACCCCAAGTGCTCCAGCGCCTCGGCGTCAGAAATCCGGTGTTTCAGGCGCCGATAGGCGCCATAGCCTCGGCGGAATTAGCTGCCGCCGTCGCAGAAGCTGGCGGCGTCGGGCATCTTGCCTGTACCTGGCGGAGTCCGGATCAGCTTCGTGGGCTGCTGCGAACCATGCGGTCGCTGACGAAGCGGCCATACGGCGCCAACTTCGTGCTCGATTTTCCCATCGACGAGCGTCTCGGTATTGCGCTTGAACACGGCGTGCCCATCATTTCCTTCTTTTGGGACGACGGAAGCCCTCATCTTGGTCGCGTAAAGGCCGCGGGAGCCGTCGCCATGCAAGTGGTCGGCTCGGTTGATGATGCCAAGCGAGCTGCTGACGCGGGATTCGATTTGATCGTCGCTCAGGGTGTGGAGGCAGGCGGCCACGTGCGTGGCAAGCTCGGCACCATGACCCTGGTTCCACAGGTGGTTGATGCGGTGACGCCACTGCCGGTTCTGGCCGGAGGCGGCATCGCGGATCGGAGAGGCGTAAAAGCCGCCATCGATCTGGGTGCCGTCGGCGTCTGGGTCGGCACGCGATTTCTGGCGGCGCAAGAAGCCGACATTCACGCCGATTATCTGCAGCGCGTTCTGGAGTCTTCAGGTCAGGACACGCTTTACTCTCAGCTTTTCGACGTGGGCTGGCCCAATGCTCCGCTACGCAGCCTGAAGAACCCGACGACGAGAAGCTGGGAGGCCGCCGGGCGTCCAATTCCGCCAAACCGCCCCGGCGAAGGTGAAATCGTGGCAAAACGCGCCGACGGAAGCGGAATCCCGCGCTACCACTTTGGGTCACCGACGCGCGGGGTCGTCGGCGATGCCGGCGCGATGGCGCTTTACGCGGGCGAAGCCGTTGGCCTGGTAAAGTCGGTCGCATCAGCCCGAACGATTGTCGAAGAGCTGGCGAGCGGAATCCCGTAGGCGGTCGGCCGACCATTAAAAATATTCGCCCCCGGATGTCACATCGCCTGAGCCTGCCTCGTCATGAGTTCGTTATCGAATCCGCAGGAGGGAACATATGACGCCGAGACTGAATCCAATGGCGGCCGCGCCGGAAGTAATGCAGGGCATGATCGGGCTGGAGAAGGCCGTATCGAGCTGCGGCCTTGAGGCTGCCTTGATCCACCTGGTAAAAATGCGCGCGTCGCAAATCAATGGTTGTGCATTTTGCATCAAAATGCACAGCAAGGACGCCCGGTCCTGCGGCGAAACCGAGGAGCGTCTTTATCTGCTGGACGCCTGGCGCGAGGCTCCGATTTATTCGGGGCGTGAGAGAGCCGCGCTTGCCTGGACTGAAGCGTTGACACTCGTTTCGCAAACCCGGGCGCCCGATGATGATTACGAGAATCTCCGCGAACACTTCAACGAAGCAGAACAGGTGAAGCTTACGTTGCTGATCGCTGCGATCAACGCCTGGAACCGGATTTGCGTCGGCTTCCGCACGGTCCCGCTCGTCGAGGGTAGTCGTCATGCTGTCGAGCACTGACCGAGCCACATCGTTTGATCGAGAGCGACCGCGCCTCGTCCGCATTGCTTACCGCATGCTGGGTTCGCTCGCGGAGGCGGAAGACGTTGTCCAGGACGCGTGGTTGCGCTGAGCCGGCGCAAAATCGGCAGAGATCAAAAATCCACCGGCCTATCTCGCGCGTACGGTTACCCGCCTATGCCTCGATTATCTGAAGTCGGCGAAAGTTCGACGTGAGACGTATGTCGGTTCATGGTTGCCTGAACCACTCATCGAATTTGCCGGCCCATCGGAAGGCGCCGATGAAATCGAAGACGTGACATTAACCCTTATGATGGCGATCGAGAGCCTTTCGCCCCTGGAGCGCGCGGCGTTTCTTCTGCACGACGTATTCGATATGCCGTTCGACGACGTGGCGCGGACCATCGACCGCGATACCGCAGCCTGCCGTCAGCTTGCCGCCAGGGCGCGTTCCCACGTTCGTTCACAGCGACCGCGTTATCCGCTCGCCGGCGAACAGGGCGCCGCGATTGCGCGCGCATTCTTTGCTGCCTCGGCCAGCGGCGACCTGAACCAGCTGCGTACCCTGCTCGCTGAAGATGCCGTGGCGTATTCCGACGGGGGCGGTCAGAAGCCGGCAACGCTCAATCCTATCTACGGACGAAACAGGATCTCGCGTCTTTTCGCCGGCCTCGCCTCGAAGCCTGCCGACAGGTCTCCGCAATGGCTTCGGGCAGCTACCATCGACGGCCTTCCAGGATTCATTTCGATCGATCGCTGGGGAACGCTGCAGACTACCGCCTTGGCTGTCGAGAAAGCCGAGATCGTCGCGATCTACACCGTTCGCAATCCGGACAAGCTGCAGCGAGTGCGCGAACTCCTGACGAATGGTGCAATAGGCCAGGAAGCCAGCACTCGTCATTGAGATCGCGGCGCGCGTCGGCGTGTCGCGCCGAAAAATCCGGAAATACGGCCATGGGCACGACGAATTGCAGGAGGTCAGCATGCAAACGCTAAAAACCGATACCGAAGTTCTCATCGTTGGAGCCGGACCGACCGGGCTTGCGCTTGCCGCCGAACTGATGCGGCGCGGTATTGACCCCGTCATCATCGACCGGCAAGCGGCAGGCGCTAATACATCCCGCGCTTGCGTCGTACATGCCCGAACGCTCGAAGTGCTGGAGCCGCTCGGAGAAACGACCGACTTGCTGGCACTGGGCGTGAAGGTTCCGATTTTTCGCATTCGTGACCGCGACCGCACGCTCATCACGATCGACTTTTCGGAAATCGACAGCCCCTATCCATTCACGCTGATGTGCCCGCAGGACAGGATAGAGCGGACCTTGCTGGGTCGCTTGCAAAAATCCGGCGGCGACGTTGTGCGGCCGTGCCAGTTTCTCAGCTTCAGGCAATTGGGTCCAAATGTCGAAGCGAGGGTTGAGATCAACGGAGCGGCGAGGGCGATCACGGCGAAATGGTTGATCGGCTGCGACGGCATGCACAGCTCGGTTCGTGACCTGTCCGGAGTAGAGTTCGTCGGCGCGGCGTATGAGCAGAGTTTCGTGCTGGCCGACGTGCACATGGAATGGCCGCTCAGCCGCGAGGAAGTCACGCTGTTTTACTCTCCCGACGGTCTCATGGTGATCGCTCCACTTCCGGACGATCATTTTCGTATCGTGGCGACTGCCGACGAAGCGCCTGAATTGCCGTCGGCGGATTTCATGCAGGCTCTGCTGGATCGCCGTGGCCCGGCGACCCATCCGGGCCGTATTCGCGACGTGGTCTGGAGCTCCCGGTTTCACATCCATCACCGCGTCGCGAAAAACCTGCGCAGGGGCCAGACTTTGCTTTGCGGCGATGCGGCGCACGTCCACAGCCCGGCGGGCGGCCAGGGAATGAACACCGGCATACAGGACGGCATATCGCTCGGCGAGGCGCTGGCGATGACGCTTAAGGACGGCGACGATCATCGGCTGGATGCCTGGGCAACTGAACGCCACCGTATTGCCAGCGATGTGGTCCGGATGACCGACCGGCTAACCAGGATGGCGACCATGAAATCGAGAGCCGGCCAGCACTTGAGGAACGTCGCGGTCGCGCTTGCCGGTCACATGCCGCCGGTGCGGGCGGCGTTGGCCAGCAAGCTGGCAGAACTTGATGCCCGATAGATCGAGCATGGGGCGCCGTCGGAGGAAACAGAAATGACGGATAGTGAGGCGCAATTCGCACCCATTGAGGCATCGCGACACCTTGGCCTGCTTTCTGCGCAGCTCGCGAAAACCGCCGGCGAGGGGAGGGCGCGTCGGAAGCGCAGGCGCTGATCGCCGCCGCGCTTCGGCTCAATAATCTGATTCCTCACCTCCGCATGGTGCTTGCATCGTGGAAGGTCCGTTTCGTGGCGGAGGATGCGCGACGCAGAAGCAGGCGCCGCCAGTTCCGGACGCACACCCCAGGCAGCACTCAAGCTCTCATTCCATTTCCGTCACAGGGCCTTCGCCTGCAGACCCAGCCACCACACCGTTCAGACTGTCATCGGGATGGAGGCTGCCCTCCGGGTGTGCCGCCCGGCGCGGCGCCTGACGCAGCGCCTGACGGTTGCATCGATCGGGCCCGTTCGAGCAGGGTGAGAGTGGAATCGACACATGATTTCATGGAGTTCCTGCGGGTCGCAGCGCACGGCCACGATCGAGTCGCCGTGGCGCAAAAAGAAGGCGGCGCCGCCGCGGCGCGAACCCTCGCGACCGTAGTCGCCGATCCCGCGGAGGATATCCTCCAGATCATGATCCTTTCGGGAGTAGGAAGAGTCATGCCCCTCGCCGCCGGGGGCGTTCTGGCCGAAGGCGGGGAACGAGCCAAGCATAAGTACCGCCGTGATGACAAATGCCCTCTTCATCGGAGGTCTCCACTTTTGAGCAGGTTGACTTGCATTACCAAAAGCGGGATGACTTTCGTCAGATCGTCATCCCGCTCTGGCTCATTGCAGGAGCATGATGTTTCCGAACGCCGACACCAAGCGCGATCAAATCAGAGCGCGCCGTTTCGGGGCCATGCTCAGTCGCGACACACGCGCCGGCGAATGATGACGAGCAAATCCCCGTCCTGGGCCCGCAAGCTCCGGGTGAGGAAATAGCAGTCTCCCTCCTCGCCTCCACGGCGCTCGGCTATGCGCTCGCGCAGGCGCCCGCGCCAGCCGCCACCATCCTCGTCTTCATCTCGATTTCGGTAGCCTGCGTCCTCGTCATCACCGCGCCGCTCGGCGATGCGCTCGCGGATCCGCTCGCGCAGGCGCCCCCGCATGTCTTGCCGGTCTTGCATAAGATCGATGATGAGATCCCGCAAATCCTGCCGGGTCCGTATCCTGTCCCTGAGGAAATCGCGCAGATCGCGGTCCGTGTCGCCATCTCTGTCGCGCCATCCCTGAGCTGACGCCGGGCTTGTTGTCGTACAAATCACTGGGGCAGATGCAGCAATCGCGAGAACTGCTGCAGCAATAATCGGCAGCCGTGCCATTGCGTTCTCCTGTTAAAATTTGTTTTGAGAAGTCATCGGAAGACTGCACGATCTTCCGGCGAGCGCTTGGTTTAACAAGCTGCGCTGGCTCGAGGTCGAATTCAACCTGAGGCCAGCCCCCGCGCCGCTCGGAATGCCGGACTGCTCCCGCATCAATTAACGTACACTAGGCTGCACAAGAATACGGCAAAAGATCGAAAACGAAACGCGTGACCGGCAAACTTCCATAACATCGCCGTTACCGGCGCGATAATACCTCGCTTGTCCGAGCGCTCAGTCAAAATCAGTACGAGAACATCACTGCGTCTGCTTTGGAAGGTCAGCAGACTTGACCCACTGCGATCAGATGCAGCTTGCGCGCGCCAGACGTACGCTGGGCGATGAACTGCCCATCGTGGGCTCGACTTCAATTGCGGGCAGACCGAACCGCAACGCCGCGGGGTTAATTCCTGCAATCTCTCGTTAGCGGCGTCTCGCCGCAGCATTAGCCTGCGATTCTTAACCCTTGCGGTTGCTGGGCCAGCCCACCATCATTGGCGCCAATTCTTTATCGCAGCCAGGTGGTGACCATGCCGGGCAGTGGTTGGCAGCTTCGCGATGGCGAACAAATCATTGTTTGCAATAGAAGCCTCTTGGGTCATAGGCATTTCTTGATCGGAATCACCCGCGTTCGCAATGAAGCACTTATTCTCCGGGATACACTGGACTACGTCGACAAGCACGTCGATGCGATCATCGCCTACGATGACGCGAGTACGGATCGAACGCTGGAGATTCTCGGCGGACACCCAAAGGTCGCTCTGATTGTAACGAACCGGTCGTGGGAAGCGGACATCGCGGCGCGCCGGATTGCCGAAGGTCGGCATCGCGGACTTCTGCTGCAGACGGCGCGCGATCATTTGCAGTTCGACTGGATGTTTTGCTTCGATGCGGATGAGCGCGTTACCGGAGATCTACGCGAATTCATGGAACGGACGCATTCCAGCGATTACGATGGCGTGCGGGTTCAACTGTTCGACGCCTATATAACTCCTGGCGATCATGCGCCCTATCAAGCCGATTGCGAACTATTGGGCTTTCGTCGTTTCTTCGGCCCGGAACGGCGAGACATTCTGATGTTGTGGCGAAACCGGTTGGAGGTCGACTTCGCGAAGCACCATGCGCGAGAGCCGGGCGGCGTAGAACGCGCGGGGACCGGTCTGTATTGCCAACACTATGGTAAGTCGTTGTCGGTCGGCCATTGGGAAGAGACCTGCGAATACTACATGCGACACTTTCCGTTCGATACCTATGGACGAAAATGGCGCGATCGCAAAGGTCGAGCAATCCACACTCAATCTGACTTCATGCGGCCCTTGTACGAGTGGGGTGACACGCTCTTCGCGAATGCAGTCAAGATGTGACCTGTCCGAAAATCAATGCGCCTTAGGTGCCCAGGAGCGGCTGACCTGGCCAGCAGGCGGTGCCCGACGTCGAATTGAAATTCGTGTACCGCAGCCTTGATGCAGGCATTGCTTTTTGGGATAGCCGCGCCGGAACTCAATATGGGACAGTTTCGCTGTCCGATCACCGGCAAAACGCAGGCTGGAACCGGATTGTTCTAGATCAATTGAGCTCTGCGATTGGAACGTAAGCTAACTTATTCTGACAGCGAAGGAGATTGTCATGTCACATCGAACCATCGTTGCGCTTGCTGCATCCTTTATCATCGGCATTACGTGCATTGCGACGCTTTCAACTGACGCTTTCGCATATCGGGGTCGTGCCGGCGTCTATCACGGTGGGGTTCATCGCGCGGGGGTTTATCGCGGTGGCGTTTATCGCGGCGGTGTTTACCGTGGTGCGGCCGTACGGCGCGGGGTTGCGGTCGGTGTCGGTGCTGCTGCGGTGGGAGCTGCTGCCGCTGGTGCTTATTACGCGCCGCGTTGCGGATACTATCCCTACCCACCTTGTTACTGAACTACCGTAGAGCCGCAGTCTCCGCTCAGGAAATGGGCGCGTACTGTTTACAATTCTTCGTCGCCGACGTGTTCCGGTGGATCGCGTCGGTTTGACAATTCGTCGATGACTTCGGGTCTAGCCCGATGAACAGACATTCTCGGAGGCTGCCGGCATTCATCGAATGTGCACCACCGGAAGTCTCATGCCCGATCGATGGACGGATCGCATCGATCCGCATCTGAGTGCGTGCTCATGCGTCCGCGCCCTCAAGCGGCCGGCTTGTTCGCCAGTGGATAGGTGGCAGCGAGCGTCGAGAGCGCCACCGCGCAGGCGACGTCATGCCCTGGACGGAATGGTAGGTTGCCTCGATCGCGCGTTCGATGACGCGGAGAATACGCTCGCCGGTGTTTTTCAGAAGGCCGAATGCTGGAACAGGCATTCTGCCGTATCGCTGAATGAGCGTCAGCGTGGCATCGTCAACCGGCTGCTGAATGGTTTCGACGGCAAGCTCACGACATCGAAATGGCCCTGATCGAGAAATGCTCGCCGATACGGCGCTGCGGGATTTCGTCGATCTGGTGCAGCGCGGACTGCTCAGGAAGAACGAAGGCGGCGGTCGCAGTACGAGTTATTCGTTGGCCGATGTGCAGATGTGACAACGATTTGGAAACTTCAAAGTCAATGCTGTCATTTTGAACAAATCATTTCTGTCATTTTGAGCAAAAGGGCGTGCGGCGCTTGTCATCCGAAAGCTTTATCATTGCCAAATTCGCTCAAAGCCCGCAATCTCCCCGCGAGCGCGGGCGGCGGCATTGCCTCGCCGTCGGCGAGGGCGATGTCAGGCAGGCGGCGCGTCATGTAGCATTCGCAGCGGCAACGTATTCAGTGACTGAACTCCCCTGACGCCAATCCGGTCGGTCTTTATGCCGGTAAATCCTGAACAGCCAGAGGCAATTCCATGGCTTTGATGTCCCCGTTTCTCATTCTGGTAGTCATCTATCTCCTGGTTTCGCTTCGCGTCTTGAAGCAATACGAGCGCGGGGTGGTGTTTCTGCTTGGCAAATTCGCGGGCGTGCGCGGGCCCGGACTGACGCTGATATTCGTTCCGATCCAGCAAATGGTACGCGTGTCCCTGCGAACCGTCACCATGCAAATCCCGTCGCAAAAGATCATCACCAAGGACAATGTCTCGATCGATATTGCCGCGGTCGCCTACTATCACATCACCGATCCGGAAAAGGCCGTGATCGCGATCGAGAACGTCTACAACGCGATCAACCAGATCAGCCAGACCACGGTGCGCAATGTGGTCGGGCGGTTCAGTCTGGATCAGCTGCTGTCGGACACCGCCAGCATCAACGACCAGATCAAGAACGTCATCGACCAGCACACCGAGCCTGGGGCACCCAGGTGACCGCGGTCGAGATCAAGGACATCACGCTGCCGGATAATATGCAGCGGGCGATGGCCAAGGAAGCCGAGGCCGAGCGCGAGCGCCGCGCCAAGATCGTCGCCGCCGAAGGCGAATACCAGGCCGCGGTCAAGCTCGGCCAGGCCGCCGATATCATCACGCAACATCCCGTGGCGCTTCAGCTCCGTACCCTGCAAACCATGGCGGAAATCTCGGTCGAGAAGAATTCCACCATTATCTTCCCCGCCCAGTTCATGACGACGGTGCAGGAGGCAATCGCGCTGTTGTCAAAGGACTCGACGTCGAAATAGCTTCGGCTCGTTGGCGCCTCACCTAGAATCGGTCCGCGCAGGCTGCGGCGGCCGTCCCGCGAACGGCACCAGCAGCAGGCCGATCAGTGCCACGCAAGCGAGCAGGGTCCAGGCTTCGTTGGTGGACAGCGCAAACGCCGCCTTCTCGACCATCGGGCGAACATAGGCCTCGATGGTGGCGTCGGAGACATCCGGGGGCCGGTGGGTGAATAACTGCACATCGAGACCGATCGCCTGTGCTGCCGTGATGTCGCCCGCGATCAGCCGGTCGCGCAGCGCGTCGGCATGGCCGCCGGTGCGGCCATAGAGGATGGTATCGATCAGGGCGATGCCGATCGCGCCGCCGAGGTTTCGCATCAGGTTGAACAAGCCGCTGGCGTCGGGCACCTGGATCGCGGTCAGCGTACCCAGCGCCAGCCGCGTCGGTGGCAGCAGGCAGAACATGATCGCGACGCCGCGCAACACCTGCGGCCAGAACATCTCGTTGAAATCGGCGACGCGGCTCTGCGACGCGCTCCAGCCGAGGCCGAGCGCGAATAACGCAAAACCCGCCGCCGACAGATAGCGTGGATCGTACCGGCTCTCCATGTAGCCCGCGATCGGCGCGGCCGCGAGCTGTGCGATGCCTGTGACCAGCATGATGGTGCCAATCTCGAAGGCGTCGTGACGCCGGACATAGGCGAGGAATACCGGCATCAGATAGACCGAGCCGAACAATCCGACCCCGAGGCAGAAACTCAACGCGCAGCCGATCGCGAATGGTGCCGCGCGCAGGGTCTTCAGATCGACCACGGGATGCAGCACCTTGAGCGTTCTCAGGCTGAAGGCGATTGCCGCGGCGGCACTCAGCACGAACAGCGCCAGACATAATGGCGAGAGCCAGCCATCCTGTGGGGCCTGTTTGAGGCCGATCTCCAGACTTGCCAGCGCGATCGCCATCAGCGTCAGCGAAGCGCGATCGAGCGTGGCTAAATCGGCGAAGCGGAGTTTTTCGCGCGGCAGCAGAAATGGCGTCGCCGCTGCCGCGATCACGCCCGGCGCGAAATTGATCAGGAACAGCCAATGCCAGGACCAGGTCTCGGTGATCCAGCCACCGACGACCGGACCGATGGTCGGCGCCAGCACCGCCATGATGCCGGCCAATGTGGTGGCGATCGGATGCAGGCGGACCGGAAACAGCAGGAACACGGCAGAGAACACCGCGGGGATCAGCGTGCCGCCGGCAAATCCTTGCAGCACGCGGAAGCTGACAAGGATCGCGAAATCGCCGCTGAAGGCGCAGCCGATCGAGGCCAGCGTAAAAAGACTGATCGCGCTCACGAACAGCCACCGCAAGGTCAGCACGCGCGTCAACAAGCCGGTCAGCGGAATCGCGGTGATCTCTGCGATCAGATAGGCGGTCTGGATCCAGCTCATCGCATCGCGCGAGATCGCGAGCGCGTGCTGAATGGCCGGCAGCGACGTCGCCACCACCTGGATGTCGAGGATCGCCATGAACATGCCAAGACACATCAGGAGGAAGCCGAGCCAGGTCCTGACGTTCGCCTCGCCCGGATCGGGGATGTGGTCGATCATGACGTCGCGCGCGCCGTGATCTGGCGCGCCGTGATCTCACGGGATTTGGCGAGCGCTCGGTTTTCGGCGCGGATACGTATCACCAGAACCACGGCGTTGAGGATCGTGAAGATGACGGCGAGCGCCGGCAGTCCGAGCACCAGCGGCAGCATCGCGATTTCGCCGATCACAACCGCATAATTGGGATGTGACAGGTACCGATAGGGCCCCCTCGATACCAGCGGCTGTTCGGGCAGCACGATGATCCCTGTGGTCCATCGCGCGCCGAGCGTGCGCATCACCCAGAACCGCAGGCCTTGCAGCACGAGATAGAACGCGAGCGCGATGACATGGAGCGGCTGATCATGGCCGAACACCCACAGCGAGATCAGCCAGGCCGCATGCACCGCGACCATCAGCGGATAATGCCGCGGGGCTACCTCGACCGCGCCGCGATCCAGGAGACGGCGCGTGTTGCGATGGGAGAGAATCAACTCTCCGGCGCGTTGCAGCGTGACAAGGCCGAGGATGAATTCCGCCGCACTCACGCGGCGTGCCGCAGCGAAACGCAGCTTGCGGTGAAGCCGGGTCCGAGCGCCGTCATCAGCGAGCGTGCCGGCAGCCCGTTGGCGCGCGCGCGTTCGAGGATGAACAACACCGTCGGCGACGACATGTTGCCATAGTCGGCGATCACCTGCCGTTCGTGTTCGAGCGTGCCTTGATCGAGCGCGAGGCAGGTCTCCAGCGCCTGGATCACCTTGGCGCCGCCGGGATGGCAGATGAACTGGTCGATATCATCCAGCGTCAGCCGCATGCGCCCGAGAATCTGCGTGAGGGCAGGCCTGAGATTTTCGGTGACGAATTCGGGAATGGTCCGGCGCAGGATCACGCCAAAGCCTTGCGGGTCGACACTCCAGCCCATGACGTCGAGCGTATCGGGCCACAAATGTTCGCCGGTATGTTCGATCCGGGTCGCGCCGCCATCGCCGGCGCGCAGGATGATCGCAGCGGCGCCGTCGCCAAACAGGCTGACGGCCACGATGTTGGCCTTGGTCAACTCATCATGGCGAAGCGCCAGCGAACAGAGCTCGACCGCGACCAGCAGCACATTGGTGCCCGGCCGCGCCTGCGCCAGGCGCGAGGCGATCGACAGGCCGGAGGCGCCGCCGGCGCAGCCAAGCCCGAATACCGGCACGCGCGACACGTCGGATCTAAAACCCATGCGGCGGGCGACGCGCGCATCGAGGCTCGGCGTCGCGATGCCGGTGGAGCAAACGGTCACGACGGTGTCGATATCGCAAGCGGCGAGGCCTGCATTCGCAAGCGCCTTGCCGGCGACCTCGACAAACAGCGCCTCGGCGCCCTCCAGAAACGCCGCGGTGCGTTCCGGCCAGCCGCGCGGTTCGAGATACCATTCGAACGGCTTCACGCCGTGACGCTTGACGATGCCGGTATTGGTGAAAATGCTCGCGAACCGCTCGAAATCAGGAAAGCGACTGCCGAAGACGTCCCATGCCGCGGCTAGGACGTCTTTCTGCAGGAAGGTATGGGGAGGAACCGATGTCGCCAGCGAGACCAGGGCAGCCGTGTGCATTTAGGAAATCTTTCATGTCGTTTTCCGGTATCATGGGAACATCGGCAAGAGGCGTTTATTTCGGCGGCTGTTAAAATCTCCGGTGAAACCCGCCGCCAGTACCGTCACTAAAATGTGAAACTGCCGGCCGGTCGACGATGCGATCGATCGGAAGGTTGCCGGCATCGAGGAATTCATCCTCGCGAATTCATCCGGTCAGATCGATGCTGGAGAATTTCAAGCGTGATGCGACGGCGCGAACAATTTGGACCGCAGTATTGCGAGAACAAAGATATTGCAAGATTTCGCAGCGTGCTCAGTCCGGAGAAAGTCCAGTCAAGCGTAAAGGCGCTCCTGGCGATTCCGCGCGAGCCGCTGATGAACGCGTGCCTCCGAGGCAGGCGGGCGTGATCGCCGAACCAAACAAAAGGCCCCGCTTTGCGCGGGGCCTCATCCTTATCGTCGTGCGATCACTAATTCCCCGCAGGTTTACGCGCGGTTGACCGGCCGCCCGGCTTCGATTCATCGACGCTACCGGGTTTCATTCCCTGCGGCGCCATTCCCGTCGTGGTGCCTTGCTTCATATTGTTTGATTTCATTTTGCTGGGCGCCATTTTGGAACCCGTTCCTGCATTGTCTTGGCCCGAGGCGCCGGGAGCCGGCTGCATCGGCTCCGTCTGGGCCGACGCGAGCGCCGTCGCTCCGAACAACGAGGCGGCCACGAGGGCCGAGATTGCAAGCTTGGATCGCATGAAGAATCTCCTGCTGTTGGTTGTGATGCCAAGGTTTAGAACCGCCAACACGAATTTGCGTTCCCGATTCGAACCTTGTCTTCGCAATGCCAGCGAATAGATTTCACTTAGTGGAACATGGATTTCGTTTAATGGAATTCGTCTGACTGCGGCGGCCCTGCAATCAAGCGAAGGTGTTCAAAAAAAGACACCGCCACAATTAGAACCTTTAGAAACAGCAATGAATTAGGTCCTGAAAAGCTATTCCGCTGAGCGGTTTATCTTGCCGGCCGAGTTGTTCCTTGGCATACTTTCAACTGGTCGGCCATCAAAGGCGCGAGATGAAAAATCGCACGTTAATTTCGGGTCTGAGAGAGAAGCTTGGATCGCCTTCGAACGAAACAGTCGAGGGCTTGCGACTGCTTCGAGCCTTCGTGAAACTTTCGCCCCAGCAGCGATCCGAAGTTATCGAATTGGTCGAACGTTTCGCCAACGATCCCGAGCCCGTTCCCGACGGTGTCGACGGGCGCGCCCATCCGCGCTAGTGCAGCCTCACGCGGCGTGAAGCTGGACTGTCTTCGACGCAAGAGCCTTGCATCAGGTAAGTCTTGCACCGGATGAGTCTTGCACCAGATAAGTCTTGCACCACAAAAACTTGCACGACAAAAAAATGAGACCGCCGGGAAAGGCGGCCTCGATGCTTTCTGGTGTTGATGTTCGCAGGTGTCAGCGCTCCCACCAGAACCATTCGGCATGCGCCCGGCGCCAGTCGGCGTGCCGCTGCTGGTTCTGGCCGATCAGAATGCCAAAACGCACGCAGGCCTTCCGGTCGCCCTTGTCGCAAAGCTGGTGGAAACCGAGGATTTCCGCCTCCACGTTCTGGGCCCGGGCGGGTGTCGAAGCGATGGCAACCATGCCGGAAATCCCGACCGCGAGCGCCATGGCAGTCATCAACGGCTTTAAAATCATTGTTTCTCCTGTTCGATACAGCCCCGCGCCAAACCTAGGGCGCTGAATTTGAATGCAAACTGAACCTGCGGGGAGGCGCCGGCCGGATCCGGAGTCAGGTGCGGCGCCTGACCGACTTTCTGAATGTCTCGGATGGCAGTTCGCCGAAGCTAAGCCGGAAATCCCGCGCGAAGTGGCCCAAATTCTGGAAACCGCATTTCAGTGCAATCTGCGTGACGGACGCGCCGTCGGAGGGTTGTTCGAGCATCTCACGCGCGCGGTTGAGCCGCACCCGCTTGGCGAAGTCCGCAGGCGTGTACCCGCGATCCTGCTTGAACTGCCGGAACAGACTCCTCGCACTGACGTTCGCCAGCTTTGCCATTGCCGGAATATTGATCGGATTGTCCCAATTGGCTTCGATGAACTCTTCGACGACCTTGACGGCGGATAGCGTCGAGCGAAGCGGCTCGCGCTGCAACAGATACGTGAAATTGTGACGGTGAAACATCAGGAATTTCATGATCACCATGCGCTCGAACTCGGTCGCTGCCAGCTCGGAAAAGAAGGCGCCGCGTTCGTTGAAGTCGGATGCAAATTGAAAAACCCCGCGTCGCAGGGCACCCAAAGCGGGCAGGTGCGCGTCAGCTTCGCTAAATGCAAGATTTCCGTCCACTTCACGCCCGATCAGTGCGCTCAGATTGCGCAGCAGGGCATCGAACTCGATGCGCAGCACGAGGTGTCGGTAGCCGGGCTTGAATTCGAGTTTCAATCGCGTCTGCGCGGAGAGTACCGGGGTCCAGCACGCCGGGGCATCCTGCGCTACGCGTTCGACCAGGACGAGCCGTCATGCGCGGAAGCCGGGAGGCACTTGGTGAAGATCGCAGAGCTTCTAAGGCAATCTGTTGCGTCGACCACGTCCGAGGAGAGGCGGGCGCTTTACGAAGAGACCACCCAACGGATCGCCGAACTCAGGACCAAGCACGTTGCGGTCGGTGAGGCAGCCGAGCAGATGCTGGCAGGCCGCGCCTCTCTTGTTCGCCGAGGGGGACAAGGCGGCCGACCTCCAGAGATTCATCGATGCGGATAAATCGATTACCCCGGCGGTCGTGAAGGTGATCGGCGACATGGACATTGCGAAAGCATCCGTCGCGGAGCATTCCGCGAAGGTGACGCGGGAAACCACAGACCGCATCGCAAGCGTCATCACCATGCAGGAAATCGTGGCGGGAACTGCGGTGCCGCTCGGTGGGTTGATCGCATCCTTGATCGCGCGCGGCATCATCGGACCCTTGTCGCGCCTGACTTCGGGTATCAACGAACTCGCCAGTGGGAATTTCGGTGTGGTGCTTCCCAACTACAAGGGTAATTGACACGTTCGCCATCCTCCCGGAACTGTGTTATCCGATAGTCCGAACCGGAGGATGGCACCCATGACTGAACCGAAATTGGAAGTCCCGGCCGAACTGCGTGACCTCGCCGAAAAAACCATCGACCAGGCGGAAAAGGCATTCGGGATGTTTTTCGATGCCGCGCACAAGTCGGTGACATCCATTCCGAGCCCAGGAACGGAGATTTCCAAACAGGCGCTGTCGTTCACCGAGCAGAACATGAAGGCGGCGTTCGAGCACGCCCGCAAACTGGTTCACGCCACCGACCTTCAACAGGCGATGCAAATTCAGTCGGAATTCCTCAGAAGCCAGTTCACCAATGCCGGCGAGCATATGCGCAATATCAGCGGCGGTGTGATGACTGCCGCCAAGGATGCAACGAAAGTCAAAATCGATTAGCAGGCCTTGAGCGTTTCCGCTTCGCTCGATCAGCGCTTTGGGGCTCTTTCTACCCGCATGAAAACGACTGACCTTTTTCGTCATGGCCGGCACGGGCATGGCGCAAGCCCGGCATGGCGAGCTTGATCATAAAGCCAAACTCCACCGGGTGAATGTTGAAATAGAATAGTTTCCTTTTCCCCGGAATATTTTCTGCCCACAAAATAGCCTTGCATGGATTTGCCTGCTGGATTTCAATCACAGCGCAGGTCCTTGACGGGCCACCGGGTTTCACCGCCCGCCGCCTGCCGACTTTCCTGCTGATCCCTGTCGGCATCACCGGCAGGGATTTGCAGTTTGGCCGGGGCATTTTCAGAAAAATCGGGTTTTCGGAAACCCATCAAGGCCGGATCGCGTCATGCGCGATCGCTATCGCCATGTTGTTTTACGGTCCTGGTTCTTGACGCGCTTGCCGCTCCGCTCCCTCGCTCACAAGCACGAGCCGTCGTTTTCGGTCCGGCCGGCGCTGCCGCAGGGCAGAGGTTTCGAAAGCTGTTGAACGCGCTTTTTGGCCTTGGCCTGGGCCATACCGCGGGTTGCAAGGATGACAATCGTCCGTTCTGCTTTCTTCGATCGTCACGACAGTTCAATGATGTTGCCGGAACGGGATGGCCGAAATCTCACGGCTCGGTGGCTGATGACCACGGGCGACTTTAGCGGCGGCGTACGAGAGGCCCCATTCGATAATGTGGTCTAAAGTTCATGAAACCGCGGCGTCCGACTTTCGTTGGCTTGGTGCTGGGGACCAACACAGGAGCTTAGACGATGCGTGCTTTCCTACTCGCCGGTGCAGCCCTTCTGGTGCTGTCGCAGGCAACGATGGCGCAGACCTCAAACAATGCGCAAAACGACAATGCCAATCAGACGCCGGCCACCCAGCATATGCGGGCCAATCTCCGGAATATGCTGGAAAAGGCCGGCTACAAGGACATCCGCGTCGCGCCGACCTCGTTCGCCGTCCACGCCAGGGACGCCGATGGCAACCCGGTCGTAATGTCGGTCAGCCCCGACTCCTTCACCGAAGTAACCGACCTCAATAAAGCTGATCATAATGCCAACAAAGGCGCTTCCTCGGCGACCACGGGCAATGCTTCCACATCCAGTACTTTTGTTTCGATATCGAATGACAACGAGCTGAGTTCCAAGCTGGTCGGTCTCGACATCTATAACAACAACAACCAGGACATCGGGAAGATCAAGGATATCGCGCTCAACCAGAACGGCCGCTCGGAGGCTTATATTGTTTCGGTTGGCGGCTTTCTGGGCCTCGGCGAACACTATGTCGCCGTCAACCCGTCAGCGGTGAAGGTCAATTACGACGCATCCGACAAGAAATGGCACGCCACTATGAACGCGACGGCGGATCAGTTGAAGGCGGCGCCCGAGTTCAAATATTCCGGCCGCTGGGAAGCCAACAAGACCTAGTCCATAAGTCATAGAGCGCTCGGCGCAAGCCTGCCCTGGAACCTGATCCGGGGTGGGCCGGTGCGCGTTCGGAAAATTACGACGGTGCAAGCCCGGCAGATCAGTTTCGCCCGACCGCTCTGACCGGCACGTACTCGCTTCGCGGAAAATCGCGACGAGCAGGAACCGCAAAACGATTGCGACATCTACGACGAAGGCAGCAGGTTTCGTTGCAAAACATTAATTCGCCGGCCAGCCCATCGTAAGGCGGCAAGTCCTATCTTGGAATTGATAGCAGGCGCCAGCCGCGCCGTGACCTCAATCCATGGAGACTTGTTATGACAGATCCTCGATCCGATTCTTCCGTTTATCGCCCGCGTCGGCTGCTCTCCGCGCGCAAGATGGCGCTGATGGCGTCGGTCGTTGCCGGTCTGGGCGTGGCCGCTTACGGCCTCAATTCCGTGCCCGGTGGCGTCGGCGTTTTGACCAGCCCGGCTCATGCGCAGGTCAACAATGACGTCAGCAAGGTCGCGCAGCCGATCGGGTTTGCCGACATCGTGCAGCGCGTGAAGCCCTCGGTCATCTCGGTCAAGGTCACGTTGAGGGACCAGGCCGCCGATGTGAGCGATGATGGCCTGGACCAGCTTAGCCCGCCGATGCAACGGTTCTTCCGTCAGTTTGGCGGACCCGAGGGCGGACCGCCGGGAATGCATAATCATCGCGGTCATGGCGTCGTGATGGGCCAGGGATCAGGCTTCTTCATCTCATCGGATGGTTATGCGGTCACCAACAACCACGTCGTCAATGGCGCCGACAAGGTCGAAGTCACGACCGACGATGGAAAGACCTACAGCGCCAAGGTGATCGGCACGGATCCACGCACGGATCTGGCCCTGATCAAGGTCGAGGGCGGCTCGAACTTCCCGTTCGCCAAGCTGGCCGGCGACAAACCGCGGATCGGCGACTGGGTGCTCGCGGTTGGCAATCCCTTCGGCCTCGGCGGAACCGTCACGGCCGGCATCGTCTCGGCCAGCGGCCGCGACATCGGCAATGGTCCGTATGACGACTTCATCCAGATCGATGCGCCGGTCAACAAGGGCAATTCGGGCGGTCCTGCCTTCAACATGCAGGGCGAAGTCGTTGGCGTGAATACCGCCATCTACTCTCCCTCGGGCGGCAGCGTCGGTATCGCCTTCTCGATCCCGGCTCCGACCGTCAAGAGTGTCATCGCCCAGCTTAAGGACAAGGGTTCGGTCAGCCGCGGCTGGATCGGTGTGCAGATCCAGCCGGTGACGCAGGATATCGCGGATAACCTCGGCCTGAAGAAAGCGGAAGGCGCGATGGTGCTGGAACCGCAGGCTAGCGGTCCTGCCGCCAAGGCCGGCATCGAATCCGGCGACGTCATCACCGCAGTGAACGGCGAAACGGTCAAGGATCCCCGCGAACTCGCCAGGACCATCGGCAACCTCGGACCCGGCGCCGAGGTCAAACTCAACGTCCTGCACGGGGGAAAGAATGAGACGGTCAACCTGACGCTGGGTAAGCTTCCCGCGGTGCAGGAAGCGAACGCCGATTCGTCGCAGGGCTCGGATGTTCCGCGGCTCGGCCTGACGGTCGCGCCCGCAAATTCAGTCGCGGGCGCCGGCAAGACTGGCGTCGTCGTGACCGACGTCGATCCGAACAGTGCCGCGGCGGCCCGCGGCGTCAAGGAAGGCGACGTGATCCTCGAAGTGGCGGGCAAGAGCGTGGCGAAGCCCGGTGACATCAGTGATGCTGTCAAGGCCGCCCACGCCGACAACAAGAGCAGCGTCCTGATGAAGCTTCATACCGGCGACGGTACCCGTTACGTCGCGATCCCCGTCGCAAACGCAAACGGCTAACAGCCATAAGCCCAAGGTCGTGAACAAAGGCCGCCAGTGCATCGTGCGCTGGCGGCCTTTGCGCGTCGGTGGCCTACGAAGCTCCGCCGTTGCGTAACGTCCATCCGCGACAGCCGAAGCGCATCATGGCCGCCTGGGCCGATGATCGCCATTGTCGATCAGAAAGACATCAACAATGAATTGGATAAGTGAATTGGCGCTTCCTGCCTTGGTCGTGGCCCCGGATACTGCAGGAAAATCCGATGCTTATACGAGAACATTATCGTGGACCTGCCAAGGTATAGTGGCCCTGCCCAGGGTTCGCGAGCACTTGACGTGCATCGAATGACCCTATTCGTTCGGTTCGACGCGGCGTGGTTTCCAGGATCGTTCATACGAGCGACATGCCGAAAAGGGAGAGACGCGACGATGACAATACCAAGAAGGACAGCGCTTCAGGCGATTGGGCTGGGACTTACCGCGTGTGCAGCAGGCGTGTTGAGCCCGCGACGGGCATCGGCAAAGGAGAATGAAGCCGCGAGCCTCGCGCCGCGCGATGGGCACGAACTGCAGAAATTGTCGGATCGGCTGGCGAAAATTCCCCGGCGCCGCGACTTTAAAACGGTTCCCATGATCCTGACCGACTCCGAACAATGGGATGGCGAGGCGCTGAAGGAAGTCATTGCCTACAAATCACCCTACAAGCAGGTTTGGGATAACACCGACATCGCAAGCCCCTGGCTGAATTTGATGCGTAACTCGCTGAACGCGCAGGTCTGGTCGTTCAAACATCCGGACTTCCTGGTGGTGTCAGCGACCCACGGCAGCGCGCACCTCGCACTGTTCGACGATGCGATCTGGGACAAATATCAACTCTCGAAGCTCACCGGAGACAAATTCAAATCGAATACGTTGTCCAAGAGTTCGTCCGCCGCGCAATCAGATCCAAAGAATTTTCAGGATCCGAAAGGGGTCTTTTCGCCGGAGGATAATTCGATTCCGGTGCTGATGAAGCGCGGTGTCGTATTTTTGTCCTGCCATAACGCGATCTGGGAGGAAGCGGCCGCGCTGTTAAGAGCCGAGGTCAACCCCGACAAGCTGACGCACGAGCAACTCGTAGCCGAAATGACCAATCATCTTCTTCCCGGCGTTATCCTGACGCCAGGCGTAGTCGGGACCCTTCCAGAGTTGCAAAGAGCCGGATTTGAATATGCCAAATAGGAATTCAGCGGCATGGTTTGCCGGCAGCCTGCTTGCACTCGCGATGCTGCTGCCGGCGGTTTCGGCAGCGAGCGAAGACGCGAAGGGCCGATCCGAAGCTGCGCGATATCAGCGTGAAGTCTTTCCGCCCTGGCAAAAGGGCGAGAATAATGACGCGCTGAACCGCGGCCTCGAGTTCACCGTTCCCGAAGTCGACAACCTTGCCGATTTTCACGGTGATATCACCGACCCGAAACTCGTTCTGTATGTCGGCGGCAATTATTTCTTTGCCATGGCGCCACTCGTCAAGGCGTTTGAAGAGCAGCATCAGGAGTACAAAGGAAAAATCTATTGGGAAACAATTCCGCCTGGCTTGCTCGTCGAGCAAATAAAGGCCGGCGGCACGATCACATCGGGCAACATGACGTGGAGGGCCAAGCCCGATGCTTATTTCGCGGGATTGATGAAAGTAAAAGAATTGATCGATGAAGGCCTGCTTGTGGCGCCTGCGGTGCCATACGTGACCAACATCCTCACCATCATGATTCCGAAGGATAACCCGGCACACATCGCCGGTTTAGCCGATCTGGGAAAACCAGCGGTCAAGCTGGCGATGCCAAACCCTGAATTCGAGGGCATTGCCAGTCAGATCAAGACTTCACTGCGCAAGGCGGGCGGAGAAAATCTGGCAAAGGCTGTTTATGAGGACAAGGTAAAAGACGGCAGTGCCATCCTGACCCATATTCATCATCGGCAGACGCCGCTGTTTCTGATGCAGGGCGTAGTTGAGGCAGGCGTGACGTGGCAGTCCGAGGCGATGTTCCAGGAGCAGGTTGGCCATCCGATCTCGCACGTTGATATCCCCGTCGATCAAAACGCGACGGCGATCTACGCGGGGGCGCAAGTCCGTGGTGCGCCGCATCCGGAGGCTGCAAAGCAATGGCTGGCATTTATCACGTCGCCGGAGGCGATCACTATCTTCCAACGCTACGGGTTCAAGCGCTACGAACCGAAGTCGTCGCCATAGCCGGAGTACGCGCCTTCGTTGGTCGGGAGCGCGGCGATGAAGAAGGGCGATGAAGAAGAACGATACAAAAAGAAATAGAGAGCCGCCATAACGGGCGGCGGCGCCCAAGGTGCTCCCGCGTTTAAAGGTCATCCGGAGGCTATTTTGCCAACAGTACGACGCGCCGAAGCTGCCGCTGCAACCGCAGATGCGAGGCATATATGGCTGCCTCAATGGCGGGTTTGCTTCGTGAGGATGCTGTCCATTATTCTGCTTACCGTGCCCGGCGTGATGGAGAGGGCGCGCGCGGCGGATGGCCAGGCCATCGCCGCCAACGGCAATGGTCGCGATGCGCCCGGGTGCTCGGCATGCCACGGCAAACACGGCGAAGGACAGCCTGCCGCCGCATTTCCGAGGTTGGCGGGGCTGGATAGCGGTTATCTTGTTGGGCAACTCGACGCATTTGCACAAGGCAGCCGTAACAATGAAACGATGGCGCCCATCGCAAAGGCGCTGTCCGCTGACGAGCGGCAAGCCGTTGCGACATTCTATGCTGGACTGGGCGCTGCCAAGATCGAAGAGCCGAAAAAGCCTGGCGAGAAGACCGTCGCCATCGGGCGGTCTTTGGCCGATCGCGGCGACTGGTCGAAGGCATTGCCGGGTTGTGGCGCATGTCACGGTGCCGCCGGGCAGGGCGTCGGAAAGACATTCCCCAAACTAGCCGGTCAATCAGGCGAATACATCACGGGCCAGTTGAAGGCATGGAAAGACGGCAAGCGGACCGACGACCCCTTGCACCTCATGACCGGCATAGCGAGCAAGTTGGATGATGATCAGGTGGTTGCTGTGGCGGCCTATTATGCGAGTTTGCCTGTTCTCGCCGCTGCGCCAACAACGCCGCAAGGATCAAAGCCATGAGCGAGAACACACCGGATCTGCGCCTTTGGGTGGCAGGCGTCCTTTTCGCGGGCCTCGCCGGATTCATTGGCTACACGTTACCCAGAAACAACAATGCCGGGAGCCTCGAGCCTGTTGCCGCGGAACCCGACAAGCCGGCCCCAATCAAGATCGTGGAAAATTCCAAGGGCAATTCCAAGGGCAATTCCGTGGACAATTCCGACGGCAAGTCCGGGCAAAACCCCAAGCCGGTATTTAGCCCGCCGTCAGAAGACGAAATTCCGAAAAATGATTTCGGCGACATGGTTCGTCTCGGTGAAAAGATTTTCCATGACACCCAGGGCAACGCAAAGGAGTTCGTCGGTAACTCATTGGTGTGCTCGAACTGTCACCTGGATTCAGGACGCCTTGCCAATGCTGCCCCGCTTTGGGCGGCCTACGTTCTTTATCCTGCGTATCGCGCGAAGAACGGCCATGTGAATAGTTTTCAGGAACGGCTGCAGGGCTGCTTTCTTTACAGCATGAACGGCAAAGCGCCGGCGGCAGACGACAAGGTGTTGGTCGCGCTGGAAAGCTACGCATACTTTCTGGCCAGGGGGGCTCCGACCGGCGTGCAATTGCCGGGACGGGGTTATCCAAAATTGGCAAAGCCCGCCAAGTTCGACTACGGCCACGGCCAACAAGTGTATGCAGCCAAGTGCGCGGTTTGCCACGGTGCCGATGGCCTGGGACAAAGTGCGGCAGATCGTCAGGTTGTTTTCCCGCCATTGTGGGGCGCCCGCTCGTTCAACTGGGGCGCGGGTATGAGTTCCATTGAAAATGCCGCGGGGTTCATCAAAGCGAACATGCCGTTGAGCCAGGGCAATACCCTGACCGATGAGGAAGCCTGGGACGTGGCGGCCTACATTGATAGTCAGGAACGCCCTCAAGACCCTCGGTTCAATGGCTCGGTCGCCGAGACGCGAAAACTGCATCACAATTCGCCGATGGATATGTACGGTCAGACCGTCAACGGCATTGTGCTTGGACAAAACTCTCCAGCAGCCGGTCCGCCAGCCCCGTAATAACCAGCCCCGCAGATCGACCAGGTCCCAATGAAGCGACAGTGCATCCATTCGGCCGCGTGTTGTTTTATGGCGACAACGCAAGGGCAGCGCGGTTACACAGGGAACTGGAATTTTCACAAGGGGTTTTGAAACGACGTGGGCGACGATCCCGGCAATCCGGCCACTGTGGAACTTCGCCCGACCGCCGGCTGGCGTTTCTGGCTGGCGATTGTGCTCACGGGTATCGGGACGGGCGCCGGTGCCGCTGCATTGACGCTGATCCTGCAAGCCGTCCAGCATTTCGTTTGGCCGGGGCCAACCTTGCTGGATGGCGCCGACCAGGCGACGCCCTGGCGACATATTCTGGCGCTTCTGGGAGCGGGATTGGCGACCGGCGCAGGCCAGATCATCCTGGTGCGCCTGACCAGCGGCAACAGCATCGACATTGCCGAAGCGATCTGGTTTTCCGCGGGACGGTTGCCCGCATTGCGGACCCTGGGCAGCGCGGTGCTGTCTGTCGTCGTCGTCGGGATGGGCGCTTCGCTCGGTCGCGAAGGGGCTCCGAAGCAGGCCGGCGCGGTCATCGCCAATGTGCTGTCGGATAGAAGCGGACTTTCCGACGAACAACGCCGGCTATTGGTCGCTTGCGGTGCGGGCGCCGGCATGGCCGCGGCCTATGGCGTGCCGCTCGGAGGCGCGTTATTCGCGCTCGAAGTGCTGCGGGGGATGTTGGCCTTGCGGCTGGTATTACCGGCGCTGCTGACGTCGGTCATCGCGTCGGGCATCGCATGGCTGGCGCTGCCGAATGTGCCCACTTACGTGCTGCCCCGCTTTGACGGCTCCGCCGCCAATTTTGCTCTGGCAATCCTGATTGGACCGGTCGCCGGCCTGGTGTCCGTCGCCTTCGTGCGCATTATCGCGCGCGCCGACCGGTTGAGGCCGAAGCGCTGGCGCAGGCTGGTGGCTCCCGTCCTGGCGCTCGGATTGCTCGGACTGGTGTCCATCCCGTTTCCGCAGTTGCTCGGAAACGGCAAGGACATCGCTCAACTGGTTTTCGCGAACCAGATTCCGTTCGCGCTGTTGCTGGCCCTTCTCATTCTTAAGCCCGCGGCGACCGTGTTGTGCCTGGGGAGCGGTGTACCAGGAGGTTTGTTTACGCCCTCGCTGGCGCTTGGTGCGCTGCTCGGCGGGGTGCTCGGCCATGCGGGTTCATGGGTTTGGCCCGAAATGCAGCCCGCGCTGGCGGCGGTGGTGGGCGCCGGCGCCGTTCTGGCGGCGACCACGCAAGGTCCGATCTCGGCGGTCGTGCTGATGATGGAGTTGACCGGGCAGGACCGGTCGTTCATCGCGCCTCTGATGCTGGCGGTGGTTATTGCGACATGGCTTTCCCGCCTGATCGAGCCGCGCTCGATCTATGATGCGAGGCTCACCGACGAGGAGATTGCGCAAAGACAAAAGTTTCGGGAGCCGGTAAGGCGCTGATCTGCACCATCTGCCATGGATCGTGCTGCCACAAGATCAGATCGTGCTGCCCCCGGATCGCGTCAGGGGCAGGCTTCGAAGTTTCGCGCTCCGCTCGACAAGATCTGCTCGACAAGATCTATGGATAGGGCGCAGGTCCCATCTTGGCGATCAGCGGATTGTCGGTCGGCGCCGGCGAGAGATCGCTGGTGGCACTGTCGCTGAGAAACTGATCGAGCGTGGCCTAAATCTTCTCCTTCGCGGAGTCAGGTCCGCGGTCGCTCATCCAGGTGTGCTGGAACTGGGTGTGGACGATGTCGATCCCCTCCTGCTTGGCCTCCTGCGGGGTCGGCAGCACGCCCGGATCGGTCTTGAAGTTCGGGTCCTTGGAGCGGAACGACAGGATCTTCATCTTGTCGCTGAGCACGAAGGGCACGCGCAGATTATCGAGGGTGATGACTTTCGATACCAGTCCCGGATGCATCTTGGCGAAGAACATCGAGACGTCGCCGCCGTTCGAATGGCCGACCAGCGTCAGATGATCGTAGTCGGCATTCGGCTGGATTTTCTTCAACTGCGCGCGCACGAACAGGATATTGGCTTCGCTGCGTTCATAGATCGGCTCGCGGCCGACATAGGGCAGGCCGACCTTGGTGACCAGCGGCGGATCGCTCGGAATATCCTGCTGGATGCTCGCCACCAGATATCCCCGCGCCGCAAGCACGTTGGCCAGGAACGAATATTCGGTATTCTTGACGGTGTTGCCGTTGCTGATGATCGCGACCGGAAGCTTCGCGTAACCGGCATCCGCCTTCATCTCGTAATCGCGGCGCACCGCGAGATCGACGGCAACCGGCCGCGATCGCGTGGTGTCGAAAAGATTCAGCGTCTCATGCCGAATGGCCCATTTGCTGGCGGTAATATAGACGCCGCCGACAAGGGCACAGAGGCAAGCCAGTATGGCAACCGCCCTCTTCATGGTTCATGCTTTCCTTCCCGATAACTTTTGCTTGATTACGTATGTATTAAACGCGCCAGGTTCGAGGCGCGGTCCGTCGGCGCCAAATTAATTTTACGAAAGGATTTCCTCAGGAAAGGATTTTCCCCGCCTGTAAGGATTTCTTGCGACAAAAGGATTTCCTGCGACAAAATGATGCGGAGCGGCAAGTTCCTGCAAACATTGCATCATCATCAACTGTAACATACCGCCGTGAATTTTCCGAAACTTTGTGCGGATTTCGTCACGATCCCGGCGGTAATTCCGGACGTCAGCCGTCGCAGTTTGGGTGATGGGCCGAAGCCGCGACACATCTTGGTCCGCTCAGCAGGAGTGTTGCGATGCGAGCACGTGTTCTCGCCCCCTTTGCCTTCATTATCGGCTTGATGCTTCCGGCGGCGCATGCCGCCGATGCGCCGCACGACATCAAGGGCCTTTACCTGATGACCGACTACCCCGCGGTCACGGTCAGGCCCGGCACCACGTCGAACATTCCGCTGCGCCTGCAAAACTACGGACTGGGACCCCAGCGCTACCAGCTCTCGGTCACGGGCGTGCCGAGCGGCTGGACCGCGACGCTGTTGGGCGGCGGGCAACCGGTCGCGGCGGCCATGCCGGCGCCGGACGCCAGTGTTGCCCTTCAGCTTCGTCTCGACGTGCCGGCGAATACCGATCTGAGCGAGCAGACCGTGACGGTGAAGGCGGAAGGCCAGGGTACCGAGGCGACCCTGCCGCTGAACGTGGCGCTCGCCAAGGAACTGCCGGCCAAGCTGACGGTGACGTCAAAACTTCCCTCGCTGCGCGGCAGCCCGAAATCGAACTTCGAATACGCCCTGACGATCAAGAACGACAGCGGCCGCAACCTGGTCGCCAGCTTCGCGGCCGAAGCGCCTGCCAATTTCGAGACTTCCTTCACGGAAGCCTATGGCAGCCAGGAACTGTCCTCGATCCCGATCGACGCCGGTCAGTCCAAGGACATCAAGCTGAAGGTCCGCCCGCCCAGCACCATCGGCGCCGGCCATTTCCCGGTGACGGTGACGGTCAATGCGGAGGACGCTTCGGCCAAGGCGGATCTTGCGCTTGACGTGGTGGGCGAACCGCAGCTCCAGGTCTCCGGGCGCGATGGATTATTGAGCGCGCGGGCGGTCGCGAACCAGCAAAGCTCGATTCCGATCGTGGTCACCAACACCGGCACCGCGCCGGCCGACAACATTACATTGGCTGCGACGGCGCCGAGCGGCTGGAAGGTCACGTTCGAGCCGGCCACCATCGACCGGCTGGTTCCCGGCAAGGATGCCGAGGCCCAGGCGCTGGTCACGCCGGGCGACAAGTCGCTGGCCGGCGACTACATGATGGCGGTGCGCGCCACGTCGCGGGGCGAGAATGCATCCGGTCAGTTCCGCATTACGGTGGCCACGTCGACGGTGTGGGGCATAGCCGGCGCCGGCGTCATCGGTATTGCGCTGCTCTTGATGCTGGGCGCAGTAGCGAGGTTTGGACGCCGATGAATGACGCAGAAGCTAAAGCCGTCGCCAAGGCAGCCGACAAGGCATCCGAAACGACAAACGAAGCAATGAAGAGCGAAGAAGTCGTCATCTCGGCGCGGAACCTGACCAGGCGCTACAGCGGCACCAGCGTCGTCGATGGCATCAACTTCGATATCGTCAAGGGCGAAGTATTCGGATTGCTGGGGCCGAACGGCGCCGGCAAGACGACCACGATCCTGATGCTGCTCGGCCTCACCGAGATATCCGAGGGGCAGGTGCGCGTGCTGGGATTTGATCCGGTGCGCTCGCCGCTGCAAGTCAAGCGCCGGGTCGGCTATCTGCCCAACTCCGTCGGCTTCTACGACCATCTCACCGCCGCCGAGAACCTGTCCTACACCGCAAAGCTGATGGGACTGTCCCGGGCGGAACGGCCACGTCGCATCGCGGCGGCGCTGGCGCGGGTACGGCTGCTCGACGTCGCCGACCATCGCGTGGCGACATTCTCGCGCGGCATGCGCCAGCGGCTCGGGCTTGCGGAAATTATCGTCAAGCAAGCCGAGATCGCCATTCTCGACGAGCCGACGTCGGGGCTGGATCCGCAGGCCACGCTCGAATTCCTCAGCCTGATCGGCGAACTCAAGGCAGAAGGCGTGACGGTGATGCTGTCATCGCATCTGCTCGATCAGGTGCAGCGGGTGTGCAACCGCGTGGCGCTGTTTCAGGCCGGTCGCATCGTCTTGATGGGCACCGTCACCGACCTCGCGAGGCAGATGCTCGGCGCTGGATTCGTCGTCGAGGTCGAGGCCGACGGTCCGGGACTGGCGCGGCGGCTTGCGACCATTCCGGGGGTGACAAATGTCGAGACGATCGCTGAGGACCGTTTTCGCATGACCGCCGACCGGGATGTGCGGCCGGACGCCGCGCGCGCTGTCGTTGCCGCCAATGGATCGTTGCGCCGGCTCTCGGTCGATGAGCCGAGTCTGGAAGCGATCTATGCCCGTTATTTCCAGATCCGGACCGATTCTTCGCGAGGAGCGCGTCATGCGGCGTGAGGGCTCTCCATTCCAGGGGGTGGGCACCGTGGCGGTCAAGGAACTGGCCGACAACCTGTCCAGCGCGCGCATGTTCGTGCTCGAATGGCTGATCGTGCTGACGGCGCTGGCCGCGCTTTATGGCGCGATCGACAATCTGCGGCAGAACACGGCGCAGGACCCCTTCCTGCTGTTGCGTCTTTTCACGGTCGATCGCGCGCCGCTGCCATCCTTTGTCGCCATTCTGGGATTCCTGATTCCGCTGATGGCGATCGGATTGGGCTTCGATGCCGTCAACAGCGAGCACAACCGGCGCACGCTCTCGCGTATCCTGGCGCAGCCGATCTATCGCGATGCGCTCTTGATCGGAAAATACCTCGCAGGGCTTGCAACGCTCACGATCAGTCTGGCGGCGCTGTGGTTGATGGTGATCGGTCTTGGCCTGATCTTTCTCGGTGTGCCACCTGGCGGCGAAGAGATTGCGCGTTCGCTGGCGTTCCTGGTGATAGCGATCTTTTACGCCGGAGTCTGGCTCTCACTCGCAATGCTGCTCTCGATCGTGTTTCGCTCGCCGGCGACCGCGGCGCTGGTTGCGCTCGGAATCTGGCTGTTCCTGGCGGTGTTGTGGCCGATGCTGGCGCCGGCACTGGCCCAGGTGATTGCGCCTCCCGATCCGCGCTATGCCGCGCTCGGACTGGAGACGCCGGACACTGCAGTGTGGGGGCAGATCCTGTCGCGCCTGTCGCCCAACCATCTGTTCGGCGAGGCCATGCTGGCGGTGCTGTCGCCGACGACGCGCTCGCTTGGCCCGGTATTCCTCGAACAGTTGCGCGGTGCGGTGATGGGAGCGCCGCTCCCGCTCGGCGAAAGCCTGCTGATCGCCTGGCCGCAAACCGTGGGACTGATCGCCTCTACGATCGTGCTGTTCGTCGCCGGCTACATCGTGTTCCAGCGTCAGGAGGTGAGGGCGTGAGCGGCTGCCAGCCCCCAGCCGCTTTCTGCCTGAGCATGGCCACCACGGCGTCGATTATTCCGGTAATGGCGGTGCGCCGATAAGCCCAGCGTTCGTCATTGTCGGGCACGGCGATCACCATGGTGGCGTTGGCTTCGAACAGCAAAAGATCGCCTTCCGCATTCAAGCCGAAATCGATGCCGGCATAATCGAGGCCGAGCGCGTCGCGGATGCCTTCGAGCGCGCGATACGCCTTGTCGCCGAGCACCGCCGGCATGTCGGCGAGAAAGGCTGCTTCCTCCAGCCGATGGTCCGGTTTATCCGCCATGTCGGAGGTGAAGTAATGCACCTTCCAGTCCCGCGATATCGCCAGATGCAGCGGATAGATTTTACCCCCGATCATCATCACGCGGTATTTTCGCGCGCTGCCGTCGTGGCCTCGGGCATCGAGATATTCGATCACCAGAAGATCGCTGCCGGGCAGGCTCGCCGCCGCCGTGGATAATTCGCCGGCATCCGCGACAATGATGAAATTGCGCCCGGTGTGATATCCCGGCGAACGCAGCAGCAGCGGGAAGGTAAATTGGTGCTGCGCGATCGCATCGGCGCCATCCTGGCCGGCAAGGATGTCGCGCGCGATCGCAATGGTACGCGGCGTCACCACGCCGGGCACCGCGCGGAGCCTGGTGGCATTGCTGATCCGCCCGGTCTTCATGACCGCGCAGGGATCGTTGATCACGGGCGCCGAAGTCCGCGCGATCAGCCGCACCGCGGCCTCGAGCGCGGGTTGGCACAGATCAGCATCGCCGATGGCATTGAAGATCAGCTGATGCGGCGGCAGCGGCAGCGCCGGATCGAGATGGTCGGTGACCACCACCGAAGTCAGGAAGATGCAATCGTCCAGGAAAGAGGCGGACGGAATATTGCCGCCGCCCGACGAGACCAGTTGCAGCAGCGCCACCGGCGGCGCGGCGCCGCGATAGGGCAATGTCGAGATGGCGTGACCGCGAAAGCCCCTGCGGAAATGCTCCTGCGCGCCGTCGCGGTCGCCGTTGTCGGCGAGCACGGCGCCGAGGCCCTGATGCGCCGGCGCGTGATCCGGATCGGCTTTCAAGGCCGCCTCGTAATGCGTGCGCGCCTGCTCGTGCTTGTTGGCGCGCAGCAACAGATTGGCCAGGTTGACATGGCCCATCGGGTTCTCAGGGTGATGGGTTATCGCTTCCGAGTAGACCCGGCAGGCGGCATCGATCGCGCCCATATTGGTCAGCAGCGTTCCGAACTCGTTCAGTGCGCTGAAATGCGTCGGCATCCGGCGCAGGATATCGATGAAGGCCTGCTGCGCCTCCTGCCGCCGGTCGAGCGCGCCGAGCAGCGCCGCGCGTTCGATTTCGGTATCGATCGCCTCGTTGTCGCTGCGCCGATGCACCAAGAGTTTATCGAGCTGCCGCAACCGCGCTTCCTGCGCCAGCCGGGGTCCCCAGCCGTTGCCGGCAGCATCAGGGGAAGACGTCGCGTTTTGTTGGGGGGCGGTCACGGTGCGCAGGGTTCGGTGTCGGGTTTTCGATGCAGCTGGTTTCGAACCGCCACTATTGGCTGATTCGCTGCCAGCGCGTATCTGCAAATGCCGGCCGTGGCGGCCGTCAATATTGCCGGATATTTCCCGCCACAAGCGCGCGAAGCTTCCTTATGGCGGCTTCTGATCGAAGGTCACGCCGATCCGCTTTTCCTTGCGCCAGACAACGCGGCACGGCAGGTGGTTTCCGTCCGTCACCAGGGTGAATTGCGCGGGGATCCCAAGCGGGCTGGTGACATCGAGGGCCGCGCCGGTGGCGGAGATATTGCGCACCGTGCAATCGATCGCGCCGCCGCCGAATTCGATCGTTCCGGCCTTCAGGACTCGATGCCTGGTTGCAATCCGGTGCTCATCCATCGAATCGAATTCCACAAAACTTGCAGGATCGATAGCGGGATATCCCGCTGGAAATGTCTGGTTCTGTCCGTCGCGGACATGCCGGAAGGCTAGAAGATTTGCCGGGTAGATGAAATCGTCGATGCACGTAATTCGCGAAAATTGGTCGCGCGGCCTGTTTGAGCTACCGCCAAAACGCGACGGTGCACTATCCGGAAGCTCTCGACGTGAGAGACGTCAGCGGCACGTCGAACGCATAGACGAAGCCGCCGGGCTCATAGGTCAACTGCACGTCGCCCTTGAGCTGTTTGCCGAGCGTTTCGATCAGTCGTGTTCCGAAACTGCGCCGAACGGGCGGCCGAACGGCGGGGCCATTGCTCTCGGTCCATGTCAAATGCAAGCGCTGCGTTTTGGGATCAATCGTCCAGGCGATATCGACGCGGCCCGTTGGCGCCGACAATGCCCCGAACTTCGTGGTGTTGGTGCAGAGCTCGTTAAGCGTCATGGCGATGGCGATCACCGCGCCCGACGCCATCCGGACATCAGGTCCCGCGATCGAGAACTTCGGCACATCCGGATCATCGAAAGCTTCGGTCGCTCCACGAATGATTTTCCCCAGGTCAGCGCTGGTCCATCGGGCCTGCAACAGGAGATCGTGAGCCCGCCCCAGCGCCAATAGACGACCGTCAATCGCATGCTGGGCATGTTCGGCGCCCGGCACGTTGCGAAGGCTCTGTGAGGCGATGGCGCCGACCGTTGCCAGGGTGTTCTTGATACGATGGTGGAGCTCTTCAAGGATCAGCTTCTGAAGCTTGTCGGCCGCTTCGCGCTCCTTGGCGTCGATACCGGCCTGTTCGAGCAATTCCTGAGCGTTGATTTCGGCTTGCGCCAACAACAGCCGAAGGCTGACGTTCTCGGCCGCCAGAAACTCCGGGGGAGGCGTTGCGCCGCCGCGCTGGTCTTGAACTGGATCAATTTCGAACATCACGGACTATACCACTAAGTCGGGTTCCGTGCAGATAATGATGACCCTGTTTCCGCGGTAATCGAGCTATTACGGCCCCTTCCTGCCCGCCAGTAGCCAGTATCGGCTTCAAGCGCGACCGATTATGGTGCGCATCTCGGCGATCATTTCCGCGGCGTCGAGCGGCTTTCTGAAGAATCGGCTGTCGAGGGGAATATCGATTTCGGGGAGTTTCAACTGCCCCGACACAAGGATGATCTTGACCAGGGGCCAGCGCCTCTGCACCGTGTGGGCGAGCTCCAGCCCGTCCATAGTGCCGGGCATCTGGATGTCGGTGAGCATCAACGCAACGTCGGATCTGGCTTCGAGGATTGCGATAGCCTGGTCGGCATCCACGGCCTCTACCGACGTAAAACCGGCATCTTCCACCATATCGACCGCACGCATCCGCAGCAGCATTTCGTCTTCGACGACGAGAACGACTGCGGGAAGACCTGCGAGGAGACTCGCAGGAAGATCTGAACGATCAAGGACCATCATGATGGACGCTTTCGAATGAGCCGGGGAAAATCATCCGCGTCGTTGCCGGGAATGTTTGCGGAGGCGAAGGACAAGCATCTCATCGCCCATATGATCCCGATTAACTTAACAAGGGTGCAAGAATCCGGGTGCAAGCTGATGCCAGACTTGGTGTGCTGATGCCAGAAATGGCTGGGCAATCCTCGCAAGCCACTGATAACGCCCGCACTATGTCACATAGCCAGCGCCGCAAACTCGACGTTGCCTGGCGTCGACAAGGACAATCGCTGCCGAATCTGTGACATGATCCGGGTGCGGAAATGCGCGATGGACGGGAACTCATTGAACTCGCGATCTGTCTTTTACGGGACATTGGTTGCAGATAGAGAGATCGTTTCGGAGGCCCCTTGTGATCGACGCCCTGACCCCAGATACACCGCAGCAAATCGCGGTACTTGGCGTTCCGATCGAGATCGGCGCGTCGCAGCGTGGAACCCTGATGGGGCCGGCGGCGCTGCGAACGGCGGGTCTGGTCACGCTGCTCGACGGGCTTGGTTTCGGCGTGCAGGACCACGGCGATCTCAGGATTGACGCGGTGGCGGACCTTGAGGATGCGCCGCCTGACAACGCGAAACACTACCGGGAAATCCAACGCTGGATCCGGACATTGAGCGCGCGTTCCTACGAGCTTGCGCGCTCCGGCGTGATACCGATCTTTCTCGGCGGCGATCATTCGCTGTCGATGGGAACGGTGAACGGGGTCGCGCGGCATTGCCGCGAAGCAGGCCGTGAGTTGTTCGTGCTGTGGCTGGATGCGCACACCGATTACAACACGCCCGCGACGACGATCACCGGAAATATGCATGGCATGTCGGCGGCCTTCCTGTGCGGCGAGCCCGGGCTCGACGGCCTGCTCGGCGACGAGCCGCGCGCCTCGATCGATCCTGACCAGATGGAATCGTTCGGCGCCCGTTCGATCGACAAACTGGAAAAGGATCTGCTGCGCGATCGCCGCGTCAGCGTCGCCGACATGCGCCAAATCGATGAGTTCGGGGTGGGGGTTCTGATCCGCCGGGTCATCGACAAGGTGCAGGCCCGCCGCGGCGTGCTGCATGTCAGTTTTGATGTGGATTTTCTCGATCCCGGTCTGGCGCCCGGCGTCGGCACCACGGTGCCCGGCGGCGCGACCTACCGCGAGGCGCATCTGATCATGGAACTGCTGCATGATTCCGGGCTGGTGCGATCCGTAGATATTGTGGAGCTCAATCCCTTCCTCGACGAACGCGGCCGCACCGCGCGCACCGCGGTCGAACTGATCGGAAGCCTGTTCGGCCAGCAGATCACCGATCGGCCGACCCCGACCAATGCAATTGGTTCCGGCTATTGAATAGGCGGTTGGCAAAAAGTTCGCCTTGATCCGGCGATTGGAACTGGAACCGCGGAACCATCGCTACCGTGCACGATTGATCCCATCAGAGGAAATCGTCAAGCGAGGTTATTAATGAACAAAAAGCAACTGGAACGAACCCGTTCCCGGGCCCCTGTCATTGCCGCGTTGGCCGTCGCGATATTTGGCGTGCTCGCGATGCTGTTGGTCGATCATGGTCCGTGGAGCCGTCCCAACGTGCAGGCCGCTGAGGTCGCGCAATACAAGACGACAGGCGAAGCCGCACACGCTGTCGGCGCGCAGGTGGTGCAGACCGCGCCCAAGCCGGAAATCGAACCGCAGCCGCCCGGTCCAAAACCCGCTCAGCCCGCCAATCCCCTGACGCCCTGATACACGACAGTTGAGGTCCTCGGCTCTGGTTAGAGAACCGGGGGCCTCATTCTGTTGCTTTGCGATTGCTTTGCACGTTAATCGGTACCCGGCCCGGATCAGGCCAGGGCAGGATTTCGTTCAAACTGCCTTCGGTAAATTGCTCTAGCGAACGCTGACAAACGTGCCCCACAAGGCGGCGAGAACGGCGCCCGCGAAAACGTAAACTGGATTGTCGCAGAACGCGCTGCCATAGCGGCACATCTGGGCGCCCAGTTCGCCGATTTCATTGTGATCGGCGGCGTAGAACAGGCCCGACAGCACGACCAACACCGCGGCCACAACATTCATCGATACCCTCCGTACGGAAAACGATCATGCCGAATTGCTGGCACGGTCGAGTTCGGCTTGAGCACTGACGTGCACGTGAGACGATCTGACGGCAGGGTCGTTACAAATCCGGAAATGGAAACCCAGGATTTTTTAACATCCATATCGATTCCTCAAAGCTGGTGCGGCTACAGCGCACCCGCTGGTATTTGGATGACGACAATTTTTAATGAGGCCGATCGCGCGCGGTTAAGCTCGGTCACGCCCGGCCGTCGCGGTCTGCCTTGCGCAGACTGCTTAAACTTGTCTGCGATGCCGGCATTCACGTCTTACTGTACGCAAGTTGAGAAAGACTTGGATGGCCGGGACATAAGCGAGCGGAAGCGACGCGGTCCTTCGGACGGCTATGTCCGGCCATCACGGAGAGCGAGGCATTTTTTCAAGCGGTTGGAAACAACTTGAACGCAGATCGTAGTGCGCACCATCAGCCCTGCCTCATGGGCCGTCCATAGCCGGCAGCGCTACATCGCCGCGCGGTTGTCCTACTTCGCGGTTGTCCTACTTGATGACATCGTTTTTGCGCCATTGGTACAAATAGCTGATGGCGGCCGCGGCCGCCATCAATTCCCCGATCAGTTATTACCGGCCGCGGACTCCATGATGAGGTATCGCTCGCGGCGCTTTGGCCGGGAAGTTCCAAATTAACCCTTGGGTAACCGATATTACTAACGTGACCTCTACCCATGGACGGTATGCAAGTCCTTCGGGGAGAGCGAAAAAATGCTGAGGCGGCTTCCAGATACAAGCTCTGTGCTTTACGGCGGTGCGGCTGAAAAAGCCGATTTCATCGATGGTGAATTGCCCGGCCGGCGCAATCCAATTCGCTGGCTTGTCGCCTGCGGTATCCTGTTGATCGCTGCCATCGTGATCGGGACCGCGGTCACGGTCAGCAGTTTCCGGGATCATGCGCTTGAAAGCAGCAAACGCGAACTGGAAAATGCCGTTTTGCTGCTGGCTCACCACTTCGATCAGCAACTGGACGATGCCGCGGTTCCCCTAAACGACATCATCGTACAAATACATCAAACCGGAATTAAATCCGCCGACGATTTCAAACGGCAGATGTCCACGCCCGAAACGCACCTGATGCTGCAAACCAAGGCTGGCAACGCTTCCAAAATCGCCGGTTTCAATATTTACGACGCAGAGGGCGTTCTGATCAGTTCATCGGAAGTGCCGGTCGTTCCATTCGTCAACGTTGCCGATCGCGCGTATTTCAAGACGCTCAAATCAAGCCCGGATGAGGCGCGGCTCCAGATCGAACTGGTGCATAGTCGTTTTACCGGCGATTGGAAAACGCTCATCGCCCGCAAAGTGGTCGGACAACAAGGTGAGTTTCTCGGCGTCGTTTCGCGAGCCATCAGGCCCCGCAAATTCGAAGAATTCTTTTCCCTGGTGGCGCTGGGAAATGATGCCACGATTTCCATGCACCATCATGATGGACATCTCGGTAGCGCGCTTTCCTCAGGCCGATGGCATCATCGGCAAGAATTTCAAGGCAGATCCGAAGTCTCCGGCGGCGGTATTCCTGAACATGGATCACGGCACCACCCGCCTGATCAGTCCCGTTGACGGCATGGAGCGCCTGGTTTCGATTCGGAGCCTGGATCGATTTCCGTTGTCTGTGGTCGCGACGACGACGGTCGCTTCAGCGCTTGCCGATTGGCGCGCGCAAACCAAATTACTGGTTATCGCAGCTGCCCTGTCCGCGATCGTTGTCGCCGGCCTTCTCATCCTGATCGTCCGGCAGCTGTCATCGCAGCATCGCTCGTCTCAGCGTCAGTTGAAGCTGGAAAAGCAGCGTCTCGACACCGCCGTCGACAACATGACGCAGGGCCTGACGCTGTTCGATCAATCGATGCGGCTCGTCGTTTGTAACCAGCGGTATATCGAGATGTACGGGTTGTCGCCCGATACGGTCAAACCAGGTTGCCATTTCTACGATCTGCTCAAGCATCGAAACGAAGTGGGATCGCTTCCAGGCGATGTCGATGAACAGCATGCCGTGATTTTGGAGCGTGTGGCGGCTGGAGAATCCATCACCGTCAATGCTTCGGATGGACGTTCGGTGCTGATCACGCACCGGCTGCTGTCCGACGGCGGGTGGGTCGCCACGCATGAGGACATCACCGAGCGGATACGCCGTGAGACGGATGTATTTCAGCAGGCGAGGGAACTGGAACGCATCAACATGCAATTCGATGCTGCCTTGAGCAACATGACGCAGGGAATTTGCATGTTCGACGGCGAGAAGCGGCTTGTGGTGTGGAACGAACGCTATGCCGAACTGTACCAGATGCCGCCGGAATTGAGGAAAAAGGGCGCGCCTCACGAAGCGATCATCGCCGACCGCATCTCCCGCGGCATTCTCAAGGGCGGTACAAATGAAGCCGCCACCAGGGCCAAGATGGTCGCATTGAATGGGCTTCCGAAAGACGCGACATCGAGCAGGGTCGACGAATTTGCCGATGGGCGCTTCGTGCTCGTGACCCGGCAACCGATGACTGTCGGCGGCTGGCTGGCGACGCACGAAGACATCACCGAACGGCGGCGGGCGGAGGCGGAGATCGTTCATCTGGCGCGGCACGACGCGCTGACGGGACTTGCCAATCGCGCGGAATTCAATGCAAGGCTCGAAGAAGCGAGCAAGCGCCTCAAGCGGAGCGGCGGCGCCGTCACCGTGATGATGATAGACCTCGACGAATTCAAGGCCGTCAACGACACGCTGGGGCATCCCGCCGGAGACCAATTGCTGGTCGAGGTCGGCCGGCGCCTGCAGGCCACGCTTCGGGAAACCGATGTGCTGGCGCGGCTGGGCGGCGACGAATTTGCGATCATCCAGGAAGGTGGGTTTGATCAGCGCGGGGGCGCCGTCACGCTCGCGCTGAGGATCATCAATGCGATTATCCCGCCGTTTGATCTCAACGGGAATCCGGCCACCGTAGGGGCCAGCATCGGCGTTGTGCTGGCGCCGGAACATGAGAGTGAACCCGAGGGCCTGCTCAAGCGAGCCGACCTCGCGCTCTACGACGCCAAGGCCAATGGTAGAAATGATTTCCGGATCTTCCAGCCCGAAATGCTCGAGGTTGCGAACACGCAGAAATCGGCGGAAAGCGAACTGCGTAACGCGATCGCGCAGGAAGAATTCGAAATCTACTATCAGCCCGTCGTAGACGCCAAAACGCGATTAATCTACGGCGTCGAGGCGCTGGTCCGCTGGAAGCATCCGACCAAGGGTCTCGTTGCGCCGGACAAGTTCATCCCGCTTGCGGAATCGACAGGTCTTATCGCGCCGCTCGGGGAATGGATTCTGCAGCGGGCCTGCCGGGATGCGACGTCGCTGCCGGCGAACATCAAGGTCGCCATCAATATCTCGGCGGTCCAGTTCAAGAAGGGCAACCTGTTCGACGTTATATTGCGCACGCTGCTGGAGACCGGTCTTGCGCCGGACCGGCTCGAACTGGAGGTCACCGAAACGGCGCTGTTGGAAAACCATGAAGCGCACCTGACCACGATACGGCAGTTGAAGAACCTCGGCATCTCCATCGCGCTCGATGATTTCGGCACCGGATATTCTTCGGTCAGCTATATGACCGTTTTCCCGTTCGACAAAATCAAGATCGACAAGTCGTTCACGCAAGGCGTCTTCAGTCGGCGCGATTGCCGGGCGATCATCGCCTCGACGCTCGCTTTGGCGCAGGGGCTTGGCACCATGACGACGGCCGAGGGGGTCGAGACCGAACAGCAGTTCGACTACATGCGCGACGCCGGGGTGGATCTGGTCCAGGGTTATCTGTTCGGCCGGCCCGTCCCGCTCGCCCAGCTCGACCTGTACAATATGCCTGAGCCCAAGGTGATGGTGGCGTAGCCTCAAGCGAATGAGGCGGCCGCAGCCCGGCGGCGGTCTTATTTGGGTTTGGTCTCGCGCGCGATCGTGGTGGTTTGCTGCGCGGATTTGTTCTGCGCGACATTGGCTTCGAGCCGCGCGATATTTTCCAAAAGTCGGTGGCTGGTCAGGACCAGGAAGTAATAGCCGAACTGCGGGTTCTGAAAATAGATTTCGAGCAGCTTCTCATAGGTGATGGTCAGCACGTGGCCATCCTCGGTGCATTCGACCGTTGCGGTGCGCTTGTTGTCGGGCGACAGGAAGCCGAGTTCGCCCATCAACTGTCCCGGCGGCAGCTTGACGTTGATTTCCTTGACCAGGAAGCTTCCGGTGACGGTCAGGAACATTTCATCAGCCCTGTCGTCCTTTTTGAACAGCACGGCGCCCTTGCGGTATTTGCGCTCGGTCATGAACGGCTTCAGCCATTCCATCGAAGTGTCGCCCTGCGTCGCGCTGCGGGCCTTCTTCACGAGATTGAGCATTTGCCGGAGACGATAGGCATTGATGGGGACCATCAGGAGATACAAAAGGAAAGTTGTGACGCTTCCGGCCAGCGCCCCGAAGCCGGCGAAAAATGCGCAGCCGATCATGTTCGCTACCCGCAACGGCACCATGGTCTGCGTCAGCAAGGTAGCGACAAAGAAGATGGCGCCGATCAGCGCGAACATGTTGGCGAGCGTGATGTTGTGGAGAAAGATTTCCAGTAGGCGGTTGAAGATCGCGTCGTAGGTGACGTTGTTGGGATCGAGACCGAGTTGAATCAGGATCTTCGCGATCCGCAGATTATCGGTGGCGGTATCGAGAATGCGGTTGAGGATCGTCGACATGTCTGCAGTCATCGGGTCCCCCGCGCAAATTGCCGGTAATCGCCGGATATCCCGGATTGGGTGAAAATTGGGGTCGGGCAGCCATTAGCAGCCATTAAACGCAGTTACTAACGGTCCCGGTGCTCCCAATCAACTCTTACCGGGCCGCCGCCTGCGTGGATATCTTGTCGCAGCGAAGGAGCGGCCGGCCGTGACGCCGGCCTCGGCGCGGGGAGGGAGGGGGGCCTGGCGCAGGCGGGCAACGGGCCGGGCCGCCCATCGGGCGTGGCAAAATCGGCAGCGAACTCGAGTAACCCCCCAAAACCTTACGGGTTCAGAGGCAAAAGCGCGTTGCGCAGCGTCGCACTTGAAATCCCCATTAACCCCGTGAAGGGGTTGTCGAGCTCCAGAACCAGGAAAATGGCGCCGGCAAATGACAACGCGCACACAAACAGCGAGACCATCACGACCGGATTGGTCTGCCCGAACAAGGTGAAACTCACGAAAATCGCGCTCAGCCAGAAAACCAGAATGATCAAAAACGGAGTCGGGATCGAGCCGCCGGCCTGGGCAAACAGCAATAGCCGGGTCTGCGCGCCTTCCGTGAAGGCCGCAACGGCGCGCGATTGCAACGAGCGTTGCGCGTCATTTTTCGGCGTCAGGCGTTCCAGTTCATTTTCGAATGCCCACGACTGGGCGCTCGACTCGAAATGAACGGGCCTGCCGGTTGGAATTTCCTGCTCATGCCAAATCCGATCGGCCAGCGGCGGAATGCTCTGTCGCAGAGCAATTCGAAGGGGAATTGCTTCCGGACCATATTGCTCGAGCAGACCGTCGACGAGGATGATTGTCGCGGTCATTTGCTTGACCTGGTTGGTCTTCAGGTCGAACGAGCTTTTCGCGGATGCGATCAGCAGACCCAATACGAGTGCGGCCAATGTGCCGATCAGGCCCGTGGCCATTTTTACGATGTCCTTCGAGTCCGGTTGCAGGTGCTTTTCCGACAACAAAGGGCGAAGAACCGCTCCGAGCAAGGCGCCGCCAAATACGATCGCGAAGACAAGGAGCGAGATCAACAAAGCGTTCATTCCGAAGTCCCCCCGCCAGTCAGTTATTCGGCCGTCAGGTTTTTCAGTCCTTGAACTTTCGTGATCGCCGGCGGATTCCATTTACCGGTAAGCGCTTCGAACTTCGGGCCGTAAAGACGCATAGTCAGGTTGAATGCCCCCTTCGGCGCGGGCAGCCAGTTGGCTTCCCTGTCCTTGCCGGGGCTTTCGTTCTGAAAGTAAAGGTCGAGCGACCCGTCCGCGTTGGTCTTGAAGGGAAAGTAACTGCTGATCGCAAAACGATTGAGTTCGTTCGCGACCTGAAAGCCTTCGCTGTCATAGAGAGTGATGGACCAGAAAGCGTTGACGGGCGGAGTAGCAGCCTTGTCGAAGTGGATCGTGTATTTGTTCGCGCCGTCGAGTGGCTTGCCGGTGTCGTCGAAGAGGTTGAGCGGATAGATGGCGTCCTCAGGCAGATTGGCGCCGAGGCCGAGCTGGCTGACGATGGCGCGCTTGAGGTAGTAATTGCCGTAGACGCCCATCGTGTCAGTGTTCATGGACCATCCGTTCACTATCCGGGCGAGCGTCGGCACCTTCCACGCCATCAATTGCTGTGCCGCCTCGGGGGCGCCTTCCAGCGCCGTTTTTACGACCGGGCTGAGCTCGTCGAAGTCGAAGCTCTTGCCCGGCTCTATCCCGATCCTCTTCATCTGAGCGATGATCGGTTGATCCGTGATGTGCGGCGGGTGCAACTTGAGGAGTTCAGCCGCGTAGGTAAAGTATTTGGCGGCCGGCATGGTATCGACCTGAATCTTCGGCGGCGTCTTCATATCAACGCTCGGATCGATCTTCGCGATCACCGGCTCCGGTGCCTTGCCCCAACGCGACAGCGGCGTGACATTATAACCCGCCTGAATCTTATGTACCGCATCGTAATCCGAAGGGCCGTCGGTCTTGGTGCGGCCGATGATCCAGACATAGGGCGTCGGCGCACTGATGCGGGTAAATCCCTCTGCAACCGTGCCGCTCCAGCCCGGCGCCGTCACGAGGAAATTCGCTGCCTTGGTGCCTGTCGTCCGCCAGCCCGGCGAAGCGAAAACATCAGTCCACATGTCGAGCATTGGCATCAGGTAATAGCGCCCGTCTGTATCCGGCACGGAGACGATTTGCGGTTCCCTGGTGAGATCGAGCCATGCAATGGAATAAAGCGTATCGAAGTTGATCCGCACCACCACCTTTGCATCGGCAGGCGGAAAGGCCGGAACGTTCACGAACATGTTCATCGGACCTTTTCCGAACTCTTTCCCTGCCTCGATGTTCGTGGATTGCTTGCGCGTGATGTCGGCAGAGATCAACGGATAGAAATAGAGGTAGGCGTCAACGCCGATGGCGCGCGCGGCCTCTTCGGTGATGGGCGACGAAGCATTCTGTGCCATCGCTGATGGTATGAAGCTTCCAGCCAGCATCAGAGAGATCACCAGAAATTTCATGACTATTCTCCTGGTTGAAGTCTGATTTCGTCAATCGCAATTCCTCGTCGCTCCTTGGTCAAGTACCCCGCCGCTCAGGCCGCTGAGACGACTGACGGTCTCTTTGCCAACATCGTTCGTCGATCGTGTATCAAGCTCTCCAGCCGATGGGCCGCCACATTCAAGGTGGCGTCATCGACGGCGGTCTCGTCTCCGCCGGCGGATCTGGCGCGTTGCGTCCGGAGGATGGTGTCGATCTCTTCTTCGATATCTGAAAGTTCGGCCTCTGTGCCGGCCTTGCGGATCCGGCGTCCGAGGGCATAAAGGGAATCCAGCGGGCCCAGTATGGTCACCGGCTTTCCAAGACCGAGGAACTTCCAGGCCGCGGCAAACACGGTGGCCATGCCCCCCAGCAGCATTGGCGTCAGGTAGATCCAGTTGCCGTATTCATCCATGAAGCTTTGCTGGGTGCCGTTGTAGAAGGCAGCCGCTCCGGGGTGTAATGGAATGTAGGCATCCGCGTCGGTGCTCGGTGCTGTTATTTGTGCGAAGATCGGCTGCTCGGCCAAAAGCTCCCTGCGCACGTGCATGATCGTTTCCGTGAGGCTGGTTATCAGGTCATTGCCGAGTTTCTTGTTCGCGACCAGATAAAATGAAGCCCTCAGGGTCGTCAGGTCATCTTCCGGAACCGGCGGCGATCCGCGCAGCGTGCCTTTGGGCACCTCGAAGCTTTCATACGCGCGGTTGGCCTGTGCGATTGCGCCGGCGGACTCAATCGGGAGCAATACCGGCACGGCCTTGGAGCTTTGCGCAAACAGGTCCCGTACCAGCGACAAGTATTTTTCGGCCAAGGGGACTACGACAAGCAGCGCATTGACCTCTTTGGATTGAACGGCGCGCCTTGCATCAGGCAATGCGATATCCTTGAATACCTTGGCACGATCGAGGCCATATTCCTTGCTCAGCACATCGACAATTCTGGCATTGGTGTCCGCGCTAATCACGCCCACGCGGCGGCCCTTCAATTTGTCCATACTGTCGATGGCCGACCCCGGCGGCGCGATGACGAGCACGACCACATGACTGACGATGACGACGGCCTGGGCTTCCGACAGGTCCCCGACATCGCCGCGAACCACCGCGAGATCCGCCTTGCCTGCCGAAAACGCATGAGCCGCTTCAAGCGCGGTGCCGCTGTCGATGACCCGCAGCCGCACCGGCGCATTGGTTGAAGCCAGCCGGCTCGCGATCGCCGACATGGCCTTGGCAGCTTCGCCGTCGATTGAGCCTACCGCCACGCTCAGCGTTGTAGGGCGCGTATAATACCGGTAGCCAAGCAGGCCTGCGCCGGTCGCAAGACCGACGGCACCGAGGAGCAGGACAAAACGAAGCCAGAGCGGCAGATTTAACGGAGCCATGCTCGTACTCCCAACGGTCGGCGGATGACGACGATCAGTTTGCTGCTTTTGTATCCGTCCGACGGGTACCCCGGGGGTCTGAGGCACCCGCCGTAAATCCTGGCGTGCCTATTTGGCCATTGCGTTCCTGGCAGCCTCGATCTTCGCCTTCACGGCATCGAGGTTGAAGCTGGCGCCCTTCTGCATCGGTGGAAACTCGATCGCCGTCATCGCCAGCTTTTCCACTTGCTGCTGAACGAACACAAAACGCCAGAATTCGTATTTGAACCAGTCGAAATATTGTTGTGCGCCGTATTTGGTGCCACTGTCGGGCCAGCCTGTGCGCTCGAAAGGATCGAGCCGAAGGTTGATCAGATAGGGCACGTCAGGCTTGGTCTTTTCACCTAGCCAGCCTCCAGGCTGATCGATGAAGCGATACTTGAAATCGTCGATGCGCACGGCACCCAGTTCGCTTTCCCCGAAATACCAGACCTCGTGCCGGTTCGAGGGCCCCTTGCCGGTGATCATGTCCATCTGATTATAGCCGTCCAGATGACACTTGTAGGTCGTATCGCCGATCTGTTTGCCCCTCTTCAGCTCCTCGACAATGTTCGGGTTTCCCGCCGCGGCGAGGAAGGTCGGAAACCAGTCCAGCCCGGAGATAATGCCGTTCTCGACCTTGCCGGCCGGCACCTTGCCGGGCCAGCGGATCAACGCCGGCACCCGGAAGCCGCCTTCGAAGACCGTGCCCTTGCTCTGCGCGAAAGGCGTCTGCCCGCCATCCGGCCAGGTAAATACCTCGGTGCCGTTGTCGGTGGTGAAGACTACGATGGTGTTGTCATCCTCGCCGATGTCTTTCAACTTATTCATCACGATGCCGACGTCGTCGTCGAGCTGCGCCATGCCCGCTTCGTGGATGGTCCAGCCATTCTGCGAGTTGCGAAGCGCCTCGTATTTCGGCGAGAGATGAGTGACGATGTGCATGCGCGTCGGATTGAGCCAGACGAAGAACGGCTTGTTGTCGGCTTTGGCCTTGTCGATGAACTTCACGGCAAGGTCGCGGATTTCATCGTCTACGGTTTCCATTCGCTTGGGATAGAGCGTTCCGGCATCCTCAATTCTCTGTTTGCCGACCTTGCCCCAGCGTGGATCCACGGTGGCGTCATCGACATTGGTCGCATACGAATGGATCATGTTGCGCGGTCCGACCGTATTCAACAGATCCTGCGGATAGCCGGGATGCGCCGGGTCTTCCATTGCGTCGAGATGATAAAGGTAGCCGAAGAACTCATCGAAGCCGTGCACCGTCGGCAGGAATTCATTTTTGTCGCCAAGGTGGTTCTTGCCGAACTGGCCGGTGGCGTAGCCCATTCCTTTTAGGGCGGTAGCGATCGTCACCGCCTGCGCAGGGATACCTATCGGTGCGCCGGCCTGGCCGACCGTGGTCATGCCGGTGCGGATCGGCAGTTCGCCGGTGATGAAATTGGCGCGGCCTGCCGTGCAGCTGGCCTCTGCGTAGTAATCGGTAAACATCATGCCTTCGGCGGCGAGCTTGTCGAGATTAGGCGTCCGGCCGGCCATCATGCCGCGATGATAGGCGCCGATATTCCACATGCCGATGTCGTCGCCCATGATGACGATGATGTTGGGCTTCTTCCCACCAGTGGCCGGCGTCGGCTGTTGCGCCTCTGCAGGACCTGCCAGCCCAACAGCCGAGAGCGCCGAAGCGGCGACCAAAGAACTGCCGCTCAGCAACAGGTCGCGGCGTTTCAATCCGCCGCCGACAGAACGCGTATCGCTCTCCCGTTTTTCCGGAATTTTGTCATTGCTCATGGCGTAATCCTTTTCTGATGCACCTGAAGCCGACATGGCTTATTGAAACCTGTCTCCGGTAGCGACGACTGGGTTGGCGCGCACCACGGCGAGCCCTGGATTCTCCTCGGGATTATGCGGCGCTCGTGCAGGCCGCTTTGCATTGGCGCTGGCGTTAAAGTTCGCGATCGATCGGTGTAACGACGGTATTTTGAAAAGTGCCCCGCGCCGATCGAAAGTTGTATCGGTCTCGGTCGCCGCAGGTCTCAGACGAAGCAAGTCAGGTATGCTGACGCTTGTGGGTTCGCTGTCCATATCCGCTGGCTGATTTTGCATGCGATGCAACTTGGGGGCAAGTACGATCGTCGCTGCGATCGGCTGGATCATGCTGACGAATGTGCGTCGGCTGCGCTTTTAAATTTAGCTAAATTCTTGTGTCCCCAAACTGAGTTCACGATCAACGCGCGTTTCGGATTTTGCCGAGACGTCGCGATGCAGCCTGCGGCATAGTCCCGCACAGGATCAATTTAGACGGGGCGTCCGGATGATCGGCCGTCGCGATGCGCCATGCTGCTCGTGCAAGGTGAGGACTGCCGCGCCTGGCGGGGATGGTTTGCGCGCCAGGCAGGACATCTTGTCCCTCCAGGCGTTTGCGCGGCGATCATGAATTGTGACAGAGGCACCGGCGGCACTGATGCGTCAATCCGATGTGCTCGAGGCCGATGAGACTGATCGACGGATGCTGCGGGAGGTGATAGAAATGAAACAATTGAGCATTACAAATAAAACTTCATGCATGGGGCGCGGTGGGGCATAGCGGCTTCTGAAATCGATTTTGGTGTTTTGACGGGCAATGCAATAGCGACGCGTTCGGCCAGAGCGGGCGACGTCATCTTCAGAGAGGGCGACGCGGCCGACCAGCTCTTTGTCATCAAGAGCGGCGAGGTCGCAATTCGGTCGGGCAATCGCACGCTTGCCGAACTTTCAACCGATCACATCTTTGGCGAGATGGTGCTGATCGACGATGCGCCGCGCAGCGCCACGGCGATGGCCAGGACGGATGCCGAACTGGTCCCCATCTCGGAAAAGCAGTTTCTGTTCCTGGTCAGCCAAACGCCATTTTTGCGTCCAGGCATGATGCGCGTCCTGGCGCGGAGGCTGAGAGCCACGAACAAGACTTTCGAATAGGTGCATTCGCGACCGCAGACCTGCGATGCTTACCAACAAAAAGGAGACATCGGATGGCCAACGGCAACACCACTTGGCAGGTGGCGGCGATCCCGCCTGACGACGCGAACCGCAAACTGACGGTGGCCGACCCGGATGACCCGAAGCTGCGCCACGTCTCGATCGCGGGCGGCGTTTACACGATCCTGGTGACCGGTGAACAGACTGCGGGCCGTTACTGCCTGACAGATATGCTGGTGCCCCCTGGCGGCGGGCCGCCGCCGCATCGCCATGACTTCGAGGAAATGTTCACGATCCTGGATGGCGAGATCGAGTTCATCTTCCGGGGTGAGGTGCGGCTGGCGGGCGCCGGTTCGACCGTGAACATCCCCGCCAACGCGCCTCACTCCTTCAAGAATAAATCAGACAGGCCTGCACACCTGCTTTGCATGTGCACACCATCGGGGCAGGAGGATTTCTTCGTGGCGGTCGGCGATCCCGTCGATAGCCGTGGGTCGCCGCCGCCGAAGCTCAGTGACGCCGAACGAACCGAGCGGGTGCAACGGGCCAAGGCGCTCTCCGCCCAATATCGAACGGAATTGCTGCTGTAACGCGGCGTAATTGCAGGCAAAATGGGCGCGCGCGCTCACGAGATCGTGCGTTAGGTGGCCGCGCGGCGGACACGATTTTACATGTAATTCAGGGCGCTGCGGCGGGACCCAGCAGGCGCTGAAAGCGTTAATATAATGCGCGAAACGAGCAGGCGTTTCACGTGTGCGAGGGAAGCTTTGGAGGCTGAGGCATTGCTCCGGTTAGTTCACGAAGGAGTCGGCTTGCCGAACGGCAGACGCCTTATTAGCTACCGATTGATGCGGACGGTCCGGACACCAGTAAATATCCGGATGTTGCGGCACAGTTACATCTCGCAGAAATTCCATCGTTTCTTGTCGATGGCTGCTACTCTAGCACAACTATTGCATTGCGTCATTCAGTTAGACGCGTGTCCAATGGGTGCATGTGCTGATGCTGATTCGCGATCGCGGCAGATAGCACTCCGATGACGCAGGAGTATGACGCGCGTTCCAGCAGTGCAGCCAACCAGACGAGGAGAGGGGTCATGTACAACGATTCTCTGTTCAACGCTTTCGCCCGGTCCTTCGAGGCCCGCAGCGAAACCGATCTGTCGATGGCGGAGTATCTGGAATCTTGTCGCGGAGATCCGATGCGATATGCCAATGCGGCCGAACGGCTCTTGGCGGCGATCGGTGAACCCCAGATGATCGACACGGCCAAGGATCCCCGCCTTGGCCGTATCTTTTTGAACCGGACCATGCGCGCCTATCCGGCATTCTCCGGGTTCCACGGCATGGAGGAAACCATCGAGCGGATCGTCGGGTTCTTCCGGCACGCCGCACAGGGGCTGGAAGAGCGCAAGCAGATTCTCTATCTGCTCGGCCCGGTCGGCGGCGGCAAGTCATCGCTCGCCGAGCGGCTGAAGTCGCTGATGGAAATTCACCCCATCTATGTCCTGAAAGCCGGCGACGAATTGAGCCCGGTGTTCGAGAGTCCGCTCAGCCTGTTCGATCCGGAAAATCTCGGTCCCATGATCGAGGAGAAGTACGGCATTCCGCGCCGCCGTCTCACCGGCCTGATGAGCCCCTGGTGCTACAAACGGCTCGAGTCCTTCGGCGGCGATATTTCGCGCTTCCGCGTCGCGAAAATCCAGCCGTCGCGGCTGCGCCAGATCGCGATCGCAAAGACTGAACCCGGCGACGAGAACAACCAGGACATCTCCTCGCTGGTCGGCAAGGTCGACATTCGCAAACTGGAAACCTTCGCCCAGAACGATCCCGATGCCTACAGCTACTCCGGCGGCTTGAACCGCGCCAACCAGGGCATCCTCGAATTCGTCGAGATGTTCAAGGCGCCGATCAAGATGCTGCATCCGCTTTTGACCGCGACCCAGGAAGGCAACTACATCGGCACCGAGAATATCGGCGCGATCCCCTTTACCGGTGTGATCCTGGCGCATTCGAACGAAGCCGAATGGCAGAGCTTCAAGTCCAACAAGAACAATGAAGCCTTCATCGACCGTATCTGCGTCATCAAGGTGCCCTACTGCCTGCGGGTCACCGAGGAGCAGAAGATTTATGAGAAGCTGATCTCGGGATCGGAACTTGCCGCCGCGCCGTGTGCGCCGGCAACGCTGGAGACGCTGGCGCGCTTCTCGGTGATGTCGCGTCTGCGCAAGCATGAGAACTCGACCACATTCGCGAAAATGCGGGTCTATGACGGCGAAAGCCTGAAAGAGTCCGACCCCAAGGCGCGCAGCGTCCAGGAGTACAAGGATGCCGCCGGCGTCGACGAGGGCATGGACGGCGTTTCGACGCGGTTCGCCTTCAAGGTTCTGGCCGCGACCTTCAACCACGACACCACGGAGCTTGGCGCCGATCCGGTGCATCTGATGTACGCACTGGAGCAATCGATCCGCCGCGAGCAACTGCCTGAGGAAGTCGAGAAGCGCTACCTCGAGTTCATCAAGGCCGAGCTCGTGCCGCGCTATGCGGAGTTCATCGGTCACGAAATCCAGAAGGCCTACCTCGAATCCTATTCGGATTACGGTCAGAACCTGTTCGACCGCTATGTGGATTACGCCGATGCCTGGATCGAGGATCAGGACTTCAAGGATCCCGATACTAATCAACTGCTCAATCGCGAGCTGCTCAACCAGGAGCTGACCAAGATCGAGAAGCCGGCCGGGATCGCCAACCCCAAGGACTTCCGCAACGAGGTCGTCAAGTTCTCGCTGCGCTCGCGGGCCCAGAACGCCGGCAAGAATCCGTCCTGGACCTCCTATGAAAAAATCCGCGAAGTGATCGAAAAGCGGATATTCTCCCAGGTCGAGGACCTGCTTCCGGTGATCTCGTTCGGTTCGAAAAAGGACGGCGACACCGAGAAGAAGCACGGCGAGTTTGTCGCGCGGATGGTGGAGCGCGGGTACACCGAGCGCCAGGTCCGCCGGCTCGTCGAATGGTACATGCGCGTCAAGCAAGCCGGCTGAGGCTAAGGCAAATGCAGGGTTGGCCATGCATATCGTCGATCGGCGCCTGAACCCGGGCAGCAAGAGCCTGGAGAACCGTCAGCGTTTTCTGCGCCGTGCCAAAGCGCTGGTTCAGGGCGCCGTCAAGAAGTCCTCCCAGGACCGCGACATCAAGGATGTCCTGGAGGGCGGCGAGGTCAGCATTCCCCTCGACGGGATGAACGAACCCCGCTTTCACCGCGAAGGCGGCACCCGCGACATGGTGCTTCCCGGCAACAAGAAGTTCGTCGAAGGCGACAGGCTGCCGCGTTCGGGGGGCGAAGGCCGCGGACGCGGGTCCGATCCGGGCGAGGGTGACAGCGAGGATGCATTCCGCTTCGTCCTGAGCCGCGACGAATTTGTCGACCTGTTCCTTGATGACCTCGAATTGCCCGACCTTGCCAAGCGCAAGCTTGCCGATATCGAAAGTGCCGGTCTGGCTCGCGCCGGATACACGACGTCAGGCTCGCCGGCGAATATTTCGGTCAGCCGCACCGTACGGCTGGCGCTGGCGCGGCGTGTCGCGTTGCGGCGGCCTCGGCCGGAAACGATTGCCGAGCTCGAGGCGGAGATCGCCGACAGCGACGAGCCGCGCCGCTCCGAGCTGATGGCCGAACTCGAGGCCTTGAAGGCGAAAATGCGCCGGATACCGTTTATCGATCCGATCGACATCCGGTTTCGCCGGTTCGAGACCGTGCCGAAACCGGTGGCGCAGGCCGTAATGTTCTGCCTGATGGACGTTTCCGGCTCGATGTCCGAGCACATGAAGGACCTGGCCAAGCGCTTCTACATGCTGCTCTACGTGTTCCTGACGCGGCGATATCGCCACGTCGAGATCGTCTTCATTCGTCATACCGACCGGGCCGAAGAAGTCGACGAAGAGACCTTCTTTCACGGGCCGGCGTCGGGCGGCACCATGGTTTCGAGCGCGCTACAGGCGATGCACGAGATCGTCAGGTCGCGGTTCCGTCCCGCCGACTGGAACATTTATGCCGCCCAGGCCTCGGACGGCGACAATTCGATTTCGGATGGCGCGGTCGCCGGCCGGCTCCTGACCGAAATGATCCTTCCGGTCAGCCAGTTCTTTGCCTATCTTGAAGTTGGCGAGGCCAACGGCAGCTCGTTCGAAATGCCGGATTCCTCGTTGTGGACGCTGTATCAACGGTTGCGCGCCAATGGTGCGCCATTGTCGATGCGCAAGGTCAGCGACCGAAGCGAGATCTTTCCGGTATTCCACGACCTGTTCCAGCGTCGCAAGCAGGAGAAAGCCGCGCCATGACTGCGACAGTCAAGACCGCGACAGCCGAGCGCTTGTTTGAGGGGGCGGACTGGGATTTTCGGATATTGCAGCGCATCCATGATGCCTGCGAGGAGATCGCGCTAACCGAGCTTGGGCTCGACGTCTATCCCAACCAGATCGAGATCATCACCGCCGAGCAGATGCTGGATGCCTATTCCTCTGCCGGCATGCCGCTGTTCTACAAGCACTGGTCATTCGGCAAGCATTTCGCGCATCACGAGGCGTTCTATCGCAAGGGCCTGCGGGGCCTCGCCTATGAGATCGTGATCAACTCGTCGCCGTGCATTTCCTATCTGATGGAGGAAAACACCGCGACCATGCAGACGCTGGTGATCGCGCATGCCGCGTTCGGCCACAATCATTTCTTCAAGAACAATTATCTGTTCCAGCAATGGACCGACGCCGACGCCATTCTCGATTATCTGGATTTTGCCAAGAGCTACGTGGCGCAATGCGAGGAGCATCACGGCCGCCTGGCGGTCGAGCATACGCTCGATGCGGCACATGCGCTGATGTCGCACGGGATCGATCGCTATCCCGGCAAGAAGAATCTCGATCTTCGCGCCGAGGAAAAGCGCGCCGGCGAGCGCCGCGCCCATGAAGAGAGCGCGTTCAACGATCTGTGGCGCACGGTTCCGACCGGACCGATCAAGAGCGCGGAATTGAAAAACAAGGAACGGCGCCGCAACCTGCTCGGGCTGCCGCAGGAAAATATCCTGTACTTCCTCGAAAAGACCGCGCCGCGCCTGCAACCCTGGCAGCGCGAACTGCTCCGCATCGTGCGGCACATCGCGCAGTATTTCTACCCGCAGAGCCAGACCAAGGTCATGAACGAAGGCACCGCGACCTACGTGCATTACCGCATCATGAGCCGATTGCACGAACAGGGCCGGCTTTCCGACGGCAATTTTCTCGAATTCCTGCAATCACACACCAATGTCGTGTTCCAGCCCGATTTCGACGACCAGCGCTTCTCGGGCTTCAACCCCTATGCGCTCGGCTTTGCCATGATGCAGGACATCGAGCGGATCGTATCCAACCCCGAGGACGAGGACCGCGAGTGGTTCCCGGACATCGCCGGCAAGGGCGACGTCATGGGGGTGCTGCGCGATATCTGGGCCAACTACCGCGATGAAAGTTTCATCAGCCAGTTCCTCAGCCCGCGGCTGATGCGGAACCTGCGCATGTTCCATCTGCACGACGACCCCAGGCAAACCGAGGGCATTCTGGTCGATGCGATCCATGATGCGCGCGGCTACCGGCGGGTGCGCCGCGAACTGGCCCGGCAATATGATGTGGGATACATCGACCCCAATATCGAAGTGGTCGATGTCGATCTGGCCGGCGATCGCCGTCTGATGTTGCGCCATGTCGTGGTGAAAGGCGCCCAGTTAAGCGAGACAGATACCCGGCGGGTACTCCAGCACCTCGCCGATCTCTGGACCTATGACGTATCGCTGGTTGAAGTCGACGCCAAGGACACGGTTTTGAAGGAGTATGTCCTGAGCCCGCGAGCCTTTGCCGCCGCCGCTGCGTAAGGACGCCGCCCGTAAAATCCCAGTGGATATGCCACGGCGTCATCAAATGATCGCTTTGGCCGCCGAATTTCGCCCCAATCCCTGAAGGATATTAGAATGGGTGTTTATGCAGGGGATTGCACATGGCTTCCAAGCGAACTCAATTGGCTATCGAAGAAATCGTCGCGGCATGCGACGGCAGCATGCGCGACGCGCTTGAGGCGCTGTTGCTGGTGAACGAGCATCTTGAGGCTGAAATCCATCAACTCTACGCGGCGGTTTCGCGCGTCGGGCGGGCGAATGAATGCCTGGAGACGATGCACTGACGCACTAAAACAGTGCGCTGAAATAAAGCGCGTTCTGCTTCAAGTTTGTTCTTCAGGGTGTTCCTGCCAGTAAAGCCGCATCGGGTTGTCGACCAATAGGCTGTGCTGCAGTTCGGCTGTTACCGCGATATGCGGGATGAAGTCGACCAAAAGGCCGTCGTCGGGCATATGCCCCTTCAGGTTGGGATGCGGCCAGTCGGTACCCCAGAGCACGCGATCGGGAAACGTCTCGACGATACGCCGAGCGAACGGGATCACGTCGCGGTAGGGGTTTTGTTCGCCGTTCAACGCCGGCGGCCCGGACACCGACAGCCGCTCCGGGCAACTGACCTTGGACCATACGTTGCGGTGCTGCGTCATGAATTTCATGAACAGCGCGAACTCGGGTCCATCGACCGGCTTGCCGACATCGGGCCGGCCCATGTGGTCGACGACAACCGTCGTCGGCAACGCCGTGAAGAAATCCCACAATTCCGGCAGATCGACGGCTTCGAAATAGATCACGACATGCCAGCCGAGTTTCGCGATGCGGCCGGCAATCTCCATCAATTCGGCCCTCGGCGTGAAATCGACCAGGCGCTTGACGAAATTGAAGCGCACGCCGCGCACCCCGGCGTCATGCAATGCCTGCAACTGCGCATCGCTGATGTCGCGCTTCACGGTGGCCACGCCGCGCGCCTTGCCACCGGAATGCGCCAGCGCGTCGAGCATGGCGCGGTTGTCGGCGCCGTGACAGGTGGCCTGCACGATCACGTTGCGCGAAAAGCCGAGATGATCGCGCAAGGCAAACAACTGCTGCTTCGACGCATCGCAGGGCGTGTATTTGCGCTCGGGCACATAGGGAAATTCGGCGCCGGGGCCGAACACATGACAATGCGTGTCCACTGCGCCGGCCGGCACCTTGAAGCGCGGTTTTGTGGGACCGGCGTACCAGTCGAGCCAGCCAGCTGTTTTTTCAAATTGTGTTTTTTCAGATTGTGCTTTCTCGAATTGTGTTTTTTCGAATGGCATGGGCGGTGTGATCTCGGGTGCGGTCATCAGTTGTTTTTCTTTGATTTGTTGTTCTGCGCGATGCCGGCAAGGATGCGATCGGCTTCGGTGCGCCAGTCCGGGCTGCGGGCAAACTCCGGCGTGCCTTTCGGGCCGAACAGGCCTTGGTCGGCGAGGTCGGCGACCCAGGCCTGGCGTTCGGCGGTGCCCTGCGCCGACCACGGTGTCAGGCCGATCTCGCGGACGGTTTCGGCGACTTCGCGGACTTCCTCGCTGCGGCGCCTGCCATGCTCGATTACGCGCTGGAAGAAATAGGCGCCCTGTTTCTCCCAGTCGATGCCGGGAAAGGTTTCCTTCAGCGATGCCAGCACCGCGTCCTCGACGCCATAGGCGCGCGCGGTGGTGAAGCTTTCGATCACCATCGCCTCGAGGCCCTTGATCATCACGCTGCGGCACATCTTGACCGCCGATGCGACGCCAAGCTTTTCGCTCGCTACCTTGGCGCCGAAGCCCAATTCGACCAGCAGCGGCGCCAGTTCCTGGGCGCCGGCGCCGCCAAGCAACAACGGCACCTTGATGCGGTAGGGCGGGATCGACGTCATCACCGCGCCCTCGACGTAGCGCCCGCCGCTGCCGTCGATCAGCGTCGCCGCACGCTGCTTGGCGCCGGGCGATGCCGAATTGAAGTCGAGGAACCAGGCGCCGGATTTCACTGCGGGTGCGCAGGCCTGCGCCACCGGCACGGCCTGGCTGGCGGTGACGGCCGAGACGATGAAGTCGGCCTGCGCGGCGAGATCGGCATGCGAAGCCATCAGTTCGACACCATGCGCACCGGCGTGATCGCGCAACGCGCCGCCGGTCTGGTCGCTGCGCAGCTTGATGTCATAGGCGCTGACCCTGACATCCTGCTTGCGCAGATCCTCGGCGAGGATGCGGCCGACTTCGCCGTAGCCGACGAGGCCGATTTTCCATTGCCTCGGGTTGGTCGAGTTCACGGTCATGTCCGACGATCTCCAGATCAGGAATCGAATCCTGGAACGATAAGCGCGCGGCAGGCGCGGTTACTGCTTCGGTATTCCGGCCTTCTCGATCACTTTCGCCCACTTGTCGATATCGGATTTGAGCCGGTCCGAGAGTTGCTGCGGCGTACTCGCTCTGGCCTCGATGCCAAGTTCGATCAGCCGCCTCTTGACATCGGGATCGGCGAGGACGTCCTGCAACGCGCTGTTGAGCGTCTTGATGATTTCCGGCGGGGTGCGGGCGGGCGCAAACAGCCCATTCCAGGAGACGACATCGTAATTGGCAACGCCGCTTTCCTGAATGGTGGCGATATCAGGCGTGCTTTCCGAACGTGTCGCGCCCGACGATGCCAGCGCCCGGAATTTGCCGTCGGTGATATTGCCTTTCACCGTCGAATAGGTGTCGATCATCAGCGCGATATTGCCTTGCAGCAGCGACAACTCGATCTCGGGTGTCCCCCGGTGGGGAACAATCGTGAAGTCGATACCGGCCGCCAATTTCAACAGTTCGGCCGACAGGTTCTGCGTGCTGCCGATATTGATGGTGCCGACATTCAAGCTGCCGGGTTTTGCCCTGGCGGCCGCGATGAAGTCTCCGATCGTCTTGTACGGCGAGGTGGCGCTGGTCGTGAAGATGAAATCGAAAAATCCGAGGCTGGAGATCGGCTCAAAATCCTTCAGCGGATCGAACGGCAGCTTCTGGAACAGGGGAACGCTGATCGCGGTGCCGTTGGTCAATAGCGTCAGCGTATAGCCGTCGGGCGGCGACGAGATCGCCGCGCGCGCCGCGGCGATGCCGCCGGCGCCGGGCTGATTCTCGACGTAGAAGCGCTGCCCGAGCTTGTCGCTCAGCTTTTCCGCGACGATGCGCACCGTGGTATCGGCGACGCCGCCGACCCCGTTTGGCAAAATGATGCGCACGGGTCTGGCGGGATAAGGCGCCTCCGCGCGGGCCTGATGCGCGCCGGGCACGCAGGCGGCAGAAATCGCCAGAAAGAGCGCGAACATCAGTCGCCGGATGGTGTGATCGGCAGATATCATGGATGACCCTTTATGCGTTTCTTGAAGCTTGCGAACAAAGCTCGGTCGCGTGCCGGCTCGCTTGCGTTGCCGGTGGCTGACGCTGTTGATGCGGGAAATCGTGGTTTTGTCGGAGGGCGGTCTCGAAGTCTTTCATTGCGGCATCGAACTGGATCAGGAAATAGCATGCGCGGCCCGCGGCGGCTATCGCGCCAGAACCGCGTCCAGCGACCAGCGGCCTGCGCCGACGATTAAAAGATAGACGCAGCCGAGCAGCATCGTGAGGTCGGCACGGGCTTCATGCATCATGCTCCAGAAGCCGGTGCGTTTGACGTCCTGCGCCAGATGGAACATCCCCACGTCGTGTCCCACCAGGATCGGGAGCTTGGTCGAGACCAGCGCCACGATCATGATGACAATGAGCGGTATCGCGGCCAGCCGCGTCAATAGTCCGAGGATGATCAGCGCGCCACAGACGGTCTCGACCGCGCCGACAAAAGGACCCATGACGTCGGGGTAGGGGATGCCGATTTTGACAAACCGTCCCGCGCCCAGAACATCGGCAAAAATGAGTTTCTGGATACCCTCGGGCAGAAAAACGACCAGTCCCACGAGAAGCCGCACCAGAATGGTCCAGCCGGATTCGCTGGTGCGCAGCATATTGTTCAACATCGCGACATCCCTCGGGCGGTGGACGGCTGGCACCGCCTCGACCTCATCCTAGCGGCGCGTATCTTCGATGTCTCCACGCGGGATATTCAGAGCAGTTGTGCCAGGATGCCGGCACCGGCCAGGAGCACCACCACGATCCATGGCGGCAGCTTCCAGACGGTGAGCAGCAGAAAGCCCGCGAGTGCCAGAGCGAAATCGCGTGGCGTTGCGACCGCGCTGGTCCAGACCGGATGATAGAGCGCCGCCCCGAGAATGCCGACCACGGCGGCGTTGGTGCCGCGCATGGCGGCCTGCGCATTAGGGCGTGTGCGCATCGCATCCCAGAATGGCAACATGCCGTAGACCAGCAGCATGCCAGGCAGCAGCAGCGCGACCAGGGCGATGATGGCCCCCGCAATGCCGTTGGGGGAAGGTCCCGTCACTGCGCCGAGATAGGCCGCGAAAGTAAACAGCGGTCCCGGCACTGCCTGGGCCAGACCATAGCCCGCCAGGAATGCCTCGTTGCTGACCCATCCCGGGGTCACGACCTGCGCCTGCAATAACGGCAGCACGACATGGCCGCCGCCGAACACCAGCGCGCCCGAGCGATAGAACGCGTCGAACAGCGCGAGAGCCTGCGAATGGCTTACAGTGACGATGAGCGGAGGGATCAACAGCAGTGCCGCAAACAGACCGAGCGCGATGACACCGGCCCGCCGCGTGACCGGGAAATTCAGCTGGCCGGCAACCGGCGCGGTTTCTCCGCGGCAAAGCCAAAGCCCCGCGCACGCGCCGAGCGCAATCGCCGCGATCTGGCTGAGCGACCCGGTGAACAGGACGACAATCGCAATTGCGGCTAGTGCGATGCCGGCGCGCGCCCGGTCGGGGGTGAGGGTTCGCGACATCCCCCAGATCGCCTGGGCGATGACCGCGACCGCGACGAGTTTGAGACCGTGCAGGAAACCTTCGGCCGCTGCTCCGGTGAAAGCGGCCGCCCCCATCGCAAAGGCAAACATGATCAGGGCGGAGGGCATGGTGAAGCCGCACCACGCCGCAAGCCCGCCCAGCAGACCGTTGCCGCGCAAGACGCCGAGGGAAAAGCCGACCTGGCTGGAGGCTGGCCCGGGAAGAAACTGGCAGAGCGCGACCAGATCGGCGAAGGCGCCCTCGTCGAGCCATTTGCGCCGCACCACCAGCTCATCCCGGAAATAGCCGAGATGGGCGATCGGACCGCCGAACGAAGTCAGGCCAAGTTTAAGGAATGCCGTAAAAACTTCACCTGCGCGGCCCTTGGCAACATCACTGCTCATGGGCGGGAACCACCGATCAGCCGCGGTGCTTGATGGCTTCGCCGGTAAATTCCCGAACCCGCACCTTGGCCAATTCGAGGCCCTGCTTGCCCAGTCTGGTTGCTTTGTAGAGCTTTCGCCCGACCCGTCCTTCGCGCTGTGTGCGCGACGTCAGATAGCCCTTGCGCTCCATCGCATGAAGCATTGGGTACAGAGTTCCGGGACTGAGCCGATAGCCGTGGTGGGCCAACTCGTCGATCATCCATTGGCCATAGATTTCCTGTTCTGCCGCATGGTGCAGAATATGCAGCCGGATAAAGCCGGTGAGCAGGTCGTTGAACTTCATCGATCAGATTCACGTTTTCGGTCCCCGTTATCGTTCCACGGTATCGGGAACCGATATCGAAGCCAAGCGTTTCCAGTTATCCATCCACGCATGGGAGAACCGTAATGGCATCGTCGGCCGACCGAAACCCCCAACATCACACCCAGAAAATGAAAAGCCGCTTGCAAGAGACTGTGACCCATCTGAGGGAGGATATCCAAAAGGTAGATGAACCGCAGCTCAAGGCCATGTTTGAAACCTCAGCCGAGGTGCTCGGCGGCTTGATCAAGGCATTTGGCGATTACGAGAAAAAGAACGAAGCCGCTTGGCAAAAAAAATAGGTTCACCAGATAGGCGCGATCCGGTTTCGATGAAATGCCACGTTTGTGACGTCGTTCGATCTAGGCTATCGTATTTCGATAGTGCAATTGGGTAATTGGTCGATTGGTCGTTGCAGCGGAGAGTTCTCATGTTTATCGATCGGCGCCGGCTGCTGCAGGCTGGAGGAGTTACAGCGCTCTCGACAGCGGTCCCAAGGTTGGTTCAGGCTCAGTCTTCCGCCAGCCCGTCTGTCCGCCAGGGTGCCGCGGATTACACGATCCGGATCGGCAATGGCCTGGTTGAACTGGCGCCCGATCGCATCATTTCCACCACCACCTACAACGGGCAGTTTCCCGGGCCGTTGTTGCGTTTCAAGGAAGGCCAGCAGGTCATCGTCGATATTCACAACGACACCGATACGCCTGAGCAGTTGCACTGGCATGGGCAGACCGTTCCGGTAGATGTCGACGGCGCCTTCGAAGAAGGAACGCCTTTCATTCCCGCCCATGGCATGCGTCGCATCAGTTTTACGCCGGGGCCGGCGGGATTGCGTTTCTATCACACCCACCTGACGCCCGGTGCCGATCTGTCCGGCGGGCAGTACGGCGGACAAGTCGGCACGGTCTACATCGAGCCGAAACGTGAGCCGGGCCGATACGATCGCGAAGTATTCTTGATGCTCAAGGAATTCCAGCCGGCGCTCAGTCGCGGCGGTGACATGGCCATGGGTTTTTTGGCACAAGCCGAGCACGTCAAGGCGCTCGAAGACGCCGGTGAGTCAGCCATGCGCGCGTCATTGGCCAAAGGCATGCCGCATGGTTTCGAGGTCGGTTATAATTCGTTCTCGATCAATGGCCGCATGCTGGGACATGGTGAGCCGGTTCGCGTGAAGGCAGGCGAGCGGGTCCTGTTCCATATCGTCAACGGCAGCGCGACTGAAATCCGCAGTCTCGCTTTGCCGGGGCATAGCTTTGAAGTGGTCGCGCTGGACGGCAATCCGGTCCCGACGCCGAGGCCGGTCCCGGTGCTCTGGCTTGGGACAGCCGAACGGATATCGGCGGTGGTCGAGATGAATCATCCGGGCGTATGGGTGATGGGCGATCTTGCCGATGACGACCGCACCAGGGGCATGGGCATTGTGATCGAATATGCCGGAAAGACCGGAAAGCCCAAATGGAGCAAGCCTGCCAGCTTCCAAATGGGACTACACGGTTTTCGGAAAGCCTGGCGCGAACGGACAGGCGCCGGATGAAACCATCGAGATGATGTTCACCAAGAACAACGCGGCCAATAAAGGCTTCAACGAATGGCGCATCAACGACGTCGCGTTCTCAATGGACAAAATGGAGCCGATGTTTCATTTGCGCCAGGGCAAGCGCTATCGGTTGCGCATGAGCAATGCCAGCGACGATATCCACCCGGTGCATCTGCATCGGCATAGCTTTGAACTGACCCGGATCGCAGGCAAAACGACTGCTGGAATCATGAAGGATGTCGTCATGCTGGGCGGCTACCAGCAGGTCGAAGTCGACTTTGTGGCGGACAATCCCGGAAGAACCCTGTTCCACTGTCATCAACAACTGCATATGGACTTCGGATTCATGGCGCTGTTCGATTACGTCTAGCTCGGAAATTCTATTGCCAGGGACCTCAACTCTTTGCGTAGGCGCCATTACTTCGCGGTTGCCTTCATTTACGCATCTATGCTCCTTTGGATTTTGGTTTGGCGAATAGAATACCCCGTTCAATATTATGTTGGCCGAAAATATGATGGCCCGGGCGTGACGCTTCTGTTCTTGGGCTTGATTTCAGCGGTAGACTTCTCGGTGTGGGCGACGATCCGATTTGCTATTTTCATGTGGCGCGCATTGAAGCCAAATAGGGCTGAGCTTGAAACTAACTGGCCTAGGTGATCAGTCCCGCAAAACCGTCGTCCATGTGGTCCTGATGATGGCAGTGGAAGAAGCTGTCGCCGTGATTTCCGGCGACAAAGTCGATCTCCGCAGTGGAGAAGCGTGGCCAAGTTCACCAAAACAATACCAGGGCGTGAATCCATAAAACCAGAGGCGTTGGCGAACGTCCGCTATGGTCCGCATAACGAACTCAAGTCGGACATTACGGCATGTCCGAAAAGTGCCGCCAGATGGAGACAACCCGCTGAGAAATGCTTTGCTTTCAGTCACAGTTGTATTTCATCGAAATGCAATGTAACCAAAAGAGGTGGATTAGCGCCCCCAACATTCAAGAGCCCTCCAACTGAGGCCCAGAACTTTCTGACGCACATGCTCCGCGAAGTACTGCACGACTTTCTTATTTTCTGATCGCCGTAGATTGGGGATGCGCTGTTGTGCTTTGGGCCATGGCGATGCGAGCCGCGTTTCTCAGGGCGGGCGAGTATGTGGAGCAGCGCGGCCTTTTCACGCTTAGGAGGCCGTTACCAGCGAGTTTTCGAAGCAATACTACGTCTACTACAGTCAAATGATATGGCTGGGGCTCGCATTCTTGCTGCTGTTGCCGTCGGTTTCATTCTGTTCTGGCTCAATGATCTATTCTTCTCGCCCGTGAATTAGGGCACTACCAAATTCAACTTAGGAAGCTGGCTCAAATACGGACAGTGCCCATCTTCGACCGAACGTCCGTTCAGGATCAATCGCGTCACTTTGACCGCGCGCTGCTCGCTTCCGGTCTATCCCGATAAGCAGACATGTGCGGGGTCGGTCGGCATGTCCCAAACGTGCCAGGAGACATTCGCCGCGCGGCAAAATGCGTCAGCGGGCTTTCTTTTCGAGCCGAACCAATGCCGTCGCGGCCAAGTTTTGCACGAAGTCACCTTCGTCGTGGTCGGCCGCTTTGTGCAGCCAGAAGAGAGCCTTGTCGATATCCTTTGGCACACCGTCCCCGCGCTCGTATTTTTCGGCGAGAAAGTATTGCGATTGGATGTTGCCGCGTTGGGCCGCTTTCTCGTACCAGACAATCGCCTTGGCTTTGTCTTTCGAAACTCCTCTTCGTCCAAATTCGTAGGCGCGGCCCATCTCGTAGAGCGCGACGTCAGAACCCCCATCAGCGGCTTTCATCATCCACTCAAGCCCAAGCGTCTCATCCTTCTGAACACCGAAGCCGTTGAAGTACATTCTACTCAGCGCCACCTGACTTTCGGCACGACCGTGATCTGCGGCTTTCCGAAGCCAATAATTGGATAGCTCTTGATCCTTGGGAACGCCTTTGCCTTCAAAATACATGTCGGCGAGCTTTGCCTCCGCTCTTGCATAGCCTTGTTCAGCAGCCCTTCGGAACCAAGTTACGGCTTGGCCATCATCCCTCAGTACATTTTTTTCGTCTCGATAAATCTCGCCCAACCTGTCTTGAGCCTCGGCTCTGCCTTGTTCGGCTTCAGTCCTGATTTTGTCGAAGTCGGGCGGCGCGGGCGCAGGGGGAGCCCCCTCGCTTTCCAGCCGCTCGATGGTTTTTCTCGCAACGCTCCCAACAAAGTCATTTTGGGATGCAGCTTTTTTCATCCAAGCTAGACCTTGCTCCTTGTCTTTGGGGACACCTTGACCTTCGACGTACATCGCACCCAGCGCCAATTCGGCAGAGTGCTCGCCTAGGTCGGCCAGCTTGCGCGTCCAGAGCAGGAGTTCGGGATAGTCCTTGCGGGACAGGGCCGCCGTGCTGAGGCTCAACATTGCGTGGCGATCACCTTGATCGGCGGCCTTGCGATACCAGGCCTTACCCTGAGCTTCATCCTTCGGCACGCCCCACACGCCGTCATAGTAGAGATTACCGAGAAAGTTCTGAATGCTGGCGTCACCCTGATCTGCCGCCTTCTTCAGCCATATGAGACCTATGCCGGTGTCACGCGGGATGGTGTCACCGCCCAGGATATACATCTGACCCAAACGAAATTGAGCGTCAGTGTCGCCTTGCTCCGCAGCGTAACGATACCAGAAAGCGGCCTTGGCCTGATCTTTCGGGACGCCTTGCCCGCTATCGTAAAGTCGACCCAGCCACCTTTGCGCTTCAGGATTGCCTTGCTCAGCAAGCGGCCGCCAAACATTTAGGGCCGTATCGTAGTCTTTTCGTTGATAGGCCAAAGAACCGTCTTGAAGAGGATCGGCGACTGTTGCCCCAATCGCAGCCATTACCAGCCCAACGACGAGGGGCGGCAGGCGTCCTCCAAATGGTCTGGTCACATTACATTCTCCGAGGGAACCTCCGCATTCTTATAATGAAAGCACAACCTTTGGTAACATCTTCTTTGGAAAATCGCTGCGAAGCGAAACGAACGGCTCCATGTCTGCGTTGGATCAATCGCGTCATTTTGACCGCGCGCCGCTCACCTCCGGTCTTCTCCGACAAGCAGACATGTGCGGCGTCGGTCGGCATGTCTCAAAAGTGCCAAATAGGCGACATCGCAGGCTTAGGCTGATATGAAAGAGGCCGCCAACTGATGGGGTGGATGGCCCCCTGACGGCATCGATGTGCCAAGATGGTGGTCGTTAGAAGATCACCAGCAAAGGGAGCCATCCATGGGCGATATTACAACAATTGGTCTTGATCTGGCAAAGAGTGTCTTCCAGGTTCATGCGGTCGACGAGGCAGGCAAAGTAATGCTGCGCAAGCGGCTGCGACGCAGCCAGGTCCTCGCATTCTTTGCTGGGATTCCGCCGTGCCTTGTCGGCCTCGAAGCCTGCGCGACGGCGCACCATTGGGCCCGTGAGTTGATTGCGCTTGGCCATGAGGCTCGCCTCATGCCGCCTAACTATGTGAAAGCTTATGTAAAACGCAACAAGCACGACGTGGCCGATGCCGAGGCGATCTGCGAGGCGGTTCGGCGTCCATCGATGCGCTTCGTACCGGTAAAAACGGCGGAGCAACAGTCGGCACTGATGATGCATCGGGCTCGGGATTTGCTGATCCGCCAGCGGACCATGCTCGTCAATGCTTTGCGTGGGCACTTGGCCGAGTTCGGTCTGATCGAGGCTCAGGGCCTGCACAAAGTGGCAAGACTGATTGCGATTGTCATGGACGAGAAGGATGGGCGTATACCGGATATTGCCCGTCAGGTGCTGAAGGTGATCGTCAACCAGATCGAAGATACTCAGACGCGGATCGCTGGGCTCGAGACGCAGGTTATCGCGTGGCACAAGAGCAACCCGGTCAGCCAACGTCTGGCCACCATTCCGGGGATCGGACCGATCATCGCCACGGCGATCGCAGCAACGGTTGCAGATCCGAACATATTTCGTAGCGGCAGAGAGTTTGCCGCGTGGCTCGGGCTGGTGCCGAGACAAAACTCTACCGGTGGCAAGGCCCGTCTCGGTGGAATTAGCAAACGAGGGGACAGTTATCTCCGCCGCCTGCTCGTCAATAGCGCACACACGGTGCTGCTTTGTTCGAAGCAAGCCAGAGAACGACCCCTGGTTAACATCCTTGCTAAGTCGAAAACAACGGCTTGTCGCCGCAGTCGCCTTAGCGAATAAGACGGCGCGCGTGGCTTGGGCCGTCATGAGCAGACAGGACACCTATCGACACGCAGCAGTGGCAGCATAAACTGCTAAACCGCGGCGTGCCACAAGCTTGCGAGAGTGAAAACACGTGATGGCACAGTCGGTCACCCGACGGATCGAGAGAAACCTGACCGCCTCAGCGGGATTCAAATCCCGACCAACTGATAAGGCCTCGATCGCGGAATCCATCAAGGCCAGCGGTCATATGAGACCGCACTGAAAGGCCGGACACATGACTGCAAGCGACCACTGTTCATCACGCGAAAAAAACTCTTGCAAGTCGGGGGCCATCCACACATGAGGCGGCTTAAACAGAGGATCAGGCTATGCAGAATTGGGTTATCCCGCTTGTCGCCCTGATTGTCCTTGTAGGCTTTATCGGCTTCGCGTTTCGGCAGGGCATGAAGGTCGCGCCAGATTACGGCAATCGCGACCACTTTCCTCCGGGCGGCGGTAGCGTTGGTGGTTCCGGATAGCCATTGCGAAAGGGGCCACTCCTAAAATCAAAATGGACCACTCCGTGAACGACGGATGGAAAGGGCCAGCACCAGGATTTGACATGAGCAAAAATTCCATCCTGCTTTGGGCTATCGTTGCGGTCATATGCGGCTTTGTCATCTGGACAGCGGGTGGTCGGCCACCGTATGGGCCGTTTAACAATATGGGATTTGACAGCAGTTGGGACTGCCCACCAAACGCAAAGCCGAGCGCTACCGTCTGCGTCAAGAAGCTGTCCACCGCAAAATAGGCCACTGACTTGCGGTGAAAGCCACCGGCATGACCGTTTCGTGCCATCGACCCACTCATCGAGGCATTCCGGCAACAGCGTCGATTGTCCGCGATCGGCACCCTCAACGAAGCGCTTCATGAATTGCCCCCCGGCAAATCGCCATGCGAATCATAGCAGAGAGCTCGTTTTCACGCAGCCAGGGTCAAACGCTTCACTACCACCTTGTGGCGCTTACTTCCGGTCTTTCCCAATCAGCAGACATGCTCGGCGGCTATGAGTACTGCCGACAACGCAGCGCGGGATTGGCGACGCCGAGTGAATGGCTCGACTTAGTCTTTTGAAGTCTTCAAAATAAAAGTCCTCTTTGCCGGGCAGTGACCCATAGGTGTGCGGTTCCTGGCGGCCACCGGTGCGCATGAATTCCCTGGGCGTGCAAGGCTGCGCCTTCGGCGGCCAGACCTGGAGCCGGATGAATTAATCCGTTAGCGCGAGGCCGGCAGGGGCTTGGTTGCCAACCAGATGACGTGGTGGGCGCCGCTGCGCTTGGTCGTCGCGCGCAAGCCAACTTCATTCACCTCGAAATCAGCGCCACCAAGCCGTTTCGAAAACGCGGGATTTGGCCCGGATGACCAGACCGCGAGGATACCGCCCGGCCGTAGCGCGCGGCGGATCGATTGCAATCCCTTGAGGTCGTAGAGTGCATCATTGGCCTTGCGGATCAATGCTTCCGGGCCGTTATCGACATCGAGTAGAATGGCGTCGAACGCCGATGGCGACGCTTTGATCATTTCGACCACATCGGCTTCGCGAATGTCGGCGCGTGGATCGGTCAGGCTATTGCCGAAGATATCGGCCATTGGCCCACGTGCCCATACGATCACGGCGGGGACGAGTTCGGCGACAGTAATCCGTGCTTGCGCGTCCAACGCCGCGAGCGCGGCGCGCAATGTAAAGCCCATGCCCAGTCCGCCGATCAACAGATGCGGGCGCTTGACGCCGTCGATCCTTCGACACGCGAGCGTCGCGAGCGCCTCCTCCGATCCGCTGAGACGGCTGTTCATCAACTCGTTCTGACCGAGCATCATTGAGAACTCGGCGCCCCTTCGCATCAAACGAAGTTCGACGTCGGCACCGGGCACTCGGGTCGTATCGATCTGCAACCACGAAATCATGCGATGCTTATACGCTGTTTGATGTCGCGCGAAACCATGCATCTCGGCAAGAATCAGGCGATCAGAGATGGCTTCGACTTTCAACGATAGGCCAGGAAGCTGATGCCATTGAAGTTGATGCGTTTAGCTGCTTGATCTGGCTCAAGTTCTGCAAGAAGCAAGAGTTGTAACCTTATTATTGTTCCGGCTCGGGTCGCAGTGCTCTCGACCCAAGCGGAGGGGCAGTCGGTAATAAGGTGGCGAAAATGCCGCGCGCTCTCTTTCCAGCTCTTTTTTGTGGAGAAGCCGCCGATCCAAACGAACTTTGTGAATTTCAGAAGCTCGCAGTCCAGGTCAGTGTCGCCGCAGGAAAGACTATCTTCTCGGAAGGCGAATTGGCAGATAACGTTTTTGGTCTCTCGCGGGGCTTTGTACGCCTCTACAAGCTACTGCCAGATGGTCGGCGTCAGATTTTAGGGTTTGCACTACCCGGTGACTTTTTGGGAATGCCAATCAATGACAGGCATCGCCTTTCAGCAGACACGATTGGCGAGGTTACGTTGTCGCGTTTTTCACGCATCAAGCTAGTGAATTTTGTTCTATCCAGCCCGAACGTCCTGCGGCTATTGATGGAATTTGCAGCCCGCCAACTTGAAATGGCTCAAGATCAGATAGCACTGATCGGCAGGAGATCCGCCGAAGAAAAGGTATCAATATTTCTTGCCAATTGGCGCAGTCGTTTGACTTGGATTACGGCCTCTTCGGAGGCCCTTCCGTTACCTATGCCACGTCAGGATATCGCAGATTTTCTCGGCCTGACGTTGGAAACGATCAGTCGCACGTTCACCAAACTCGAGCAGAGGAAAGCGATCCGAATCCTGCCGAAGGCAGTCATGTTGACCGGATTGGAGCAACTGCCTCTCTTAAAGGGTGGGACCTACGATCCGCATAGCCAACTATAGCTGAACCTGCCTATTCCTTATCATGGCCCAACAGCCTGCCGGTCCTCCGGTTTATGAAGTGCAATCGAGTACAGGCTGGACAGGTGATGCCCTCATATTCGTTTTCTGGCACGTCATCTTCGTCGAGCCAATACTGGACCTTCATCGATAGCGTCGGGCAGGTGAACAGAATTTGAGCCATCGTGAAATTATGATGGCGTTGAGACGCCAGAGCATGATGTAGCGCAAGGTCAGCCGATGGAACCATCGAACTGAACCTCGTTGGCGCGCGCGAGAAGTATTGGTGGGATGGCGAGGCCCAGTCCCTTTGTCGTTTTTGTATTTATGATCAACTCATATTTGGTCGGGGCCTGCTCGGTCGTCTGCCCATCGTAGCCCTTTTCTGAGTTAGCGGCAGGAACGCACCAATGAGCGCAGCGCAAGCCCCGGGGCGGCAGGAGGGGATAAATCACTGCCGCTCGTAAAGCGGACGCAGGAACCGCGAGATTCAGCGGACCGGCAGCATCAAATGCTCGTACTGTGTGCCAGGCCACATCACATAGGGTCTCGTTGGGTCTGCCTTCGCATCGCGTGGATAACCATCCAACATCGTAGCTCCAGAGCCGACGATCATCACGTGTGCGCCGGTCTTAACCCAATTGTTGCCGGGCTCTTCCTTTGTTGCATACGGGTCGGTGTTGCTTGCACCGCCGTCGCCTCGGAGCATGTACATGAACCCTATCTTATTCGCCGGCGTCTCCTTGTGATTCATCCAAGCCGTCCCCCATTCCATCGCGTTTTTATCGCCGCACATCGGATCGGGGTTGGCCGGATCGCCGTGACCTGGCATGCACGTCCACTGCCCCGTTCCTTGGCGCAATGTCCGCATCTTGCCGTCATGATCCATAGCGACGACTGTTGCGTCTTTAGCGACGGCCTCAGGCGCCGCCGACAGCGACAGCTTAATCAGCTCTTCGTCGCTCATGTTGTGGCCGGTTCGCTCTTGAGCGAAGCCGTAGCTCGGGGTAAGCGCGATCGCTAATAGAGTTGCATAGGCCAGCGATTTCATCGCGAAATCCTCCTGTGATTTTGGTTGATGCCAGCCGCGCGGAGTAAGCCGAAAGCGGGCGTCTGCACTGAGCCGCTAGCACGGGATTATGCTACGCTCCCTTTTGGCCTCCTGAAACGCGCCATTTGGCCGCAAATGAACGATCAGCTCCCCCTGCGACATGTCAGCTCCGTTACCTTCCCGTGGAGAGCAATATCGACCTTTAGGCCGTCCATCGTGCTCAGGTGATCCAGAGGGCTTTAGGCTGGGAGGGTCTTCGGCTACCACCCATGGCAGCAGTCTTCAGTGCTGTCCGCTCGGGGTCAATCGCGTCGATTTTGCTTGTCCGCGTCATGTCCGGTTAGGGGGTAATCTCGGAAGTACCGGTTCTCCGGTTGTCGGCGTGTCACGACCCGATACGACAAACTCGCGGGCCAACTATCTGACCTTCATCAAACTTGCGTCAATTCGCATTTGGCTGCGCGCCAACGCGTCCGCGCCCTGGGGAATGGCCAGGAACGCCTTACGTCTTCGCGTAGGTGATCAGTCCTGCAAAACCCTCGTCCATGTGGTCCTGATGATGGCAGTGGAAGAAACTGTCGCCGGGATTTCCGGCGACAAAGTCGATCTCCGCCGTGGAGAAGCGCGGCATGCTGATCGTGTCCTTCATCAGCCCTGACGTGGTTTTGTCGCCGACCTTGGTCACCTCGAAACTGTGCCGGTGCAGATGAACGGGATGCTCGTCGCCGCTGTTGTTGGTCATGGCAAGGCGATATCGCTTGCCGCGCTGCACGGTGAGCAATGGATTTGTATCGGGCCAGGATTTGCCGTTGATGGTCCAGCGGTTGTATCTGCCTCGGCCTCCCGGAATTTTCTCGAATTTCAAATTGATGGTCTCGTCGGGTGCGGTGGCCGGCTCGCTGCGCGCGAACACGGTGTAATCCCAGGGCGATGTGATGGCAGGTAGACCAGACCGGATCGCCGCTGCGGTCCGCATATTCGACGACGACGCCCATGCCCATGCGGCGGTCACTGTAGTCGGTCGACCCGAACACCCAAATGCCCGGATTGTTCATCTCAACGATAACGTCGGCGCGTTCGGCCGCATCAAGCTTCAAGGTGCTTACGCTTGTCGGTGTCGGCACCGGGTTGCCGTCCAGCGCGATCACGGTGAACCGGTGTCCCGACAAAGCGAGCGATACGCCCATGGTGGCGCTGGCGTTCAGCATGCGGAACAGCACCTTCTCGCCCTGGCGCACGCGGATGGGCTCGCCGTGCCCCAGCATCCGGTCTCCGAGAGTCGCCGCGCCGTACATAATCTCCAAACCGTTATCCGGCGGCGGCCCCTTGCGCATGTCCTGCATGCTGACCCAGGTTCCTTCCCAGCGGCGGGCGGCCAGCATGACCTCGCGGTCATATCGGCCGGGATCGCCCGCGGCCGGGTCGATGATGAGGAAGCCGAACTCGCCCGAATAGGTGCTGCGCGTAAGATCGGTCATTGCCATGGCGTGGCTGTGGTACCAGCGCGTGCCCGATGGTTTGGGGGTGAAGCTGTAAATCAGCGATTCCCCGGGCGGAATGATCGGCGAACCTTCTTCGCTTGCGCCATCCTGAACGGACGGGATGAACAGGCCGTGCCAGTGCACAAGGTTGGGATAGCCGGCATCGTTGACGACCTTGATCGTGACCGGCGTGCCTTCCTTGAGACGGAGCAGTGGTCCCGGCACGGTATCGTTGTAGCCCGTGGTCTTGATGATTTTGTTCGGTCCGATTTCCAGCGAGATCGGCGCGATCCGGATGGTGTGATCGGCGGACGGTGCGGAAGATTGTGCAAAGCCCGGGCGGCTGGCGATGGCTGCGAGCCCTGCGCTGGCTGCTCCCTTGAGCAGGTCGCGGCGCGTGAAGCGCGGGTCAAAGGGGGAGGCGAGATGGCGCAGCCGTTCCGGCGTGGAAGTCATCGGCTGTTTCCTTTTTGAGGTGAAGAATATCTGTCTTCACTATCGTTTCCGGATACCGGTGGTCAAAGCACGTGACGTTTACCGGCGGATCCTCAATGGTGCACCACAAAAACCCTCGATATGGCCCGGCGCGCGGTCGCTCGCGATATCGAACTGAAAGATGGCGGGCTTCGCAATCGATGCTGACGCGACGACGGTTCACAAATCAATCCACGGGATGCAACGCTGCGACAACGCTTTCCAATACCGCGATGGCGTCGTTGGTGCCGTCATTGTCGCCTTTCTCGAAATCCAGGCCGTCCTGTCCCATGGTGTTGGTCACATGAGCCAGGCAGAGTAGCGGAACCCCGGCCGATCGTGCGAAGGTATATAATGCAGCCGCCTCCATCTCGACGCCGAGTATCGCTTTCCTTCGAGCCGATTTAATCGCTTCAGCCGTCTCGCGAAACGGGGCATCCGTGGTCCAGGTGGCGCCGACGATCACCCTTGGCCCCGCTCTGGAGGCAGTAGCCTTCGCCGCGCTTTCGACCAGATGTGGGTCGGCTTCGGCAAATTCGGCGGGAGGTGCGTAATGGTAGCTTGTCCCTTCGTCACGAAGGGCCCGGTCGATGATGACGAAATAGGGCGGCGACCCCGAAGCCACGATCTGTCCGGCGGAGGTGAGGCTTATGAGCAGCCGACAGCCGCTTGCGAACAATTCTTCGGCGACGAGAACTGCGAATGACGCGCCGACGACCCGTCCGACAATGCCCACCTCTTGCCCGGCGAGTGAGAAGGTGTCCAGTTCGGTGTGATAGCATGGCCAGCCTGCAAAGGGCTTGGTCCTGCCGGTTTGGCGAAGCGTGCGCACAAGGTCGCCGTCGGGATCCAGCAGGCACACTGGCGGGACCGGAATGGCTGGAAGGTTCTTTTGGCGCCTCGCCTCGCGCAGCAAGGCGGAAGGCACAAAGATTGAAGGTGATGACGTGTTCTTATTGTCCAGTATGGGAGGCGTAACCATCTTCATCGGACCTTGCAGCGTGGCGAGTGAAGGGAAACATTCGTGAGCGATGTCGGCAGGAAAGCCCATTGGGAAAACGTTTACACCACCAAGGGCGAAAAAGAAGTGAGCTGGTTCCAGGAAAATCCTGCGCCATCCCTCGAACTGATGGCATTGGCAGGTCTTTCCGCCGACGCGTCGATCATCGATATCGGAGGCGGCGCCTCACGATTGGTGGACGCGCTTGTCGAGCGAAAAATTGGACAGATTACGGTCCTGGATCTTTCCGCCGCCGCTCTTGATGCAGCCAAGGCGCGTCTTGGCGAGCGGGGAGCGGGCGTCGAATGGGTGGTTGCGGATGTCACCACCTGGGAGCCATCCCGAACCTACGATCTGTGGCACGATCGTGCGACGTTTCATTTCCTTGCCGATGCTCCAGATCGCTCCGCCTATGTCCGTCACCTGAAGAAGGCGGTCAGGTCCGGTGGACACGTTATCATAGGCACCTTCGCTCCGGACGGACCGGAGCGGTGCAGCGGACTGCCGGTCATGCGTTATGATGCGGGAATGCTTGGCGCCATTCTTGGGATCGACTTCAGGCTGATAGATTCCCGGCGCCATGACCACGTCACCCCTTGGGGCGCTGTGCAGCGATTTCAATTCAGTACTTTTCGCCGAGACGGCGCGCTCGCAAGATGACGGGGCTCGGAGCGGCGGCATGGGTATCCCAGTTGACATCATGGTCAATCGGCCGTGTATTCCCGTCATTTGATAAATGGCACAAAGCCCCCTGATTGCAGCCCGACCGCGGAGAGAACCCCCATGCCGAACATCAACCGACGCGACGCCCTGAAAATGTCGGCCGGCCTGGCTGTGGCGGCCGGCGGATTTTCCTGCATCGAGATGGCCAAGGCGGGACCGATCGAGGTGCCGACCATCGACACAGCTCAGCGTCCGCGTTCTCGTCGACAGCGCCAGCGACATCTTTTTCCGTCCGCAGGAAGTAGCGGGAGTGAAGACCACGCCCGGCCGCTCCTCGAATTCGCTGCGTCCGCTGCATAGCGAATGGGGATTGTCGTTGCTGCTGGAGCCGCAGCGCGGCGACGACAAGCGCACCTTCCTGCTCGACTACGGCTGGACGCCAGAGGCCATCAACGGCAACATGGAACTGTTGAAGGTCGATCCTTCGAAGATCGACACGCTGATCCTGAGCCATGGCCATTTCGATCATTGGGGCGGACTGCTCGGATTTCTCGACAAGCACCGCAAGGATTTGCCGGCCGACATCACCATGTATGCCGGCGGCGAGGACAATTTCTGCCAGCGTTACGCCCGCAGCGGTTCCGGCGATCTGAGCGATTACGGCATGCTCGACCGCCGCGACATCGCCAGGCAGAACGTCAAGCTTGTGTTATGTGAAACGCCGGTCGTGATCGGCGGGCAGGCCTTTACGACCGGCAAGATCAAGCGCAACAGCATCGAGAAGGTGCTGCCGAATTCGATGGTGGAATTCAAGCTCAAGGACGGCGCCGGATGCAATGCCAGCCACTATCTGCCGGCCGAAATGGAGGGCAAGATCGTGCCCGACGAACACATCCATGAGCACGCGACCTGCTTCAACCTCAAAGGCAAGGGCCTGATCGTCATCAGTTCCTGCGGCCATGTCGGTATCGTCAATTCGGTGCGGCAGGCGATGGAAGTGTCCGGCGTCGACAAGGTTCACGCCATCATGGGCGGTTTCCACCTCGGGCCGGCACCGGCGGACTACCTGGCGCAGGTGGTCAGCGAGATCGGCAAGCTCAATCCGGACGTGCTCGATTCCCATGCATTGCAGCGGCTTGAACTTCACGCAGGAAGCTCAGCGGCAGCTGCCGGGTAAGGTGCTGACGACCACCACCGGTACCCGCATCACGTTCGGCATCTGATCCCGGAGCCGGACTATGATGCGTTCAAGGGCGCGCGGGCTGATAATCGTCGCGTCCTTGTTCTGCGGTGGCTTGTTGTTCTGCGGCGGTTCGGCGGCGGAGGAACAGCCGTCGGCCGAGCAGGCCGAGCAGATGATGGATGATCTGATGTACGGCCGCGGCCCCATCGGCGGCCCGTTCACGCTGACCGACCCGACCGGCAAACGGCGCAGCGACAGCGACTTCCGCGGCAAGCTGATGATCGTTTATTTCGGCTACACGTTTTGTCCCGATGTGTGCCCGGCCGACCTGATGGCGATCACCCAGGCGCTGGATGCCTTGGGGCCGGCGGCCGACGGCGTGCAGCCGGTTTTCATCACGGTCGATCCGGAGCGCGATACCAAGGTGCTCGGGGAGTATATTGCCGCCTTTCACCACAGTTTTGTCGGTCTCACCGGCTCGCCGGATGAGATCCGCAAGGTCGCCAATTCCTACAAGGCTTTTTACGCGAAGGTGCCGGACCAGCGCAGCGCCAACTATTCGATCGACCACACCGGTGTCATCTACCTGATGGGCCGCAATGGCGAGTATCTCGGCTTCATGCCGCCGCAGACCGATCCCGGGCGTTTGACCGAGATATTGCGGAAATATCTGGCGAAGTAGCCGCCAACGGCCCGCCAAAGAATTTCCGCGCGATAGATGCCTGCATCGGCACTCGCGCCAAACACGTCGACATTAATTTTTATTTACCTTGTTCGTTAGAAGTCGATCAATACGGTTCAGCTAAAGACAGCGGGTCGCGAGAGAATGCCGCGTTTCGATCCAGAAGGTGTCCTTGGAAAGAAATAGGGAGCGTTCAATGCGATTGATTCTGAAATTCTGGCGGGATGAAACCGGCGCCACTGCTATCGAGTACGGCCTGATCGCCGCCGGCATTTCGCTCGCGATCATCAGTGTGATCAACGGCCTGGGTTCCAGGCTCAGTTCCAAGTTCGTCTCGGTCAACACGTCCCTGAAGTAGCCGTCTTCCCTGTCTGGCTTACACGAGCCTTACAGCCGCGCTCGTACTAACATCTGCTAACTTGTCCGGCGCCGCAAAAGGCTTCAAAGCTAGTCGGGTAACCCGAACAGCTTGGTTGGCCGCCGATGCGATTGCTGGTCGTTGAAGACAATGCGCAACTTTCCCAACTGCTCGCCAAGGGCCTTGGAATTGCGGGCTATGAGACCGATCTTCTCGCCACCGCGGCGGAGGCCCGCGACGCCCTGCTGACAACGTCCTACGCGGCTGTGATCCTCGATCTTGGATTGCCGGATGGTGACGGTCTGTCGATTCTGCGCGAGCTGCGGCATCGCAAGGACCCGACGCCCGTGCTGGTGCTGACCGCGCGCGGCGGTTTGCAGGATCGCGTCAACGGCCTGCGCAGCGGCGCCGATGACTACCTGGTAAAACCGTTCGCGCTGGAGGAACTGGTGGCCCGGCTGGAAGCGCAGTTGCGCCGGCCCGGTCAGCAGCTCGGAAGCTCGCTACATATCGCCAATCTCGAGTTTGATCTGCGCAACCGCCAGGCGTCGATCGACGATCAGCCGCAGGTGTTGTCGTCCCGCGAAACCGCGGTGCTCGAACTTCTGATGCGCAGCAAGGGACGGGTGGTGTCGAAGAAGCAGGTCGAAGACCATATCTTCGGGCTTTCCGGCGAAGTCGCCTCGAATGCCGTCGAGGTCTATGTCCATCGCCTGCGCAAACAGCTTGCCGACAAGGGCGCCAAGGTGCAAATCCACACCATTCGCGGCGTCGGATATCTCATCGCCGAGGACAAGCGTGATCCGGTTTAAATCGATCATCTCACGCATCGTGATCCTGCACGTGATTGCGCTGGCCATCACGTCGATCCTGATGTCGCTGGCGCTGTCGTGGCTGCTTAATCGGGCGACCACCAATATCCACAATGATGCGATGGAAGAGCAGGCGGCGTCGGTCGCGCATCACCTGGTGCCGCAGGCCGACGGCAGTCTCGCGCTGGAACTGCCGCCCCGCCTCCAGGGCCTCTATTCCCAGCCCTATGGGCGATATTCCTATGCCGTGGTCGACCAGAGCGGAAAAGCCCTGTTCTCGTCGCTGAAGGATCATGCGCCGATCTTTCCGGCGGACCCGCGTGGCCCAGCGGTTGAATTCCTGGAGGCCCACAATGGCGGCGCACTCATTTCCGGGGCGAGCATTCGCCGCGCCGTCGGCGACAGGACGGTGTGGGTCCAGGCCGCCGAAGACATGGCCAACCGCGATGTCCTGATCGACGATATCGTCGATGACTTTTACAAGAATGTAGGCTGGATCACGCTGCCGATATTGCTGGTGCTGCTGGTCGCGGATATCGCGATCTTCCGCCGCGCGTTGCTGCCGCTGCGGCAGGCTTCGGAAATCGCCCAGCAGATCGGGCCCGCCCGCACCGACGTCCGCTTGCCGGTCAGTGAAATTCCAAGCGAGGTCCGCCCGCTCGTTACCGCGATCAACCAGGCGCTCGACCGGCTCGACCGGGGGTTTCGGGTGCAGCGCGAATTCACCGCGGATGCGGCGCATGAGCTGCGCACGCCGCTGAGCATCCTGCGCACACGCGTCGAAACGCTGGACGATCCGCGCATCGCCAAGGCGCTGCATCTGGATATCGAGGCGATGAGCCGGGTGGTCGGCCAGCTGCTCGACATCGCGGAACTGGAGGCATTCACGATCGACCCTTCGGAACGGGCGGATGCGCAGGAGGTATGCGCAGAGGTCGCCGAGTCCATCGCCCCGCTGGCGCTCGAGCAGGGCAGGGAGATCGCGCTGCTCGGCGTCAGCAAGCCGGTATGGGTCAAGGGCAATGCCGAGATGATGAAGCGCGCGATCCGCAATCTCGCCGAGAACGCCATCAAGCACGCGCCGCCCGATACGGTGGTCGAATTCGTCGTCGAGGAAGACGGCACCGTGAAGGTGCTGGACCGCGGTCCCGGCATTGCCAAGGAGGAGCGGGAGCTGATCTTTCAGCGCTTCTGGCGCCGCGATCGCAACCAGCAGGGCAGCACAGGACTGGGGCTTTCGATTGTGCAGCGCATTGTCGAACTGCATGGCGGCAGCATCGCCGTCGAGAACCGGGTGATGGGCGGCGCGCAATTTTCCCTCCATTTCATCCCGGACGACAAGACCGCTTGAGTCAGTTCCGCCCTTGCGCCGCCGCCCTCAGGTTCCGATCTCGCTGGAATTGAGGGGCTGCCAACTGAAAATGCCTTCCGGGAAAACATCTGAACGGCTTGGACTATCGGCCATTTCGTGAGTTATCTCATTTGTGGCATTTAACGGGAATGTACGATGACCGAACCAACTGACCCCGACGACGATGCTGCCTTGGACCCTGCGCTGGATCCTGCCGTAACATCGCGCCGGCGTTTCCTGCGCGGCAGCGGCGCCCTGATGGGTGGCGCGGTGCTGACGGGTGGGCTCGCCGGCAACGCCGCGGCTGACACGAGCAACCTCCCGCCCAACACTCCGGAATGGATGAAGACCCCCGGCGATCCCATGGGGAGCCAGCCTTACGGGACGCCTTCGCCCTTCGAGAAGGGCGTGGTCAAAAACATCTCGAAAAATCTGAAGCAATATCTCTCGGCGTCAGGACGCTCGCCGCTCGGCGATCTCGACGGCATCATCACGCCGAACGGGCTGTTCTACGAACGTCACCATGGCGGGGTGCCCACGATCGATCCGGAACAGCATCGGCTGATGCTGCACGGATTGGTCGACAAGCCGCTGATTTTCACGATGGAGGACATCCGCCGCTTTCCCTCGCAATCGCGCATCCATTTTATCGAATGCTCCGGCAATCCGGTCTACACCAAGCCCTATGGCAAGACCGCTTCCGATGTGGCGGGGTTGGTGAGCTGTGCGGAGTGGACCGGGGTCAGCCTCAAACTGGTGCTGCAGGAAGCGGGATTGCAGCCGGCCACGAAATGGCTTGTGGCGGAAGGAGCCGATTCCGCGGCAATGACCCGCAGCATTCCGATTGAGAAATGCCTCGATGACGCGATGCTGGTCTACAGCCAGAATGGCGAGCGGCTGCGCCCGCAGCAAGGCTATCCGCTGCGGCTATTGGTGCCAGGCTTCGAAGGCAACATGAACGTGAAATGGCTGCGTCGCCTCAAAGCCGTGGCGGAGCCGGCTTACGCCCGGGACGAAACATCGAAATACACGGATTTGATGCCGGACGGCACGGCGCGGGAATTCACCTTTTACATGGAAGCCAAATCCATCATCACCCGGCCCTCGGGCGGACAAAAATTGAACCAGCCTGGTTTCCACGAGATCAGCGGCATCGCCTGGAGCGGGCACGGCAAGATCAAGCGCGTCGACGTATCGGTCGATGACGGCAAGAGCTGGCAGGAGGCGCGGCTGCAGGAGCCGGTTCTCACCCGCGCGTTGACCCGCTTCCGGCTGCCATGGCAGTGGGACGGCCAGCCTGCCGTGATCCAGAGCCGCGCGATCGATGAGACGGATTATGTGCAGCCGACCTTTGCCGAACTGCTGGCGGTGCGCGGCGAGAATTCCTTCTACCACAACAACGCCATTCAGCCGTGGCGCATCGACGCGCAGGGGAAGGTGACCAATGCGAACGCGTAAGGCTGGCTTCGCCGCGTTGATCGCTGTCGTGTTGGGCTTGCCGATGCACGCGCAGGCTCAGAGCCATTACGGCATCGGGCGAACGGCTACGGACGCAGAGATCGCCGGCTGGAATATCGATGTCGGCCGCAACGGCGGCAATCTTCCGCCGGGCAGCGGCAGCGTCGCCCATGGCCGCGAGGTGTTCGAGCAGCAATGCGCGGCATGCCATGGCGCCAAGGGCGAGGGCGGCGTGGGCGATCGCCTGGTCGGCGGGCAGGGCACGCTCGCGACATCAAAGCCGGTGCGGACCGTCGGCAGCTATTGGCCTTATGCAACGACGCTGTTCGATTACATCCGCCGCGCCATGCCGCAGAGCGCGCCGGAATCCTCGGCAATGACGACGTCTATGCGGTCTCCGCCTACATTCTTTATCTGAACGGGCTGATTCCGGCCGACACCACTCTTGACGCCAAGGCCTTGCGTGCGATCAAGATGCCGAACCGAAACATGTTCGTCGGCGATCCCCGCCCCGACGTGAAAAACCCCGCATGCGAGACGGACTGTGGGGCCACAAATAAATAAGGAGACCTCGAAGAGGTCCCGCCCGTCGCATCACCGGAGGAAGTCCCAATGCATCGATACGTTGTCGCGGCTGTCATGATCATGGCCGGCCTGTTGGTACATGGCACTACCGCACTTGCGCAGGACGCCGCGCAGCCCGATCTATATCATCACCTATGTCGAAATTGCCCCCAATTCCGCAGCCGAGGCGCGCAAGCTGATTTCTAGGCTACGTCGCCGATGCGAAACAAGCTCCCGGCGCCGTCCAGATCGAAGCGCTGCAGCGTATCTCCGATCCCAGCCATTTCGGCCTGATCGAGCAATGGCAATCGCAAAGCGCCAAGCAGGCGTTTGCCGCAACCGAAGCCGTGGTGAAATTCCGCGCGACGCTGCTGCCGTTGCAAACGGCGGCTTACGATGAGCGCATTCACAGCGCGCTCTCGGTCGGCCCGATGGTGCCGGTCTCGGGCGATCCCGTGGTGGTCATGACGCATGTCGATATCGTTCCGACCCAGGTCGAGCCCGGCACCGCCATGGTGAAAACTTTCGTGGAGCAGGGCCGCGGCGCCGCCGGCAATCGCCGTTTCGACGATCTGGTGCAGTCGAACCGGAAGAATCATTTTACGGTTGTCGAAAGCTGGGACGCGGCTTCCGACAAGAGCAAATGGATTGCGACGCCAGTCGCGCGAACCTTCCGGCTGCAACTACAGCCGATCAGCGGCGGCCTGTATGACGAGCGCGCCTACAAACTGCTGCGCGGATGAGCGAGCCTGTTCAGATAAATAGTTCGCCGAAATTTATCGGTCATCCGGCTTGTTCAAGCTGGCATTTGGCGGAGCTGGGTCTGGTTTAGGCAGTGGCTCACAAATGCAGCGAATGACGAAGTATTTGCTTAACCCCAACCCTTTACGCGAACTTCACAGAGTCGCCACTAGCTTCCGCCGCGTCGGAGGTATCTCCGCCATCGCGGAGCTACCGGATGTTGAAGGTCTACAATTGCATTGCCACCCAACATGATCTGAGGTTGGTTGGTCTGGCGGCGTTCGTATGCATGCTGTCATCATTTACCGCGGTCAATCTGCTTCGCCATGGCCGCAAATCCACCGGGCAGATGCGAAGCCTTTGGCTGGCGGTGTCGGCGATATCCACCGGATTCGGTATCTGGGCGACGCACTTCGTCGCGATGCTCGCGTTCTCGCCGGGGATTCCGAGCGGCTATAATATTATGTTAACCGTGTTATCGCTGGTCGCGGCCATCCTGCTGACCGGTGCGGGATTGGCGGTGTCGCTTATTCCGAACTGGCGTCACGGGCCCTGGATCGGCGGAGCCGTCGTTGCCGGCGGTATAGCAGCCATGCACTACACCGGCATGGCCGCGTTCGAGGTCGCGGGCATCGTCGTGTGGGATTCCGCGCTTGTCATCACATCGATCGTGCTGGGCGGTGCCATCGGCGCAGTTGCGCTTCCAGTAGCGCTTCACGGTGACGAAGAGAAATGGAAGATCGGCGGCGCGCTGCTGCTGACGCTGGCGATATGCAGCCACCACTTCACCGCGATGGGCGCGGTGTCGATCATTCCCTACCCGGGCGTCGCGGTTTCGCAATCGGCGCTGCCGGCCGGATTGCTGGCGATCGGCGTGGCGATCGCAAGCATGGCCATTCTCGGATTGGCATTGGCGGGCGTGGTGCTGGATATCCGCGACAATCGTCGCTCCGAACTTGAAACCGACCGGATGCGCGATCTCGCGGACGCCTCGGTCGAGGGGCTTCTGGTGTGCGACGGCGAATTGATCGTCTCGGTCAACAGGAGCTTTTCCAGCCTGACTGATTTCACGACCGCCAATCTCACCGGCAAGACACTCGAAAGCTGCTTTCCCGACCAGGTGGCGCTCGCCGAATTGCTGTCGCGCCCGAACGAGCCCGTTGAAACGGAATTGCGCCATCGCGACGGCTCGCTGACCCCGGTCGAACTGATCCTGCGGCCGATCGTTTTTGCCGGACGCCCGCACCACGTCGTCGCGGTTCGCGATCTCAAGGCCCGCAAGGACGCCGAGCAGCGCATCTATTTTCTGGCGCATCACGACGCGCTCACCTCGCTTCCCAACCGCAGCCATTTCAATGCGCGGGTCGATCAGGAAATCGCGGCGCTGACCCCGGGCAAACGCCTCGCGGTGCTGTGCCTCGATCTCGACCGCTTCAAGGAAGTCAACGACCTGTTCGGTCACGCCGCCGGCGACAAGGTGTTGCAACTGGTCGCGTCGCGCGTTTCCGCCGTGCTGGGCGAGCGGCAGATGCTGGCCCGCCTCGGCGGCGACGAGTTCGCGATTCTGATGCCCGACGTTGCGGGTCCCGCAGCGGCCAGCCGGTTTGCCGAGACCATCCTGCAAGCGCTTCATGAGGCCGGTGCAGGCGAACCATCGGAGAACCACATCGCGACCAGCATCGGCATCGCGCTCTGCCCCGACGACGCGCCCGATCGTCAGTCGCTGCTCACCCATGCCGACACCGCGCTGTATCGCGCCAAGACCGAAGGCCGCAACACCTATCGTTTCTTTGAAGCCAAGATGGGCGCCGAGGTTCGCGAGCGCCGCATGCTCGAGCACGATCTGCGCCTGGCGCTGGCGCGCGACGAATTGCGGCTGTCGTATCAGCCCCAGCAGGAAGCCAGAACCGGCAGCGTGGTCGGTTTCGAAGCGTTGCTGCGCTGGAAGCATCCGGTCCGCGGCGAGATTTCGCCGGCGATGTTCATCCCGATCGCCGAGGAGACCGGCGCGATCCTGCAGATCGGAGAGTGGGTGCTGAGGACGGCGTGCCGCGAGGCGGCGTCGTGGCCGCAACCACTGAAGATCGCCGTCAACGTTTCCGCCGTGCAGCTCTATAATGCCAGCTTCGTCCAGGAAGTGCACCAGGTCCTGATCGAGACCGGCCTGTCACCGGGGCGTCTCGAGATCGAGATCACCGAAACCGCGCTGGTTCGCGATTTCAACCGGACGCTGGCGATGCTGCGGCAGATCAAGGCGCTCGGCATCGCGATTGCGATGGACGATTTCGGTACCGGCTATTCGTCGCTGTCCAATTTACGCGCGTTTCCGTTCGACCGGATCAAGATCGATCGCTCCTTCATCAAGTCGGTCAACTCCAACGGCCAGGCCGCAACGATCGTGCGGGCGGTATTGGGCCTCGGCCGCGGGCTGGGGCTGCCGGTGCTCGCCGAAGGCGTCGAAACCGGCGATGAACTGCAATTCCTCAAGGACGAGATGTGCGACGAGGTGCAGGGCTATCTGCTCGGGCGCCCGGCCGCGATCGGCAGCTTCCGCCAGTACACCCATGCGGATGCGGTGCTGGACGCAAGCGACGATCAAATCATGCCGGCTGCCAAAAGCGCCTGAAGCCGGAATCCGGCTCGCGTAACGGCAGCCACCACATAGTTTTTAGTTGAGTTGGCGCATGCGTCGGTTACCTCGGCCCGCTTGCGGGGAAGAGGTCGATTACGAAGTGATCGGGTGAGGGGGACTTTCCGCGAGTTTAAGTCTGTCGAGAGAGAGCCCCTCACCCCGGCCCTCCAAGAGCGTGCTTCGCTCGTCTCGACCCCGTGAAGAACGGGGAGAGGGAGCAGTTGGTCGATCGCTGCAGCCCTTGTTAAACCACGCGCCGAGCCGATACGATGCTTCGCCGGCAGGCGGGGGCGGACCGGATGCACCCGGGAAGGCGCCAGGTCCAGCGATATCTGCCTTGGGTTTCGCGTTTGCCATCGCCAAAGGACAGATCGCGTGTGATGACGATTGACCGTGCCGCCGACGTCGCCGCCATTGGCGCTGCTCCCAGCCCTTTGTCTACATCGGCGCGGCGGTGCATCTTCCTTTATCTCGGCATGCTGATCGTTCTTTTGGCCTTCGGCGGGCCGTCCGGCGGCCTGATCGATATTCCGATCAGCTTTCTGCTCAAGAACCGGCTGCATCTGGAGGCGCATGAGGTCGCCCGTTTTCGCCTCTTCACTGCCATCCCGCTCTATCTGTCCTTTGTGTTCGGATTCATCCGCGACACCTGGAATCCGCTGGGAATGCGGGATCGCGGATTCATGCTGCTGTTCGGCGGCGTCAGCGCCTTGCTCTATGTCTGCTTTGCCTTCGCGCCGATGACCTATTCGATGCTGCTGGTCGCGGTCGTGGTGCTGACGGCGTCGTTCCTCTTTGTCGCCAGCGCCCAGAACGGCCTGACCACGACGATCGGCCAGCAGCACGCGATGACCGGCCAGATCAGCGCGGTGTGGAATGTGTTTCTCTCGGTTCCCACCGTCGCCGCGTTGCTGATGGGCGGCATGCTCAGCGGCATGCTGGAGACCGAAAGCCCGGACCGCGCGATCCGGATCCTGTTTCTGGTCGGCGCCGCCGTGATGGCCGCAATCGCGCTCTATGCGCTGTGGAAACCGAAAGACGTGTTCGACAATGTTCATGCCGAACACGGCGCCGACGTGCATCCGGTGAACGACATGAAGCGGCTGCTGGGCCATTGGCCGATCTATCCGGCGCTGCTGATCTGGCTGTTGTGGAATTTCGCGCCGGGCTCGACCACGCCGCTGCAATATCACCTGCAAAACGCCCTGCATGCCACCGACGCCCAATGGGGCCAGTGGAATGCGATCTTCGCCGCCTCCTTCATTCCGACCTACATCCTCTACGGACTGCTGTGCCGCAAGTTTCCCCTGAAAACATTGCTGTTGTGGGGAACCGTGGCCGCCGTGCCGCAAATGGTCCCACTGCTCTTCATCCACTCGGTGACGGGCGCGTTGATCGCCGCGGTTCCGATCGGCCTGATGGGCGGGGTCGCGACGGGCGCCTATCTCGATCTGATCATGCGGTCGTGTCCGCGCGGGTCTGCAGGGAACGATGCTGATGATGTGCGGCAGTCTTTATTTCGCCGTCACGCGGTTCGGCGATGTGCTCGGGACTACGCTTTACGATCACTATGGCGGTTTCACCGTTTGCGTCATCGCGATCACGATCGTCTATGCCATGATCCTTCCGGCCCTGCTGCTGGTGCCCGAAAATCTTGCCGCAACCGCCGACGGCCAGGTGCCCGAACTCGGGCGCGACTAGCGCAGCGCCCGCGCGGTCGTTTGGGTGTCGCAATCGGGGACGATAGTTTGTAAGAGAAGCGATCGGCGACATCATATTGGACGGTCCATCAGTGAGCGAAACTCCAGCACCGGACGCCGACGACGTCACGCGGCAGCCACCGCAGGGCAAGCTGCCTATGCTGGCTTTTGCGGCGCTTGGCATCGTGTTTGGCGATATCGGCACCAGCCCGCTCTATACGTTCAAGACCATTCTGGGCACGGCCAAATCCCCGTCGGATCCTGCCACGGTGCTGGGCGCGCTTTCGCTGGTGGTGTGGACGCTCTTCATCATCACGACCGTCAAATACGTCTCGTTTGCGATGCGCGTCGACAATGACGGCGAGGGCGGCATCCTCGCGCTGATGGCGCTACTCGGCGTCAAGAAGCAGCGCCGGCCGACCATCGTGGCGGTCGGCCTGTTCGGGGCGGCCTTGATCTATGGCGATGGCGCGATCACCCCGGCGATTTCGGTGCTGTCGGCGCTGGAGGGGTTGAACATGGCGACGCCGGCGCTGCAGCCCTATGTCGTTCCCGCCGCGGTCGCGATCCTGCTGGCGCTGTTCGCGATCCAGTCGCAGGGTACGGCCGCAATCGGGCGGTTCTTCGGGCCGATCATGCTGCTTTGGTTTCTGGTGATGGCGGTGATGGGGATTTCCGGCATCGTGCAGCACCCGGCCGTGTTCGCGGCGCTCAATCCGGTTTACGGCCTGTCCTATCTGTTTTCGAACGGAGCGACCGGCTTTCTGGTGCTGGGCGCGGTGTTTCTCTGTGTCACCGGCGCCGAGGCGCTCTATGCGGATATGGGCCATTTCGGCAGCGGGCCGATTAAGATGGCCTGGTTCGCGGTGGTGTTTCCGAGCCTGATCCTGAACTATGCCGGGCAGGCCGCGCTGGTGCTGGAGGGCGCGCCGACCGACGGCAATATCTTCTTCCGGCTTTGTCCCCCAATCCTGCTGATACCCCTGATCGTGCTGGCGACCATTGCGACCATCATCGCCAGCCAGTCGATCATCACCGGGGCGTTCTCGATGACGCGGCAGGCGATCCAGTTCGGCTGGATGCCGCGGCTCTTGATCAAACAGACCTCCTCGGAAGGCTACGGGCAGATTTACGTCGGCGTCGTCAACTGGCTGTTGATGATCGTGACGGTCGGATTGACCATCGTGTTCGGCAAGTCGGACAATCTGGCGGCGGCCTACGGCATCGCCGTTTCGGCTACGATGCTGATGACCTCGGCGTTGCTCTTCATTGCGATGCGCGAGATCTGGGGCTGGAGCATGCTGGCGGCGGGTTCGGTCGCGGCCTGCTTTCTGGTCGTCGACAGCGCCTTCTTCCTCGCCAATCTCAGCAAGATCGCCGAGGGCGGATATGTCCCGCTGCTCCTGGCAGCCTCTGTTTACGCCGTGATGTGGATCTGGCATCGCGGCGCGGCCGCGATCGCGATGCGCATGCACGAAGCCTTGATCCCGGTGCCGGAATTCATGGCCAGGATTGCCGCGAAAAACATTCCGCGGGTGCCCGGCACCGCGGTGTTCCTGACCCGGACCGAGCGGGACACTCCGCCGGTCATGGTCTGGCACGTCCGGCATAACCGCGCGCTGCATGAGCATGTGTTCGTGCTGCGGGTGGAAATTCAATCGGTGCCGTGGGTGTCATCCCGCAACCGGATCAAAATCGACGAAGTCGCACCGAATTTCTGGCGCGCGGACGCGCGGTTCGGCTTCATGGAGCGTCCCCATATTCCGGAACTGCTCATGACCAGCAAATCGCTGGGCTGCACGATCGACCTTGGCGATGTCACCTATTATGTCGGTCACGAGACCGTGGTCAGCCGTGAGGACGGCCTGGGGCTGCCTGCCTGGCAGGAGCGCTTTTTCGCGGTGATGGAACGCAACGCGGTCCATGTCAGCGACTTCTTCAGTCTCCCCAACGATCAGGTCGTCGAGATCGGGCGGCAGGTCTCGATTTAAGCGCGCGCCTTGTCCGGCAGATTTCCTATTTGTGGCCCTTCACGACGCAGGTTGGGCACTTCGGCGGCGACGAGACAGCATTGGCGCCGCCCTTGTTCGCGGGCACCACAGGCGAATTTTGCTTCGCCGCGCCACCCACGGCGATCGGCTTTTTCGGCCCGCCAAGGGCGGTTTGCGCGGAAGCCGGATCAGCGAAGGCGCCAAGCAGCACCACAACCGCCATAATCAGTAGCATTGCTCCGTTCTTCATCAACGCATCCTTTCGTATGACGTGCCGCCAAACCGGAAGTTGGCGGTGCATGTATGATTAATACCATGGCCGCGGCGCCGCGCGCGAGATGCCTGTCCGGCGCTGAAAGGCCAAAGCCAGGCAGGCGCGCCTGCTGACGCGAAACGAGCTAACGAGAAACGATAGGAAGTAGCTGTGTCGAGACCGCGTGCCGGGCGCCGGTATCGAATTTTATGCCTGCTTCCTCGCATAGACTATGCACCAGCCTTGCGGGGAAACCGTTCCGTCCACTGTTTTGCAGGACGATGGGGCTTCGAACTGCACGCAATTATCGCAGCGCTGCTCCCCCTTTGGCGTATCCTGATACTTCACGATTTTTTGCGACGCCTCTGGCCGCCCGCGCGGGCGTCGACGCGCCGATGACCAATGCTGCGCCTGTAACCGACGCCCCGGCTGCGCCGGCCGCTATTGTCAGAGCCTGGCGTCGGGAAATCCCTGGTAATGCTGTCATAACGTGTCCTCGCTGACGGGGACTATTCCAGATAACTGAGATACGCCGCGACGGCCTGGACCTGGGCTTCGGTCAGGTTGTGCGCGATCGGTTGCATGATGGCTGAATTGTCGGGCTTGGCCGGATCCTGACCACGCTCCTTGCTCCAGTTCATAAGCTTCTTCGCGATATAGTCATTGAGCTGACCTGCCAGACGAGGAAATGCGTCGTCGCCCTTTGCTTCGGCACCGTGACAGGTAGCGCACGGAGGAACCTCGGCGCTGGGTACGCCATCTTCGTAGATTTTCTTTCCTGCGGCCACGATATCCTTCGGAGCCTCCTCCCAGCGGCTTAGGGTTGAGGTCCTTGAAATGCTCGGCCAATGCTTTGAGCATTGCCGGGCTCAGCACATGCGCCACGTTGAACATCACGGGGTTGGTGCGCCTGCGCTCGATAAATGCCTGCAACTGATTTTGAAGGTACTCGGGTTGCTGTCCCGCCAGTCGCGGCATCGGAAACGATCCGCGAAACCCTTGCCCCGACACCCCGTGACAGGTTTTGCAATAGGCGAGCTTGGCCTCAAGCTCTTGCTTGGGGACGGCGGCGTTGCCCTTGTCCTCCGCCCGAGCCACCGCGCAGACGGCGATCGCGCAGGCTGCCGCCAGTAATACCGATAGATTGCGCATGAGCCGGCCCCTCAGATGAGCGCCACGTTACGCCTCGCCAGGCCGTTCGAGCCAGCTCATTTTTTTCTGCTTGATTTGATCTGGATCAATTCACTTCCCACAAATGTGGTCCACCAAGCTCATCGGACGGTCGGGGCGCATGACCGTCGATTATTCAGCGGCCGACGAAATGATAGAATTTCGCCGGACGTTGAGTTATGCGTATGCAATCTATAGTTGCATAAATGTCTCTCAACCGTGAAATCCGATTCATCGCGGCTTATTGTCTTAGCTGCGCGCGCGACCCTTCGACTATCATTGTGTGTGGCGGAAGCAGATTTCGTGCGGTCGCACGAAGCGTCGCAACAACGAAACGGCACGCGATGCAAGGTGATGGCGGACATTGTTCTCGACGGGGCGGCAACCGCAGGCTGTTTATTGCGAGTGCGTTAGTCGCTTTCGCGATCGGTTTCCTGACGATCGGATTTGCGCCGCCAGCGCAAGCCCTGCCGAGTTTCGCGCGGCAGACCGGGCAACCCTGCGGTACTTGTCACACCGATTTCCCCGCCCTGACGCCGTATGGCCGAAGGTTCAAGCTGCTCGGCTATACGACCGGGGGCGGCGAATTCCGTACGACGCCGTTCTCGTCCCAAGCCGGGAAGGACGCGCGCGCCGAGTACGAAAAAATGCTGGGGTATGTCAAAACGCTGCCGGCGACTTCGACGACCCCCGAGGCCGACAAGGATTATGTCCCGCCGATCTCAATGATGGCGATCGTTGGCTATACCCATACCCAGGCGCCATTGACTGGCACAGACCCCTATAGCGCGAACAATAATGTCGTGCTCTCGCCGTTCAGCATGTTCTACGGCGGAGCGATCACCGAAAATATCGGGGCCTTCGCGCAAGTGACCTATAACGCCGTGCCACCCGGAGGTTTTGGCGATCCGTTCGGTCACACCTGGACGTGGGACAATACCGACGTTCGCTATGCCAGCACGGCCCGCATCGGGCCACTCGATTTGATCTACGGTATCACGGCTAACAACAACCCGACTGTGCAGGATGTGTGGAACACCACACCGGCATGGTCTTTCCCTTACGCCGTCTCGACGATCAATGGCCCACAAGGTCATCCTACGGCGATCGAGGGCGCATTTGCCGCGCATGTCGGCGGCGTCGGCGGCTACACTTTTATCAACGACCTGCTTTACCTGGAATTGACCGGCTACAAGACGCTCGGCTTCAGCCAACAGAACGCGCTCGGTACCGATCCATTCGGTGAGCCCGGTCAGCTCGGCAGCATTGCGCCCTACTGGCGCGTCGCGCTGGAGCCGCACTGGGGCAGGAATACGTGGATGATCGGAGCATTTGGAGCGCAGTTCAATGTCCATCCATGGGTCGATACAAGCTTCGCGAGCTGGTCAACCGCGACGTTTCCCCAATCCGACACATTCACCGATATCGGCTTCGACACCCAATATCAGTATCAGGGCGACAATTACTGGCTGACGTTACGCGGCAGCTATATTCGTGAGTTTCAGCGGCTGGACGCGAGCTTTCTCAATACGAGCGCTTCCAATCCGACCAACCTGCTCGACAGCCTCAAGCTGCAGGCTTCGTTTGCCTACGGTGCCGACAACAGGGTCGTTTTCACCGGGCAATACTTCAATCAATGGGGCACCGCAGACATGAACCTGTACGGGACCGATCCCGTCACTGGACTCGCCTCGACCCCGAACACTAACGGCTGGATGGCGGAGATCGCCTACATCCCGTTCGGTGCCGGCAAGATGATCGGCTGGCCGTGGTTCAACGCCCGGATCGGCCTGCAATACACGTATTACAACAAGCTAAACGGCACCACGGTCAACGCCCACGACAACAACACCCTGTTCCTCCATGCCTGGTTTGCGATGTAGGCGGATACGTCCGCATACGGAGATTGTCTGATGAGAAAACTTCTTTTCGTCGATGCAACGGCGCTCGCATTGACCCTGGCGGGACCGGCGATCGCAGCGGATTTGCCGGTGAAGTCGGAGGTGCCGTATGTGGCGCCGCGGTTCAGCTGGACCAGCTGCTATGTCGGCGGTCATGTCGGCGGTGGCTTTGCCCGCAAGGACATGACCGACCCGGTGCAGCTCGTGCAGGATTCATTTTTGGGCGCCGGCTCAACCATCGGGACCACCACCGCAAGCACGTCGCCGACCGGCGTCGTGATCGGCGGGCAGATCGGTTGCGATTATGAAACGGCCTCCTCCGTGGTATTTGGTATCGAAGGCTCTGCCTCGGGCTCCACCATGAAAGGCAGCACGTCCGTCGGCCTCCCGCTCGGCAATCCGGACATCGGGCTCGTGCAGGCGAACACCGACTTTCTTGCGAGCGTGACCGGGCGTGTCGGCTACGCTTTCGACAACGTCCTGCTTTACGCAAAAGGCGGCGTTGCACTGGCCGGCGACAAATACAATGTCAGCGGCACATTCACAGGTCTTCCTTATAACTTTCAAGGGCTGGATAATCGCTACGGCTGGATCGCGGGCGGCGGCGTGGATTGGGCGTTCGCACGTCACTGGTCCGTCAACGTCGAGTATGATTACTATTCATTCGGGCATGGCGGCATCCTGATGTCCGACTCGATCAACGGTTTCGCAGGTGTCGTGGACGTCAAGCAGACTGTTCAGGTCGTCAAGGTCGGGTTGAACTTTCACATCTGGGGGGCCGGTTGGTAATGGTCGGCCCCTTTTCACATAAAGCGGACCCGTCGGGCGACAGGCGAAGCGGCCGGATTGTGAAGGTTCGTGGTTTGCGACTGACGTTACAGGCAGCAATTCTGGCAGCGGTGTTTTCCGCAGCGGCTCACGCGGCGGACGGCGGCGCACCTGCAAGACAAGGAGGCCTGGAGGCCAAGCTCGAATACTGCAAAACCTGCCATGGGCTGTCGGGCCAGGGGTATCTCGGGTACTTTCCGATGCCGCGGCTTGCCGGGCAGCAGCCCGAATACATCGAGGCTCAGCTGCGAGCCTTCATCGAGCGCAGGCGAACCAATCCGATCATGTTCAACGTCGCGCATGTGCTGAGCCCGTCGATGCTGACGGCGCTGGCCTCACATTTTAGAGGTCTCAATCCCAAACCGCTCGGCGGAGCGCCAAGGCAATCAATCGCGTTCGGGAAACGAATCTACGAAGAAGGTCTTCCCAAATCCAACGTTCCCGCTTGCTCCGCCTGTCACGGCACGGAGGGCAAGGGCCAAAACGAAATTCCGCGACTTGCGGGTCAGGTCTACGCCTACACTGTGGGCCAGTTGACGGGGTGGAAGACGGAGCGAGGCCAGGGCTCGGCGGTCGATACGTCCGCCATCATGGCACCGACGGCACACAATTTGACGCGGTCACAGGTTGAGGCGGTCGCGGCCTATGTCAGTTATCTGCAGTGAATGCAGTCATCTCATGCGCCGGGATGTCGGTGGGGGCATGAAGCGCGAAAGCTTGGGGTCATGAAGCGCATCGGGTTGAAAATAGCGGTTATGGCGATCCTCGTCTCGACCGCGGCCTCGTGGGCCGGCGAGAGCCCCGCCGTTCGCAATTGTACCTGGTGCCACGGAACAGGGGCGCAGGGCTATACGGTCGCGCCGCGGCTGGCTGGACAGAGGCCGCAATACATCATGAGCCAGATCCGCAGTTTTCGCGAGCACGCGCGAGACAATCCATTTTCGAAGCAATACATGTGGAGCGCGGTCGCAGCTCTCGATCCTCATACCGCACGCGATCTGGCAGATTATTTTGCAACGATACCACCGAAAGCCGCCAATGACGGCGACAGCGCGCTCGCGTCGCGGGGAAGAACGATTTACCTGGAGGGAATCCCGGAAGCCAATATCGTGTCCTGCTACGCCTGTCACGGACCGAATGCCGAGGGCGTGCGGGATATTCCTCGCTTGGGGGGATTGGCCTATTTCTACCTCAAGGGCCGGCTTGAGCAATGGGGACAGGGATATCATTCAGGTACTGAATCTCCGATGCCGATGGTTGCGAGTCATCTGGGCCCGGCTGAAATCGAAGCGCTCGCCTCGTATCTCAGCTTTGTCAAATAACGCTGTTGCGATCTCGCGATACCAACGCTCATCTGCCGCTGGTTCACCGGCAGCAGAACGATGCGAATAAAGGATTTTTCTTCAGAGCCGGCGCGTGGACTGAGTTCAACTACCTCGCGCGAGCCGTCATCCCGCGAGGAAAGACCACAGCAGCGCGCTCACGGCCACGGCCATCAGCCCGGTGCCTATCCAGCCCAGCGCGATCAGCCAGGGGCCGGCTTTGAACCGTCCCATCAGTTCGAAATTGGTCACGACCACCATCATCATCGCCATGATCGGCACCGCGACGATGCCGTTGAGCACCGCGCTCCACACCAGCATGTGAATGGCGTCGATGCCGGTGAAGGTAAGGCCGAAACCGATCGCGGTGGCGGCGGCGATGATGGTGTAGAATCCGACGGCGTCCGGCGCCTTGGCCTCCAGCGTCGCATGCCAGCCGAACGCCTCCGACACGCCATAGGCGGCGGAGCCGGCCAGCACCGGGATCGCCAGCATGCCGGTGCCGATGATGCCGAGCGCAAACAGCAGGAACGTAAAATTGCCCGCCAGCGGCCGCAATGCTTCGGCGGCCTGCGTCGCTGAATTGATGTTGGTGACGCCGTTCGCGTTCAGCACCGCCGCCGTGGTCAGGATGATGAAGAAGGCGATCGCGTTGGAGAAGATCATGCCCACTGTGGTGTCGATCTTGATGCGGTCGATTTCCGGATGACCGCCCCGGCTCAGCTCGCGAAGCGGGCGGCTGATCTTGCCCTGGTTCATTTCCTCGACTTCCTGCGAAGCCTGCCAGAAAAACAGGTAGGGACTGATGGTGGTGCCGAGGACCGCGACCACCATCAGGAAGTAGTCGGCGTTGATGGTGGGCCTGGGCCAGATCGCCGCCAGCAGCGCAGCACTCCAGGGAATATTCACGGTCAGCGCGGTCGCGACATAGGCGAACAGCGTCAGCGTCACGAATTTCAGCACCGGCGCATAGCGGCGATAGGGCACGAAGACCTGCAGCAGGACCGAGGTCGCCGCGAAGATCAGCGCGTGTTCGTGATTGAGGCCGCCGATCACCAGCGACAGCGCTTCGCCCATCGCGGCGATGTCGGCCGCGATGTTGAAGGTGTTGGCGGCGACCAGCAGGAACACCAGCCCCAGCACCAGCCAGCGCGGCGCCAGCGCCATCACATTGGCGGCGAGGCCCTTGCCGGTGACCCGGCCGATCTGCCCGCTGACGAGCTGGATCGCGATCATGAACGGCGTGGTGAGAAAGACCGTCCACAGCAGGCCGTAGCCAAACTGCGCGCCGGCCTGCGAATAGGTGGCGATGCCCGAGGGGTCGTCGTCGGCGGCGCCGGTCACCAGTCCCGGACCAAGCAGCCGAAACACCATGTTGCGGGGCTTCTTGCTCTGCGGGCGGGCGGTTTCGGCCATGAATTCCTTTAGTGCCGGATCGATCTGACCGGCTAAAAATCTGTCGTGGAGCATTCGCGATTTTGCAACGGCGATCAAGGGAATTCCCCCGCGGCCGATATGTTCCGGATTCAAGGGGTTTGACACGTCGGGCAAATCACCGGCACATTGTCACCGTCGCGAGAATTGAGCGCAAGGAATTAAGTCCAGAAATTAAGCCCGCGCCGGGAAACCGGCCGCGGGCTTTTTGCATCGACTTTTTTTGAATCGGACTTTTTTAAATTGGACGGCGGCCGCATTCGGGACGCAGCATCTCCCCATGTCAGCGCCTTGTCGCAAGACGCGTCTGCAAGCGCGCCGTCGTCCGAACCTGTGCACACGCCATAACGAGAGAATTCAACATGACCGCGTATCTGATATCGCTCGCGTTGGCGGGCCTGGTCGCGATCGCGCTGTGGGAGGCCATGTCATGAGTGCGGATATCATTCCCTTTATCCCGCGCCGGCATCGCAAAAGCGTCCTTACCGGTTTTTCCGCACCGAAGGCGGCGCCGGACGATCTCGTCATGGATCACGTCGATACGTCGCCATGCGAATATGTCTGGTCTGATGAAGACGACGGCGCATCGACCGGGAACATCAATGCCTAGAGCCGTCACCGAAATTCGCTCGCTGGCGCGGGGCCATACCAGGACGGCGCTGAATGTCCTGGTCGGCGTCATGCGCAGCAAGGATGCGACGGCGACCGCCAAAGTATCCGCCGCCAATGCCATCCTGGATCGCGGCTGGGGCAAGGCCGCCCAGGCGATCGAGAACGGCGGCGATGGCCCCCTCGAACTGATCCACAAAATCGAGCGCATCATTGTCCATCCTGCAAATCCCGACAGCGAAAATATTTGAGCCGCTGCTGTCGAGCGGCGTGCGATACAAGGGAGTCTACGGCGGCAGAGGCTCGGGAAAATCGCACTTCTTCGGCGAACTTCTGGTCGAGATCTGTCAGGCCGAGCGCGGCACTTCGGCGGTGTGCATTCGCGAGGCGCAGAAGACGCTGACGCAATCCTCCAAGCGCCTGATCGAAAGCAAGATCGCGGGCCTCGGCCTCGGCCATCGGTTCAGGATCTTCAGCGACAAGATCGCGACCCCGGGCGACGGCGTCATCATCTTCCGCGGCATGCAGGGCTACACTTTTAAGGCGGTGATCACCGTGATTGTTACCGGATTTGTCGGCGCGGTCTGGCTCGGCGTCAAGGTCGTGCTGGGTAAATGATCCGCATATGTCTGATTGTTGCTGCGCTTCTGGATTCATGTCCCGCGCAGGCCTTTCCCTGCTGGGCTGTGAAGAAAGCCGTCGCTCAATACGGCGAGGCGGCAGTGAAATCCTGGGCACGCGCGAGGGGCATTTCCGACCAGGAAGTCGAGAAGGCGAGGCGCTGCCTGCGCCAGTCCGGATGACCACTGCTCGGCCGTCCCGGCTTCGAAGCCGCGTGGCCCGTCCAACTCCCTCGGTTCGGGCTGTACCCGATCTGGGGAGGGTGTTAGATACCCCCGCATCATCGAAGGGGCGGCATGACCTTCACATCGTGGCAATTCGGCGTGTTCGTGGCGGCCGTATTCGCGGTCTATTATCTCCCGCCGCTCCGGACGCTCCAGGTCCAATGGTTGGTTTTCGCAGAGTCTGTTCTTTTACGGGTATGGCCAGCCCCAGCTTCTGCCGCTTCTGGCCGTCGCCGTATTCGGAACCTATCTTTTCCTGATTTTGGCATTGCGAAATCGCCAGATCTGGCTGCCGGTCGGCATCACCTTCAATCTCGTTCTGCTGGCGTTTTTCAAATACAAATTCCTGTTTATTGATGCGGGTTCTTCAAGCCTGAGCGGTGTTGCAGCGGTTGATTTCCTTTTGAGATTGCCGCTGCCGATCGGGATTTCATTTTTCGTATTTCACAATATCAGCTTGCTGGTCGATCTGACCCGGCGGCAAGGTTCACCGCCGGATCTGACAAGCATTTTCCTTTACATCATCTTCTTCCCGCAGCTGGTTTCGGGGCCGATCACGCGCGCCGAAATGTTCATGCCGCAGATCACGCCGAAGTATTTCGCAGACATTGCATTCGTCGAGGCGGCGAAATGGATTTTGACGGGGTTTTTCTTCAAGCTGTACGTCGCGAACAATCTAAACGAGATGACATCCTATATGGATTTCCCGCTCTACGAGACGCTCCAGACCCAGGACCGCTGGCTATTGGTCTTCCTCTACAGCTACCAGATCTATGCCGACTTCTTCGGCTATTCGGCGATCGCGATCGGCCTCGCATTGCTGTTTGGTTATCGCCTGCCGGTTAACTTCAATCTTCCGTACATCTCAACGTCGTTTTCCGAGTTCTGGACCCGCTGGCATATCTCGCTGTCGAACTGGTTGCGGACTTATCTCTACATTCCGCTCGGCGGAAATCGTCATGGAGCGCCGCGGACCTATCTGAACCTGATGGTCGTGATGGGGCTCGGCGGCCTCTGGCACGGCGCGGGCCCGAGTTACCTGATGTGGGGCCTGATGCACGGGTTGCTGCTGGTGATCGAGCGGCCGTTGCTGACGCCGTTGCGGTGGATCAATTCGGCGGTTTTCCGCGTTGTTCGCATGAGTTTCGTTTTCTTCTGCGTAAGCATGCTCTGGATTTTCTTCAAGCTTCCGAATTTCAATCACGCCGTCAGCTATCTGTCAGGCATGTTTGCGCCGAGCACGAACCTCAATCCGCCAAAGCTGTTTTACAGCCTGGCACTGCTTTATTCGCTGCCGGTTATCATCCAGCACTTCGTATCCGGCTCGGTATTTGAGCGCACGTTGCGACGCGCGGAGCCATATCTGTACGGTTCGATGGCCGCGCTGATGTATCTTGAGGCCGGCCCCGAAACCTCATTCATCTATTTTCAATTTTGAGCGCTGGTATGGAACGAATTTCAGCCGCTCGTTGGTTCGCAAGGTGCGCTCTCAGCGCCGCACTATTGTTACTCGGGTGCGGCCTGGCGACCGCGTGGTTCGGCAACCGCCTGCAAGTACCGGCGACGACCACGCGCGACGGCACGCTGATCACGTTAAATCGCTATGCAAAGGAGCCCATTCCGGACGTTGCCCTTGTCGGAAGTTCGCTCACGTTTCGGCTCAAGGAAGAATATTTCGCAACGCCTCATTTGCGAAACCTGGCGTTGGCCGGGGGCTCTCCGGTTACCGGACTCGAGATCGTGGCGAACCAACTGCGCCTTCCCAAACTCGTTTTGATCGAGGCGAACGTTCTGTCGCGTGCGCCGGACGCGGCGTTGGTCGAGAGATATTCAAGGAGCGCCGGCGCCGCTGAGCCGCTGTTTTTTCGTCCGGTCAGGACGGCGGTGGCGGCCTACGAGAACTGGCTTCATGCGCCTCTCAGTCATGCGCAGGTTGCCTCCGTCCTCGACCAATTGCTCAAGCAGCCGCCCAGTAATTTCGACAACCGCGTCTATGCCGAGCGCGCGCTACAGCAGTTCAATGACCAGGATCCGACTGTTGTCACGCTGGCCAATGTGAACCGGGTTGAACGACTGATCGCGTCGCTCGAAGCGCGCGGGTCGCGCGCGCTGCTGCTCGAGTTGCCTTATTCGGAGGCACTTGAAGATTCCCGATCGGCGAAAATCACCCGCGAGATCGTTCACGCCAAATTCCCCGCGCCGGATCGATGGCTGCCCATCGTGTACGCGAGACGCGAGTTACGCTGGGCGGACGGCGTTCATCTCGACGAGCGCTCGGCATTGATCGTGTCGCAATCGATCGATCGGGTTTTGCCTTCACTGCTCGGCTCGCCGTGAATTCCAACGATCGGTTACGGTGACGTTCGGACGCGGGAACGCGTCGTCCCGTATTCAACAGGTCATACCAGCCGGTAACAGGTGCGGGATGAAAAATGCGTGTCTATCGTTGGCTGATGCTCCCACTTACAGGATTCGCGAGGTTGACGGGCAAGAGGACGAGATCGCCGATACACTGGCGGATCTGCATCGATTGACGTTCTTCAACGGCGCTTGCCTGCCGAATTTCGACTGCGGGCACTGGTGGCTCGCCCATCACGAAAAAGGCCCGGTCGCCTTTGCCGGCCTGGTGCCATCGACGCGGGCTCACAATGCTGGATACATCTGCCGTGTCGGGGTGCTGAAGAAACATTGCGGAAACAGGCTTCAGCTCCGCCTGATGCGCGCGATGGAATTGCGGGCGCGGCATAATGGCTGGAACTGCATGGTTTCGGATACCACCGAAAATCCGGCCTCAGCCAATAATTTCATCCGGGCGGGCTATCGGCTGTATCTTCCGGAATATCCTTGGGCGTATGCGAACACGCTGTATTGGCGCAAGGTTATCGCGTGATCGCCGATGTTGCGGCAAAAGGCCCGGCTCATCCCCTTTACGGCACCTATTCAAAAAGGCCGTAACCCCCTTCGATTTTGGCGGCCACAACTGTTTTGGGCAGAACCATAAAGGGCTGTATATGGTTTGCCGCCGGGTGAACTATCCAGCTTTGACCGGCGCAGGGAACGGTCCTTTAGGGATCGTCAATCGACGCAGGGAAGGGACTAGCCGATCATGACTGCCAGACCGCCATTGCCGGATCGGACGCCGCGAGAAAAGGGTGCGCCGACCGCGCTCGATGGATTGCTGGTTGTGGATTTCACCCGGGTCGTCGCCGGTCCTGCCTGTACGCAGACGCTGGCCGATTTTGGCGCCGAAGTCATCAAGGTCGAAAACCCTGACGGCGGCGATGACACGCGGCACTATGAACACGCCGAGCTTGCCGGTGAAAGTGCCGCCTTCATCAGTTTAAATCGCGGCAAGCGCGGCATCACGCTCGATCTCACCAAACCCGAGGCATGCGAGGTCGCACGCGAACTGATGGCGCGGGCGGATGTGGTGGTCGAGAACTTTTCTTCGGGTGTGATGAAGAAGTATGGCCTCGATTATGCCGCCGTCGCGCGGGCAAATCCCCGTCTGGTCTATTGCTCGATCTCGGCCTACGGCCGCCAGGGACCGTTCGCGTCGCGCCCGGGCTTCGATCCGATTACACAGGCTGAAAGCGGCTTCATGTCGCTTAACGGTTTTCCCGACGGGCCGCCGGTACGGACCGGACCGCCCGCGATCGATCTGGTGACGGGCATGACGGCCTGCAACGCGATCCTGCTGGCGCTATATGCACGCGATCGGCTCGGGCACGGTCAGCATGTCGAGGTGGCGCTGTTCGACATCGCGGTGGCGATGACCGGGTTTTACGGCATGGCCTATTTGATGACCGGACAGAATCCGAGCCGCCAGGGTAATTCACCGAACGGCTCGCCATCGGTTGGCCTCTACGAGGGGACGGACGCGCCATTCTATATCGCCTGCGCCAATGACCGGCTCTACCGCCGCCTCGTCATCGACGTGCTCGGCCGGCCTGATCTTGCCAGCGGCGAATTCGCCGACCGCCGCTCGCGCACGGCCAACAAGGACAAATTGCGTGCGATCCTCACCGGCATTTTTGCGCAGGACCTGCGCGAAAACTGGGTGACCCGGATGAAGTCGGCCAATATCCCCGTCGGTTATCTTCGTACCGTCGAGGAAGCCTTCAACTCGCCGGAAGTGCGCGCACGCCATCGCGTCAGCCAGATCCCGCACCCGGTCGCGGGTTCGGTCCCCAACATCGAATCCCCGATCCATCTCGGCCTGACGCCGGTCTCGGATCCCGTGGCCGCGCCCATGCTGGGCGAGCACACCAGGGAAGTCCTGCGCAGGACACTTGGCTATGACGATGGTCGCATCGCAACGCTCGCCGAGGCCGGGGTTTTTGGGAAAGAGATAAAATGGTGATGTTTCGGAGATGCGTCGCGATGATTTGAGTGTTTGAGCCGCATCTTCAAAAGCGCTGCAGTAAAGTTCGAGGATTAAATGACCCCGCCCGGTGGCCTGATGGCCATCGGGCTTTTTTGCGTTTTGAGGCCGGAGCATTTTCGAACGAAATGGATACCGGTTCAAGCGCAGACCGATATAGCCGCTACCGTGCGCATATTGTACACATGGCCGCCGGCAGCCGGATCGGCTGCGACGCTTTCAGTCTCTGTCATCTCACGCGAGGAGTAGTTCCATGACGCACGCGATTCGCTTTCACAAAACCGGCGGGCCCGAAGTTCTGGTCTGGGAAGAGGTCCCGGTCGGCAAGCCGGGTCCCGGCGAGGCACGCATCCGCCATACCGCGGTGGGACTGAACTTCGTCGACATCTACAATCGCTCAGGGCTTTATCCGGCCAGTTGCCGAGTGGTTTGGGCGGCGAGGGGGCCGGCGTGGTCGAAGAAGTCGGATCCGGCGTTACCGATCTGAAGCCGGGCGACCGCGTCGCCTATGGCGCCGCGCCGGTGGGCGCCTATTCCGAGGCGCGGCTGATTCCGGCCGATCGCCTGCTCAAGCTGCCCGACGGCATCGATGACAAGACCGCCGCGGCGATGATGCTGAAGGGCCTGACGGTGCAATATCTGATCCGCCAGACCTATGGGTCAAAGCCGGTGACACCATCCTGCTCCATGCCGCCGCCGGCGGCGTCGGTCTGATCCTTGGCCAGTGGGCCAAGCATCTCGGCGCTACCGTGATCGGCACCGTCGGCACCGACAAGAAGGCTGCGCTCGCCAAGGCCCATGGCTGCGCGCATACCATCGTCTATTCGCGCGAGGATTTCGTGAAGCGAGTCGACGAGATCACCGGCGGCAAGAAAGTGCCGGTGGTTTATAATTCCGTCGGCAAGGACACGTTCCTGAAATCGCTCGACTGCCTGGCGCCGCTTGGCGTGGTTGCCTTGTTCGGTCAGTCTTCCGGCAGCGTCGAGCCGCTCAACCTTGGACTGCTGGCTCAAAAAGGCTCGCTGTTCGTCACCCGTCCGACCCTGAACACATATGCCGCCAAGCGCGAGAACCTCGTGGCGATGGCGAAGGAACTGTTCGAGGTGGTGCAGTCGGGCGCCGTGAAGATCGAGGTCCGCCAGACCTATCCGCTCAAGGACGCAGCCAAGGCCCATGCCGATCTCGCCGCGCGCAAGACCACGGGATCGACGGTATTCCTGGTCTGAGGCGTGGCCGACGACATCATGGTGACTGGGAAGGGATTCGATTTGTCGGGGCAATTCCGGTGTTGCGGAATTGCCCCTTCATCGGCTTATGCTGCGGGCCAATCGCGATGCGCGCGAGGCCTATGCCGGAATGATCGACGATCGCAATTTTCTTGCGCCGGAGCCGCCGGGGCGTCGTCGACGTATCCCGGCTCGATGCGTTGCTGGTGCCTGACTCGAAATCGCGCACGCAGGATGTGCGATTACCTCGAGATCGACACACGTTCGCGGAGACCTTTGCCGGCAGCTGAGGAGCGGCGTAACCCTGCGAGAAGTTGACTAGCCTTGTCGATCGATTTCGGCGCTAGAATGCGTCGAAACCGAATGTTGGATGAGAAAAGGTCTCTTCATGAGCATAAAGGTCTACGGCTTCTGGCGGTCGATTGCTTCATTTCGCGTCAGGGTCGCCCTGAGGCTCAAGGGCCTGCCGTTCGAGGAAATCCCGATCGACATCCTCACCGGCGAGCAATTCAACAAGGTTATACGGCGGTCAATCCCGAGCGGGTGGTGCCGACCTTTATTCACGACGGCCATTCCCTGTTCCAGTCGCTGGCGATCATCGAATATCTCGACGATATCCAGCCCAAGCCGAGGTTGTTGCCGGAAGACGCAAAAGAGCGCGCCTATGCCCGCTCACTGGCGTTGATGACGGTCGCCGATGCCCACCCGCTGGTGGTGCCGCGCGTCCGCAAGCATCTCGCCAAGGCCTTTGGCGCCGATGCCCATGCGATCGAGGACTGGGGCAAGCACTGGACCACCGAGGGGCTTGCGACCTACGAGCGGCTGCTGGCGCGCCGCGCCCCGGCGCCGTTTGCGCTGGGGGCTGAACCCGGCCTTGCCGATATCTGTATCGCCGGCCAGGTCGTCGGCGCGCATTTTCTCAAGCTTGAGTTAAGTGCTTTCCCGCTGGTGGCGGGTCTCGCCGACCGCTGCTTCAATATGCCCGAATTCAAATCGTCGCATCCGTTCGAGCAGCCCGGATACAAGACCGCCGGCGCGCATCACTGAGCGCACCGGCGGTTTTTGCGCTAGTGCGGAATGGCAGCCTCATCCTTCGAGACGGCGCTTGCGCGCCTCCTCAGGATGAGGTCCAGGACCCTTACTCATCCAACTCCTTCATGGTGAGGAGCGCGGCAACGCCGCGCGTCTCGAACCATCGGGCGGTCGAGATCGACTCAGGCTAGACATCAAGCCCGAGAATACGCGCGGCATTTCCACCCGCGATCTGGGCGAGCGTGACTTCGTCCATCCCCTGCACGCCCGCGATGTGCCCGACCGGGTTGTATTCGGCCATGTCGAAGGGGTAATCGGTGCCCATCACGATGCGATCGGGGCCGAATACGTCGATCATATAAGCCAGCTGGTGATAGCTGAACACCACGGTGTCGAGATAGACCTGCCGCAGATAGGTCGTCGGCGGCAGCGGCAAGTCGCCGTGCGAGTCTTTCCGCGCGCCCCAGGCGTGGTCGATGCGGCCTGAATAGCCCGGCAGATAGCCGCCGCCATGCACGGCCATCAACTTCAGATCGGGAAAACGCGCCAGCGTTCCCGAGAAGATCAGATTGTGCAGCGCCAGCGTGGTCTCGAGCGGATTGCCGAGCACGTTGTTGAAATAGAAATGCGTCAGACGATCGCCTTGGGTGAAGCCGTTCGGATGCATCATGATGAACGCCCCAAGCTGCTCGGCCTTGGCGAAGAAGGGGCGGAATTTCGGATCGGACAATTCCTGGCCGTCGACATTGGTCAGGATTTCGACGCCCTTCAGCTTCAGGTCCTTCATGATGTAGTCGAGTTCGCGAACCGCGATCTCCGGCTCCTGCAGGGTGACGACGCCAAGCCCGACAAAACGGTCGGGCTTGCGCGCGCAATATTCCGCCACGCCATCATTGGCGAGACGATGCGCAGGCTCGGCGATTTTCGGATCGACGGAATAGTAGCACTGGCCGGGCGCAGGTGCCACGACCTGGATGTCGATGCCCATCTTGTCGAGATCGAACAGGCGGCGATCGATCGTGGTCATGACCTCGCCGATATCCTTATCCTGCTGCGCGTTGATTTCCTTGGTGGCGGCATCGGCGAAATGCGCCAACGGAATCCGGCTGAGATCGACATGCGGCTGCGCCAGCTTCGCGGCCTGGGGCACCACGATATGGGCGTGAATATCGATCGTGATGGATGACGGGCGCCGGGCGAGGCCGTCGGCGTCGTGGTTACGGGCGGCGGTGCGGCCATAGCGGTTCATGCGATCGATCATTGAAGTTTCTCTGTTGTTGCGTTGATTGTTCGGATGTGACTACGAATTTGACGTCTATGATTTGGCCGGCCGCTGGGTCCAGCGAACAGAAACGGTGGTGGCGTCGGCGTCGCCAAGGCCCGCGGCTTCCGCTTCCTCGAAGCAGGCCAGCGCGCTGGCCGCAACCGGCAATTGCGCATGGATCGAGGCTGCGAATTGCACGGCCGTGGCCAGATCCTTTTTCGCGGCGGTGATGCCGAACGCGGTTTCGCCGAGCGGCGCGCCACCCAATACCTTGGCGATGACGGCGCCGCGGCCTTTCATGGCGGCCGGCGCGCCGGCGGTGTCGGACAGGATATCGATCAGCCGTTCGGCCGGCAGATTGAGCGGCTTGCAGATGGTCAGGGATTCACCGAGCGCCTGCCAGTACACCAACAGCGGCAGATTGACCGCCAGTTTCATCGTGGCGCCGGAGCCCAGTGCGCCCACATGTTCGATACGACGGCATAATTGCTCGAGCAACGGCATCGCCCTGGCGACATCGGCGTCGGTGCCGCCGACAAGACCGAACAGCTTGCCTTCTCGCGCCGGCACGGTGCTGCCGCCGACCGGGCATTCGACAAAGGCCGCGCCCTGCTGAGCTACCGCGGTACCAACGGATATCATGGTGTCCGGCCGCACCGTGCTCATGTCGATGATGAGCTTCCCGGCGAGCTTGGATTTCAGAATGCCCTGAGGTCCCCGATAGACCGCCTCGGTCGCGGCATCGTTCAGCAGCATGGCGATGACGGCCTCGCAGGCTTCCACCAGTTCCGCGGGAGAGGCGTACAGTTTGGCGCCGGCGTCAGTCAGCGGCTTGGTCTTTTTTAAGTTGCGATTCCAGACGCCGACTTCGTGTCCGACCGCGATCAATCGCTGCGCGATCGCTGCGCCCATTCGTCCAGTACCGCATACGCCGATTTTCATTTTTTGCCCTCAATAGGTGGATTGCGAGGATGGCTTGTTGATTAGTGCGCGCGAAAAACGCCGAGATTTTGCGCGATCAGCGCTTCGTTGTTCAGGATATCGCTGGCTTCGCCGGCGAAGACACAGCGTCCGGTGTTGAGGATGACGGCCTGGTCCGCGACGTCGAGCGCCAATTGGCGATTTTGTTCGACCAGCACGATGGATTGTCCTTCCTCCTTCAGCCGCCGGATGGTGCGGCCGACCTCCGCCACGATCAGGGGCGCCAGGCCCTCGGACGGTTCGTCGAGCAGCAGCACCCGCGGATTGCCCATCAGCGCGCGCCCGATGGCCAGCATCTGCTGCTCGCCGCCCGAGAGCGTTCCCGCCAGTTGCGCGTGTCGCTCCTGGAGGCGAGGAAACATGGAATAAATCCGATCGACATTCCATGGTTTTTCGGTGCTTTTGCCGCGCTGCTGCGCCACGATGAGGTTTTCCCGCACCGTCAGCGACGGAAAGATCCGGCGCCCCTGCGGTACCAGGCCGATCCCGAGCTGCGAGATGCGCTCAGGGCTGAGGCCCTCGATCGACTCGCCGAACAGTTTGATTTCACCTTCGCGGGGTTTCAGAAAGCCGACGACGGTCGAGATGCAGGTTGTCTTTCCCGCACCATTGCGTCCCAGCAATGCCAGCACGCCGCCCGGCCGCAACGAAAAACTCACGCCGTGCAGGATATGGCTGTCGCCATAAAATGCATGCACGTTCGTCAAGCTGAGTGCGTCAGACGCCAAGATATACCTCGCGCGTTCGCTCGTCCGCGATCACAACATCGCGGTCGCCGTCGACAATGACGCGTCCGTAATTCAGGAGCGTCACGGTCTCGGCGAGGTCGAGTGCGGTATCCATGTCGTGTTCGATCATGATCACGGCTGTTTCACGGGAGATCGAACCGATCAGCGACTTCACGGTCGAGCGTTCGGCATCGGAAAGGCCCGCCAGCGGCTCGTCCAGCAGCAGCACGCGCGGCTTTTGCGCCAGCGCCATCGCGAGTTCAACCCGGCGTTTCTCGCCATAGGCGATCTCCGAGATCGGATGATCAGCCAGATGCAGAAGTCCGACCGCATCGAGGGTCCGGCGGGCCTCGGTCGCGAGATTGCCGTAAACCGACAATGGCCGCCACATCTGCCAGCGTGAGGGCCGCAAGCCGAGCAGGCCGAGCGTGATATTGTGCTCAAGCGTATCGTCCGAAAACAGCGTGATGATCTGGTAGGTTCGCGACAGCCCCAGATGGGCGCGCTGGTAAGGTGCAAATGACGTGACGTCGGCGCCGAACAGCTTGATCTGCCCTGAGTTCGGCCGCATGTCACCGCTGATCTGGTTGAACAGCGTGGTCTTGCCGGCGCCATTCGGGCCGATGATCAGGCGGCGTTCGCCGGGCCGGATCGCGAGCGACACGTCTTGTGTAACGGCAAGGCCGCCGAAAGCCTTCTTCAGGCCGATGACTTCCAGCGCGTGATCTGATGCAGGAGCGGTCATCGCGATCCCTTGCGCCACAGCTTGCTCAGGCCGGGAACGATCCCGGTCGGCATCACCAGAACGATGAACAGGAACACCAGCCCCAGCAGCATGTTCCAGCGTTCGATATAGGCCGAGGCGTAATTCTTCAACAGCAGCACCAGCGCGGCGCCGACGACGGGGCCGCCCGGCGTACCTGACCCTCCGGCGATGACACCGAGCAAGGCTTCGGCCGAACTCGTGGTCGAGAGCGAGGTCGGGTGGATGTATTTATTGTAATAGACATACAGCAATCCGGCGATGCCGCCCCAGAAGCCTGCATAGATGAAGGTGATCCACCGGATCATCCAGGGATTGAAGCCCAGCGCCGCCATCCGGCGCGGTTGGTCGCGCACGCCTTTCAACGACGATCCGAATGATGACGATACGAAAATCGTCATCATCAGGAATGCGAACGACGCCACGATCAGGTCGAACCAGTAGAACGACGCGGCGCTCTCGAGCGAAATACCAAACGGCATCGGCCGGGTCAGGCCGGCTACTCCATTGTCGCCGTTGGTCACATTCGACATGCGATAGGCGAGCCCCCACAATACCTGCGACAGCGCCAGCGTGATCATCAGAAAGCCGAGGCCGGTCGCGCGGAGCGAGATGATGCCGAAAAACCCCGCCATGACAGTGGTGCCGGCGATCGCAAAGACCGCGGCCTCGCCATGTCCCCATCCGTACCGGCTGGTCAGCAGCGCCGAAATATAGGCCGCGACGCCGAGATAGGAGGCATGTCCCAGCGAGGTCATGCCGCCATATCCGACCAGCAAATTGAGGCTGAGCGCGAAGATCGCCGCGATCAGGATCTGGCTGGCGAGGTTGATATAAAAATCGCCGGCGAAGAACGGCAGCGCGATAAGCAACGCGGCGAACAGGATAGCGGCAATCCACTTCATGCGCCGGCGCGCCCAAACAGGCCCTGAGGGCGGAACGCGATGACGACGATCATCGGCAGGAACAGGATGATGTAGGCCAGTTCCGGAAACAGCACCGTGCCGAAGGTGTAGATGAACCCGATGATGAAGCTGCCGACAAACGCACCGAGCAGGCTGCCGATGCCGCCGAGAATGACCACGATCAGCGCCAGCGGCAGCATGTCGCCATCGAGCCCGGGATAGGCCGATAGTATCGGTCCTCCCAGCACGCCGCCGGCGCCGGCGATGCCGGCACCAAGGCAGAACACGATCGTAAACAACCTCGAGACGGGAATTCCGACCGCCCGTGCCATCTGCCGATCATCGACACCGGCACGGATCATGGCGCCGAGCCGCGTCCGCTCGATCAGGAAATACAGCGCGATAGCCGCAACGACGGCGCATCCCACCAGCACCAGCCGATAAGTTGGAAACACGAAGCCCATCAAGCGCGTCGGTGCCTGCAGATTGTGCGGGGTCGGCACCGGGATGGAATCGCCGCCCCACAGCACCAGGCAGGCATCGGAGATGATGAAGGACATGCCGAGCGTCACGAGCACCTGTCCGAGCGGATTCGTCTTCAGCCGCGTCAGCACCAGCCGTTCGAACAGGCCGCCGATCGCCGCTACCGCAAGGCCGGCGCCAAGCGCAGTCACCCAGATATTCAGACCGCTATAGGCACGCAGCGCCGTTGCCCCGAAATAGGTTCCAAGCATGAAAAACGCGCCATGGGTCAGGTTGGCCAGCCGCATCAGCCCGAAGATCAGTGAGAATCCCGACGAGAGCAGAAACAGCAGGCCACCAAGCGACAGGCTGTTAAGACCCTGGATGATCCAAAATTGCATCGGCGGCCGATCTTGTTCGAAGAGTTGCGAGATGGTCGGCTCGCAACGAAAGCAGACTCATGGAGCCAGGTTCATGGCTCCAGGTTCTTGGCCGGCGGGTAGTCGCGCGAATAAACCGGCTCTTTCAGGAACGCGGCCTTGTCGTAGGTCCAGAACTGGCTGACATCCGGATAGACCTTGATGACGGAGTTGACCAGACGGCCGTCGCTTCGCGTGACCTTGCGGATGTACACGTTGCCGACCACGTCTCCGAACTCGTCGAATTTGACGACCCCGCGTATCGTGTCGACGTTGTTGCCGCGGATAGCCGTCATCAGCGCCTTCTTGTCTTCCGCGTTGGCCTTGATGGTCTTCAGCGCGGCCTCCAGAACCTCACCGGCGACGTAGGTACTGCCGGCATAATAGCCTGGGTCGTATTTGAACTGCTTGCGAAACGCCGGCGCGAAGGCCTTGTTGAGGGGATTGTCGAGTTCGGCCGAATACCAGCTCGTAGTCAGGATCCCCAGCGCTTCATCGCCCATGTTGCGCAGCACGGATTCATCGAGCGCGGTCATGCCGCCGATCACGGCCATCTTGTCTTTCAGCCCGTACTCGATGAACTGGCGAAGAAAGCGGAAGCCGTTCGAGCCGGCGGTGCCCATGAAAATCGCGTCCGCATTTTTCACCTGGGCGACGTAGCTGCCATAGTCCGGCGTCGCCAGCGGGGTGAAGATTTTTTGAATGATCTTGCCGCCATTGTCCTCGAACACGCGCTGGAAGCCGGCGCACATTTCATGGCCATAGGCGAAATCATCGGCGATGGTGACGATCTTCTTGTATTTCAATTCCTTGACCGAATATTCCGCCAACGGATAGGCGCATTGCGCCGATGTTGACGTCAGGCGGACAAACCATGGGCTCGGGTGCCGTTGGGTCATGTCCTCGGCCGCGGCGACACCGAGCGTCGGGATTTCCTTTTCAGTCAGATAATCGGCGATCGCCAGCGCCTCAAAGGCCGCAAGGGGGCCGATGATGCAATGCACGTTGTTCTTTTCGATCAGTTCCTGCGCCTTGGTCCGCGCGGTCGCGGGGACGCCGGCGGTGTCCGCGACAATCAACTCGACCTTGCGGCCCGCCAGCGTGTTGTCGCGCTCCTTCAGAAACATCGCCAGGGCCAGTTCCATGTCGATGCCGCCGGAGGCGAGCGGTCCAGTCTTGGCGGCCAGCAGGCCGATGCGGATTGGCCCGCTGTTCTGCGCAAAGCCAAGGCTGGGCGCCGCAAGGCTGGCGAAACCCGCGCCGGCAACACTGCTGACAAATCGTCGTCTTGATATCGTCATGGATACTCCCCCCGGAAACGCTATGGCCAAAGATCGGCGTGTACTTCTTGCTTTTGATGGACCGGTTTATCGGACGGAAGTTATAAATGATCAAGTGATAAGCACGAGGCGAAGCCCCCGTGCTCCTAAGGTTTAAGAGCCTGGGGAAGGCGGATCGCCCGCAAATTCGCTTTGATGCAGTGCGGTATCGCGAACGTGCGGCCTTACGTCGCTAGGATCGGGACGGGCTGACGATGGTTTTCTTCAGCACTTCGAACACCGCGGCCGTGTCCTGGTCGCCCAATCCCATCGCCATCGCCTCTGTGTAGACCGGCTGGGTCAGGGTAAACAAAGGGGTGGCGCAGCCGACGTCCTCGGCGAATTCCGCGATGATCGCCATGTCCTTTTTCCAGGTCGAGACTTTCATGGTCGCCGGTTCATAAACACCTTCGACCATCATCGGCGCGCGCATCTGAAACATCCGCGAGCCGCCGGCGCCGGGGCCGACCATGTCGACCACCTTCTTCGGGTCAAGTCCGGCGCGTTCCGCCAAAATCATCGCCTCGGCGGTAGCGACGTTGTGGATAGCCACCAGATGATTGGCGACGAATTTCATCCGGCTGCCATTGCCGAATGTACCGAGATCGGCGCTTTGCTTGGCAAAGTCGGCGAACAGCTGCGCGCAGCGGGCAATCGCCGCGCTGTCGCCACTGGCATAGACGATGAGATCGCGCATTTTAGCCTGCGCGCCGGTTCCGCTGAGCGGACAGTCCAGCGCGATGTGACCGGCTTGTTTCAGGATCGCCTCGAAGCGGAGCTTGTCGGCGAGGGTGAGGGTGGACAACTCGATCACAATCCGAGGCGTCTGCCCGGAATTGGCGATGGCCTGCGCCACGTTCTCGACCGCGGCAGGGGTTGGAAGGCTGGTCATGACGATGGGTGCGTCGCGTGTGACCTGAGCCACGTCGTCGGCAATGCTTACATTCGCCGCCGCAAGCTCGGCTCGTTTCGCGGCATCGGTATCGAAGCCGATCACCCGCCATCCGCGCTCGACAAGGTTGCGGGCGATGGCGCCGCCCATGATGCCAAGCCCGACGATTCCAACAGTCTTGTCCATGCGAATTCGTTCTCCCTGCCGAATTTGATTGACGGGCACCGCGCGCCGCGCCTTAATAAGTGATCGGTCGATAAACAATCCTAAAATAGCTTCGGCTGGTCAAGCAGCTTTCGTCCCAATCCGGCGCACGCCGCTACCTCAGCCGTTACCTCAGGGAGGCAAAGAATGAAAGTCACGGGCTTCAACCACCTGTCGATCGGCACCAAGAATCTCGCGGAGTCCGTAAAGTTTTACGAAACCGTGTTGGGCATGCAGACCATTCCCAGCTATAATTTCGGCTTCAAGACCAAATACTTGCGCTGCGGCGATCTGCAATTGCATATTTTCGAACTGGAAGACCAGGTTCCGCTCTACCAGCACTTCGCGCTGGATGTGGATGATTTCCATGCCGCCTATGAGGCCGCCAAGGCAATGGGCGCGCTGAACTCGAAGGCCTTTCGCAACCCGGTGAATGAATTGCCGGACGGATGTGTTCAGATGTATTTGCGCGACCCTTCGGGGAATCTGATTGAGATCGACTGGCCCGACGTCAGGACGCTTGATCGCTCGCGGATTCCCGAGATGAAGCTGTTGACCGAGTTCGCCGAACAGAACGAGGAAGGGCTGGCGGCTTCACTGTATCTGGATCGGCCACATATGAAGGCCGCGCGCGGGGCGCGATAGCTGGAGACCTGACATGGCTGCTGCCGGTCTAAAGCCAAATACCAGTTCGCCTTCAGGGCCGGACGCGGATGACCGCGCCTATGCGGCCATGATTGCCCGTGCCAAGGCGCTGATTCCACAGTTGCGCGAGCGTGCATCCAAAACCGAAGAATTGCGGCGGCTGCCGAAGGAGACGGAGCGCGATCTGCATGAGGCCGGTCTGTTTCGGATTGTGCAGCCGAAGCGGGTAGGGGGCTTCGAGTTCGATTATGTCGCCTTGGTCGATTGCGCCGATGCGATCGGGCAGGCCGACGCCTCAGCGGCGTGGAATTTGGCCAATCTGGCCAGCCATCACTGGATGCTGGCGATGTTCGACAAGCGTGCGCAGGACATGATTTGGAACAGGGACGTCAATACCCTGATCGCCTCATCCTTCATATTCCCCGCGGGCCGCGCCAGGAAGGTCGACGGCGGATATCTGCTGCGGGGCAGCTGGCCGTTCTCCTCGGGCGTGGATTCCAGCGAATGGAATATGCTGGCTAGCGTGGTGTCCTCCGACGACGAGGCTGACGGCATCGAATACCGCGTCTTTCTGGTCAACAAGAACGACTACAGGATCAGGGACACCTGGAACGCGAGCGGGTTGCGTGGGACGGGATCGAATGACGTCGAAGTCAACGACGCGTACGTGACCGAGCCGATGACGATTGCGGTCCATGAGCTTGGCGGCGGCCCGACACCCGGAAGCGCGGTCAACCCGAACGCACTGTATACGCTGCCGGTGTTCTCGCTGTTTCCTTTTGTGCTGTCCGGCGTCGCGCTCGGCAACGCCCAGGCCTGCCTCGACGATTATGTCGGGCTCGCGCGGTATCGCGCCTCGACCTACAATCGCACCAAACTGGGCGATCTCCAGAGCACGCAGATCAAGATCGCCGAGGCTTCCTCCAAGATCGATGCGGCGCGCCTGATCATGCGCTCGACCTGCATCGCGGCGATGGCCGAGGCGAGACGCGGCCATATTCCCGACATCGCCACCAAGACGCGAATGCGCCGCGACGGGGCGTTTGCCGTCAATCTGTGCACGGAAGCCGTATCGTTGTTGTTTGCAGCAAGCGGCGCGCGGGGCCTCGCCACGTCGGGCGCGCTGCAACGGCAGTTTCGCGATGCCCACGCGATCAATTCGCATATCGCGTTCAATTTCGACGCGGCAGGCACCAATTATGGACGGGTTATGCTGGGCCTGCCGTCCGACAACCTGACGCTTTGAGGCCTTGAGAATGAGCGACGCCTCAAAGCATACGACCGAACCGGATCCGGCCAACGAACTGTCCAGCGACAGTTCGCCGATCGATCCCCGGGATTTTCGCAACGCGCTTGGCGCCTATGCCACCGGCGTCACCATCATCACGGCCATGACGGCAGACGGTAAGCCTTACGGGTTGACCTGCAATTCATTCGCCTCGGTGTCGCTCAACCCGCCGCTGGTGCTGTGGAGTCTGGGCATGTTTTCGCAGGGGTTACCTATCTTCCAGAACGCCAGCCATTTCGCGGTGAACGTGCTTGGCGCGTCGCAGCAGGCGCTGGCGAACAAGTTCGCGAGGTCTTCAGCGGAAAAATTTGTCGGGGTTGAATGGGTACCGGGCCTTGGCAACGCGCCGCTGCTGGCCGACAGTGTCGCCAGTTTTCAATGCCGTGCCGCCAATCGGTATTACGGCGGCGACCATATCATCTTCCTCGGGGCGGTCGAGGCCTACGCGTACAATCGGCAGGAACCGCTGCTGTTTGCCCGCGGCGGCTACGGGCGATTTCTCGGGGCCGACAACATTCCGGTGGCTTCGGGGTCATGAGCAAGAAAGCATCGCCCAAGCGTGCGCGCGTCAAGCAGAAGCGATTATCGCCCGATGACCGCCGCAAGGAGTTCATCGCCAAGGCGACCGAATTCTTTTCCGAGGAAGGATTCGGCGGCGGCACCCGTGATCTGGCGCGCCGGCTCGGCGTCACCCAGCCGCTGCTGTATCGCTATTTTCCAAGCAAGGACGACCTGATCAAGGAAGTCTATCGCACGGTCTATCTCGAGCCGTTCGATACCGGCTGGGAAAAGCTGCTGGCCGACCGCTCCCGGCCGATCCGCGACCGGCTGCAGGAATTCTACAACGCCTATACCAACGTGATCTTCAACCGCAAATGGCTGCGGATCTATCTCTATTCGGGCCTGAAGGGCCTCGACATCAACCGATGGTATGTCGGCGTTGTCCGGGACAAGATCCTGACCCGCATCATCCGGGAATGCCGGCATGAAGCCGGGATGACGCTGCAAAACAAACCAACCGCTGCCGAGCTTGAGATAGCCTGGGTGTTTCACAGCGGAATTTTCTATTACGGGGTCCGTAAATACATCTACGAGTCACCCGTGCTTGAAGACAAGGAACAGATGATCAGCGACGCGCTGGATGCTTTTCTGGCCGGCTTTGAGCGGGTATTTGGCGCCACGGTAAGACCCAGCCGCACACCGGTGAAGGTCGTCGGATAGAGCATGCTGGCTCTTGATTGAATCGGCTTATCGACGGATTTACTTCACCTCTCCCGCTTGCGGGGGAGGTCGACGCGCGAAGCGCGGCGGGTGGGGCAAGTCGATCCCCCAGCGTGCTTTGCGGATGCACCCCCACCCCAACCCTCCCCCGCAAGCGGGAGAGGCAACGCATTTCCTTCGCCGCTACAAACTCGTTCCAATCTCATCATGGTCCAGGCTACTTCGGATACAACGGCGCCTACTTAGATCTTCTCGATCGTCCCGCTTTTGATCGAGCGCTGGATCGCTTCGAAACTGCGGACATTCGAGAGCATCTCGTCTTTGGTCACGGGATAGGCCGCCTGACCCGACGCGGCGCGGCCAAAGGCCTCGAGGTTGGCACGCACCGCCGGATGCGGGCCAAAGAATGATGTTACGGGCTCTGCATTCTGAAGCACGCGGGTCACGTCCCATCCCGTTGAGTTCTGGGGATGGCTGCGGTCGCGGATTTCCATCCAGCCCTTCGATCCCAGCAACGCCAGCCGTCCCATGAACGGTGTCGCCAGCACGGCCCCGAGCAAAGCGGTGGCGCCATTCTCGAAGCCGATCGTGATCGACAGCGTATCCCCATTCTCGAAATGGCTGCCGAGTTGCCCCAGCCGAGCCCACACGCTGGTCGGCCGTCCCAGCAGCGCGATCGAAAGATCGACCACGTGAATGCCGGTGGCCGACAGAGGCCCGGCCGGATTGATGGTCTTCGACAATCGCCAATTGTCCGGCGGCAATTTCAGGAACAGATCCTGGCTGAAATTGCCCTCCACCAGCAGCGGATTGCCGAATTCGCCGGCCGCAAACCGCTTTCGCATCTCGATCACGGCGGGCTCGAACCGGCGTTCGTGGCCGATACCCAATTGAACGCCGGCCTTGTTCACGGCCGCAATCGCAGCCTCCGCGTCGGCCGCGGTGGTGCAGAGCGGCTTTTCGCAGAACACATGGCGTCCGGCCTTCGCGGCCGCGACGATCTGTTCGGCATGGCGCTCCTGCGGCGTCGAGAGAATGACCGCCTCAACCCTGGGGTTGGCCAGCGCATCCTCGAAATTCGAGGCGGTCTCGACGCCGAGCGCGGCAGCGGACGCGCGCGCGGAGTCGAGGGGATCGACGCCCAGCACGGGCCTGATGACCTCGCTGTCGCGCAGGTTCTTGAGGATGTTCTGTCCCCACCAGCCCAGACCGATAACGGCGGCATTGATCATGTGCGGCTTCCCCTTCCCTGATGACTTGTTCTTTTTGGCTTTGGATATTTCAGGCTTTGGACATCTCGGCGCGGTACCAGTCGCCGATCTCGCTGGCGGTCATCAGCGCGACGCCGTCATGGCCGATGACATAGTCGAGCAGCGCTTCCAGATATTTGATGCGGTGGGGAACGCCGGTGATGTAGGGGTGGACCGAAATCGCCATGATCCGCGCGTTGGTTTCGCCCTCGAGATAGAGCCGGTCGAACTGATCGGTGCAGCGCTTGAGAAACTGCTCGGACGGCAGGTGCTGCAGCGCGTGGATGACGATGTCGTTGGTTTCCACCGAATAGGGCACGGTCGTGATGGTGCCGTGAGGGGTCGCGATATCCTGCGGAAGATCGTCGATCACCCAGTCCGCGACATATTCGATGCCGTTGAGGCGCAGAAGATCGAGGGTCTCGTTGGTCTCGGTCAGTCCCGGAGCTTTCCCATGAGCGCGGCTGCTTGCCGGTGAATTTGGCGATTGTCTCGACCGCCCGCTTGATTGCGTCGCCCTGGTTCTCCAGCTTGTGCATCGGGCCCTGAAGGAATCCATGGCCCATGAATTCAAACCCGGCCTCCAATGCCGCCGAGGCGACGCGCGGATAGGACGTGCACACGTTTCCGTTCAGCGCCAACGTCACGGGCATGTTGCGGTCGGTCAGCGCCTTGAACTGGCGCCAGAAGCCGGCGCGCATGCCGTATTCGTGCCAGGACCAGTTCGGCACGTCGGGCAACAACGGCTGTCCCATCGGCGGGCTCAGCACGGTGCGCGGCATCGCGTTTTCGATCCGCCATTCCTCGACATTGAGGATGACCCAGACCGCCAGCTTCTTGCCGCCGGGAAGCTTCAATTTCGGGCGGTCGATTTGCGCCTGATAGGGAATGCGATCGGTGAGAGCCACGAGACGTCTTCTTCTTTGTTGGATGTGAGTTGACAGGCCGCGGACTATTCCGCGGCGCGGGATTGCTTCGAAGTGCCGGCATTGACCTGCGGCATCACCTTCTCTGCCATCAGAATCATGGACTGGCGTCCAAGCTCCCGGTCTTTCCAGTCCTTGCCGGCATACAAGAGCGTGCCGAACTGGCCAACCTCCTGCTGGAACGCGAGCAACTGATCGGCAACGCTGTCGGGCGTTCCGTAGATGATCAGCTTGTCGCACACCATTTCGAGTGTCACTTCGTCGTCGGGCTGGTCGCGGCGGGTCTTGAACAGTTCGATGCGGCCGTTCTTCTTCAGTTTGGTGAACAGCGAACGATAATAATACACGTAAGGCCCGCCCGGGTCGGTCGCATAGGCCTTTGCGGTCGCCGCGTCCTTGGCGACGAACACGCTCTTGGCGACGCGCCAGTTGGCGGGATCCGCGGGGCGGCCGCCGCGTTCGCAGCCCTCGACATATTTCGGCCAGTGGCTTTTGACCCAGGCCGGCATCAGGAAGTTCGCGGAAATCGGTTCCCAGCCGCGCACGGCGGCCTCGGTGACGCCCTTTGAGAACGGCGCCACGGCGGTAACGACGATCGGCGGATACGGCCGCTGCAGGGGGCGCGCGATGAAACCCTGGCCGATCTCCTTGATCAGGGTTTTCTGCGTTGAAATGTTCCAGTATTTGCCCTGGATATTGTACGGCGGTTCGTTGGCCCAGATTTCCAGGACCTGATTGATCAATTCCAGAAACATCTCGTTACGATTGGCGTCGAGGTTCCCGAACAATTCGGCATCCGACAGCAATCCGCCGGGGCTGATTCCGAAAATCAGGCGTCCGTCGAGCATATGATCGAGCATCGCCAGGCTGGACGCGATCGTGGCCGGATGCGAATTCGGCATATTGATGGTGCCGGTGCCGAGCTTGATCTGCTTGGTGGCGGCGGCGATCCAGGCCAGGAATGCGACGCACGAGGTGATGTTCTCGGCCTTGTCGGTGACGTGTTCGCCGACATAGGCCTCGGTAAACCCGAGTTCGTCGGCCAGCAGGAAGGCTTCGCGATCTTCCCGCAGCGATTGTCGCCAATCTTTGTCGAGAGGATGGATTGGCATGGTAAAGAAACCGAGATTCATGGTCTGCTCCTCCCTGGAGCCGATTTGCTGTGCGCCGAACGGTGCGCGTTTCCGCCTCATTATGACTAATCCGAAAGTCGAGTCATCAGAAATAATCGTTCGATAAACAACCTTGACCTTTAAGGTACACCGCCGTCTAATTCAAAAAAATTCTGCCACAATCCGGCCGGGGAGGTCCCATCGATGAAAGCCTCGGCTTTCAGCTACGCTCGCGCAACCAGTGTTACGAACGCCATCGACTTGCTCGCCGCCCATGGCGACGGGGCGAAGGTGCTTTCGGGCGGCCAGAGCCTGATGCCCGCGATGAATCTTCGTCTGATTTCTCCGGAACTGATCGTCGATATCGGCGACATCGCCGAGCTGCGCGGCATTGCCGTGACCGGCGACAGGTTGCGGATCGGCGCGTTGACGCGCCATGTCGATCTCCAGAATTCGCCCGAAATCGCCGCGCAGGCGCCGCTCTTGACGCAAGCCATCGCCCATGTCGCGCATCCCGCGATCCGCAACCGGGGCACCATCGGCGGCAGCCTCGCGCACGCCGATCCCGCGGCCGAATTGCCGGCCTGTATGGTGGCGCTGGATGCGACCATCATCGTGAACGGACGCACCGGTGGACGCCGGGTTCCGGCCCGGGATTTCTTCACGGGGATTTATGAGACGGTGCTGTCGGTAGATGAACTGCTGGTGGCCGTCGAAATTCCGGCCTCGCCCAAGAATGCCGCGCATTTCTTCTGCGAATTCGCTAGGCGTCACGGCGATTACGGCATTGTCGGCCTGGCTGCGCAGGCGATCGTGGCAGATGATATCCTGACCGACCTGCGGCTGGCCTTCTTTGCCGTCAGCGATCGGCCGGTATTGGCCAGGGCAGCCACAAAATTGCTCAATGTCGCCGTCACGCCGGCGGTGCTGCTGGAAGCATCCCGGGCCCTCGCTGACGAGCTTGATCCGGAGGAAGATCAGCAGGCGAGCGCATCGATGCGCCGGCATCTTGCCAAGGTGCTGTTGGCGCGCTGCGTTGCCGCGCTTCTGGGTCGTCCGGAACTTGCTGCGGGGAGAGCTTTGTGAGCGCCGCTTTGTCGATCTCTTTGCAGGTGAACGGCGAGCGCATCGACGCGCAGGTCCTGCCGCGCCTCAATCTGGCGGACTTCTTGCGCGAGCATCTGAAACTGACGGGGACACATGTCGGCTGCGAGCATGGTGTGTGCGGCGCCTGCACCGTGCGCGTGAATGGCGATATCGTTCGTTCCTGCCTGATGCTGGCGGCGCAGACCAACGGCGCATCCGTTGAGACCATCGAGGGATTGTCCGATAGCGGCGAGATCGCCGATCTCCAGGTTGCATTTCGCGATCGCAACGCGCTGCAATGTGGCTTCTGTACGCCCGGCATGCTGGTCGCGGCGCAAGACCTCTTAAAGCAGGAGGCGGAGCCGAACCGCGAGCGCATTCGCGAGCATCTGTCCGGCAATTACTGTCGCTGTACCGGCTACCAGGCCATTGTCGATGCGGTCGAGGCTACCGCGCGGGCGCGCATGGGGCGTAGCCGATGACCTCCACGACAGCCAATCCAGAAATACTCTCGGTGCTCGACCGGCCGAATTCCTACATCGGCAAAGTAGTCCCGCGGCCGAACCTCGATCGGCTGATGCAGGGACGCGGGCTCTATGTCAGCGACATGGAGCTGCCGCGAATGGCGCATGTGGTGTTCCTGCGCTCGCCCTATGCCCATGCGAAAATTGTCGGGATCGACGCGGCTGCGGCCACGCGGATGCCCGGCGTTATCGCGGTCGTGACCGGCGCGGAGCTTGCCGCCGTCATCACGCCATGGGTCGGCGTGCTCACGCATATGAAGGGCCTCAAATCTGCGCCCCAGCATGCGATCGCGATCGATCGCGCGTGCTGGCAGGGCGAAGCCGTCGCCGCCGTGGTCGCAACCAGCCGCGCGGTCGCGGAAGACGCCAGTGAACTCGTGACCGTCGATTATGAGGAACTGGAGGCGGTGACGGATATGCGCACCGCGCTCGATCCGCAAACGCCCGTGATTCATGCCTCGCTTGGCGATAATCTTGCATTCGAGCGCAGTCTTGATGCCGGCGCCGTCGATGCGGCGTTCAGGGATTCCGACGCGGTCGTGGAAGCGGAGTTCGTGTTGGGGCGGCACACCGGCGTGACGCTGGAGCCGCGTGCGGTGGTGGCGGACTGGAACTCCGCCGAGGCGCGGCTGACGATTTACCAAGGCACGCAGGCGCCGCACATGGTGCAGAACATCGCGGCACTTCATTTGGGTCTCGAGGAGTCGCAGGTTCGCGTGGTCTGCAAGGACGTCGGGGGCTCATTCGGCATCAAGGTTCATGTCTACGCCGATGAAATGGCCACCTATGCGTTGTCGAAATTGCTGCGCCGGCCAATCAAATACGTCGCCGACCGGATCGAAAGCTTCAACACCGATATTCACGCCCGCGATCATCGCTGCAAGGGCAAGATCGGCGTCAATCGCGACGGCACCATCACGGCCTTCGAGATCGACGATCTCACCGGTATCGGGCCGTATTCGATGTACCCGCGCACCAGCGCCATCGAGGCCAACCAGGTCGTCAACCTCGTTGGCGGGCCGTATACGACGCAGAACTACCGCGCGCGGACCCGCGTCGTGTTCCAGAATAAAAACGTGATGTGCCAGTATCGCGGGGTCGGCCATCCCATCGCCTGCTCGGTGACCGAAGGCCTGGTCGATCTCGCGGCGCTGAAAATTGGCATGGACCCGGTGGAGATCCGCCGCCGCAATCTCATCGCCGACGATGCTTATCCCTGCGCCTCGCCCACAGGTCTGAAGTTCGAACTGTTGTCGCATCATGCCTCCCTGGACAAATTGATCGGCATGATGAACTACGACGCGCTGCGTGCCGAACAGGCGGCGCTGCGCAAGAAGAATATTCACCGCGGCATCGGTATTGCGAGCTTTATCGAGGTCACCAATCCCAGTGCGGCGTTTTACGGCGTCGGCGGCGCGCGGATCTCGTCGCAGGACGGCGTCGCGGTGCGGCTCGACGCCCAGGGTTCGGTGATCTGCCAGACCAGCATCACCGAGCAGGGGCAGGGTTCGGAATCGCTGACCGCGCAGATCGTCGGCAGCGTGCTGGGGGTCTCGATGGCCCGCGTCCGCGTCATTCTCGGCGATACCGACAACACGCCCTATGGCGGCGGCACCTGGGCCTCGCGCGGGGCCGGGATCGGCGGCGAGGCCGCGCTGCAGGCTGCGAAAGTCCTGCGCCGGAATGTTCTGGATGTGGCCGCCGCGATCCTGCAGGCTTCACCGGCCGGACTCGACATCGTCAACAATGCGATCGTCAATGCGGATGACGGTGCGGTGCGCATCGAGCTGCGCGAACTCTGCCGTATCGTCTATTTCCGCCCTGATACGCTGCCGCCGGGGATCCAGCCCGAGCTGATGGCGACGCATCATTTTGTGCCCCGCGAATACCCGTTTGCCTTCACCAACGGCGTGCAGGCGGCATGGATCGAGGTCGATACCGACACCGGCTTCGTCAAGCTGCTCAAGCATTGGGTGGTCGAGGATTGCGGCACCATCATCAACCCGCAACTGGTTGACGAGCAGATCCGGGGCGGCGTGGTGCAGGGTCTCGGCGCGGCGCTGTTCGAGAAATGCATCTATGATGAACGCGGCCAGCTCACCAACGCCAATATGGCCGATTATCTGGTGCCGATGTCCGGCGAGATGCCCGATATCGATATCGGCCACGTGGTTTCGCCGACGTTCGAGACCGAGCTGGGCGCCAAGGGCGCGGGCGAGGCCGGCACGGCGGGGGCCGCGGCCGCGGTGGCGAATGCGGTCAATGATGCCCTCAAGCCGTTCGGCGCCATTATTACTGAGATTCCGTTGACGCCGCAGGTTATCCTGTCGGCGCTGGGACGAATTTGAACGAGAACGATGCCGATAAACCAAATGCTATGTGCTCAAGGGGGAGGAGGTATGTTGTGATGTCCTCTTTGTTCATCCAATATGCGCTCAAAAAACGGGACCAACGGGAGGATCATCAATGAAACGCAGGACATTTCTGGGCGGAACGATCGCCGTCACCACACTTGGGCTGACCGCGAGCGCCGGCGCGGAGCAGCCGCCGATCAAGATCGGCCTGAGCATGGCTCTAACCGGCGGCCTCGCGGGGGGCGGCAAGGCTTCGTTGCTCGGCACCGAGATCTGGCGGGACGATATCAACACCAGGGGTGGTCTGCTCGGCCGCAAGGTCGAACTTGTCGTCTACGACGACAAGTCCAGCGCTTCGGAGACCCCGGCGATCTACTCGAAGCTTTTGGACGTCGACAAGGTCGATCTCCTGTTCGCGCCCTACGCCACCGTGCCGACGGCGCCGATCATGCCGCTGGTCAAGCAGCGCGGCATGGTCTTGATCGGCAACTTCGCGTTCCAGGTGAACAGCAAGGTTGGCCACGACATGTGGTTCAACGTTGCTCCCTGGGGACCGCCCGATAGCTGGGCGGCATCATTCCTTGAACTCGGCCAGAAGGCCGGCGGCAAGACCATCGCGCTTCTCGCGGCGGACCAGGAATTCGCCCAGAACATGGCGCTGACCGCGCGGGACGTCGCCAAGCGGATGAACATGCCGATCGTGTTCGACCAGTCCTATCCGCCAAACACGGTGGAATTCTCCGGCATCCTCCGCGCGCTCAATGCCACCAAGCCTGAGGTCGTGTACGTCGCGTCCTATCCGCCGGATTCGGCGGGAATTTTGCGCGCCGTGAATGAGATCGGAGTCGGCGACAACGTCAAGATTTTCGGCGGCGGCATGGTTGGCCTGCAATTCGGCTCGGTCATGGAAAACCTGGGTTCGCTGCTCAACGGCGTCGTCAATTACAATTCATGGCTCCCCGAACCGACCATGTATTTCGATGGCACCAAGGCGTTCTTCGATACCTACGCGAAACGGGCCGTGGAAGCCAAGGTCGATCCGCTCGGCTACTATCTCGCGCCGTTCGGCTTCGCCAGCGGTCAGCTCATCGAGCAGGCGGTCAAGGCAACGAACTCGCTCGACCAGAAGGCCATCGCAAAATATTTGCGCGAGAACGTGCATCACACCATCGTCGGCCCGATCGCGTTTTCGGCGGACGGCGAACGCAAGGAAACCGCGACGCTGCAAGCCCAGTTCCGCGGCATTGTCGACAAGAACATGGATCAATTCCGCAAGCCTGGAAAACAGGTGATCCTGTTCCCGACGAAGTGGAAGTCCGGCGAACTCATCACTCCTTTTGAGGCTGCCCGCAATTAGGCCTCACGGCTTTTCTTTCGACTATGGTGCGGCTGGCCAGGGTTAGCCGCACCATGCGTCTCGAACCATGGGAATCAAGATTGTCAGGCGTGCGCGAACCGGGGAAGCGGCGGCTTAAGGGCAGGCCGAGGGGGACTTCAGTTGTTTTCATTTGACCTGCTGCTGGATGCGGTGGTGAGCGGTGTGCTGCTCGGCTGCTTCTATGCCGCGGTAAGCCTTGGCTTGTCGCTCTCCTTCGGCCTGCTCGACGTTCCCAACGTCGCCCATCCGGCTTTTCTGGTCATGGCGTCCTACGCGGTGTTTTTCCTCAACGAAAGCTTTGGTATCGATCCGCTGCTGGCAGGGCTGTTGATCACGCCGCTGCTCTTCGTCTTCGGTCTTGTCGCCTACCGCCTGTACTACGAGACGTTTGAAAAGCGCGGCAGCGATGCCGGTGTGCGCGGCATCGCGTTCTTCTTCGGCATTGCCTTCATCATCGAAGTACTGCTCATTCTGCAATTCGGCGTCGACCAGCAATCGGTCACCGCGTCCTATATCGGCAAGGCCTGGCGGATCGGCGATATGCGGATTCCGTACCGGCTGCTGGTCGCGTTCGCGGTCGCCGCTGCGCTGACCATCCTGCTGACACTGTATTTGTCGCGAACTTTCATGGGACGCGCGATTCGCGCGGTAGCGCAGGATCAGGAGGCGCTGCGGTTGATGGGCGCCGACCCGATCCGGATCAAGCAATGGGCGTTCGGCATCTCAACTGCCGTACTGGGGATCGCGGGGGCGCTGTTGATCATCGTCGCTCCCGTCAACCCGACACTCGATCGCTCCTACATAGGGCGGACATTCTGCGTCGTGGTGATGGCCGGGCTCGGCAGCATGAGCGGCACGCTCGTCACCGCCATCATCCTGGGTGTCGCCGAAGCGATCGTCCTGACCATGTTCGGCGCTTCCTGGGCGCCGGCCATTTCTTTTGCGATGCTGCTCGGCGTTCTCGCCGTCCGGCCGCAGGGCCTGTTCGGAAGGCGATCATGAGCCGCAGCGGCACCACCTTCTGGATCGGGGCGATCCTGTTTCTTGGCGCCACCTTCGCGATGACGCAGCTCATCGGCAACCAATATCCGTTCTTTGCCTGCTATGTGATCCTGCAGTTCGTCGTGCTCGCCATCGCATGGAACATCCTCGGCGGATACGCCGGCTACGTTAATTTCGGCACCAGCGCATTTTTTGGCGTCGGCGTCTACACCGCCGTATTCCTGTTCAAGGCGGCCGGCGCGCCGCTCGCCGTGCAGATCGCCGCCGCGGCCGTCGTCGGCGCGCTGATGGGGTTGGCGCTCGGTCTTTTGACCCTGCGCATGCAGGGTATCTTCTTCTCGATCGCGACCATTGCGCTGACGATTGTCATCGAGACGTCGATCACGAACTGGCGATATGTCGGGGGCGCCGCCGGCATCCAGATGCAGCAGCCGGCGGCGATGGCGCCGTTCAGCAGCTATGTCCAGATGCTGTTTTTCGTTCAGGCGCTGCTCGTGGTGCTGGCGGTTGCGATCTCGCGTTACATTCAAAATTCATGGATCGGCCGCGGCCTGCAGGCGCTCAAGGACGACGAACTCGCCGCCGAATGCACGGGGGTGCCGACCCTGCGGCTGAAGCTGTTGGCGTGCATCATCTCGGGGGCACTGATGTGCGCGGCCGGCGCCCCTGCCGCGATGTACCTGCAATATGCCGACCCTTCGTCGGCCTTCAATCTGAATTACTCCGTCTCGGTGCTCGCGATGTCGCTGATCGGGGGAACGGCGCATTGGGCGGGGCCAGTTATTGGCGCAATCCTGCTGGGCACGACGCAGCAATTGCTGACCGTTACCATCTCGTCGGAAGTGAACGTGTTGGTGCTCGGCGTGATGCTGGTATTGTTTGTGGTGGTGGCGCCGGAGGGCATTATCGGCCTCATCCGGAAAGCCCGCCGCAACCGAAGCGAGGGCGAAAAATGATGTCCGCCGAAACCGTGACACCCCTGCTGCGGATATCAGCGCTTACCAAACGCTTCGGTGGCTTCACCGCGCTCGACAATGTCAGTGTCGATATTCGTCCGGGAGAGCGCTTCGGCCTGATCGGTCCGAACGGCTCGGGAAAGACGACCCTGATCAATTGTATTTCCGGCGCATTTCGCACCGAGCCCGGCACCGTGACGTTCCGTGACGAGGACATCACGCGGTTGCCGCCGCATATACGCACGCGCCGCGGCATTGCGCGCAGCTTCCAGATTCCGCGGCCGTTCAGAAGCATGACGGTTGCCGAAAACCTCATGGTCGGGCTCGACTTCGCGGCGGGTATGGACGTGCTCGTCTCGGCTGCGCAACGGCGTGACGCCATGATGTCGATCCTGACGCGGATGGGTCTGGCGTCGAAGGCCGATGTGTCGACCGCGAAGCTCAGCCAGGTGGAATTGCGCAAAATGGAGCTCGCGCGCGCGATGGCGACGCACCCAAAACTGCTGATCTCCGACGAGGCCATGGCCGGCCTTTCCAGCTCGGAAGTCGACGAGGTGCTTGATCTCCTCATGAGTCTTGCGGGTCAGGACATCACGATCATCATGATCGAGCACATCATGCAGGCGGTGATGCGTTTTTCGGACCGCGTGATGTGTCTCGAGGCCGGCAAGATCATCGCGATCGGCAAGCCGGCCGAAGTGATGGCTAACCAGCGCGTGCAGGAGGCCTATCTTGGCACTTAGCCTTGCCATCAATGACCTGGATGCCGGTTATGGCGCCGTGAAAGCGCTGCGCGGCGTCTCGCTTCATGTCGAGGCCGGCGAAACCGTTGCACTGCTTGGCACCAACGGCAACGGCAAGAGCACGCTGATGAAGTGCGTCGCGGGCCTGGTTCGGCCACAGCGCGGAAGCGTGTCGCTGACGATCGACGGAAAGGCGCACGATTTGACCCGATTGTCGGCTGAGGCGATCGTAGATCTCGGCGTGGCGCTGGTTCCCGAGGGACGGCGGCTATTCCCCAAGCTGACGGTGCTGGAAAATCTGATGCTTGGCGCCTTCCGCAAGGCCGCCCGGCGGAATATCGATCGCAACCTGGCGCTCGCCTTCGAGACGTTTCCGACCCTCAAAGGGCTACAGAGCCAGCTCGCCGGTACCATGTCAGGCGGGCAGCAACAGATGCTGGCCATCGCGCGTGCGCTGATGTCGTCGCCGCGCCTGTTGTTGATCGACGAGCCTTCGGTAGGCCTGTCGCCGCTGCTGGTCTCGCAGACCATCTCCAAGATCGGCGAGCTCAATCATCATCTCGGCCTGACGGTGCTGATGGCGGAGCAAAACTTCAATCAGACGATCCGGATCGCTGATCGTGGTTATATCATCGTCCATGGCGAGATCGTCGTCGCGGCCGGTTCGGTCGACGAATTGAAAGGCAACGACATCGTCAAGCGGCTCTATCTCGGCGGAATCGCCTGAAAGGCGCTAGGCGCGCCACATTGCGGGCCGGCAATGAGATCAAGGAGCGTTATTGCCCGGTGTGAGCGAGGGTAGGGCGGTCCAGAGCAAGTCTGGAGTTGCTCTCGATGAGTCCCGCCAAACCGGCGCATGCCCTGTAAGGCTCAGGTCGCCCGGCGCACAAAGCCCGGATTGAGCTCCTTGACGGAACGTGCGCCGCATTGCTGCATGGCCGCGCGGGTTTCGGTACGCACGAGTTCGAGCACGCGCTCGACGCCTTCCTGGCCGAAGGCGCCCAGCCCCCACAGATAAGGCCGGCCGATGCCGACGGCTTGCGCGCCCATGGCCAGCGCCTTGACCGCATCGGTGCCGCGGCGGAAACCGCTGTCGACGATCACGGGCATCCGGCCGTTCACCGCGGCGATGATCTCCGGCAGCGCGTCGATGGTGGAGCGGCCGTAATCCTCGCCACGCCCACCGTGGTTGGAGACGAGAATGCCGTCAATCCCGTTCTGCGCTGCGAGGTCCGCATCCTCGGCGGTGACGATGCCCTTGAGCACGATCTTCATCTTCGTGATATCACGCATCCGCTTGATGGTATCCCACGACAAATTCGAGGACTCGCCGCCGCCGGTAATGCCGGAAAGATCGATGCCGTCATAATTGTGCCGGCGGGCTGCCCGCGACGCAAAGCTGCTGCGGTCATGACAATCCGAGCATTCGCGGGTATCGGTGCGCCGCAGCCGGAACAAGGTTTCCTGGTTGCGGCCCGCGACACGGTCGACCGTCACTGCGAGGACCGGACAGCCGGCGGCCTCGGCCTTCTTGATCAGTGCCTGTGCCACTTCCCAGCGCGGCGACGCATAGAGCTGGAACCAGATCGGCGCGCCGCGCGCCTTGGTCACGTCTTCCACGGAATAGTTCGACGACGTCGACAGGATTTGCAGATGATTGCCGGCCCGTGCCGCCTTGGCGACGGCGAGTTCGCCATCCGGGTGAAAGAACTGGTTGCCGCCGGTCGGGCAGACGAAGATCGGTGAATCATATCTGGTGCCGAACAGCTCCACGCTGGTGTCGACTTTGGACACGTCGTTGAGACGGTGCGGATTGAGCTGGAATTTCAGGAAGCCCTCGCGGTTGGCGCGCAGCGTGACCTCGTCGTCAAGACCGGAGGCCATGTAGCCGAAATGCGCCGGCGGCACATTCTGGCGGCAGACCGGTTCGAATTCGAACACGTTGATCGCTTCTTTCGGGCTCTTGATGAGGTCGCCGCTGCCCGGCGGCGCCCATACCATCGGATCGGGTAGCCGGGACGGCGTTTCCGCGCCGTAGGCCGAGAGGGCGCCAGATGCCAACAGCGGGCTGCTGGCGAGGTATTGCAGAAAACGGCGGCGGCTGGCGGCGCTCACGATCGGTGACGTCATCTGAAGTTTCTCCCCTGCGAGTGTTTTTATTGTTGGGGATGATAGCAGCCGGCGAGGTGGCCCGGAAGTCATGGACGTCCGGCCGTGTGGGTTTGTCGGCGCGATGAGATATCACTTGCCGTTACAGTTTATCGACCGCCTTGAAGCTGCCGTCCGGCTGGATGACAGTCAGAAAGACCTTGGCCGGGGTTTCGCGTCGCTTTTGTCCGAATGCGATGATGTCTCCGCTGATGTCAAACCGGCCGACGTCACGGATAAGCTGCAGCATGTCCGCGCGAGTCGGGTTTGGTCCGGCCATCTCGAGCGCCGCGGCGACGAGACGGCCGGAGAGATATCCTTCCAGCGAAATGAAGTCGGGCTTGAGCTTCGGATCGAGCGCTTTTTCGGCAGCTTGGTAATCGGCAACAACCCTTATCGACGTGTCCCACGGAAACGGGACGACTTGGGAAACCACAACGCCCTGACCATCGGGGCCGAGTTCTTTTGCCAGCGCGTTGGCGCCGACGAAGGAGATGTTGACGAAGACCGGGTTGAAGCCGCTCTTGCGGGCGAGCTTGATGAATTCTGCGCACGGGCCGTAAGTGCCGACCATGACCACGGCCTCCGGCTCGGCGCGTTTGAGCGTGCGCATCGCCGAAGCAACTGCCCTGGTGTTGCGCTCAAAGGTGCCTTCGGCCGTCAACTCCATGCCGCGTTTTTCCAGCGCAAGCTTGACGCCGGCCAGACCGTCGCGGCCGTAGGAGTCGTCCTGGTAGAAGATCGCAACGCTTTTGATATGCAGATCCTCGGTCAGGTGCTTGATCCACGCTTCGGCCTCGGCGCCGTAGCTGGCGCGAATATTGACCACGTTGCGGAGATCCGGCGCGCGCAGGAATTCGGCTCCGGTGAACGGACCGATGAACGGCACGTTCCTGGCCTTCGCGATCGGAACCGTCACGCTCGTTGTCGGTGTGCCGACGGCGCCGATCAACGCGAAGACCTTGTCTTCTTCGATCAGCTTGGTGGTCTGGGCGGCCGAGCGATCGGGATCATACCCATCGTCCCGGCTTATCAGTTTGAGCTTGCGGCCGTGCACGCCACCCTTGGCGTTGATCTCGGTGAAGGCCGCCAGAATGCCTTGCTGCATCCCCTGGCCGAGCGCCGACGAAGGCCCCTCAAGCGCGGCGACCTGACCGAACAGAATGGTGTCGGAACTGACGCCGACTTCGCCGGCCAGGGCATCAAGCGGACCAGCTACCGCGAACAGGATCGAAAGGGCGGTGAAGATCGTCGTGTGCAGTCGTTGCATCGCGGTACGTTTGCAGGATCGAGAAGTCGTCCACCTCACGGTATCTCCATGTTGGTGAAGGTCTCGCTAATCTTTTTGGTTTGATCGATGGAACCCGCACGGCAAGCGCCGGCAGGTGGATTGCATTTTATCGATTGCGAAAATCGTTAACTACGGCCGCCGAACCAGGCGGCGATGGCCTCGATATTTGTGGATTTTTTAACCCAAATCCACGTCCGATCAGTCCCTTACAGCGGTAGGGCCGTTGGGGTGACCAGAACACCGGTCGGACGAAGGACGAAGATGAGCGACCGAGACCCGGGCGGCAATCGCCAGCGAGACAAGATCGAAAAGCGGCGAGGCCTTGCACTGCAGTCGAGGCTTTACCGGCCAGCGCTGGTTGCAGCAGGGATCGGCCTGCTGCTGTCGCTGGCCGCTGCCTACGCGGTTGGGCGGTGGGAGCAGCGCGTCACCAGGATCGAGTTCGAAGGTACCGCCGCGACCGAATTGATTGAGATGCAGAACGGGGTCAACGAGTATCTCAGCCGGTTAGTCACGCTGCGTGCCCTGTTCGAATCGGCCAACGAGGACGTTACCCGCAGCGAGTTCGAGGTCTTCGCGGGCCGCTTGTTCGAGAATCATCCTGGAATCCTTCGCGTCGGCTGGGTGCCGAAGATCCACCGGAAGGAACGAGCCGATTATGAGGCAGCCGCGGTCAATGATGGCGTCCCCGGTTATCGGATCAAATCCCTCGCTGGGGATGCCCTTACGCCAGCGCCCGACAGCAATTTCTATTTCCCGGTCTTTTTTTCAACCGAGGCAAAAACCTCGGTGGTGTACGGGATGGACTATTCATCCGACGCGGTCCGATGGGCCACGTTGCAGCGTGCGCGGGATAACGACGCGGTCACGGTGCTGCCCACCAAGCTGTATCACGATCTGAAGGGTGGCACGCACGGCGTGTTGGTCGGGGTACCCGTATATGTAAAGGGAACGTCGCGCACCACGATCGCGGACCGGCGCCGCAATCTGGCCGGCTTCGTCGTCGGCATATTCGATCTGACGCACTTGCTGCAGTCGGTCTGGAGGGTGACGGCGTCGGCTTCCAGCATCATCATCATGACCTATCCGCCCGATCTAAACAGCAAAGCGGGATCGGAATATCAGCCTGTCTCCGATTATTCATCGGCGCCGTCGACGGCGGCGTCGAGGGATGCTTTTGCGAATGAGCCGCGCTGGACGGGGACGCTCAAGATCGGGGATGCCAACTGGCAAGTCCACGCCATTCCCGTCCCCGGCAGCCGGCTGACCGCGCGTTACGACCGCGCACTGACGGTGCTCACGGCCGGAATTGTCATCACGGCATTCCTGGCCGTGTATCTCGGTCTCGCAAGCCGCAACTCGCGCCAGCTCGCGCTGGCGAACCGACGTGTCCTGGAGCTCGCGCAGACCGACATTCTGACCGGACTTCCGAACCGGGCGTTCTTTCTAGAGCAACTGGCAGCGATCGGTGCGCACGGGCGTCGGCATAACGACGCATTTTCAATCCTGATGCTCGATCTTGATCGCTTCAAGAACGTCAATGATTCACTCGGCCATGCCGCCGGCGACGGATTACTGCGGCAGGTGGCATCCCGCTTGAAGTCTGCGCTCCGCGATACCGATGTCCTGGCCCGGCTGGGAGGCGACGAATTCGCGATCATCCACGCCGGGTGCCCCGATCAGCGGGCCGGATCGATCGATTTGGCGGCCCGAATTTCCAAGCTCGTCGCCGAGCCGTTCCAGTTGCCGGGCCATCAGGTCGAAATCGGCACCAGCATCGGGATCGCGATGGCGCCGGAGCACGGCAACGATCAGGAGCAGTTGCTGAAAAAGGCCGACCTTGCGCTGTACCGATCGAAATCGGCGGGCCGCAACTGCTTTACGCTCTACGATGAAGCGATGTCCGCGGAACTTGAAGCGCGCAACACGCTTGAAGGCGACCTGCGATACGCCATCGCGAGCTGTCAGTTCGAAGTGCATTACCAGCCCTTCTTTGACGTCCAGACCGGCCGCCGACGGGGTCTGGAAGCTTTGGTTCGCTGGCGTCATCCGACCAAGGGACTGATTCCACCCGATCAGTTCATCCCGCTCGCAGAGGAGACCGGACTGATCGTTCCGCTCGGTGAATGGATCATAAGGCAGGCGTGCGACGATGCGATATCGTGGCCGGCGGATACCAAGGTCGCGGTGAATCTGTCACCGGTCCAGTTCAAGCAGGCCGAGCTGTTCGATATCATCGAGTTCGGCGTTGCGCAAATCCGGTCTGCCGCCGGAGCGGCTTGAAATCGAGCTCACGGAGTCCGTGCTGCTGGAAAGAGCGGCCGAAAATCACGCCTTCATGGAAAGACTGAGGAGCATCGGGGTCTCATTGGCCCTTGACGATTTCGGCACCGGATATTCTTCCCTGAGCTACTTGACCACATTCCCGTTCGACAAGATCAAGATAGACAAGTCCTTCATTGGCAATCTGTCGAAGCGTCACACGAGTTCGGCGATCATATCGTCGATCGTGACGCTTGCGCGCGGTCTCGACATGTCGGTTACCGCCGAAGGTGTGGAAACCGCCGAACAGCTCGAGCGGCTGAAAACGCTGGGGGTAAACTTCGCGCAGGGCTACCTGCTCGGTCGCCCGCTGCCGATCGGTGAACTTGATGGCCAGCCTCAGTCCCATCGTTCGCGTCTGGATGCAGCCTAGCGTCGTCTATCGAAGAAAAATCTCAAAAGAAAAATGGCCCCGTTAAGGGGCCACTCGTCCTACATGCCTTCCTTCATCATTTTCATATGGTGACGATGATGATGGTGGTGATGATGCATCATGGGCTTTTCCATGCCCTCGTGCCTCATGCCTTCCTTCATCATCGGCTTGTCTTCGGCGCTTGCGATTGACGGTACAGCGATCGCAATCGTGGCCATAGCCGCCAAAACGTAGGAAAATTTCTTCATTTATTTCTCCTGGAGGTCAAAGTATCCCCCGTCTAACACCAGATCATGAAGATTGTTCCATCGCAGGAACCGAATAGCTCTTTCAGCCTTGTCATGGTGCGGAACGGCCAACGGAGCCGCGATTTCGGATGTTTGCCGTCGGCCTGTCCGATGTGGTCGAAAGCGTCTGGCTGAAGCAGCGCGGGGGCAAAAGGCGAGGCTAGGATAAGCCCCGGCCGATGGCGGCATCGTGTACTGATGTCGCCAACTCACCGCATCGCAATCAACGCATTGATCAGCCGGCGAGCGGCGCTGGCCTGACCTGTTACTCGTTGGCTTCCGGCGGCAGGAAGTTCACTTCGTGCTCCGCGGAGATGCGGACGATTTCGGCGACATCGGTCAGATTGTGAAGCTGATTGAACAACGCCTCGAGTTTCTGTGTCGGCGACACCCAGAACAGCGCCCGCGCCGGTTTATCGGACTTGTTGAAATAACCGTGCGGGATGCCGCGCGGCAGCCGAGCCAGGTCGCCGGCCCTGGCCTGTACCCAGACCCCATCCAGTTTCAGGTCCAGCATGCCATCCTGCACCAGGATGAATTCGTCCTGGGTCGGATGGATATGGACCGGGACGAACTGCCCGGGATCGCTGTTGGTCTCGAACGCAAAGGTGGAATCGGTCACGGCCTTCGGGAAATAAACCTGCCCAAGGATATTCCAGGTCTTGCCGGAATAGCCCGTACCGTTCTGCGTGATGCCTTTTTCGAGAGCTGCCATGATCGTCGTCCTCATGTCTGTCCGATCTCAGACGCTACCTGCGGCATGCCGCCTGTCAAGCGGCCCGATCGACGCGGTTGACCTGATGGCGCCGGTCGGAAGCGGATTTGTTGCAAAAGCTTGAAGTCTAAAATATATGCAAGTCTCTGCTATTGATTTCTCTGCATTCATTCGGGGAGAGCTGCGCATGCCCGGACTGCCGCATTCCTTGCATGCGCTCGTCACCGGCGGCGGACGGGGCATCGGCCGCGAGATCGCTTCCGTGCTGACGCAGGCCGGAGCGACCGTCACGGTGCTCGGCCGCGACCGCGCCATGCTGGATGACGCCGTGGCCGCGGGTGCCGCGCACTTCCCAGCCGTAGCCGATGTTGCCGATCAGGCTGCCGTCAATGCCGCGGTTGCAGAAGCCGCGGCGCGGCAGCCGATCGATATCCTGATCGCCAATGCCGGGATCGCGGAATCCGCACCCTTTGCGAAGTCCGATGCGGCGCTGTTCCGGCGCATGATGGATGTCAATTTCATGGGCGTGGTTCACACCATCCAGGCTGTGCTGCCATCGATGCGTCAGCGCCGTTATGGCCGCATTGTCGCGGTCGCTTCGACGGCGGGGCTGAAGGGCTATGCCTATGTCAGCGCTTATAGCGCGGCCAAACATGCAGTGATCGGCCTGGTGCGTTCGCTGGCACTCGAACTGGCCACGACGCCGGTGACGGTCAATGCGGTCTGTCCCGGTTTTACCGATACGGATCTGGTGGCCGGCAGCATCGACAACATCATGAAAAAGACCGGCCGCAGCCACGAGCAGGCAGTGGCCGAACTCGCCAAGCACAACCCGCAGGGGCGATTGGTATCGCCGGCGGAGGTCGCCGATACCGTGCTGTGGCTGTGCGGCGAGGGCGCCGGCGCGATCACGGGACAGGCGATCGCGGTGGCTGGTGGTGAGGTTTGATGCAGAGTCTATCTGAAGCGTCATTCCGGGGCGATGCGTAAGCATCGAGCTACGATGTGCAATCCCACATCGGAGAATCTCGAGATTCCGGGTCTGGTCCTTCGGACCATCCCGGAATGACGGAATCTGAAACAAGGAAAATCCCATGACCAAACCAGCCAATCCCGTCACGCTGCCGCTGGCAGAGTTTTCGCCGCATCATTTCCTGCTCAAAGTGGAAGGCAGCGTAGCGACGCTGACGCTGAACCGGCCCGAGCGCAAAAATCCGCTGACCTTTGAGAGCTACCGCGAGCTGACGGATTTCTTCCGCGCCTGCGCGATGGATGATGAAGTCAAGACCGTCGTGGTGTCCGGCGCCGGCGGCAATTTCTCGTCGGGCGGCGATGTGTTCGAGATCATCGGCCCGCTGGTGAAGATGGACACCAAGGGTCTTACCGCTTTCACCCGCATGACCGGCGATCTCGTCAAGGCGATGCGGGCCGCGCCGCAGCCGATCATTGCGGCGGTCGATGGCATTTGCGCCGGAGCCGGCGCGATCATCGCGATGGCTTCCGACATGCGCCTGGCGGCTACCGGCGCCAAGGTCGCGTTCCTGTTCAACAAGGTCGGTCTCGCCGGTTGCGACATGGGCGCCTGCGCGATCCTGCCACGCATCATCGGCCAGTCGCGGGCCTCGGAGCTGCTTTATACCGGCCGCTTCATGACCGCGGAGGAGGGTGAGCGCTGGGGGTTCTTCAGCCGCATCGTGGCGCCGGAACATGTGCTGTCGCAAGCGCAGCTTCTGGCCAAGCAGGTTTCGGAAGGACCGACTTTCGCCAATACCATGACCAAGCGGATGCTGGCGATGGAATGGGCGATGTCGGTGGAAGAGGCGATCGAGGCCGAGGCGATCGCGCAGGCACTGTGCATGACCACCGCGGATTTCACTCGCGCCTTCGAGGCGTTCGCGAACAAGGTGAAACCGGCCTTTCAGGGCAATTGAGGTTGCACCGCGCACGGTGAGAAATGTGCTTCGGCGAGTCTGAGCCTTGAGGTTGTGGCCATCCTTCGAGACGGCGCTGCGCGCCTCCTCAGGATGAGGACCTGTGATGAGGAACCCCCTCCCTCATGGTGAGGAGGCGCGGTAGCGCCGTCTCGAACCATCTTCGCCGGTGCCAGATGCACCTCGTCCCAGCCCTGCTCACAGGGCGCTACGGGGGCTTGCCGGAAAATTGTTTTAGGTTTAAAATATCTCGGACGGTTCAAATGACTGTTCCGGAGGCTCTCATGAAGATCGCGATCATCGGTGGTGGACCGGCCGGTCTCTATTCGGCGATTTTGCTTAAAAAGCAGCGGCCGGAAGCCGAGATCACGGTGTATGAGCGCAACCGCTCCGACGATACGTTCGGCTTCGGCGTGGTGTTCTCCGACGCCACGCTCGACAATTTCGAAAAATACGATTCCCCGAGCTATCGCCGCATCACCCAGGAATTTGCCTATTGGGATGACATCGCCGTGCACTTCCGCGGTACCGTGCACCGGGTCGGCGGCAATGGTTTTTGCGGCTGCTCGCGCCGCCGGCTGCTGTTGATCCTGCAGGAGCGGGCGCGCGAGCTCGGCGTCGCCTTGATCTTCGAGGCCGATATCGACGACGAGGCGCGCTTTGCCGATGCCGACCTGGTGGTGCTGGCCGACGGCATCAACAGCCGCTTCCGCGACAAGTATGTTGAGCACTTCCAGCCCGAGGTGGATCTGCGCTCCAATATCTTTGCCTGGATGGGGTCGACCCGGCCGCTCGATGCCTTCACGTTCATTTTCCAGGAGACCGAGTGGGGTCCGTTCATCGCCCATGCCTATCAATATGAGGCGGGACGCTCGACCTGGATCTTCGAGACCGATCCGGAAACCTTTGAACGCGCCGGGCTAAAGGGCCTCAGCGAAAAGCAATCGGCCGATCGTATGGCCGCGATCTTCGGCTGGTTCCTCGAAGGCCATCCGCTTTTGACCAATCGCTCGATGTGGCGGAATTTTCCGATGATCCGCAGCAAGCGCTGGGTCAAGGACAACATGGTGCTGCTCGGCGACGCCAAGGCGACCGCGCATTTCTCGATCGGCTCCGGCACCAAGCTGGCGATGGAAGACGCGATCGCCCTGTCAGACGCCATGCTGCGCGCGCCGACAGTCGAGGCCGCGTTGAAGCAATATGAGGAGGGGCGCCGCGAGGAAGTCGAGAAGACCCAGCACGCCGCCGACGTGTCGCTGGTCTGGTTCGAGCATGTCGACCGCTTCTGGGATTTCGATCCCGTGCAGTTCGCCTTCGGCGTCATGACGAGGGCCAAGGCGATCACCTACGACAATCTCACTTTGCGGGCGCCGGATTTCGTCAGCGAGGTCGACAGGGCGTTCGCCAAACATGTCCGCGCCGGGGGACTCGATGTCGATGTCGAGAATCCGGTAGCGCCGATGTTCCAGCCGCTGCGGCTGCGCGAGATGACGCTGGCGAACCGTGCTGTCGTTTCGCCGATGTGCATGTATTCGGCGAAGGAAGGCGTCCCCGGAGATTTCCATCTGGTGCATTACGGATCGCGCGCCATCGGCGGCGCCGGCTTGATCTTCACCGAAATGACTTGTGTCGGGCGCGACGCCCGCATCACGCCCGGCTGCGCGGGACTGTGGAACGACGAGCAGGAAGCTGCCTGGCGCCGCATCGTCGATTTCGTTCACGCCAATTCCGCCGCCAGGATATGCCTGCAACTCGGCCATGCCGGCCGCAAGGGCGCCACCAAGCTGATGTGGGACGGCATGGACCGTCCGCTGGAGCAGGGCGGCTGGGACGTGCTGTCGGCGTCGCCGATTCCCTATTACCCGGACAGCCAGGTGCCGCGCGAGATGGACCGCGCCGCGATGGAAGCGGTGAAGGCGGCGTTCGTTCAGGCCGCGCAGCGCGGCGAGGCCTGCGGCTTCGACATGCTGGAGCTGCATTGCGCCCACGGTTATCTGTTGGCGAGTTTCATTTCGCCGCTGACCAACACCCGCACCGATGCCTATGGCGGCTCGCTCGAAAACCGCCTGCGCTTTCCACTCGAGATATTCGAGACGTTGCGCGCGGTGTGGCCGTCGCACAAGCCGATGTCGGTGCGCATCTCCGCCACCGATTGGGCCGAAGGCGGCATCGTCGGCGATGACGCGGTGCTGATCGCGCGGGCCTTTGCCGAGGCGGGCGTCGATCTCGTCGATGTCTCCACCGGGCAGACGGTGCACGATTCCCGGCCGGTCTATGGCCGCATGTTCCAGACGCCATTCTCAGAGCAGGTCCGCAACGAGGCCCGGGTCGCGACCATGTGCGTCGGCAACATCACCACCTCGGACCAGATTAACACCATCCTCGCCGCCGGCCGCGCCGATCTGGTGGCGCTCGGGCGGCCGCATCTGATTGACCCGTCATTCACCATGAAAGCCGCGGCCTGGTACCGCGCCGAAGATATCTTCTGCCCGCCGCCCTATCTGCCCGGCAAGGAGCAGATTTTCCGCAACAGCGTGCGGGACCGGCAGGATTTCGACGATCTGAAAATTAAGGCTAAGCCCAAGACCCGCGCCGAACTGAAGGCCGAGGCGACAAAGCCGCTTGCGGCAGAGTGAGCCGCTATGCGACGCTAAGGGCCATCGCGGAGCGTTAAGTAGCGAGTGGAGTAGAGCGATGAAGGCGATTATCGTCGGCGGTGGTATCGGCGGCCTGACCACGGCGCTGATGCTGCGGGCCCGGGGCATCGGGTGCGAATTGTTCGAGCAGGCGGATACGATCCGCGAACTCGGCGTCGGCATCAATACGCTGCCGCATGCGATCCGCGAACTCGCCGGCCTTGGCCTTCTGCAAAAGCTCGACGACATCGCGATCCGCACTGATGTGCTGTATTATCTTAATCGCCATGGCCAGGAAGTCTGGCGCGACGCCCGCGGCATCGACGCCGGCCACGACGTGCCGCAATTCTCGATCCATCGCGGCCGGCTGCAAAGCGTGATCCACCGCGCCGTCGAGGAGCGGCTGGGAGCGGACGCCATCCACACCGGCTGCCGGCTCGGGGCCTTCAGCCAGGACGAGGGCGGCGTCACCGCGTACTTCTTCGATCGCGCGGGGTGCCACACCAAAACCGTACGCGGCGATATTCTGATCGGCGCCGACGGCATCCATTCGCGGGTACGCGAGATGCTGTTTCCGAACGAAGGGCCGCCATGCTGGAACGGCCTGATGTTGTGGCGCGGCGCGCGCGACTGGCCGGTGTTTCTGACCGGACGCTCGATGATTGTCGCCGGCGGCCTCCATGCCAAGGTCGTGGTCTATCCGATCGCGGAGGGCTCAAGTCCCTCCAACCGTCTGACCAACTGGGCGGTGCTGGTGAAGGTGGGCGACGGCAATACCCCGCCGCCTCGCCGTGAAGACTGGTCGCGGCCTGGCCGGCGTGAGGAATTGATGCCGCATGTCGCGCGGTTCTCGGTGCCTTATGTCGATGTGCCGGGCCTGATTTCGGCAACGTCCGAATTCTACGAATATCCGACCTGCGATCGAGATCCATTGCCGTATTGGTCCAGCGGCCGCGTGACGTTGCTCGGCGACGCTGCGCATCCGATGTATCCGGTGGGATCGAATGGCGCCTCGCAGGCCATTCTCGATGCACGCTGTCTGGCGGACTTGCTGGCGCGCTCCGAACATCCACGCCAGGCGCTGATGGCGTATGAGCAGAAGCGGCTACCCATGACGGCGGAGATCGTGCGCTCGAACCGCCGCGGCGGCCCCGAAGGCGTGATCGACGCGGTCGAGCAACTCGCCCCCGACGGCTTCACCGATATCGAAAAGGTCCTCAGCTACAGCCAGCGCGAAGCCATCGTCCGCGGCTACGCCAACAAGGCCGGTTTTGCGGCGTTGCCAGGGCTGGCCGCCGTGCGGGGGTAATACTCTGCCGCCGTCATTGCAAAGACGAAGAAACATTCCTCCAGTTTATCGGCGGCATTGGCGGTGCGCCTCACTTGATGCCGTAACTCGCCATTTCATCCGCGATACCCGGCCTGATGGCTAGCGCCGCCGTGATGTCGGCCGTACTGCCCGCGATATCGCCCTTCAGCCGCCTAGCTATCCCGCGGCCGTAGAGTGAGTCTGGCCAGTTCGGCCGGATGCGAAGCGCTGTGTCGTAATCGGCCAGTGCGTCGTCGACTGAACCCGTCTTGAGATAAGTAAAGCCGCGGCTATCGAGCGTATAGGCATCGTTGGGTCGTATCCGCAATGAATCGTTACAATCCGTCAGGGCTTTGTCGACATCGCCCGCGATCGCCCGGGTGTAGCAGCGGTCGTTAAGTACGGCAGCATTTTTGGGGTCGAAGCTGAGCGCCTGGTCGAAGTCCTGAATGGCGTGCGCGTAGTCATGTTTCCGGCGATAGGCCGCGCCGCGCCCGACAAAAAAACCGACAGTGGTGGGGCTTGGATCGAGTTCGATCACCTTATTGTAATCCGAGATCGCTTGGTCGGCCTCGCCCTTTTGGGTGTAGGCGGTGGCCCGGTGGAGGAAACCGACCGAGCAACGCGGATCCAGTCTGATCGCCTCGTCGATGTCCTTGATACCGCGGTCGTATTCTTTCATGTGGACGTAGGCGTCCCCACGTATGACAAGGGCGGCGGCGTTGCGGGGATAGAGCTCGATAGCTCGATCGAGATCCTCGATCGCACGGCGGCCTTCGCCCCTTCGCTGGTAAATCTGCCCCCGGCCGAAGAACGCGATAGAGGAATCAGGCTTGAGTGTGATGGCCTGATTAAAATCCTCCAGCGCGTAATTGAGTTCGCCGTGCGACATCCGAGCCATGCCTCGGCCGATGTGGAAGTTGGGGTTTGATGGATTGAGACCGATAGCCCTACCGAACTGCTCTATTGCACGCTCGTAATTTCCCTGGGAAAGGTGGATCATGGCGGTTCTGACGAACTCAACACCCTTATTCATCCCCGCCTGAGCCGCCGGAAGTGGTCCTCCGAATGCTGCCAGCTCCGCCGCGGGACGACAGGCTGAGACGATTGGAGCCGAAGACGGATCCTCGCCCCTGGCAGGATTCGTAATCCCGCCTGTCATCATCAGCAGCGCTGATAGAACGCATGCGAGCCCGGTGAGCCGAAGCTGGGAGCGTCTTACGGTCGTTCCCGACGCGATGCGATCGCTATCTTGCTGTTGCCTCGGATCCACCGCAGCCCCTGAATATTTCGACGGCAGATTAGCTATTTCGACCCGGCGCTTACCACAACTTTATGTTAGGATCCAACCTTGATCGCCCGGAGAACGCGTATTTCTGCGCGCGTCCGGCCTTCTCGTCGGACGGCGCTTTGCGCCGGCCCGTTTGGCTCGCAATGACGATTTCCTCACGCCCCGGGAGGGGGCGGCAGGAAGTGGATGTTATATTCGGCGGCCATCGCGACGACGTCTTCGGGCTTTTGTTCCTTCATGTTGTGAAGGCCCCAGAACAGATCGTACAGCTTCTGGCTTGGCGAGACCCAGAACAGCACTTTGGCTGTCTGGTCGGACTTGTTGAAGATGCCGTGCGGCATGCCCATGCCGAGGCGGATCAGGTCGCCCGGCGTTGCCTGGGCTTCCGCGCCGGCCAGCATGAAGTCGAGCTTGCCTTCCAGCATATAGAGATATTCGTCCTGGTCCGGATGGATGTGCGGCGGCACGAAGGTGCCGGGCGGCAGCGTTGCGTGCCAGGAGAAGGAATGATCGGTGCAACTTTTCGGCACATAGGTCTGGCCGAGGATATTCCAGGAAATGCCTTGCATGCCCTCATTGGCCCGGGTGATGCCGGTGATCTCGGTCTTCATCGCGTTGTTTCCTTCCAGTCGTTATTTGGCCGCGTTTCCTTAAGCGAACCGCTGTCCGCTTCGCTCGAAAACGCTTCAGCTTGTTTAATTGCCCGGCTTGCAATCCTTGGCGTAACGGTCGGCATCATTCTCGAACACCTTCTGGACGATCTCGGTCTGGAATTTGCCGTCCGGGCGCTTGGCGACCTTGGTCAGATAGAAATCCTGGATCGGGTAGCCGTTGGTATTGAACTTGAAGGCGCCGCGCAGCGAGGTGAAGTCGGCCTTTTTCAGCGCCGCAATCACGGCATCCTTGTTTGAAAGATCGCCTTTGACCGCCTTGACGGCGCTGTTGATCAACAGCGCCGCGTCGTAGGCCTGCATGGCATAGGTGCCGGGCACGCTGTTATAGGCGGCCTCATAGCCGGCCACGAATTTCTTGCTTTGCGGATTGTCGAGGTCGGGCGCCCAGTCGGCGCCGCCGAACATGCCGACCGCCGCGTCCTGCTGCGCCGGCAGCGTCGATTCGTCGACGGTGAACGCCGACAGAACGGGAATTTTATCGGCAAGGCCGGCCTGCTTGAACTGCTTCACCAGGCCGACGCCCATGCCGCCCGGCATGAAGGTGAACACCGCGTCGGGCTTGAGCGAGGCGATCTTGGAGAGTTCAACCTGGAAATCCAGCGTGCCGAGCGGAATATAGGATTCCTCGACAATCTCGCCCTTGTAGTCGAGCTTGAATCCGGCGACGGAATCCTTGCCGGCCTGATAGTTCGGCACCATCACATAGACGCGCTTGTAGCCGCGATCCTGGGCGACCTTGCCGAGGATTTCGTGCACCTGATCGTTCTGGTATGAAGTCACATAGAAATACGGGTTGCAGTTCTTGCCGGCATAGCTCGACGGGCCGGCATTCGGGCTGATCAGGAAGGTCTTGTTGTCCGTTACCGGCTTGTGGATCGCCTGCAGGATATTGGAGAAGATCGGCCCCACCACGAAATCGACCTTGTCGCGTTCGAGCAGGCCCTTGACCTTGGCGACCGCGCCATCCGGTTTGAGTTCGTCATCGACCACCACGACATCGACATCGCGGCCTCCCATCTTGCCGCCCAGATCCTTGACCGCGAGCGCGAGGCCATCGCGGGCCTGCTGGCCGAGCACCGCCGCCGGACCGGACAGCGTCACGATCACGCCGATCTTGATCTTGTCCTGCGCGACCGCCGCATGGCTAACGAACCCGAACAGGACCGCCAGTCCGGCCAATCTCAACTGCTGTTTCATGATCTCTCTCCTGATCGGCCGTTGCGGCCGAGCTCCACGCCAACACGATCCGGGCCTTGCGGCCGGCAGCTTATTCTGAGGACGGCAGTCGCCGCAAGCAAAGTGGCAACCGGCCGGGGTCGAAACATGCAAACCGCGCGCCAATTATTTGAACCTTAAAGCAACTGGGAAACCGCAGCAAGCCGTTGCCCAAAACCCTCGCCGATCGCGTTTTGACTTGCGGCCATCCCTGAATTATTTGAAGGTCAAAGGATCGGCCCGGCAGGTTCGGTTCGAAGCAGGTATGATTGCATCATGATCCTCGATTCCGAGACCAAGGCCGTCGAACTCCCGGAAGACCACGGCAACGAGCTTCGGTTGTGGCTTCGCCTCCTGACGTGCACCACCCTGATCGAGGGTGAGGTGCGCAGCCGGCTGCGTGAGGGGTTCGATGTCACGCTACCGCGCTTCGACCTGATGGCCCAGCTCGACAAGGCCCCGGAGGGCATGACGCTGTCGGATGTGTCGAAGCGGATGATGGTTTCGAACGGCAATGTGACCGGACTGGTCGAGCGCCTCGTTAAATCAGGCCATCTGGACCGGCGAACCTCCGATACCGACCGCCGCGTCCAGGTGATCCGGTTGACAAAAGCCGGCCGCGCCGAGTTTCGCAAGATGGCGGCCGAACATGAGAGCTGGATCGCCGATTTGTTTGCCGATCTTGGCCCGAAGGATGTTCGCGAATTGATGCGCCTGTTGGCCAAGACCAAGGCCTCGGCGCAGAAGTCCGCGCAGAGAAGGGCACTGATCGCGTGACCGGCATCGACTACGAAGTCGAATACAATAACCGGGCGCGTGTCCCGGAGAATCCGGCGCTGATCGCGGGCTGGGCAACAGATGCCGCCGCCTATCGCGCACAACAGGCGCCGCATTCGCTGTCTTATGGGTCCGGCACACGCAACCTGATTGATTTCTTCGATGTAGACGGCAAAGGTCCGATCGTCGTCTTTATTCACGGCGGGTACTGGCAATCACTGGACATTTCGTTTTTCAGCCATCTCGCTCGTGGGCTGAACTCCCATGGCATCGATGTTGCGCTTCCCGGTTACGATCTTTGTCCCGAAGTCACCGTCGAACAGATCATCGGGCAAATCCGGATGGCGTTGCGTGAACTGGCACGGCTGGGACGGCCGTTGGTCGTGAGCGGCCATTCCGCCGGCGGTCAGCTCGCGGCCTGCATGCTGGCGACGGACTGGCCGGCGTTCGATGCGTCATTGCCCGCTGATCTGGTCACGGCCGCCTACACGATTTCAGGCCTGTTTGATTTGGGGCCGCTGGTCGATACCTCCATCAACAAGGCGGTGCGTCTCGACCCGGTCACGGCGAGGGCCGCCAGCCCGTTGTTCTGGCCGGCGCCGGCGCGCGGCAGTCTTGACGCGCTGGTCGGCGGCAACGAAAGCGCGGAATATTTCCGGCAGAGCCAAACCATCGTCGACCTCTGGGGCAAGGCCGGCATCGCGACGCGGTTTGGCACGATTCCGGACGCCAACCACTTCACGGCGATTGCGCCGCTGGCCGATCCGGCTTCGCCAATGGTGTCGCGCCTGCGGGAATTGGCGGCGCGGTAGATTTCAAAAAAGTATTGGCAGCCCGGATTTGGGCCATTGCGCAAAATTACTTTAAGTATAAAATGATTGCCGATAGAGCGAGCGCTGCCGGACGCCCTGGATGTCTTGAGCCTTTGATCCCGAAATGAGGGACGATGGAGACGATGGAAATGTCGGGTAGAATTTCCAGTACAATTCCAAACCCTAAAGTTCCAAGCCTTGGCCCGTCGGGGCACGTCGATGATTTTAGCCGTCGGAATCTGCCGCCGTTCGAGCAATGGCCGGATTTGCTGCTCGACCGGCCGGAGTTTCAGTACCCCGAATATCTCAACGCCGCGGTCGAACTGACCGACCGGATCGTCGAGAAGGGGCACGGCGATCGCGTCGCTCTGATCGGCAACGGGCGCCAGCGCACCTACAAGGAACTTGCCGACTGGTCGAACCGCCTGGCGCATGCGCTGGTTGAAAATTACGGCGTCAAACCCGGCAACCGCGTCCTGATACGCTCGGGCAACAATCCGGCGCTGGTGGCGGCGTGGCTTGCCGCGACCAAGGCAGGCGCCGTCGTCGTCAACACCATGCCGATGCTTCGCGCCGGCGAATTGACCAAGATCATCGACAAGGCCGAGATCGCATTGGCGCTAACCGACAGCCGCATCGCCGACGAACTGGTCGCCTGCGCGAAGACCAGCCGCTTTCTCAAGCAGGTCGTGAATTTCGACGGCACGTCCAATCATGATGCGGAGCTCGATCGGGTCGCGCTGAGCAAACCAGTCAGGTTCGAGGCGGTCAAAACCGGACGGGATGATGTCGCCTTGCTCGGATTCACCTCGGGCACAACAGGTGAACCGAAAGCGACGATGCATTTCCATCGCGATCTCCTGATCATCGCGGATGGCTATGCGAAGGAAGTGCTCAACGTCACGCCGGACGATGTGTTCGTCGGGTCACCGCCGCTGGCCTTTACGTTCGGGCTCGGGGGGCTCGCGATCTTTCCGTTGCGGTTCGGCGCCACCGCGACGCTGCTTGAAAACGCGTCTCCGGCCGAGATGGTCAAGATCATCGAAACCTACAAGGCCACCATCTGCTTTACCTCGCCGACGGCGTATCGGGCGATGATGGGCGCGATGGACAAGGGCGCCGATCTGTCGTCGCTGCGTCTGGCGGTTTCGGCCGGGGAGACCTTGCCGGCCCCGGTGTTCGAAGACTGGGTGCGTAAAACCGGCAAAACAATTCTCGACGGGATCGGCAGTACGGAGATGCTGCATATCTTCATTACCAACCGGATCGGCGACGCCTTCGCCGGAACGACGGGGTACCCGGTTTCGGGCTACGAGGCCAAGGTCGTCGATGATGAGATGAATGAATTGCCGGCGGGCACGCCCGGCAAGCTTGCGGTTCGCGGCCCGACCGGATGCCGCTACCTCGCGGATACCCGGCAGTCGAATTATGCGCGCAATGGCTGGAATCTCACGGGCGACACGTTCGTGTGCGACGAGAAGGGCCGCCTGTCGTTCGTGGCCCGATCCGACGACATGATCGTCTCGTCCGGCTACAACATCGCCGGTCCCGAGATCGAAGCGGCGTTGCTGACCCATCCGGCGGTGGCCGAATGCGGCGTGGTCGGCGCGCCCGACGAGGCCCGCGGCATGATCGTCAAGGCCTATGTGGTGTTGACGCCAACCGTGACGGGCGATGCGGAACTCGCGACGGCGCTGCAGGATCACGTCAAGCGCGAGATCGCGCCCTACAAATATCCGCGTGCGATCGAATTCGTCACCCAACTGCCGAAGACCGAGACCGGAAAACTAAAGCGGTTTGCGCTGCGGCAGATGGCGCAAGCCGGTGCGGCGTCATCAGGCATGGCCGCGGAATGAATGTGAAGGAGAATTGTCTGTGACCATGCCGAAAGGGCCGAGCCTTGCAGTCCGACCTGCGACCAGGGACGAGACGCCGCCCACAGGCTTGCAGATACTGCAACCAAGCGGCTGGCCGATGCCGAAGGGATACGCCAACGGCATGGCGGCCGATGGCCGTCTGGTGGTGACCGGCGGCGTGATCGGCTGGGACATTCATGGCCATCTGCCGGCGGATTTTATCACGCAGGTTCGACAAACCCTGAGCAACATTTCGGCCATTCTTGCGGAAGGCGGCGCGCGGCCCGAACACCTCGTGCGCCTCACCTGGTATGTCGTCGATATGGACGAATATCTGGCGAGCCTGAAGGCGCTCGGCGGGGTCTATCGCGAGATCTTCGGTGTGCATTATCCCGCCATGGCGCTGGTCCAGGTGGTGCGCCTGGTCGAGAAGGCGGCCAAAGTCGAGATCGAAGCGACGGCCGTGGTGCCGCGCTGAATCCACGCCAGCGGACGAGGGCAGGAATCCCGGGCCTCAGATCCGTAGCGGCTTCAGTTCGGCCAGCTTTTCGTAAGCCGTGGCAGCGCTTCGGATCAGACGCTTGTCGCGCTTGGGGCTGAGGAAGGGCTGCGACGCCTGCGCGCCGCCTCGTCCCACGGTGGCCGCGAGCGATCGGCCCCTCGCGTCGTCGTTCAGCTGCCCGAGACATTTCTGCGCTTGACGCAGATATTTCACCATCGCCCGGTGCTTCGAAATCTCATTGTTCGGAACCAGGTCTGCGACGGACAAGACGGCATAATGGAGTTTCTTGTTCATGATACGCAGCCGATGCAGCTTCCTGGTGCCAAAATCCTGCAGCTTGCGGCTTTTCCTGATCAGCTTTTTCCGCCACCGCGTCAGTTTGCGCGCGCTGTATTCGGCGATCGGGCAAGCGCGCTGCCCGACCGCTTGCTCGTCCGCCTTTGTGCACCAGGATCCCCTCTCGACCCAGTCGGATGTGCTTTTGATCAGCCGCCGGTACCGGAGGGACTGAAGTACCCGCGCCAGATGCCGCTGGTTCGCGGCGCGCTCCCTCTCCCACGATCGATAATCCGCCGGGGTATGTTGCTTGTCGATTTTCTTCAAACGCGCGATGGCGACATCGAGGTCGCGCACCGCGCCAAGATGGGCATTGAGCCATTTCAATTCGTCCCTGATCCGCGTTCGCTGCGGGCCGGCAATCATCGGCGAAAAAAATGAGATGACGGTCCGCAGCCGCGTCACCGCAACGCGCATGTGATGCAACGCATCGGCGTCGCCTTCACCTGTCGCCGCGTGATGGGAGGTCAGGTCTTTCAGGCAGCGGCGCGCGACAACGCGAAACGCCGCGTCGCAGGCCATCTCGGCGTCGAGCCGCGGAGCCGGCCGGCGCCGCGGCTGTGCTCGCTCGGCGCGCGCGAGAGATACAGGTTTCGGTGATGCCGGCGACACCATGGAAATAACGTGCCCCTTTGCCTTCCGCTTGGCAACCGGCGGTGAACAAAACTTGTGGCGCCATCAGACGAAGATGAAAGCCTGGGCCTTTGTCACCGGCTGCGATTGACCGCGAATTCGGCCTGATCGGGGGCGGCTTCACGCCTGAAGATCTGGCCGCCGTCGCGGGCCATTTCGCTGCGGACGATGTAGAGATCGCGAATGGCCTGATCCAGCGCCGGATCGGCATCCCGGATCGCCGCGACAAAATGCGCGGTCCAATCGGAATCGAGTTTGACGCGGGTCAAGCCGTCGCGGCTTTTCTTTCGATCGAGCGATCGAACCACAGCCTCTGCGTGAGCCGCTTCCGCGGTGCAGCCGAGCAGGCCGGCGATCTCGCCATAGGTCATCCAGATCTGTGGCATCGTCTCACCTCCGTCCACGGGCAGGACGCCGCCCGTGCAAGCACCCGTGGCAGGTTGGCGTTCCCGATTTCGACGCAGGATGGTGCAGGGATGTAAACGTTCCATGCATCGCTCGATGGGGCGATCAAGGTTGGTAAAGACGGCGTTTAAGGGGGAGTGGAATTCCTCCGGGATAGATACAAACGATAAATACAATCTTTGATAGTGTTTGGCCACCGGAACCCCTTCATCCGGCGTCAAAGGGCCTCCAGACGCTTGTCCCATCATGATCTTTCGCTAGTCTAGCCCCTTGGATAACGGCCACATCGGCATCCGGCCCTTACATGTTCCGCCCGAATACGATAGTGCGCTCGTTTTCCGGAGCCATATCGTGCCGGCTGCGTTTGCGGGGATTTGATCGGCGTGCCTCAGGACAAGATCGGCGAAGTGCGGGGAGCCTCGGGCAACAAGTTGGAGGTGCTGCGCAAGCACCCGATTTTTTGCGACCTCAATTCCGAGGCGTTCGACCAGCTTTGCCGCTACGCCAAACACGCCACGTTAAAGCGTGGGTCCGCGATCTTTTCCAAAGGCGATCCTGGCAACAGCCTGGTCGCGGTGATCCGCGGCACGGTGAAGATCAGCATCTCCTCTGCCGAGGGTCGCAGCGCGATTTTGAACCTGATCGGTCCCGGCGAGATTTTCGGCGAAGTCGCGCTGCTCGATGGCCTCGCGCGAACCGCTGACGCCACGGCGAATACCGATTGCGAAATTTTTGTGATCGACCGCCGCGAATTCCTTCCCTTCGTGCGAAGCCAGCCGGCGCTCGCGATGAAATTCATCGAATTGCTTTGCGCGCGCGTGCGATGGACCAGCGATCAGGTCGAGCAGGTCATCCTTCAGGATCTGCCGGGCCGGCTCGCCAGTGCGCTGATCCGCTTGAGCGAAAAACACAAGCTTGCGCCGGGCGGCCGCACGATTGCCATCACACAACAGGAAATCAGCGAGATGGTCGGCATGACCCGTGAAAGCATCAACAAGCAGTTGCGGGCCTGGGCAGCGCGCAACTGGGTTCGCCTCGAACACGGCGCCATCGTCGTGCTGGACACCGAGTCACTTCAGGTGCTGGCGGGATCCGGCGGCGAGGACGGTTAGCGCGGGATGAGATTAGATTGATCTGCAACGGCACCGAAGGTGCGCTCCCGCTCCCCTTGTGGGAGAGGTAAGTGCACTCAATTCAATCAAAAGTCATCCTGCTCGGGCGCGCTTTCGAGCGGAGTAGATCGGTCTTCAAAAACGCTTGATCACGACTCCATGTGAAGCATGTCACATGCTTCTGGCGCAGCTTGCGCTAGACCATGCCGGCACATCCGCACAGTGGAGGCGATCATGCACGGTTCGTTCGGAAGATCAGGCAAGAGCGACAACAGTTTGTCCAAGCGCACGGGCATCGGCTTTTTTGCCTTCCCCGTGCTTCTGGCGGTAGCGCTGATTGGATTGACTATCCTGCAACCGGCCGCGTCCAAATGGATATCAGACGCCACGCAGGCAGAGCTTGCCGGCATCTACGTGATGCCGGAAGCCACTCCGACACAACTCGCGCGACCGGACATGGAAGTTCAAACCGTCAGGGCCTATTGACGCAAGCCGCTCCGAAACAGTCGAGTTTTAGAAAATTTTTCAGAGATAACCCTCACCGGCCTCGGCGGCGAAACGGCCGGGGTCGCCTTCCCAGACGATCCGCGCATGCTCCAGCACATAGACGCGGTCGGCATGCGGAAGCGCGAACGTCACATTCTGCTCGCCCAGCAATACCGTGATCGGCGTGGTCTGGCGCAATTTTTCCAGGGCCTTCGACAGCAATTCGAGAATCACCGGCGCCAGACCCAGCGTCGGCTCGTCCAGGATCAGGATTTTCGGCTGCATCATCAGCGCGCGGCCGATCGCCAGCATCTGCTGTTCGCCGCCGGATAGCGTCTGGGCCAACTGGCCTTGACGCTCTTTGAGAATCGGAAACAGTTCGAACAGCCATGCGAGCTGCTTCTCGCGGGCATCTTCGGTCAGATGCTGGCCGCCGAGATCGAGGTTTTCGCGCACGCTCATCTCGCCGAACAATTCGCGCGATTCCGGACATTGCACGATGCCGCTGCGCGCGATACGGGCCGGGCTGGTGCCGCGCAGCTTTTCGCCATCGCGGATGATCTCGCCGCTGTAGGGCAGGAAGCCGGAGATCGTATTGAACAAAGTGGTCTTGCCGGCGCCGTTGAGCCCCACCACCGAGACGAACTCGCCCTGATGGACATGGATCGACACATTCTCGAGAGCCTGCGCCTTACCGTAATGGACGCTGACATTCTCCACCTGGAGCAGCGGCACCTTGTCCTTGAAGCTGGTTTCCGGGCGGGCCGAAGTTTCGATCGCGCCGCCGAGATAGACCCGGCGCACGGTTTCGTTGCGCATCACCTCGTCGGCGCGGCCGGTGACGATTTCCTCGCCGAGATACATCGCCAGCACGCGGTCGACCAGCGCGGCGACGCTCTTGACGTTGTGATCGACCAGCAGCACCGCGCGGCCTTCGTCGCGGAAGCTGCGGATCAGTTCGGAGAAGGTGCCGACTTCGGCCAGCGTCAGTCCGGCAAAGGGCTCATCGACCAGCACCACCTTGGGATCCCGGGCGATCGCCTTCGCGAGTTCCAGCCGGCGCAAATCGGCGAACGGCAAGGTCGGCGGGCGGCGATCCATCACGGCGCCGAGGCCGACGCGATTGGCGATCCATTCGGCGCGCTCGGTCAGTGCCTTGTCAGCGAACAGCATGAACAGGCTGTCCGGCAACAGCGCGACCATGATGTTCTCCAGCACGGTCTGCCGGTTCAGCGGCCGCGAGTGCTGAAACACCATGCCGAAACCCTTGCGCGCGATCTTGTGCGCAGGCAGGCCGGCGACGTTCTCGCCCTGGAAAATCACATCGCCCGAGGTCGGGCGTTCGATGCCCATGATCGACTTCATCGCGGTCGACTTGCCGGAACCATTCGGGCCGATCAGGCCGAAAATCTCGCCGGCGCGCAGATCGAGACTGAGGTTCTTCACCGCGGTGAGGCCGCCGAAGCGTTTGGTCAGGCCACGGACTTCGAGCACGGGTGGGGTGGCGGTTGTCGTGTCCATCACGAGCGGGCCTCGCGCGACAGGGCCGTTCCAAGGAAGCCGCCGGGGAAGAACAGCACCACCAGAAGTGCGACCGCCGAAACAATGAAGGTCGCGAGTTCGCCGGTCGGCCGCAGGAATTCGCCGGCCACAATCAGGAAGATCGCGCCGAGTGCCGCGCCCAGCACGGTGCGGCGGCCGCCCAGCACCGCGGCGACGATGACGTTGACCCCGACCGCGACGTCGACGACCGTGCCGACTGACGCCGTGCCGAAGTAAAACACCAAGAGCGCCCCGGAAAGCCCCGAGAAGAAGGCGCTGACGATGAAGGCGGCCAGCTTGTGCTTGACGATGTTGAAGCCTAGCGCGCCGGCCTGGACCGGATCCTGTCCGCTCGCCTGCAGCACGAGACCGATCGGCGACTGCGAAAGGCCGTACAGGATGATGGCGCTGATGGTCATGAAGCCGAGCGCGATCCAGTAATTGACGCCGGCGTCGATTGAAATGACGTCGGGGATGGTAAGACCGATTTCCCCGCCGGTGAGATCGGCAAACACCACGATGAAATTCTGCAGTATCAACACGGCGACCAGCGTGGTCAGCCCGAAATAGGGGCCGCGCACCCGCAGTGCAGGCAGCGCCAGCACAAATCCGGCAATCACCGATGCCATCGCACCGAGCACGATGCACAGATAGACCGACCATCCGTACTGGTTGTTGAGAATCCCGGCGGTATAGGCCCCGACGCCGATCAGAAAGGTCGGGCCGAAATTCACCTCGCCGGCGAACCCGAACAGCAGGTCCCACGACATTGCGAACACGCCGAAATAATAGGCGACCGTGAGCAGGCCGAGAACGTAACCGGAGACATAGAGCGGCAGCGTCGCGGCGATGATCACGATGCCGAGCGCTATGAAGAACAGCCGCGATTTGAAGAAATTCGCCACGCTCATCGCCTCCCGAGCAGGCCTTGCGGCCGAATATACATCACGACGACCAGCAGCAGCAGTGCCGGAATGGTGCGGTAGGCCGGCGAGACCAGATAGGCGGTGAGTGTCTCGAGATAGCCGACCACGAAGGCGGCGATCAGTGAACCGGACACGCTGCCGAGGCCGCCCAGCACCACGATCGAGAACGCGCTCGCGGTGAGCGGCCCGACGCTGTAGGAGCTGACGCCGAGGAACATGCCGAGCAGTACGCCGGCGATCCCGGCCAGGATGCCGTAGATCGCCCAGACCACGACATAGATGCTGGTGAGCTCAAGCCCGAGCAGGGTGACGCCGCGTGGATTCATCGATGCCGCCAGCACCGCCTTGCCGGTGCGGGTGCGGTTGACCATGAGCCAGAGCAGGCCGATCACCAGGCAACAGACGAACGCAGTGAAGATCTCGTTGCGCGGCGTGCGCACGCCAAGAATGTCCACTACGCCCTCGACGATCGGCAGCACGGTCTTGGCGTTGTTGGTGAAGAAATATGCGATCAGTTCCTGGATCATGATCCCCCACAGCAGGGTGCCGGTGAGAACGAAGATTTCCTTTTCCTCGTTGGGAATTCGCGTCGATTTCTGGATCGGCTGCACCACCACGAAATAGGTGGCGAAGGCGGCGACCAGCGCGGCCGCAACGCCGATCAGCGCGCCGGCATAGGTGCCGACATGCAGCACACTTGCGGCGGCCCATGCGGCGACCGCGGCCAGCACCATGATGGCGCCGTGCGACAGATTGAGCACGCCGGAGACCCCGAAGATGAGGGTGAATCCGGTGGCGCCCAGGGCGTACAACGCACTGATGGCAAAACCGTCGATCAGGATCTGAAAGGCAAGCATTTAAATCTGGCCATAGCAGCACCGCTGCCTCACGCTGGGGGAAGCTACAAACACGAAAAATGCTCCCGGGTAAACCCGGGAGCATAATCATTCGGAATTCAGTTCGACGTGACCTTGATGAAGCTCGGGAACTTCAACATGCCCTTGGCGACTTCTTTCGGCCAGACGCTGACCTGCTTGCCATCCTGCCACTGCAGCATCAGGCCGGTGATGAGGCCTTTGCCGTATTTGATCGAGTGGGTAAACGGATCGTCCTTGCCGTAGAACTGGACGCGGCCGATGGTGCCTTCCCAGTCGGTCTTTTCCAGCGCATCAACCAGCTTATCGGCATCTGTCGAACCGGCGCGCTTCACGGCGTCGGCGATGAAGTAGACTTCGTCATATGAAGTATATCCGGCATAGGACGGATAATTGCCGAACTTGGCTTTGAAGCCTTCGGCGAAGGGGATCGACTTCGGCGTCACCGCAACGTCGGGACCGGAGACACCCTGATAGAGCACGCCGTCCGAGGCGTTGTTGGTGTCCTTGCCGAAGGTTTCGTTGGTGGCCTGAGAGCTGATCCCGAGCATCGGGATCGGAACCTGCTGGTTCTTCCACTGCACCGTCGGCTGCACGCCGACATGCGAAATGCCGGTGATGATCACGTCGGGCTTGGCGCCTTCGATCTTGTTGAAGATCGGCGTGAAGTCGGTGGTGTCAGGCGAGAAGCGGATATGGTCGAGCACTTTCAGCCCGATCTTGGGCAGGCATTCCTCGTAGCCGACGTCGAGCGGCTTGGTCCAGGCGGCGTCCTCGCTCATGATGACGGCGGTCTTCATGTGCTTTTGTTCGACCAGCAATTCCTTGGCGGCGTCGCAGACCGACAACGCCAGCGCGGCCGAGGTCAGATAGCCGTGGAAGGTGTACTTGTTCTTCTCATAATCGTTGTGGACGCTCTTGCTGATCTCGTTGGAGGCAGCGCCCGGCGTGATGAAGGGCGTCTTCAGGCGCGACGCCCAGGGTTCCAGCGCCAGCACGACTTCGCTGATGTAGCTGGCGATGACCATGTTGACCTTGTCCTCGTTGACCGCGCGCTGGAATGCGCGAACCGAATCGGCCGAGGAGGAGTGGTTGTCATAGGTGATGATTTCGATCTTGCGTCCGTCGACGCCGCCCTTGGCGTTGATTTCGTCGGCGGCCATCTGGGCGGCCTGCGGGATCGACGCCCCGGCAATAGCCTGCGCTTCCGCGATGACGCCGATCTTGATGGGGTCCGCGGCAAGGGCCTGACCGGACGCCGTCGCCAACAGGCCGAGCGCGGTCGCGCCGAGGAGCCTCAATAACACGGGCGATCGGGATGTTTTCGTCATATCGTTTCTCTCCACTCTGACTAATTTTGTTGGCCTTGCTTATCGGCCGTGTTTGTTAACCTTGGGGGCATTCTAGCCGTGCCTGCGCCCTCAGCAAGCGAAACTGCACCACAAACCCGCTTGTGGTCGCGAAACTAAAGTAGATACGGCGTTTTCGATGCCCGTTGGGGATCGAAGACTGTGGGGAGGAAATGATTAACGGCGCGGAGTGCGCAATATCCGGGCGTTTTCACCGCAATTTGCCGGATACAACCCGCTTTCGCTTCATCCCTCGATGATCGCGACCGCCCGGGTCCAGCCCGCCGAGGCGCGTTCGATCTTGACCGGGAAGCATGACACGGTGAAACCGGTCGGGGGCAGAAGCTCCAGATTGTGCAGCTTCTCGATGTGGCAATAGCCGATATGGCGTCCGGCCTTATGGCCTTCCCAGATCAGGCTGGCGTCCTTGGTTTCGGCGAACTTCTTTGCGGTATAGACGAACGGCGCGTCCCAGCTCCAGCCGTCGATGCCGGTCAGCCGCACGCCGCGCTCGAGCAGATACATGGTCGCCTCGTAGCCCATGCCGCAGCCGGAATTGACGAAGTCCTGCTGGCCGTATTTGGCGCCGGCGCTGGTATTGACGACGACGATCTCCAGCGGCGACAGCGTATGGCCGATGCGCTTGAGTTCGGTCTCGACGTCTTTCGCGGTTGCGACATAACCGTCCGGGAAATGCCGGAAGTCCAGCTTGACGCCGGGTTGCAGACACCATTCCAGCGGCACCTCGTCGATGGTCCATGCGCGTTCGCCGCGATTCATGGTCGGGTGATAGTGGTAGGGCGCGTCAAGATGGGTGCCGTTGTGGGTCGAGAGCTGCACGGTCTCCATCGCCCAGCCTTGTCCGTCCGGCAGGTCTTCAGCCCGCAGGCCGTCGAAAAAACCCAGCATCCGCGGCAGGCTCTGCTGGTGATCATGATACTCAATGCGTGGATTGATGCCGGGCGGATCGGCCGGCACGTCGTTTTGCAGCGGCACGGAAATATCGATCAGTCGTCTGGCCATGGCTGTGTCCTTGCAAGTTTTGTTTATATTCGCGCGATCACGGGGGCTACGACAGTGTGACCATGCCGGACCAGAACTGCTGCTTCTTGGCCGAGGCATCGACGTCGTAGTTGCGCACGAAGGCGAGTTTGCCGTCGTCGCCGATACGGAACACGCCGATGGCGGCGGGCTGGGTTGTTCCGTCGCGCATCGGCATCGGCCAGACCGAAGCGGTCACCAAAAGCCGCCCGCTCTGATCGATCCCGAAAGTGCGCAGGTAATTCGCGTGTGCTTCGACACTCTTGAGCAGCGTCGGTTCGCCGGTTCTCTGGTCGATGGCATAGGCCGCTACCGAGTTCTCGCCGCCCACGAATACCTGTTTGCCCTCGAAGTCGGTGGTCGCGTAGGCGCGGTTGGTGAGGTAGACGAACCGGCCGTTGGGGTGAACGTGAATCGGTCCCGCCTGTTGTTCAAATTTCGATGCGGGATCGGCGAGCGTCTCTTTCATGAATATCGGATCGCGTGACAGGCCGGTCACCGGATCGCGCTTGTAGACATAGAGCTTGTTCTGGCTCTCGATCGAGACATAAACCCACGGCTGCGTCGGATGGAAATCGAGATGCCGCGGCCCGAAATGCATGCCGTCGCCGGGCTGGATCGCCGCAACATTGGTGAGCACGCCGTCCTTGAAGCCGAACACCTTGAGTGAACCCGGATTGATCGTCTTGTCGGTCTGCGCGTTGTTGCCGCGCGTGACCAGGATGACGTGCTTGTTATCAGGGGTGGCGCGGATCTGGTGGGCATATTTTCCGGTGTCGAGCGTATCAGGTTGCTGGACGCGTTCGCCGAGCGTGCCGTCCTTGTTGATGCGCAGCACGGTAAGACTGCTGGGATTGTTGTGGGCGATCAGGAGATATTCGCCTGATATGTCGACGCTGGCGTGAATCGGGCGCGAGGACAGCATCACCGTTTCGCCGTGTGGCGTCAGCGCGCCGCTCGCAGGATCGATCTTGAAGGCGTTCGCGATATGCTTGGCGCCGCCCGTGCCCTGCGCGGTGCCCACCGCGCCCGACGAGCCTGGGCCGCCATCGCTGGAAACGACATAGAGATATTTTTTTGACGGATGCGGCCAGGCATATTGGATATTGGCTGCGGTCGATACCGTGCCGCCCTTGACGAGGGCCGCCCCGTCAACGTCGACGCTGTAGAGCGTCAGTTCCGGCCCGGCGCTGGCATAGAATACATTCCTGGTGGTCATGGAGCTCTGTCCGAATGAGGTCCTCGGCGCGACGATAGTGCCGGCAAGGAGTGCGGTGAAGGTCCGACGGTCGACCATGGTTTCCTCCGTTAGATTTTTTTGATTGGGCGTCTACGATTGGTGGCCGTCTCAAGCCAACTTATTCCTTATAGACGAGGCGGGGGCATTTTAATGGCGAGAGCATCGCGTTTGTGACGGCTGGCAAGCAATGCCGATGTTCGAGCAGAACACACCCTCAGGGCCTTTGCCACAGGAACGGCAGCCGTCGGTCCACGCCGTACAGTTGGCATTCGGTCCTGTCGCGAACTCCTCGAGCCGCGTCTCGGTATCAGGCTTGGACGTGTCAGATTTTGATGTGTCAGCGCCGTGACGTGGATGTCCGGCATGGCGGGGGACGACAGCCAGGTCCGCAGCAAGCGCCGATTGCGTGCCGGGGGCGAGACCGACAAGTCCGGTCAATACGACCAGGCTCGCGATTGCAGTCCGGCGGAGCGACATCGGTTTCCTCAGCGAAATGTTTTCCGTTGTTAATGCCATCATCCGATGCTCGGGAAGGATGGCACATTATCGCCGGACTGACTAGGTTTGGGAAAATCACGCCGGTCTGAAGCCGTCCTGACCTTTGGAGCCACAGTCCTTGCCAATCCTCCGATCGCTGCTGTTGCTGGTTGCACTACTCTCTCCGGCGTTCGCTCAGGATGGGGCGCAAGATGCGGCCAGTGCGAAGGATGCCGTGCAGGGGTTGCAACACTATCTCGATGACGTCGCCAAAGCCGGCGGCCGGCCGGATTACACCAAGCCGCCCGCGTCCGACCTGTTTCAACGGGTATTCGACCTCGCGAAACTGACGGCGTTTCCGCCGCCCACGGCGGCTGACGTAAGCTGGCTGATCCGATGGTTTACGGCCGCGAGCCAGGCCAACAGGCTGATCGTCTATTTCGGCACCACGCCGGGACCAAATCCCGATGAAATCGCCGTGCTTCAAAATCTGAAGGAATATGAGAACCAGTATGCGGCGGCGATGAATTTCATGATCCGCCTTGCGGCGCGCGAGGCCACCGCGTTGTCCCTGTTCGCGGATCAGTTGACGCCCGAGCAGCGCACGCCGGTCCGCGAGGCCGGGCTGCTGAAGGCCCGCAGCGGCGCCGCTGAATTGTTGGGCAGTGCGATCGGTCTGGTTACGCAAGGTATCGCGCCGGACCATGCCCGCCTGATGAGCGCAGCGCTCAGGGATACGCGAACGGTGTGGGCCAGCTACCTGCTGCTCGACGACCGCAAGCAAATCATCGGTTATCTGGCAAAGGCAACTGCGTTGGTGACGGACGATGAAGTGAAAGCCGACCTTGTCGCCGTCAGCGCCGCATTCGCCGCGGGGAAATGATCCTGCCGCGTCTTGTCATGCAAAACGAACGCGGATGCCGTCGAGCGCGATCCCGGTGGGCGTCGCAGTCCAGACTTCACCTGCTGCAACCGGCATGGCCTTGGTCAATGTTCCTGTGCTGACGATCTCGCCGGCTGCAAGCGACGGATTGACCGGATCGGATGCCAGCAGACCTGTGAGATGACGCAGCGCCGAGAGCGGCCCATCGAGCACATTTCCGGCATGGCCGCGATCGATCAATTGGCCGTTGCAGTGCAGATCGATTTCAAACCCGGATAGCGTTCGCAGCCATTCCAACGCGCGTGGCGCGAACGGTTGGCGTGGTCCGATGAGCAGCGCGCCGTGAATGCCATTCGCAGCGACCGTGTCGGCGGCGGCGAACTTCCAGCCGGGGAAGATGGACTGGACAATCTCGAAGCCAAGCGCAACCCATGCAATGCAGGACGAGAGGGCGATCTCGTCCATACCGACTGATGGTGCCGAGCCCAGGCCGAAGATAATCTCGGGCTCGATCCGCGGCTCGGAGAACGGATAGAGCGGAAGTGTTTCGGTCTTCGCGAGATGATTTGCGGTCCCGTCGAACACGTAACCCCAAATGGGTTGGTAGACGCCGTATTGGTCCCAGATCGTGCGATTGGTGAATCCGATCTTGCGCCCGACCACTTTTGAGCCACGAGCTTCATAGATTTTCCTGATGCGGGGCGTCACGCGGTAGGCGTCATCGATGGTCAACCCGGCCGGACGCGCGGAGAAGGGTGGAATCTGCCTTGTATTGGTGAGTGCATCGGCGGCTTCAGCCGCGATCGCGTCAAGGAAGGCGTTTTTGGGTTGATCCATGGCTCGACCTCATCGCAGCACGTGCCGTGGCAGCCACAGCGACACTTCGGGAATGTAGGTGACGAACATCAGCACCACGAACATCACGGCGTAGAACGGCCAGATCTTCCGCATCACCTGCTCGATCGTGACCTTGCCGACCGCGCATCCGACGAACAGGATCGAGCCGACCGGCGGATGGCACAGGCCGATGCCGAGATTGAGCAGCATGATCATCCCGAAGTGAACGGGATCGACGCCGAAATTCTGCATCACCGGCAGCAGGATCGGCGTCGCGATCAGGATCGATGGTGCCATGTCGACCAACGTGCCGAGCACCAGCAGCAGGATATTGATCAGGAACAGGATGACGTATTTGTTGTCGGAAATCGACAGGAAGAACGCCGTCATCTTCGCCGGCATCTGGGTCAGCGCCATGATGTAGCCGACGCTCGAGGCGCAGGCGATCAGCGTCAGCACCATCGCCACCGTGCGCAGCGTTCGATGCAGCAAAAGCGGCAGGTCGCGCCAGCGATAGTCGCGGTAGATGAACATCGTGACGAAAAAGGCCCAAATGCAGGCCACCGCGCCGGCTTCGATCGCGGTGAAGATTCCACCGAGAATGCCGCCGAGGATGATGACCAGCGTGACCAGCCCCCAGGCGGCATCGATCGTGATCCGAAGCGCGTCGTTGGCCGGTACGGTCTGGCCACGGGGATGTCCGTCCCGGTAGGCAAAGACCAGACAGAGAATGATCAGCGAAAACCCGAGCAAGAGGCCGGGCAGCACGCCCGCCATGAAGAGGGCGCTGATCGAAATCGTGCCGCCCGTCGCCAGTGAATACAGCACCGCGTTGTGGCTCGGTGGCACCAGCAGCGCCTGCACCGAGGAGGTGATGGTGAGGTTGGTAGCGAACACCCGTGGATAGCCTGCCTTTTCCATTTGCGGGATCATCACCGAGCCGATCGCGGACGTATCGGCGACAGCCGAGCCGGAAATGCCGCTGAGGAAGGTAGTCGCCAGCACGTTGACCACGGAAAGGCCGCCGCGGAGCCGGGTGAATCCCACCAGCACATCGGCGAATGCGACCAGCCGGCGCGCCATGCCGCCTTCCGCCATGATCGCGCCGGCCAGCACGAAAAATGAAATCGTCAGCATCGCCACCTTGCTGACGCCGTCGGATATCTTCAGCATCACCGCTTCCAGCGGAATCCCGATCGACCAGGCGCCCGCGATCGCGGCGGCCGCCAGCGAGTAGGCGATCGGCATGCCGATCAAAAAGCAGATCAGCATGGTCGCCAGCAGAATGAAAATGTCCATGTCGGTCGCTTCTCAGGTCAGTCGAACGAGACGACGTCAGGGCTGTGAGGGGTCGGATCGGGCGGCGCTCCCAGAAAAATGCGCTCGATGATGAACAGCAGCAGGCAGATGCCGCCGATCGGGATCGGCAAATAGGTGACGCCAACCGACAGGAACGGGAAATCCGCGATGGTATTGTGCCAGGTCACCTCGACCAGCAGGGCGCCCCAGATGATCATGAACACCGCGATCAGCGCCATCAGCAACTGGACCAGAAGATCGAGCAGACGTCGATATCTGGCCGGCAACTGGTCGGCGAAGTAGGAAACATTCATGTGCAGGTTCAGCCGATAGGCCGCGGCGGCGCCGATGAAGGTCAGCACGATGGTCAGGAGAACCGCGAGCGGTTCAGGCCACGACGCCGCGCTGTTGAGCACATAGCGGGTGAATACCGCCCAGGGGATGATCGCCGCGATCAATACCAGCGCGGCGCAGCCGACGATGACGCACAGAAGATAGAGGCCATTCATTGCGCGGCGAAACGCTGCTGCCATTGCCGGGCTCCTGATGATCGCGCTTCCCGATTGCCAAGATGAAATGAAGAAGCGCGTGCAAAAGCGGGTAGCACGCGAAAGGTTTGTGAGGTTAGACAGCCCGAATGCGCTTGATCATTTCCTGATATTTCGGACCGTATTTGTCCCACACCGGCCTGATGGCGTTCTGGAACGGCGCCTTGTCGGCAATCTCGACAATCTGGCAGCCGGCAGCCTGGGCCTTTTCCATCGCCTGCTGCTCATACTTATTCCAGAGCACGCGTTCTTCCATCTGCGCCTCGCGGGCAAATTTGCGGATCAGGCCCTGATCGTCGGTGGAAAGTGCGCTCCAGGCGCGCTTGGAGAACACCAGCACTTCGGGAATCACGAGGTGCTCGGTGAGCGAAAAATATTTCGCTGCCGTGTAGTGATTGCTGAAAACATAGCTCGGCGGATTGTTCTCGGCGCCGTCGATGACGCCGGTCTGCAAGGCGCTGAACACCTGATCGTAGCCCATCGCGACGCCGTTGCCGCCTAGCGAATTCATCATGTCGATAAAAATTGGATTGCCGATGACGCGGAACTTCAGGCCCTTGATATCGGCAATGGTTTTGATCGGATGCTTGGTGTTGTAGAGGCTGCGCGCACCGGAATTCATCCAGCACAAAGCGACCAGTCCGGCATTGGCGTTCGCCGTGATCTTGTCGAGCAATTCCTGCCCGATCGGGCCGTCCATGAATTTATCGGCATGCGCCGTGTTGCTGAACAGGAAAGGCATGTTGACGACGTTGATGTCGTCGACGATCGGACCAAGCGTCCCCGCGCTGACGCGCAACAACTGGATCGCGCCGATCTGGGTCTGCTCGATTGTCTCCTTCTCGCCGCCGAGCTGCATCGACGGATACATCCGGACCGAGAGCCGCCCGTTGGTGGCGGCCTCGAGTTTCTTGCCCAGATTCTCGGTCGCCACCACGGTCGGGTAGCCGGCCGGCTGAACGTCGGACGCCTTGAAAACCGATTTCGTCTGCGCCTGCGCGGGGGAAACCGACGCCAGGTTCGTGGTCAGGCCTGCCGCGCCGAAGCCGGCGCTCAACTTCATAAAATCGCGACGCTTCATCGCATTCCTCCCCGGATTGATGAGAGGTCATTTTCTGACTTTTTTTGGGAGAGGCTGCTCTTTTGCGAGAAGATTCTCCGTAACGCGCATAGTCTCTATCACGGCTGGCGGCAGCTGCGATCCGCCAGGTCGCGAAAGTCGATACCTCCATTGCCGGGTCGCCGACAGAATGATAAACTTGTACGATGACCCGACAAGACGCGTCAAGATATCCCGCGGACACCGCGCGGCATCAGCGCAGCCAATTGCTCCGGCCGCTTGAGTCGCCCAGAAGCCTCAGCGCGGAGGTTGTCGATCGGCTGGCCGAGCAGATCATGTCCGGCAAATTGCCCGCCGGCGCGAAACTTCCCTCGGAACAGGAAATGATGAGGGGCATGGGCGTGAGCCGCACCGTTGTGCGCGAGGCGGTTTCCGCCCTGCGCGCCCGCGGGCTCGTCATCACGCGGCAAGGCGCCGGCGCGTTCGTCGACCGCGATACCGGCCGGCAACCCTATGTGATCGATCCCGACGGCCTTGGATCGCTGGATAGCGTTCTCGATGTTCTGGAGTTGCGGATGGCTGTTGAATCCGAGGCAGCGGCGATTGCCAGCGAGCGCGCCACCAGCGTTCAGATCAAAGCCATCAGGGAGGCGCAACGCGTTTTCGTCCGCGCCATTTCAAGCGGCGAGCGTGCGATCAAGGAGGACTTCGCGTTCCATCAGTCAATCGCGCTGGCGACACGGAACAACCGCTTCGTGGAGTTTCTCGAGTTCCTCGGGCGCCTGATTATTCCGCGGCAAAGCATTCGATCTTTTGAAGGGAGCCCGGACAGCCTTCGCAAATATCTGGGCCAGATCGAGAAGGAGCACGAGGCGATATTTCAGGCGATTGCTGCGCATTTGCCGAAAAAGGCCAGAGAAGCGATGCGCGGGCATCTCCTGAACAGCCGGGAGCGATACCGCGAACTCGCCTCGAAACAATCAATGGCTTAGAGCGTGTTGCTGTTCGCTCGAATCATTGCCGCTTCTCCTGTGGCCTCATGGTTCGAGACGCCGCTTCGCGGCTCCTCACCATGAGGGATTGAGACCCCATCCTCGCGATGAGAGTCTAAGACCTCATCCGATGGTCTAAGACCTCATCCTGAGGAGCCGCGAAGCGGCGTCTCGAAGGATGAAAGCCACTGAAGTCGAAGCGCCAAAACCCGCCGCAATCCGAGTTGCTATTTTTTCGCATCCAGAAAGCCCGCGCGTTCGCGCAATTCGCACTGGTCTGGACTGGTCAACAATTCGATCAATGCTGGCGCCTGCGCCGCATGGGCGGCGCTACTGGTGACCGCCGCGGTGTAGATCGTCGCCAGCTCGCATCCCGGCGGCAGCGATCCCGACAAAACCACGCCCGCCGTGCTGATGATCTCGGTAGATTGGGTGCAGCCGATCGGCCGTGCGGCCTTGGATGCCGCCAGATGGCGCATCGCGGTCGCGCCATTGGGATGGACCTGCAAGCGGGCGGCCACCTCGTCGGTAATGCCCAGTTGTTGCAGGACCTTGGCGACGTGAATCCCGGCGGTGGACTTTTGGGTGTCCGGCACAAAGATCGCGTCGGCGCCGAGGAAAGTGGCGCGCAGGCTGGCCGCGTCCTTTGCCGACACCAAGGGATCGCCGGCGCGCACCGCCATGGCGGTCTCGACCAGGCCGACGTCGGTTATCGAATCGCTGGTGACGAGATTTTCGCGGGCAAGATCCGCGATCAACGCCGCCGTCAATATGACGATGTCGGTCGGCGTGCCCTCGCGCAGTTTGCCGGCCATGGCGCCGACCGCGCCGAACTCGCCTTCGATATCGAGGCCGGTCTTTGCCTTGAATGCGGGCGCGAGGCTTTTGACCAGGCCCTGGGCGGCGCCGCCGCTGAGAATGTTGAGCGCGCTCATGACGTCAATTCCATTGCTGCGATCAGATTATCGCGGGTGATCGGCAGGGTTCGAACCCGCACGCCCAGCGCATCGAACACGGCGTTGGCGATCGCGGCTGCGACCGGGCCGTGTGCGGCCTCGCCGGCGCCGACCGGCTCGATGTCGGGCCGGGTAATGATCTCGACCTCGACTTCCGGCACTTCGCTGAAGCGAAGGATCGGATATTCAGACCATGAATTGCTGGTGATGCGGCTGTTATCAAAGCGGACGCGCTCTTTCAACACCCAGCTCGTCGCCTGGATCGCGCCGCCTTCGATCTGGTTGATGACGCCGTCCGGATTGATGGCTTCGCCGACATCGACCGCGAGCGTCAGGCGCTTGACGCTGATATCCTCGGCGCCCTCGATCTCGGCGATAACGGCGCAATAGGCGCCGGTGTTTTTGTATCGCGCAAAGCCCAGCCCATGACCGACGCCGTCGCGCGGCGCCGGTTTCCAGTTGGCGCGTTTGGCAGCGGCGCGAATGACGTCCTGCGCTCGCGTATCCGTCAGATGACGCAGCCGGAACGCGACCGGATCTTCCTTTCGCTCAGCCGCCAACTCATCGAGAAAGGATTCGATCGCGAACACATTGCCTTGCGCGCCGAGCGTGCGCAGCGCGGAGGTCCGCACCGGCATGGTCAGCAGGCGATGCGATTCGATCTTCCATGCGGGAAAATCGTAGAGCGGGACCGAATTACGGTCGCCGCCGCCGCCGCCGGCTTGCGGCGGGTTGGTAGAAATCATGCGCGGGAACGGCTTTGCGAGTTCAGTTCCCGCGAGCAAGCCAGGCATATCGGCGCGCCCGGGTCGCGCGGAATGGCCGTTGCTCCAGACGCTGTGGCGCCATGCGACGATCTCGTTTTGTGCGTCGAGATCGGCCTCGATCTCGATTCGCATCGCGGCCCCGAACGGCGCGTGCGACATCTCGTCGGCCCGCGACCACAGCACGCGGACCGGCCGGCCGTCGGCGGCCTTTGCCAAAAGAATGGCATCAAGCGCGACATCGTCGGCGGCATTGTGCCCATAGCAGCCGGCGCCCTCCATATGCTCGACGGTGATGTGGTCGGGCGGCAGTTTGAGGATCATCGAAAGGTCGGAGCGCAGCAGATAGACGCCCTGGCTGTGGGTCCAGACCCGCACCCGGTCGCCTGTCCATTGCGCCATGGCGCAGGACGGCGCAATCGAACCATGCGCGATATAGGGCCGGGAATATTGCCGCCGCATCGTCTGCTTTGTTTCGCGGGACTGCGGCGCGGTCTTGCTTGAGATGACGCTCGACTCGGCTGGCTGGACCTTGAGCCAGTCCGCCAGTTGGTTTTCATCGGGCAACGCTTCGCCCGGTGACCACGCCGCGCCTTTTCGTAGCGCCTGGAGAGCGGCTTCGGCGCCAGCCTCGGTTTCGCTGACCACGCCCACAAAATTTCCGTCGCGTACGATCGCAATGAGACCCGGCAACGGCGCGTGCGCCGTCTTCCTTCAATGCCGTCAGCGTGGCGGCCGCGAGCTCCGAACGCAGCACGCGACCATGCAGCATGCCCGGCAGCTTGATATCGTGAATGAATTGCGGACGTCCGAACACCTTGTCGGGCAGGTCAATTCGCTGCACCGAATTGCCGGCCAGCGTTCGCTGCGTCGATGGTTTCGGCACCGCGCCCGGCGTGGCGTGGCGGTCGAGTTCGACATCCTCGGCAAGTTCCCAATAGCTGGTGCTGAGGTTGCCGGGTCCGGAGATGGTGCCATCGCTGATTGCGAGCGCGTCGTGGGCGACGCCTAGCCGCTCGGAAGCGGCAGCGAGAAACATCTGCCGGATTTCGGCGCAGGCATATCTGATGGCGCGTCCGGAGTGCTGCACGGAAAGACTGCCTGAGGTGACGCCCTCATTGGGGCTGCCCGCGGTCGTTGTGCGCACCATCTGCACGCGGGCGAGATCGACATCGAGTTCGTCGGCCGCAATCTGCGCCAGCGCCGTCACGATGCCTTGCCCGATCTCGACCTTGCCCGGCGAGACGATCACGTGTCCTTCGGGCGTGAACTTGATCCATGACGACAGCATGGGGTTCGCCGCGAGGCTCGGCGGCAGTTTCGGCGGGGCAGGCGAGGGGGCGGGCGCGGTCACAGGGGCGGGCTCAATCTTAAGGGAAGGCTCAGTCTCGGGGGAAGGCTCGGTCTCGGGCGAAGTCATGGAGCCTGCATCTCGGCAGCGGCGCGCAAGATCGCCCGCACCATGCGGTTATGTGATCCGCAACGGCACAGGTTACGGTCGAGCGCGGTCCGTATGTCCATGTTTGTCGGATTGGGATTTCGCTTCAGCAGCGCGGCGGCGCTCATCAGGATGCCGGCGACGCAGTAGCCGCATTGCAATGCCTGCTCGGCGATGAAGGCGCGCTGCAGCGGATGCGGCGCCTGCGCGTTTCCCAGCCCTTCGATGGTGGTGACTTCCTTGTTCGCGACCGACCATAGCGGCGTGTCGCAGGAAGCCACCGCGTGATCATCAATGATGACGTTGCACGCGCCGCATTCATTGGCGCCGCAGCCGAAATGCGGACCGGTTATGCCGAGTTGCCCGCGCAGGATGGACAGCAGCGATGCATCGGGATCGGCGTCGACGTCTGTCTCGACGCCATTGAGGCGGAAGTGAATGCTTGTCATCAGGTTAGATTCGGCATCGGTTGACTCGTCATCATTGTGGCCGGTCGGCGATTTGCTTGACGACAGCGGCCCATTTCACAATATCGTTGCGCAGGAATTTGTCGAACTCCTCAGGGGTCATCGACATCGGGAACGCGCCCTGTTCGGCCCAGAGCTTGACGGTTTCCGGCCGCTTGACCGCGGCGTTCACGGCAATGTTAAGCTTGTCGATGATCGGTTTCGGCGTTCCGGCCGGCACCATCAATCCGAGCCAGATGGTGGCGTCGTAACCGGGCATGCCGGCTTCGGCGACCGTCGGCACGTCGGGCAGCACATCGGAGCGCGCCTTGCCGGTAATGGCGAGCGCCCGTACCTGACCTTGCGTGATATTGGGCGCCATCGTCGTGACCGCATCGATCATCATCTGAACCTGCCCGCCAATGATGCCGCTGCGCGCCTCGCCGCTGTTGCGGTAGGGCACATGAACGAGATCGACGCCGGCCACGGTCTTAAACAACTCGCCGGCCATGTGATAGGGCGTGCCCTGGCCGGATGATGCGTAATTCAGCTTGCCGGGTTGCGATTTGGCGAGCGCGATGAATTCCTGCAGCGTCCTGGCCGGCACCGACGGGTGCACGACGATCACAAGATCGGAAAAATTAATCGGCGCGACCGCGACGAGATCGCGCATCAACTGGTATTTGCGCTGCGGCACCAGCGATTCGTTGACGGTCTGGGCGTTCGACATCATCAACACCGTATAGCCGTCGGGAGCCGCTTTGGCGGCCTCCAGCGTGCCGATCACGCCGCCGGCGCCGGCCCGGTTTTCGATCACGATCGGCTGGCCGAAACTTTCCTGCAGGTAATTGCCGATCAGGCGCGCCGCCACGTCGGCCGGACCTCCGGCACCGAAGGGAACAATCATCCGGATCGGCCGCGTCGGATAGTCCTGCGCCCGGCAAGGACCGGCTAATGAACCCACGAGAAGGGTCGTTGCCAGAAGGGTTGCCGCCAGCGCCACCATGAATTTTGGCGCGAAACCAGAGCTGAACTTTAAGCCGGTCATCTTGATCTCCCCGGCCCCTGACTTGTTTGTGTTGGGCCGGTGGCTGGCCAAATCCAGCTTTCACGTCTAACTGTCAAGTCTTGCTGCAGCAAGAGTGGACTGTCGGTTGTCGCAGCAGGAATAAAACAGGATTTCGGGTGTACCGAACCTCTAGAGCATGATCCGGAAAAGTGGAAACCGGTTTTCCCTCGCGACAAACGCTTAGCGTTGGCGCGGAGATCATGCTCAAACAAGAAGATGGACGACGAGCGTGATTTAACGCAGTTGAATCATGCTCCAGGAAACGCCGGCGGAACGGGCCAATGAAAAAACAGGGATTGTCGCGTCGCGACGTACTCAAGGTAGCCGGTGGCGTACTCGCCGGCACGACGTTCTCGACCCGTGTGATGGCGGACGCGCCGCCGCCGGAACCGGTCACCCCGGCCCTGATCGCGGCGGCAAGGAAGGAAGGTCAGGTCATCCACTATACCTCGACCGACCTGCCGGTGGCCGAGAAGCTGGCCAAGGCGTTCGAGGCGAAATATTCGGGCATTGCGGTGCGCGTCGAGCGCACCGGGGCGGAGCGCGTGTTCCAGCGCATCGGCCAGGAATATTCCAGCCACATCCATGCCGTTGACGTGGTGAATTCATCAGACGCGGCGCATTTCATCGTCTGGAAGCGCGACGGCATTCTGGCGCCCTATGTGCCTGAGGATGTCGCGAAGTTCTATCCGCCCGAGCACAAGGACGTCGACGGCCAGTTCGCAAGCTGGCGCATCTGGCTCAGCATCATCGCCTACAACACCAATCTGGTGAAAGCGGAAGAGGCGCCGAAGAGTTTTGCCGATCTGCTCGATCCCAAATGGAAGGGCAAGATCGTCAAGGGGCATCCCGGCTACAGCGGCACCATCATGACCGCGACCTATCAGATGCAGCGCGATCTCGGCTGGAGCTGGTTCGAACAGCTCGCCAAGCAGAACGTCATGCAGGTGCAATCGTCGGCCGATCCGCCGAAGAAGCTCGAGCTCGGGGAGCGCGCCGTGATGGCCGATGGCAACGAGTACAACATTCTCGAGATGAAGGAGACCGGACGTCCGGTCGAGCCGGTCTATGCCAGCGAAGGCTCGCCATTGATCATCGGTCCCAATGGCATCTTCAAGGATTTGCCGAATCCGAACGCGGCCAAACTGTTTCAGTCGTTCTGCTTCAGCCCGGAGGCCCAGCAGCTCATCATCGATGTCGGCGGCCTGCGCTCGGTGCATCCGCAGACCCATGAGAAGCCCGGGCGTACGCCGTTCAAGGACATCAAGACCATGAAGGACGATGCCGTGGCGGTGGAAAAGCAGGGCGACAGCATCAAGTCGCGCTATACAAGGATTTTCCGCGTCTGATCCCTGGGGTGCGCGGATCATTTCGACATCAGAGCCATTCCGACATCGGGGCGATCATGACATCCGAGCTGCCAAAAACCGCCGTCGCTGAAACGCTGGCTGCCAAAATCGCGGCGCTGGAGCCGGGCGCGCTGCCGGCGGCGACAACGCGAAAATGCGAGGACCTGCTGATCGATATCGTCGGCCTGTGCATCACCGCGCGCAATGAGGATTATGTGCGAAGCGCCATGGCGGGTTGTGACGACGACGGTTCGTGCACGGTCATCGGGCATCAACGCACTTTGACCGCCGCAGGCGCGGCGTTCGTCAACGGCACCGCGGCGCATGGCGAGGATTTCGACGATACCTTCGAGGGCGGTCCCGTTCATGCCGGGGCGGTGATCGTGCCGGCGGTTCTGGCCGCCTGCGAGCGGCACAACCCCGATGGCCGCGCAGCGCTGACGGGTATTGCGGTGGGCACCGAAGTGCTGTGTCGGTTGAGTCTCGTGGTGCCGAAAGCGGTGCACAAGGCCGGCTTCCATCCAACCGCGATCTTCGGCGCGATGGGGGCGGCGGCCGGCGTCGGCGCGGCACTTGGACTTAACGCCAAGCAGGTCGTCGATGCGCTCGGCATTGCCGGCAGCATGGCCGGCGGCATCATCGAATATCTCGCGGAAGGCGCCTGGACCAAGCGCATGCATGCCGGCTGGGCGGCGCAGTCGGGGCTTCGGGCCGCGCTGCTGGCGAAGGCGGGCTTTGTCGGCCCGCGCACGGTATTCGAAGGCGTGCATGGGCTGTTTCACGGTTTCGCCCATACGACGGCGGGCGATTACGACGCATTGACCGGCGACTTCGGCACGCGCTGGGTGACGGATACGCTGGCATTCAAGCCTTATCCGTGCGGGACCATGGCGCAGCCTTACATCGATTGCGCGAAGCGGCTGGCGGCGCGCGGTATCGCGGCCGGAGATATCAGTGAGATCCTGTGCGAGGTCGCGGAAGGCACCGTGCACCGGCTGTGGGAGCCGCTCGCCGACAAGCAGCGCCCGCGCAACGGCTATTCAGCCAAGTTCGCGGTGCCGTATCTGCTGGCGACCGGCTTCGTCCATGGCGGCGTCGGGCTCGGCGCTTTCACCGAAAGCGCGATCCGCGATGAGAACGTGCTCGCGCTCGCCGCCAAGGTGAAATTCGTGATCGATCCCGATAATCCCTATCCGAACAATTACACCGGCCATATCCGTGCGACCCTCAAAGACGGCAGCGTCGTCGAGGAGCGGCAGCCTTATCTGCGCGGCGGCGCGCAGGAGCCTTTGACGCGGCAGGACGTAACCGACAAGTTCGCACTCAACGCTCAGCACGGCGGCTGGAGCAGGTCGCAGAGCGATGAGGCGCTGCGGCTTTTGGCGAGATTATATGAAGGGAAGATCGATCTGGGCACATTGCGTGCGTAACCATCGCTGTCATGCTCCGCGAAAGCGGGGCATCCAGTAATCACGGAATTATCGGTCAATCGCGGACGTCGGTGTTTACTGGATCGTCCGCCTTCGCGGACGATGACGACTCGAGGGGCTATACATGACCAAGGAACTCACCGGCAAAGTTGCGATCGTCACCGGCGCCGGGCGCAATATCGGGCGCGCGATTGCGCTGGCGCTGGCGGATGGCGGCGCCTCGGTCGTGGTCAATGCGCGCAGCAATCACGCCGAGGCCGAGGCGGTCGCGCATGAGATCGAGGCGGGCGGCGGCAAGGCGCTGGTCCATATCGGCGACATTGCCGACGCGGCCGCGGTGCAGGCGATGGCAGACGCTGCGATGAACCGGTTTGGCCGCATCGACATCCTTGTCAATAATGCGGCGCTGCGGCGGGAAAAGCCGTTCGACGAAATCAGCTTCGCCGAATGGCGTGAGGTGATGAATGTCATCCTCGACGGCACGTTTCATTGCGTGAAGGCCTGTCTTCCCGGCCTGCGCCAAAGCGGCGCCGGAACCATCGTCAATATCGGCGGCTTGAGCGCCCACACCGGGGCGAGGGACCGCGCCCATGTCGTGACCGCGAAAGCGGGCATCGTCGGCTTCACCCGCGCGCTGGCCCATGACCTCGCGCCGGACGGAATCACCGTCAATTGCGTCGTTCCCGGACTGATCGGCACGCCGCGCCCGAAGCACACCCCGGAGCCCGCGCACCACCTGGTCCATCACACCATCACCGGCGAGCGCGGCAGGCCGGAAGACGTCGCGGCGGCGGTTCGGTTCCTCTGCAGCCCGGCCGCCCGCTACGTCAACGGACAGACGATCCACAGCAATGGCGGGGCCTATCTCGGCGGTTAGATATCGGTTCTGAACGAATCAGAACTGGTATCTGATCTTGGTTTTGATGCGTTTTCTTTACGCAACCGGTCCCCACTTCGCTCGAAAACGCTATAATGCATGCCTCGCTCGCTATTTGCGCACAGGCGTGCCGGATAATTGCGCTGGCCCTGCCGGGTTTTGATGATAACCATAAGTGCATGAACCAGCACGCCAAGGTCGATATCCGGCATTCCACCTGTCCGCACGATTGTCCATCGGCGTGCGGGCTCGATATCGAGGTGATCGATAATTCCACCATCGGCCGGGTGCGCGGTTCCAAGAAGCAGACCTATACTGCCGGCGTAGTCTGCGCCAAGGTCGCGCGTTATGCCGAGCGCATTCATCATCCGGACCGGCTGACCTATCCGCAATTTCGTGTCGGCCCGAAGGGATCGGGCAAGTTCGCGCGGATCTCGTGGGACGACGCGCTGGACGAAATCGCAGGGCGATTCAATCAGGCCGAGCGCGAGTTCGGCGCCGAATCGGTCTGGCCATATTACTATGCCGGCACCATGGGGCTGGTGATGCGCGACGGCATCAACCGCCTTGCCCATGTGAAAAAATATTCGCGCTTCTATTCCACGATCTGCTCGACCATCGCCCGGGTGGGGTTTGCTGCCGGCACCGGCAAGGTCGCCGGCGTCGATCCGCGCGAGATGGGCGTCTCCGACCTGATCGTGATCTGGGGCACCAATCCGGTGAATACCCAGGTCAACGTGATGACGCACGCGATGCGCGCCCGCAAGGAACGCGGCGCGAAGATTGCGGCGATCGATATCTACAACAACGACACCATGAAGCAGGCCGACATCAAGATCATCCTGCGGCCGGGAACCGACGGCGCCTTCGCCTGCGGCGTCATGCATGTGTTGTTCCGCGAAGGCTATGCCGATCGCGATTATCTTGAGCGCTACACCGATTGCCCCGCAGAGCTCGAGGCGCATCTGGCGACCCGCACGCCGGAATGGGCGGCATCGATATCGGGCGTGCCGGTAGAGGAGATCGAGGCCTTTGCCCGCGCGGTCGGGCAGACCAAGCGTTCGTTCTTCCGCCTTGGCTATGGCTTTACCCGCAGCCGCAACGGTGCGGCGCAGATGCACGCCGCGCTGTGCATTCCCGCCGTGACCGGCGCCTGGAAATACGAAGGCGGCGGCGCCTTTTTCAACAATTATGCGATCTGGAAGTTCGACGAATCCCTGATCGAGGGCCATGACGCGGTCGATCGCAGCACGCGGCAGCTCGACCAGTCCAAGATCGGGCGCATCCTGACCGGCGACGCCGTCTCGCTCAAGAACGGACCGCCGGTCAAGGCGATGCTGATTCAGAATACCAATCCGATGACGGTGGCGCCGGAACAGGCGCTGGTGCGGCAGGGCTTTGCACGCCAGGACCTGTTCGTGGCGGTGCATGAGCAGTTCATGACCGAGACCGCGCAGATGGCAGATCTCGTGCTGCCGGCGACGATGTTCATGGAGCATGACGATCTCTATTACGGCGGCGGCCACCAGCACATTTCCGTCGGCGCCAGGCTGATCGAGCCGCCCGGCGAATGCCGCTCCAACCACGAGGTGCTGCGGGGCATCAGCCGGCGCGTCAGGGCCATGCATCCCGGCTTCGAGATGTCGCCACGCGAATTGATCGACGCCACGCTCAAAAAGAGCGGCCATGGCGGCATCGAGGCGCTGGAGGCGGATATCTGGCGCGATCTCCAGCCGGATTTTCGCACCTCGCACTTTCTCGACGGCTTCGGGCATGCCGACGGCAAGTTTCATTTCAAGGCCGACTGGGCGCATGTTCCGCTCGGCAATGCCGGCATGATGGGGGCGTGGGACCAGATGCCGTCGCTGCCCGATCACTGGACCTCGATCGAGGAGGCGGATGAAGCGCATCCGTTCCGTTTGGCCACCAGCCCGTCGCGCAGCTTCCTCAACACCACGTTCAACGAAACCCCTTCGTCGCAGGCCCGCGAGGGCGCGCCGAGCGTGATGATCCATCCGGACGATGCCGCGCCGCTTGCAATCGCCGACGGCGATGCCGTGACGCTCGGCAACATGCGCGGCGAGACCACGCTGACCGCAAAACTGTTCGACGGTGTTCGCCGCGGCGTGCTGATCGCCGAATCCATACATCCCAACAAGGCGCATATCGGTGGCCGAGGTATCAACATGCTCACCGGCGCCGAAGCCGTGGCCCCGGTCGGCGGCGCCGCGTTCCACGACAACAAGGTCTGGGTGAAAAAAGCATCGGCCACGATTCCGACGCCTTAAATCATTTTGCGATCGTTTCATCCTTCGAGACGCATCGCTTCGCGATGCTCCCAGGATGAGGTCCAAGACCCTTTGCCAGTCCAACTCCCTCATGGAGGAGCCGCAAAGCGGAGTCTCGAGGCCACGGAGTCAGAGTGTAAATCCATAAAGCCAGAGGCGTTGGCGACGTCCGCATGACGAGACTTAAATCAGACCTCACGTGAGGTCTGAAAAGTGCGGATTCCGGAAGTCACCTTCGTTTTTCAGTTAGCCTCTTGCGGCAGTGAACGAGTTCATGGCGCCGCTAATTGATATGATTAGATTAACCCAAACACAGTAGGATATCCGCTAACGCTTTCAGCGAATGCCATACGAGGCCCACCCCATGTTCCTTTCTTGGAAAGAGAAGGTGTCGATTGCGCTGATAGTGATCGTGTGCAGCACGTTGATTTCCTATTTTTCATCCAGACCACACGTTAGCACGCTTCCTGGTGTGGAGGGCACTTGGGAATGCCCTCCCAACGCTAACGCAGCCTCGACCGTGTGTATCAAACGTATCAACTCCAGGTAGGACGCTTCCAGATTTGATCATGTGAGCGACCGCTATCTGTCCGGCGTCTCGAGAGGTGGTGGCCACCGCGTTTCGCCTAATGCGGCTCGAAAATAAGGACGCCCTAGGCGCAGCATGTCCGTTCCGGGTCAAACGCGGCCCTCGGACAGCAACAGAGCTTGGTCCGTTCATCCCCTCATAGCGGACTTGCGGTGAAAGCACCGGCATGACCGTTTCGTGCCACAAGCCGACATACCGCTTCTAGTATCAGGGGAGCAGTAGGTCGTGACGCGCGGCAGGACGCAACTGCGAATAAGGGACGGCGCACGTGCACATGCATCGCCCATAACCGCCGAATGCATAGTCGCCGTAGTAGATTTCAACCCCAGCCTTGGAAAACGCCCAATTAGCAAATTTCTTCGTACCGTCTATCGCTTCTTGAACACCAACGTCGCGCGCCTCGCTGCCGCTTAGCCCATGAATATCTGCCAATTCCGATCTCTCTTTCATCACCTGCGAACGACAGTATTGAAACAGCTCACCAGCCTTGTCTGGATCGACGCTGTTATCGAATGTCAACTCTCGTCCTGCTGGCGTTTCAATATTGATGTTTGTGGACCAGTGAAACGGGTGGGCCTGCCCAAGATAATTATTGTATTCGGCATGAACGGAAAGGAGTCGCGGTGTCGCAAAGGGCAGCGAAACGTGAAGTTCGACAGAGTAGGCTTCACTTGGACTTGGTTGGGGATTTTCATGCAGGTTCAATTCGCCAATCGCATTCTTAACCATTTCGTCGATGCTGGCGTTGGCCTTCGCCTGCCAAGTGCCCGAACCAATGAATTTGATCGCCTCGACGGAAAGCCGAGCCGTGCTCCTTGTGGAGGAGTGAAAAATGAATACGGGTCTAAACCTTCCTTCTTCGGTGTCGCCCGTCGCGGGCCTTCCCTCCAAAAATCTCCGGCGCTTCTCGCTTTCCTCTGCAAGGCACTTCGACAATGGAGTGTCTGCTCGCTTCGCGAGACAGGCCTCGTCGCGGGTTTAAATCCACTCGATTTGCGATGAGCGCAAGCCTGACCGTTCACCATCTGACAGCAGACCACGCAACCGATCGAAGGCAGTCCCAAGCGCTTGGTCTGCAGTCCGCGCCTGTGCATCTCCGCAGATCGTGTGCTCTATATCACTCTTGGCCCGATTGCAGTCGATCGCCAAGGCAGGCTGAGTAGCGAGCGTCAATGTAGCAACGAGACAAAGCCTACGCATGTGGGCACCCGCCGGTTCTGTACCAGGACCGCATAAGCCGAATATTTCAACCTTTCGCAATCTTAAACCCGCCAATTTTAATAGACCGCTGATAAGGTCTGCTCTGGGTCAATCGCGTCGGTTTGACGCTCCACCTGTCACTTCCGATCTACCCCAAACAACGGACATCGCCGGACCGGCGCGGTTGGTCCGGTTAGCGCCATGAACCGACATGGCCTCCCGTCAGGTCACATTGGCGCGGGCGGGTAGATCGGCGGCAGGCTAGTCGGATGGGCCGGATGTATCTACTTTCTAACATTTGCTCTCAGAGACTAACGCTAGAAATTCAAAGTTAACCCGTGTGAGACTGCGAATGCAGCCATCGACGATCCCCACAGATAGATGGCTGCAATGAAGATCAGGACCGAGCAGGCGACGATTGTGCTAGACCGCACGGTGGCAACCCGTTCGGCATGCGTTAGTCCGATAGCGATGCTGCCAACGGAAAGAATGCCGACCAAAAATGCAAGCCACAGCAATGCAAGGCCCGTCGCCTCAGTATCGGTGAGGTAAACATAATGACCGTGGTTGTTAAGTGAGTGAACGAAGCCTTGGTCCGGAACTGGAATTGTTGGGTGAGTTCGAGCTGTATGAATGGAACATCCACATGTGCGTTCCAAAGACCGCTAGACAGAACCCAACTCCCGCTGCACCAATGTCCTTGCGGATCGATATCATGCTCGCTCTGCCTTTCTGTAAGCGAAGCGAGCAATACACCCAGCAAACGGAAACAAAGTAAAAACAAGCTCAAGGATTCAAGATGCTGCCTTCACGCAGCATCAAGTATGTCGGCTCTTTTTTTGTGGGTCAATCGCGTCGGTTTGACGCTCCACCCGTCACTTCCGATCTACCCCAAACAACGGATATCGCCGGACCGGCCCGGTTGGTCCGGTTAGTACCACAAGCAGACTCATGCACCGCAGTTATCCCTGTTAGATCAACCTAGCGCTGCCGAGGAGTATGAGCGTGCCGGATAGTGTGGCGCCTCGCTAGCAGCCGCGGCAAATGCTTTTAAGCTTACCCAGTAAACGGTCTCTCTCTTCGATCTTCGCCTTCGCGTAGGCAGTATTGCCTTGGTGGCGACCTTCAAAGCCGGCTTCGGAACCGATTACTGTGTTTCCTCCATGATGCGTTCCGCCATAGTCATGTATGCCGCGAGCCGAGGCCGGCTCCACCGCGCGGGCCGTCAATAGCAACATCAATACCGCTGTACGCATCACGAATTGCTCGCTCTCGACGTCGAAATGGTGCGATAAATATGCCCCCTCCGCGCAGGCTCCAATGCATTGATGGCACGTGCGACATCCTAATAGCCAACGCCATATTGTGAGCCGTTTTGAGGATATCGAGACGATGTGCCCATCTTGAGCGACGATGCCTGCTGATCTGCCTGACCGTTCTTATCTGGCACGGGGAATGCGTAGCCAAGAATTGCTTTGAGAACGAATTGATCTGAGCCCATCGTGAACCCGTAACCCGCACCAAGCTCGACGTCCCATTTGTCCAGCTTGAAGTCTGTGACGGCAAACAGCTGTTGGCTTTGCTTTTGAAGAGGCAGGAAGTCGCCGATTTTGCCGAAGTCGGAATAGTATTCGAGACCAATGAACCTGTCCTGGCCGAGGTTGCGGGCGAGTTGAGCGGCAGGTGCAAAATCTGCTTCCCCCGCGGAGCCGAAACCGATGTCGATGATGGGATTGACGATAAATTCCCACTCAGAGTTGCGGACGCCGATGATCGGACGGATTTCCAAATTCCATGGGGTTGCAGAAAATCGCGGCAGCTCATATCCCAGTTCAAGGTTTACGCCATAGAAGAAGCTTCGTTTGGCCGCGTCCGGAACCACGAACAGGCTGCGGATCTTTGCGCCATCGGACAGAAATTGACTATCGCCGTTGACGGCAAATGGGAGATAGAAACCGGCTTCCCACCATTCCGTTAGTCCATAGGCGAATTCAGGCGTTCCCTGCAGTGCGCGATTGGAATGGAAGCCGCCAGGCACTTCTGGCACAGTCTGGCCAATGCCCGCATAGTTCAGATGTTGCTCGTAGGTCCATTGCCCGATCGCTGCGATTTCAGCGTTGTAGACCTGTATTTCGTCATGCACTTCGTCAGCGCCATAAGCCAGGGGCATTTGAAAAAGAACCAAATCCGATAACGTGAGAATGGCGACGACACGAATCCCCACGCGCGCGAAATTTCTGCAAATCTGCGGACTCATAGCCTGTAATTCATATGACGACCGCCCCATCGTAAGCCTTGATCAAGCTCAAATCAAAACCTTGGCGTTTAGTCTATTCAGAAGGCTAGCGAACAGTCCATCCAATTTAGGACCAAGCCTTTGCTCAAAAGAAATTCAATCTTCGGCGTCGCCGCGCTGATTTTGACCTTGCTACATCCAAGCGCGGGCTCGACCAAGGGCGGCAGAGCCACGCTGGAGGAACTGTACAATCCGGAGCACATCACGTTGCTCCCCCCGGAGATAAGCCAAGCTGTCGTCAACAAGTGCAAGGAGCCGCGCGCAACGCATGAATTTTTCAACTATCGAGATGGCACATCGGTAATCGTGCTGCACTACGAGCATTTGCTTTGTGGATTATCGCACGTCTACTGCACCCCAAGCGCATGTCTGCACCAAGTGTACGGCCGATCAGCCCAGGGAAAGTACAGGCTGATCGGAAGTTTTTATGTTGCGCAGCCCGAAGTGGAGCAATTTTAGTGTTCCGTGCTCTTCAGCGTTCAGACGTTCGGAAAAAATGAAGTTTGTCCATCATAGGTTGATGCAGATCAGCGGCCTTGGCATGCGTCCTTGAGGTTCGCTGGTGCAAAGCGCAACACCGCCGCTAACCGCCCTGAGTCATGCTTATATCCGTTCAGGGTTGCTAATAGGCGACACGGAAGGTAGCCCGCTCAGTCACTGCTCGGGCATGCCGGCCTTCCTCAAGCCGACGAACATTCGCTCGTTATAAGCCGGCCAGTTCGGGTCATTCGCCCGCGCGAACTGTTGTCGGAGCCGATCCAAGCTGGCTGTTCTTGTTGCTGGTCAGACTTGGCGGGCCTGCGAATGAGTTCCGTCCGAATCGTCGAGCACAATCTCGCGCGGAACCGACTACCTGGTCCCGTGCATGAACGCTTGCATCTCCTCCAGCGTGAGTTTGCCATCTTTGCTGGTGTCCATTGCCTTAAAAATTCGTTCGTGAGCCGCCTGAAACTCCTGCAATGAAATGGTTCCGTCGCTATCGGTATCGATCAGTGCGAACATGGTGCGCAATATAACCGGAGGCGGCCCCATCGCGCCGCCACCCATCATGCCGTGGCCCATCATACCTCCTGCCATCGTACCTCCGCGCCCCATCATGCCGGACCCTTCCTGGCCCGTGGGCTGGGATTGCGCTTGTTGCTGAACTGGTTGAGGCATCATCCGGTCCTGCGCGAGCGCACCATCAGCGCCATACGCCAGAATGACAGCGGATATCGTGAGTCCTAGAACGCGCGCGTACATTTCGAACCTCCCTCAGAGACATGGGAACAGAATGCTGGAATATTACGCAATCGGCAGGAATCTGACGAGCATCGATTTAGGTTATTCGGAATACATTTGATATCCGAGGAGGGCCGAACGCGGGAACGGATGCAACCGGATGTACGGCACTTGGGAAAGACCTTCACAGCCCATCATGCCGCTGCGAGTATGCCTCCTGACCCTGTTTTCCGTCAGTTGAGCCGGCACCCGATCAACGGACATAGTGAGACCGGTCGGTCGGGCAGCTTTTTCGGGAAGCCGGTTTCGGATCGTGCTCTAATATCCACCAGACCAATACAAGGCGAGCAAGGCCATGACCGACAACACCAGTGTACTCCTTGAAAAGCGCGGGCAGGCGTTCTGGATCACCATCAACCGGCCGGAGAAGCGCAACGCCCTCAATGGCGATGTCATCGCCGGTATCGCCAAGGGCTACCGCGATGCGCATGATGATAGCGATGTGCGTGTGATCGTCCTCACCGGCACCGGCGACAAGGCGTTTTGCGCCGGCGCTGACCTGCAGCACACCGGCGCTGCCTTCGCGGCCGATTTCAGCAAGCCGAATGTTCCCTATGCCGATCTGTTGCGGCTGTCGCAGAACGCCACCAAGCCCGCGATCGCGCGGGTGGCGGGTGTCTGCATGGCGGGCGGCATGGGCCTGTTGTGCATGACCGATATGGCTGTCGCGGCCGACCACGCAATATTCGGACTGCCCGAGGTCAAAGTCGGCGTATTTCCGATGCAGGTGCTGAGCCTGCTGCAATCGATGGTGCCGCGGCGCCTTATCAATGAATGGGCGATCACCGGCGAGCCGTTCGACGCCAAAGCCGCTCAGGTAGCTGGATTGCTTAATTATGTCGTGCCGGCGGCTGAACTCGACGCCAGGGTCGACTGGCTGATCGGCCGCATCACCGACAAGTCGCCGACCGCGATCCGGCGGGGCAAATACGCCATGCGTGCGATCGCCTCGATGTCGTTCGATGAAAGTATCGCCTACACCGAAAGCCAGATCGCGCTATTGGCAATGACGGAAGACGCCAAGGAAGGCCTCAAGGCCTTCGCCGAAAAGCGCAAGCCGACCTGGCCGGGGAAGTGAACGCTTAAACCGCGGGCATTGCACTGTGACGCTTCGGTCCGTCATTGCGAGCGGCGCAACTCTGCGTCGTGTATTTATCGGATCACCTGCGTCCGAACAGTCCGCCTATCATGCCGCCGAAGAAACCGACGGGACCGCCGCCGCCACGGCGGTGATGGTGAGCACTCCCCCCGTGTCCGGGGACCGGATGGTTGGCATCGGCGTCGTCACCAAGGCTGGCGTTCGCATGCGCCACTGAGACGGTCTCGGTCATCAGTGCCTTATGCTGCAGTGCGTCTAGGAACCCGGTCTGGGAATAGCCACGTTCGGCTTGCCAGCGCGTGATAGCGGCGCGGGTCGAACTCGTCGAATTTTCCGTTGACCTTGGTGTCAAAGCCGAGAACGGTCAACCGGCGCTGAACCTGGCGACGTTTGGCCCTGTCGAGCCCGATCTGGTGTTCGGTTTGTTGAGTTGCTTCGTCGGTCAAGGTCGCCGGATCGGCGGATGCGGACGAATCGCGGGTGGTCGTGCTCAGACCGGCTTTCGCGGCGTCCATACTGACGAGAAATCCCAGCAGCGACAACGTCAAGATCAAGAAGCGCATGGCCTGTTTCTTTCCCGATCTTGATCGTCTCTCTTGGCTTTAATTTGGCTTCGGAAATCCGGGATCAACGCGCCGCCCTGCAACACTGACTTCGTGGGGTCCACTACTTCGTGAGTCCACTACAGTATGTCGCGAAGCAACCAGTATCCCGATTACTTGTTCCATAAGGCAGGTCGATTGTTATACCGCATTGCGCAAACAGCAATCCATTGCGACTGATTTTGCAGAAGAGCCTTGGCGCGACGTCCGACCTGACTGCGTCAGGTGCATCAAAGCGGACGTCGGCCAACGCTACCGGTTTATAAAGCTGACGCTCTCGTCAGCGCGCGCCGGTGGCTCGGTCCCGTTTTCGCGACCCAATCGCCGGGACGGCGCTGTGGGTTTGACGCGGTACGTCTAGCCCGCGTTCGCCTTCAACCCCGCGGCCTCGATGCCGGCGATGGCGCAGATCTCGTCATTGTCGGACGTATCGCCGCTGACGCCGACCGCGCCAACCAGCGCGCCGTCCTTCTGGATCAGCACGCCACCGGGCACCGGCACCAGCCGGCCCTGCGCCAGTGTATTTACCGCGCTGACGAAATAGGCCTGCTCCTGCGCGCGCTGGAACAGCGCCCGCGAACCCATGCCCATCGCCAGTGCGCCATAGGCCTTGCCATGGGCGATCTCGCCGCGCATCAGGCTGGTGCCGTCCTGCGCCGCGCTGGCTTTGACGCAGCCGCGCACATCGAGCACGGTGATGACGAGGGGTTTCAGTTTTTTCTCGACCGCCTTGGCGAGCGCGGCATCGAGAATCTTGCGGGCGACGTCGAGGGTAAGTTCAGCCATGGATGGGTTCCTTTTCATGAGATGAGGGATGAGGGTTGGAGCGCGCGCTGTCGAGGCTCATCGCCAGCACGCGGGCGACGTGAAGGGCGGCACGGTCCGTGCCATCCTTGATCTGATGCCGGCACGAGGTGCCGTCGGCGACAACGAGCGCCGCTGCGTCGGCACGCCGCACCGCCGGCAGCAGCGATATCTCGGCCATCTCGATCGAGGTCTGGTAGGTGTCGGCGCCGTAGCCGAACGCGCCGGCCATGCCGCAACAACTGGACTCGATGGTCTCGATATTCAAATCCGGAATCAGGCGAAGCACCTGCTCGACCGGCTTGAACGCGCCGAACGATTTCTGATGGCAATGGCCATGCACCACGGCCTTGTCGCCAACGGGGCCGAGCGGCAGGCGCAGCCGGCCCGCCGCGGCCTCGCGGACCAGGAATTCCTCGAACAACAGCGCATGCGCGCTGATGTTCTTCGCCGTGTCGTCGGATCGCAGCGACAGCAGTTCGTCGCGCAGCGTCAGCAGACAGCTCGGCTCCAGGCCGACGATGGGAACCCCGCGCGCGGCGAATGGCGCGTAAGTCGCGACCACCCGGTCAAGCTCGCTGCGGGCATGATCGACCAGGCCGGCCGAAAGAAACGTCCGCCCGCAGCATAGCGGCCGGCCATTGTCGGCGGGCTTCGGCAGATGAACGCGGTAGCCGCCTTCGACCAGCACGCGCAATGCGGCGTCGAGATTTTCGCGCTCATAGGCGCGGTTGAAGGTGTCGGCGAACAGCACGACTTCGTTGCCATCGGCCGGGCCGAAAACGTCCATGTCGGGCTTGAAGATGTCGCGCCGCCATTCAGGCAGCGCGCGTTTGGCGCTGATGCCGGCGACGCTTTCCAGCAGCGCCCGCAATAATGGGCTCTTGTTGCGCCAATTGGCGAGCGGCGCCAGACGCGCGAACAGCGGCGCATAATGCGGCAGGAAACCGACCAGCCGATCGCGCAGTGAAAGCCCGTGTTTGGCATTGCGTGCGGCGAGCACTTCGATCTTCATCTTGGCCATGTCGACGCCGGTCGGGCATTCATGGCGGCAGGCCTTGCAGGACACGCAAAGCTTCATCGTGTCCATCATCTGGTCGGACGCCAGTGCATCCGGACCCAACTGGCCGGAGATTGCCAGCCTCAACGTATTGGCGCGCCCGCGCGTGACGTCTTTCTCGTTGCGGGTGGCGCGATAGGACGGACACATCACGCCGCCTTCGAGCTTGCGGCAGGCGCCGTTGTTGTTGCACATCTCGACCGCGCCCTGGAAGCCGCCGCCGGCGCCGGGATAGGCCGACCAGTCAAGCTTGGTTTGCAACTCGCCGATGCGATAGTCCGGCGGGTAGCGAAACAGCGAGCGGTCGTCCATTTTCGGCGCGTCGACGATCTTGCCGGGGTTGAGCACGTGACCCGGATCGAAGCGCTGCTTGACCTCCCTGAAATCGGCGATGATGCGCGGGCCAAACATGGTCTCGTGGAATTCCGAGCGCACCATCCCGTCGCCATGCTCGCCGGAATGCGAGCCCTTGTATTCGCGCACCATCGCGAAGGTTTCCTCGGCGATGGCGCGCATCGCCTTGACGTCCTTTTCGAGCTTCAGGTTTAGCACCGGACGCACATGCAGGCAGCCTTCCGAGGCGTGCGCATACATGGTGCCGTGGGTACCGTGCCTGGCGAAGATGGCGTTGAGCCGCTCGGTGTAATCGGCCAGATGCGGCAGCGGCACCGCGCAATCCTCGACGAACGAGACCGGCTTGCCCGCCTGCTTCATCGACATCATGACATTGAGGCCGGAGGTGCGGAAATCCGATATCGCGGTCTGGGTTGCGGGTTCGACCACATCGACCACGCCGCCCCATTTGCGTTGTGGGTTGTTCCAGCCGAAACCGAGATCGCCCATCAGTTCGGAAAGCTGCTTGAGCTTTTGCAGATTGTCGGCTTGATCCTCTTCGGCGAATTCGACGATCAACAGCGCATCGGGATCGCCGCGCACGGTCGCATCGATCACTGGCCGAAACATCGCAATATCGCGGCCGAGCGCGATCATGGTGCGATCGACCAGTTCCACCGCGATCGGTTTGAGTCTCACCAGATGCTGCGCGGCATCCATCGCCTCGTAGAAACTGCCGAAGTGGCAGACGCCGAGCACTTTGTTGCGGATCACCGGCCACAGCTTCAGTTCGACATTGGTGGTGAAGGCCAGCGTGCCCTCGGAACCCACCAGCAGATGCGCAAGGTTATTGGCGGCGTTGCGCGGCACCAGCGCATCCAGATTGTAGCCGCCGACCCGGCGCTGCACCTTAGGAAACTTGTCTGCGATCTCGGCGGCCTCGCGCGCGCCGAGCGCCAGCATGTCGCGAAACAGTGCGAGGCCGCTGTCGTTCGCATTGACGTGCGAATTGAGTAGCGACAGGTCGCGCGGTATCTCGCCAAAATGCAGAAGGGTGCCGTCGGCCAGTGCCGCATCCAGCGACAACGTGTTGTCGCGCATGGTGCCGTAGCGCAACGAGCGCCCGCCGCAGGAATTGTTGCCGGCCATCCCGCCGATGGTGGCGCGCGAGGCGGTCGAGACATCGACCGGGAACCAGAGGCCGTGACGTTTCAATTGCCGGTTGAGATCATCGAGCACGATCCCCGGCTGGACCACGCAGGTCCGGTTTTCGACGTCGAGCGAGATGATGCGGTTGAGATGCTTGGAGAAGTCGACAACGATGCCGTCATTGATGGTCTGGCCGCATTGCGAGGTGCCGCCGCCGCGCGGCGTCACGATCCGCCCGTCGTCGCGGGCGATGGCCAACGCCCGCAGCGCTTCGTCGATGCTGCGCGGGACCACCACGCCGGCCGGCACGATCTGGTAGAACGAGGCATCGGTGGCGTAGCGGCCGCGGTTGAACGGATCGAACAAAACGTCGCCCGTGATCTCGCGCTTCAGCCGGCTTTCAAGCGGCGATGAGCCTTTGCTGGACATTCCATCCCCATTACCGGCAAGCATGATTTGCTCGTGCGCTCGCTATGGCCTGACGGAGTGATAAATGCAATTCGCTGGACCCTGTTTTCTGATTTGAATGCAAAATCACAAGCCGGGCATCCGGCCTTGGATTTCCCGCCCAGGATATCAAGCAGGCTCGGAAGCTGCCACGTCGCCGGCCTTGAGGTGTTCGACGGCGGCGGTCCGCTTGTTGCGCAAATGCGCGAACAGGATGTCGCTGAGCTCGCTGCCGGCGCGGCGGCGCAACGCGTCCAGAATGGTCTCATGCTCGCGCATCGCTTCGCCCCAGCGTTCGCGCTTGCGGGCAAAGTTGGCGGAGTAACGCACCCGCCTGATCCTCCCGGCAAAGTTCGCGTAGGTGCTGGTCAGCGTCGTATTGCGCGAGGCTTCGACGATCTTCTGGTGGATCAGCTGGTTGACGTGGAAATAGTTGTGCATGTCGCGATGTAAATAGAATCCGTACATTTCGTAGTGCAGCCGTTCGATCTCGGCGATTTCCTCGTCGGTGATGTTTTCGCAGGCCAGCCGTCCGGCGAGGCCTTCCAGCCCGCCCATGACGTCGAACAGTTCGCCGAGATCCTGCTCGCTCAATTGCCGCACCCGCGCGCCGCGGTTCGGCAACAGCTCGACAAGTCCTTCCGACGCCAAAACCTTCAGCGCCTCACGCAAGGGTGTACGCGAGATCTTCAGCATCTCGCAGAGCTGGCGTTCGGGCACCCGGCTGCCGTCGGGGATGTTGCCTTCGACGATGTGGTCGCGCAGCCGCGTCAGGATTTCGTCGTGCAGCGACAGGTCTTCCCGGGCGGAGTCCGCCCCGGGTCCGATCACTTTCGAACTGGCGTGAGTGGGGATCATCGGTTTCATGGCACGGAACATATGTCGAGACGGGCGGTCCGTCGATCAAAATATTGTAGGCAATTTATGGGTTGCCGTTGGATAAATCGAATGCAATATGTTCGAAAGCCAGATCGGAGAGGAACCATGACGCATCAGGGACGCCACTTTTTGCAAATTCCCGGCCCAAGCCCGGTGCCGGATCGCGTGCTCCGCGCCATGGACATGCCGGTGATCGACCATCGCAGCGCCGAATTCGCCGAACTCGGCAAGGCGGTGCTGGAAGGCAGCCAGAAGATTTTCCAGACCTCGGGCTCCGTCATCATCTTTCCCTCCTCGGGTACCGGCGCCTGGGAGGCGGCGATCGTCAATACGCTGTCGCCGGGCGACAAGGTGCTGATGGTCGAGACCGGCCATTTCGCCACGCTGTGGCAGCAGATGGCGGCGCGCTGGGGCATCGAGGTGGATTTCATCGCCGGCGATTGGCGCCACGCCGCCGACCCCGCCGCGATCGAGGCCAAACTGGCGCAGGATTCGGCGCATACCATCAAGGCGGTCATGGTGGTGCACAACGAGACCTCCACCGGCTGCACCAGCCGGATCGGCGAGATCCGTGCCGCGATGGACAAGGTCGGCCATCCCGCGCTGCTACTGGTGGATACGATTTCCTCGCTGGGCTCGGTCGATTACCGGCACGACGAGTGGAAGGTCGACGTCTCCGTCAGTTGCTCGCAGAAGGGATTCATGCTGCCGCCGGGGCTCGGCTTCAACGCGATCTCGGAAAAGGCCCGCGCCGCCGCCAAGACCAACAAGATGCCGCGCTCCTATTGGGACTGGGAAGAAATGCTCAAGCCCAACGCCAACGGCTTCTTTCCCTATACGCCGGCCACCAATCTGCTGTACGGCCTGCGCGAAGCCATCGCGATGCTGCTGGCGGAGGGGCTCGATAATGTGTTCGCCCGTCACAGGCGGCTTGCGGCTGCGACCCGCGCGGCGGTCGCGCATTGGGGTCTCGAGGTGCTGTGTCTTGAACCCTCGGAATATTCGCCGGTCCTGACCGCCGTGCTGATGCCGCCCGGGCACGACGCCGACAAGTTCCGCAAGACCGTGCTGGACAATTACAACATGTCGCTCGGCTCGGGCTTGAGCAAGGTCGCGGGCAAGGTGTTTCGTATCGGCCATCTCGGCGAGTGCAACGAACTGACGCTATTGGGCGCCTTGTCCGGGGTGGAGATGGGTCTGGCGGCCGCGGGCGTGCCGCACCGGGCCGGTGGCGTCGATGCCGCGATGAAGGCGCTGGAAGAGCCGACCAAGTCGAATGCGCCAGGCCACCTCAAGGTGGTCAGCTGAAAGTCACCATCTGAAGATGGCCATCTGGTCACGACTTAAGGCGCAGATCCCGTCGATCGGATTTGTGCAGACGGATCGGCGCCGTCATAGTAGCCATAAAAGCGAATTCGGGAGGTAGAAGATGCGGCTTCGGTTCAAGCCCACCCATGTTGTGCTGGCGATGCTCTGCATCATGTACTTCATCACCTATGTCGACCGGGTGAACATCGGCACGGCGGCCAGCGAGATTTAAAGGGAACTTCACCTCAGCAATACCCAGCTTGGTTTGGTGTTCTCGGCCTTCGCCTATCCTTATCTGCTGTTCCAGGTGATCGGCGGCTGGGTCGGCGACCGCTTCGGGCCACGCAAGACGCTGTTCTGGTGCGGCCTGATCTGGGCGGCGTCCACGATCATGACCGGCTTTGTGACCAGTCTCGGGACGCTGTTCATTGCTCGCGTCGCGCTCGGTTTCGGCGAAGGCGCGACATTCCCGACCGCCACGCGCGCCATGCAATACTGGATCCCCGCCAGCAAGCGCGGCTTTGCACAGGGTCTCACGCACGCCTTCGCGCGGCTCGGCAATGCCGCCACCCCACCCTTGATCGCGATATTGATGGCGTGGCTGACCTGGCGCGGTTCGTTCATCGCGCTGGGTGTGGTCAGCCTGCTGTGGGGCGTGGTCTGGGCACTGTATTTCCGCAACGAGCCCAAGGATCACCCTGATATCACCGAGGCCGAACTGGCATCGCTTCCGCCACGCCCGACCGGTCCGCGGCCGCAGGTACCCTGGGGACCGCTGATCAGGCGAATGTGGCCGGTCACGCTCACCTACTTCTGTTACGGCTGGACGCTGTGGCTGTATCTCAACTGGCTGCCGCTGTTCTTCAAGAACACCTACAGCCTGGACATCAAGAAATCGGCGCTGTTCGCCTCCGGCGTTTTCTTTGCCGGGGTGATCGGTGACAGCCTCGGCGGCATCCTGTCGGATCGCATTTTCAAGAAGACGGGCAACGTCCGTTTCGCGCGGCTCAGTGTCGCGGTGACCGGCTTTGCCGGCGCCTTGCTGTCGCTGCTGCCGATCCTGTTCACGCACGACATCACGTTCGTCGCGCTGTGCCTGTCGAGCGGATTTTTCTTCGCGGAGCTCATCATTGGCCCGATCTGGTCGGTGCCGATGGACATTGCCCCGAAATATTCCGGCACGGCGGCCGGCCTGATGAATAGCGGCTCGGCTCTCGCGGCGATTGTTTCGCCCTTGGTGGCCGGCTTCGTCATCGACGTCACCGGCAACTGGTATCTGCCGTTCCTGATGTCGATGGGCCTGTTGCTGCTCGGTGGCTTCTGCGCCTTCCTGATGCACCCGGAAATCCCGTTCGACGAGGGGGAGGTCATGCCCGCGGCCGGCCGCCCGGTGCCCGCGGAATAACCGGGACCTCACGCTGCTTAGGCTACGGGGCGCGCGGCGGCGCCCCGTTTCGGGCGCCCTCGGGCCTCTCATCCCTAGGGATGATGTTGGGATTGCCGCGGTAGCGCTAAGCCCGGGCAGGGCAAAAGCTCGCTCGGTTATGCATGGACGGCATTCGCGGGGCGGGGGACAAGCCTCCGAAATAGTGATATTCGACCCCTTCGAAACAGAATCTCCGGAAGGACGCCTAGATGACCCTGCACACTGGAAGGCATTTTCTTCAGATTCCAGGACCGACCAACGTACCCGACCGGGTGCTGCGGGCCATGGATATGCCGACCCTGGATCATCGCGGCCCCGAATTCGCCGAACTCGGTCATGCCGTGCTGGCGGGCTGCCAGCGCATTTTCCGGACCAAACAGCCGGTTATCATCTATCCGTCGTCGGGCACCGGCGCCTGGGAAGCGGCGATCGTCAATGCCTTGTCGCCCGGCGACACCGTGCTATTGGCCGAGACCGGCCAGTTCGCCGTGCTGTGGCGCGGGATCGCCGACAAATTCAAGCTCAACGTCGAATTCTTAGCCACCGACTGGCGCCGTGGCGCCGACATCGAGCAGATCGAGGCCCGGCTTGCCGCCGATCGGGCGCACACCATCAAGGCCGTGCTGGTAGTCCATAACGAGACCTCGACCAGTTGCGTCACCCATCCGTTCGAAGTGCGCAAGGCCCTCAATCGCACCAACCACCCGGCACTGTTGATGGTCGATACCATCTCGGGCCTCGCCTCGCTCGAATACGAGCACGACGCCTGGGGCATCGATGTGTCCGTCGCCGGGTCGCAAAAGGGCATGATGCTGCCCCCGGGCCTGAGCTTCAACGCGGTCTCGGAAAAGGCGCTCGCCGCCTCGAAGGCGAACACCGCGCTGCGGTCCTACTGGGACTGGCACGACATGATCGAGATCAACAAGCTCGGCACGTTCCCGTACACGCCGGCGACCAACCTTCTGTATGCGCTGAAGGAAGCCATCGCGATGCTGGAGGAGGAGGGGCTCGACAACGTGTTCCTGCGCCACAAGCGCCACGGTGCGGCGACCCGCGCCGCGGCCAAGGTCTGGGGCCTCGAGCTCGTCTGCCTCGACCCGCACGCTTATTCGCCGGCGCTGACCGCTGTGATGGTTCCGGACGGACACGACGCCGACGCCTTCCGCAAGGTGGTGCTGGAAAACTTCGACATGTCGCTCGGCACGGGCCTCGGCAAGATCAAGGGCAAGGCGTTCCGGATCGGCCATATCGGCCACTTCAACGATCTGATGCTGATGGGGACGCTGTCGGGCGTCGAGATGGGACTCGATCTCGCCAACGTGCCGCATCGTAGCGGCGGCGTGCTGGCGGCGATGGACGTGCTGAAGGCACGCGATGTGGTGCCGATGCCGAAATCAAAAGCTGCCGTGGCCTGAATCAGGCTATGCTCTGATCAAGCCCGCGCCTGGCGCGGGCTTTACAATATTCTTGAAGCTTTCCTGGCATGAATCCGCCTCAGGCGCCGTCGCGCCGAGCAAGAACAGAAAGAGCGTGCAATGGACGCCCCTGTCAAAAACGAAGACCTGATCTATACCATCGATGACGGCATCGCGCGGCTGACGTTCAATCGTCCGCAGGCGCGCAACGCGCTGACCTTTGCGATGTACGAACAGATGGCGTCGATCTGCGAGGGCATCAACACCGACCGTTCGATCAAGGCGATGATCATCACCGGTACCGGCGAGAAAGCGTTCGCCTCCGGAACTGACATTTCGCAATTCCGCGCCTTCAAGACCGCAGACGATGCGCTCGAATATGAGGAGCGGATCGATCGTGTGCTCGGCGTGTTGGAAAAGGTGCCGCGTGCCCGTCATTGCCGCTATCGCCGGCGCCTGCACCGGCGGCGGGGCCGGGATTGCGGCCTGTTGCGATATCCGGATCGGCACCGCCTCGACCCGGATCGGCTTTCCGATCGCGCGCACGCTCGGCAATTGCCTGTCGATGTCCAACATCAGCCGGGTTGTCGCGCTGGTCGGGCCGGCGCGGACCAAGGACCTGATTTTCACGGCGCGGCTTATCGAGGCGCCCGAGGCGCTTTCGCTCGGCCTGCTCAACGAGGTGGTGCCCGACGTCGAAACGCTGCAGCGGCGCGCCAATGAGACCGCCAAGCTCGTCGCCGGCCACGCGCCGATCACGATGGAAACTGCCAAGGAAGCGGTGCTTCGCATTCGCCGCACGCTGTCGCGCGAAGAGGGCCGGGACCTGATCCTGCGCGCCTACATGAGCGAAGATTTCCGCGAAGGCATGGATGCCTTCCTCAACAAGCGCACGCCGAACTGGAAGGGCAAGTAGAGGCCGATCGTTAGTCTCTTTCGACCGCGGTCTGTAGATGGGTAGAGCGCAGCGAAACCCATCAGTTGGTGGCGGCCATAGCGCGCGCGGCAGATGATGGGTTTCGCAAGGGCTCAACCCATCCTACGCACTATAACTCCGTCAGAACGCATCAGTCGTTGCACAAGGATGCGTCGATTTTTCGTCCAATTCAGCAGGCCGGAACACACCCAGTCCTCGGCGGGCTTCACCATCACTACGTTCGGATTTGATTTTCGGCACACACAGCACAAAAAAGCGGCCAACGGGCCGCCTTTTTCTCTCATGTTGTTTGATTATTCGCAGGGATGCCGTAAGCCATCATATCCGAGATACGTTCCTGAAGCTGGGTCGTAAGACTTGTAACGCTGCATGCAATACCCGCTGTCGGCAACGACCGGTGCAGATGTATAGGAGTCGTCGTAATAGCCGTCGTCATAACCGATACCGGCGCCGATCAATGAACCGACGAGCAGGCCTCCGTCAAATCCGTAGTCATCGTAGCCGTATCCGCCATAGCCGTAACCACCGCCATAGCCTCTGTGGAACCCGCCGCCGCGAAATCCATCGCCTCTAAGGCCTCCGCCGGCGAAGCGCCCGCCACGAAAGCCACCTCCGGCAAAGTTACCGCCGCGGAATCCCCCGCCACCGCCTAAACCGGCGCCGTGAAAACCACCGCCACCCATGCCTCCGTGGAAACCGCCCAAGCCGCCGCCCATGTGACCGCCGCCAAAGCCGCCTCCGCCGTGACCACCGCCGAAGCCGCCGCCTCCACCCCCGTGGCCACCGCCACCTCCGCCACCATGTCCGCCACCGAAGGCCAAGGCGGGCGAAGCCGCAGCGAGTGCGACTGCGAAGCAGACTGCGCCTATCGAACGAAATTTCATAACTGTCTCCTCTACTGCTGGTAGAAACTCAACGTGATAGTGGAATGGGACGTTCCAAGATGCGGGACTTCTAAAATAATCTTTAGTTCTCTGATGTAGTTGCCGGCGACGGGATATTGTATCTTTTGCTTGGCCTTAATCGGCTAGCGCAACTCTGTTTTGCCCACTTATGCTCCTCCATCTCGGGACGGAGTTGCGCTTCTAACATGATTGGATGTTTGCGGATTGCTGTCGTTCCTGATGGAAGACTTCGTACTTCGAGGGAGCGTACCAAAACCAGATCGACGCGATTTCCTTTCCAGCTTTTTCTTCTGAGAGAACGTAGCCGCCCTGTTTGCCCTCTCGCAACAATCCCCGGCCTAACTGTGCAAGTTCGCGGGCGCGTCCGTCTCCAAGTCTCCGCTCGATAAACCTCGCCCGAGAACGCCTAATCGGGAAGCTTCACCTTGAAGATCGTAAAGGGGCCGGAGCGCGGCAGGTTGTTCTTGAACGCGACCTCCCAAAGATGGGAATCGGCGATGTAGAGATAACCACCGCTGATGGCAAAGCCATCGGCCCAGGAAAGTTCGGAGGGGTCGCTGACAAAGACCTTTGAGGTCAGCCTGTGGTCCGAAGTCAGGGTGAGTGCGACTACGGTGCTGTGTTCGAGATCGCCGCCGTAAAGCGTGCCGCTGGCATCCATGATCAGGCCGCCGCTCAGCACGGAACTGCCGAGATATTCGACCTTGCCAGCAAGGTCCCCGACGGAGAGTTTGGCATCGCGCAAGGCTGACGTCGGTACGCGCCAGTAATTGTGGTCGGTCAGCGGCCGGTAATAGAGCCACTGCGCATCGGGAGAAAGCGCGATGCCGTCGGCGTGGATGGCTACGATCGAACCGTCAGGCCGCAGCGCGATTTCGCTGCGGATCATCAGATGCTGGGTGGGATCGGCGAAAGTTGAGCGGTCGCCGACGAGCACCTGCCGGGCTTCCCCGGTCTTCAGGTCGAGCGCCACCAGGCTGCCCTTGTTCCCGGCGTTGGTGAGATAGGCGTAATCGTTCACGGTATCGACCCGCACATCGTTGAGGGAGTCCTTGGCCGAAACCACGCCTCTGAAATCATATTGCCGGAGCACCCGGTTGGTCGACAGGTCGAACTCGACCAGCTTCGGCGGCAAGCGCTCCTGATCGACTTTGGGCAGCGACAAGTCGAGCGCCCAAAGGTGGTCCGACTTGTCGACCCAGAGCGCCTGCACCGAAATCCATTCCGATTTGCCGTCGCCCTGCTCGCTGAAATTGTTCCAGGCGGCATCGGGATAGGGCGTGACCACGCCGGTTTTGGGATCGACCTCGACCATGCTGTAGCTCGAGCGGACTTGCGAGGATGGTGCGGTCGCGAACACCCGGCCGTTGGCGGAGACACCAATGCCGACGAGCCGGAAATCATTACCGAATGTTTTGACGGCTTCGAGGGGCGGGCCAACCACGCCAGCGTCCTTGGCGTGACCATAATTCTGCGCTGCGGCGAGGAAGCCTGCCGCCAGCAGGGCGGTGACAAGCATTCGGGACACGATCGTTCCGGTCGACATGGATCCACCCCTCTGATCGGGCCCCCGCCGTTCCCGTTGCAACTCTCGAAGGCGGCCCGGCGTTCCAGCCCACAGGCCGGTTACCCGGTTATTCAGCTGGCAAGATGGATCGAGCGTAGCGATACCTTTCGCGTGGATGGACGCGCTCAGGGTTCCTCATCGACCAACCCTGTTCATCAATCGGATCAGCCGATCTCAAGGCAACAACTACAGGATGTCCTGCCCATGGCGAAGTTGATCCTTGTCACCGGCGACGCTTCGGTAGCGACGCGGTGCGGCTCGTCGACGAGAAGATGAACGAGCTGCAGGCGGACTTTGCGGCGTGGAGCGGCGTGGAAGAGTCTTTCGCTGTCGACCGACGTCGTGGAAAGTTAGCGAGCAATCCGCGAATGCTCTCGATGGCGCCAGGTCGGCAGGGCGTTTCGACTGCGCCACGAAGCCATGGCAATGCCGCCATGATCCCGCCCGGTTGCATTCAGCACGATCACCGTAATCCGGCCATTTTGCCGAGCGGCATAACGCGTGCCGCAGGTGATCGGTTTCGCGAAAGGCTTGACCTATCTTGCGGGTTCCGCAGCGTTTTCGGCAGAAATTGCGTTCACGGACCTGGAGCCGAAAGATCGCTCAAGCAATCGGCTCCATCCCTTGTCACGCCGCAATATAATTGCGGCTACCGCTTCCCTGAAAAATGCCATCGACCACTTTTCCGGCAGTTGTCCGGTGACTACTTCGAATGGTTGATGTTTCGTCTTCTTTGGGACGTGCGCGTGGCCAGGGATTCAAAAATTTCGCCATTCAGTCGGAAACCATGTCCCATCCGACGCGAAAAAATTTGAGGTCGATCATGCTAAGCTCAGTGGTTGTCCAGATTGTCGATTTTTGCGTGCGCCGCCGCTGGCAAGTTGTCATTTTCGGAATCCTGCTTGCGATTGCGTGTGCGACGTATGACGTCAGGCACTTTTCAATTACCACGGACACCGACAGTCTGATCTCGGCGCGTTTACCCTGGCATCAGCGCCAGTTGGTTCTCGCCAAGGCGTTTCCACAGAAGGGAATTCTAGTCGTCGTTACGGCAGCGACACCGGAAAATGCCGAACAGGCCGCGAACGCATTGGAGCATCAGCTCTCGGAACATTCGGATCTGTTCCACTCGGTCGTTCAGGCCGACGGTGGAGAGTTTTTTCAGCATAACGGGTTGCTGTTTAAATCCTTGCCCGACGTCGAGAAATCTGTCGATGGATTGTCCAGGGCCAAGTCTCTCATCGGCGAACTCGCGTACGATCCAAGTCTGCGCGGCGTGATGAAGACGCTTTCCTTCGTCGTGGGCGGCGTGCGAGGCGGAGAGATCAAGATCGATCAGCTTGTCTGGCCGCTCTCGATGGCTGAGAGAACGCTGAGCGATGTGCTCGCCGGCAAACCGGCGACGTTTTCATGGCAGGAACTGCTACAGGGCGCGCCGTCGCCCGCGACGCGGCTACATCATTTCATCGAGGTAGAACCTGTCCTGGATTTTGAGGCGCTGCAACCGGGACGCAGGGCAACGGACGCCATTCGGCGCTCCGCTGCCGATCTGAAATTAGGCGAGAAGTTCGGTGCGACGGTTGCGCTTACCGGCCCGGTGCCCCTGAACGACGACCAGTTCTCGGTGATCAGGCAAAGCGCGCTGGGAGACACGCTGACCGCGCTGTTCGGTGCGCTCGTCATATTATGGCTGGCGCTTCGCTCATGGAAGATTGTCGCGACGGTATTCTTCAGCCTGATGGTCGGGCTTGCGGTGACGGCCGCGCTCGGCGTTGCAGCGGTTGGCGCTTTCAATCTGATCTCGATCGCGTTCTTCGTCCTGTTCGTCGGATTGGGCGTTGATTTCGGCATCCAGTTCAGCGTTCGCTACCGTTCCGAGCGCCATGCGCAGCCGGATTTGCGCAAAGCGCTGCGAAGCGCAGCCGCCAAGGTGGGCGATCCTCTCTCACTGGCCGCCGCCGCGACCGCGGTGGCCTTCTTCTCGTTCCTGCCCACGAGCTACAGAGGCCTTTTCGAACTGGGTCTGATCGCCGGTTGCGGCATGCTGATTGCGTTCTTCTGCAGCATCACCTTTGTGCCGGCGATGCTGGCTATCGTGAAACCCCCGGGCGAGTCGGCTGCCGTGGGCTTCCACAGCCTTGCGCCGCTGGATGACTTTCTGCAGCGGCATCGCATTCCGGTGATTGTCGGCACAATCGGCGTGGCGCTGGCGGGCACGCCGCTGTTGTTCCACCTGCCGGTCGATTTCAACCCGATAAATCTGGAAAATCCGCATGCTGCGTCGGTCGTGACGTATCGTGAATTGCAGGGAGACCCGGAGACCAGGGGCAACGACGCCGACGTGCTGGCAACATCGCTCGATGAGGCCAATAGCGTAGCCAAACGCCTGGCAGCGCTTCCCGAGGTAGCCCGCACGCGGACGCTCAGCAACTTCATACCTGACGATCAGGAGGAAAAAATCGCGGCTATCAAGCTCGCGGCACGCAATCTCGGTCCGGCCCTCAATCCTCCGCAGCGACAGCCTGCTCCATCGGACCAGGATATAGTCGACGCGATCCGCAAGACCGCGAACGATCTCTCAAAGGTCGCGGGCAACGCAACCGGACCCGGCGCCGATGCCGCACGGCGCGTTTCCGGTCTGCTGACGCGTCTCGCCGAATCGAACGCGGCCACGCGAGGCAACGCTGAAGCCGCCGTCGTTCCATCGCTGGTCTATGACCTTGGCCGGCTTCGAGAGAGCCTCGATCCGCATCCGGTGACCGTCGACACGCTTCCTCCAGACCTGGTTCGCGATTGGGTCTCGCCCGACGGCCGCGCTCGTGTTGAGGCTCTGCCAAAGGGCGACGCAAATGATAACAAGGTCCGGCGGAAATTTGCGGCCTCGGTTCTGGCGGTTGAACCGTCGGCGACCGGTCCTGGGGTCAGTCTGTACGAATCCGGCAGAACGGTCATCGGCGCCTTTATCGAAGCAGGCTTTCTCGCACTGGCCGCCATTGCCGTGCTGCTCCTGATCTCGTTGCGGCGCGTCACCGACGTGCTGTTGACGCTGATACCGTTGCTGCTCGCCGGTCTTGTCACGCTCGAGATCTGTGCGCTGACCGGTACTGCGATCAACTTTGCGAACATTATCGCGCTGCCGCTTCTCCTTGGCGTCGGGGTCGCGTTCAAAATCTATTACATAGTTGCCTGGCGCGACGGGAAAACCGGGCTGTTGCAATCCGCGCTGACCCGGGCGGTGATCTTCAGCGCCATGACCAACGCGGTGGCATTTGGAAGCATGTGGGCCTCGAATTATCCGGGCATTTCGAGCATGGGGCGGATGATGGCGCTCGCGTTGATCTGCACGATGGCCGCTGCCGTGTTGTTCCAGCCGGTCTTGATGGGACCGCCGCGTCAAGTCAAGAAGAACGAGCCTCTGACCAACGTGCCCTCCAAGTTACCGGCAGGTTGAGCAACCCGCGAAATGCCCAGCCGCCCATCCGTGCAGGCTCGCCCTCAATGAGGCGGAGATTCCGGAAACGCTTGAATATCGTGGGCAGCGCGACATCGGCAACCATCGCCCGGGAGGCCCAGGCGCCGGCGCAGAAATGAGGTCCGGCGCCGAAGGCGATACTCTTGCTGGTCTCTCTGCGGATGTCGAACGCCTCGGCGCGCTCAAAATGCTTTTCATCCCGGTTGCCGGAGCCGAACATCAGGAACACCCGTTCGTCCGGTTCGAATTCGACGTCGCGGATGCTCCATGGTCTGGCGATGCGGCGGGGGGACATTCCGATCGGCGAGATCCAGCGCGCATATTCCTCGAATGCCTGGATCCAGGGGATGGACCCCTCGACGAGCAGGGCCAACTGATCGGGGTGGGTCAGCAGCGCCCACACCGTGCCGGCGACCGCGTCCCGAGGCTCGTTCTGTCCGCCGCTGATCGCCAGCTTGATGTTGGCCCGGATGCTCTCCATCGGCATGTCGCAGGCCAGCATCACACCTAGCAGAACTCTGGTCCGGCTTGCTGCGGAGGACCGGCGCCATGTCGTCGATCGCCGCGTCGATGCCGGAGGTTGCCGCATGGCAGCGCGCTTCGACCGCCGGGTCGCCGACGTAGTTCGCGATGCCGTCGATCATTCCTTGCGACCACGCGTTCATGTCCTGGAAGCGCATGTTGCGGAGCCCGGTGATCGACTTCAGGCATTCCGCCGAAAACGGCAACGCGAATTCGCGTACGAAATCGCCGCCGCCGGCATCCTCGAGCGCATCGACGATGCGGTCGGCATGCGCCTGAAACTGGCTGGTCCAGTGAGCCCTCACGGTTTTCGGAGACACGGCCGGGAAGATCGCCTTGCGCTCCGCGAGATGCGCTTCGCCGTCCTTGCGCATCATGTTGTGGCCCATCAGCTTGTTCATCAAGCCATCGGGCTGATGCGAGCTGAATATGTCGATCAGCTTTTCGCAGACGAAGATGTCCTCGCGGTTGCACAACAATGTGCTGCCAAGCTGCGGCACGAAGGCGATCGGCGCCTCACGGCGCATTCTCGCCAGGGCCGGATAGGGATCGTGCCAGAAGGCGGCGACGTCGATATCGATGCGAGGTGCGGTGCTCAATTTTGATCCTCCCGTGCCGGGAATGTACCGCACCTGCGTTTTGCAAGTCTGTCCCGGTGGTTGGGGACAAGCAAGCGAGCCAGTTCCGGAAAGGAACCGGTCAATGAGTTCGGCGGGGAAGCGCCATCAGTCCTAATACAATGCCGAACAGTTCATTCTGTGAGGAGATTCCGAGCTTTTCGTAGGCTCTTTTGCGATAGGTGAACGTCGAGTGCAGGCTTACCCCGAGTTCCGCCGAGATGGCCTCCGAGCTATAGCCCGAAAGAATGCGCTGGCAGACCTCCTTCTCGCGAGGGGTCAGTGCGACGAAGCGATCCGTGGTCGCGAACAGCGTCACGAGCTTGTCGCTGGTGCCTGCGACATCCTCCGTCTGACAATGGCGTGCGACGATCGCCGTTAGCGCGGGCACCAGCCTGGTGAGGCGGGCGGTTTCAGGGCGCGTGAACTTTCCCTGATCGACGGTGCGGTAGAAGTTCACGTAAAAGCAGGTTTTGTCGACCCAGAACGCCGTAGCCATCTTGTCGATGATCCCGGCGTCTTCGAAGAACAATCTTCGATAGCTGTCGGTGTACATTCTGCGGGAGAAATTCGGCAGCACGATCGGCTGTTGTGCTGATCGATGTTCGAGAATCATCTCCCGGTTCGGATCCGCAACGTAGAAATGTTCAGCGTAGGCCGCGCCCAGGTCAGGCCCTATCCCGATATTACCCAGTCCAAGAGCCCAGCGAGCGGAGTCCTCTTCTTCGAAAGCGAACACCATGCAATGTCCGACGTTGGCCACATCCCGAAGGGCGGCGATCAACGTATTCGGAAAAGCAGGCAGGCCGATCGCCAGCACCATCGGTGCGAGGACATTGGCGATATCGCCGGGAGTTCGATCCACCTGCACCGCATCCTCCTGTTTTTTTGAAATATATCAGTAACATCCGCGGTATTGAAGCAGTGCGTGGCGCCCTTTTTTGCAGCGGTTGGGCGTCCCCAATCTGAGGGACAGACGCGGCGTCCGGCGGTGCCGATAATGCGAGCCTGGCGGCGGTTCTCAGTCTAGGATCACGCCAAAGATGCAAGGGGAGGGAGCTACAATGAAACTGGCTATTGCCGGACTCTGGATTGTTGTGTGCGCAACTCTCTGGACCTCGAATGCGAATGCGGACATCAAGGTCGGGATCGTCGTTTCCGCATCCGGCCCGGGATCGTCACTCGGCCAGCCGCAGATGCGCACGATCGCAGCGTTGCCCAAGGAAATCGGCGGCGAGAAAGTGGTTTACGTTCCGCTCGACGACGAGTCGGACCCCACGAAGGGCGCCCAGAACGCCCGGCGTCTGGTGATACAGGATGGCGTTGACATCCTTATCGGATCGTCGGTGACGCCCGTGACCATGACGATGCTCGACGTCGCCCTGGAGTCCAGGACCCCCATCATTTCGCTGGCGGCAGCCACGGCGATCGTGAAGCCGATCGACGACCGCCGCAGATGGGCATTCAAGGTCGTCCCGAACGACGATCTGATGGCGGCGGTGATCTTCAAGCACATCGCGAAGTCAGGTGTGAAGACCCTCGGCTACATCGGGGTGTCGGACGGTTATGGCGAAGGCTACTACAAGGAGGTTTCCCGGCTCGCTCCGACCCTGGGCTTGACCGTCACGACGCATGAAGTTTACGCCCGCGCGGACACCAGTGCGACCGGCCAGGCCCTTCAGGTGATGGCGACCAATCCGCAGGCGGTATTCATCGCCTCCGCAGGGACACCTGCCGTTCTCCCTCAGGAAGCTCTGCGCGAGAGGGGATATGCCGGCAGGATCTTCCAGACCCACGGTATCGCGACTGAAGAGTTCATCAAACTCGGTGGTTCGAAGGTCGAAGGCGCCGTGTTCGCCGGAGAAGCCTTCACAATCGCCGAGGATCTGCCACAAAACGATCCGTTCCGACTGGTCCGCGACGAGTTCGTCTCGTCCTATGAGAAGGCGAACGGGCAGAAGCCGAACATGTTCGCGGCGCATCTGTGGGATGCGATCGCTCTCCTGAAAAGGGCCGCACCGAACGCCTTGAAGGTGGCGAAGCCCGGCACGCCGGAATTCCGGATGGCTCTTCGCGACGAACTGGAGCGAGGCAAGGACGTCTACCTGAACAACGGACTCTCGACGATGAGTCCGACCGATCATAACGGATACGACGAGCGTTCCGTTTTTCTCATCAGGGTGGACGGGGGAAAGTTTCGGTTGATGGAAGCGCCGCGGTGAGAAATCGGGAGGATGGAACCAATGGGTCGCGCGAATGCGTAGCCGATGATAAACTACGCGAAACCCATCACGTGGCCCGGCCATAACGCATGAGGCAAATGTAGGTTTCGCAATGGCTCAACCTGTATTATGGGCCGCTCTCTTCCGTCGGCATGATGCTAGGGGGCCAATTCGCCGGCCACGAGCAGCTTTCCGGCTTTGGCGTAGTGGCGAGGTTGCATCAGATTGTGCTGTGCGGCGACGTGGATGTCGCGCATCCGCCTCTGCAAGGGCGAGTCATCATATAGCGCTGCACTTCCTCCCAGCGCGAAGCACTTGTCGACAACGCGCATGCATGTGCCAACCGTCCAGATCGCCGCCTGGCTTCCCTCGACGAGCAGCGTGGTTGTTCCGAGCCGTCCGGCCAAAGCGTGTTGCCAGTGGCTCTCTGTCTGTTGCAACAGAAGCGCTCTTGCTGCCCGTATAGCGGCATGCAAATGGCCTAGATCGGTTTGAAGGGCTTCCGTATCCCGCATCGGAGCATCGGCCCGCTCCTGGCGGCGACCGGAGGTGGCGATTGCGAGGAGATCATCCAGCGCACCCTCGGCAATGCCCAGTGAGACGGCTCCATGCAAAAGCGCGACTATCTGTGGCACGCCTTCATACAACGGGCCGTTGGCCCAGCGATCCTGACCTGCCAGATCGAAGAAGTTCTCGTTCGGCGCGACGGGGCTGTCGAGCGTGATATGGTGGCTGCCGGTGCCTTTGAGGCCCGGAGCACGCCAGGTCGGCTCGATGGTCCAACTCGACGCGGGCAAGATCGCGACGACGACTTTGGGCTTTCCGGACTCATCCTCGCTGCTTTCGATGAGCTTGCAGAAGCCTAGCATCCAGTCGGCATGCTGACATCCGCTCGCGAACGGCCACCTTCCGCTCGCGTGGCAACTATCGTCGCGTTTTTCCACACGGCCGAGTATTTGTGTCGAACCGGCGATGATCGCGTTGACGTGATCCCGATAGATGCGCTCAAATATCCGGCGCGGCAGCATGGTAGCGAACAACGCGGATCCGGCTCCGATCATGGCGATCCAGCCCACCGACGCGTCGATCCGGCTGAGCGTGCGGATCACCTCGATAATCTGCGGCAATTCAAGCTCAAGTCCGCCATATTCCCGGGGCACGAACATCCGAAAGATGCCGGCGGATTTCATGGCGTCGATGACGGCCCCCGATATTCGGTAATTGTCTTCTGCTTCGGCAGCACGGCATGACACAAGGGGTTTTAGGTTGCGGATGGCTAACGTGATCTCTTCTTCCATACTTTCCTGCAGCATCGATGAGTTTCGTAGCAGCGTCACGGGTAAGTACGCATTGCGCGCCTGCAATGTTACGGCTGCTCACTGACGACCGGAGGCAGGAATTTTGTTGGGCTCCAGCGCCCGAGGTCTTTAAATCTCTGTGGTAGCCAATTTGTGATCAGAGCAGAGCGTCAGCCATCATGTGGCGGCGACAATCCGTGAAACAGGCGATGGGTTACGCACGGGCTCAGCTCATGCTACCGCTGCGGCTGTCGATGCAATTTAGTCTTCGAATAAATCGTATATGATTTGTTTTAAAATCCTCTGGACGTTTCCGCGCTGCACAGGTGCGTCCTCGAGCAGAATAAAAAACATATCGCGCTCGGGGTCGACCACGAAATAGGTGCCGCTGGCGCCATCCCATTTGATTTCGCCGATGGAGCCCGGAGGCGGCGGAATGGCCTTGCCTGGGTCGGTGCGGATACCGAACCCATAGCCGAATCCGAAGCCGTCGCCGGGGTAGTAATAGTAGTTTCGGGCAACGCCGGAGCCCGGCCCGATGTGGTCCGTCGTCATCGCCTTGAACGTCTCGGGCTTGAGAAAGCGGTGGCCGTCGAGCACGCCGCCATGCAGCATCATGCGCGCGAAGCGTGAAAAATCACCGATGGTGGAGACCATTCCGCTGCCGCCGGACTCCCATCGCGTGACGTCGAGGGAACTCCTGGTGTTATAGCGCTCCGTTCGCAGCGGTTTCGCGAGCCGCGACCGCTCCGCCGGATCGGTCAGGAAAAACTTTGTCGTGGACATCGCCAGCGGACCGAGCAGTTGCGCTTTCTCGAATTCATACAGCGACTGACCCGATACGACCTCGATGACGCGACCGAGAACGTCGGTGGAATGGCCATATTCCCATAACGTGCGCGGTTGCTCGGCCAACGGCAGCCTGGCGATCCGCTCGGCAAATTCGGCGTTGTTGAAATCGCCGACGGTGACGCCGGCATAGGCTTTCTTGACAAGACCCTTGCCGTTGGATTCGTAGGTAATGCCGGAGGCGTGCAGCAGGAGATCCTCGATGTTGATGGGGCGGCGCGGCGGCACCATCGTGAGAATGGGTGTGTCGTTCTCATCCCTGGTTTCGACGCCGACGCAAATCCCGGCAAAGGAGGGGATATATTTGGCGAGGGGATCGTCGAGTCTCAGTCTGCCCTGGTCGATCAGCATCATCACCGCGAAACTCGTGATCGTTTTGGTCATCGAGTAAATCGGAAAGATCGTATCGGGCGTCATCGGCGCACCGGTATCGGTATCGCGCAGGCCAAATGTCCTGAAGTAGACCGGCCGGTCGTGCTGCTCGATCAGGACGATGGCGCCGGGTATTTTTCCGGCGCTGATTTCATTGTTGAAGAATGCATCTATCTTTTTCAATTTTTCAGGCGATAGCGCCGCGTTGCTCGGGGGAGCTCTCACCAGGTTTTGGGCCGACGCGGGCTGTGCGGCCGAGGTCAAATGGGAATGCCAGACCAGGGCAAAGATCACTGTGCGGATCGCGACGCGGGCATGGCCGATCTTTCGTGCTTTCCTCTCGGCTGTCATTCCGCGTCCCCTGGGTTATGAATGCCGGAGGTGATGGGTTTCGCAAGTGCTCTACCCATCCTACGGGTTAATCGGGACGGCGATAACCAGATTTTTTAACCCGCAGGATGGATAGAGCCAACGGGTCGCGCGAATGCGCGCCCGATGATAAACTCCGCGAAACTCGTCACGTGGCAGATGGCCGACCGCTTGGCCTCTGTTACAATTCCGCACTTTTCGGATCATTGATATATCCTGCGTAAAGGCCAGCGGAGCGATCGAATGATGTCACCCAATCTCCATAACCACGTCGCCCTTGTTACCGGAGGATCACGCGGCATCGGTGCTGCGGTCGTTCGCGCGCTCGCCGGCGCCGGCGCCGCGGTCGTTATCAATTACCGGGAAAGGGCGGATGCCGCGCAGTCGCTGGTGACGGACATCGAGAAAGAGGGGGGCCAGGCGATTGCGATCGGCGCCGACGTTGCGCGGAACGATGCCGTCGTCGGCATGTTTGACCGCGCGGCTCAGGCTTTCGGACCTGTGGATATTCTCGTCAACAATGCCGGCATTGCGATCCCGCGAAACATCGACGAATTGACGGAGGCCGATTTCGACCGGACGATCGAGGTCAACCTCAAGTCAGTCTTTCTGTGCATGAAGGCTGCCTTGCCGGCGATGCGGCGGAAGCAATGGGGACGGATCGTCAATATTTCCTCGGGCGCGGCGCGTGGCGCGGGTTCGATCGGCCCGCACTACAACGCCTCCAAAGCCGGTATCGAGGGGCTTACGCGCGGATACGCAGCCCGCCTTGTCAAGGAAGGCATCACGGTCAACGCCGTTGCCCCCTCACTCATCGAAACGGATATGATGAAAGGACAGCAGGCACTCGTTGCCCGGATACCGCTCGGCCGCTTCGGAACATCTGACGAAGTAGCGCAGGCGGTGATGTCACTGATCGGCAATGCCTACATGACCGGCCAAACCATCGCGCTGAGCGGTGGAATGGCGTTCAATTGAGGCTTCAGCCATTCATGCGCCGACTTTATATGGCGTTCTTCGCCACCTTAAGGTGTTGCCTTCGCTTTTGCTGACAGTAATCTGCATAATGGGTAGAGCCAACGGGTCGCGCGAATGCGCGCCCGACGATAAACTCCGCGATACCCATCACATGCGATTGCGATGACGGTGCATTCAATTGACAAAATTTTAAAGCGATTTGTTATCGTCAAACGGTGAGCAGTACTAGTGCATTGCTGCCGTCATCTTATCCCGAAGGCTCGGCAGGCAATATCTCCGATCAGGTCGGACATTTTGGCGAGCGGCCATGACGCGTGCGGCAGGAGACTGGAGGTAAGCCGGTGAATATTCTTGGAATCAACTCGGTGTATCACGAGTCAGCCGCCGCGTTGCTTGTCGACGGCAAGCTCGTCGCCGCCGTCGAGGAAGAGCGGTTCAATCGCATCAAACATGGCAAGGCGGCGGAATTCGACAACCCGCATCAATTGCCCGAACGCGCGATCCGTTTCTGCCTGAACCATGCCGGGCTTATCGCCGGCGATATCGACCATGTGGCCTATTCGTTCAATCCCAAGATGCGCCAAACGCAATATCGCACCGAGTGGTGGGATCCGCGGCTTGAGGAAACGTTCCGGCTGCGGCTTGGTCAGGTGCGCGGTGCCGTCGAGGAGCTTCTTGGAGGTCCGCTCCAACAAAAATTTCATTTCGTGCCCCACCATATGGCACATGCCGCTTCGGCGTATTTCCCGTCAGGCTTCGATCGCGCGGCCATCCTTACCATCGACGGAATCGGAGAGGTTGCCGGCTCTTCGCTGGCGAAGGCTGTCGGGACGCGTATCCAGCCTGTCGAAGCCATCGATTATCCGCACTCGCTCGGCTTCCTGTGGGAGGTGATCAGCAGTCATCTTGGCTTCTCGCACTACGATGCTTCGAAGGTCATGGGCCTCGCAGCCTACGGCAATCCCGAAATCTTCCGTCACAAATTCCAGTCGGCGCTGCGCGTCGGCAAGGAGGACTATGCGGTATCCCCGGAGTTTCTCACTGCCAGTCCGGACCAGTTCGAGAAAATGGATGCCTTGTTCGGTCCGCCGCGGGACATGGATTCCGAAATTCTGCCGCGCCACGCCAATATCGCGGCGGCGCTGCAGGAGGCGACGAATGCGGCGGTGCTGGCCCTCGTGCGGCGCCTCAAACGCCAGGTGCCGTTCGACAAATTGTGCCTTGCCGGCGGCGTCGCGCTCAATTGCGTGACCAATGAACTGATCCGGCAATCCGGCGAGTTTTCGGATGTGTTCATACCCTCCGCGCCGCACGATGCAGGCACCGCGATCGGCGCCGCCATGGTCGTGCATTGCGCAAAGCAAAAGAGTTCTCCCGAGCGAGGCAACTCCACGCCGTATCTCGGTCCCGCGTTCAACCGGCGCGAAATTCTGGCCGCGGTGAAGTCGGCCGGTCTGACGGCGCGTCGAAGCAAGTCCCCGGCGCGCGATGCGGCGGAGATGATCGCCGATGGCAAGATCGTCGCCTGGTTTCAGGGCCGCATGGAATTTGGGCCCCGCGCGCTCGGCAACCGTTCGCTGCTCGCCGACCCGCGCCGGCCGGACATGCGCACTATTCTCAATCAAAAGGTCAAGCATCGGGAGGATTTTCGGCCGTTTGCGCCGAGCGTCATGGCCGAGCGCGCCGGTGAGTGGTTCGATATTGGCGGTGCGCACTCGACGAGTTACGGGTTCATGCTGTTTGCATGCGGGGCAAAACCCGAGCAGCGCGATCGCATCCCGGCCGTCCTGCACCTCGATGGCAGCGCCCGGGTGCAACTCGTGAGCCGCGATTTAAATCCGGATTTTCACGAGCTGATATCCTGCTTCTTCGCCCGAACCGGTGTGCCGCTCGTCATCAACACGTCTTTCAACGACAGCGAGCCGATCGTCTGCACACCCACCGATGCGATCGTCACATTCCGCAAGTCAGGCATTGACGCGTTGTTTATGGACGATGTCTATCTGACCGCGCAGACCTGAACGCCCAGGCGTATCCGACTTCCGTTCACGGACACTTTTGCCACATGCGGCGATATCCGAGTTGAGACCGCTTTCGGTGGTAAACCAGAGCTTACCGTTGCGGCCGTCGACTTCCGAGTTTGACCGATCTTGTTGCAGAAGTCAGTTGAGATAGCGATCAAGCCGTGATCCGCCGACGTGTTGACGAGGACAAATCAGAAAAATAGCGATCCAGCTCGTATAAAGGCTATTTTGTCCCGTCCGGACAAGACGTCGCAACTGGCATCAAAATTGTCGTTTGCCGCCACTACCGAAGTGGAGGCGGACCAACTGGCTCCGTTACGCCATTCGCCGCAAACCTCACGAACGAACACATGTCAGTGATATGGCTTTTTAAATAAGGGTATATGCGCTTATTTCGAGGTTCGCGCAGCTCTCTGGCCATGCGTGGCATAACGTCGGACATCATGGAGAGTGACAATGTGTTGGATTGACCGAAGGGACTTATGACGTCTTTGGAGTGTCAGCAGGCGGCGAGACCAATAAAGGAATGTACCACGCGCCGCATCGTTACAGAAAATATCCAGTCGAAGGTGTGGCTTGGACCCGCTGCATAGGTGGGCTCGATGGAAAGGGTGTCATGTCTAACAGCACAGTAAAATCTGCACATAGTCGACGAGAGCGGCCAAGGCCAGCTCGGTTTGCATTTGTGCTCGCGCTCGGAGCATTCCTCGCTGGTGTTCGATTGGCTCCAGCGCAGGCCGGCGGCGAGATCGTCTCTCCCCGAGCGGGCCTGACGGTCGCGCTCGGCGCCACAAACGTAAGCATTTTTTACCAACCCACCGCGACGGGATTTCAAGTTGTTGCTACGGCCGGAACTGACAAGTCCGGTGATGTGACCCGATTGGTTTGCACGCTTATGCCGGGCCAGGAAGTGGCAATCTCGGTGCCGCGCTCGGTCGGTCAATCAGCAATCGAACTTCGCCTGCACCGCAGGGGTCATGTGTTGGAACTATTACGGCCAGTTTCTTGACGGCGCGTGAAGGCTCGACTGGGTACCTGCGAGGTTGTCCATCGTTCGACGGCCGATAGTAATATGGAGATATCTGCAGGACAGGCCGACGCGCTTCACTCGCTCGGCAGGCACGGCCCACGTATCGTTAGCCCGAATGTCGTTCTCGGTGCTTGTATGCCCGCCGAGACCACCCATTGGCAGCGCGGTGCTCAGGGTGCAGTCAGTCGCGTGCGCTTTTTAGCAGGACTAGGCGCCGGATGACCCTCGTTTTTCAGGCGAGTTTTCCTCGGTCGGCAACATCATGCAAAAAATAGCGCCCCGAGGTTCATTCGACGTTGCCCATAGTCGCCCGCCATGCGCTTCGACGATCGAACGGCAAATCGCCAACCCTATGCCCAAGCCACTGGCCTTGGTTGTGTAGAAGGCATCGAAGATTTGCTCAGGATTGGCGTTGGGCAGTCCCGAGCCCGAATCCCTTACCGTGACGAGTACGCTGTCCGGTTCGGCGTTATTGGTATTGATCAACAATTCGCGCGATCCGTCACTGACCTGGCTCATCGCTTCAATAGCGTTCATGATCAAGTTCAGGATCACTTGTTGCAGTTGGACTCTGTCCCCCAAAATGTGCGGCAGCCCCTCAGACAATTGCATCTTCACCAAAACGCCGTTCTCTGACGCCGCGGCATCGGTCAGTCTCATAATCTCCAAAATTGCTTCGTTGACTTCAAGGCTTTCCTTCCGCACCGGCGCCTTTTTGGAGAAATCACGAATCCGGCCCACAATATCGGCGGCCCGCTTGCCGTCGCAGATAATACGGTCGATCGACTGCTTGGTCTTTTCCAAATTCGGCGGTTGACGGGCGAGCCAGCGCAGAGCGGTTTCAGCATTCATCAATGCCGCAGCGATGGGTTGGTTGACCTCGTGGGCGATCGACGCCGTGAACTGCCCCATGGTGACCACGCGGCTTGCGTGCGCCAGCTCCGTTTGAGCCTCGCGGAATCGCCGTTCGCTCTCAATCAGCTCGCTTTCGGCCTGTTTGCGATCTTCGATGTCGTAGGTTGCTGCGTACCAAGCGATAACCTCACCGTTCCTGCGTAACGGCACACGTCGAGTAACGAACCAGCGGTATTCGCCGTCGGCTCTTCGAAGGCGAAGTTCCGACTCGAACGGTTCACCAGTGCGAAGCGCGACATCCCAGGCTGCTTCAAGTCGTGGAACGTCATCCGGATGGGTTATGACGCTGGTGCGAGAAGTCCACTTCGTTGCTGTAGTCCGCTGTAACGGCGTCCGACTTCATTGACAAAATCTATAATACCGTCGGCCCGATGGCGAAGTACCAAGACAGGGACAGTGTCGATCATTAACTGAAGCTCGTGTCTGGCTTTGGCCAGGTCAGATTCACTTTTTCGTAGCGCATCTTCCGTTCGCTTTCTGTCATCTACATCGAACGCGATAGCATACCACTTGATCACCTCGCCCGTCTCGCTACGTAGCGGTACGCGGCGAACCCGGTGCCATCTGTACTCTCCATCGGCCTTTCGCAGCCGTTGTTCCAGGTCGAATGGCTCTCCTGTCGCGATATGTTCTCGCCACTCGCGCTCGACCATCTCCTCATCATCGGGATGCAGCGCGCTTCCCCAGCGGCGGCCTTCGAAATTGTCCTGTGAAAGGCCGGTATATTCCCGCCAGCTCTTGTTGCGGAAATCCATGAATCCGTCGGGACGATACCGGGCGATCAGTGCCGGCACCGAGTCAACGGTCAGTCGAATCTCCTGTTCGGCTCCTCGCGCTCTTGTTGCGGCCTCGCCGTGTTCGGCATTCTCGACGCGCAACCTGTCGTTTTGCTGCTGCAATTCCCGGATCATTATCTGCTGGTTGTTGCGTAGCAGTTGAAGCGAGGCCGAAGTTCTTTTCCGGGTGGCCGACAGCATCAACACAAACACTGACGCCACCACAAACAGTCCCAGTCGCAGAATTTCGCCGGGCTGGAGAACGAAGGGATAGCCTGATGAGAGAAGGGGATATTGGAGAGAAAGAAAGGTCAGCACGGAAGTGAGCGCCGCCGGACCTGGACCTGCTGCCAAGGCCACAAACATGACCACGGAGAGAAACAACAAGGGCGCAGCATCAGCGCCCCACAAGGGATATAGCGCAAAAGCCACCACGGCTGATGTTGCCGCCGAAACAACTGCAATTGCGTAATTCAGGATTACCGGCCACTTCAGGCTGCGCGAAGGAGGGGATGTCGTCATGATCCATCTTCCTCGCCCGCAGGCCTAGGAATGGTTGTAGTTGATCATTGCTGCATCGTCTAAGAGCCGTCGTGACATCCGGCCTTTATACGGCATGGGACGGGACATCGACAACAAGCATCACTGCAATGCGTTTTCGAGTTGCACGTTTGACCTGCATAGTTGACCCTTAAGCCCGGGGGATCGCCCGCTCACCGCACCCCTAAATGCAACCGCGCTAGCGCCATTGGTAGCGTGCTGCGGCCGACCGCGGCACTGGATGCCGATGTCGATGTCGTTCACAGGGGAGGATCGAAAGTGATCGGCGCAGTCAGAATGACCAGATTGAGCCCAAAGCGGATTGCGCCGACATTCGCCGGATGGCTGGATGACCCATTGATCGGCCATTGATCGGGAGTCAGGTGCGCGAGCAAGTGAGCCGCGCGAGTGACCCGGATTTGTAGATGAGAAATAGATCGCCCGTATAGTGGAAATATTCTCCGACAAACTCCTTCGTCGCAAACTTGAGCTGGATCTTGTTGTTGCTGGTAATGCGGGGAGCAAGCATTTTGCCGTCACCGGTCGTCATCGACAGCTTGTTCTTCTCGCCCAGGGTTACATTCAGATCGATTGGTTTTGGCTGAACGGCCGGGTTGGTCATTTCTTGAATGACCTGCCCTTTGCAGGAGAACTGTTGTTCTGCTGCATCTCCGGGCTTAACCATCGTTATCAGCAAGATTAGGCTACCCGCGGCCAATCCAGTCGCCTGCACCATGACATCTCTCCAATCCGGTACACACTTTTTACACCTAAAAGCAGTCTGAAAATCTCGCGTGACGCCACCCCCGCCGGCCTGTCAATCATAGCAACAAGTTTGGTGAAGGCATGCTTCGGCAGGTTATGTCCGCGTTTGGCACCTTTGCGACATGCCGACGGCCCCTGAAAAGGTCTGCTTATCGGGGAGACCGGAAGCAAGCGGCGCGCGGTCAAAGTGATGCGATTGACCCACAACGGCGATCATCCCTCTGGCACACCCGCCATACGCAAGCCCTGATAGATGCGCTCGCGTTTGGCGAGGAAGGCAGGGTTGTCACTCAATGCGCCCTCGCGGAAGCGGCGGATCGTGAAGCCCGGAATGATTGTAAGTCCGGCCTTCGCAGCGGCCTTTGCCTCATCGAGTGCGCCAAGCAGCGCAAGCACGGCGGCCAGCCCAAAATGCGTAAAGGAATTCCGGTTTGCTTCAATACTACGGCGGAACCAACCGAGTGCTTCAGCGTCAGCGTCGAGGTCCAGCTTGGCGAAGCCGATCATCATCATCCAGCGGTAGGCGAAAATATCGCGCGGAGAAAGGCGAAAAGCCTCGTCGATATGCGCCTCCGTCTCCGCGCTGCGGCCCATAAAATATTTGGCCCAGCCGATTTCCGCATGCGCCTCGGCTAAATTGCTATCCAGCGCCAATGCACGTTCGAACTCGTGGATGGCTTCAGCAGCCCGATTTTTACAGACCAGCAGGACACCCAGCAACAAGTGGGCCCAGGCATAGTTCGGCGCAAGGGATAGCACCTTAAACAGGGTTACCTCGGCGGCCGCGACACGCTGGGCCCGGTCGTCCGCAAAATGGCTAGTTCCAGCCATCCAATCGATGCCTGCCGTCCAGACCATCGCGTCGATATTGTCGGGATCGAGCGCTAACGCCCGTTCAAAAATCCCTCTCGCTCGCGTCAAGTAATCAGGCGTCCACCCCTTGTTCAGCAAAGCTCTACCTTGAAAATACAAGTCCATCGAATTGGGCCGCGGGGATCGTTCTGACCGCCTTGCCTCTTGCACGGTGAGCTGCGCATGCAGCGTGTTGGCGAGCCGAGATACAATTTCGTCCTGCATGTCGAACAAGTCGGCGACAGGTTTGTCAAAACGGTCGGCCCACAGGTGTGCGCCAGTTTCGGCGTCGATCAATTGCACATTGACCCGGAGGCGATTGCCACCACGTTGCACCGAGCCTTCGAGTACATAGCGGACGTTCAGCTCACGTCCCAACTTCTTTACATCGACGGCTTTGCCCTTGAACGTGAACGCGGTGTTGTGCGCAATCACGAACGCACCATTGATGCGTGACAGGTCTGTGGTCAGGCTCTCGGTCACACCATCAATGAAGTAGTCCTGCTCGGGATCGCCGCCGATATTTGCGAACGGCAGCACCACGATGGAAAGACGCGGCGCTGAAGTTGGGCCGGGCATCCCACCGCTGCCTCGCTCAACAGCGCTTAGTGTATCACGGACCACGGCATAGACCCGCACCGGACGGGCAATATTCTTAACGTTCTGTTCGCCCAGATCGGCGAACTTAACGCCGAGCTTGCCCGTGACATGATCGTAAGCGGAAGACGAGATGCAGATACCGCCGGGTTCTGCGATGCCCTCAAGCCGCGCCGCAATATTTACGCCGTCCCCGAAGATATCATGCGGCTCGACAATCACGTCGCTGACGTTGATGCCCACCCGGAAAGCAATGCGGTTGTCTTCTGGATCGCCGATTGTAATTTTATGAATGTGGTTCTGGAATTGCAGGGCAGCCCGAACCGCTTCGACCGCGCTCGGAAACTCCGCCAGGAACCCGTCCCCGGTGTTCTTGACGATGCGGCCGCCGTGTTCCGCAATTGCCGGGACGACAGCGTCCGTTAGGAGCTCCGTCAATTTAGTGTGCGTAGCCTCTTCGTCATGGTGCATGAGCCGCGAATAGCCAGCCACGTCGGCGGCCAATATCGCCGACAATCTGCGCTCGACCCGGCTTCGCGGCTCTTGCGGCATAGCACGAAATCCATCCCGGGAGTTCTTATACGACGGATTAGACGGCAGCGCCAAACGCGTTTTGACGGAATGGCTTATCCAAGGCTGATGCCGGTTGTTGGCAGATATTGTTGCAAAAGTCTTTTGGGGTGACGGGCGAGATTTTTCAGGACCGCTGATGCGTACCGCGCGCGGCTATGAGGGTTCACATCGTTTCGTGCAGAAACGATCACGGAGCTTCGTGTATCGGGGCTACAGAGTATCGCAGTGATGGAGTTAGCAAAAAAACAATGTTTGCGAGATTTTCGGCGTCGCTCGGTTTTCGACTTTTGCAACAATATCGGCACGAACGGTCATGGCGGTGTTGCCACCGCAAAAAGTCCGCTATGAGGAGAGGAACGGACCTGGCTCTGCTGCGGACCGAGGGCGACCCAAAGCGGACTCTAGATACGAATCGTTGCGGCTGGGTTAGAAGTTGAGCTTGGCACGCAGGCTTCGTTGGCGCAAACCGGATGTGGCAAAGGCGCCGGGAGTACTCCTTCAACATGAATACAGTTACGAACGCTTACGCGCTTTCGCCGCGCGGCGCTACGCGAACAAGCACGTGCGCGGCATTGCTTGCAACGACGGCCTTGGTCGCGGCGGTCACGCCACTTTCGCTCTTCATGTTGTCGCTTACTGCTTCAACGGCGTCCGCCGCTGGCAGTGCGGGCGTTCCGGGCTCTGCTGGCGCTAACGCCACTTGCACCGGGCGGCAACGGTACCTCTGGCCAGACGGGTGGCGATGGCGGTGCCGGCAACCCTGATGGCGGCGCCGGCGGCGCCGGCGGTAGCGGTGGAAATGCCGCTATCGGCTTGAATGCAGCGCCAGCCACCAACCCGGGCGACTCTGGCCTCACCGGCCAGAGCGGCGGTTCAGGTGGCTTCGGCGCAGCGGGCGGGAATGGTGGCACGGGCGCTCCCGGTGTGCAGATCAACAGCGGCGCTGCATTTACAAATTCACAGACGGTTATCGGCGGTGCGGGCGGTGCGGGTGGTGGGGGCGGCGCAGGTGGCCTCGGCGCAATGGGTGGCAGCGGTAGCGACGGCGTCGATGGTGCGAGCGGCTTGAACGGTACTACGCCAGGTCAATCTGGCACCTCTGGCATGGCTGGTGGCGCTGGCGGCGCGGGTGGCCAAGGTGGCGCCGGGGGCAATGGCGGCAACGGCGGCGCGGGTGCGAATGGCGGGACCGGCATGCAGATCACGAACAATGCCGCGATTACAAACTCCGGCACCATCGCGGGCGGCGTCGGCGGCGCGGGCGGAAGTGGCGATGCGGGCTCCGTGGGCGGTGCGGGTGGCGCGGCTGGCCGTGGCGCAAACGGTGGCGATGGCGGCAACGGCGTCGTCGGGGCGAACGGATCTGATGCTGTCAATCCGGGCGACAGCGGTTCTGCCGGCCAAAATGGCGGCAACGGCGGATCCGCTGGAAACGGTGGCACTGGCGGCGCTGGCGGCAATGGTGGCAACGGTGGAGCGGGCGGCAACGGCGGCGCGGGCGGTACCGGTGGAACAGGTCTTTCTTTCAACAGCGGTGGCGAACTGAACAATCAAGGCGTCATTACCGGTGGAACTGGCGGCGCAGGCGGCGTCGGCGGCGCTGGCGGAATTGGCGGCGCGGGCAGCACTGGAGGCGCAGGTGGTTCTGCTGGATTGGCCGGCGCAGGCGCCTCTGGTGGTGCCGGCGGCGCCGGCTTGGGGGGCGGCGCGAACGGCCCGAACGGCACAACAGGTACACCAGGCACAGCCGGCAATCCTGGCGCCACGGGCTCGTCGGGCAACAACGGCGTCACGGGGGGTACGGGGGCCACAGGTTCAAGCGGCGCAGGAGGAGTTGGCGTCACTGGCGCCAACCTCGCAATCATCAACAGCGGCACGATTTCGGGAGGTCTCAGCGGCGACGGATTGACGCGCGCCGCCGCCATCGTCTTCACAGGCGGGAGCAACAGCCTCACACTCGCGGCGGGCTATACCATCATCGGCAATGTTGTCGGCACCGGCACCGATACTTTCCAACTCGGTGGAAGCGGCACCGGCTCCTTCAATCTTGGCTCGATCGGATCCGTCCAACAGTATCGCGGCTTCTCGACGTTCAATGTCGTCGGCGGCACCTGGACCGCAAGCGGTACGTATGGCCAGAACAATGCGTGGACCCTCTCGGGCGGCACGCTCAATGTCACCGGCGATTTGTCGGCGGCCACGAGCCTGACCGTGAGCGGCGGCATGCTGATGGGCACCGGTACCGTCGGCAACACGCAGATCAATTCCGGCGGAACGTTCGCGCCTGGCTCCGGCACGCCCGGCGCGTCGATGACGGTGAACGGCAATCTCGCGTTCGCCTCCGGCGCCACCTACCTGATCGAAGTCAATCGCTCGACCGCGTCATTTGGCACCGTCACGGGGACGGCGACGCTCGGCGGCGCGACCGTCAACGCGGTCTACGCCAGCGGCAGTTATATTTCCAGGCAGTACACCATCCTGACAGCAGGCAGCGTCACCGGCATGTTCGGTTCGCTGGTCAATACAAATCTGCCGGCGAATTTCCACACCACGCTGAGCTACGACGCCAAGGACGCCTATCTCAATCTGGCGCTGAACTTCACGCCATCGTCCTTTGGGCCGAACTTCGGCAGCAGCCTAAATGTCAACCAGCAGAATGTCGCCAATACCTTGACCAATTTCTTCAACACCACCGGCGGCATTCCTATGGTGTTTGGCACACTGACGCCGGGTGGCTTGACGCAGGTTTCGGGCGAGGTCGCTACCGGCTCGCAGCAATCTACGTTCGACGCGATGACGCAGTTCATGGGTTTGTTGACCGACCCGTTTATCGATGGCCGCGGCGGCAATGCTGCGCCACCAAGCGGGGCTGCGAGCGGTTACGCCGCGACGCAAAGGCCGGCGCGGCGCGTGACGCCTATGCGATGTCCAACGAGGCGCCGGTCACCACTTTCGATGGCGCTGGAGCGTGTGGGCGGCGGGCTTCGGCGGTTCGCAGACCACCGACGGCAATGCGAGGGTGGGATCGAATACGACGACCTCGAGCATCTATGGCACCGCGGTCGGCGCCGACTATCGCATTTCGCCGTTTACGGTTGCCGGTTTTGCGCTGGCCGGCGGCGGCACGAACTTCTCGGTCGCGGGTAGCGGCTCCGGGCGCTCCGACCTGTTTCAGGCCGGCGCATTTATCCGGCACACGAGCGGGCAGGCTTACATTTCGGCTGCGCTGGCCTATGGCTGGCAGGACATCACTACCGATCGCACCGTGACCGCGGCCGGCGGCGATCAATTGCAGGCGAAGTTCAACGGCAATGCGTTCTCCGGACGTCTTGAAGGCGGCTATCGTGTTGTCACGCCATGGATGGGGCGTCACGCCCTACGCCGCCGCGCAGTTCACGGCGTTCGATCTGCCGGCCTATGCCGAGCAGGCCATTGTCGGCTCAAATATTTTTGCACTCGCTTATAGCGCCAAGGACGTCACCGATACCCGCAGCGAACTCGGCCTTCGCACCGACCGTTCCTTTGCCCTGCCGGACTCGGTGCTCACGCTGCGCGGCCGCTTGGCCTGGGCGCATGATTTGGATCCGGATCGGTCGATTGCCGCGACCTTCCAGTCGCTCCCCGGAGCCAGTTTCGTCGTCAACGGCGCGTCGCAAGCGCATGATTCGGCGCTGACCACGGCGTCAGTGGAGATGAAATGGCTGAACGGCTGGTCGGCGGCGGCGACTTTCGAGGGCGAGTTCTCCAACGTCACGTCGAGCTACGCCGGCAAGGGCGTGGTGCGGTATCAGTGGTAGCTGCGATTTCCGCCTTTGGGGTACTTTGAGACATGCCAAATAACCCCGGAAATGTCTGTTGATTTTGGGAAAACCCGAAGTAAGCGGCGCGCGGTAAAAGTGACGCGATTGACCCGAGGCGGAAGTGGCGCAGGTCGTATGAGATGAATATCATCTTGGCAGACGAGGGATCAGGATAAGGCCACAACATTCGACAGGTAGGTCGAGAGCTCGGAGTGCCTTACGTCCGGGACTGCGCGCGAGAGGTTGATTGGTCGCCTCCGGATCGGTCGCTGCGACGATCCAGCGGTTCGCTCACATGTGCTTTAGGAAATTGGGATCGATCTGCATTTCCGGAGGCGTCACTTTGCTCATGAATACCGGCTGGATTATGTGTGATTTGAATCGCCACACATTGTCTTTGTTCAACACACACTCATTGACTAAATCTGCCACCATAGGGGGATTTGATTGATACTTCGATGGACCACCATAGAAAATGACGATGCCCAGCACTGTCGCGCAACGCTCGCTGCTCGACGCTACATATAGATTGGTGATCAGGTGACGCACCGCTCTCAAGCCGCTAATCCCTAGTTTACGCACTGCTTCCGAGGGGCTTTGACGAGCACGCCACTCGTAAAATGCTCGTATCTGTTCACGCCCTTCAATCCGGTTGTGACCCACAATCTTGACACCGTCCGGGGTGAAAAATTCATGGGCAGTGCGCCCTTCGTTGACGTCAACGTCGTACCAATATGTCGCCTGAAGACGATGAAGAGCGTGCCAAAGGAGGTGTTCGTCGTGAGCATTCATTGGCGCTTCAGGCAACTTGTGAAAATTGCTCGCAATTTCCTTATCCGTCATCGAATGGCCCTTTCGAATTGTAACGGCGCCTCGCTGCGGTTTGTATCTTTCCCTGCCAGGCCGGCTTCGCCCGTGAGTTCCGCTCGAACTGGCGCGCCAAGGCCATGAGCTGCCAGCCTGGATAGCGTGGCATTTGCGTATCTTTGATGAGATCGGGGATAGCAGCGTGGATTGCCAGAGTTATGTCGAGTTCGTGATCGAGGTGGTCGGAACCCTGGGCCTGAGCATCGGCCCAAACATCACGTGGAATGAAATCACACTCGATAGCACCGATGAACCGATCACGACTGGCGACTTCCGGCCTCCGTTCATGAAGCACTTTTCAGACATGCCGATGGACGCTGCGAATGTCCGCCAGCATGGGAAGACCGCAAGGGAGCGGCGCGGTCAAAGCGACGCGTTTGGCCCACTTCGGACATGAGCTATCCGGGTGTCTCGCACAAATCGATCAGTATTGCTGACCTGTCGACGACATCAGAGGAAGCCGCGCGTCATGTTGTGCCTGTAACATTTTTTCTGATTAGCGTTCGAACCCATCTAAAGATCTCCAGTTATCCAAGAATTTCCATCATCGACAAGGAGGTCACCATGAAGATCGTCGTGATCGGCGGCACCGGCCTGATCGGCTCGAAAACCGTCGCTATTCTGCGCCAGGGCGGCCACGAGGTCGTCGCCGCCTCGCCGAAAAGCGGGATCAACACCATCACCGGCGAGGGGCTTAAGGAGGCGATGGTCGGTGCGCAGGTGGTGATCGACCTCGCCAATTCGCCCTCATTTGAAGACAAGGCGGTGCTGGAGTTCTTCGAGACCTCCGGCCGCAACCTTCTCGCGGCGGAGGCCGCGGCGGGCGTCCGGCACCATGTCGCGCTCTCCATCGTCGGAACCGATCGGAGCGACAATGGCTATTTCCGCGCCAAGGTCGCCCAAGAGAAACTGATCGAGGCCTCCGGCGTCCCCTACACCATCATCCGCGCGACCCAGTTTCTGGAATTCCTCGGCGCCATCGCCGATTCAAGTGCGGACGGAAACGTAGTCAGGCTTTCGCCTGGCCTGTTCCAGCCGATCGCGGCGGACGACGTTGCGGCCTTCGTTGCCGATGTCGCGATCGCGGCGCCGCGAAACGGCATCGTCGAGATCGCCGGCCCGGAACGAGCCCCGTTCAACGAAATCATCGCCCGCTATCTGAAGGCGGCCGGCGATCCGCGTGAGGTCGTGAGCGACCCTGAGGCCCGATACTGGGGCGGCCGGGTCGAGGAGCGCTCACTCGTGCCGTTGGGCGAAGCGCGCCTCGGCCGCATCGGTTTCGACGAATGGTTCCGCAGCTCACGGGCAGCAGCCTGATCCGCCAGCGGCCAACCACTACTCGGAAGTGCAGCCCGTGGGATCGGGGCGCAGCGATACCCGTTAGTTAGGTGACGACGGCCGCAATATGTGCCGCGGCTGACGGGTTGCGCAAAGTGCTGAACCCGTCCTGCGGGCTGCGGGTTCGTCAGCCAACGTTCCCATCCACCCGGCGATGGCCCGCCCGATCTCGTTCGGCGAATCTTCCTGGACGAAATGCACCCCCGCCACCGTCACCGCGGTCTGCGCCGGGAAGCTGCGGGCCAGGTCGAGAACCGCGCCGTGGCCGACAATCCCGCCGGGCTCGGCCTTCAAGAACAGCTTCGGCACACTGCTCGTCGCCAGCCAGCAGGCGTTCGCGATCGCAGCCACGTCGGCGGGCTCGCCCTCGATGGATGGGTGGCACATCGTCAGCGACCTCTGCAGCGACCAATCCCGCCGTGCCAGCATCACACTGCATTGCCGGCAAGAATGGCCCCTTCGGAATCGCATATCATCCCAGTCTGGGCTTCAAGGGATCGGATACGTTTGTTCAGTAAATATCGGGGCCAGACCGCAACCGTCAGCGTTTACGTTATCGTTGAACAGCGCATGGAAGCGACGTTTTTTCTCTCCCTTTGGCATGAGGCGACGACGTATCGGTTGACCACCAGCAAATGGACCGTCGAACGCGAACGACGCCACTGCCCAACCGCGATGACAAGCTCTTTTTTTAAGTGCGGGAACCGTGATAGCCATCAACAGGTTTTCTCGCTCGGTGCATGAGGAGTTCAAATGTTGCGTGCCTTGGTATTGTCCGGAGTATTGCTATCCGTATTCACGCCGCCGGCATTCGGTCGGATGCCGGCGCTGAACGTGACAGCGGTATGCAAGAAGAGATCGGCTGACGCCAAAATGTTGGGGTCAACGCCTGACCAGAGCATCGCGGATTGTGTGCGTGACGAGGAAGCTGCAAAACAGCAGCTGAGCGCAGTCTGGGCATCAACCTCGATCTCCATACGAAACCGATGTGTAAGCGAGGCCCGCTCGTTAGGTACGACGAGCTATCTCGATCTTCTCACCTGCATACAGTTGGCCGAGGAGATCCACTCGAACCCGAAAAAGGAAACCGGGAAGAAGTAATGGCGGAACTCGGGCCATGTCGGCCTCACTGACGATGTCGGTTCATCGGGGTAGAGCGGACTCTCCGCGAATGGCTCTCCACTTCCGTGTTTGACCCTGGCTGCGTGAAAACGAGCTGTCTGCTATGATTCGCATGGCGATTTGCCGGGGGGCGATTCATGAAGCGCTTCGTTGAGGGTGCCGATCGCGGACAATCGACGCTGTTGCCGGAATGCCTCGATGAGTGGGTCGAGGAGAGCAATTCCGTTCGTGTGATTGATTGCTTTGTCGACTCGCTCGATCTGGCCAATCTCGGCTTCGAAGGCGTCGAGCCTGCAGCGACAGGGCGGCCTGCCTACCACCCTTCGGTTCTTTTGAAGCTTTACATTTACGGGTATCTCAATCGGGTTCAGTCGAGCCGGCGGCTTGAGCGCGAGGCCGGCCGCAACCTGGAAGTCATATGGCTGCTCGGACGGCTCGTTCCCGATGACAAGGTGATTGCCGATTTCCGCAAGGACAATGGCCCGGCGATCCGCAGGGCGTGCGCGCGCTTCGTCAATCTCTGTCGACAGATGGGTTTGCTGGCGAAGGCGAGCGTCGCGATCGACGGCAGCAAGTTCAAAGCGGTCAATAATCGAGATCGCAATTTTACACGAGGGAAGATCGATCGCCGGCGCGCGCAACTCGAGGAGAGTGTGGCGCGGTATCTCTCCCAGCTCGATACGGCGGATCGGCAGGAACCGTCCGACGTGCTCGTGCTCAAGACGACGCGGCTCAAGGAGAAGCTCAACAAGCTGAAAGAGGAAATGGGCAAGCTTGCGGCCTACGAGAAGCAAATGTTGGCTTCGCCTGACGGCCAAATCTCGCTCACTGATCCCGACAGCCGTTCGATGGCGACGAGTGGGCGTGGCTCAGGCGTCGTCGGCTACAATGTGCAGGTCGCGGTCGACACCGTGAACCATCTGATCGTGACGCACGAGGTGACGAATACCGGCTCGGATCGCGCACAACTGGCGAACGTGGCGCGGGAGGCTAAGGCCGTTCTGCAAGTCGATAAACTCGAAGCCGTTGCCGACCGCGGCTACTTCAGTGGCGAGGAAATACTGGCTTGCGAGCAGATAGGCATCTGCGTGACGTTGCCCAAACCGATGACCTCCGGCGCGAAGTCGGAAGGCCGCTTCGGCAAGCAGGACTTCGTCTATATGACGCAGGAGGATGTCTATCGCTGCCCCGCCGGCGAGAAGCTCAAGTTCCACTATGCCAACGAGGAACACGGGCAGAAGATGCGCCGCTACTGGACGAGCGCCTGCAAGACCTGCGCAATCAAGGATCAGTGCACCACAGCCAAAGAACGCCGGATCACACGATGGGAGCACGAGCACGTTCTCGAAACCGTGCAGCAGCGACTGGATCAGGATCCCCAGGCCATGCGCCGCCGACGCGAAACAGTTGAGCATCCCTTCGGTACGCTTAAGATGCGGATGGGCGCGACGCACTTCCTGATGAAGACGCTGCCGAAGGTCGCGAGCGAAATGGCGCTGAGCGTGCTCGCCTACAATCTGACGCGCGTCATAAATATCGTCGGTACACGGGCGTTGCTGGCAGCGATCAGAGCGTGAGTGTGGAGATCCTTTGCGGCCGATCTCGAACGAGACTTGCCCAGCACTCCCCCCATGGTGACTCAGAGGTGGCCCCTGATCGTCCAGCAGGAAAAATTGCTCTAACTAGCCGTGTCGGACTGCATTGACCGGATAGTGGACGGTCGGGGCCTGCGTCAGCACGTTTTCACGCAACCAAGACCCGCAAGAGACATCGCCAGCGCTTTCGGAACCGGACACATGGAGCTCTTCACACCCGTCTTGCAGGATTCCATTCGAAATCATCAGGCTGTCGCTGTCTCGACATGCCGAGCCAACTTATCCAGGGTCTGGTAGCCATACTCGACGGCGCCGAAGCCGATCGTCCTGTCGCGCTGTGCTTTGGTCGGATGCAGTTGCCGCAGCGTGATCACGGTCTTGCCGTCGCTCTGCTCATCGAACGTAATCGTGGTGCGAAAACGGGCTGGATCGTCATCCATGTCCGAACCGTGATCGATCTCAATCAGGTACGGCGGCTCGATGCGCCGAAAGCGCATTCGATTCGGAAATCGCTGGCCGTTTGGGGCGAGCATGTCGAATCGCCACACGCCGCCGACGCGAATGTCGATTTCCTTGGTTTCGATCTTGAACCCCGCCGGCCCGAACCAGTTCGGCAAATGCTCCGGTTCTGTCCAGGCCGCAAAGACGACATCACGCTTTGCCTTGATGACACGCGAGAGAACGATCTCGCGCTCGATATCCCAGTGTGCGAGGGCGGCGTCCGGAGTTGAAGTCATGGCGATTTCCTGTGCTTTTGAGGATGTAGTGTGGCTGGGCGCATCAGTCACGACGCCTTCTCCTTGGCGGCTTCTTCTCAAGCGTCGCTACATAAGACTCGAGCCGGTCAAGGCGGGCTTCCCAGATGGCGCGCTGCTCGGCGAGCCAGTTCTCGGCCCCCTTCATGGCGCCTGGCATCAGGCGGCATGTGCGGACGCGGCCATGCTTCTCCGACTCGACAAGGCCACCAGTTTCCAACACACGTATGTGTTTCATCAGGCTCGGCAGAGCCATGTCGAATGGCCGAGCGAGTTCGCCCACGGAAGCCTCACCTTGCGAGAGCCGCCGAAGGATTGCGCGCCGCGTTGGATCGGCGAGCGCGCTGAACACGTTGTCGAGATGAGGAGAATGGTTAGCCATACAGCTAACAATAGATGCGCGACCAGTATCTGTCAACAATAGTTTTCTAATTGGATAACTGTCTGCGTGCCGGTTGCGCCAGCATTCGTTGCTGCTGATTATCGCCGGCTACTTCGTGCTCGCGGCCGCAATTTTTCTTCCCCGGGCCGCGAAATGTCCGCTTCAGAATCGCGGATTTTCCTCGATTTTCGTCTCTTTGTGGCACGAAACGGACCAGTCGGCGCGGTCTGACGATGTCCTCTGTGGATGGCTCCCGCGTTGCAAGAGATAAATTGACGCAGTGACATTGGTCGGGGACAGTCTTCTGTCCGGCCTGTTGATGCAGTCGGTTTGAGACTGCTGGCCCTGATGGAGTCCGCGAACAAGGTCCCATTCTGTTCATCAGGCTATGACGCCTTGGACATCGATTGGGTTGTCCCTGTTCCCGGTCTGACCGGTCTGCCATCACATCGCATCGCGCTCGCAACCTCGTGAAGCTGATCTCCTCTTCAGCTAAGCCGTATAACGCTGTTTATGCCGCCAGCGCCGGTCGGTGACCGGCATGATATGTCTCGCCACGTGTCATGATCGCCCAGATGACCCGCGCGGTCTTGTTCGCCATCGCGACGGTGGCGACCCTTGTGGGCTTTCGCGCAAGCAGATCCGCCAGCCGTGGATTTGTCGCGGGATTGTGCCTTGCACGACGCACAAGCGCCGTCATGCCGACAACGAGCAGCTTGCGCAGATATTTGTCGCCCATCTTGGTGATACGACCGAGCCGCTCTTTGCCACCGCTCGACTTCTGAACTGGCGTCAGTCCCAACCAGGCAGCGAATTGCCGCCCCGAGCGGAACTGATGCGGATCGGTAACCGATGCTGCAAGAGCCGTCGCGCCGATCGGCCCGATACCGGGGATCGTCATGAGACGACGTGCAACATCGTTGCCACGTAGCCAGACGGCCAGATCGCGGTCGATCTCGCGGAGCCGAACGTGGGTGTCGAGCGCCTGCTGCGAGAGTGTGCCGACAATCTTGGCAGCTTCAATCGGCACATCTGGTGATTTACCATCGACGATCTGTCGCGCCATCAGCAGCGCCCGTTCGAGCCCCTCGGGGATATCGATGCCAAATTCGGCCAGTAGACCGCGGATCATGTTGATCGTCTGCGTGCGCTGCTCGACCAGCAGATCGCGCGTCCGGTGTATCGACAGCGCCGCCTGCTGCTCGGGCGACTTCACTGGCACGAACCGCATTGTCGGCCGCGTCACCGCCTCGCAAACCGCTTCCGCATCGGCAGCGTCGGTCTTCCCTCGCTTCACATATGGCTTGACGTAGGCCGGCGGCATCAGCCGCACCTCATGGCCGAGTTTGATCAGCTCACGCGCCCAGTGATGCGACGTGCCGCAAGCCTCCATGCCGACCAGGCAAGCAGGCAATTTGGCAAAGAATGGCAGCATCTGTGACCGTCGAAGCGACTTGCGAACAACGACCTGACCAGTCGCATCAACGCCGTGGACCTGAAAAACGCTCTTGGCCAAGTCGAGGCCGATCGTGGTAATCTGCATAGCGGATGGCTCCCATTTTGCTCGTGAACGCCTGATAGCCTTCACACCTTGGCACCTAGATGCCGTGAGCGGGAGCCATCCACCTCATCCGTTCATCGGGGTAGAGCGGGGCTCTCCGCGAATGGCTCTCCACTCCGTGTTTGACCCACAACGGACTTGGGCCCGAGGCGCAGTACCGCCGAAACGGTGCGAGGCGGGTGGTCGCGGAGTCCGTGCGAGACTGACTTCTCCCATTATGTTGTAATCGCGAGTCGCCTCTTTTCGCATCGTTGGCACTTTTGAGACATGCCGAATGCCCCTGAGAATGTCTGCTTATCGGGAAGACCGGAAGTAAGCGGCGCGCGGTCAAAGTGACGCGATTGAGACCCACAGCGAACGTCGGCGATGATTTCCGGTGCCACAGCTTTTCCATGGTGCGTGTGCGTTCAGGCCACCCATGCGTTTCTTGTCAAGAATGACGTTTCGTGGCTCAAGACCGCTCCCGTGGAAAGCGTGGTCAATATATCCAGGCCGATCGATGCTAAGAGACAGATGCTCTGGGAGCGACGAAGTGGACTTCGGTAGAGGGACGATCAGCGCGTTGGCCCCTCCTTGGCTCCGTTCAGGTCCGTGATGGCCGCTTCAAACTGGCTGGCGGAGGCGGCAATCGTCAATCTCTGCTCCTCTAGAAAGGCCGAGAAGATGCCGACCACGGCAGGGATGCCGTTGATGTCGACCAAAATCGGCGAGCCCGAGTAACCGAAATTCGCCAGGCACTGGATTATCAGCAGCCGATTGTCTTTGCCCAAATCGGCCCGGCAGTTTCGCAACGCGGTCGGGGAATAGCGCCGTTCTTCGCCATAGCCGATCTCGGAGATCGTCCCGGCGAGCGTGGCCGCCCTCAGTTCCTCGCCTGTCAGCGCCTTCACGGCGACGGGCCGTGCCGGCACGGCGTCCTTCAGGACAATTAGCGCCCAGTCTGCCGGCGATCGATCCAGCGTCCACTTGTCCCTCAGGGTCGGAACGAAATCCTTCGCCACGATGAACCGCTCTGCAGCCGAAGACGATTAGTCCTTCCCTTGTTCATGCCGGGCAGGAAGTGGACGTTCCCAGGCTTGATCAGCTCGGTTCCGTTCAACAGGCAATGCGCGGCGGTTAGCACGATCCGGGGTGCAACGAGCGTACCCGTGCACCAGCCGCCCTTGTTGAAATACGCAACAGCGACGACGCCGATCGCCGAGGCTGGCCAGGTCG